>CAMBDS010000001.1 GCA_945865405.1 Caldithrix abyssi DSM 13497
CTCGTTGCCGCTTTTGTCCTGCGTCGCTACGTCCACAAGCTCGCCGCAAGGACCGCGTGGGAAGGCGACGAGATGATCATCATCGAACTCGCCCGGAAAATGCCGCTATGGGGCCTCCTCGGCGGAGTTCTCGCCGCGATCCCGTTCATGCCGCTCCCCCACAAGATTATCTTCGGCCTCCAGAAAGCCTCGTCGGTCATCCTCATCGTCTCGGTCACCTGGACGATAGCCAACATCATCGGCGGGCTGATCGGACTGTCGGCAGGCACAGCCTTCGGAGCCTCCACCTCGATATTCCGCGTTCTCGCCAAGATCGGCGTCTGGGGCATCGGTCTATCGGTCACCCTGAATCAGATGGGCGTCGCCATCGCGCCAATCCTGACGGCTCTCGGCGTCGGTGGTTTGGCGGTAGCGTTGGCCTTGCAGGACACCCTCTCCAACCTCTTCGCCGGCATCCACATCATCCTCTCGAAACAGCTCAAGGTCGGCGATTACGTGAAACTGGAATCGGGCGCGGAGGGCTACGTCAGCGACATCAACTGGCGCAACACAACCATGAGAGCCCTCGCCAACAACCTGATCGTCATCCCCAACAGCAAACTCGCCTCGGCAATCGCTACCAATTTCAGCATGCCTGAAGAAGAAATGTTCCTCTCGGTTCCGGTCAGCGTCTCCTACGAAAGCGACCTCGAGAAGGTTGAAACCATCACACTTGCCGTTGCTCGCGAAATTCAAGCAGAAGTCGAAGGCGCTGTCGTTGAGTACGAACCCTCAATCCGTTACCAGACCCTCGCAGAAAGCTCCGTCCAGTTCTCTGTTGCGCTTCGGGTGCGTGGTTTCGGTGACCAATTCCTTGTCCGCCATCTATTTATCAAGAAGCTCCACGCTCGCTACGCCAGCGAAGGCATCGTATTCTCCACTCCCCAGCGTGTCATCTCGTTCGGTAAGGAATCGCTCTTGAAACTCGATCAACGGAACACTCAAATCGCCGCCGCTGACAAGGAATTGGCGGACTGACCGCAGATTCCGGCAACTATTTTGTAAAAACTGCCAAAATGGGCTGTTTATTGTCTGTAAAAACGACATAAACCCTTGACAGGAAGGCTCAAGCACTTTATATTTTAATGTCGTTTCCGTCGTTAACTCATAAACAGGGGGTCGATTTGAACAAAGCAGTATTGGTCAAAGCAATCTCGTCAAGCACCGGCACTACCCAACGTGCCTGCGAGGCGATGCTCAACGCGTTCATGGACGAAGTAATGAAGGAGATCGGCAAGGGCGGGAAAGTCTCTCTTGTCGGTTTTGGCAGTTTCACATCGATGAAACGGAAGGCACGTCCCGGTCGTAATCCTTCGACGGGTGCTAAAATTAAAATCCCCGCCAAAAAGGTTCCCAAGTTCTCGCCGGGCAAGGAATTTCGGAGTAAGACCAAATAACCGGAATGAATTTGGAATCTTCAGGGGAAGGCCTATCTTAAGGTCTTCCCCTGTTTGTTTCAGGCATCCGCTGGCAGACGCCATCGTCTGCCAGCACCAAGCGCAGTTATTCCGTCAGACGAGGGCGTCTGACGGCGGAAGACCCAATAACCTTAAACTTTAGACCCAACTATGGAATGCGGCATCGTCGGACCACCCCAGTCCGGCAAATCAACTCTCTTCAGCCTTCTGACCGGCTACGTCAGCCCCGAAGGCGCTTATGGCAGACGCGAGATCCTTCGTGGAGTATCAAAGCTCCCTGACTCCCGAATCGAAGCCCTCGCCAAGGTCTCCAACTCGCGCAAGCTCGTCCCGGCGACCGTCGAGTACGTCGATGTCCCCGGTGTTGCGGTCACCCCCGACAAGCGTGAGCCATACCCGCCTGCCTACCTTGCCGAGCTTCGTGGCGTCGCGATGCTGATGCTGGTCATCCGCGACTTTGCGGCAGCTGAGATTCCCCACCCCCGCGGTAAGGTTGACCCCGTCGCAGACCTCATCGACGCTTCGCTCGAGTTCATCTTCAACGACCTCTCAACCGTCGAGAAGCGCCTCCATCGTCTTTCCAAGCAACACGACCCGTTGTTGAAAAAAGAGGCTGAGTTACTTGAGCGCTGTCAGACCGCTTTGCAAGCCGAAAAACACCTCCGCGACCTCGACTTCACTCCCGAAGAAGAGAAGCTGTTGCGCGGCTTCTCATTCCTCAGCCTGAAACCTCTGCTGATCGTGCTCAACGTCGGCGAGGAAGGAACTCAGGAAGCCGAAGCCAAGCTTGCCGACCTCAAAGCCAACGCAGGCGACCTCGGCAGGCACGTCGGCTGGGTAGCTTGCGCCGCCAGTATTGAGGGCGAAATCGCCCGCCTTGACGAAGACGAGCGAGCCCTTTTCATGGATGAGCTTGGCTTCAAAGAGTCCGCCCTGGAGCGCATCGTCCGCGCCACGTTCGACCTGTTGGGGTTGATAACTTTCTTCACAACGGGCGACAAAGACACGACCGCCTGGGCGATCCGCAAAGACTCTAACGCCGTCGTCGCCGCCGGAGCAATCCACGACGACATTGCGCGAGGCTTCATCCGCGCCGAGATTTACGGCTGGAAGGAGCTTGTCGCGGCGAACGGCAGCCACGCTAAACTGAAGGAAGAGGGGAAGCTGCGGGTTGAGGGGAGGGACTACATCATTCAGGATGGGGATGTGATCAACGTCAGGTTTAACATTTAGCGAATAAGTCAAAAATCGATCACTGAGTCACAGAACGGCGTATTGTGTTGCGTGGCTTTAAGATACTCTGTGATCGATTTGTGATTGAACGTGTGGAAATGCAGCAGGGTGGGGACACCCTGCGGCATTTCTGTCTTACTCCCCAAAAAAACAGCCCTTGCATCTCCGCAATTTAGCCTCTATATTGTTATCGTATACGATACATCCACTCTCATGAGATCCCCATGAAACGCTGGCAACTCTTCCCATTATTACTCACCATTGCAGTGATCTGCCTGCCTGAATTAGCCGTCTCACAACCGGACATCGAAATAGCCCCCCGCGATTTTGAGTTCGACAATCCTTGGCAGATCGAACAGCGCCAATTCACAATATCGAATAACGGCAATAGCAACCTCGAATGGCTCGGAACCATCGAGATTCTACAGGAACCTCGCCGCCTGCCTCCCCTCCGCGACGATCCGGGAGACTTACTCGCTCAATTTCGTGGAATTAACGCCGACGGAGAGCAATGCTCTCCGTGCGCTTGGGACCGGGATAATGAGATTATGTGGATCACCAATCCCGACCGCCGTTTGATTGTCGGCTACCGACATGATGACCAATATGAGAACTTCGAAGAGGTTATGAGAATTGATGCCGGAGCCTATTTCGATGGCGCGTGGGCAAACGGATTGCTCTACCTTCCAGCACTATTCCAAAACAGATTGGATAGATTTAACGCCGAAGGTCAGAACATCGGCGCGATTCAAATGCCTTTCCGGGTCGTTGGCATCGCCGCAGACGTCGAAGATGGCTGGCTCTTCCTTATGGACGCAGCAGAACAGGCAATACATGTATTCCCGCTTGAGATGAATGGCGGAATCGGTGACGAGATCGGCGTTATTGAAAACCACCTTCAATACCATAATAATTCTGAGACTTTCGGCTTCGAATGGGTTTCCAAGCATCCCGATGGCCAACTCTGGATGGTCTCACCGGACAACGGACAGGTTCACCAGATCGCGGTCGATACCGAAATCTGGCAATGCACAGGAGAAGTTCAGGAACCCTTTACCGTATTTCCGGGCGATGAGGAACCGCGTGAGACTACTATCGGCCACGATGGTCACTATTTATGGGTTGGCGGCTTCTCAGAAGACCACATTCGAATTTACGATGATGGAGTTATGGAGCGTTTCTGGCTAAGCTTCGAGCCTATCGAGGGCGAAATAGAGCCAAACGGAGAATCCGTCGTCACACTCTTCTTTGATCCTACCGGATTGATAGGTGGAATATATCAAGCCGATATCAACATCCTGTCAAACGACCCGGCTGATCCCTCCCTGGCAGTTCATGTATTCGCAGAAATAATTGTAGAGGGAGGCATTCGGATCGAGTGGCCTGAGCAAGCCGGATTCCCCGATATGATCGACTTCAATCAGGCATTTGACAACGATGTCTTCGTCGGTTTTGAAAGGGAAATCGAAGTTATGATTACCAATGAAGGTATTGATGACCTTGAGATTATGGAGGTTTTCACAGATAATGAATATTTCTTCTTTGAACCAAATGGCGGAATGATAATTGTTCCTGGCAGAGCCTTTCAATGTCAACTAACCTTTCTTACCGACGAAGCAGGATTGTATGAAGGCACTCTGACTTTTGTCACTAACGATCCCGATGAAGAAGTTATCGAAATCTCCATTCGCGCTCAGGCTATTCTCCCCCCAATAATTGTGGTTGATTCCGATGAGATCGAATGCGAGCTTGCCTGGCGCGAGGCTTTGGTATTAGTGGTCTATGTTTCGAATGACGGTGAATCCGACCTCCGTTGGTATAGCGAACTGGCAGGCGCTCAAGACAATGTAAGACTTAACATTGAACCATTCAGACATGGCGTCATTGCAGCAGGAATGGGTGCGGAGGTTATCCTGATCGCAAGATTCATCGAGACCGATTCACTCCCATCGGAATTTGACCTCACCTTCTTCTCCAACGACCCCGAAACCCCTGAAAAGGTTGTCCATATTGTCATTCAGACACTTGATGTAGTTGATGCACAGGCAACCCTTCCGACCACGACCAGACTCGTCTCGCTTTACCCAAATCCGTTCAACTCAACGATTTCGATACAGTTTGGGCTCGATAAATCGGCCCCTACGCGGCTTGCGGTCTATGGGGTCGATGGACGGTTGGTAAAAGATTTGATAGACGGGCTGGGAACCCCGTCCTACGCGCCCGGTTACCATAACCTCGTCTGGAACGCCGGGGGTATTCCGGCGGGAAGCTACCTTGTGCGGCTTGAAGCGGGGGAAGGTGTCGTGCAAGAGCAGTGGGTGAGGCTGGTGAAGTGAATAAAGCAGGAGTTAGCGTGAATATTAAGAGATTCTTCGTTTTGGTTGTAATCGGTACAATGCTATGCCTGTCTGAAGCATCATTTTGCTGGCCTGTGATTGAAGTTGTCTTTGAAGATAATCAGTTCACCATATTCAATCGAGGTGATGAAGATCTTAATTGGCGGGCGACCGTTGAGATAACTGGTGAACCCAACGAACGAGCACCTCTTGGCGAGAATGCCGGGGCTTTGCTTGCCAACTTTAACAAAGACGTCAATCAACACGTCACTGCCGCTGCCTGGGATCCAGTCAATGAGTGGATTTGGGTTACTTACACCACCGATGCAACTGCAATAGCATACACTTTCGACAATGAATATCAAAACTTTTCTGAGGCACGACGAATTGGTGCTGGGGAATGCATCGATGGCGCTTGGGCGAATGGCTTACTTTATCTTCCACCCTATAACTCGAATGTGTTAAACCGATACAATTCTGCCGGTCAAAATATCGGAGCCGTGGAGATGGCTTTTCCTATCGTCGGAATTGCGGCAGATGATCAGAGAGACCGGCTCTTTTTAATGAGCGCAGACGACACCCTTATCCATGTCTTCAGACTGAGCGGAGATGGTAGTGTTGGCCGCGAGATTGGAGTTATCGAAAATCATCTGGAATTTCATGATAACGATGTTTCGTTCGGTATCGAATGGGTTTATAAGCATTTCGAAGGAAACCTCTGGATGATCTCGCCTCATTCCGGAGGCGTTCATGAGATATACGTCGATACAGGTACATGGCAATGTGTTGAGGAAGTTCAGAATTTCGTCGTTTTTCAAGGTGGCGACGAACCACCGGAGACTTCAATCGGTCATGATGGTCACAATTTGTGGGTGGGTGGATTCTTGGAAGATGATGTCCGAATTTATGACGATGGAATCAGAGAATTTTACTGGCTCACCATTGAACCTAAATCAGGCGTAGTCCAACCTGAGCAAAATCAGGAAGCCAATGTAATTTTTGATGATGACGGGCTCATTGGCGGCGACTATTCCGCAACCATCCATATAGAATCAAACGATCCAGCAACACCAGAATATGATTTACCAGTCTCTTTCTTTATCATCGGCACCCCTGATCTTGTCGTCGAATGGTCCGATACCACCGGATTTCCGAACATCATAGACTTCAATATGAGATTTGATGACATCAACGTTGAAGAGCCTTATTCTTTCCAGTTCATTGTCAGAAATAAGGGAACAGACGATTTAGAGATATTCGAAATAACAACAAGAAGCCAGTTCTTCTCAATTGACTTCAGAGACGGAGTTATCCTTGCGCCGGGCTATTGGCAAGAGGTAGAGCTTGTCTTTAGAACTGAGGAAGAAGGTGAGTTTAATGAATTTCTGACTCTTGTCTCTAACGATCCAGATGGAGAAGACGGATTGAACTTTCCGATCCACGCAAGCACTTTACCACCTCCAATAATTACCATCGATCCCGAAGAGATCGCGTGCGAACTTGGCTGGCGAGAGCTTGGGGAACTTGTGGTCAATATCTCGAATGATGGTGAATCTGCTCTTCGTTGGCGTGGCGAACTGACTGGAATGCAAGACAATGTCCGACTTACCATCATTGAACCTCCAGTAGGCGTCATCGCGGCAGGTGCCGATCAGGATATTATCCTTGTTGCCGAATTCGTCGAGACCGATTCACTCCCATCAGAATTCGACCTCACCTTCTTCTCCAACGACCCTGAAACCCCGGAAAAGATTGTCCATATTGTTGTTCAGACTCTTGGAGTGCAAGAGATGGGAGCAACTCTCCCCACCACTACCCGCCTACTTTCACTTTACCCAAATCCGTTCAACTCCAGCACAACGATTACCTTTGGGCTCAATAAATCGGCCCCTATGCGGCTGGCTGTTTATGGCGTCGATGGACGGTTGGTGGAGGATTTGGTGAAAGGCAGGGACGCCTATCCTCCCGGCTATCATAAGATTGTCTGGAACGCCGCGGGAGTTCCCGCCGGAAGCTACCTCGTGCGCTTCGAGGCTGGAGAAGGCGTCGTTCAAGAACAGTGGGTGAGGTTGGTGAAGTGAGCTTCTACCCCAGGGTGGGGACACCCTGCGACAAAATTCTCGCGCCTCGTTTTCTTTTCTCGTTTTTCTGTTGCTTTTTGCCAAATAATTTCGTATATTATGGTTGTAAAATTCAACAGAAAGACCTGTTTGTCCCATATAAGCACAAATCGCCTCGCGCAGACGACCTCGCCGTACCTTCTTCAGCATGCCCACAACCCGGTTGACTGGTTCCCGTGGGGTGATGAAGCGTTCGCCAAAGCCCGCGCCGAAAACAAGCCGATCTTCCTATCCATCGGCTACTCCGCCTGCCACTGGTGCCACGTGATGGAACGCGAGTCGTTCGAAGACCCTGCCATCGCCGCATTCCTTGCCGAGCACTTCGTCTCGATCAAAGTTGATCGCGAAGAACGCCCCGACGTTGATGACATCTACATGACCGCCGTGCAGATGATCGCCGGATCAGGCGGCTGGCCGCTGACGGTCTTCCTCGCGCCCGACCTGAAGCCGTTCTACGGCGGGACATATTTCCCGCCTGAAGACCGCCACGGCAGACCGGGGTTTATGAGACTCTTGGAGATGATCGATGACGCCTGGCGCAATCGCCCTGCTGATGTCGCCAAGTCTGCTGAACACTTAACCGAAGCGTTGCAGAAAAATGCTGCCCTTGAATCGGGGAGCGACGTTGCCGCGACTATCGCTGATGTCGATCATGCGGCAAGGCTTGTAGCCGGGGGGTTCGACCCGTTCCGCGGAGGGTTTGGTGAAGCGCCGAAGTTTCCTCCGACGGCGCAGATGGAGCTTTTGCTGAGGGTTTGGAGGAGGAACACCCCCCCCTCACCCCCTCCGCAAGCCGGGGGGGAAAGAGAAGCTCTTCCTCAAGCGGAGGTGGATAAACGAGGAAACGAATATCTTGAAATGGTTGAGCGTACCCTCCAGCGGATGTCGGCGGGGGGGATCTTCGATCAGCTTGCGGGGGGCTTCGCGCGCTACTCAACGGACGCAGACTGGCTTGTGCCGCACTTCGAGAAAATGCTTTATGATAATGCGCTGTTGACGGTCAATCTGATCGAATGTTATCAAGCGACGGGCAAACCGGAATATCTGACTACGGCGCGACATACCCTCGATTGGGCGCTGACCGAGATGCGCGACGAGGCTGGTGGATTTCACTCGGCGCTTGACGCTGATTCAGAGGGGGTTGAGGGGAAATACTACGTCTGGAAGCCTGCCCAAATAGCGGAAATTCTTGGGGATGATGACGCAGATCTTTTCTGCGCCGTTTACGATGTAGGCGATCACGGCAACTTCGAGCACGGCGATTCGATTCTCCATGTAGCAATGCCATTCAAGGAAGCTGCGCTTCGCTACAAACTCGACGAGGCGGAGCTTGGTCTTCGGCTGGAAGTGATGCGCCAGAAGCTCCTCACTGAGCGGAACAAGCGCATCCGCCCCGCCAAGGACGACAAGGTCCTGACCGACTGGAATAGCCTGATGATTACTGCTCTTGCACGGGGATATCGCGCAACTGATGATGAACGCTATCTTAGTGCCGCTCAAGAGGCTGCGTCCTTCATCCGAGGCAAAATGTGGCGGGAAGGGAGGCTGATGCACTCCTTTCGCGATGGTAAGAGTGGTGCGGAGGGGTTGCTTGACGACCACGCCTATTACCTCGCGGCATTGATCGAACTCTACCAGGCAGACTTCGACCCAGGCCATCTCGCCGAAGCCGAAAAGGTTGTCCTCCAGCTTAAAAAGTTATTTCTCGATGCTGGTAGTGGTGGCTTTTTCCTTGCCCCTGCAGGTAAAACCGACTTGATCACCCGCACCAAACACGGGCATGACGGCGCGACGCCCTCTGGCAACGCTTTGATTGCGGCCTCGCTTGTCGCTCTGTACCAATTGCTTGACCGTGATGATTTCCGCCAGCTCGCCAGCGATATAGTCGCGGCATTCGGCTTGACTATGAAGCGTAACCCGGCGGCTCACCTTCGGCTTTACGTTGTCGCGGAATCGCTTGCCACGCCATCGAGTCAGGTTGCGATTGTCGGGGATAATAAAGACCCTTTGGTGCGAAATTTGCTCAGTATTATCAATAGCGGTTATCATCCGACGCTGGTGGTGGCTTGTGGACAGCAAGATTCCCCCGGCTTGCCGCTACTTCGTGGCCGCGAAATGGTGGGTGGCAAACCGGCCGCCTATTTCTGTCGTAATTTTGTCTGTGAAGCTCCGGTGGCTGACCCTGCCGCACTTCGCAGTTTGCTTAACTAACTTATCTCGGAATTTTTCTTGAGAGTAATACTCAACATTCGCACACTGACTGTAGCAATAGCGCTGACAATAATGTCTTTACAGAATCAGATTTTTGCCGTACAGCCAGGTCCACATAGCAACATCACCCCGTTTGACCAGGAAAAGTTGTTGGGAAGACTTGAGATGAAGGGCTCTATTCCTATCCCTGGTGCGGATGAGTTGTGGCAAGCCTACGGCTATTCTTCTTCCGGTTTGATGGGAATGGTCGTCGGTAAACCGGTCAGCCTACAAAGCTCAAGGCAGGACGAAGAGTTCTTGAAAGAGTCCGGCCTAACTGTTGTCAAGAATCTTGCCTCACAGTTCGGATTTGCATACGCCGAGAGTAAAGTTGCGCAGATATTGCATGGCCGCGGAACGACCACCGTTCTCGTCAATTTTTTTGAAAACTCAGTTGAAGTTTATGGCGCTTTCGCCGCAGTGACCTTAAATAAACACGGCGAATTGGTTTCGATAAAAGGCAGGGGCTACGGATCTACTATTGTCGGGGATTTCAAATTTTCAGCCGATGAACTCGCAAACGAAGTTATTGCCTCACTGGAATACGTTGGAACGACCCTAACCTCATCCTCATACGTATGGTATCCAATTGCATCCAATGACAAGTTAACTCTACGTGCCGCATGCCAAATTGTTCTTTCTCATGACAACCCCGCTATACAGCCCGTGCTTTTCGTTGATGCCGGTTCCGGTGAAGTTCTGTCCGCAGAAAATCGTGTCGTTTATGACAATCTCCCCGGCGTCACTCGCGGAAGTTACCGCCCGTTCCGACCGGCCGACAGGCCTGTAGTGGGAGTTTTCCCCGAGGAAATCGTTACGTTAAACGGCGGTCAACAGATTTTCTCCGGTCTCGATGGTACCTTTAACTACAACGTCAACCCAGGCGCAGGCCCGTTCCAGATCCGCAGTGAGCTTCGCGGCCGCTGGGTAGATGTCGAATATGAAGACGGTGCCGACGCCTCATTCAGTCGCCAACTCAATCGCATCGAGCCTGTCGCCATTGAATGGACGCGCGACAACTCCCGCGACGACGAACGGATGCTCTACTATCACACCAACATGATTCACGCCTTCTGGAAAGACCTCGACGCCAATTTCAGAGGCATGGATCGCGTCATACCGGCTACCTGCGAATACGGTGATAATTACGACAACGCCTTTTGGAATGGTCAAGGGATGTTTTTCGGCAATGGCCAAAATCTCGGCAATCTTGCGCTAAAGGGTGATGTCATCCACCATGAATTCGGTCACGGCGTTACTGGCAGCATCTATCCTTGGAATATCCTTCCCTACGAGGGCGAGTCGGGCGCTCTAAACGAAGCTTGGTCGGACTATTTTCCCTGTTCAATTTCGGACGAGCCGTACATGGGTGAATCAGCGCCAGGCGGCGCGGGTGCCATGCGTAACCTTGACAATGACCTGGTCTATCCCCGCGACTGGTTCGGCGAAGTCCACTACGACAGCAGGATGGTTTCCGCCGCCATGTGGCACAGTCGAGCCGTACTTGGCAACGGCATCGCCAACCCACTTTTTCACTCCGCGCGTTACGAGCTTGGCAACACGTTCCTCTCCTATTTCACCGACGTGTTGATAACCGATGATAACGACGGTGACATCACTAACGGGACGCCACACGGACTGGCTCTCTACGAACAATTTGGCAGGCATGGCATCGGACCGGGAATTTTCCCCAAGATCGATTTCACCCATACAGATTTCGTTGACCAAAGACCCGGTGACCGCGACAATATCTGGGAACCTGGCGAGACTGTTGAAATTGCCCTTGGAGTCTGGCGCGACGGATCGCTCTACCCGCCACCGGCTGAGAACGTAACAATTAGACTCACTTGCGATCACCAGTCAGTTCAGATATTAAACAACGAAGTCAACCTCGGAAGTCTTTATGTTGGAGATACTACCGACGCTGAATCGCTGATTCGATTCGCCATTGCAGATGACGCTCCGCTAAGCTTTGCCACCCTTTATCTGACCGTCTCGGCTGATGATTTCGCAATCATTACTATTGACACGATCCGCATAGCATTGGGCCATCCGTCACTCCTGCTGGTTCGTGACGCTGGCGAAGGTGACGACCGCAGCATCTGGTACCGAAATTCTCTCGACGAGATTGGCGTTATTTATAGCGAGTTCTCTGTAGCTACGCCGACAATCTCCCTTGACGATTTACTGGGACAATTTCCAAGCATTATCTGGTTCACTGGCGATGCTCGCGAAGGTTTCCTGTCGAACATCAATCGATCACGCATTTCCGACTTCATCGATGAGGGCGGAAATTTCGCCTTGACGGGACAATCAATAGCCAAAGAAATGCGTGGAACACGATTCCTCGAAGACAATTTCGGTGCAACTGTCCTCGCAGACTCGGTTACCCAACACTGGGTTGAGGGGGTCGAAGGAGATCCAATCGGACGCGGTTTGCAGCTCCTGATGCTTGGTTCACAAGGCGCAAACAACCAACGTCGCCCTGCTACTATCGAAGCTGTTGGCGACGGAATTGAATGTTTTCACTGGACGCGCCTGCCCAATCAACCGGCTGCCGGCATCAGGATGGAGCATAGAGATTCCGGCGCAAAGACACTGTTCTTCAGCTTCGGTATCGAAGCAATCGGCGGACATGGCGAAACCGACCAACGAGACGCAATGTTAGCCTCCATTCTTGACTGGTTTGCAGTCGAACATTCCGTCGCCGAGCCAGGCTCTGCGCCATTTGAATTCAGCTTTGGCAATCCCTACCCCAACCCTTTTAACGGCACAGTCACCCTGCCCTTCACAGTGAACAATATCGGCGAGTTAACCTACTCTGTTTTCGATATTTCAGGTCGTGAATTGATTCAAGGTAATCAACAGGTTGGACCTGGCGACAATTTGCTGTCGCTTAACGCTTCCGGTTGGGGAAGCGGTTATTATTTCGTGAAGCTCACCGTAGCTGGCGTTACAACAAGCCGCCGAGTGTTACTGGTCAGGTGAGCTTTACATCTGTGCTTCACCACAAAAACATAAAAGGCGACCATTTGGTCGCCTTTTAATTTACCGGTAGTTCATTCCGCCTAAAATTCAGTAGGATGAGCCCTTCCCCCGCCTCCAATCGCTTCGGTTCCTCGAAATACTGCCAAAGGTCGTCCCTCTTCAACGGGACATCGCTAAGCCAGACTATCAGCTCCCCCATTGGCTTCAGTAGCTTTGCCGCGGATTTTATCAGTAAGTCGAAGTCACCCACCCCCCGTGCTGTCACAGTCGCAAACATGCACTGATTTTCCTGAAGATCGGCAAATTCTTCACAACGCATCCAGATCGCTTCCGTGTTAGTAAGTGAAAGTTCGCGGATTGCGCTCTTCAGAAACAGCACTTTCTTGCGATTGGAGTCAAGAAGCACTACAGAGAGTTCGGGGCGGCTGATCTTTAGTGGTATCCCCGGCAGCCCTCCGCCTGTGCCTACATCCAGCAATGGCGACGCCACACTACACCCACGCCACGAAAGCGGAATCAACGACTCTTGGATAAGTGATGGGAGCAGTTTATCAACACTTGAACGCGACACCAAGTTAAGCTTTTTATTGGCACTTAGGAGAATCCGCCGATAGGATCCGAGCAGGTTATCAACATCATTCATATGTATAGTCATCTCTGCATATATCTAATAACACAATAACTTAAAACCTACAGGCCTTACTTATCAACATTTTGTCAACCGGATTGTTAAGAAGTTGTTTAGACATCGTTAACGGTTCAAACGCCATGCTTTTTCAGGTGGATTAATAGAACGGCAAGGTCGGATTGAGTCACCCCCGGAATATTCCCGGCTTGGCCGATATCGGACGGCTTGATCATTCGCAGCTTTTCAAGCCCCTCGTTTGAGATGCCCCGAACCGTCTCGAAGTCGAATGCTTGCGGTATGGTACGGGCTCGATTGCGCTTCATGTCCTGAACACGACTCTCCTGACGACGCAGGTAGCCCTCGTACTTCACTTCTGCTTCAACTCTTCGCAACAGTTCTGGCCCCGACTCATCGACTTGTTCCAGTAACTTAGCCGCCGACTCCCGACCTTTCAGCAAATCGATCAACGAGACTTCCGGGCGACGTAACAGATCGATCAGTGGGACGACTTGCCCGTCGCCGATTGAGCCCTTCTCTATCGCAAGATAACCGATAAAATCAACTAAACGCTCTTCAAATGTCTCCAGAAAATCAAGCTGGCTTTCCTTGATGAGGCCGAACTGTTCGGCTTTCCCGGTTAATCGGGCTCCTGCGTTATCGAGCCTCAAATGAAGGCGATACTCAGCGCGCGATGTGAACATCCGGTAGGGTTCATCAGTGCCTCGTGTGATCAAATCATCGATCAGCACACCGATATAGGCTTCCTCGCGGCCTAACGTAAAGCTGTTGCCAGTTTCAAGCGCAACCTGGGCGGCATTTACCCCCGCCATCAAGCCTTGCGCCGCGGCTTCCTCGTATCCCGACGTCCCGTTAATTTGTCCGGCGAAAAAGAGTCCTTTGACGAGCTTTGTTTCAAGCGTCGGAAATAACTGATGCGGCGGGAAGAAATCATACTCAACAGCATAGCCGGGACGTGTCAACTCGACGTTTTCGAGACCCGGAATGTGCCGGATCGCCTTTAGCTGGACATCTGCGGGCAAACTTGTCGAAAAGCCGTTTGGATAGACGTCATCCGTTGTCAATCCTTCCGGCTCGAGGAAAATCGTGTGCGCTTCTTTATCTGCAAAGCGGACGATTTTGTCCTCAATTGATGGGCAGTAGCGCGGGCCTCGCCCTTCAATGCTTCCATTGTAAAGCGGTGACCGGTCAAGCCCGGACTTCAGCGCTTCGTGAACAGCTTCATTCGTATGGGTAATCCAACAGGGAAGTTGCTGCAATGGCGGCGACTTCGACTCCCAATGAAAGAAGATCGGCTCGGTGTCACCATCCTGACGCACAGTGCGGCTGTAGTCAATCGTTTTGCCATTCAACCTTGGTGGAGTTCCCGTCTTCAGTCTGCCTGCAATGAAGCCAAGATCGACCAGACTTCGCGTCAAGCCTACAACAGGCAGTTCACCAACCCTGCCACCCTTTTCCTTGCTGTCACCGCAATGCATCAGCCCATTGAGGAACGTCCCACAAGTCAGGATTACCGCCCCCGCTCTCAATTTACTTCCATCCTCAAGCACTACACCGATGATCTTGCCATCAGCCTCTTCGACAGCCTTGACCATCCCGCCTAAAAGCTCGATCCCGGGATAGCTTTCCATTAATATCCGCATCTCAGTAGAGTAGAGATACCTGTCGCACTGTGCCCTCGGTGACCAGACTGCCGTACCTTTCGACCTATTCAACACCCGATACTGTATTGCGGTCTTATCAGTCACAATCCCCATCACCCCACCAAGTGCGTCGATCTCGCGGACCAGATGCCCCTTGGCAATGCCACCAATTGCTGGATTGCACGACATTCTACCGAGTGCGGCAACATCCCCGGTGATTAGCAGTGTTCTGGCGCCAGCTCGAGCGGAAGCGGTAGCGGCCTCACATCCGGCATGGCCTCCTCCGACGACAATCACATCTGCGTCCCGATGTTTGCTACTCATAGTCGCACCAAACATTCTCTGCGTCGTCCATGTGGTATTTTAGAATACGTCTGCAAACCAGCCCGATGTGTTTCTTAACCGTTGACTCAACAATGTTGCCAACCCCTTCAAGACCTGGATTGCCAGGGTAGGCTTGGATGCCAAAACCTCGTCAAATGTCTCCTGAGTCAATATCCAGACACGAGTTGGCAGAACAGCCATAACCGTTGCCGAACGCGACATATTATCGACAAGGGACATTTCACCAATCACACCGCCTCGCTCAAATCGTGCAATGACAACTCTCCCTGACCCGTGAGAACGCTGCTTTTGCACTTCAATCGAACCACCCCCGATCAACAACAGCTCGCCGCCCGGATCGCCTTCACGAAATATTTCCGCACCCGCTTCATAGTGACGCTCTGCCATCATCGCTGCAAGCTCAACCCGGTCTGTTTCCCCCATGTCATGAAAGAGGGGATGCTCTGCCAAAATCTGCAAAAGTTCCTGATTTGTTGAGACCACCACACGAACCTCCAATCATAGAATTATTTAAACGTCCACAAAGAATTGTTCCACGTGGAACAATTGCGAAATTACTTCCCGATGCAAAATTTTCCAAAAATAGTGTTTAATATTTCATCAAGTCTTTTCTTTCCAGATATTTCGTCAAATGCAGATAGCGCCTCGCGCCATTCCTCAGCTATCATATCGCCAGGCACGCCATTCCTCAACCCTTCCCTCCCACGATTCAGTGCCATCAATCCACTATTCAGTGCCGTGTAGTGACGCTCACGATTGATCGTCCCGTCCGTCAATTTAACATCATCAGAAGCGATCAGCAACAACCTTTCCTTAAGTTTATCGATTCCCAGCCCTGTCTTCGCTGAAATAGATATACTATCTGTCGATGTAGGTTTGCCCATATCGCATTTATTCGTAACCTTGACAACCGGCATCTGATAGTTTTTGCCTGAAAAGCCCGGCAGATCGACAGACTCAACCTCAACGACAATGTCTGCCTCCTCAACTGCCCTCAAAGCTCTCGAAATTCCTTCATCCTCTATCTCTTCAGGGGTCTCCCGAAGTCCTGCAGTGTCGTAAAATTCATATACAAAACTACCAATCACTATTTTTGCACTCAAAACATCTCGAGTTGTTCCGGGGGACTTATGAACAATTGCCCTTGCTTCTCCCAGAAGCATATTATAAATACTGCTCTTACCGACATTAGGTGGACCTGTCAACACCACTTTAATTCCCTCTCGCAACCTCCTCGACTTCTGGTAACCGGACAGCATCGCTTCTGATTTCTCAATAGCTTCACTCACAAGCTGCAATTTTTCATCTCTACTACTCAATTCCACATCCTCTTCCACGAAGTCTAATTCCAATTCTGCGTATATCAACAACCTTTCCACCAACATCGCAATCTCCTCGCACGCCCTCCCAATGCCGCCGCCTAACTGCTTCAACGCCACCTGCACAGCCTCCCGGCTCGAAGCATCGATCAAATCGCTTACAGCCTCAGCCTGTGTGAGGTCTATCTGGCCATTCAGATAAGCGCGAAAAGTGAACTCACCCGGCAAAGCTGACCTAGCACCACCCCTGTAAAGTACTTCCAACAATTCTGCGACAATGACCGGGCTACCATGCGTCGATATTTCAATGACATCTTCGCCAGTGTAGGAGTGAGGATTGCCAAAAAAAGAAACCACCACATCGTCAAGCGGCCTTGGTTCAGGATCAGAAATTATGATCCTTCCAAACTTAAACCTACCTGACTCTGGAAGTGGTTTGTCGAAAATCTCTGCAATCAGGCGTGAAGCGTCCGGCCCCGAAATCCGCACCACCGAAATTCCGCCGCGCCCACGTGGTGTTGCTTCGGCGCAGATCGTGTCACCTTCACGGTATCCGGTCATTGAGCGAAGGTCATCACACGCCTACGTCGATTGCGGCGTAGCTTTGGGCAGCGGGGTTATCTTTTGCTGAACATAGGTCCAAACGTTGAGCAACGTGTAGTACAGGTTTAAGCCTGAAGGGAAGCCATTGAAGAATAGCAACATCATTACCGGCATCATGTAAAGCATCGCCTTCTGGTTCGGATCAGTCATCGTCAACTTTGTCTGGTAGAAGGTCGATACGGCCATCAAAACCGGCAGAATCGCAAACTGAGCACCGTAGATCGGGATGGCGAAAGGCAGAGTGAAGACATAGTCAGGCAACGAAAGATCGTGAATCCAAAACGCAAATGGTGCCAACCTGAACTCAATAGTCGAACGAAACACCGTAAAGAGCGCCCAGAGGAGCGGTATCTGCAACAACATCGGCAGACAGCCCCCCATCGGGTTAATTTTTTCGTCCTTATAGAGCTTCATCATCTCTTTGTTCAGGCGTGCCGGGTCACCCTTATACTTTTCGCGCAACACAGTCAACTGCGGCTGTACGCGTTGCATACCGGCCATCGATGAGTACTGTTTATGGGTAAGAGGCCAAATGATAAGCTTGATAAGGATCGAGAAGATAATGATGCAGACGCCGTAGTTCGGGATAATCTTGTACATCGCTTTAAGGCCCCACAGCGTCGCCTTTGAGAACGGCGCGATAATCGCCCAGCCGAAATTCATCGTCTTCTTCAGCGTCGGATCGACCTCGGCAACCAGTTCATCATCAATAGGTCCGGCAAATATCCGCACCGGAGTCGCCAGACTGCCGTTCACTACTGGCAATCGCATCCCGATGCCGAGTCTATTCGGGGGGAAGTCCCCACGATAAGTCGAATCAGGTCTGCTCTCCATCCAGCCGCCGACTGCATCAGCCGTTTCAGGAAGCATCGCCACCATAAAATACTTCGTCCGAAGTGCCGTCCAACGAACTTTTCCCTCGGAAGGCCCGTTCATTTCAGCCTTGCTCTCGATCTTCTGTTCCTCAAGCACATCCCCCGCGTATAGCGTGTATGCCATCGAGAATGCCTGATCCTGTGCCGAATCGAGTTCCGTGTAGCTTAAGCCACCCCGCCAGATCGCTTCAGCATAGTCCCTCACCCAGACATCGGACATCCCGATCCCCTCGGCATTGCAGAGCATCTGGAATTTGTCGCCCGTGAATGTATAAGTCACCCGTAACGCCCGTCCATTGCCTAACGAAGCGATAAGTCTTAGGGACTCGGTGGTCGATCCCCGAAATTCCAGGGAGTAATCTTCAGTACCTTCATCACCTTCGACGGTAAAATCGAGGTCTGTCGTCTCGACCTGACCGTCTTTTGTCCAAAATCTGAATGCAGGTCTCGCGCCAGGAGCATCCGGGATAAGCTCCACGCGCTCAGGCATGTATCGCTTATAGGGCTTCAGTTGCAACGACTTGAACTGCGCACCGTCCGTCGAGATAACCGCACGATAGCGCTCCGTGTCGATGGTTATCAACCGCGTCGGAGCCGGAACAATGGTGCTCGCATACGCCTCCATCGAGTCCAGAATCGCCGCCGCATCGACGTCCGCTGCCGTTAGCCCCGGGATAACATTACGACCGGTGGAGAGACCTGTCGATTCGAAACCCTCCCGCGTCAGGCTCTGATTATCAACAACATGGCTAAGGCTGTCGGAAGGAATCGTCGTTGGAGGAGGATAGAGCCATTTGATGAAATCGCCGTAAAAGAAGAGAATCAGGCCGATCAGAACAAAGGCGATGACGGTACGTTTATCCATTGGGGCTAAAGTCGCAACTATAATTTGGGGTTTGGAAGTCGTTCAAGATAAGAATTGGAGCGAGCAAGTCAGTTCGCTCCACAGGGCTTGCTATTCACCGGATGGTATTGTGTTCATGTACGCGACACTGCGCGGGTGGCACTTCGTCGATTCCTCCCTTGCTCCAAGGAGCGCACCGGACGATGCGCCAGACTGCCATCCCGCCTCCTCGAAATGCGCCGTGACGTTCCAATGCGATCTTTGCATACTCTGAACATGACGGGTAATATCTGCAGGTGGGGGGGAGAAGAGGACTGATGAACCGTTGGTAGCCTGAAATCAACAAAATCAAGAGGCGACTCATGCCTCTACCCCACGTGAGCGCTTCAGATGACTTTTTAGTGCGCGTCCGGCAAGGTCAAACATTTCGTCGCCGATGCCGGTTTCGTCGTCGGTTCGCTTCAAAAGTACCAAAAGCGACCCGGCTACTGAAATTCTATCGCTGTTCAACCGGTAAGCCTCGCGCAACAACCGCTTGAAGCGGTTCCGCTTGACAGCAATACCAGCGGAACGGGGAGTAGTGATGCCGAATCGATTTTCAAGGCCGGGCAAAAAAAAACTTTCAGGCGAGGCGACTCCGCCCGACCACCTTTGCGGTAGATCGAACTGAAGAGGCTTCGCCCGATAATGTGACCAGCCTTCGGTCTGCTAACCGTGACGTCGCAACTCATCACTGACGGTCAACTTGTGGCGGCCCTTTGCGCGGCGACGTGCAAGCACATCGCGCCCGTGGCGATCTGCCATTCTTTCGCGAAAGCCGTGCTTGTTGCGGCGCTTCCGGTTGGAAGGTTTGTAGGTAAAGCTCATTGGATCTATCTCGTTTTTATTTAATTATTTGTGTTATTTTATTTTAATACTGCTGTCAGACGCCCTCGTTTGACAGGGCCATCACGGTAACTCATAACACCGACGCTAGTCGGTATCTCTTCAATTCCCCGAAGGAAATACAAAACATCTTCAGTCCGCTGAACAATCAACATGACCCATTAAAGACGATCCATAATATACACTCTGCCATCACGATTCAGCACAATCAAATGGCTAATTCGAGGTCAGATGGCAAAATAGGAGACGGCAAACCTTCAATTGAGATATCAATAGGTCTTCTGGCCAGATGCGTCAACAATAATTACTTCAACACTCCTTCACTCTCGATTTGCTTGAAAATGTCGTGCAGGAAGTCCATATAGACCTCCTCTTTCTTTCGCTCTTCCGGGTGGAACGGATAGGCTACAATCAGCAACGCCTCAACCCACTTGGCAAGTCTCGCATCCCTTCTGTAGCTCGCCACCAACCGTCTCTCATGGTCATAAAGATCAGCCGACACACCGTAATACTGATAGTAGGGAATCGGGGCGAGTGTTGCCGTTACTACCGATGCCATCGTTCCGAGAAAGTAGTTCGAGAACTTTTTCTTCGACTCAATCCGAATTTTCAGCGTGTA
Source organism: Caldithrix abyssi DSM 13497 (assembly GCA_945865405.1). GTDB lineage: Bacteria > Electryoneota > AABM5-125-24 > Hatepunaeales > Hatepunaeaceae > CAMBDS01. The sequence continues at coordinate 20,164 of CAMBDS010000001.1, forward strand.
GTCGTTCACGGTTATCAACGAATCTTTCCGCGCACGTCGTTCAGGGTCGTTTACATCGGATGACTCCTCCGTGTAGGTCGCATAGGTGCCAAGGTTGCTTAACTCACGCTGAGCGTCGAGGAAGATATCGTCGAAGCCTTGAACCCTCTGGTGGCGTTGTTGCAGCTTTGGTATAGCATCGAGTCCCACCATTTGGTGCACATGGCTGAACACAAAGCAGACCGACACCGGCTTGGACGTATTCCTCTTCTCCTCACCTTCATAGCGGCCGCCAAGCTCCGAGCGAAACGTCGCACAGCCAGATGTCGATAGTGCGATAATCCCGACCAACAGCAAAGACAACACCTCCCTCGTTGGGGGTTGAGTCTCCGATTTGGAAATTGGCTGCCCGTCTATTTTCGCGCCTGTCCCTCTGAATTTTTTGCGCCATATCCATTCGATCAGAAACAGGATACTCATCAGAAAGAGAGGCCCTGAGATCAGTGCATAAACCGTCCAGTCAAACTTTCCCCAAGCCAACCAGATATAGCCGACCGCGAGCGAGCCAAAAACGACCGAGCCTATCCACTCCCATTTCCACGCCGTCCAGAGGACAATACCCAATATCAACGCGGGAGTATTGTGAATTAAAAGCCCGACGATTAGTTCACGGCTATTCTTGGCTTCGTCGAAAACTTCGAGCGAGAACATCATAATGAACGGGATGAAGAGGATGCCAATAATTCGCGGCACCCAAAAGAGTACTTTTGATAATTTCGGTGACATTGTGAACCTTTGTTATTTCTGTTGTGGTTTGACAGAGATATTGCAAAGTGGGTGCCAATTTCGAAGGATGTTGATTACTTAAGATTTAAGGGAAGTTCTGCTAGGGGGTAATATGTGTTCTGGAGTGAACAGTTTGTGCGGATTTGAGTTTGGGCGTGCCGAACCATCGACACGCCCATAATTTAGGTGCAGCGTTTAGAAATAGCTCAAGAACGTCAGCCGGGCAACGCCCCGATCGTTATCAAGATCACGACTGACCGAGAGATCGACGCTCATCTTCGGCCCATAGGCGATCTTCATCCCCAGCCCAAGATATGTGCCGGCTCTCTTGTTTTGAGTGTAGTTATGGAACCATTCGAACTGAGGTCCAATTCGGATTAGCGAATTGATCTCGTATCGTTCTTGGAAAAGAATCCAATGGGAGTCCGTCAGTGACTTGGTCGCCCTCATATAGTAAAGTGCCCAGAATTCGCTGGAGTGCTTGCCGTTATTAGAAAACCAGAACAGTTGTGGCACGATCCAGTTCAGCCTTCCGACAATCGGGTCGTGGTTAAGCCCAATCATCGGCTGGAGGTCGTTCCCCGGTGCGATGTTAATCAGTCGTCCAAGGTCTGCCTCGATCCAGCCCGGCGCCGGATAAAAGATGAAGTCATGCACCCATTGACCGTTCTGGCCGCCAACCCAGAGGATGTGGCCCTGCTGGTCGCCGTCGATGCGGAACCAGGTGTTGGTCGTCTCCGCTACTGCCGCAGAGGTCAGCACCAGCGTGAGCAAAAGATATTGATAAGTTTTCATTGATTCCTTGTTAAATGGTAACGCCGGTGTCTCGCCGGCACGTATCGCCACCGTCCCGGTGGCATTGACTACACCTCATTACCGCAACATGATTACTCCCCGATGCTCATCCGTGAGAAAAACCGAGTGATCACTTGCGCGTACCGTAACGCTGCTCGGCCTCGGGGACAGATATTTTCCCGTAAGGACCGGGTAGAGGGGATCGGTTACATCGATGACAAACAACCCGTTTTCACGATCGAGAATATAGACCGTCTTCCCATCAAGCGCAACTTTGAAAGCGTCATCGACGCCTTCGATAGGATATTGAGACTTTAGCACCGGGGAAGTTGGATCGCCAATATCGACGATTGCCAATCCCGCGTACTGACAGGCAATATAGGCGTAATTTGCGGCAGAATCGACCACGACGTCAAGCGTGTTACCCATAAGGTCGAGCGATGTTACTTCTGTAATCGAGATCTCAGGTCTCACTCCACTGCCAATTTGGAGAATCATCAGCCCCCATTCACCTTGCGCAGCATATAGGTAAGTTCCTGATTTCGCAATTCCATGAAATGCACGTGACCTCGCAAAATATGACCCACGAATATCTTCAGCCCAGAATGAAGATTCATGGTCATAATAGTAGAGGTGTGCTTGAATACCATCGTTGTCAGTTTCACAATGAACCAGAAGCAGTGAATCGGGGCTGATATCTTCTAACAGAAAATCTTCGATTCCTTTAGAGCCAATCCAGATTGCATATTGATCTAAGTTTCGGTCAAAACCATATATGCCACCAAAATTGTTTGTACTCGCCAATGCGAATACCAAGCCACTCTGGCGGGCTACCGCTACTTTCTGGGTAGGATAGAATGTCGGTATCGTATCGAGAGGCGTTGCTCTGCCGTTCGCTTCTAAATGCCAGATCGTTACGCCGAACTCGTTGTCAGCTACATAAATCGTGTCATCGATAAGGCAAATGTCTCGTGCGCTACCGGGAGTCCTGAATGATCCGACCGCTCGAAGCCCGTACGAACCAGCCGATGTCGGACTGGTGGTATCGTCCGAGCACCCGGACAACAGGGCAATTGAGAAAAGTATCACAAATATTCTGTTGTTCAAGCTTTTTTCTCCTAAAGTTTTGTTGAGTATGGCGTTTCCACTTTCGAATGAGTGCAAAACTGCCTATATAACCAAAAGCGCCAACGGAACTTATAACTCTAACTCATCGCGCCAACGCCAACTCGACCGCACGTGGATTGTCCATCCGCTTTGACGCATCAAGTATCTCCATCCCCACGATGCCGCCATCTTCGTCAAAGTCAAGGATTATTCCCGGCTTCTCCTAGTCGCTCTCCTCGATTTTCTTATCTGTGAAGAGAATCCTGAGTATGTCAACTTCGGGATCGTAAATGACTTTCATTGCACCGCTCTTATCGCCCTTGCCTGAGCAATCTCGTTTCTCTTGATAGCCCGCACCTGCGACGCACGAAGTGTTTCGACGCCAATGGTATCGCCTTGCAGAGTGATGAACTCAACCTCATATCCCTCTCCGCCGCGATGCACCATAACGACAGTACCAACGTCACCGCGCATAAGATGAAGTGTTGGAATATCACTGGTGATGACGACCCGGTCATGCTCTTTAATCATTTTCTTTTCCTTTAATAGGATAGGCTGTCGTAAGACGCGGAAATGTCGCGTCCTTAGCTACAAACCAGACAGTGCGTATTTGTATTCGTCGCTCGGAAGGCGACTTCAGCGGACCTTCAATTACGTAACGAGTCCCAAACTCTCGTTCTTCGATTTTGACTACTGGATTTTCTGCTGCATGGGTCTTTAAGGCAATTGCTAAATCCTCCCATCGCTCAACAGAAAACCCAATCAATTTGAAGAATTTCGCTTTGCCCCAACCTTCCTCATGAAAATCTGATAAAAGGTAATCAAGAATCTTTGATGCAGGAATGTTTGCTATTTCAAAATTCGGTAACTTGATTTGATGTCTCTATTTAATCTTGCCTATCTCTCGTATTAGCGAGAATTAGTTTCCTGCTTGCACCCACCTCATCGCCGTCCTGATCCTTCTCACCACCGTCTCCCGCCCCAGCACCTCCAACAGCTCAAACAGCCCCGGCCCAACTGTCGTCCCCGAAACCGAAAGCCGTAATGGGTGAATCAACGCACCTCCCGAAACTCCCCACTCCTCAGCCCTCTTGCGGACAATCTCCTCCAGCGCGTCGTGCTTGAAGGTCTCCAACCCACCAAAATCGGCGGCGAGCGTCGTCAGGCGATCCGCAACAGTACGACAGACATTCCTGTCTGTCCCCTCAGCTGATACGCCAAAGTGTTTCTTTGCCCCTTTCTCGTCGTATTTGGCTGGATCCTTGAACATATACGCGGCACTACCAAAGAGGTCACTGAGCAGCGTTATCCGGCTTTTTATCAAGTCCCACGCAATGGGGAGATAGTCGTCCGTCGGAGCAGCCTGAAGCCCACCCTCCAAAAGCACCTTGTCCATAAGCCCCATCACCGCCTCGCGCACATCCGCCCAACTTTTCAACGACAGATACTGCCCGTTCAACCACCTCAGCTTCTGCTCGTCGAACACGGCGCCTGATGGGTTGATCCCGTCGATGCTGAACAGCTCAGTCATCTCTGCCAAGCTGATCACGTTCCGGTCATCCCCCGGCGACCAGCCCAACAGCCCAAGGAAATTTGTCATCGTCTCCGGCAGATATCCCATCTCCTTGAACGCCATGATCGATGTCGTCCCGACGCGCTTCGAGAGCTTCTTCTTGTCCGTCCCGAGGATCAGCGGTAAATGAGCAAACTCCGGTACCGGGCTCTTCAAAGCCTTGTAGATCAATATCTGCTTCGGCGTGTTAAGCAAATGGTCATCGCCCCGGATCACATACGTCACCCCCATGTCGATGTCATCGACCACTACCGCCAGCATATAGGTCGGCGTTCCGTCACCACGAAGCAGCACAAAATCCTCAAGATCGCTCCCCTGGATCTTCACCTCGCCATGGACGCCGTCCTGAAACCGCAGATCCTCGTCGGGAACCCGCACCCTGACCGCCCAAGGGATACCAGCCGCCTTTTTAGCTTCGATCTCACTTGCATAAAGCCGTAGGCATGTCCGGTCGTACTTGAACTGCTTGCCAGCCGCCCGAGCCGCTTCCCTTTTCGCAGTCAGTTCATCCGGGTTGCAAAAGCATGGGTACCCCAGCCCTGACCGAACGATCTCCAGTGCCGCCTCCTTGTGCCGCTCGATTCGGTGCGACTGATAGACGACCTCTTCGTCCGGCTCGATCCCCATCCACTTCAGCCCGTCGAGGATCACCTGAATAGCTGGCAGCGTCGAACGCTCACGGTCGGTGTCTTCGATCCGTAGCAGGAATTTCCCGCCGTTGTGACGGGCATATAGGTAGTTGAACAGCGCCGTCCTGACGCCGCCTACGTGAAGATCACCGGTAGGGCTTGGCGCAAACCTGACGCGGATCGGAATCTCTGGAGTGTTTTGCATTGTTCTATTATTATTAATGGAATTTGGAATATATTGCGTTGTCTGCCGCGAGTCAAGCAAGAGTGTGTGCGCATTACAACCACATTCATATCTTGAACGAGAGAAGCCTCCGCTTTTCGTCGGAGGCTTCCATAATTTCAATACTGCAACGGGAAGGCTACCTCATCAGCACAGCCTTCATCATCGCGTGATGACTGCCCGCGTCCAGCTTGACAATGTAAACGCCCGCCGAAAGTCCTGCCGCGTCGAACGAAACGCGGTGCTGTCCAGAACTCATCCGGCTCTTTTCGATCTGCTTTACAAACCTGCCGAAGGAATCATACAGTGAAACATTAACCTCTTCAGCCTGCGGTAAGTTTAGCCGTATCTGCGACACTTCGTTGAATGGATTGGGGCTTAAAGAATAACCGAATTCCCCCGGCGAAAATGCATGTTCGCCCACTTCCAGCCGTTCAAGTACATTGATGTTCCACTTAATAGTATCGAGCATATCGTACTGATGGATTGTCATCATCAGCTCATAGACCCCCACCGAGTCAAACCTTATCGTCTCCTCGCGCCTTCCTCCGATTCGCTGACCATTATAAATCCAGCGAATATTCCAGTTAAGCTCCGTCGAGTCACCTGGAACCACCCCGAAGACAACTGACGTATCTTGTCTCACCATAAGATTCCGATTATAAGGGTACCAACGCGACAACGCCGACTCAACTTGAATTCCCCAAGTGACTTCGTCATGGAACTCCTCTTGAGACACTATACCATCCAGGAAGTATATCCCTACATTGTCAAAAGTATAACTGATAGCCGAGTCATTGGAAATCTCTTCCGGCATAATCTCCATCGGAGTCACGACTACCCAACTATATTCCATCGGAACCTGAAGCCTGCCCCTTCCGGCTATTGAGAAATCCAATTGATTCCCACGTCTTGTCCGGAAATTAAATATTTCTGGTGCGTGATCGCTGACGTAAATGTTGCTTGTTCTTATATGCCATTCAGTTGAGTCCGAGAATTCTCCATCTGTTGCCACGCAAACCAGACGTTCAACACCTTCATCTTCGAATCGATGGAAAAATGTTGAATCTTGAGATACTTCTTCCTCGCCAAGTCTCCAGGTGTAGATAATATCATCACCGTCAGGGTCTTCCGCGCGGGCTAAAAATGTTAACGTGTCCCCAACCAACACATCGACCAGAGAATCCTCGGGAACAAGCTCAACGAAGAAAGGTGTGTGCGATATCGGTACATAAGCTACTGCAAAACAGGTCGCTGCAGCCCCACCACAGGCGATGAATGATCCATCACGAGCAGTGATTACCGACCGCAGGATATTCTTCTGCCCACCTTGCAATTCAGGCCCCGCGACACGTCCCCAAATCGGATTCCCACCATTATCAACAAATAGCTCGCTGGCAACCGAACCCCATTGGGGATCGGCCAAATTGCCTACAAGAAGATAACCATCAAAATTAGACGCAATACCAAAATACTTTTGCGCAGCAAACCCTGCACCACGGAAAAGATTGGGATTTACCCGCCAATTCTGATTGAAGCGAGAATTGAACGAAGCTCCAAGCCCACCTACGAGCCCATTCGGCACTCCGTAACCAGAAATAGCAAATCCTTGCTCACGTGTGCGTACCAATCCGGTCGGAGCACCAGGGCCACTCCTTTTGGAAGCCACAATCACGCCGCCATAAGTGGTCGTCATCAACGTATTCTGGTTGTCTGATTGTCCCTGAATAATAAAAGCAAGGCCGTTCTCTATCTCCTTAACAGCCGTCGCTGTCGCACCGGGGTAATACTTCTGCCAGACAACTCCGCCAGCAGGGTTAATTCGTACTGCCATCGCCATACCTTGAAGACCCTGCCCGCAGGCGATCAAATCTCCTTCCTTCAACTCTATAACTCCGTAACAGCACGGGCCAACCGCCGCTTGTGTCGCATAACCGCTCCGCCACTCGAGATCTCCCCTCGCATCGACCTTCATCACGTCGAACACAGATTGGCTCGCTTCGGTTTTTCCACCAGTAACGAACCCCCCATCATCCGTCTGAATCACTGTGAAAAGTTCCACCGAACGGCGACGCGCAAGGTTATCTCCCGACTGAAACACACAATTCAGCTCGAAATTGTTCGCTTCGTCGGTCACCAACAGCCAGCCATTATTCGTGTTACGATCTATATTTATCGTACCACAAAAGGCAAGCCCACTCTCGCTCGTCAGGAATAAGTCGTTAAAGACCTTCCCCGTACCCTCAAGAGGCCTGTAAGTCCGCTCCCAACGATAAGCGTATGGTTGCCCAAAATCGGCAAGAAGCGTGGTAGATAAGGTGAGAAGCCCGAAAAATATTCCAGCAACTCGTTTCATGAAAGCTCCGCTGCGTTGAAGTGAATTCGCTTTGACCGTACTGGACTGCAATCTGACACCAAAAACGGATGCACAGAGACAAAGTCCCACTAAGATGACAAATATAGGGTCTTTTTTTCAGTAATGCAATATTCTCTGAATATCTTGCAAAATATTTTTGGGGATGAAAATGAAGAAATCCCTATGGACAGCACGGATGTCAGGCAATGGCGGCAAATTCAGGCTGGTATGCGATGAAAAGTAATACGAAAAGACCGTCCAATTCGATGGTCTTTCTTGAAAAATATTTTCACTCTTTCCTCAAATCATTTTCTTGCAATAAATTCGATCTCGCCCCACCCCATCACATCCTCATTATCTTCACCGCCGAAATCTCTGCCTGAAGTATACCCCCACCACCCAGAACTCGAGGAGCAAGAATAGATACTGAAGACTGATCTTCCAGAGTCCGTCCAGCTCAAAAAACCAGACCATTCCTTTGTCAAGCACCACCAACCCGACCAGAGTCGCAATCAGCCAAAAACACCCCCACCTCTCCCCGGCAAAAGGTGTGTCATCATCCGGGCTGTATGGCGGCTTTATCTGTTCCAATCTACTCCTTTTGTTCCGCTTCTGACTCTTACTTCCTACTTCCTACTTCTGACTTCGTACTTCTTACTTCTTACTTCGTACTTCCTGCTTCGTACTTCTTACTTCGTACTTCCTGCTTTACACCTTGCACTTTGCATCATGCACTATGCACTTCTCCTATTTTCGTAATTCGTAATTCGTAATTCTTAATTCTTACTAAGGTAGTGCCACACAGAATAGACCAGCGGCGCCATAATCACGAAAAACATCATGATCAGGAACAACAGCACCTCGTCCATCCCCCGAAACACCCACCTAAGCCATCCTACCACCCCGACAAGCACCCCCAGCCCCAGCGTCACAACGAACAGGAGTGCCAAGAGTCGCCACCCCTTCGCCTTGAAAGGTATGTCGTCATCAGGCCTGTATGGTGGTCGTATGCGTTCCAACTACTTCCTACTTCCTACTTCGTACTTCTTACTTCGTAATATACCTTCTTCTACACCCTAAGTCAAAACAGACCAAACTCGGGTGGGGGAGGACAGACATTCCTGTCTGTCGCCATATCCGCTTGGAGGGGGGACTCCAGTCCCCCCTTTCCACTTGGAGAGCGGCTTTTCAAGCCGCTCTCGCACCAAAGGTGCTTCTTTGCGAGGAACGCAGTGACGAAGCAATCTCAGTACGACGGACTTCCACCTGTCACCCCAAAACCAACCAAGCCTGCCTCAGTAGTTGAGACGGGCTTGTCTATTCACGGGCTATTGGTTTGGTGGCGGGTATGCATAAGGCCCGCCATAAAGCCCTATGTCTGACCGGGACCCATCCCGGTCAAGAATCTGTGGATCGCCTGAGTCGATGGCAGGCGAGTTGGGTTTTAAGCCGAAGTTGTTTTCATTGAATTGAGGATTGTCAAACACATCTGTGTTATCTGATTCACCATGTTCGTAATCCAAATTGTTGTCCCAAAACAAATTATGATGTCTTTCTTGCGGTGTCCGAAATGTGGCATCAGCGAAGTAACCTGTGTTGCAATGGACAAATACTGTGTTGACCAAATCACCTTCGGAGTAGCCCTCGACGAAGCCCCAGTCAGCACTTGTAACTATGCAGTTTGCAACAAACATATACCTCCCATAATTTATTATTCCATTGACTCCATCAATTGGAAGTAGACTTTGGTCAACGATGCAGTTAAAAATGTAGAGACTACCGTTTTCTTCTGTCACGATTCCATTGTAAGAACCCGTAACTCGAAAGCCCCTGATTGTAGTTCCTCCAAAATCTCCGTCATACTCAACCCTAACACCGTCATTCCAGCCTATACCTTTTATCCAAGTTGCTTCAGCACCGCTTTCGCTATCGAGCCAAATGTTTTTTCCCAAGAACCATACACCCTCCTCATAGGTTCCCGCCCTCACCCTCACTGTATCTCCATCGACACTCGCGTTAATCGCCCCCTGTATCGTCTCGAAGTCATCCGGAACCCAAATCACGCGGTGGTTGTCGATGGTCAGTCCGAGCGGGTTGCTGATCCCGATGTTGCCAGCCGCGTCGTAAGCCCTCACCTCGATGATCCGCCGACCGTTTGACCATCTACTACTGTTCATATGTGCAATATAAAGTGAATCGTCGCCCGCCGCAAGTATCTGGCCTATCTCCCCGTCAACAAAAATCAAAATACTGTCCAACAGGCTACTGTCTATCACGACGAATTCAAGCTCAAACTCATTCCTGATAATGCTTCCCGGCTCTGGCGAGAGTATTCGGATCCGTGGCGGCGTCCTGTCCGGCGGTGGTGGCGGGGTAGTATTCCTGACGTTCAGCAGCAACGCAGGCGAAACTCCGACGTTTCCAGCCTTGTCCCACGCACGGGCTTCGAGGCTGTACACGCCGTCTGAATCGGAAAGGGTGTTCCACGAGAACGCAAAAACCCCTCCTTCTATTGAAGGGGGGGCAGGGAGGGTTGCTCTGAAGCGAGCAAACCCATTGATGTAAAGTTTGACCGAGTCAATCCCCGACTCGTCGGTGGCGGAGATCGTCAAGGCAACAGTATCAGAAACAACAGACGCAGTTCCACCACCGCTTGCGGGGGGGGTTAGGGGGGGGTGTCCGAAATCCCCCCCTTCTATTGAAGGGGGGGTAGGGGGGGTTGTCAGTCCACCAACCGAAACCCATTCAACCAGCGGCGGCCTCTGATCGGGCGCAGGGTTGGTGACGTTCGTGATGTAGTTTTTCTCTTCGGTACAGGCGAAGAGCGCGAGCAGGCAAGCCGTCAGAGCGGCAATCTTCAAGGCAGGTTTGGTCGGGCGCATGAGTGTTATTCCTTTGGTTAAGCTACTACAATTTACGACAAAGACCCAATCTTTCCAACAAGCCATTCCCACTGTCAGCCCGCCGCGGCTGACAGAAACTAACGATTGCGCAGGCTCTGCCGCAGGGTGTCCCCACCCTGCGGCCCTTTCTACTTTCTACTTTCTACTTCATTTTATACCCAACAACACTTGCTTTTTGCCCAATATTTCCGTATATTACATACAATTCCTAATTCGTCATTCTCCAATTTCATTCGTAATTCGTAATTCGTAATTTGTAATTCGTAATTAGTTTTACTGTGATCGATTTCCTGTTGAATCACAAATCGATCACGCCTGTATCCACTATCTGATAAGCCTTTCCAGCATTCTGTGACTCAGTGATCGATTTTTGAATATAATGCTCCCTATCCTCTGGTAATGTGAGTATGATTTGAAACGCTCTCATGGTTATTCTTATTTTAGCGTTCTTTAGCCCCTCGGATGAAAACTCCGCACCACCTCGATCAAGTGACTCCGGTCGATGTGCGTATAAATCGAAGTCGTCGCGATGCTGACATGCCCCAGCAACTCCTGTACGTCCCTCAGGCCCGCCCCGCCCTCCAGTAAGTGCGTCGCGAACGAGTGCCTCAGCGTATGCGGCGTTATCTTGCGCGACAGCCCCGCCTTCAACAGATAACCTTGAAGGTGTTGCCAGAAAGCCATCCTTGTCATTGCCATCCCGAGCCTGAGTGAGAGAAACAGCGCGTCCTTCGCCGCGGCGCGTTCGCGGATAAGCCCGGGCCTCACCTTTTGCATATACTGTTCGATGGCGTTTCTCGCAAACTCCCCGACCGGAACAAGGCGTTGCTTGCCTCCCTTTCCGGTCACTTTCAGGATCTTCCCTTCAAGCAGAAAATCCCCAATTTTCACCGATACCAGCTCGCTTACCCGCAACCCGCACCCATACCCAAGTTCCAGCATCGCGCGATCCCGAATTCCTGTCGGAGTCTCCTGATCTGGAGCAGCAATCAACCTTTCAACCTCCTGAATCGACAGCACCTCCGGCAAATGCCGGATCGATTTGGGGCTTTCGACGAGTTCGGCAGGGTCTTTGACAATTACACCTTCTCTTTGCAAATAAGCGAAATAGCCTCTAAACGCCGAAAGTCGCCGCGAGATTGTTGCCGGAGCAATTCCGAGATCGTAAAGACTGCCGATGTATTTGGTGATATGAGTCGTTTTTACGGAAGCGGGAGTGCTGACATTTTCGTCGGTTAGGAAACGAAGGAGATCTTCGAGGTCGAGACGATATGATTGGGAAGTATTGTGAGCAAGGCCTTTCTCAAGGCTGATCATTGTCAGGAAGCCGGAAAGGGCGTCCCAAAGCTCACCTTGATCGGTTAATTCTTTCATTATTTCAGGTTTAGAATCGGAAGCCGGGTTGGAGGAAGGGGTTCGTGCGCCGCTCCTCACCAACGGTTGTCATCTCACCGTGACCGGGTAATAAAACACACGAATCGCCTAATGGATAGATCTTTTCGGTAATCATCTGAAGCAGTAATTCGAGGCTTCCACCCGGAAAATCTGTTCTGCCAATTGAGCCTTGAAAGATGAGATCTCCTACTATCGCAAATCCATTTCCGGCGAGCGAAATACTCCCTTTTGAATGCCCCGGTGTCTCCCACACCGTCAACATTCCTCCCCCCACCCTGACAATATCAGCTTCAAAGAGAGTGTGGGACGCTGGGGGTGAGGTTGTATCCATTCCGAAGGGTGCAGAAAGATTCAGCCATGCGTCAGAAAGCATATCAGAATCTTTTTCACCGATATAAATTGGTAAGTTTAATTGCTCTTTTAAAGCGTAGTTTCCGCCGATGTGATCACCGTGCCCGTGTGTCAGGACTATTGCCGTTGCAGTTGCGTTTAACGCATTCAGGTGGCTGACGATCCGAGGTGCCTCGTCGCCAGGATCGACAATGATCGCTTCGCTGGTAGCCTTCCAGACGACGATGTAGCAGTTGACCATCAGGTCACCGACGACGATGCGATCAATCAGCCAATATTTGTTCTCGAATGAGATCATTGTTTGATTATCCCGTTGCGGCGATTCAAGTCGTCCAGGTAGAGGAGGTTGAGGCACGGGATTCCCGCTTTTAGAAATGAATCCATCACCCCGTTGGGCGAGCCCTCAAGACCGAGCGGTTCCTCGTACCAGCCACCCCTCACAAATCGCATTTTCGCGCCACCACCAAGACTCGCCGAACTGCCGCCGATGTTGATGAACGCCTTGTACTGTTTCAATTTACCGTAGAAGAGAAGCCGCCTGTCAACTGCGTCGCGTAGGTTGCGCGGCTTTATCAACGGGAGTCCGCTCTTCCGGACAACCTCCGCCGCCAACGCCATTTCCGGATCGTGCCACTCAAGACCTCGATCACCTGTCCCACCAAACGTGACCGCGCCACAGCCAACCTTCAGGACGCCTTCTGCACGAAGAATATTCTCGATTTCTGGCCACGTGAAGCCCGGTTCGTTTGCCCCCCAGCTCGATGAACCGACAGAAGAAATGCCTTTTACTTCGACATCCAATTCTTGAAGCGCCGCCAAGACCGCCAGATTTAACCCGGGAAATGAGCCTGTCATAGAGATCGCCACTTTGTCACCGGGCCCGATACCTTGGCGGATAAGTTCGGCGACAACCCACGACGCCCAGCCGGGGCGAGTGGAAAGGCCCTTTGCCATTTCAGCACCAAGCGTCGTCGTCAATGGAGTATATTCGACTCCGATCATCCCGGTTTTCAGTGAATCGTGGGTCGTGTCCGCCATATCGGCATGGAGACGCGCTTGCCAGATAGTTCTGAATCCCTTCCAGACGGTCGTTTCGGCTCTCCTGCCGAGATCACCGATGCGGTCTTCTCTGATTGGAGCCGCGTCGATAATGCTACTGCCAGGGATGGTCATCAGCAGAACCAAAGCGAAACGTATTGCATATTTTTGCAATGACTTGAAGGTGTCAAAATCCATACGAAATGGTTAGTATCAGAGTCGATTTGGAGGAGGCTGGTGCTGATATCGGGAATATTAAAATGCCAGACTCTTCGGTTTTCGGCTCGACAGATTTTCCTTCGACTTCGGCTTTCACAATCTTGTAGAACCCAAAGACGCGCTGTTCAGCCCAGACTGTCACCGCCTCTTTCCTGCCGTTGACAACCTCGATCTGCCACGTCTCTTCGCTGGTGTCGCGAGTCGGGCGATTCTGAGCCATTCTGGTCCTTCGGGCAGAGATATCGGAAGCTTGCCCGATGGTCAGATCGACCGAACCTCCGACCGGAGTGATCGGGATGAAGTCCTGCCCGGTAAAAAGCAGGTCGCCCGCCTTGCTGCGGCGATAGATGCCGATGTCGCCTTCGGGAAGAGGCGTTTCGCCAAAGCGAGCCTGCCCAACGTCGAATTTCAACTGGGTTGCAACGGTTTGGTCGCCAAGGAGATGTGGAAAGAAGTAACGACGCTCAATTTTTATCCGTTTATCTGCGAAAAAGGGTACTTGGATCGTCTGAAATTCTGCCAGATCAACGGGCTTGGGCAGGTAATATCGGTAAAGTTCGCCTAATCTTTCAGGTGCGGCAAGCGATGTGGAGGCGGCTCCGCCTTTGCCGGGAAGTGAGATTTCGTCACCACCGGACGTCCCCTCCGGGTCGGAGGAGCGGTGAGGTTTGCCTACTACCAGCGTCACTTGTGCGCGGGAAAATGTCGTCTCGAGGTCGTTGGAGATGGTGAAGTTAGCACTTAGCACCAAAGAATCGTCACCGATCATTTCGCCGTGATAGTCGCAAACCCATGTGATACCAGACGTGAGGTAGGTAATTTCCACGGGAATCTTCTCAAAGTCTTTCGTTGCTTCGACTTCCCATCTGAGGGTCGGGCGAAAGTAAAGGTCACCGAGAAAGCCGGGGTAGAACATCTCGGTCATCTTACTTCGTTCGACGACGTGAATTTGGTTGTCGAGAGTGTCGGGCTGGAGAAAGAGATGCTTCTCGTCGAACGCAAGCAATCTGCCTTGATAGGTGGCATCATCGTCGGAGAAACTGAGCCAATTCATCAGATAGCGCTGGAGGAGCTTCTCCTGACTGACGAGGTCATAGTTAAATGACAGTCCCAACTGCTTGATTTTGCCAACTTCTTTCAATGGTCTGATGTTGGCAGTGTGGCCGAAGATTCCCTTCGTCACGTCGGTAAACTCGACTCCGGAGGTGTTTTCACTTAGCGAGACGACGCGGGTGTCGCGAACCATTGCCAGATCACGGTTGTAGATATCGAGCGAGATAGCAGTCCGTTCGGGAGTCGGGAAGAAGGTCGTCAGCGAGGTGGTGAGAGAAAAGACAATTGCGGGAAGTAGCATGAAAAGAAGTGCTCCATGATTGTGCCAGGTAAGGAACCATCGGTCCTGCGGAATACGGGAGGACAAGTGTGTCGACCCTCCAGAAAGAGATTGAGACCCGCCCAGCAAAGCTGGCCGGGCTACACGAAATCTGTTTTTCTCTTTGTCACCAGCTTAGAGTGGCAGAAGATAGCTTAAATTGGGTGATCCGAAAAGTCGATGAATTGCGCGCCGATTAAATTATCGGGGCAGGTGACGAGAGCATAACGAATCACCGTCTGTAACTGTCGCAAATTGCCGGGCCAGTCATAAGAACGCAATTTTTCCAAAGCATCAGGGGTAAGCCTTTCACCGACAAAAGCGCGATTTGAGTCGCGAAACCTGGTGATGAAGTAGTCCGACAGAATTTCCATATCACTGAGGCGATGCCTGAGCGCAGGTAGTTCGATGGCTATTTGAGAAAGTTGCTGGAAAAGGCCGCGATCAAAACGTCCGCTGTCGATCAAGTGTTGAAAGTCGATTGTTGTAGTCGAGATAATTCGCGATAACGATCCGCTCGCGTCACCGCTTAACGCTTCACTCAATGCACTTTGTACATCAGGCTCAATTTCGCCGAGCTCGATCAAGACTAAAGTGCCGCCGGAACTTAGCCGAAGGTGAATTTTGCGCGGATTAAGGTCGGATGCTGAGATAAAAACAAGGGGGTTGTCGCAACCCGCTCCGTGGCGGTGGATAAGCCGGGCCAGCCTTCGCTTGCCGACATGGTGCTCGCCGGAAAGAAGCAACCCGCCGCGGGTCGTGATCGCCGTTGCGGCAGAATGGAGGACCTGATCGCCAATTGCCGAGCCGGGGTGAAATCCCTCCTCTTGCAAACGAGAGACAGCTTCAGCTAAAGTGAGAGGGCATCGTAAGGTTGGATTCATTTAAGGCAGCACATTAAATTCGGACGGGTACGGAGCCCCGTCCTTCTAAATCGAATGTCTCTAACTGCATCAGCCCTTGCGAGCCGATTCGACGCGATTGCGGCCGGCTTCTTTGGCGCGATAAAGAGCTTGATCGGCAAGCTCGATCAACTCCTCAGGGGTTTCCACCATCACTTCGGGATAGGTCGCGGCTCCAAGACTGATCGTGATGTGCGCGGGACCGTTCGGTTCATTTGGATCTTCAGGGGTGAAATCGAACTCTTCAACCGTGCGGCGAATCTTTTCTGCCACGAACAAGACACCCTCGATGGCAGTCTCAGGCAATAGCAGGACGAATTCTTCGCCACCGTATCTGCCTGCTGTGTCGATACTTCTGACGGTAGAAGCGAGGATCGCCGAGACCTGTTTCAGAACCCGGTCACCGACGCTATGCCCGTAGGTGTCGTTGACATGCTTGAAATGATCGATATCGCAGATCAGGTAGCCAAGCCGTCTGTTAAATCGTTTGGCTCGGGAAAATTCGGTGCTGAGCCGTTCCATAAAATAGCGACGGTTGACGAGGCGAGTAAGGCTGTCGGTGGTGGCAAGTTGATATAATTGCTGGTTTTCGCGCCGGAGTTCTTCGACGTTTCTACCAAGTTTGCGCGTGTTGAGCGATCTGGTGACGTGGTGAATAGGTTCGGAGGCTCTGACCGGCCTCAGAATGCAATCGTCGATACCGATGGTCCAGATTTTATCGTCACCCATTCCACCAAGGCCGTCCCGAAAGACGAGGATCGGGATATCGATGTTGTTGCCTTTGGCTTTGGTTACGAGATCGGGTAGCGAAACCAGAGCCGGGTCATCATCAACAAGAATCAAATCGAGGGGTTCGGTGGCAGCAGCGGAGAGGATCTCGGCTGCTGTTTCGGCGTAGATGACCCGATAGCGGGAATCGTCGTCGAGCGCTTTGATCAAGCCGCTTTTGGTGAGGCTTGGCGCAGCGGAGAGGATACAGTAATCTGTTTCTGACTTGGTCATTAGCTCTGGTGGAATCAATGTAATTGTCTATGGCGAGGGCTGCCGCCGCTTCTTGGTTGCGTCAGGCAAGCAATAAGTGCAATCAGGGAGCAGGTGGCAGGTCGCGGATTCGTTCCGATTGCTCCCTCAATATCGCACAAATGAATGTCAATTACAATCTACGGAGCGATTCCGAAATGTGTTAGGTGAACTCTCGCGATTTTGGAGACTCGACCTCCATATCTATTTAATGTACCCCGACTCCGACGCTCTCTTTGCCAACCTCAAACTTCTGATTGGCGCGAAGGTCGGAGAAGCGGATGCTCTTGCCACGGTTGAAAACGGTCATGTTGCAAGACGTTCCTTTCCCGATGCCGAAGTGAAGCGTGCCGCTGTTCTGGCTCCCGGCACCTTTGCCCCCCTCGAACTGGCGGATGAATTTGCGGCCGCCTGACTCGATCTCGACGATGCCGCCGATCTGCGAAAGGTGTTCGCCAGTGGTGCGCTCAGGGGCGATCTCGATCCAGTTGTTGGCGTTTTGAGTCGAGTTGCTGTAGAGTTCGACCTTGCCGCCTTCGCAAGCGGCAAGGTCGAGCCTGCCGTCGTTGTTGTAGTCGCTCGTCGCACAGCCCCAGCCGTTGAAGATGCGGACTCCGGAGAGGAACGTGACGTCCTCGAAATGATCGCCCTTGTTCTCGAAGAGGAAGCTGCGGCGATTGGGATAGACAGAGGTGATGAAGAGGTCGAGGTCGCCGTCGTTGTCGAAGTCACCCCAGACGGGTTCGGAATGGCACTCTTCGTATTTCAAACGCCACAGGTGTTGGACGTTGGTGAAGACACCCCCCCCTGCCCGCCCCGCAAGCGGTGGGGGTATAACAGCATCGTTGCGGTAGAGCATCGTCCGGTTGGAGAAGCCGATGTAGCGGGGGTGGGCGAGGTTGCAGGCGATCAGGTCGAAGTCACCATCACCGTCAAAGTCGCCCCACTCACAGCCGATGGTGTGGCCGTACCAGCCCTCGACTTCGTCGCCGTCGATTTGGTAGAAAGCGGCGAGGTTGGTGAAGCGTCCTTTATCCACTGCCGACCCGCCGTGGTCGGCAGTAATCGGAGTAGTACGGTCAGCCACGGCGGGCTGACCGTGGACAATCGAGTTATTGACAAAAAACTGATTCTCCTGAAGGCGGTAATTGCCGACGTAAAGGTCTTGATCGCCGTCGCGGTCGAAGTCGCAGGCGACGGGACTGCGGGCGCAGAACCACTTGCCGTCATTGAGTGTAAGGCCGAACGCTTCGGTTGAGTCGTGGAAGACGCCGCCCTTATCCTGCACCATCAACCTGCTGGGCCAGGCGTTGCCGAGATCGTCTGCGCCCTTGGCGGGGCGTTCGTAGCCGGGGATATAGAGGTCGAGCCTCCCGTCACCATTGGCGTCGAACCAGATGACGGCTTCGGTGGAGAAGGAGTCGGGGAGGGAGGGAGAGGGAACCAAGTCAAAGTCAGCAGAACCATTGGTGTAATTCTTAAAAAGCCGCTCGGCTTTTGTGGGGTCATTTGATGATGAAAACGTGAAAATATCATCACGACTATCTCCGTCAAAGTCAGCCCAAATCCCGCCATGACAGCCTTCGGCTGTAAAATCTACGGAATCTGTCGCGTTAACAAATTGACCACGGATGTTCAAATACAACGTGTTGCCTCCAGCGAGAAGATCATCGCCGTCGCCGTAACCTCTACCGGTCATATCCCCCCACGCAACTCTTCCGCCCCTCGCGCTGTCAAGACCAACAGCCGCTGTCGCCCGGTCGAAGGTGATGCCCTTGTACTTTGCCGTTTCGCGGCTGAAGGCAAGAAGACTTTCACCCCCCCCTGCCCCCCCCGCAAGCGGTGGGGAGTCGGTATCCTTCAGCCCGAAGACTGCCTTCAAGCTATCAACTGCCCTGCCCGCAAAGCGGTTAAAGACGTCACCGTCCATTGCAGCCTCGACCCACCACTCGGCGGCTTCGGTCGAGTCGCCTTCTGCGAGAGCGATCCTGCCAAGCATGAAGTGCTGGGGGGCAGTCGTATTGTTGTCGTCGATGTCGTAAACAGCGAGAGTGTGGGATTCTTCGGCATAGTAGCGGGCTTTTTGGAGTGCTTCTTCATTGACAGGCAGAGATGCCTGTCCTACGCGAAGATGCAATCCCGCCAGCGTCAACGGAAATCCCGCCTTCGTTGCCTGCTCGATCAGCGCCCATTCCGGCGGGGAGTAGTAGCTCGGACGAGTAAGCTTATCCCGATGAGTATAGGCGCGCTCAGCCCAAGCCCTGACCGTATCGGCTTCTTCTGCGACGTCCAATAGCGCAGTGACTGCTTGCGCAAGAACGAGTGGGTCATTGTCACTGAAATGAACCATAATTCTCGCCGCGGAGACCGCCGAGGCGGTATCTTTCAGCGCAAAGTACGACCAGATCAGGTTGCGGCGGGCGAATTGCGCCCAGTCGGAGGCGGAGTATTTCTGGATGAAACTGTGGAAGTAAGGGACTTTCGCCGAGTCGTTCGTCCAGATCGGATACATCCCATCCCAGAACCTCGAACCGATCAGGTCGTTGGCTTCCTTTGAGTCGGGATAGAGTTGGATAAGCTTATCAGCGCGAGCCTCGGCCGTCGAGTCACCGATCAATGTCGCGGCGACATAAGCAAGGTAACAGTCACGAAGGGCGGAACCAGCGGCGAATTCATCTCCCGCCGTGCGGATGAAATGATGCGACATGGCAAGCCACGCGGTGTCTTTCCCGGCTATTTGCGTCATCGCCACCCATAGCCTTGACTGCCAGCCGAGCGAATCGGGCTGCAAACGGGTCGCGCCCGTCAAAGCGGCGATAACCTCAACCCAGTTGCGATCTTTCTCGAAACTGCTTGCTTTCAGGGCGAGATAGTTTGCTTCGGAATGCCTTGCGCGATTTGTCTCAAGAAAATTCCGCGCCTCAGTCGTCATCCCGCGCCTGATGAAAAGGCGCGTCGAATCGACGAGCATAGAATCAGCACGAGAGGTTATCCCGGCAGTTGACTTCGCACTGTCGGAGGTGGCTTTAACGTTGATTTTGGCGCAGGAAGCAAGTAGAAGGACAGCGGCAGCGACAAAAGAGATCCGGGAAAATAGCATCGAGGTCTCGTTGTGAAGGTTACTTTACGTTCCGGTCTTCCTGATGGACGCCGAAGATGACCCCCTCAGGGTCCTTGCCATAAGCGACCCAGCCGATGCCGGGGATTGGCATCTTGGGAAGGGCTATCTCACCTCCAGCCTTGACGATTCGCTCTACAGCAGCATCGATATCATCGACAGCGGAAGAGTTATAGACGAGATTGGTTGGGCCGTTGCGCTTCATGATACCACCGTTGATGCCCGGCTCGCTGTCGGGACCTGTTGTTACAAGGTAATATTCGACATCCCCGCCACCGAAAGGGGTAAATTTCCAGCCGAGGACCTCTTCGTAAAACTTCATGATTCTGGGTAGGTCGTCGGCCTGTATTTCGAAATGGACGACTCGGGACATGGAACCCTCCTATGTGTCAATTTGGATTTAGCTTTCAGCGAGATGTTGCTTGAACAGCTTCTTCGCCCGCTGGATGACGATGTTGCTGCTGGTGAGGAGAATCGTGTTGCCATCAACACGTACGCGCATCCCGCCAAGGTTCTGAAATATCGAGCCGAGGAACCCCCAGCGACGGAAGTGAATGCCACGGGAGTCTTGTCTGCGGCGGCGGAAGTTCATCTCGGAGGTGAGGAATGTCACGCCTTGGTCGACACCGCGGAGGTCGGTGAAGGTGACGCGGAGGCTGGTTGGTGAACCAATGAAAAAAAGTAACAGTACATAAATACCAGCCTCCATCCAATCACTAAATGAATCATAACCTTCAGAGATCGTATTAGAGATCATTTTAAATCCCCTTTGGAGATCGTTCTCAAAACTTAGATCGTGCTCGTAGTAAGTTCTGAATAAACTCAGGTTGAATTTCCAAGCATTGTAATCATATCCTTCGTATTCTAACCAAGGCGACGGGTTGGCGAGTGTCCAACTGTATTTATTTGCAAATACAGTGTCTGTTTCGAAGAACTCTGGAATGTTCCAGGGACGCGACTTGGCGACTATGTGTCCAATTTCAGCCTTTATCTTCTCTAAAAGATCTTTGGGTACCTTTGACCGTCCATCATAAGCACTAATTTGTTGTTTCAACTCCGAAGTGAGCCCTGCATGAATAAACCGTGACACAGGATCGGAGGGCTCGCGAAATTTATTTACCAAGCTAATGGGATCACGAACTTCGGAATGAAACATTAAAAATGGATCGTTTTTGGAATAATTTTTCTTGGTATTGTGACCGTGTATAAGGAGAGTCACCATAATTGCGATCAAAAATAATTCCCTAATTGCCACCCATTTGAGTGCATACAACCATCTGCTCCTCCCGATCGTCGCTTGAGGTTTCACACTCTTCACCTTGAACCGCAACTCACCGGATGCTGAGGAATGGGTAGCGGGGGCTTCGCCCTTCTTTTCGACGGCATAGAGTGGCGCTATCCGATAGACGACATACTTTTCGAGAATGTTCTTGAGTTCCACTTCGCCGACGTGGACGGCTTCGACGGAGGATTGGCTCTTGACGGCCTGATAGATTGCTTGGGACAGGCAGATTCCGCCCGGCTCGGCAAGGGGCTCAAGTCGTGCCGCGACATTGACTCCTTCACCGTAAAGGTCGTCTCCTTGGACGACGACGTCTCCCAAGTGGATGCCGATGCGAATGACAATCTGCTCGTCGGGTTTGGAGACGGTGTTGTGCTCCTTCAAGGCAGTCTGGATGGCGACGGCGCACTGCACCGCCGAGACCGCCGAGCCGAACTCAGCGAAGAAGGCGTCGCCCATCTTCTTCAGCACACGCCCGTTGTGAGCAGTGATGATCTCGGAGAGAATCCGGTCGTGGACAAGGAGCATCGTCATGGCTTGCACCTCGTCCGAGCCCATCTTGCGCGAGAACCCGACCATATCGGTGAACATGATCGCGGCTAATTTTCTATTGGAAGCGTCCATTAATCCTTTTCCGTAACGCCGCCATCTTGGCGGCATGGTTCACCGGCGTCTCGCCGGAGTGGTCTCAAAGCCTCCGGGACAGGGGCGGAACATGCCGGCGGGACGCCGGCGTTACCTTGCTTCACTGTCTGGTTGAAAGATTCCCGCAGCGTTACCTTCAGAATCCTTAAAGTAAGCCGCCCAACCGATGGTCGGGATGGCGAGCTTCGGGTGGATGATCTCGCCTCCAGCCGCGACGATTCGCTCGAGTGACTCATCGACCGAATCGACGAAAATGGTGATGAGGTTGCCCTGACCGGGGAACTGGCGGGACATGAGGCCGCCGTTGACGCCTTTTTCGTCATCCGGGCCAGCCTCGAACATCCAGTAGTTCTCGCCCATACCGGAATTTTTGAACTTCCAGCCGAACGCTTGCTCGTAGAATTTCATCGAGCGTTCGGGGTTGTCGGCCTGTAATTCGAAGTAGTTGACTTTGGACATATTTGTTAGAAGGTTGTAAGGTTGTAAGGTTCAGAGTTCACAGCTTTAGCGTGTCTGGAGTTGAGGTTACAAAGGTTCAAAATGCATTTTGAGTAATCTTTTTATCTTTCTGATTACCGTAGCGCTACTTGTTAGAAGCAGTGTGTTTCCATCGAGAGTTAACTTCAATCGACCAAAATTACGAAACATCGCTCCGAATATTCCCCAACGCTGATATTGAATTCGTTTCGATTTGGCATTCACAAGAGTGAACTTCATCTCTCCAGTGATAAAATCTATGGCTTGGTCAAGGTTGCGTGCATCTATGAAGGTGATTTTTATTGTCGTGGGAAGACTAAAGAACACCAGCCAAACAAAGATTAAGATTAACGAAGATGATAGTAGAGGCACTATTTCAAAGGGACTGGAAAGATATTTATAGGGGCCGAGATCACGACTCCAAGAGAGGTCGTCACTATAAACTGCCCAAAAAAGTTCATGATTAAAAGAGTGCTTTAAGCCTTGAGAAGTAGTATGATTAACGCGAGTTTGCACTCCAACCAACTCAGATGTCTGTTCCTTGCCCAATCCAGCACTCTTCCCGATAGAATCTGAAAAAGGGAAGACTGTGTAAGTCATCACCTTATTAATATCTTCACACAATACAGCAAGCATACCTTCAGGGAGCGGCTCGCCGGTCGAGTAATTTTCAAGGAAAAGTCGACCATCGTCAGATAGTTGTTCCCTGACATAACGGCTGATGGGGTCTAAATTCGATTTCAAATGTGAGGCAAACCAAACAGGATTTACAACGTCTTCAACTTTGAATACACTTCTGATTTGAGTTTGCATAACTGGCAATTCTCGTATCATCAAAAAGATTCTGAAGATTGTTATGATCGCAATCCAAGAAAAAAATGCCCAGCGCAATATGTAAAAACCTTGATTAACTTCAACCGTCGGCCATTTCTGAACGCTCTTCACCTTGAAATTCAACACCCCCGGTGCGGCCCGCCGCTCGACTTCCCTTGCAGAATCGGCAGCAACCCTTCGCTCAACACCTCTCGCGGCGTCATCAGCAAGAGGTGGGTCGGTCGAAGGTATCTTATAGACGACATACTTCTCAACGATATTCTTCAGTTCGACCTCGCCGTGGTGAACTGCTTCCAGCGCGGTGTGGCTCTTTACAGCTTGATAGACCGCCTGCGACATGCAAATTCCACCCGGTTCAGCGAGCGGTTGAAGCCTCGCCGCGACGTTGACTCCTTCGCCGTAAAGATCGTCACCATCGACGATGACATCGCCAAGATGCAAGCCGATTCGAATCACGACCCGGTCATATTGAGGCCTGTCTTGATTGTACTCCTTCAGCCTCTTCTGAATCTCAACCGCGCAAGCCACTGCGCTGAAAGCGGCGTCGAATTCAACGAAGAAAGCATCCCCCATCGTCTTGAGGACATGACCACTGTGATTCTCAATGATCCCCGTTAGAAGACGGTTGTGTTCCTTCAACAGGCTGAGAGCCGCGTTTTCATCGCGGCTCATCTTGGCGGAGTAGCCGTAAATGTCGGTGAACATTACGGCGGCAAGGCGGCGTTTATGGTCGTTCATAACTCTTTCTTTACTTCACAATCCCGGCAGGTTTTGTGATCGTCTTGTTCATCTAATCAGCTCAAATTTTCTGATAGAGTCTCTCCCAACCTTTGCCTTCGTGCCCAAAGTCAAAAAGAGTCGGGTGGAAAATCTCGGCCATGATCTCGACCGATTCGACGAGACGGGGCCCCGGCCTATTGAAGTATTGGTTGCCGTCAAGCAGATAGACGTGCCCATCTTGAACGGCTCTGAGATTCTTCCACACCTCTTTTGCCAAAAGCGGCTTCATCTCCAGGCGAGTCCTTGGGATATCGAACCCACAAGGCATTACCAAAATGAAATCGGGATCGGCAAGGGCAATCGTCTCCCAATCGATGAAAGGTGAATGCTCGCCCGCCTTGCCGAGCAGATCGACACCGCCGGCATATTGCACCAGCGTCGGCGACCAGTTCCCCCCAACCATAGGCGGCTCGATCCATTCGATGCAGACGATATTGGGATGAGAAATTGCGTCGCGGTGCGGAAGAAATTCATCGGATTTTCCCATTTCGCCCAATCGGCTCTGCACCCTGTCCATCATTCCGATCATCTTGTGAATGAGTTCATCGCCGCGCTCTTCGACGTTTAATGCGAGGGCAATTTTGCGAATATCATTCCAGACATCCTCCAGGCTGTTCGGCTCGAGCGAAACAATCTCCACGCTCTCGAGCCCCAACCCGGCGAGCGCTTCGCAGAGGTCGTCGAAGCTGACCGCGCAGACGTTGCAGTGGTTCTGGGTGATGATGACGTTGGGATTTAGTTCGCGCAGTTTTTCGCCGTCGATGCGGTAGATCGAGAGGGCTTCGCTGACCAGTGATTTGATGGTCGCGTCGATGGTGCTGCTGTCGAGGTGGATATCGAATTTGGGTTCTGATAGTGGGGGGAGATCTTTTACCGATTCGGGAAAATCGCATTCGTGCGACCTGCCGACCAGCAACTCCTCGCAACCTAATGCGCAGACGATCTCCGTGCCTGAGGCGAGTAGCGAGGCAACACGGAGCGGGGGAGTCATTTGATTAAGGATAAATTTTCCATAAGTTGTTGGTTACCTGAGTTTAATTGAATAATGTAATTGCCTGCCGGGACTCCGCTCGCATCCCAGATAACGGAGTATTTCCCCTCACCGCTTGCGGGGGGGGTGAGGGGGGGGTGTCCGGGAATCAAATCCGCCACCCTTCTCCCCATCGGGTCAAAGATCGCCAGCCGAGTAGGGGCTGAATTATCGAGCCCGAACGGAATCGTGACCATCGAGTTGAACGGGTTGGGGAAGGCGGGGAATAGGTTGAAGGATGAAGGGTTTAAGGTTGAACGGGAATCGCGGACAGAAACAGGGTCGGGGGAGGTTTTGACTAGGTAGAAGTTGGCGTAATCATATAAATCAATTGTTCCCGCAAGAACATATCCTCCATCAGACGCACCGATAACAGTCGTGCAATAATCGCGACCCACTCCGCCAAAAGTCTCAGACCATAGGCTGTCGCCATCCTCGTCGGTTCGAACAATCCAGAGATCACCTTCTCCTGCGCCGAAGGAGTAGGTGGATCCTGCCAAAGCAAACCCACCATCAGTAGTCTGAATGAGTGAGTAGCATCCATCGTCGGGCTCGCCACCGAAAGTGCTTGACCAGAGACTGTCGCCACTCTCGTCCGTTCGAACCAACCAGAAATCATAGCTGGGCGGGCTGAAGGAGTTGGACTCTCCTGCCATCGCGAAACCACCATCCGCCGTCTGGACGAACGAATAACAGCGGTCGGCACGGCCTTCTCCTCCAAAGGTACGCGACCAGAGGCTGTCGCCATCCCCGTCCGTTCGGACAAGCCAGAAGTCACTGTCGCTTTCTCCCGCCATCGCAAATCCCCCGTCAGCCGTCTGGATGAGTGAATAGCAGACGTCCTCATTCCTACCACCAAAAGTGCGCGACCAGAGACTGTCGCCATCCCCGTCCGTTCGGACAAGCCAGAAATCACCGCCGCCCACGCCGAATGATTCGGTGTACCCCGCCATCGCGAACCCGCCATCAGTAGTCTGGATGAGGAAATTGCAATAATCGAATTGTTCTCCGCCGAAGCGGCATGACCAGAGGCTGTCGCCGTTCGCGTCCGTTCTGACAAGCCAGAAGTCTGGGTCGCCCGCACCGAATGAATCGGTGCCTCCCGCCATGGCGAATCCTCCATCGGCCGTCTGGATGAGGGAACGGCAGATGTCATAATCCACTCCACCGTAAGTGCGCGACCAGAGACTGTCGCCATTGCGGTCAGTTCGGACAAGCCAGAAATCAGAGTTGCCCGCGCCAAATGAAAAAGTATATCCCGCCATCGCATAGCCCCCATCAGCCGTTCTGATGAGGGAATTACAATCGTCAAAAGATTCTCCCCCATACGTCCGTTCCCATTCCACCTCCGGCTGCGCCCAAGCCGTCCCCGCGATCACCAGCCCGATTGCCAGACAGATTGTTCGTGCGTTCATCTTCTCTCCGTTTTCTCTGTGTCTCTCTGTGTACTCTGTGTTAAAATAACCCCAGACAGAAGCCTTACTCCTCGTACCTTCCACCCAGATGCTCAGCCAGAAACTTCTCGGCCGCGCCGTAGAACTTCAGCTTGTTCTCAGGCCTGATGAAGCCGTGCCCTTCGTCGGCAAACTCAAGATACTCAACCGACAGCCCCTTCTCTTTCAAAGCCGCAACGATCTGACGGCTCTCGGCGAGCGGCACTCGCGGGTCATTGGCGCCTTGCGCGATCAGCAAGGGAGCGGCGATCCTGTCAAGGTGAAACAGCGGCGACCGCTCGCGGAACATTTCGGCGTCGGTGACCGGGTGGCCTACCCTGTGGTGAAGTACCGGCAAGAACATCTCCCAGTACGGCGGGATCGACTCCTGCCAACTGAACAGGTTCGAAGGCCCGACAATATCGACTCCACAGGCGTACAATTCGGGCGTTTTGGTCATCCCCGAAAGCACCGCAAAGCCTCCATAGGAACCGCCGTAGATGCCTACCCGACGTGGATCGGCGATGCCTCTTCTGACGAGCCATTTGACCGCGTCCGAGATGTCGTCCTGCATCTTTCCGCCCCACTCCTTGTTGGCGGCGTTGACGAAATCCTTGCCGTATCCGGTCGAGCCGCGAAAGTTCACCTGCATCACGGCGTAACCCCGATTGGCAAGCCATTGCGACTCAGGATTGTACCCCCAGCTATCGCGGTGCCAAGGCCCGCCATGAACGTCGATTATGGTCGGCAACCCCAAGGGATCGACTCCTCGCGGCAACGTCAGATAGCCGTGAATAGTCAATCCGTCGCGGGACTGGAACGAGACCGGCTGGAGATTGGCGAGCGAGAGCCCCTCTAACTCAGGGCGTGTGGCGAAGAGGAACGTCCCCTCACCTGTTTCGGTGTTGTAAAGCCAGTAAGCGACCGAGCGGTCGTCGGAGTCGAAATTGACCAGCCAGAGCCGGTCGTCAAGAGTCCTGCGCGAAGGGCCAAAATCACCCGGTTGAAGCGCGGCGAGAGCCTTCATGTGCCGGTCAATAGCCGGGTCGAGCACCTTCCAGTCGGTGCGCTCGCGCTCGAAGGCGACGGCTTGCAGCTTTCGCGTTCGGGGATGTTGCAAGATGCCTGAGACGTCATAGATCGGGTCGGAAGCAACGACAGTCTGCTTGCCGGTAACTGTGTCGAGCAGCCTCAGTTCGCCGGAGTTTGTCCCGATACTGCTGATCAAACGAAGCGTCCGGTTGTCGTTCTCAAAGTGCATCGGCGAGACGAGGAAGTCGTCTTCGTTCCCCCAGCGCATGATCTCCGTCCACGGTGAAGCCGCATCCGGGCGGTGCAACATCGCCCCGCCGCCATCAGGTTGCGGAACAACGGCAATTCGAACGACGAGGTTATGGTCGGCGACCCAGCCTTGCGCGTTGATGTCGTTTTGCGCGGCAAGGGTCAGTTTTCCAGTCGGCAGGTGTAGATGGTGTACGTCGTGCAATTGCGGGATGCGATCATTCAGCGCGACAAGTGCCTCGTCTGGGTGATCGTGGTCGAAGCCGATAAAACGTGCTTGGACGCCTGCTTGCGGGGTCAGGACGCGAGGTTCTCCTCCTGCTCCGGTGGTTGCGTAGATACGCCAGTTCTCGTCGCCGTCGCGGTCTTGAAGGTAGAGGATGTCGCGGCTATTGGGAGCCCAGAAGGCGGTCTGGATGCCTCGGCCCGTGTCGTGCGTCAGAGGCCTGTCATCCGAGCCATCGATGTTGCGGATGCGGATGTTCATGACGCCATTGACCGGTGCGCGATAGATGATCTTCGAGCCGTCGGGGGCGAGGTCGGGCGCGGCGTTCTTCGGGTTGCCGAAGAGGACGCTGCGGGGGATGAGGGGAGGTAAGGACATAGTTTCCAGTTTGTGTTTCGAGTTTGGAGTTTCGTCATCCCCGCGACCGGAACGGGACAAGCTTGCGCGGTCAATGCGGGGATCCAGTTCAGAGTTCACAGCTTTAGCATGTTTGGAGTCCCCACCTTCTATTGAAGGGGGGTAGGGGGGGTTGTCTTTGACTGTGCCGTCAAAGGACTCTGCAACAACACCCTTATCTGCCTACCCTGTCGGCAAAAGTCCCGACAGCGAGCCCGAGATAGACGCACCAGTAAGGCCTATCCCGATTGACATCGACAAATATTCCGATTTGCGGTGATGAGTAAAAATTGCGCACAATCGTAATGTCTGCGCCAAACAGCAACGCGGCTGAATTCAGGCTTTCGACTACCGGTTCATACCCTTGAGACTGGCTGTATTCGTACCGCAAGACTCGCGATGACTTCGCTATTCCGAGACCGCCAATTATTGTCGCAATGTATCGATCACTGCTCCAACGTCTTCCGTAGAGGAGGCCGAGGTCTTGAATTCGATCCATCCGTTTGGTAGGGACGATTTGAATGCTTAACGGATGTGAGGGTTTGGGGACGTCCGGGTAGCCGTTGGGATATACGTTGTTACCGATACGCAAACCAAATACCTGTTGCTCCAAGCCAGCGTAAAAGCCCAAATTCAAGGCAAATCCGTTCATTTTCTGATACGGGCTGAAGAAACCGGAGCCGACCCGGTAGAGTGCCGCCGAGCCTAACCCGCCTGCAACCCAATACTCACGTTCGGGCAGTTCGGCAGTGGATGTCTTGCTAATGGATAACAAGATGATAGATATGACGAAGAGATGTTTCACTTTATTACTGAAATTTTACTGGTGGCTTGAGATTGTCCGCTTTGTAATTTGACAATGTATTGCCCGGCGGGCATCCCCTTCGCATCCCAGATAACAGAGTATTTTCCTCCCATGCTTGCAGGGGGGGAATTAAAGGGGGGGTATCCATTAGGAATCAATTCCGCAACCCTCCTGCCCAACGGATCGAAAATCGCCAGCCGCGTAGGGGCCGATTTATCGAGCCCGAACGGAATCGTCACGGTCGAATTAAACGGATTGGGGAAGGCGGGGTAAAGGTTGAAGGTTAAAGGGTTTAAGGTTGAACCGGGATCGCGGACAGAATTAGGGTCGGGTGTGGTTTTTACGAGGTAAAAGTCCATATTCCAATTGATTACGTCGCCACACCACCCACCCATTGCATAGCCACCATCTCGAGTATGAACTGCTTCGAAACACCAATTGTCTAGTTCATTGCCGAGTACGGCTGACCATAACAATTCACCATTTTCATCAGTTCTTACCATAAAGCAGTCATCATTATTCTGATTTGGCAAATGCGTCAGACCGGCAAGGACAAAGCCACTTCCCGAAGCTTCCATCACCTCAGTGCAAATGTCTCCATCACCACCTTCGTAAGTCTTCATCCACATTAGCTCACCATCACCAGCGAGCCTTGCTAGCCAGTAGTCGGTGCCATTTTCATGGGGAAGGCTTGTCCATCCGGCACAAACAAATCCACCGTCAGTGCACTCTTTGACTGAACTGCAAACGTCAGTTCCAGCTCCACCGAGCGTTTGTGACCAAAGAGAGTCTCCTTCTGCGTTTACGCAAATAATCCAAGCGTCCTTGTTATCCTCGCCAAAGGAATCTGTCCATCCCCCCAATAGAAGGCAATTATTCGATGACTCTATTATCGAAAAACAGAGCTCGTCCGATTCGCCGCCGTAAGTTTTCGCCCATAGTGAGTCGCCGTTATCGTCGGCTTTTAATAATAAGAAATCACTGGTTTCTGCCCCCAAAGAAATTGTTTGACCGGACAGTGCAAATCCACCGTCAGAGGTTTGGATGTGGGAAAGGCATCTGTCATATCCTTCAGCTCCATAATACCTAGACCAAAGTGAATCACCGCTCTCACTTATGCCCATCAGAAGCATATCTAAAGCATCTTCGCCGGTTTTTTGGCCTTGTCCCCCTAAGATTATCTCTCCATTTTCCTTCTGAAGCATAGAATTACACCACTCGTCAGTGCCTGTTCCAAACGAATTGGCCCAAAGCGAATCCCCGTTCTCGTTCGAGCACAGAATCCAAAAGTCATCCCCTCCCGAACCGAAAGAAGATGTGTAACCTCCGAGGGCAAAGCCACCCGAATTGGTTTGAATCATTGAAAAACACCCATCAAACGCTCCGCCCCCATACGTCCGTTCCCATTCCACCTCCACCTGCCCCCACGCCGTCCCAGCCACAATAATCAGCCCGATTGTCAGGCAGATCGTTTGTGCGTTCATCATAATTTCCTCTCTGTGTTCTCTGTGTCTCTCTGTGCTCTCTGTGGGAAAAATCGTTCTTCAACCAATAATATAGGAAAAGGCAGGCGAATAATCACCTGCCTTTTTTGTTTCAGTCTGCTCAATATGCGAAATAGTTTAACAGCCTTCCCCTTCCTTCAGCACCACAATGGGCCGCCAATCGACCTCCTTGCCGTTGACAACCAGACAAAGCACATACGTTCCGGGCGTCACTTGAGTCGGGTCAGCCCACGTAAGCTTTTGCGTAGGATTCACCTGAAAATTATCCTTACAGAACACTGCGTTGACCGGAATATACGATGAGTAATTCTGTACTGAAACGTTCGGAATCTCGGCACGCTTCTTCAGCACCAGCGACACCAACGACTTGAGAGGAACGTTGATACTCTCGTTGGAATACATCTGGTTTTCCAGATAGGAGAGCTTTGAAAACTTCCACTCATCGTCGAACGCCGTCGCCCGCTTAGCCGCCTTTTTCAGGTCGATGTGCAGAGGAATGCTCTGCGAAGCCCAACCTTCATTCAAATCGGATGAGTATGCAGCAGGATCACGATCATCCGGTTGAATCAGCAATTCGACTGTCGCATCGATCGCCTGACGCTTGATGTCGTCACCGCTAAAATAGACGGCGAATTTCAGCGTATCGACCCACGGATTGATAAACTGACCCCGTTGATCCCCCATCGACCAGGTGATCCGTGGGCTGAGGTCGTTGCGATTTACAAGCTCAAGATCGACGCGGACGTAATGTGCATATCGTTCATCCATGACGATTGTCGCTGACGGTGCTTTCACCGTAAGCGCCTCGAAACCTCCGGGCGTAGCTTGACCTCCAGTACTGCCAAGGCTCAATGCCAAAAACATTGCGATGGCATTCGTCATATTCTTCTCCCTTTGATAGATGGCCTTCGATACTTCTTTAAGTATCTACGTTCAAGAAACAGTTCGGGTTCCGCTCATTTCACAAGCGACAGCCTCTGCGTCAACTGCTGATTTCCGGCCTCAAGCCTGATGATGTACTGCCCCGCAGGCATTCCATTCGCGTTCCAGACGACGGAGTGATTGCCCGCGTAGGGTCGATCTCCGAATCGACCTGTCAAATCCGCCACTCTTCTCCCCAACGGATCAAAGATCGCAAGCCGCGTAGGGGCCGATTCATCGAGCCCAAACGGAATCGTCACCGTCGAGTTAAACGGGTTGGGGAAGGCGGGGAAAAGTTTGAAGGTTAAAGGGCTTAACGTTGAATGGGGTTCGCGGACGGAGACGGGGTCAGGTGTGGTTTTGACGAGGTAGAAGTCGCCTCCGGATTGACCCGCCATCGCGTAGCCACTGTCCGGTGTGATCACTAATGACATGAAATCATCGCTACCATTTCCTCCACAGGGAAGCGACCAGAGGCTATCACCATCGGCATTGACTCTTATCAACCAGCCATTGTCGTCACCTGCTCCAAACGAATAAGTATAACCGGCCATAGCGTATCCTCCGTCCGGCGTTTGTCTTATCGATCGACCAACATCCGTGTTCCCAGCTCCGCCATAAGTCCTCGACCAGAGGATTTCTCCGTCTGAGTTTAATTTTAAGAGCAATAGATCGTGGTCTCGTTCACCGTGTCCAGTTCGGCCGATAACCGCAAATCCACGGTCTCTGGTTTCAATGATATCATAAACAATTGTCACCTCGTCCGCTTCGAAAGGGGTTGACCAAAGGCTGTCGCCCTGCGAATTTACCCGGAATATTGTGACTGCACCCAAACCGAGACCATTGTTGCCAATAAGGGCAAATCCGCCGTCGTTTGTTTGAGTCAAGGACATAAATTCTGAAGCGCGGTATTCACGTACCCACTCTGTCGTTCCGTTCGGATCTGTTTTAATCAGACAAGCATTCGCTGAATCTCTGGGTGGCCAGTTTTCGCCAACCCAGTACCACCTTGAACCTGCGAGTGCGAATCCATCGTCCACCGTTTGAATCATTGCATTGCAATAATCTGCGCGTACCGCGCCATAAGTGTGTGAGGATAGACTGTCACCGTCTTCATCAACTATCAGCATCCAGAAATCATTTTCTCCTTCTCCATAGGAGTAAGTGTTGCCGCCAAGCGCAAACTCGCCGTTGCCAGTTTGGACCAAATCATAGCAAACATCATCATTTTGCGGTGAGCCAAAACTCTTTGTCCAAAGTTGAGTGCCTCGATCATCAGTCTTAACAATGCAGAAGTCTGCCGGGTCAGAAAATCCAGCTCGGGAAATACCGGCCAGAGCATATCCATCTTCTAAAGTGGAGATCAATGAGTAACAAACATCCCTTGAAAGATTATCATATGTCCTTTCCCATTCAACCTCCGGCTGCCCCCACGCCATCCCCGCCGCAAACACCACCCCTACTACCAGCCCAATTATTCGTGCGTTCATTATCGGTTCTCCTTTCGTTTTGCTGACCGTAGGAGCGCAAGGCCTTGCGCCCCTACAAGCTTATGCCGCCTCTGGTGGCTGTACTGTTACACTCCCGAAAGACTGAACCATCAGAGATCCAATATCGGTCTTTTCGGTTGCGTCAAGGATTTCAATCCCGACTACATTCCCTGCAGAATCGTAGTCGAAGATGATGTCCTCATTGATCTCTTCGGAGTTGTCAATCGGGGTCTCGCGCAGACGAATGTAGAGGGCGTCTGCTTGTTTGGAGAAATGTATCCTCATTTCGAACCTCGTTGGTAATACTTCTTGATCTTGTTCGTGAGGTAAACGGTGATGACCGTTTCCGCTTCAGTCACGACTCGCATAAGCTTGTCGTCAAACAGCTTATGATAGATCCTCCTCTTTCTCTTCCCGGGTACGATTTCGTCAGGTTTATCAAGAGTCTCTAAAACCTGCCCGATCTCGAACCTGCCCGATCTCGATTTTTCTTTCGATGAGCTGTAACTGAAGATGATCGGTCAGATTCCAGCTCATTTCGTTTTAGCCCTTCCTGAGGCAGCCCTGTACAAATACACACACAACACACCCATCGCGATGCAGGGAGCCAATTCCGCCGCAATACCGCCGCTGTTCCACGGGAAGATGTTGCCAAGGTTGCTAAGGCTCGTCGCCCAGCCTACCCCCGCGTTCTCAAGACCCTTCTGTATCGCCCAAATGATCCCTCCGATAGCCCCACCCGCAATCAGTCCACTGCTGAACAAGACTCCCGGCGATGAGTCGTTATCGACCTCCTTGCCCTTGTTGCGCTTATCGACGAACCAGCGAATCGCGCCGCCAAGGAAAATCGGCGTCGATATCTCCATCGGCAGATAAGCCCCCACCGCGAACGGCAATGCCTCCACCCCGCACAACTGCATCGTCGCGCCAAGGAAGAAGCCTATCCAGATCAAGTCCCACGGTAGCTTCTGCTCCAACACCCCGCTGACGATCAACTGCATCAACTGCGCCTTGGGTGCGGGCAGATCCTTACTGCCAACGCCGAGTGTGTCATTAAGGTAAAGTAGCGTCACGCCGATCACCAGCGCGCTCGTGATCGTGCCGTAAATCAGCGCTATCTGCTGAGCTTTCGGCGTAGCTCCAACGATGTAGCCGGTCTTCAGGTCCTGCGATGTCGTCCCGCCGTTACTTGCCGCAATACAAACAACACCTCCGACGAGAATGGCGACAATAGCATTGCCGTGACCCGTCCAGCCGAGCATCAGGAAGAGCAGCGATGTGAACATCAGCGTCGTGATCGTCATACCGGAAATCGGGTTGGATGTGCTCCCCACCAATCCCGTAATGCGCGACGAGACCGTCACAAAGAAGAAACCGAAGATTACGATCAATGCCGCGCAAAGCAGCCGCATCGCCCACCCACCGGGGATTTGCGGCAGGAGCGCAATTATCAGCACCAGCACGAGCGACCCCACAACCGTCACCATGATCGGCAGGTCGCGCTCGGTGCGGGGAGTTTTTGTATCCTGCTCTGTCATCGACGAGCCGATCTTACCACCAGTGAAGTTCTCCCTGAATGCTGTCCAGATGACCGGCAGAGCCTTCAACAGCGTCACTATTCCACCGAACACGACGGCTCCACCGCCGATGTAGCGGATGTAGCTCGCCCAGATGTCGTCAGGCCCCATCTGCGCAATTGTCAACCCCTGTGCCGGTGGGAAGACGTTCGCCATCCCTTCGCCGAACAGCTTTATCAGCGGGATCAGCACCAGCCAACTGACGACGCCTCCGCTAAGCATATACCCCGAGATCGAAGGCCCGATGATGTAGCCTACCCCGACCAGCTCCGACGCCATTTCACCGCGGATGCTGGCTCCCTTGAACCACTTCGGGTCATAAGTAGCGACGTTGCGCCAGAGGTTGGTCGTCTTCATCAGCACGGTATAGACAAACCCCATTCCGAGCCCGAAATAGACCTGCTTGGCGCTTGTGCCGCCCTTTTCGCCTGAAATCAGCACCTCAGCGCAAGCTGTCCCCTCCGGATAAGGCACTATCCCGTGCTCCTTCACGATCAGCGACCGCCTTAGCGGGATCATGAAGAACGTCCCCAGCAACCCACCAAGGATCGCCAGTGAGAATATCGTGAAGTAGTCGAGGTTGCCGCCAAGCAGGATCACTGCCGGCAACGTGAAGACCACTCCCGCGCCGATAGACTCACCCGCCGAAGCAACGGTCTGGACGATGTTGTTTTCGAGGATGCCCGACTTGCCAAGTTTGCGCAGGACGGCTATCGAAAGGACGGCGACGGGGATGCTTGCCGAGACGGTCAGGCCGATCTTCAGACCAAGATAAACCGACGTCGCGGCGAACAGCAGACCGAACAGACAGCCGATGACGACTGCCCGTATGGTTAATTCAGGTGGCTTTTGATCCGGGGAGATGAAGGGTTGAAAGGACATTTTCAATCCATTGGGTTTAGAGAAGGGAGGATATTAGCCAACTAAGATAGTGAAGGTATTGTGAGAAGGCAAGGGGTGACATACGCGTGAGGCTGCGAGTGCAAGAGAGTGCGAGGATAACGGCAGTGGGGCGTCCGTTAACTAACGGAGCCCCACTGCTTCAGAAATCAGAAATCGAAAATCAGAAATTACTTAACCAGTACCAGCCTTGTTGTCGCCGCCTGACCGTTCTGCTCGAAGCGCAGCCAATACGTCCCCGCCGATAGGCCCGCTCCATCGATGGCAATTTGGCTTTCCATTCCCGCGATAGCGGGAACCCAGTCAGCCCACATCTCCCGTCCATTGACATCGACCAGCGTCGCCTTCGCCCTACCCGTAAACGGCGTCTGGAAACTGACAAACGTCGAGGAGTTGAACGGGGACGGGAAGGCGGGGGAAAGCGAGAAGGAAGAGGGGGGAGAGATAGGCGGCCGACCGCCAACAAAATTTCTTCGATTAGAAAGCTTTAACAGCCAACCTGCGAGGGTTGATTCCTCCACGAACGATTTCGAGTTGCCTGCGAGAATAAAATCACCCTCTCCAGTTTGAGCGATTGCATAGCAAACATCATGGTTTACCCCGCCAAAGATAGATTCCGATAACTTTCTTCCACTCGCATCCATTTTCACAAAATAATAGTTGCTTGACCCACCAAAAAAAGGATCGTGTGTACCGGCAATCGCAAAAGATCCATCATCACAGTAGACAATTCCGGCAGTATTGAAATAAGCACTGTCGCTAATTAAGGTCTGCCAGACAATTTCACCACTGCTGTCAAGTTTCATTAATAGCCCGGCATCATAACCCCATCCTGGCCCTTCTCCCAATCCAGATGCAAGAATACCAAACCCGCCATCATCTGTTTGAACTATACCGCATTTTGTGTCGAACTCCTGATCATAAACAACAACCCAATCTACCTCAAAATCAGAATTAAGCTTTCTGACTACAAGCTGAACACTGCCGTCGTCATAGTTGTAGGATCCGACAATAGCGATTCCACCATCTGATGTCAGAATTGCAGAATCGGCCCAATCATTATGCTCCGCTTCATAAATCTCCGACCAGATCGAGTCGCCATCCGCAGTTACTCTCAAGAGAAATAAGTTAGCTTGGAAAGAACCATCGAAAGGATTTATAATGCGAACAATGGTTCCTGATATCATAATATCACCATTTTCGAGTTCAAGTAATGAATTCTCCCATATCCAGCAACTATCCCGCTGGAAAAGCGACCGCCATTCAAGTTGTCCATCCCGGTCGAAGCAATAGACAATTGTTTCACTACCCCAACCCGGAAAGCCTACTCCGACGTTGTATCCCTCTCTAGTAGTAATGACCGACTGCAAGGAAATCGTATCAAGCGATGTTGTCCATTCAAATTCTCCTTCATTTGAAAATCTCGCTATGAAAGCTGAACCAGAGTACCCCGCCACGACAATTCCCCCATCATCGGCAACTGAGATACTGGTAATCGAAGTTTGATCGTCCAACTCAAGAATGCTCGACCAGAGGGAATCGATCTGTGCAAGAGCTGGATTTGTGAGCATCGCAGGAGTAATGATAAGGCAGCAAAGAAGAGTTATATTTTTCATTTGAGTGACCAGAGTTAGATACCAAACGCATAATTTGCACGGCATTTTGCAGGTGTCTATATTGAAATAGGTTGCTGCCTTGGTTCGGTGCAAACCAAGTGCCAGTCCCCAAACCGGCTACACCCCCTCCCAATTTTACAATTTACAATCTACAATTTACACTTCCCTCATCCTGCCGCGTCGTAACCCATTTTGATCCAGCCCATCAGCTCGGCATCGACTTCATCAACCCCGCCGACCTTCACCTTATACTGGCACATGCCTCCGGGAGGCTGCTCGAGGAGCCGGTCGGTGCCGGGGACGCCTTTGATGTTGATGCCGACCTCGAAGCGTGTGTTTGACGCAGGCCCCACCATGGCGAACTGCTTCTTGCGCCGAAGCGAGACGTAGCCTTTCTTCGGGACGACTTCGTATTCGCCGAAGGCGTCGATCCCGGCGATGAGCTTTTCGTGGATCGGGCGCATTGAGGCTTTCGGCCCGACGTAGATTTCATCGAGGATCGCGTCACCTTCAAGACCCTTTTCGGCGGCGGCAGAGGCTCCGTCGGACTTCAAGGCGATGTGGGTCAAGGTGTTGGCGTCGCCGTGACCCAACCCGAGGTCGGCTTTCAGCATGGCGACGATTTCGCCGTGCTTGCTGATGCCGGACGACTTGATGAGCTGACCAAGCTGCCCCAAGCTCTTGCCGGTTTTCTTTTCGATGTTGGCGATTTGCGTCGCGATGGCTTTATCGAGAATGTTCATGGAACTCCTTATATTAGCGTGAAGTGCGGGAGAGTGCCTATATTTAACTTCACAACTTCACAATCGTCACAGGCCTTATTGAATAGGCGTTTCTGGGATTTATTTGAGAAAATTATCTTCACCATCTTCACAGAGTTGTGGTATTGGCTACTATTCGGAACTATTGACCATAATATACGACATTTTTGCAGGAAAAACAAGGGGGAAGGGGATGAAGAGGGGGTATGAGGAAAGAGGAGCGATTTGGTTCCGTCAGGTCTTTAGAGAAGGGGTGACCTGACGGTGAAGAAGAACAATGCCAAAAAGGTCTACCGCAGATTCACTACTCCATCAGATCTAAGAACTTACCACTGAAATTAACATCATAAAATTCACCAGTATCGGAGATAAGGGTGAAAAGCACCTTATCAGCTGTTTTGTTATTGAAGCTTACGATGAAATAGCCGCTCCCACGTTTGTTGATCTTCTTGTCAGCAGCAGCCGTCTTCACCCACGAACTGTCCAGGGCGACGCTGTCAACCTTAGTCCCTTGCCTGACAAGTGTGGCTACAAAGTCACTTGCGGCCTTAATCGCTCCCTTGTCATCCAGCGTTTTCACTTCCGGCTGTGTTTGATCCTGATAAGGTGATTTTGGGCCATGCCCACCCGGGTGGGCATATGTAAGTGGAGTCAGAACAAGAATAAACGCCACTGCTGCGAAAAATTTGGTATTGATTGTCACCTCCAATTGGTATGGCATCACGTGGCGACGAACAAGTAAAGCACACCACGTGATACCACAATGTTAGTTCAAGTGTTTAATGTCAGAATACGTACCGACGGTTTGCAGAGTGACGGTTATTGTTTCAGCAGTGCGGTTTCTCCAGAACCAACCGTGATGACCATCGAATGCGGCCTCGAAGTTACCTTCATCCCGAACTTTTATACCTTTGCCATAGCTGTGATAGTCGATACTCAGCGCTTGAGAATCGCCGTGTAGATCGTAATTCGCATTGCCGCCACTGCTAAACCATTTGTAATCCACCTTCTCGCCTTTTTTGAGCGTGAGTTTGATTTCAGTGCCCTGGTCTGGTGTGAGAGTCACCTTCATCTCGTCATTGCGTTGCTTTACCGGAACGGGTTCGGCAGTCGGCACAACGGGCGGAATAGTTTCCGTAATTAGAACCGGAGGCTGATTGGTGACTTCCCGCGTGGACGATTTGTTTTTGACAATCTCAGCGGCGACTGTTTGTCCTCGAGTTGCTTCCACAGCCAGTGACATCTTAATCTTGCCCATGCTCGTTAAGCCCAACATATCCCCGACACCTGTGGGGTCTATGCCATATTCTGCCGGTATCACAACCGTAACCAACAGAACGGCGGCAACCGCAACTGCAAGGATGGTCGATTTGATGAGCTTCCCGGTTGACGGGAGCTCCCTGTCGCTGGGTATGTTTGAGTTATACACTGAATTTTCCTATTTGTTCTGTTAGTGTACGATGAAGCCGGTGATCTGGTAACCCATAAGCATGAATCCCAACATCATAATGAAGGCGTTTGCGGCGTAGGCATGACGCATAAACTCGCCTGATTTACGCCAGTAACTGATGGCGATCAGGATGCCTCCCAATGCCAGAATTTGCCCGATCTCGACGCCAACATTGAACGAGATTAGATTTGCCAATAGCCCTTCCGGTTGCAGATCATAATCCAATATTTTTGTGGCAAGACCAAAGCCGTGGAACAACCCGAAGACAAACGTAGCGACTTTGGTGTTCGGCTGGAATCCAAACCAGCGTTGAAAGGCTCCCATGTTGTCCAATGATTTATAGACTACTGAGAAACCGATGATAGCGTCGATGAAATATGGGCTGACCCTTATTTCCATCAACACGCCAGATAACAATGTGATGACGTGTCCAACTGCAAAGAGCGTGACATAGATGCCCACGTCCTTCAATCGGTACAGAAAGAAGATCACCCCAAAAAGAAACAGCAGATGATCGTATCCTGTCATCATGTGCTTCGCCCCCAGATAAAGGAAAGGGACAAGATGAACGCCGGTAATTTCCGAAATATATCCCTTGTCACCGGCAGTAACTCCGTGAGC
Organism: Caldithrix abyssi DSM 13497; assembly: GCA_945865405.1. Taxonomy (GTDB): domain Bacteria; phylum Electryoneota; class AABM5-125-24; order Hatepunaeales; family Hatepunaeaceae; genus CAMBDS01. The sequence goes on from CAMBDS010000001.1 coordinate 59,960, forward strand.
GAACGCCGTACCGGCGAACAAGATGCTGGTGAGTAAGAAAAAGATTCTGCGCAAAGTTATCCTATAGATCAATGAGAATGTTGATGATGCAAGTCCGGGAAATGATGGTGCGAATGTGTGATCGGTAAATGGCGATGGGTATGGGAATGAGGCTCCTTGCCGTCCCAAGCGTCACCATGTTCGTGTTGGTGATGCTCATCGTGGACGTGGGAATGCTCGTGTTCCATCGCTGCGTGGTGATGCAAAGAATTGAAGTAACTCATTGGCACGGCGTCATCATGCGGAAGCCTCCCCAAGAGTATCCCAGCTTCCCCAACCTACCCAACAACTGTCTCGACCAAAATCGTTCGGTCATTCTTACTATGTCCGTTACGCGTGGAAAGTAACTTTGTAGATAGATTCTTAGCGCGTCTCATCACCGTCCTTGGATCTGACCATGGCAACATTTGGCAAATCATGCGAATTAGTTCATCAAGTTCAAAATTAGGCTTCTTCGCAAGAATAACGGTGATCGTCGAGTCAATCACTTCTGTCACCAAACCAGCCCTTTTCAACTTTTCAAGCATTTGATTGGTGTACTTGGGGGCTTGTGACGAACCTGCATCATATTCCGTCCTTTTGCCGGTTATTGCCGCATAAAGAAGGCCCGGATCGATGTCGGCGTTGTTGGGCCACTCGATAGTACCCCAACCATCCAACAACCTTACCCGGCGAAAATAGGTTTTATTTTTCAGTGCTGTAAAATAATACCCTTTGAATTCAATGATCTTACTGAGGTCAACTTCTCCGCTGACACCGTCTTTGAATTCGAGCCAAAGGCGGTAGTCACCAAGAGGCTTGACTTTGATAATTTGTGGTAACATTCTTACTCCAATGGTTCTATCGGTTCCGGAGGTTTGCCTTCCTCGACGAGCCTTATCCAATTCAGCATTAGCTCGGACTGATGAAGCAAACCCCACTCACGCACAAGTTGCCAGATAACCGGACTCAATTCTCCGTCCTTAATCTGGATATTGGCAATGTAAATCGTTGCATTTTGGTCGTTGTATTTTGCATGAAAATGCGGCGGATTGTGTTCCTGGGCATTCATGCGAATGATGATTCCCTTGAATCGGCTTATCTCAGGCAATCGCTAATTCCTCTAAATCGCCGTTCCAGCTATCGATAACTTTTCCGAGCTTGAATGTCGCGACGTCAGACCTTGCTTGAAGCCAGACGACTATATTGCCAAGTCTCGCTTCGGCGCGATCTCGATCCAGACCGAGTTCAATAAACATTCCGAGATGATCGTCATGTCCACCGCCGCCGCAATAGCACTGATTAGCTTCAATCTCGGCGATGAAATCATCGAGGAAAGGATCAAACCTGTTCCCGTCGATCAGCTTGATAGCAACTTCACATCCCCACTCAGTAAATTCAGCAAGATGCTTCTTCTTGCGCAAGCGTTTATTCATTGAATTTCTTCAATTGTTAAATGTACTACATTCAAACTAAAATAAAATAAGCGATGCGCCAAGACAAGCGCGTACACCACTCTTACGCGACGAGTTGGCAACCGAATTTCTGTACTACAATCTAACCCAAATCCCTTCCCAAGTCAATACCCCAAAACGTGCGCGGCGCCGTCCCGAATCTTCGGAACGACGCCACTTCACCATTTCTTACCTTACCACTTTCCCGCCTACTTAAGCCACTTCAACCACTCCGTCTCAGGCGGCAAGACCAACACCGTCGTGCTGTCGATGATCTTCTTGTAAGCCTCCATACTGCGGAAAAAGTCGTAAAACTCCGGGTCGCGGCCGAACGACTTGGCATAGATGTCGATAGCCTTCGCCTCAGCCGCGCCGCGCGTCGTCTGTGACTCACGGTACGCCTCTGCCATCAGTACCACCTTCAGCGAGTCTGCCGCCGCACGGATCTTCAGCGCCTCCTCTTCACCCTCCGAGCGATACTGGTTGGCGATTCGCTTCCGCTCGGCACGCATCCGCTCAAACACCGACTTCTCATTCTGCGGAGGCAGGTCGGCGCGCTTGATCCGCACATCGACAACCTCAATCCCATAAGTCTTCGCCGCCTCGTTCGTGGTAGCAGTAACCTTCAGCATCAACTCCTCGCGGTTCGTCGTCACAACCTCTTCGAGATCATGCTTGCCAAGCTCCACCCTAAGCTCCGAGTAGATGATGTCGTCCAGCCGCGCCTGAGCCCCGTTCTCGTCATGAACCGTGATGAAAAACTTCAGCGGATCGACAATCCGCCACTTCGCGTAGTTGTCCAGCATCAGGTTCTTCTTGTCCTGCGTCAGGATCTCGGTCGGGTTCGAGTCGTAGTCGAGCAACCGCTTGTCGAAGTACGTCACCTGCTGAAAAGGCCAAGGCGCCTTAATGTGCAGACCCGGCGTCGTAACGGTGATGACAGGCTTGCCGAACTGCAGGACAATCGCCTGATTGACCTCATCGACCTGATAGATCGACGTCAGTAGTATCACGGCTATGATGCCGATAATAATCAGCTTCTTCGGGCTGTTTGATTTGACGTGGATGTCGCCGTTCACTTGCCACCTCCTTGCAGGTTGAGCAGGTTCAACACCCCGCCGTTCTTGTCGCCCTTAACGATGTACTTCTTCAAGCCGGGCAGAACTTCCTCCAGCGTTTCCAGCAACATCCGCTTCCGTGTCACGTCCTTCGCCTGACGGTACTGGTCGAGCACCTGAGTGAAGTTCGACGCGTCACCTTCGGCTTTTGCAACACGTTCGGATGCGTAGGCTTCCGCCCCTTTGACGAGCTGCGCCGCCTTGCCGCGAACACGGGGAATCACGTCGGAGCGGTAGGCTTCTGCTTCGTTGATGAGCTTCTCGCGGTCTTCACGGGCCGAGGCGACGTCCTTGAACGCATCGACGACCGCGTCGGGCGGATGAACGTCCTGAAGCTGTACGGCGACGATTTTCAGCCCCGAATCGTAGCTATCTACTATCTTTTGAAGCAGTTCCATCGTCTCGACTTGAATAGCTCCTTTGCCGCTGGTGAGGATTTCGTCGATTTCGTGCTTGCCGACGACCTGCCTGAGCGCCGCTTCGATGGGGCGGGTGGTTGCTTCGATGTCGCGCACTTTGAAAAGGAACTTGACGGGGTCTATGATCTTGTATTGTATGATCATATCGACTTTGACGATGTTCAAATTTCCGGTCAGCATTTGCGACTCTTCAGGCATATCGCGGTACTTGGACGGCGGGCCAGGATCGATGGTGCGGAAGCCGATTTCGGCGCGGCGGACGGTGGAAACGCCTACTTTATCAACACGTTCGATGGGCCACGGCAGGCGGTAATGGATGCCGGGCGAAGTGACGCGGGCGAACGCACCAAAACGCCTGATAACGCCTTGCTGTTCGGCGTTGACGATGTAGATGCCGGTAGCCAGCCATACAGCGATAATGACGAAGAAAACGTTCTTGGTAGCGCCGCGAAAAATTGCGCCAATATCAGGGACTTCAATCACTTCGCCGTTAGGCATCGTGACATTTCGGGTCGGTATTTTCATTGGTTTCTTACTTCTTACTTCGTACTTCTAACTTCGTACTTCTGCCTTAATATAATACAATCGGCGTGGCAAAAGGAAAGAGTAGGAAAGTTAGAAGGTTGGGGAGGATAGACATTGCTTCGCGGCGTTCCGCTCATGTCTGTCACTTTATGTGGGTACCCGTCCAGACGCTCAGATACATAATACTCTCGTGATCGTCACAATGCCGGAAACGCCCGTCCGGTATGGGTTAGCTCGTGACGATGAGGGTCAATAAACGCGATATTTGGTGCATCCTATCATCCTGAAGGAAGGGAAGGATGTCGTCTGCCACCTTATGGCAGCTCCATCGACTCCAGTGGTCGTAGGGGCGCAAGGCATTGCGCCTGTCATCCTCGCGTAGGGGCCGATTGATCGAGCCCCGCAGTTTTCAGTACGACAGACTTCAGTCTGTTACCTTACGGTAGCACCGCCGTCTCCGGCGGTCGTAGGGTTGCCGTATCGTCACTCCAGCGAAAGCCAGCACCCACGGTTCATCATCCCAACGAAAAGCCTGCCCCTGTGAACACAGGGGTTGGAATCCAAGTCATCCTGACCCTCACCTAGGTTGGGAGGAAGGATCTCAGTGATAGCTTCGATTAAGCTTAAAGAACTTTATAGTATTGTCATCAATAAGGTTAACTTGTTGGGAGTTTCGGATACTTACGAAGCATATAGATACTACCCGCAATGGCTAAAAATACTAGACCAATCATTAGTACCTTATTAAATATATCTGATTGCAACTTCTCTGTATTAGCCTTCTCTTGCCTTGACAACTCAACAATATTACCAATCTCTGAGATAATTCTCGCACGATTTTCCTCACTTATTTCGTGAGATTGGGCAATTTGTTCATAGGCTTTAATTGCTTCTCTCAGTGTTGTCTGATACTCCTTGTTCGCGCCGCTTAGGTATTCAAGCGATTTGCCCAGAGCCTCGAGACAGTCTTCCATAAGAAACATGGAACTATTAAGAATTTGAACGAGCTCGTCAGCATTTAATTTCTTTCGGACGAAGACTGCGTCGAAGAGTTTCTTCAAGCCATCGATTGTTAGTGTTTCTGTTACTGAAACACCGATGCTTAGTAACTTATCTTGTAATATAGCCGGTAGATCCATTGTCATTCCTTTATTCTTTAGAAAAATTTGCGCCTTAGTAACAAGTACTAATTGTTTAACCTGGAATAATTTTCTGATATTTCAATATATCGAGTGATTCATCGCAGTGTTTTACAATTTCAGTGCAACCATTTTCAACGGCTTTTGCTCTAGTATCAAGAATTTCTTGAAAACCTTTTTCGTCATTAAAAAACATTACTTTTAATCCTCCTCTAAACAAATGTGCTTTCAAGGTGTCCGACAATTCGATATCCGGTAAAGCAATTCTCTTATTGACATCATTTAATGCACCATCATAGTTTTTTAACTCTACTCGTGCTAAAGCACGCCCTGCATATGCCACCGAAAACAGGCTGTTCTGTAAACTTTGCATTTCTAATACTTGAGTACAATCGCTCTCTGCTTCTAAATATTGCTTAAGTTGGAATTTCACCTTGCTGGTAGCGATCAATAACTCTGCTTGTACAGTTATTTCTCCATCATAATACCCGCTCATTATTCCATAATCATTAATCACCCCTTCAAGATCGTTAATTGCAATTTTAGATATAATTCGATTCTTTATCGCAGGAATTATCACGTCTTTCAGAGCGGAATTTCTTGTCGTATAGTACTCAAGATTATCACCATATTCTAAAGTACGATCAAAATCCAGAATTGCGAGTTCATGGTTTCCGCTTTGAGCATGCGCAATCCCTCTTGACGGATAGGCAACACTACGCAATGCTAAAGCCAGTGGTGTTGAATCAAGACCGACTTCATTTAAGACGTGATCTAAGTCTTTGATAGCGTCATCAAACCTCATTAATGCCTGATATGCATGAGCACGGGTTAAGAAATATTGCAAGAATTGAAGATTTGTAAACTCTTCCATTCGTATTCCAATGTCAATCGCATCAATCGCAACCTGATACTCTCCCACATCGCAAGAGGTCATACCATACCCCAAAATACAAAGTTGAAAGAATGATTTCATATCTTGGTGTTTTATCGCGAGGTTTTCCCATTGAGATGGAAGTTGATGAAGCGAAGGTTCTCTTCCTTTAGCATATTCAAGAAGTTCTCTTTGCTGTGTATTTGGATAGGCAAATAGTGCTGCTGAAGCAAATATATGCGAGATGTCTCCGTCAGGGAACCTAACTAAATCGCCTAAACAATTAGCACACATCATCGAATTCTCGTCAAGCCCGGTTACCCCCAATGCTAATTCTTTAGCTAAATCATCTGCAATTTCACGCTCATCATTCAACCATCGACCGTCTCTCCGCAATACATTTCGGATTGCTTCGTGTCGCGTCAGATGCCCAAAGGTTGGAAATTCACTTGGCCAAAGCACCCCTTTATGGATCAGGTGTTTATAAATTCCCGAATTTTGCTCCTTTTCAATAATACTACCTATGGATTTCCAGAGGCGAATACTCAAAGGCGGAAGCATTGCCAAGCGGATGACTACTCTTAGCTCCGATTCGTTAAGCTTATTTAGCAACCACTCCACTTCAGGCCATAAATTCGTGTGCGCATCTATTGCTTGCTTTAGGAGCTCATCTGCATTATTGGCTTTCAGATATGGATTGCCCCACCTCTCAAGAACTCCTGGGAAGCCATCAATCGCCCTCAAAAGAACCTCATTAGTACAATTTCTCGTCACTGGAATCGTTCGGTGCAAATGTTTTATTAGTTTGGTCACATTTTCACTCTCTTCAAAATGCAATCGAGGGATATTAAAAAACGATATATACCCTGGGTGCTCTTGCTCAAGGATCCGGATACGAGAAATATATTTCGTTATGTCTTCTGCATCTCCTTCTTTTGGAAATCTTACTCCCAAAAAGATATGGCATTGAGCCCATTCGTCAATATGATTGAGGAATGCTGTGAAAAGCGATAAATCGTGATCAAGATTTTTAGCATGATCCCATGCATCTAAAACAAGGGTGATATTCTGTTGGTTTGTCTCACGGTATATAAGATCGAGATATTCATATGCTACCTCGTAATCGAGTCGAGGTAAGTTGAATGGAGAGTTAGAATGTTGAGCACATATATCAACCGTTGCTTTGATAGCTGTCGCAATTGAAGATCCCGCAGGGACAACATCTCTCAATATTTCTCCAAGTACTGCACCGGCACTCTGTGAAATCTTCGTTTTATTGTTATTCCAGAATTGTTTAAGTTTCTCATTTGGTGATTCGCTCCTAAACCACCATTCGTACAAATTGGCAACCGTTCTCAGAAAGAGATCCTCCTGTTCAACTGTACGCTCTTTATGACCAACTCGGAAATAGTAGTCTTCGGCTAAACGGCGACCGAGTTCGTGAAGTAACCAAGTCTTGCCCATGCGAGGGTTTCCATAGACTACTGTAATACCCTTTTTATGTGCTCGTTCAATTAAGTATTTTAAATCCGGTTCACGCCCGAAAATCAAAGATGAACGGTCAGTAAACTGACGTTTTCTTGTGTTCATTAGTAGTGATCGTTGACAAAATATATATTCACTTTATGCCAATTTAACACTTCAACTCCCGGCCACCATCGCCCGGGCATAGTGATCTCCCGTCCCTCATACCGACAAACCTGCTCCTGAATTCGCTCATCCCTTGACTCAAGCAGACGCTTCGACACCTTTACCCGATACTCCGGCGTGACCGTCACCAAACCGCGGTCGAAGAGCCTGTCCCACGTCGCACTCAAGCACAAGCCGTTCGTCGGGTCGGTGCGCTTCGACTCATCGACTGCCCAAGGGATGATGTGCGAGGCGACCAGAGCCTCTGGAATCCTTAAGCCAGTGATGCAACAGGTGTTGTCGTAAGAAGACAGGATCATACTCCGGAAAAATGTCTGGTGAATACGAGCTTTGACAGTGGCGAGACGCTCGGAATCGCCAATTGGTTGAACAAAGGAATCTGGATCCCCGTTTTCACGGGGATGGAAAACTGGATCCCCGCCTGCGCGGGGAAGACGGGCGAGAATCTCGTACGCTTCCAACGACAGTCCGTTCCAATCGGCGTGGAACTCGTCCCAGATAGCCCTGTCGCCGCGGCTGGCGTTCGATAAGCCGCCGACTCCTCGCTCTTGTAATTTAGGGTCGAACGCCGCAAAGTTGCAACACTTCATAGAGACCGAAGATGGAGATCGCCCTAATACCTCAGCCAGTCTAATGATGTCACGATGAGTCTTATGCAGTTGTCCAAACGGCAACCGACAATAGAGATCGAAGGCGAGGATTAACTCGTCGTGAGACCAGGCTGTGCCGTGACGATTCATTCTTCCTTAAGTTGTGACAGACAGGAATGTCTGTCCTCCCCTTGAACTGAGACTCATGTGATCGATTCTCACGTTTTTCCAAAAATCGATCACACTGTATCGTTATGCCGCGCAACAAAATACGCCGCTCTGTGACTCAGTGATCGATTTTTGACTATCGCGCGAACTGCTTGACCCAGCCAAAGTATGACTTGTAGAACGTGATCGAATCATACACAATCCGCGAATTGTAGATGTAAAACCATAAACCCGACGTCGTCACAAGCTTGTAAAACAGAATGCCCGAAAGGAACGTCGCGCCAATGAATATCGCGCCGATCCGGTTGTAATACTTCACCCTGCCGATGCGCATCTCTTCCATGTAGTACCTGATGCGCTTGTCGTTCAAGTGATCCTCCGTCAGGAACAACCCCATTATCGCCCACGCCAACCCCACCATTATCGCCACAATGATCGTCAGCGACGGCATCCACTCAAGGATGTTCGGGTAGCCGATGTGCCAGTAAACCGTCAAGCCTATCCCTACCAACACCATGAAGTTCGTGAACTTGCGGAAGTTCCGCAGGTAACTTGGCAGCTTGAAGATAAACTTGTTGCGTGCAGCGGTAGCCTCGACGTTGGCTTTGGCGATGTACTCGATAACCTGCCCGCCAAACCACGAGAAGAACAGGAAGCGCATCTGGTGTTCGCCGATCCAGTCGAGCAGACGGCCGGTGCCGAAGACTTGCTCGAAGAACGAGACGACAATCGTCGTCAACATATAGGCCAGCGACCAGAAGATGTAGCCTTTGTCTTCGGCGAAGAGGATAGTCGTGTCACGGACTTGATCCCAAGTCGGTACCTTCTTAAGCGCCTCACCACAAGCCGGGCAGGTTTTTTCGCGGAAGAAGTTGTATGCGGAAATCGATCCTTTACAGTTCGGACAGTGCATGGCGTGGCTCTGAGGTTTCTGAAGGTGGAATTTGTGGAATTTACCCAATCGGCTGGATTCGCCGTGAATAACTACTGTAAGCAAAATTTCCGCCTAAATCAAGGAGTTTGAGAGAAGTTTTGGTGATTCGAGTCAGTGAAGGGAGGTATGGAGCTGGCGCGGAGGTGGCGCGAAGTGCGTTAAAATTGGAACTTGACTTTTGATGAGTAATGTGTTAACGTGATTCAAGTGGCTGGCGAGTTCATAACAAGTTTACAGCCCAGTTGAATCGAGGGGACTATCAATAACATCAACAAATATTGGGTGGATCAACATCCTATGAGTCATAAGTTCACCGAAAGGATCATACGGATAATTTGTATGCTGATGATTGTCTGGCTCAGCGGATCGAAGGAGCTTAATGCTCAACCTGCACAGGACCTATTTGAGCTCTACGACTGGGGCGAAACTCCGGCTGATCTATTTGCCGATGTTTATCAAACAACAAATGGAGATTACCTGATTTGCGGACAGAGAGTTTACGAGCCTTGGTTACTAAGGGTAGATCGTGACGGAAATAGATTGTGGAGCTACACAGAGTCGGGGGCGAGACTATTTTCTGTCATCGAAGCTGATAACGGCGATGCAGTTTCAACAGGAACGATTGGTGAGGACTTTTTATACGGCGTGATCCGAGTCGATCAAGAGGGCGAATTATTATGGTCACGATCTTTTGGTGATGGAAGAGGTACCGCTATTATTGAGTTAAAAGAGGGCGACTTTATTGCCTGTGGTGGTGTGGAGGGACGCGGATATATGAACAGGTTGGACGGCGATGGCCGCCAGATTTGGGGCGTGGGAATCAATTGCCTACTCCTTCAGTCAATGCGAGAAACTGATGGCGGAGTAGTGGCAGTTGGACATACAGCAGGTAGTCGTGGATTTGCTGTAAAAGTCGATCTGGAGGGTGATATAGTGTGGTCAAGAATTTATCCACTTAACGGAGGACGAAACCCTCAATATTTCGCGTCTGTAGTTTCGATCCCGGACGGTTTTGCGATTGGCGGTTTCTATGCAGTTGATCATCAAGGTTTTTCGATCACCAAGATCAATCCGCAAGGAGAAGTATTGAACCAGGATTTATTGAATCTCGGCGACGGTCAGTATTGGTTCGAATCGATTGATAAGATGTCCGACGGGGGATTTGTTCTTGCAGGATACACAACTGCGGGATATGATTTTCCTTATATCGTTAGAGTGGATAGGGAAAGCAACATTCTATGGTCTTATGACTGGGCAGATTCGGTTAATCAGCGCCCCAGACAACGAAACGAACACAATCAGTTGTATAGTGTAATCGTCACAAATGACAATGAAATAACGGCGTGCGGAACCATGATGAACATGGACATCAACAAGGCTGGAGATGGTTTTCTGGTGCGGTTTGAACCGGACACTTATGGTCCCATCATTATCTACACTTCTCCTGACGATTCAATTATTAATGCCCTTCCCGGTGATTCGATCAGGTTTGTCGTTGTTGCAAGGAGTAGAGATCGACACGAAATTGAATATCAATGGCGGATAGGGGATACCGAGCTTGGAACAGATACGGTCGAAACCATACAATTCGATGAATTTGGCGAATTTCCCATCTCCTGCGTAGTTTCGTCTCAAAACGTCTCAGTTGAAGTTGATTGGGAAGTACATGTCACCGACCTTTTCATCTCCGTCTTCACACCGGATACCCTCAATCTCACTCTCCGGCGAGGTTCGGAAGTCGATTTTGCCATCGATGAAGTTCGCTACTCACCCGGTGGCGAACCGGAGTACAACTGGACGAAAACTGATCTCAATTCAAATCAGTCCGAAGATTTAGGCCAGAATTCTCACGCCACAATCGACTTCCCTTGGTCAGGCGATTTCACCGTCGAAGGCAAAGTATCCCGCGACGAGTCGAGTGACAACGTCATCTGGAACGTTGCAGTTCGCGGCGCGATCTGGGCCTACGTGCCGGAAGCTCTTGCGTTCGACATTGAACCCGAAAGCGTTGTACGCTTCGAGGTTGCGCCGAGCGAGCCGGAGAACGAGTCTTTAAGCATTCAGTGGCTTGTCGATGGGGAGGTTGCGGCGGAGGATACTGTTGCGCTGGAGTGGAGATTTGGACAGGTTGAAAACCTGTCGTACCAAGTCGCTGTGGTTGTGGCAGACTCGGTTGAGGCGGATACGGTGACGTGGGACGTGACGGTGCGGGACTTGGGGGTGGGGGAGCAGGAAGAGGTTGGACAGGCAGGGACGCCTGTCCTCCTGAGTGTCAGTCCGAATCCGTTCAATTCGATGCTGACGATACGGTACGCGGGAGGGCTCGATAAATCGGCCCCTACGCGACTGGCCATCTACGACCTTTCTGGCCGCGAGATTGCTGATCTGCCTGACAGGCAGGGACGCCTGTCGTACCGGGCGGGAGGAAAAATTACCCCCCCTACCCCCCCTACCCCCCCTGCAATAGCAGGGGGGGATCGCCGGACAGTCGTCTGGAACGCCTCCTCCGTCCCCACCGGAGTCTATCTGGTGCGGCTGGAAAATGGGGGAGAGGTTGCGACGCGGAAGGTTGTTTTGATGAGGTAGTGCTTAGTACTTAGTGCTCAGTGCTCAGTACTTAGTGCTCAGTAGCTGAAGCAATCTTCAGCACTCCGAACAAGAGCGGCTTGAAAAGCCGCTCTCCAAGAGATTGATGCGCGGGCAAGAAATCCAGCCCTTCAAGAGGAAATGTTACTGGCAGACGAGGGCGTCTGCCAGCGGAATAAGAAGTGCGCGGGCTGAAATCCCGCGCGCCATTTAAAATCAAAAGCCGCCGGGACGGCGGCGAAACGTGCCAGCGAGACGCTGGCGTTACGACAAAAATGAAGATATCCGCCAGTGGGCGGATAGTTCATCACATCGTCGGTAGAATATTTCTAATTATACTGTCGTGTTCTCTCGCATTGGCGCTGGCGTAACTACGTGGCGCTCAGTCAGTCTTAGTCTGAACCCCCACTTCATCATGACTACCCGGAGTCGCAATGCAGCGATCCGAAGTCTCCAGCCTACCGACCAAATCAACATTTCGTCCTCTAAAGTCCTAAAGTCTTTAGTCTGATGCCGAAGATACTGTTCGCCACATCGGACCGTCTTTGAAAATAAGATAATCAACTTCTAATCAAGCAGTTGTGACCATCGTCACGGGGAAAAACACTACCCGGTCACGTTGTCAACCAAACCACCGGCAATCTTGTCGAGTGCCTCTGGAGAGTCGTAAAAACCTTCGGAAAGACGACGCTTGATCTCGCCTTGCTGAGCAAGACTCAGCGGCACAGAAGGGATCGCTTCGGGGTCACCAGCAAGCCGGGTAGCTATCTGGTCGATAACGTCAGGTTTGTTGTAGAAGCCCTCAGCCAAGCGTTGTTTGGCCTGGGCGACCTTGTCAGCCCGAACGTCAGGGATCGCTTCAAAGACGAGTTTTGCGCCTTCAAGCAGGGTTGACTCGACCTGTGCACTCTGGTTGAGCTCGGCACGATCGAGAACAAAGCCGGAAGATTCTGCTGATTGAGTGGCGGGGGCGACCGAAGTCCTCGAGTTTACGCCTCGATTGGGTTGGACTGCGCCGGGTTGCAAAAGCTCATTGATTTTCATTGGATTTCCTCGTCGATCTTAACAGGTGATCGGCAGGTTGTAGGTGATTATAAAACGAAACCGAAATTAATACGGACCTTCCTGACTAACCGGCAAATGCAACCGAACTCTGGCTGCGGGACTCTTTGACGATAGTGCGCCAAGCTTCACGAAGTTGTTCTAAAACGGTAATGGCATTTTCGATGTATTCACGCTTGCCGGTGACGTTGGCCAGCGTTATCTGCCGTGTGACGAAAGCGTATGCGCTGTCGAGTTGCTTGGCGATTTCTCCGCCGACATCGGGCCTAAGGGTGCGACGCAATTCACCGACGACGCCGAATGCTTTATTGAGCCACTCGCCTTTGATAGATTTGTCTGGATCGATGAGAGCCTGATCGCCAGCCTTGCAAAATCGAATGGCGGCGTCATACATCATCAAAATAAGGGTGCCTTGATCGGCTGTCTCGAACTGGACATTCATGTATGATTGGTACGGATTAGGTGCGGACATCGCTGACCTCTCACAAGATAATGATTAAATCGTAAAGTTCAAAATGGGCGGTGCAGTTCTAATGTTTAGATTCCCGAGAGGAAGTTGCTCTGGGTCCTTAGCTGCCCAATCAGAGTTTCCATCGCCGAGAAGCGACGGTTATATGCTTCTTCAACCGTTTTCAGCCTTACTGTCCAGGAATCGATACGATCATCGAGATTCTCTATCGAATCATTAATCCGCTCTTTGGTCATCGGGATTCGCCCTTCATCAGGCGCGGTAAACTTGTTAATTTTCGATGTCAGAAGGGAAGCCAGTCCAGTATATATCGTCAGATTTCCGCTAATACTTGAGGGGCCATCGCCCGGATTGGACAACAACGCGAGCATTCCTTGCACATCGGATTCGGCAGCACCCCCCAGAAGGCTGTTGCCGTGCACGATGGCATTTTCGCCTCCGATGGTGTTTGTGCCGCCGGTGTCGACGTTGCCTGCGGCGTCATAGGTAATAGTGAAGGCGTACTGCCCGCCGACAGTATCGTCGGAGTGTCCGGCGACGCTGACGAAGGAGCTGGTGCTGGCTGAATCGAAGACGAAGAGCCGGGCGACAGCCACGGCATCGATATCGAGAGCTTCGTTGAATTTTTCCGTATCGACCTTGATCGTACCGCCGGTTGAAATTTCGACGCCGACTTCACCGAGACTGCGGAACCTGTCGTCATCGGTAGTGCCGGGGATGTTATTGGCGAGGATTCCGGTCAATTCGCTACGCAGGGACTTGGCAAAGGAATCGGAAGCGAGCGGTCCTGCGGTACTCGTTTCGGGATTATAAGAAGTAAGTGTGTTGATTGTGCCGACAACATCGTTGAAAGCTTTAATCAGGGCATCGACTTTCGTCTTGGCGGCGGCTTTATCAAGCGAAATTTCGATCTTTATCGGATCGGTAGCCGATACATCTTTCAGGTTGATCGTGACGCCGGGGATAATATCGGTCACTTCGTTTGAATCGCTTTCGATCCAGGGATTCGCCCAGCCCCATGCCGGATCGGGAAAACCATCGACTCGAATTTCGGCGTTCTGGGCTACTTGAGTCTCGTCCCACTCTGCGGCGTCGAACTCTGTGCCAGTACCGAGATCCGTTGGGTTGGGCCCGGTGTCGATTATTGTGATAATATTATCGGCGCCTGCATCATCACCTGACAGGATGATATGGTAGGCCAATGCGCCTCCACTACCGTCGTTAAGGATGGAAGCGCCTACGCCTGGATTGTCGGGATCGTTATTGATGAGATTGACCAGATCGGTCAGGGTGGAGCCGGTTGGGATAACGAAGGTGTAGGCTTCACCTGCGTAATCGACGGAGAATGACTTGTTGATGCCGGAGCTGTTAACGGGGGTCGTGTCGGCGTCAGCCCAGCCGGTCTTGTGAGCGACAACGTTATTGGTGGCAAGCTGGTTGACGAGAACGTCGTGAGTACCGGCAATGGCGGTAGAGTCGGCAGTGGCACTCAGGACATCGATATCGGAACTCTTGATCGACTTGACCAGGAGTTCATCGGCGCTATCGACTGATTCGGAGGCGCTTTTCAACGCGCCTAGCTTCGACTCGATAGCTCCCCAGTTTGTCAGTTGACTCTGGAAGGTCGTCTTGCGAGCTTTGAGCGAGTCAACGGGACGGTTCTCAAGATCCATGAGAAGCTTGACCGTATCAGCCCACTGAAGCCCGGACGAAAGTCCTGTGATGTTACCTACCGGCATTTTATTTTAGCCTGAGTGTTATCGAAAATTTGGTACATCGGCACAACCCGAACATTTTCCCGCTAACCTCCTAAAATAGTCGACGCGGAACGGGAAGCGTTACTTGCTCCCGTTCCGCGCCATTACGTCGCGAACCGCTTATGAAGCGAGTAGCGTTATCCTATCAACTGACCGACCATTGAGGGAACCTGATTCGCCTGTGCGAGCATCGAGACGCCTGACTGCATCAGGATTTGAGCCCTGGTGAAGTTCGACATTTCTGCAGCAACGTCTGCGTCACGGATCTGGGACTCAGACTTGACAGCGTTTTCATGGCTGATCTGCAGATTGAGAACGGTGTTCTGCAAGCGCTCGACATAGGAACCCAACGTTGTGCGTTCGGTGTCCTTGGAGTCGATAGCTGTATCGATAGCCGTGATAGCTGCGAGAGCGGCTGTGGTCGTGGTAATACCAGTCGTGCCGAGACCGAGTGAGGATGCGGTCATCGACCTGATGTTGACATCGTAGTAGTCTTCGCCTGAGACAGCGTAGGTACCGACGTGGAACCGAATGTCTGCCGTCGAGAAGTCACCATTGATAAGGTTGATACCGTTATAGTTGGTAACTTCAGCGATACGGGTGATTTCGCTCTTGAGAGCCTGGAATTCCGTATCGAGGATTGCGCGGTCGTCATCGGTGACGGAGCCGTTTGCGGCTTGGACTGACAGAGCGCGTAATCTCACCAATTTCTCATCGATAACGCTCATGGCACCTTCGGCTGTTGAGAGCAGATTGATGTTGTAATTGGCGTTGCGCTCTGCTTCCTGCATACTTACAATCTGACCGCGGAAGCGCTCAGATATCGCCAGGCCGGCCGGGTCCTCCCACGCGTTGTTGATACGCAACCCGGAACTTAAGCGATTGACTGCCTGATCCAATTGTCCTTGTGTCTGCCCCAGGTTTCGTTGTGCCGTGAGCGACAGGACGTTATGATTGATTCTCGTGCTCATTCCTTCTTCCTCCAAGTTTCCGTAAAACCCCTTGCACCTTACTTATCGTCAGGGGTTGTTAAAAACTTGAGCGCGGGAATGAATTCTCACGAAAAAATTCTTAAAAGCGATGGACGGAACTACGATAAAAACGTTGCTCCGTCGCGCCATCCTATTTCAAGTCATTACTAAACAGACATTTCAAGTAGTCTTGCTGGCGAAGCTCTTCCCGATCGATAACCAGAAATAAGGGTTCGACCGCGTTGAAGCTCGGCGAGTAACTCCCCGATTTGCTTCTTTGTCGGCTCAAGCAAGCCCAGCAAACGCTCTTGAATCTCTTTCATCTCTTTCAACGCCGAACCGATCCTTGACATCGTATCGGAATCAACTTCCCGTTCAAAATTCACCATAAGCATCGACAATTCCCGGGACCCACGATCCAATTTTCTTCCCAAAGTCTGTGCGGTCTGATAGTCACCCCGCTCAATTTCAGCAGCATATCGTCTGGTCAATTCGAGCTGTGCAAAGATGAACTCAACCTTCCCTGCCTCATTAGCTCCTGGCGGCATACGCTTCTCTCCAAAGTCTCAATATCTTCTGATGATCCTCGAACTGCGGGATCAGCTCATATTCGATCAGATCGGCAAGCAACACCAGGTCGTCTCGCTTGTGTGCCGAGAACATGTCGTCCAAAACAGGCCCAAGCTTTTTCAAGTGCTGGCTCGACGGTTTCCCGCCAAACGCAATCTCTTCGACATTGATCCCGAGGTTTCTCACGACCATGTCGCTTGTATGGCTAAGAAGCTGTACACCGTCAAGGGTGCGCTGGTATTGGTCGAGCGCCTTTTCCTGCTCGCCCAGGCGGAAGCTTTCGGCGGTTCTGGCAAGCTCGGTCACCAGCCGTCCGCTGAAATCCTCGAGGGAGTCGATCATCTCATTGGCAAGTCCGGGGACGTTGCCGGTTTGGACTTCAAGAAGTTCTATCGACGATCCGGCAACATCGGAGAGATGGCTCCAGTCCTTGCCGGTGATGTCATCGCCGTTGAGTCTGACTCGTGTGATTCCTACATTGACAGCAGAATCGACTTTGTTGACTGCGGCCATAATCTCTGGAAAAGTAGCTTCCCCATGCAAGCCAAGATCGAACGACTTGCCATCTATTGTAACGTTCATTTAGTGTCCAGTGTTCTTTTGGTACTGTTAGACTTAAGACTGACAACAGATAATAGATTTATTGTGGCAGGCAGACGAGGGCGTCTGCTGCAGAAACTAAAACGGATAAAGCTCTGAGTCTTAAACTGCCACAGCGCTTTGATGCTTCGGCGCAAAGCGTATTTTAGCTTCGGTAATTATTGATCGGATGCGGTGCATATAGGTATGCTCCTGCAAAATCCGCCTCAATGCCTTCCTGCTGATCTGCTCACGTTGCGCCGGATGGCGAAGGTAATAATCACATTTGTCGTTCAGCTCTTCCATAGAAGAGAATATCGCAGTTTCACCGGGCTGAAATAGATCATAAAGATCGGATTGGTCATCAGTTAATAAGAAACCACCTGCTGCCGGGGCGTCGAATACCCGCTGGTTGACAGCGGTAGGCATCTGAAAGCTGGTAAAATTAAGATTTACGGAATTCAAACCATAGACAAGCGGCAATTCGCGGTAATACTCCACTCTATTTGCAATTATCGCGCCGAGATGTTCCACTTTACGCCACTCCTCATCACCCCATACCTTCAAAGGCTTACTGGATAGCGATTTAAGGAATTTATGGCGATATCTTCTTGTCGCCTCCAACACCACAGCAGAGGCAAAATTAAGCCTCGTTACAGTATCCCATCCGGCAGGAATTGCCTTTGTTGATGGATGGTCAAAGCGATCGATCTGGATGCTTTCGACGGCATCGTCAAGCAAGTCGTCGGTGTCGCTTCCCTGGGGTATAATCCCGCGCCACTTGGCAGAAGAGTGTTCCATCGAATCGCCGACGAAACCAATCATCCCGTTCTTTTTGGTCTGCCTGCCGATGCCCATAAGCTCGGGATCGGTCGCCAACGGCAGCCAGTAAGGGTTCTGGAAGCCAAGCCCTGCGAGAGTCTCGATCTCTGTCCGCTCCCAGACAGGCGTCATGATCCACGGTGAGACAGCCTTAACATGGTTGAGCATGATGTAGGCGGGGCTATCGACAAACCACGAAACGGCAGGGAGAGCGACTTGCTCGAGCAAGCTTGTGACGATACCGCCTGCGTCAAAGCCGAGATGGTTGACGGTGAAGAGCAGGTCGGGCTTTTCGAAAAGAACCGCTTCGAGGAGTTTCTGAATATAGGCTTCTTCGGGCTTGACGCTGACGGTGATGACCTTCCAGCCTTGCGCCCGAAAGGCACGGGAGACCTCGCGTTGCAGGAAGTATTGCGCTCCGAGCATGAGGACGGTACCCGATTCGCCTGTTAGACGGGGAATGCGAGCCTTGGCAAGAAGAGAGGCGGAGAGGTTGAGCTGTGCTTCAGGCGGCATTGACGACCTCAACATCCTGGTGGACCCGCCCAGCGAAGCTGTGCGGGCTACACGCCTTTAATTTATTAGAACGCAACTCTAATTTTTCGATCAACGACCGGCACCAACCCCCAAGATTCTGAAACAAAATCGCTGTTTTCGCGGCATGATCGGTAAGCGTCACCGAGCGGATATCGGCCTTTGCGGAGGTGAACTGCGTCAGGAACGGCATGGTCGAAGGTATCGCATAAGCGATCTGTGCCAGCCCCCGGTCGATGTTCTGAATAGCGTCGGCAAGTTGTTTCATCGTCTCGATACGGGCAGGGTCCTCGGCAAGCTTCACCAATTCTTCGCAGCTTCTGGCGCCGATACCGGCAATCTCTTCGACTTTGACGAAACCCACTATTATAGAGGGGAGCTTCGCCGCAACTTCAGCGGAAATTTCAAGCCCGCTTCCACTATGATGATAGGTTTTCACTACAGGTATTGATTGCAGTAGCGCTTCCTTCCAGACCTCTTTCATCGCGTCGTAGAGAAGATCGTCGGCGGAGGCTGCTCTCTTTAATAGAGGAACAAGTTCCAATAGACCGTCTTGATCGAATGACGTTCGGTAGATATTGACATCACTAAGATTGTCGTAGTCATTCAGCAGAGGCTCTCTTCCGTTTAGTGCCGCTTCCGCGACACGGGCAATAACCGAAGGCAAAATACTCCTGCCGCAAGAGAAGTGCGTGCAGTGCATCCTGGGTAGGCACGGATGGCAGCCAATGGTGCTCTCGATGACGTAATGGCCTTCACCATAGAGAGCTGTTTCGCTGGCGAGAGCACTGCCGAGCGAGATATCGACCACTGTTGTCCCGACAGCTGCGGCGATGTGCATCGGGCCTGTGTCGTTGGAAAGAAGCAGATCGCAGCGCGAGATCAGTGCCGATAGCGTCGCCACGTCGGTCTTTCCGCATAGGTCAAGCGAACCGGGCAAGAGCGTTGCCAGCTTCGCGCCGGTCACGGCTTCGCTTTTGGCTCCGAAGATCAACACCTTTATCTGATGAGTAGCTTGAAGCTGTTGAATAGTCGCGGCAAACGACTCAACAGGCAAAGTTTTTTCGAGCGTTGAGGCTCCGGGGACGATGCCGATGAGCTTGCACTCCTTCGCGAACTCTTCGCCCAGTATCTCGTCCGCCTTGGCTTGCGCAGAAGCTGGAACTTTCAATTTGACCGGAAAGGCACGGTTCACACCCGCCATCATCCGGTGTATATCGACGAGATTGAAGCGGTTCGACTCACGGCACGACTGACTGGTGAGGTAATACCGCCCCCAATCGCTGGTGTTCAACTGCTTGCCATGACTGTCACAAGAAAGGCCCACGGTCGCTTTTCCGGCCACTATTCCAGTCAGTACTGCGCTGTAAGCACTATGAGTTGCGTTGACAACGAGGTCGAAAGAGGCGTCACGCAGAGGCGACAAGGTTTTCGCAAGGAACTTGTACGAGTCGATGAAGTCAACGCCTTTCAGCAATAGCGGATTGACAGCCTCTAACAGGGAGAGCGGAACGAGGTGATCGACTCCGGCGAGCATTGTGGCAATCCCCTCAAAGCCGTCCGAGTAGAGCAGGCTCACTTCATAACCTTGCGCCTGAAGCGATTGCATCAGTGGCGTCGATTGGATCAGGTCTCCCATGCGGGTCGTATTGATGACAAGGGCTTTCATCTGGTTGCGGCCCTAAGCGGGAGAATGCCGATACTTTGGCGAGGCGGGTAGAGCCTGGCGCGACGATAGAGGTTTTCCAGCGAAAGTTTGATTTTCCCGGCGATAAGCTTGGGACCTTCGGGAAGATCTTCCAATTCAAGCTGAAAGAGATGCGCAAGCAACCCCGATTCATCGGGTTGGTTGGCGGCTAATTCAATATCTTTCAGGTTCAGTTTCAGCAGCTCTCGCGCCTTTTCGATCTGGTTACCGCCGATTAAGGCAAGCTCAAAGCGACGGGCGGCGGAGAGTGCAGCTCCGGTTAGTTCCGCCAGATCGCGAGTCGAGTGGTTGAAGTTCTCGCTCTCATGATCTGACGGGAATTGACCGAACTCCTTCAGCCAGAACTTACGCAAAGTCTGACGGCGGGATGGTTGGGTCGAGACGGTCGCACCCATCAAATCGAGGCAGCCGTCTTCGTCAAATTCGACAATCCGAGATTGGAAGGAGTCGCTTAATTGCGGTGTAACCTTTCTGCCGCTCAATAACTGGACGACATCAGCAGCGACTACTACAGGTGGGATGTCGCTGTGGCAGGAGACATGGCCGCAACGGTTGTTCTCTGCGCACGGATAGCAGGCGCGACGCGACTCGAAGATGACCGAGCCAGTGCGGTAAGGAGCAGTATCGTCAGCCCTTGCCATGCCGAGATAGATGCCGACCGTTGGAACATTCAAAGCCGCGGCGAGGTGAATCGTGCCTGTGTCACCACTAAGGACGAGGGAACTGCGGGCAATAACCTCGGCAAGCTCCTGAAGATTCGTTTTGCCGACGAAGTTCTGAACTGTGCTGCCATAAACTCGCTCAAACTCTGTCGCCAGAGCCAATTCGTCCTTACTACCGACAAGAGCAATTTGAAGGCCGGGCAGAGCCTCGGCAACGATTCGGGCAGTTGCGGCAAAATTAGCTGGCTCCCACATTCGCAAAGGACTGTTGGCGCCAAGCTGGATCGTAAGGAGCGGGTAATCAGACTTGGACGCTGGTGAAGTGGCTTTAAGCCAACTTTTGCCTCTATTCGGCGACCCTAATCCGGCAAGCTTTAGATGCAGATCGACAAGGTGAAAAGCACCAAGTTCGCGTCTGCAGAGTAACGCCCGGAATAGCCTGCTCCAGTTTCCAGCCGAATAGGTTCCCTTGCGGCCTCCGGTCATCCCACGACAGACAGAAATGTCTGTCCTCCTCGGCAAGGATTTAACCGCCAAGCCTGTCAGATAAGCGCTTTCGGCGGTGTGGGTGATGTTGGAGACTTTATCGAAGTTGTTTGCTTGCAAAGCTTGGGCGAGGGCGGAAACTCGCTGGTAGGCGTGGGTAACGTCGTTCTGGTTCAGTTCCTTAGAGAAAGCCGTCCGGTCAAAGGTATGCACCCATGTCACGCCGTCGATCATCCCGGCCGCTGATTCCAAAGACGAATCGACAAGCAGATGCACTTCATCGCCAACTGCAGCCGAGACAAGCGGCGCGGTCTGCATTAGGTCGCCAAAGCGTGCCAACTGGATGATGAGGTGGCGGGGCATTTTATGTACGCCTCCGGCTCACGCCAGATCTTTCTCCGCCATCCAGCGACGAAACTCGAACATCAGCAGGAAGATCAGCTCGGCTTTGTTCAAGTCGCCGTCGCGCTTGCGGATGCGATCGATTATCTGGTCGAGGGTAACGACACCAGCCGCTTGCATCTCTTCCAGTAACGAAAGCAATTCCGGATCGCCGTCAGCTTCGCGCTTCAGGTTGTCGATGTGGTTCGGGTGTCTGGCCGAGGCAGGTTTCTGCTCGAACGCAAAGATGTAGTTCAGTGCTTCGCTCATCCGCAGGTCGTAGGTGTGGTCTTTCAGCACCCGACGGTAGCCTGCTTCGGCGATGCGGTGGCGCTCATCGGGACGGGAAAGGTAGTGCTCGATCATCGGCGCAATGTCGCGAGCCGTGTCGAAAACAGCTACTTCTCCATCGCGATTGAAAAGCGATGAGAGGTCACTGCGGCGGTCGGTAAGCTGGAAGCCCTTCGCCGCGGCAATCTCGAATGTGCGCGGATTGACGTAGTCACCGTCGGGGTTGACGCCGTCGTGAAATTGCGACGAGTGGAGGTTGAGGTTGATCCTGGAGGCGTTGAAAATCTTCACCATATCGGCGCTGGAAATTCTTGCCCCGTCGCGCTGAAGGTGCTTGCGGAGCAACCCCGGATCGTCCCAGTCGTTCCCCCAAAGCTTGAAGTCATAGCCGGTCAGCCCGGAGAAGACCTGCCTCCGGTTGCGGAAGCCTGCCCCGACGTGCGAGACGTCGCTGCCATACTCGGTAATTTCAGCGGGAGTCAATTCGAGCGGGCGGTGAACCGTTGGATCGGCAGCAAGGTCGAGTTTTTTAGCATGCGCGACCCCCATACGGGCGAGAGCTTTGTGAAAGCCTGAGTCTTGAATGGTGAAAAAGTAGTCAAAACGAGTCGCGCAATCCTTCCAGTATTCGCGGTACTGCCACTCTTCGACGAACCAGAAAGCGGTCGGGATCTTGTTTTTTCGTAGCTCCGTCGCCACTTGTGCGCTCATCGGCGACTGGGCAAGAAGCCAGACGAGATCGACGGAGGCATCAAGCGCCTTGGCGGTGATAGTCTCGGACATCAGCGTCGCCAACAGATCGCCCAGCATCCCCCTATGACGACGGTCGCGGGAGACGGTCTCTATCTGTCGTCGTGCCTCATCATAAATCGAGTTGTCGAGTGTTTCCACGCGGTGGCCAAGCCTTCGGAATGCGCTGGCGCAATAGTTTGCTATCGGAAGCGAACCACCATACATCGGCGTCACGACAAGGATGCCGATCTTGCTGGTCATGCTTGATGATTGGGCTTTTGCCAGAGCCTCAAGCTCGGCGTAAAAGTTCGGGAAGCGCTTGACGGATGGGGCGTGGGCGACAAAGGTTACCTTCGACCAGCCTCCTGCACTCTCGGCAAACTTGCGCAATGCGCTGATGGCACGATCAACCTTACCCTCAACGACAATGAGTGCTTCGCCGAGGCTTGCAAGATTACCGTGTTGAGTAGCGGCGGGAAGGATATCGGGATCGGCTTCGACAATTGCCAAAGCGGAGCCGAGTCGCTTGCGAAGGCTTTCGGCAAAATAACCGATGCCGAGACCGAGCAAGACCACCGCATTACCATCAGGGATCGGCTCGACCGCTTTTTCAGCCAGTTTTTCCGCTTCCGAGACCGGATCGTAGCTGCTGTGAAGCTGAATATCGGCAACGGCAAGCGTCGACGCGCCCTTGCGGGATGGCGAAACGACGACATGAGCCGGGATCGGCTTCTCTGCCAACTCAATCAGGGTTGGGTTGGTCGCCTTAAGCCAGCTTAAATTATCTTGAAAGCTCTTTTCCATGTTCTTTCAGTTACTTGGAGTCAGGCTGAAGTAAGCTTCAGCACGCCGAACCATTACCTTTTGCTCGACCGGACTCCAGAACAATCCCTTTTTACCGATAGCCGATTTTCTTATTCGCCAGTCGGTTTCTTCGGGGAAGCTCATGTTGGCAAGGATCGCATTCGCCACACCTGCTACGAATGTTGGATCAGGAGCCGGGTATTGTGCTGGATTTCGCGCCATCTCATCTTCGCTGCAGGGGTAATCGTCGCGGTCGGGAATAATGACGCAGTGACTTTGCCCGTACGGGCCTGTCTGACGGTGGTACATCGAGCCGAAATAGATCCCAAGGCATTTTGTGCCGGTCATCGCCGCAACATGCAACGGGCCTGTGTCTGTGCCGATAACGAGACAACTCTCTGCCAGCACCTCAGTCAATCCCCCCGGATCGGTTGTGCCACAGAGATTGGTGATTTTATCTGCGCTCCGCTGAGAGTTACTGATGATTTCTTCGGCTTTGGCGAATTCAGAATTAGAACCGATGAGGATGATCGGGATCTGATCTGAGATTCGGTCGATAACCTCTGTCCAGAATTTCGGCTTACAAGCTCTGACCCCCAACCCAGCCCCAACGATGATCGCTAACGGCCTCTTTGCGCGTTCGGTTAGTTCGCCCTGAGATGGTAAAACAGGCAAGGCACCCCGATGGTCGCAATACCCGCCCCATATCTCGCTCAAGTGTCTACCGTTCGCTCTGCCTTTGTCTGACGAATGCTGAAAAAGCTCTGCGAAGACGGCGTCGGAGGCCCTTCCGTTCGTCACATCGCACCAACGCGCTCCGAGATGTTTTTTTGCGGGGATAGCTTCTGCGATAGCCGCTATCGCCGGGTGAAAATTGAGGTTGATAACGTAGTCGGATCTCGACGCCGTGAGGAGATCGACTGCCCCCCTGATTTCCCTTGCGTTAGCGACCCTTCTCAACTTCACGGAGTCTATTCCAATCACATTCTCTTCACCAACCATCAGCCTTGCCAGTGAAGCGAGGCTCTCTTCGACCACCAGTCGGACGGTTTTACCTGCCATCTGCAACCTCGATACCAGCAGCCAGGTCTGGGCAAGGTCCCCGAGGCGCGCCAACTGTACGAGGGTGATAATCTCTTTTGCCATCACGCCGCTTCGGATTGCGCAAGCTTGTTTGCGCGGGCTGAAGCAAGTTTCAGCACTCCTTCAAACAACCCCGCCATTAGATAAAGTTCAGCAAGCTCTTCTGCATGATCCGCGCAGAGACTTGCAGCGACATCTGGTAGTAGGCTTCTTCCTGATTGTAGCGACTGATCGATTCGACGATATCGGCGTCGGCAAGTTCGGAGAGGAGTTTGCTCGATTCCAGTTGCGCCGTTTCAAGCCGCTCCGTCGTGTTCATCACAGCGGCGATTCGGGTTCCGATCAGTGCAGTAGCAGCTTCGAGATTGTCGAGCGCATCATCAAGGGTACCTACTGCGGCGGTAACACTTTCCTTATCACCACCAGTGATTGAATTCCGCAGGGACAGCACAAGATCGAACATATTCTGTTCGTCGCCGAAATTGAAAATGTCGTTAGCGGCAATTCCTGCCTTAAGCCGTTCACCATCGCCGAGAATAACTTCGTTGGGCTGGCGGGATGAAACAGCAGAAGCTTCTATGGAAAGAGTTTTGCCGTTCTCATCAAGAGTCGCTATGTAGGGCGTTTCGTTGCCGCCAAAAACGAATCGCCGGCCGGTTTTCTGGTTGGCGATGCGGAGAAGTTCGTTCAGCTCCTGATCGACTTGATTCGCAATTGCCTGACGGTCGCTCTCGGAAAGCGACTCGTTGGAGACTCTCAGCGAAAGTGAGCGGACGCGGGACAACAGGTCGTTTGCCTGTTGGGTGACAGACTCGGCTGTCTGCAATTCGTGCCGGGCAGATTGTGCATTGCGCAAGTATTGCTCGCCGCGACCAACCTGACTTTTCACGCCAAGTATCTCACCGCCGCGACGGGGATCATCAGAGATCTGATCGATAGCTTTACCAGTCGAGACTTCGCGCTGGGCTTCGGCAAGTTTGCGGAAGCGGTCAAGAGCCGCATCGACAGATTGGTTGGCAAGGCCGTTTTGGGTCACCCGAAACATTGGATCACCTATCCTATGGTAAGAATTGTGTCGAGCATCTGACTGAGCGTCTGGGTCAATTTTGCCGCGGCATTGTACGCGTTTTCCTGACGCAGGAGGTTGGACATCTCTTCGTCGATGGAGACCCCGCTTGCCGACTCGCGGTATGACTGCATCTGTTTCAGCGAGCTGGTTGCGGCTTCGCTCATCATTTCATTTTCACGAATACTTGCGCCAAGTTCTGTCACCGCAGCCTGGAACGCATCACCGACAGTCTCACCGTCTATGATCCCTTTGTTCTGTAATTCGGCTATTGCAAGCGCGATCTGATTGTCGCCGGAACCGGGGGTAAGCTCAGCCGCGATCTTGCCCGTGTCTTCCATTATCAGCGTCGAAACACCGAAATTCCCCATGCCGGTAATGTTCTCTTTGAAGAAGGAGAGGGCTGTCGCGCCACTGGCATCGACGCCGGTCGCGTGAATCTGGTTGACCTCAAGCGCAACACTTACGGCAATCCTGTCGAGGCTGTCGCGCAGGTCCACCATATCGTTTTCCACTACCGAAAAAAGCCCTGCAATCTCGCCGGTGGCAAACTTCGGCACCGAGCCACCAGTAGTAAGCGGCTGAACAACCGGCTTACCGCGACCATCAAAATCATAAGTTAATGTCCGGGATTGCCTACCCTCGACAATCGAGACGCCATTGATCCGCAGTGATACCGTCCCCTCGACGGTTAGCTTATATTCGGCACCGCTCAGCATTGCGAGTTCATCGATGACTGCAGTACGACCGTCGTCGATCTCACCGGGGGAGCCTTTGCCGACCATCTCGCCGTTCATTCGCGCAAGTTGCGCAGTCAATTCATTGACCCGGTCGATCTTGGAGGCAATCAGTCCGCCAACTGCATTTTCGTGATTGGAAAGGTTGGCGTTGAGTGCCTGGAAGCGATTCGTAAGACCGACAGCCGCTTCAAGTACGGCAGATCTTGCCCCTCTTGAAGTCGGGTCGGCGGCAAGATCATGCCAGGAGTTCCAGAACCTGTCAAGTGACGTGGTCAACCCCGTGTCACCCAGACTGCCGACCATCCCTTCGACCATCGAGAGTTGTCGATTCGATTCGTCGTAGCGCCCCGAGTCCCCCATCGCCCGCCGGATCTGTGTTTCGACAAACGGATCGCGGATCGAGTTGATATTCTTGATCATGACGCCGCTGCCATACGTCCCTTCGGGGGTGGTCAGCGTCGGTCCCGGCGTAACGTTGGCTCTCCTGCGGGCGTAGCCGGGAGTGTTGACATTGGCTATGTTCTCGCCAGTCACTCCGAGTGCCGCCTGTTGGGTCAGCAGCGCCCGACGCGCCATTTCGAGAGTGCCATTGATTCCGGGCATCTTAGAACGCCTTGTCGATCAGGAGACGGCTCGGGCCACGTTGTTGGCGACTACCATTGGGAAGGTACGTCTCGGTCGCGTCTGTCTCATCGATGAACATGTCGATATTGCGCTGGATGAACGAGAGCGAACGCTGTATCAAGTACTGGTTGACCTTGTTGGCTTTCTTGATCCGTTCGATCAGCCCGGCAAGCGTCTTCTTCAACGTGCGAAGCTCTTCGGAAGATTCACCGAGATTCAGCTCGATCAGGCGCGTAATCGTCAGGTCGGCGTCCGTTCCGGCTAAGCTGGCAATCGAACTGACCACTTCGATGCGTCCTGATTCGAGCGCGCGGATACGCCGGATCAGGTTTTCCTGGTTCAACACAGTCTCGTCGAATTCGTCGAATTTGTTAGCGACGATGCACTCTTTCTGCATCGTGAGGCAATCGAGGAACTGCCCCAGCACCTCTTCTTCTTCGCGAATGAGGCCCACTAACTGCCCTATCAAGTCATTCATTATTTCTCCTTGTCACCAGTTTGCGGCACGGCAGTCGGCTTCGAGGCAGACTGTGACATTTGCTGCATTACTTTACGGACGTATGAAACGGTTTCGGGGTAAGGTGGTATGCCGCCATAACGATCGACCGCCCCGGGTCCGGCATTATATGCGGCAAGGGCAAGCTGTTGGTTACCTTTATAACGGTCGAGAAGTTTACGCAAATAAGCCGATCCACCCTGAATATTGTCGGTCGGATCGAGCGAGTTCGTCACGCCGAGATCCGCGGCGGTGCCGTCCATCAACTGCATCAACCCTTTCGCGCCTTTGGGCGAAACGGCTCGCGGATTGCCAGCCGATTCAGCGTGGATAACGGCTCTGATAAGGTTCGGGTCGAGGTTAAATGTTCGCGCTGTGTCAGCGACGATTTCATCGATGTCGGTGGAAAGACGTGGAGCCTTGCGCTCTATGGTCTTAACTTCCGGTTTGCCGGTAAAATGCCGAAGCCCTTGTATGGCTGGCACTTCCGAAGACTCGTCTAAATCTGCTTCTTTCATGTATTTGCTTGTCAACTGCTTGGCAATTCCGAGCGGGCTGCCCATCGAAAGTTTCATCGCAAGCTGCCAGTCGAACATATCCTGAAACGGGTTGTCTGTTCCAAGCCCCAATCCGTCCTGCTTTTCCTCATCTGACAGGATCGAGTTGGAAGACCGCATCGTCTTCAGCATCTGCGCGAGGAACATCGATTCGAACTCGGCAGCGGCTTTCTTGATCTTCTCTGATTCCAACTTCGGATCGGGCGTCGGATTCAGCTGGGTATTTGCGAGTTTGATTTCCACGAAACTTTCTTAGATAATCACCAGTTCGGCCTGCAGAGCGCCGGACTGCTTCAAAGCTTGAAAAATCGCAATGATGTCGCGCGGGGAGACTCCGAGCCGGTTCATCGCCGCCGCTACATCACCCACTGAAGTCGTCCCCGGAATGACAATCACCCCGGTTCCACGCTGTTCGATAGTCACCTCCGGCACCTGTTCAGAGCGTGTTTCGCCCCTTGAGAACGGTTGCGGCTGACTCACTTGTGGAGTTGACTTGATCGTGAT
Source organism: Caldithrix abyssi DSM 13497 (assembly GCA_945865405.1). GTDB lineage: Bacteria > Electryoneota > AABM5-125-24 > Hatepunaeales > Hatepunaeaceae > CAMBDS01. Next base: position 88,333 of record CAMBDS010000001.1, read on the forward strand.
AGATAGCGATCCGTGCGAAACGGCGACGGTCTTTAGGCTGACGTTTTCGCCAATCACAATCGTGCCGGTACGTTCGTTGATGACGACCCTCGCCGCGACATCCGGCTCGAACGAAATCGTCTCCAACTCAGCGATAAAAGGGATGATCGACTGCATCAGGGCGAACGTATCAGGGACAGTAATCTCTATGGAAATAGCATCGATAGCCTTGGCAACTCCCAGCCCGAAATGGTCGTTGATTGCGTCAGTAAGGCGGTTGGCGGTTGTAAAATCACCCTGTCTGAGGGTGTAGGTAAGCTTGTTGCCTGCGCCAATTGCCGCGGCGTAATCTGCGCCGAGTATAGCTCCCTCAGGAACCCGACCAACTGCCGCATAATTCTGTCTGACCGAGACATTCCCTGCCTCAATGTTGAATCCACCGATGGAGATCGGGCCTGCCGCAACCCCCCACGTATTCCCGTAAATGTCGTTAAGTGTCGTCTGCAACAGCATCCCTCCCTGTAGCGATTTGGCATCACCCAATGAGGCGACAACCACATCGACCCGCCCGTTCACACGGGTGAAGGGCGGCACATCGGCGGTCACAATCACAGCAGCAACATTTGCCGATTTAATCCGCTCGCCATCGACTGTTATGCCGAAATGCTCAAGCATATTCGCCAACGATTGATTGGTGTAAAGGCTCTTCGGTGAATCGCCCGTCCCCTCCAGACCGACCACCAGCCCGTAGCCCATCAGCCGCATCTCGCCAGCCCCGGCAAGCCTGCCAACATCTTTGATGCGAACCGCCGCCGAAGCAGCGCTGACCAGTAACAGCGTCAACAACAGGTAGAGGATGTATGCGCCGACATTACCGGTGAAATGGTATTGCTCCTCCAGATGTCTTTCGCGTGAGCTTAATGTCAAGCGTGAGAAAGTACCGCGATAGGCTACTTCGTTTGAATCACTTCTCGAATAGAAGAGGTTGATCGGGAATGAAAACATTTTCATAATCTATTCAATCTCCTTAAAATAGCCAGTTTATGGCACGGGTCAGAAAGCCCGGCTTCTGCGCGGCATCGACGACCCCGTTACCTTTGTAACTGATCGCTGCGTCAGAGATTAAATAGGAAAAGATCGAATTGTCGGCGGCGATGTCGTTGCGGCGAACGATCCCGGTAAGTATCGTCGTCTGCTCTTCGCCGTTGATAATTACCTTGCGCTGTCCCTCGAGACGGACGTTTTCCCCCGGAAGTATCTCGACGATCCGCGCCGAGAGCTTCCCCTTCAGCGAACCTTGTCGTGTCGTTCCACCGCCACCCTTGCTGTCGTTGGCAAACCCTGTTTTCAAGCCGAACGAAGGAATTAAATCGGCAGCACCCGTTCCGGCACTGCTGCCTTCGAACAGCTGCTCAACGCCCGTGTTGGTCGATGACTCATTGGTGCCTTGCGAATATTCCATCAGCAGGATCGTCACGATATCGCCGACGTCGATTCCTCGCCGGTCAGTGTACATCGATTTAGGGATGAGATTGGTCGCCACTTGCGCCATTGAAAGTGAATTCAACGCGAGAACTGTCACCAAAGTCAGCAGTCTAAATTTATTGATTTGTAATAACTTCATTGTATTATTCCACACACACTAAATTCTCGCTCTCAACGCGGCCCTTTACCTTGAAGCCGCTGACGAGGTTGAGTACTCTGATGTTTTCGCCAATCCTGCCATCTTCGAGGGCTTGACCCTCGGCGACAGCTTCGATGCGTCCAAGTCTGAAAATGATTTTCAGTGGCTGCCCGACAACCACAACCGGTATCGGCGCAATCCTTCTCTCTGAAAAGACCGACCCGCCCGGAATGCGAACCTTTGCCCAAACGTCCTTCAGTTCTTCCTGTGAAGGGATATGCGTAGCCCCAAACGACTGGGTCGCCACCTCACGCATCTCATAAAGCTCTCGCGTCAATACCGTGCGTGGCTGAATGTCAGCCTTGGCAACCGGCACGCGCTCAATCGGCTTGACGGTCAGCGTCACCGGCAGATCGCGGAATCGTCCGTTTTCCTTAACCTTCACCCAGCAGACTCGTGAACCTCTGGGCGGCTCGGATCGCTTCTCTTCACCATGAATAGCAACAACTTCCACTCCCGGCTTGATCTCCGGCAACCTTCGAATATCGAGTTCGTAGCTCACAACTCGCCCGGCAAGCACCGTCGCGTAGTAGCTCTCGACCCTTGCCGATAAATCGGACGAAGGAGCTTGCGCAGATACTGCGATTGCTGCAAACAGGAGTATTGCTGGCATGGTCATGGTGCTAAACTACCTCTTGAGGTTGTTGGCAATCGAGAGCATTTCCTCAGCCGTGCGGATCGCTTTCGAAGCGACTTCATACGCACGCTGGGCGACAATCATCGCCACCATCTCTTCGACGATCTGGACGTTGGAGCTTTCGAGGAAGCCTTGCGATACCTGCCCCATCCCTTCTGTGCCGGGTGAACCGACAATCGGCGGGCCGGACGCAACCGTCTCTTTCATCAAGTTCTGCCCGAGGCTTGAGAGTCCTGCCGGGTTGATGAACCGCGCAAGCTCGATCTGGCCGATGGTTTGGGGATCAGTTTCGCCGATAAGCACCACAGAAACAGTTCCGTCGCGGGCGATCATCACCTGGGTCGTATCGGGTGGCACGGTCAAAGCCGGTTCGAGGGGGTAGCCGTCGGACGTCACAATCGCACCGTCGCGAGACATCTTCAGCGAACCGTCACGAGTGAAAAGTATCGTCCCGTCCGGCTTGGCAACCTGAAAGAAGCCTTCACCGTCGATAGAGACGTCAAGCGGATTGCCAGAAGGGAGGATATTGCCCTGCTCAAAGCTCCTCTGGATGGCGATAGGTCTTACGCCGTGACCAATCTGAAGCTCAGTCGGCAGAATTGTCCCTTGTTCGGCGGTGTTACCGTTCCCCTTCAACGTCTGATAGACGAGGTCCTGGAATTCCATCTTGGCGCGCTTGAACCCGGTCGTATTAACGTTCGAGAGGTTGTTGGCGATGGTGTCGATGTAAAGTTGCTGTGCGTACATACCTGATGCCGCAGAGCGTAAGGCGCGAATCATTCAAGTTCCTTTTCTTGGAGGGGGGACTTTAGTCCGCCCTTTAAGTCCGTGTAGCCCGGCCAGCTTTGCTGGGCGGGTTAAAATTCTTACTTCGGCAGTTCGTTCACTGCCAGTTTCAACGAGTCGTCCTGCGTCTGGATAGCCTTCTGACACGACTCATAGTTTCGATTAAGCTCAATCATCTGAAGCATTTCCGAGATCGGATCGACATTGGAGTCTTCGAGAAAGCCTTGCTTCACCTCGAACTTTTCTGGTGCGCTACCTTCCTGACCTTCTTGTGGCACGAAGTAACCGTAGCCGTTGCGTTTCAAGACGTAAGGCTTCTCAAAATCGACTACTTTAATCGTTCCCGAGATTTTCCCATCGACGATCAGTTCGCCGGTTGGCCTTATCGTAACATCCTTGCCAATCACTTTGATCGGGCCTTCTTCGCCCATCACCCTGTAACCGCGATTATTGACCAACTCACCCTCGCCGCTAATTGCAAAGCTACCGTTGCGGGTATAGCTGATCGTTTCATCGGTTTCGATAGCAATGAAGCCATCACCATCGATAGCGATGTCGAGTGGGTTGCGAGTTTCTGAGAATGCACCCTGTTCGAAATCGGTCGTAAGGCTGAATTGATCTTCGTTCAATTGCATTGGCTGACCGAATCCACCGCCTTGTAGCAGCGAGCTGTTCAGCGCGGTGCGGAAAAAGCGTTTGTCGGCTTTGAAGCCTGTCGTGTTCACGTTAGCCAGGTTATTTCCGACAGTTTCCTGTTGGTTCATGCGCGGAAGCATGCCTGCGGCGGCGTGATATATTCCTTTGATCATGCAAAAATCCTTTGTGTGGCTGGACAATGACTAAGCAACCGTTGTGCCAGACGAGACAATATCAGGAATTATAGTTATTTATGGATTGATCGTGGTCAGGTAGGGGGCAATATTTGCCGATATTGGGGGTGATGTGGATGGAATCAAAAACGCCATTCCGATTAATCGGAATGGCGTTTTTGTTTATTGTCCTTTTGGAGAGCGGCTTTACAAGCCGCTCTTTCCTTGGAGTGCTGAAGCTTGCTTCAGCATTTTGTACTGTCACACGCCCTCGCGCCAAAGGCGCGTCATCCTCGCGAAGGCGGGGATCCAGTCCTGCTTAACATCTCGGAGTGCTGAAGCATGCTTCAGCCAGTACGACAGACTTCAGTCTGTCACCTTATTCTGTCGCAGGGTGTCCGCACCCTGCGACGATTCACCTCATCAAAACAACCTTCTTCGTCGCAAACGTTCCCCCGTTTTCCAATCGCACCAGATAGACTCCGGCGGAGAGGGAAGGTGCGTCCCAGACAACCTTCTGTTCCCCAGCTTTCATTCTCTCGTTCAATAATTCTCTTACTTCCCTTCCCTTAATGTCATACACTGCCAGTCGCGTATGGGCCGATTTATCGAGCCCAAAGCTAATCGTGATGCTCGAGTTAAACGGATTCGGCGATACGCTCAATGACTCAAAGGCGTAGGGCGGAACTCCGATTCCGCCGTCCTTTCCCACCCCCAAGTCCCGCACCATAACCTCCCACGACACTGTATCCGCCTCGACGGAATCAGCCACAACAACCTGCACTAAGTAGTGCCGATTTAAATCCGCCCTACTGAAGCTCCACTCCAACGCAACTGTGTCCTCCGCCGCAACCTCCCCATCGACCAGCCACTGAATCGACAGCGACTCGTTCTCAGGCTCGGAGGGAACAAGCTCAAAGTGAACGCGGCTGTCGGGTTCAACGTCGAAGGTCAAAGCCTCCGGTACGAACGCCCAGACAACACCGCGTACAGCAACGTTCCACGTCACCTGATCCGACGACTCGCCGCGATAAGCCTTCCCCTCAACGGTGTAATCCCCCGACCAGGGGAAATCGTAGGTAGCGTGGTCAGCCATTTCCACTACCTCGACAGCTCCATTGGCGAGATTGGTTTTCGTCCAGAGAAAATCGGGATCGAAGCCTTCATTGAAACGGATTGTATCGAGAACGAAATAAACAGAAGTGCCGCGTCGGAGGACGAGGTTAAGGGTGTCTGGAGTGAAGGCGAATATATGAAGGTATCTCACCCGCGTTTGCCAGCCTATCAGCACAGCACCGTCCTCGTTGGAAACAAGGCATGCAACTACGTAATCTCCTGGGATAGCATCCCACATTAAGACAACAGTGGTATCTCCGAGCCTTTCACCTACAACATTATGCATTGTATCATCAGGAAGGCTGTCGCTGTATGTATGCCAATCGTAGTCGAGTTCCCGGCCATATCGATCCCTGGCTCGAACTGTAAATTGAGTCGTATCTGCTCGCATCACATATTGTATTGAATCAATCGGATCGCGATAGAAAATTTCCGGAAAAAGCGGATCGGGAGCAATCCTAACCAAAACCGCGTCGTCATACTGATCGGGAAAATCATTATTCCAAAGTCTTCCGGCGGCAACGATGACGTTATTAGGCAAAGCTATGCACGAGTAAAAGGTGTTCCAGATGTGAGCCGCTCCCTGATCGACAAGCTCATGGAAATCCTTCGACCAAAGGAAGCGACCGTGATGACTGGTCCTGATCAAAATGGGGTAACTTCTGCCGCCGCTTGAACGGCTTCCAGCAAGTGCGTAACCACCATCTTCAGTACGTGTAATGCAATTGATTCCGGTGACATTCAGATTGTTTATGAATCGGGTATCAGTCAGTTCGCCGTCGGCACTGATAAAATAGATCCCCGGCGTTCCCCCGTCACTTGCCCCGATGGAAAAACCTCCGTCCCCGTCGGAAATGATGGAAGAAAACCAGGTACTCGCGGCATTTTGGGGTTCAATTAAATGAGACCAAACGACATTGCCATCAAAGTCTGCCTTCAACACCCAGCCTATAGTGTTCCTATCAACAGTTTGTACTCCACAAGTGACGATCCCGCCATCGGTCTCTCGCATCGAGTGGAATTCCCACCCGTCGTCGTATTCCTGCCCCCAGACAACTTCGCCTTCGTCATTTATTCTGAGCAGATAAGCATGCCGGACATTGTTGATTCTTGACCATCCGCAAAGGATAAAGTCACCGTCTTTCAACTCAATGACTCCATACGCACGCCCGGGGACGTAATCATTTTGCCAGATAAGATTGCCTTGACTATCTACCCGGGTAGCGCCAAATGTCATATTCGTGCCAAATGTCGCCACGATTGCGTCGCCATTTTCAGCTTCAATCACTGATTCGAAGACACGACCTTGAGGCGCATAAGTCCATAATTCTCTTCCGTTCGGAGCGAGTCTCATCAGAAACGGTTGACCTGCATTTGTGAAACCACCACAGGCATAAAAATCGCCATCTGCGGTATGATAAATGTCCTTAAAGGCATCCATTTCAGTGAAGCCACCATCGAAATACCGAATTAAATCGACATCGGGTTCACTATTTGCGGTGGAGAAGAGGGCAATGCAGCTGAGGAATATTATGAGGTGCTTCATAACGTCTCTTGAAGTTGAGTTGAAAGTTGGTAGTTGTAAGAAACAAATTGAAGGGAGATTAGTGAGCGAAATTTAGGTAGAATATTTAGACATTGATTCAATATACAAAGAGTTGCGCGGAATCCCAAATCGTTGTTAAGCCACAGGGTGCGAACACCGATAGTACTTTCCACCCCCTCACATCCCGGCATACTGATCGGGTAAGTCGTTTTCCAGCAACATCGTATCGCCAGGCTTGAGGTAGCCTTTCAGCCGCTCCAAGCCCTCCGTCAACGTCGCCACAACCCAGATGTTTTCTGCTGGAAATCCTGCACTGAGAAGCCCCTCGCGGATTGGCTCGACGCGCTTGACGCCTACCAGCACCGCGAGGTCGCAAGACGACGCGGCTTGAACGCCAAAGGTCCTATTAGCAGATACTTCCATCTCGCCTAACTCGATCATTCCCGGCGTCACAAGCACGCGCCTGCCTCCGGTAGCCATCGCCAAAACCTCCAAAGCCCCCGCAGCGCCTACTGGATTGGAGTTGAAGGCGTCGTCGATGACGGTTATGCCGCCTTCTCCCGTGCGTGGTTCAAGGCGGTGACGGATGTGGGGCAACGTGGAGAGCACGCGCGCGATACCATCTTTGGATACCCCATTCCTCTCCCCCATTGCCGCCGCGGCGAGAGCGTTGGCGATTGCCGCTCTGCCCAGTAACGCCAGATGGACAGGCGTTTTCGTCCCGTCGGTAAAATTAATGTCGAATGTGGAGCCGGTGGGGGTGATCTGGATGTTAGAGGCGGATATCCATTTTGGATATTTTTCTTCTGATTTCTGGATATTTTGTCCGGAATTATTGTCGGAAATTGAGAAATAGATAACCTCCCCCTGCCTCGCTTCGCCAATCTCTCTGCAGAGTGGATCGTCGCCATTCAGAACCGCGACTCCGTCCGGCGGGAGCGCCCGGATAAGCTCGCCTTTGGCGCGTTGGATAGCCTTTTGCGAGCCGAACCGCTCAAGGTGCTGCACGCCAATCGTCGTAATGATCCCGTGCATCGGGTGCGTCATGTCGCAAAGCTTCTGGATCGACCCCTCGCGGTAAGCCCCCATCTCCACGACAAACACCTCGTGGTATGGTCGTAATCCCTCCCGTATCGCCCTCGTCACCCCCATCAGCGTGTTGTAACTTCCCGGCGGACGAAAGACATTGTAGCGGTCGGCAAGCATCGCCGCGAGGATCTCCTTGGTGCCGGTCTTGCCGTATGAACCGGTAATCCCGATGATCAGCGGGCGAACTTCGCCGAGAATCCTCTTTGCATCGGCAATATATCGCCGTTGGGCGAGCATTTCCTGCGGCCAAAGCAAACCGACTGCGAGCGTCAGCCAAACACCTGCCAGCACAGTCGAAAGGTACATCGAGCCAATCATCGCCATTCCGAATAGCTCCGAAGGGAAGAGCAAGCCGATGGCCTTCAGACCAATAAAACTGAAGACTATCCCGAAAATGAAGATGCGCCTGGCTCGAGGCGTGATGACAAGCTTCTTTTTGGCCGATTTCTCCTGCTTGAGAAGCCGCCAACCTTCGTAGCCGGAACCGAGCGCCCAGACAAGCGCGGCGATAGACTCGATTTTCCAGCCGCAATTACAGTCCCTCAACGTAAGTAGTGCGAACGGCAGGCTGAAGGCTCCGGCGCGCAAAACGACGGACTGCCAACGCTTGGAAGCGAACGCGAAGAGGCGCGAGGGCGAGTAGTCCTCCAGTTGCAACCAGTGGAGGTGCTGGCGGAGCATCATCACCATCAGGAACAGCCAGCCTGCGCCGGCCAGCGAGATCGCGGCGATGGTCCAGAGGGGAATTTGGGATAGGAGTTCTTGCATCCAGACAAGTTAGCGATTTATGGCAGGAAGGTCAAGAGAAGAGGAGATAGAAAAACGTAGGAGGAAGTGCTGGCAGACGAGGGCGTCTGCCAGCGGAATTATTGTTCGGTCAGGTCTTGAAGACCTGACCGAACAGACCGCAGGTCTTCAAGACCTGACCGAACAGGCCGGTAGGATGAGCAGCCGTCCACCCTAACGCATCAGGACGACTTTTTGAGTGGAGACGTCAGAGCCGGATTGGAGGCGGACGAGATAGACTCCTGCGGGGACGGAGGAGGCGTTCCAGATGGCGGAGTGCCCGGTAGCCCCGCCCTCTGCGGCGGGATGTTTCCCGTGACCGGCGGAGACGCCGGTGCTACCAAGAAGATCAGCGACAAGGCGGCCGGAAAGGTCGTAGATGCGTAAGGAGACCCCTCCTACCCCCCCTGCAATAGCATGGGGGGATTCCGAAAACCGTATCGTCAGCGTCGAATTGAATGGATTTGGCGAGACACTGAGAATGGCTGCCGACCGCGGGGGGTCGGCAGAAGGGTCGTTTTGCGGGACGGCAAGGTCGCGGACGGTGACTGACCAAGTGACCGTATCCGCTTCAACCGAGTCAGCGACAATGGCCGAGACTATGCTCTGGTAGGGCGGATTTAAATCTGCCCCACTGAAATTCCATTCAAAGGCAGTAGTGTCCTCCGCCGCCAGCTCCCCATCGACAAGCCACTGAATGGTGAGGGATTCGTTCTCCGGTTCGGAAGGGACAATCTGGAAGTGGACAACGCTGTCGGGTTCAACGTCGAAAGTAAGAACTTCTGGAATATAGGCTTGGATAATACCACCGACAGAAACATTCCAGACGACAGCATCCGAAGATTCGAAGCGGTAAGCCCTCCCCTCTACTGTATAGCTTCCAGATCGAAGGAATGGAACTGTTACGCTCGAGTTCTCACCGAGTTCCGCAGTTTGACCGTTGTTAAGGTTTGTCACAGTCCAAAGGAAACCCGGCTCAATCTCGCCAAGATACCTTACCGTGTCGATGGAAAAGAGGAGTGAGTCTCCGCGAGGAACAGAAAGGTTAAGAGTGTCCGGAGAAAAGGCAGATATGCATAGGTCGGTAACTGTGACGTGCCAGCGAATGGAAATTCTTAAGTCTTCCGCATCAACAACGCATTGAACTTCAGTCTGACCAAATTCGGGGAAGTCGAGTTGAACTCCTGTTGAATCAGTTTCGATTCGCTCGCCGTCTTGACTCCAGTTAAACTCAAGTTGGCGTTCATCGAAATTATGAACTACTACTCCAAAATTAACTGTATCCTGTCTCAAGACACTAAAGACAGTGTCTTGAGGAAAATAATTAATGAATCCTATCCCGGGCGGCTCCGGTTCCGACTTTACAATCAATCCGTTTTTTTGTTCGCCACCCCGCTCAACATAGACCCATCCAACCGCAAGGATTGAGTTATGGTGATCCTCTATGACCGATGAAAATCCATGCCTCGCCTGAGCACCCTGCCCGAAACCATCCTCCTCGCGGAATTCAATCAATTGTTGCCAGCGCACAGTACCGTCGGGCCTGACACGCATCGCGGCGGGACGATAGCGATCCCCGGATGGTTGTTGACCGACCAACACAAATCCACCATCGCTTACCCTCGTTAACCCGTTGCAATATTCGACAAAATTATCCTCTCGGAAATGGTAACGTTGATGCCACAACTCTTCACCTTGAGCGTCTATGCGAAGCAGACCGAAATCGATTGAACTATCGACCTGCCTTCCACCGACTATTCCGGCAAGCGCAAAACCACCATCTCCAGAAGAGGCTAAACTACGGCAACTTCCATAAATGTCGATTGGATAATACTCTGACCAGATCTGTTCGCCTTCATTCTCAAGGGAGGCTTTTAGAGCCCAGAACGAAGTTCGCTGACTATTTTCGTCCCAACCTTGACCGGCAACCACCACATCGCCGTCGGTCTCTCGAATGCCCCAAAACTCGTTGAGATAAGACTCACCGCCGCGGACAAAGCCGTAGGAACTTTCCCATATTTGGTCACCGTTTCCTTCGATACAAACCAGCCTGGCGCGTGTACCTTGACTTGTTCTTCCAGCAAGAAGAAAATTGCCATTTTTCAACTCAATCAGTGCGTTGCAGGTAAGGCTTCCATAACTCCTCATCCAAATCAATTCTCCATCGGAACTGATTCGAAGGGCAGTAAACTGATTGCTTGACCTTCCACCAACCACAAAATCACCATTATCGGCTTCGATGATGCTGTATGCAGCATCAAAAACATTTTGTTCGCCAAATCTTCGTGACCAAATTACCTCGCCTTGCGCGGAGAGAGAGACAACCCATATATCAGCATTTGCGTCGTTGGCAACGTGTAATCCCAGTGATCCACAAAGCGCGTAACTTCCGTTGCCACAGGCGTAAATATCGCTGAAGCCTTCGTAATCGCCTTCGTCAATTGTCCGCATCCAGGCGACATTGGGTTGAGCAATAGCCGCACTTAGAGGCGAGAGGAGTGTAATTACAAGGAATAAGAATGACTTGATGGCGGCTTTCAACGATTGTTCCGAATCGATAAATTTGTTTTAAGGCAAAACTGGTGACTCGGCTGTGACGTGATTGCACAGCCGAGTCGCTATCAAATCTATTCTGCTTCTGACCAAACCACCCATTCGAAAGTTGAAGGATCAAGAGCAGCAAAAATTTGAGTGTCTCCGTTTGGATTGTCGCCGTGGTAAGGCAGAAGAACTCGAATCCTCCACCTCATATTTAGAGAAGCAAAAGTATGCTTGTACTCCCCGAGGAGGAAATCGTCTTCTTCGCCATCAACCCAGTCTGACCAAATATCTTGATCTGTCTCCTGCGAGAACTGTACCGTCGCCCCCAAAACTGGTGGATTATTTTCCAAGTTGCTAACAAGAAAAACATAGCGAATAGCGACCGCTTGCGCTTCCTTCGGCGGAGGATAAACCAAAACACCAACCAAAACTGCAACAACCGCAACCAACCCTACCAATGTTCTGAAACGTAATTTGCGTGACATACCAACCTCCCATCAGGATAGACGTTCATGAATAATATCGCCGATCATTCCCGTTGGGAGACTGTCGGCTAAAACGAGCCGACAATAATATGTGCAAAAAAAAAAAAGACTTAGCAAGTGCAATAGAATAATATTTGGAACGGTAGAGGAAAATTGAGATGGAATCATGGATTGACTGCGCAAGCTTGTCCCGTTCCGGTCCGGCTTGCGCCGGAGTGATGAGGTGACAGACAGGAATGTCTGTCCTCCCCGATCGGAAAGGCGAACAACATGCGGATGGCACAAAAAACAACTTGGTTCCAAATGTCACAAACTCTTGCTGAATTGTTGGTATCAGTCAGAAGGGAGTTGAATTTGGGGTTGTAGTTAATTAAATTGAAGCACAGATAAATCGGTGGAAGTGCGGACTGACTGAAACGGCGCGAAGCAATGTCCGACCTCCAAGAGGAATGATACTGTCAGACGAGGGCGTCTGCCAGCGGAAATAGCACCGATAAGTCGATGCAAGGACGGACTGATCCGTTGGCTGACGGACACCCTCCAAGACCTAAATTCATCCGAACTCGAACGGAAAATCTTAATGAGCAGTAAATTCGTCTATAGCTTTGGCGGCGAAAAAGCCGAAGGCCGCGCCGATATGAAGAACCTCCTTGGCGGCAAAGGTGCTAACCTCGCTGAGATGACCAACATCGGCTTGCCCGTGCCGCCCGGGTTCTCAATCACAACTGAAGTCTGCACTTATCATATGGATAGGCACGCCTACCCTGACGGGCTTCAACACGAGGTCAACTCCGCGCTGAGCCGTGTGGAAGATATTATTAAGGCTAAATTTGGAGACCCCGAGAACCCGTTGCTCGTTTCGGTGAGGTCTGGTGCTCGCGCCTCGATGCCAGGGATGATGGACACAATCCTGAACCTTGGGCTGAACGATACGACCGTCAAAGGCTTGATCGCCCGCACCAACAACCCGCGCTTCGCCTACGACTCATACCGGCGGTTCGTGCAGATGTACGGCGACGTGGTGCTTGGCGTTCAAGCTGCTCACGACAAAGAGGCTGATCCGTTCGAAGCGGCTATCGAGGAGCTGAAGCATCACAGGGGCGTCATTCACGATGTTGATTTGACGGCAGATGACCTGAAGGAGTTGGTCAAGCTGTTCAAAGCAATCGTTGCCAAAAAGAGCCCGATCCCGTTCCCGGAAGACCCGTTCGACCAGCTTTGGGGGGCGATTGGGGCTGTTTTCAACTCGTGGATGAATGACCGGGCGATTGCTTACCGCAGACTGAACTCGATCCCGGAATCGTGGGGGACGGCGGTCAATGTGCAGGCAATGGTGTTCGGCAACATGGGCGACAATTGTGCAACGGGGGTGGCGTTCACCCGCAATCCGGCGAGTGGTGAAAAGCACTTCTACGGCGAATACCTGACGAATGCTCAGGGCGAAGACGTGGTTGCCGGAATTCGGACGCCGAAGCCTATCTCAGAACTGAAAGTCGATCAACCACATGCGTATGCGGACCTGGAGAAAACCTACAGGACGCTCGAAAAACACTTCCGCGACATGCAGGATCTCGAGTTCACCATTCAGGACGGGAAACTTTGGATGCTGCAAACTCGCAATGGCAAGCGGACGGGGATCGCGGCGTTCAGGATTGCGGTCGAGATGGTCGATGAAGGGATGATTTCGCCTCAAGAGGCGCTGATGCGGGTCGAGCCGGAAATGCTGAACCAGTTGCTTCGACCGATCTTCGACAGTGTTGAGAAGAATAAAGCGATCAAAGAGGGTAAACTGCTGGCGAAGGGCTTGAACGCCGGGCCAGGGGCCGCCTCCGGGGTAATCGCTTTCAATGCGAAAAAAGCGGTCGAGTGCCGTTCGCACGGGATTGACTCGCTGTTGGTGAGGATCGAGACCTCGCCAGAAGACATTCAGGGGATGAACGCCGCTGTCGGAATATTGACGGCTCGCGGGGGGATGACTTCGCATGCGGCGCTGGTGGCAAGGCAGATGGGGAAGGTCTGCGTGGCTGGCTGTGGAGGGCTCGACATCGACTACCATGCTGGCACTCTGAAGGTGAGCGGCAAGACTTTTCATGAAGGGGATTTCCTCTCCATTGATGGTTCTACGGGGGAGGTTCTGGAGGGGAATATCAAGACGTTGCCTTCTGAAATCATTCAGGTATTGATCGACAAGACGATCGACCCAGCTAAATCTGAGATGTATAGAATTTACGCGAAGCTGATGCAATGGGCCGACTCATCGCGGCGGTTGAAGATCCGCACCAATGCCGATCAGCCCGACCAGTGCCAGACGGCGCGGGCTTTTGGAGCGGAAGGTATCGGGCTTTGCCGCACCGAGCATATGTTCTTTGGCGGGGAGCGGATTACTGCTGTGCGGGAGATGATCCTTGCCGATGACGTTGAGGGGAGAAAGAAAGCCCTTGCCAAGCTGTTGCCGATGCAGAGGGAAGATTTCCTCGGGATATTCAGAGTGATGGACGGGCTGCCGACCAACATCAGGACGCTCGACCCGCCGCTACACGAATTCCTGCCTCATACGGAGAACGAGATCAAGCACGTCGCCCGCGAAATGGGTAAGGAGATCGATGCGGTCAAGCTGAAAATCGCGTCACTCCACGAGGAGAACCCGATGCTGGGGCATCGTGGATGCCGGTTGGGGATCGTCTATCCTGAAATCACCGAAATGCAGGCGCAGGCGATCTTCGAGGCGGCGGTTATCGCTACGAAGGAGGGAATCGCCGTTCATCCTGAGATCATGATCCCGTTGGTCGGGTTCAGGAAGGAGCTTGAACTGCAAGCGGCTGTTGTCAGGCGGATCGCTACTGAGGTTTTCGCGCGGGAGAAGGTGAAGATCGACTACCTTGTTGGGACGATGATTGAGCTACCTCGAGCGGCGATAACGGCTGACCAGATTGCCGAGGTGGCGGAGTACTTCAGCTTCGGCACGAACGACCTGACGCAGACGACAATGGGGATTTCACGGGACGACTCGAAGGGGTTTATCCCTTACTACGTCGAAAACAACATCATGGAGTTCGAGCCGTTTCAGGTGATCGATCAGGAGGGGGTGGGGGTGTTGATGGAGTGGGCTGTTCAGCGAGGCAGGGCGACGAGGCCTTCGCTGAAGGTTGGCATCTGCGGCGAGCATGGCGGCGAACCGAAGTCGGTGATGTTCTGCCACAGGCTGGGGCTTGACTATGTGAGCTGTTCACCCTTCCGGATACCGATTGCGCGGCTGGCGGCGGCTCAGGCGGTGTTGACGGCGAAGTAGGGGGGGAGGCTAAGGTAGGGGCGTATTGCAATACGCCCCTACGAAAAAAAAGATATCGGTCAAAATTTTCCATGACTACATTACACCAGTACAGAGATTACGTTTTCTCGATTGAATTCACCGGAGAAATTCCTGAGTGGTCGGTCGATTTTCCTGACTTCCCGGGGATTATCACCGCTGGATCGACTCTGTCGGAAGCGTTCGATCACGCTTGCGAGGCGCTCGATTTACATCTTGAGAGCATTCAGAAGCTGAATCAAATTTTACCTGCACCAACTCATAAATTGGCAATGATCGCTTAGCATGAGATACTTCGCGCATGGTAAAGACAGGCAGGCGGCTATCGTCTGCCTGTGTGCGTTTTGCATCCGCAGAACTACTTGACGCGAAGGGATTTGGGGGGTATACTGTAGAGGACCGTTCTTAGGGTTTCATGCCAACTTGCATGTTATATTGGACTTATCACAATCTCTGTTACTGATATAAAGGCTACTATTATGATCCCAATTATTAACTCACTACTCGTTACTTTTCTATTTGCGATCGTTGCATACTGTCAAGACTTTCCTGCAAGGTTGGATTGGCAACTCGAAATAGAAGGAGACGTTACTTCTTTGGGTTCCGCGTGGTCAGATGAAGGAAGAGCTTGTGTACTCGTCGGAACTCAGAGTCAGGTTCATCTCATTCGAGACGGTCAAATAATCTGGAGCAGTCCTGAAATAGAAGGAATATGGGCTTTATCCAGGATTTTGGCAGGAGATGTGGAGATGATTGTGGCGGCTACCGCCGAGGGAAATCACTCCATCCTTCACTCATTTAGCGGTGAAGGCTTTGAGCAGCATAACACAGGAGAATTTGGATCTGTTTGGGATGACGTCAACGGTGGAACAGGCGAAAGAGGCTTCAATAATGAAGCGAGTTGGATTTGCCAAGTACCTGAAGCCGAAGGAAATCCAGATAATTCGATTCTTATCTGGTGTTCTGCTGGAGGTGAGTCTTGGTGGGAGTCGGGATATGGTTCGTCTTCGAGTGGTGAGTTATTCCTATTTTCAGTTGCAGACATGGCGGTAACCGGTCAGGGGGCGGTTCCATCACCAGTCGCACCCGTAAGCTTCGACTTAACAGGAGATGGCATTGCAGATCCCGTGCTGTTTGGAAACAAATACTCTTCTGGCCAATATAGAAATGATGATTTTCATCATTATTGGAATTGCGGTGCCTATATTTGGCGACCTGATAGTGTAATGAATGTATCATTGGCTAACGACTTGGGTGACGGTGTCCCGGTTGGTATTGCAGGAGCAACATTAAGACAGGGTAATCTGAGCACTGATTTTGTTGTTTCGATTCAAGACTCAGATGGCGTGGGGTTGGCACTTTATTCAACACCTGATTTTAGAAAAATCGGTTGGCGGGAAACCGGCATTGGCTATAGGCTGCCAAGCGTTATTACACAAGAAAATGGTGAGCAATATCTGCTTGCAATGACAATAGACTCACAGGCGCGTATCTTTCATTTACCTGACTTTAGACTCGTTTATAGTTCTCAACTCGCTCACGAGCCGGTGAAGGGTGCTCACCTCGCGGATTTTAATAATGATGGCTCATCAGAGTTGTTCATCCTGGCTGGAGACACTCTCAGTTTCTACTCGATTGGAGAGCTCGGCGTCACCTCAAACGATCTGCCACACTACCCTTCGTCACAAACACTATCCCCCTTCCCCAACCCCTTCAACTCCTTCGTCACGATCAATTACACCCTTCCCGTCCCGACCATCGCCAAAGTTTCCGTCGAAGACATCGCCGGGCGGAGAGTAGCAATGCTCATGGAGGGCGGGATTATGGCAGAGGCAAGCTGATCTGGGACGCGGCGGGAATTTCGGCTGGCTCCTACTTCGTCCACCTCGAAGCGGGCGGGCTGGTCAGGACGGAGCGGGTGATACTGGTGAAGTGATTGAACCTTTCCCCGACCTTATGCGTATAATGACGAAAGCCTTTGACCTAATATGAGCCTTCCCATGCGACACTGGAAACTGATCACGATGTTCGCCGCTATTTCCTTGATGTCTCAAGGATGTATCCCCGAACCAATCATCCATTACGATCCTTTCTCGATCCGGGTCGTCGATAACGCCGGCACGCCTCTGGATAGCGTCAGCGTCTATGCCTTCGGGTCACGCGAGATCGATTGGGGGATCAGGTCTTACGAACGATACCAGACCAACCAGTACGGCCGGGTGGAGCTGGATGGCTATGGTAACGGTAAAAGAGGCTCTATCCGGCTGGCGAATTACCTCCCCGTCGACACCACGATGATCCCCGACGCCGTCTATACCCTGACGCCCGCCCCCTATGTCGCCACAACTATCGCCGCCCTTGAAGGTGACAACTACCGCTTTACCAAGGATGGCATCGTCTCGATGACGAGCCGCGGCTATTACCGATACTATCCGATGACCGGGTCTGGCGTCTCCGCGCCAGCCTCAATGCAACTCCAGACATCGGCAAGTACCTACAGCAGTTGGTTAACGGGCGACGAATTGTGGCTCCGCAATAGCACAAAATCCCTCTTTCGTTACGACCTGACCGACCCGATGAACCCGTCATTCATCGGTGAATATCGTTTTTTGCCATTCAGCGACAGATACGACCTGCGGCTGACTTTTGGTGACGGCTTCATCCTCGTCGGTGGGCTGCATCGGGACGTTATTGCTGTCGTGGAAATCGTTGGTGACTCCTTACTTGAACGCTCAACCTTCCCCTCCTCAGGCTACGACAGGATAATGCTCCGAGGTCGTCGGCTGTTGATGCTGGACGAGAACGGGATTTCGGGCTACGACATCAGCGACCTGCGGAATCCGGTACTGGTCACTTCGGACATTTCTGGCGAGAATGGCGGGGCGATTTTCGGGGACTCATTGATGATGTTGAGGGTGGATGGATGGTCTGACCGCGATAGCAGCGAATATCAGATCTACGACGTGCGTGACCCGACATCGCCTGTGGCGACCGAGCGGGTGATGGTGCCGGGGTGGATGCACTATATTGCTGATGCTCGCCACGGTTACGCCGAGTTTGACCGGCGGTTTAGCGTTGTGAACGAGGCCGAAACAATCTATGTTATCCGACCAGCAGGATCGCTGACTTTCGGGATTGCCGGTTATTCGCCAAATTATACCTCTGCGGCGAGAGGCAACCTTGCGATTGTGTCGGACGTGTTGTACAGGTGGGACGCACGGTGATTAAAGGAGTTACCACAATCAGAATTTTATTCGCCGTCCTCTGGGTCTGCCTCGCTCTATCAGGGTGTGAGTACGCAACCAAAGGTGAGCCAGAATCTCCCTTTACATTTACCATCCGAGTCATCGACGCCGCAGGAAATCCGCTTGAAAAGGTCAGAGTTCAGTCACTGGTTGAAATCGAGGACACAGAGGGCAACATGGCCGCGTGGCGGGAGGTTCTCACAGACCAGGATGGACGGGTGAACCTGAATAATTTCGGCATTGGCAAAACCGGCACAATCCTGCAAACCAATTATTTTCCCCTCTATCCTACACTGCAACCCGATTCCTCTTATGTTTTGGCAGAAACACCCTACACTTCGACGAGGCTCGCCGAACTTGAAGGAGGCAACTATCATTTCTACCTTGATGGGATTATCTCCATAACAAGCAACGGATTTTACCGGTTTTATCGACTTTCACCATCGGGAGTCACTTCACCAACTCAAATGCAATTGCTGATTGAGAGCGAGATTGTCGAGGTTGAGGTGACTGGCAACATACTATCGGTGAAGTGTAAAGATCAAATGACTCATTATTATAGCCTTACTGATCCAGATATGCCCGCAATCTTGTTTATTAGAAGCTGGCAGAATCGTCTGGAAGTTCTCGCTTCCAATGATGATCTTCTGGTTGCTATCGAATTTGAAAATAACAAGCAATTCACTAAAATCTTTGAGCTATCCTCCGACACCTTGATCTACCGTTCGACAATTCCGAACTTTTACAAACCGCACGTATTCTTGCGAAATCAATTATTGCTGATGTTTTACAGCGACGGCTTAATGGTCTATGACATCAGCGACTTATCTCACCCGGTCCTCGCCAGCAGAGGTCCATCGATCAATCTGGACTCGGCTTTCTTCATTGAATCAACCATGATAAGACGCATTAGTGAGGAAAGTGCATTAAACGGAACACTATACGAAACGTTCGATCTAACTGACCCACGACATCCCGTACCTACTGGAAACTTTAGAGTTCCGGGCAGATTATGGCGCATGGCTGACCTTGAGCACGGCTTTTACACCACTTCATCCACAAGCAACAACTATGGCTTCGGGTCGTTCCACATGACTCGACAAACTCAAACCGACACCTTTCAAATGTCGGGTTTCGCACTTTACAGCGTCGAATTCGTTCAAGGTGCCTTCGCAATCGCCAGCAACACCCTTTACAGGTGGGATGTCAGATGATGAGTGTTGGCTTTTTAGTGAGAGACGTTTATATTAGTTGCCGTCATACGTCTCGTGTGACGGAAGGAAGTTAGGGCGGACGGTCCCGAACTGTCGGGACGCTCTCCAAGTTCATTCTACTTTCCTTTTCCCGTTCCACTCCGTATATTATCCTAAGTCTCTCCCAAATCATCAATCAGAAATCAGCAATCAGAAATCAATAACATGTACCTACAAGACCGTGTCGCACTCATCACCGGCGCCGCTCGCGGCATCGGAGCCTCCATCGCCCGCCGCTTCGCCAAAGAAGGCGCTATCGTCATCGCCTGTGACTTGAAAGAGGAGTGGGCAGAGGGCATCGTCGAAGAGATCCGCGCCTCCGGAGGTCGCGCCGAAGCCGCCGGAGGCGACGTCGCCGACAAAGCCGCTGTCGAAGCCCTTATCGACGGAATCGTGAAGAAACACGACCGCCTCGACATATTGATTAACAACGCTGGTATCACCAAAGACAACCTCGCCTTGCGTATGTCGGAGGACGAGTGGGACGCTGTCATCCGCGTCAACCTGCGTGGGACATGGATACCGTCGCAAGCCGCCATCCGCCCGATGCGCAAGCGTAAATGGGGGCGAATCGTCAACACCAGTTCGGTCGCGTCGCTGGGCAATGCCGGGCAGGCGAATTATTCGACGACCAAAGCTGGCGTGATCGGTCTCACCCGGACGCTGGCGCTGGAGCTTGCCAAGTCGGGCATCACGGTCAACTGCGTCGCGCCGGGAGCGATCCTGACGGCGATGTTAGAGGCTTTGCCGGACGAAACCCGCGCCAAGTTCGTCGAGAAGATCCCGATGGGCAGGCTCGGCGACCCTGACGACATCGCCAAGGCACACCTCTTTTTCTGCAGCGAGCTTGCCGACTACGTGACGGGGCAGGTGCTGTTCGTCGATGGCGGAATCAGCGTCGGGATGTGAGGAATACTTAACCACGAAGGCACGAAGAGAAGTAGATGAGGAATACTAACCACGAAGGCGCGAAGAGACGAAACACACTCATCATTCCATCGAAAGATGGAATCCAATTGAAGCACAACCTTTGTAACAAACTGGATTCCAACTTACGTTGGAATGATGATTCTTCGTGCCTTCGTGTTAAATTCTATCTATGCAAAAACGCGACCTGAACCCCTACACGAAGTTGCTCTTCGAGTCCCGCTTCGATTTCCTGCCGCGAGGCAGGGTGCACATCGATGAGATCTACGCGGCGGTCAAGGCTCGCTACCCAGAGTGGTGCGACGACGCTTACCTTTGCGCTTATCACTGCATCAATGGCCCCAACCGCCCCGAGTGGCGGCACAAGGTCGAGCAGACGCTGCAGCGGCTTAAGACAACTGCACCGGATAAGGTGGCGAAACACCCTGACCGAGGTTGTTGGGAGCTGAAGTGATTCCACAAAGTACACAGAGATATGAGAAGGAGTATTGAAATGAAGGCGAAAGCTACCGGCTTGGTGTTGGCGTTGGTGTTTGCGGCGGGAGTGGCGTGGGGGCAGCCGGAGGTGGAATGGGAGAGGACGTATTCCTTTGATGCAGGTGCATTCTTCTATGGGGAGCAAATGCTTCAAACTGCTGATGGCGGATTCTTTCTAAATGGAAGAAAGGAAGAAGGTCTATGGATTATGCGAACCGATGAAGTGGGCGATTCCCTTTGGACACATGAGCGGGATTCTATGATTTGTACTAATATGGTTCACGCCGAAGACGATTTTGTATTAGCGGGCTTTACTGAGTTTGGGCTCAACTCGGACGTTAAATTATGGAAAATAAATGAGCATGGGGGCGTCATCTGGTCGAATGTTTATCCCACCGACCTTCAAGAACGATGGCCTTATGTGTCGAATACAGAGGATGGTGGTTTTGTCATACTGGCAAATTATTATACAGGTCCTCCCAAAAGTTGGCTTATCCGTACTGACTCTAATGGAGATACTCTATGGTCTAAATTGTATGAACGTTCTTACAGTGATGTTATCGAAACATCAAGTGGAGGGTTTGCGTTGATCAGTGGATTATGGTTGATGTTAACTGATCGCCACGGAAACGAGGTCGCTTCGAAAGAATTCCAAAGTGACGACATACATCAGAGTCATAAAACCCTAATCGAGACACTTGACGGCGGTTTTGCAATTGCTGGCAATTGTTTTTCAATGGAGGATTACGAAGACAATGATTTCTACATTTTACGAACAGACTCTGCCGGAGATTCGCTCTGGTATCGACGATTTGGCGATAACCACGATGAGCGACCTTATTCGATTATCGAATGTGAGGACGGTGGCTTTACTCTTGGTGGTTATACCGATTACGGTTTTGGGAAATTCTGGCTATTGCGATTAGATGCAAATGGCGAAGAACTTTGGTCAATGATGTACCCTGATAATGATACATCGAGTTTTATGACCACATTAATTCGATCCGAAGATAATAGCTATTTCGTTTTTGGGCATTATTATATCGACGTTGAGACCTATAATCCGTTCATAATCAAAACCACCCCCGACCCCGTTTCCGTCCGCGATCCACGTTCAACCTTAAACCCTTTAACCTTCAACCTTTACCCTGCCTACCCCAACCCGTTCAACTCGTCAGTCACGATTCCGTTTGGGCTCGATAAGTCGACCCCTACGCGGCTGGCGATCTTTGATCCGTTGGGGAGAAGGGTGGCGGATTTGACGGGTCGATTCGGAGATCGACCCTACGCGGGCAATCACTCCGTCGTCTGGAACGCGAATGGAATGCCTGCGGGGCAGTATATCATCAGGCTTGAGGCGGGCAACCAGCAGTTGTCGCAGAGGCTGTCACTTGTGAAGTAACGCCGGCTTCCAGCCGGCAAGTTCCGCAGGCGACCCCGCCTGCTCCAAAGCGCCAGCGAGACGCAGGCGAAAAATGCCGCCGGGACGGCGGCGTTACAGCGCTTTCGCCTCGTCCCAAAATTTGTCCATGACTTCCAATGACGCCTCGCCGAGAGAAAGACCTTCCTCCGCGAGGCGTTGCTCGATGTGCTTGAAGCGGCGGATGAACTTCTCGACTGTGCCGATCAGGGCAACCTCCGGATCGACATGAAGATAGCGAGCGACGTTGACGACCGCGAAGAGAAGATCGCCAAGCTCGTCCTCAATGGGTGAGACACCCCCCCCTGCCCCCCCCGCAAGCGGTGGGGGAAAAGCAATCGCCTCTTTCAGCTCCGCTAACTCCTCATCCACCTTCAGCATCGCCCCATCCACATTAGGCCACTGAAACCCAACCTTTGCCGCCTTGTTTTGCACCTTGCGAGCACGCATCAAAGCTGGCATGGAACGTGGAACTTTGTCAAGGTCGAGCGTGTGAGCTCCTTCGCCTTTCTTTGCCGAGTGCCACGAGGCGAGGGCTTCGGTCTCGTCAGCCGCCTTGTCGTCGCCGAAGACATGTGGATGGCGGCGGATAAGCTTTTCGGAGAGTTCGCGGGCGCAGTCGCCGAGAGTGAACCCAAGTGGATTTGCAACCCCCCCTACCCCCCCTTCAATAGAAGGGGGGGATTGCGGCGGTTCAATAAAAGGTGGGGATTGCGGAGATTCGGCGGCTATTTGGGCGTGAAAGATGACTTGCAGAAGAAGGTCACCAAGCTCTTCACGCATCGCCGGGATGTCGCCGTCGCGGACGGCGTGGAGATACTCGTAGGACTCCTCCAGCAGGTTAGGGAGGAGCGACTCGTGGGTCTGGACGCGATCCCAAGGGCAGCCGTCGGGCATACGGAGACGCGCCATGACTTTGATAAGTGTTCCGAGGTGCTCAAGCTCGCCTGCGGGGAGTTCGACACCTTTGACGGCTTCTTCGGGAGAGGGGGGATTGTATGGGGACATAGGGGGGAGTTTGGAGTTTAGAATTTGGATTTTGGAGTGCTGGCAGACGAGGGCGTCTGCCAGCGGAAATTTGGTTACTTCTCGAAGAGACGGTCCCAGGTGATAGGCTCGCTGTTGATTTCGACCTCGATAGCGTTGCCAGCGTCATCCTTGCCGATCAGACGGATCTGCGCAGCGATAGATTTCATGCCGTGTTCGTGAGCGGCTTTCAGGTCGTTGATGAGCGAGGCGACCGGTTCGTTGTAAGGAAGCGTCACGTCGCGGGTGGAGTAGTGCGAGATGAAGATCGAGTTATTCAAAGGGTATGTGCCGCTTCGCCAGTCGTTTACAGGCTTGGCTGAAAAGTAGTCGGGCATGTACCAGCAATCGATGCGAACGGCGTACTTGTCGAACGTGACATCGCGGCCGTTGTGTTCGGTGAGGCTCATCGAAACGTCAAGCTTGCGAACGCGGCGGTAGAAGAGGTTGACCCGCCGGTTATCGACATCGGAGATGAAGATTGAGCCGGAGGTGATGCGTGCTTTTTTTGCTTGCGTCGAAAACTGTTCGACGCGGGTGAGCGAGTTGATCGCCTGTTCGATGGCGGCTTTCGTGGCGGGCATCGAAGAGTGGTGGATAGAACCAATACGGGTCAGCAGGTCAGTCATGTCGAGCGAGGCGCTGATCTTGTTATCTTCCTGCTGGGATTGCATCTGGAAAACTTCGCAGCGGGCAAGACCTCCGGCGTCGGTGATGTCTGACTCTTTGATGTTGCCCCAGCCTTGCGTCAAGCCGAATCGGAGCTTGAGGCCGGAGGCGGGTTTGTCGTTAAAACTGGCTTCGTAGATCAGGTAGTGACGCTCGGGGCGGACCTCGGAGTAGGTCTGGTCAACATTAAGGCGAAGCGAACGAATCGCGGTTATGAGCTGGTCGCTAACTGATTGGAGGGTTGAGTTGCGCTGGTAAAAAAGGGTCGAAGCGATCTGTATGGCCGAGGCAAGTTCACCAAAGGCATCCATCGGCTTGACAGAGCCTTCTGCTGAGAGGATTTTATAGGCGCGTTTGAGGCTTGATTCTATTTGGGCGAGGCGGAGGTCGTTTTCGGCTTGGGTTTGGGCGCGGAGGGTGTCGATAAAGGCGACGGGAATTTCGGCGGCGAGGTAGTAGCGGTAGAAATCGTTGAAGGTTTTTTTGTCGGTCTGGGCGCGGCAGTGTTCCCAGTAAGAGTTTGTGATGCGGTGGCCTATGTCGCTGAGGAAGGCCGCCGAGAGGGCGTCGAGCTGGTAACTGGTGCGTTCTTCGTAGCCGCGTTTGTCCTCGAATTTGATGACTTCGCCGGTTGAGACGAGTTCGACGCCGATTTCCTGGGTGATTTTGCGCATAAGGTCTTCGAGGGCGGCGCGGTTGGCGGCTTCCATGGTGGGGGCTTCACCGATGCCGAGGAAGGTTCCACCTCCGTAGCGGGAGATCCATGCCGGCTGGGCGAGGGACGACTTCTCGACGACTGAGACGACGTACATCTGACGGCGCGGGGCACAGGCGACGAGGAGGAGGAGAAGAAGGATAAAAGGTAGGTGAGCCTTCATCAGTCCGAGTCAGAATTCATAGTGTATGTGAATTACCGATCTATCGACTCAAATGAATTGAGAGGTCACGAGTCTGATTAATTACAGTGATGATTTGAATTTCAAGCTCAAATAGTCTAAAGATTAACCGGTAGTTACCGATGAGAAGTTCCCGAAGATTTACCTCGCCTACTTCCGGAACAATTCGAGCTCGCATTGGCAAAGTAGAAAGACTTCGCGAGGCGGCAAACATCCTCCTGACATAAATAGCGGCATAAAATCGGGAATCTCTCGCGATATAAGCGGCAATTTCGTCAAGATCTTTAAGCGCACCCGGCGTCCACCTTACACGACGAGCCATTTCTCCATCGCCAATTCAGCTTCTTCCTGTTCGATGAGGAGGCCTTGATCTGCTTCTTCCAGACCACGCTCGATTTTCGTCATGACGTAGAGGCGATACATTATATCGTCAAATGTTGCATTATCAGGAAGATCCCTTGCGATTTCAAGTAGAGCAGACTTGGGAGTATTCATTTTCTGTTTCTCAAATTAACAGTAGGTATAGCGACCAATCTGACGCCAGATTCACTTGACCAGCGTGATGGACTGGGTAGCTGATAGAATGCCAGACTCCAATCTAAGAAAATAGAGACCGGCGGGGCAACCGTTGGCATTCCAAATGATGGAGTGCGAGCCAGTTGGTTGAAATTCGTTGACGAGGGTCTCAACATGTGAGCCGGAAACGTCAAAGAGGCGCAAGGTCATCGGTCCGGCGGAGGGAATCTCGTAGTTTATGGAAAGGGTTGAGTTGAAGGGATTCGGGTAAGGAGCGCTGAATGCAAATTGCGACGGAAACGCGGGATCGAGAAGCCTTGTGACGTTTACTTGCCCGGTGGTGTCTGGTTCAGTCTTGACCATGAAAGCCCCCCCACTACGTGTGCCTGCAAAGGCATAGCTCCCGTCACCTAACAGAAGAAGAACAATGCAATCCAAAATACCTCGGCTAAGACGATCATAACGCGCTTCCCAGCGTACATCTCCATCTGAAGTAATCCGCATGAGTCTCGCGGTTGGGCGGTCAGAGCTATTACCAAGTAGTACAATATCTCCATCAGGCAAAACGACCAAATCATGAAAGCGCTCAGTGTTTATCGAATCACCGAATTGACGGCTCCAAAGCTCTTCACCCTCTGAATTGACGCGAATTACCAACATATCATTCGATGTTCCTTCGGTCGGATAGGTCCAACCCGCCATGACATATCCCCCATCTGGAAGTTGTCCCACAGCGGAAGCGACATCGGGTGTGTTTTCTCCGCCATAGGCTCCCGACCACTCTTCATCGCCGGTTGAATCGGTCTTCACCAAATAAAACTGTATTCCTCCGCCGTAAGAGGCTGTTTGTCCAGCCATAATAAATCCACTGTCAGAGGATCGAAGCATGTCTTTAAAGTAATCATGTCCTTGGCCGCCATAAAATCGATGGAAGCGTTCCTCCCCAACCGAATCAACATTCAATAAATAGCCATCTGCACCCCCATGTTCGGACAATTCGTATGTGTTGCCGGCGGCGAATACCCCACCGTTGGGGTCTAATATCGATGTTAACAATGTCGCTCTACGACCTCCAAACGGTATCCGCCAAAGCGAATCACCATCCATATTTAGGCTTGCAACAAATCCGGATCCACTCGCCGCAGTAGCTCCGGAACCGACCAGATAAATCGCGCCTGAATTAAGGCAGACCGACGCAACTTCGGAATACCATCCACCAGTGTCAACCATCACATTCTCCCAAAGCTCTCGACCAAGCGAATTCACTGCTTTCGCGTTAAAATCGGCGTAGCGATGATTATTATTTTCATAAACGGAGCCACCCAAAATGTAATTCCCCTCATTAGTGATTTGAAGGTCGTACAATCCGTACATTCCGTACCCCCTCGTCCATAACGTATCTGGCTGGGCTATCCCCTCCCCCACCAAAAACAATGCGCAGAGGAGTGTGCTCATCTGCGCGAAAGTCGATTTATTGGTGGGAAGGATCATGGGGGAGCCTATTTGATACTTAACCGTCACAGGAGACCTATGACGGCACACGGTCACACTCGATTACTAGACATCCAAATTACGCACATACTTCGCGTTCTGCTCGATGAAGGCGCGGCGAGGCTCGACCTCGTCACCCATCAGGATGTCGAAAAGCTTGGAGGCGCTGGCGGCATCGTCGATCTGGACTTTCTGCATCGAACGGCGGGTTGGGTCCATCGTCGTCATCCAGAGCTGGTCAGGATTCATCTCACCCAAACCTTTGTAGCGCTGAAGTTGCACACCCTTCACACCCAACCGCTCCGTTGCCCTCTCGCGCTCCTCATCGTTGAAGACCCAGTGCTCTTCCTTGCCCTTCCAGACACGGTAAAGCGGCGGCTGGGCAATGTAGATGTGGCCACGCGTGATAAGCCCCTGCATATGGCGGTAGAAGAAGGTCAATAGCAGGGTTCTGATATGGGCTCCATCGACGTCGGCGTCAGTCATGATGATGATTTTGTGGTACCGAAGCCTTGCATAGTCAAGCCCGTCACCATTGGCGCTGTCGCTGTCATCCTGAGACTCTTTGCCGTTAGCGTTACCATTGGAACTTGACTCAATATCCCCAATGCCAAATCCGACACCGACCGCGGCGATAATCGTGCGGATCGAGTCGTTGCCGAGGATCTTGTCGAGGCGAGCTTTTTCGACGTTAAGAATCTTGCCGCGGAGCGGGAGGATCGCCTGGAAGCTGCGGTCGCGCCCTTGTTTGGCGGATCCACCTGCCGAGTCACCCTCGACCAGGTAAAGCTCGGTAGATGCAGGATCGTTTCGCGAACAATCAGCCAACTTCCCGGGGAGGTCTCCCGATTCGAGGGCTCCTTTGCGGCGAACAAGCTCACGGGCCTTGCGGGCGGCGTCACGAGCACGGGCGGCGCTGATCGACTTGTCGAGAATCTTGCGGGCGGTGCCGGGGTTCTCCTCGAAGAAGCGCGACAGTTGCTCGCCCATTACCGTTTCGACGATACCCTTGATTTCGCTGTTGCCGAGCTTGGTCTTGGTCTGACCTTCAAACTGAGGCTCGGCGACCATCACAGATATTACGGCGGTCAAACCTTCGCGGCAGTCGTCACCGGAGAGGACGAACTTGTCGTTCTTGAAGAGCTGGTTTTTGAGGGCGTATGTGTTTAATGTTCTCGTCAAGGCCGACTTGAAGCCAGCCAGATGGGTGCCACCCTCGACAGTGTTGATATTGTTGACGTAGGTGCAGACGTTTTCAGTGTAGGAGTCGTTCCATTCCATGGCAACCTCAACCGGGACGCCATCACGCTCGCCCATTATATGGATCGGGTTGTGAAGCGCCTGACGGTTTTCATCGAGGTAAGTGACAAACTGCGCCAAGCCACCGTCGAACTTGAAGATCTGCTCCTGCTCTTCGCCGGGGCGTTCGTCGCGAGCGATGATTTCCAGCCCACGATTGAGGTAGGCAAGCTCGCGCAGGCGGGTCGTGACGATATCGAAGCGCCACTCGACTTTGGTGAAGATCGTTCCGTCGGGAAAGAAGGTGGTGCGGGTGCCTCTGAAATCCGCGGTTCCCATCTTTTTGACAGGAGCAACCGGATCCCCGATGCGATATTCCTGCATGTATAGATCGCCACCGCGACCGACCTCAACCTTGCACCACTCGGACAAGGCATTGACAACCGAGACGCCGACGCCGTGAAGACCACCGGAGACCTTGTAGCTCTCGCGGTCGAACTTACCTCCGGCGTGGAGGACGGTCATGACGACTTCAAGGGCGGAGCGGTTTTCCTCTTCGTGATGATCGACCGGGATGCCACGGCCGTTATCTCGCACGGAAACCGAATTGTCGGCTTTGATGGTGACTTCGATTTTGGTGCATATGCCGGCCAAGGCTTCATCGACAGAGTTGTCAACAACTTCGTAGATGAGGTGGTGAAGGCCTCGCTCGCCGATGTCGCCAATGTACATGGCGGGGCGGCGGCGGACGGCCTCAAGGCCTTTGAGGACTTGAATATCGGACGCGCTATAACCGGACGAATTCTGATCGTCCAAGACGGGATTGTTATTCATTGGTTGAGGTAGAAGTCAAGGTTTAATAGTTGAAAGTTGAAGGGTTAAGGGAGTTAGAGTTAACATTGGAGTCTAACTTGTTTACCTGATGCCGTCGAGACGACGGCGAAACGTGCCAACGAGACGCTGGCGTTACGAAATCAGGAAGACAGCTGCGGATCCAATCAGGTTAATTTAGCAAAACTTAAGCTTCTTTACAAGGGAATGGCCGATTGTGCGGTTCAGTTTCGCTAAGATGTCGGGCGCCATATAGGAGAGTTCCTGCCGCCAGGAAGGGTTGACGACCTCGACAGTCAGGACGCCGAACTTGATCGAGCGGGCGCGAGTGACGGCGGCGATCTTCTCGCCGACAATTTCGGGCCAGATTTCGACGACACGTTGATCGGCGAGACGTTCGCCGACGCCAAGATAGTCGATAAGGCGGCGTAGAGTGCCCCCCAGAAGCTGTTCGTTCTCGAGGCGGGGTGTTTCATCCTCCCATTTGAGAAACCCCTCCAAGCGCTTCCTGGAGGGGTTCTTTTTAGGCTTTTGAGGTGGCTTCGAGACAGCGGGGGGAGCTTCGAATAGTTTGTGGGCGTTCATGTTGGACTGTAAAGATTACTGCCGACCACGGCGGGTCGGCAGTGGAAGTGGAAAGTGAAAAGTGAAAAGGGGAACCCGCCCAGCAAAGCTGTGCGGGCTACACGTACTTTTTTTAGTCTATCTCAGCTGGATTGGCGTAAGCAAGCTTACGCACTCCAATTATCTGAGGCGGATTGGCATCAAAAGCATCAGGAAGTCTTCCTTGTCGGCTTGGGAAGAGGGGCGGATAATCCCGGCGTCGTTGGAGTTGCCAAGCTCGAAGAGGGCGTCCTCCGTGTCAACCTGTCGCAACGTGTCCATCAGATAGCCGGCGTTGTAGGCGATCTCAAGCGAGTCACCCGCGTACTCGACGTTGAATTGCTCGCGGCCGCGACCACCATATTCGGGATCCTCAGCTTCGACGGTCGCTTTGCCGTGCTCAAGGGTGAACTTGATCTGCTTGGAAATGTGGCTGGAGAAAATGCTGACGCGGCGGATACTCGACATGAAGTCGGACATCTTGATGCGCAGGTGGTTGGGGTTTGCCTGAGGAATGACGCTCTCATACTTCGGATAATGGCCATCAATCAAGCGGGTGATAAGGCGCTGCTTGCTGGTGCTGAACGAAGCGCGGGTGTCAGCAAGGGTTATCTCGACATCGTCGTCGTCGTCGAGATTTCGTTGCAGAATTGTGAGCGCTTTCATCGGGATAATGTCGTCACGAGCTTCACCGCTGAAGGCAACGTCCTGCCGGGATACTCGAGAAAGTCTATGGCCATCTGTAGCAACAACACGGATTTCACTGCCACGCAGCTGGAAAAGAATACCAGTCAAGACGGGACGCATTTCGTCTTTAGAGACTGCGAAGAGAGTCTTGCCAATCATCCGCTTAAATATCTCAGCAGAGATATGAAAGGAGGTCTTCGAGTCGATGACAGGAAGTTCAGGAAAGTCGATTGGGTCTTCACCGGGAAGGTTATAGACACCAATGCCTTCGCCGCGGAGGGTAACTTTGAATGGATCCACTACTTCGATTTCGAGAGGAATATCGGGAAGTTCACGAATAAGATCCTGAAACCGCTTTGCCTGAATCAGAACTCCGCCATCACCTTCGGATTCGAGAAGCTCAACGGTTGCGCTGATGGTTACTTCCAGATCGGTGGAAGTCATAATCAGGTTACGACCGTCAAGTTTCAGATGAAAGTTTGAAAGAGCAGGCATTGGGGCGCGGGCTGAAACGGCTCCGATGATTTTCTGGATGCTTCTTAGCATCGTTGATTGGGCAAAAGTGAACTTCATATTGATTGTCCGTAATTCTAAATGGAACTTAGTAGTTAATCTAAATTCGTTGTTACTGTAGTGAGGTGATTATGTCGATAACCCTGAATGATACAAATAAATTTGTAATTTTCAAAGGGGAGAACTAACAACTTATCGTCAATAAGAAGTCGGTGGTTGAGTGTTGAAGACGATGACGAAGCAGACGGACAAACAGGGCACTAAATGTTAGTGACGAAGATGAAAACGAGAAACGGGTAGTTATCGACTTGAAGCAGGAGGTTATCGACGAAGGCAATGTGATTAGGTTGATAACTTTTGGAGCGATCTGAATCGATAAGATGTAAGAGCGGCTTTTAGGCCGCTCTCCAAGGGACGTTAATACAATATAAAATTAGATCGAAGCGAGTTCAAGTTTTCGGTGAAGTCGTTCGACGATGTCGGCAAAAGCTTTTTCTATTTTGATTCGTTCATTGACCGTTTCACGAGCATGAATGACCGTTGCGTGGTCTCTGCCACCAAAATGGAGGCCGATAGCCTTCAGTGTTAACCGGGTGAATTCGGTGCAAAGGAACATCGCTATCTGGCGAGCTTCGGCGATTTCCTTCTTGCGGGTCTTGGAACGGATCAGATCGTTAGGAAAGCCGTATTCTTCGGCAACGAGGGCTTGGATTCGCTCGACAGAGATGATGCGGTCGGCTTTGCTGATGAGGTTCTTGATAACCTCTTTGGCGAGGCTGATGGAGATAGTTTTACCCATCAACGAAGCCTGAGCGAGCATGTGGATCAGCGCACCTTGGAGGGTGCGAATGTTGTCGGTGATGTGGAGCGCTAAAAACTGGGCGACATCGTCGTCGAGTTCGATCTTTTCTTCTTCAGCGCGTCGCCTTAGGATTGCGAGCCGGGTTTCGTACTCAGGGATTGTCATTTCACTGACGAGACCCCACTGAAGGCGGCTCACGAGACGGGAGTCGAAACCTTCGAGATCTCTGGGCGGTCTATCGGACGAGAAGACAAGCTGTTTTCCGGCGTGGTGGAGATAGTTGAAAGTGTGGAAAAACTCTTCCTGGGTTTTTTCTTTGGTCATGAAGAACTGGACGTCGTCCAGTAAAAGTACATCGACACTGCGGTAGAGACGGTTGAAGGCGTCGAGCTTGCCGCCTTGGATCGATTTGATGAACTCGGCGGTGAATTGCTCGCTGGTGACGTAGATGACCCGACGCGCGCTTTTTCGTGCCAGAATGGTATTGCCAATGGCTTGAATTAGGTGGGTTTTACCCAGCCCTGATCCGCCGTAGATCATCAAAGGGTTGAAGGGGGTTTTGCCGGGAGCATCCGCTACTGCCAAAGCCGCGGCGCGAGCGAAGCGGTTGCAGTCGCCTTCGACGAAGTTGGAGAAGAGATAGCGCTCATTCAGGCGTGACTCGAACGACTCGTTCGGACCGCTAACCTTGATGGAGGGCTTCTGTTGCGGTTCAACCGGTTGGAGAACTGGCAACGAAATCGGGGGGGTATCGACCGGCGCTCTGCCGTTTACTTTGCCGTTATGTGAGACGACAAACTTGTGACAGATTGCGTGTCCCAGAGCATCGGCAGTCGCTACGCGAAGGTGGTGTGCATAATGGCTCTCGATCCAATCGCAATAGAACTGCGAGGGGACCTGAAGGGTGAGCGTTTCACCGTCGTAACTTAGTGGTTCGAGTGGACGAAACCAAGTGAGGTAGCTCTGTCGCGGGAGTTCGGCCTGGAGTCTTTCAGAGACTAAATCCCATACCGTCCAGTGATCGTTACCGGGTCGGGTAACCGGTTCTGGCATTAAATGCAACCTTTTATTTTTAAGTGATTTAGGGAGTTCGTTCGGGAGGGTGAAGCAATATAGAACAGACAGACACCAATGTCAAGTCTTTCCTTGTGACGGACCGATGAATCTCGGCTCATGATGACTCGGTTCTGATTGTGTGATGACAAAATACAGGAATTATTAACAAATCTACTTGAAGTTTTGAGGGCAAAAAGTGCTCTCTCGTAAGTCTATAGAATTAGGTTACGGAAGAGTTTTGGGTGCTTGTTAAGATTCCGATAGCTCGAAAATGGGAGCCGCTCTTTGTCTCTGTTATCAGTTCGGCTCGAATGTATCTGCCGTTTGACGGGAATATTGCTTGACCGCTGGAAGATGAGAGTTGGGTTGATGACAAGCCGTGCGCGATTGCAGTTTCTTTGCCGTCGATAGCTGCGAAAATGTTAAGAGATTGAACAGCGCCGAATTCAGTGGTAGTTTTCCAACGAACAGCTCCGATTCCCGCTTCAATTGACAATTCTATTGCAGGACCGTCAGAGATTACTACCGGAGCGTGTTTCAGTGCCTCAAGAATGCCTACTACCTCGCGGGAATCGGTTTTGACGAGGGTGCGGAACTTGCCGAAGAGGTTGCGGTTGTGCTCCCAGAGGCTGACCATCGGCAAACGAACCTGACGAAAGCAGTTGAAGTTGCCGTGGGCGTCGTTACCGGCGAAGATAGGAGTTAATCTTCCTTCGTTCAGCTTCTCTTGCCAAAGTTTGTAACCGCGCGCGAAATCGACGCTCCAGCTACCGTTGGCGATCTGCCAGCCGTCGAGGCGAGGGTGGGCCAGGTCTTCCGGTGACCAGATGCCTCTGCCGACCAGCAGCCACTCCAGCGGCGGAGTCGGGACGAGAGGGTGTGCGGCGACTGCGAAGGAACCTTCCGAGATGCGAGTCAATGCTTCCTTTATCGACAACTCGCTTCGTGTGCGAAACCACTTTTCAGCCCCATCACCACTTCCGTGAAGAAACTCCTCATTTCCCAGGATAATCAGATGAACGTTGCGACCTTTGGAGTTGCGGACGGTGACTTCTTCACCGGGTAATAGAGTGACCGATGCGCCTTTCGATAAGTGTTCGGCTTCTTCGTGGAGCAGTCGCCATTTGAGCAAGTCGGGGTCTTGCCTGAGGTAGTCGTTGGGAAGGTCATCCAGATTATAGGAGTGATCGGTGAGGGCTGCCCAGCCGAGTCCGATGGATTCGGAAGTGCGCTGGATAGCTTCTAATGGTGCGCCAAACTCAACGTAATCGGGGCCGTAGGAGGTATGGCAGTGAAGCTCGCCAGCCTGCCAGCCGGGGAAGAGGGGCAGGGGGTCATCGGCGCGGTAAACCTGCATCGGGGCGTGGCTGAGGCCCACGTGATTGTCGTTGTGGACAATTCTCTGTCTGCCGCGATTTTTAAAGCTGAGCGCGCAATCGACCAGGACCAACCCCGGCGGGAGGGTGCTGATGTCGAGGTTGTAGATTCCGTACCAGAATACGCAGTCCATAGGGCGGTTAATCGCAAAGCGAGCAGAAACTTTGCCGCCATCCGGTGAGACTCCCGTGAGGATGACCTCTTCCAAATCGATGGGGAAGAGATGAGCGTCTTTAATCATCAACGTAACAGGCAACGGCAAGCCCGGCTGGACGCGGTGCGGGGCGTCGAAGATGATCTCCGGCTCGCGGCGGTAGTAGCGGCTGAAAGGGATCAGTGGGAAACGGTAGTGAGTCTCGGCGTAGAGACCGAACAACGGGAGGGTTGTTGGCAAGAGCAGGTCGGTCATTGCCTGCCTCCTAGTAAAGTTGCAAACGCAAACCCCTTGGTGCGAATCCCGCTGACGATCATCGGTAGTGCTTTGAGAGTGGCTTCAGCGCCTTTGCCGGAGTCGTGCAGAAGAATGATGTCGCCGTCCGCAACATGATCGACGATGCGCGAAGCGGTGGTCGATGGTGAGGGAGCTTGCCAGTCATTGGCGCTTAATGACCAGAGTACGGTTGTCAACCCCAATTCCCGCGCCACTTTACAGCCCTTTCGCCAAATTCTGCCGTAGGGTGGACGAAAATGAGTCGGGCGGATGCCAGAGGTAGCCTCAATCGCGTTCAGCGAGGAGGTGATTTCCAAACGCAACCTGTTGCAGTTGGCTCTAAGGAGCGAGGTGTGATTGAAGCTGTGCGAACCGATGGTGTGACCGGAATCGACGATCTGACGGACGAGCGCGCTGTTGGCAGAGACTTTGGAGCCTGTCAGGAAAAACGTTGCAGGGCAATTCAGGTCTGAAAGAGCTTTCAGAAACTGCGGAGTCATCATCTGATCGGGGCCGTCATCGAAGGTGAGATAGACGCCACCGGCAGGACCTTTGGCAATAACTCCTTGAAACATCCGGGCGACCAAGCGGGTCGGCAGGTCGTGGAGGAGGCTCATGTTGTAGCCTTGGTCTTGTAGGTTGTCCCTTTCCAATCGAAACTTCCGAAAGCACCCAAAATGGCGAGAGCTACAATGACTGGCGGGTGGAGCAACTCTGCCAGAAAAAATTCTCCCAAACGGATTTGATCGCCGTAGAGCGGACGCGAGGCAATGAGTAGGAAAAGGTCAACGAGAAATTTGACGGAAAAGGCTCCTGTTGCCGCACTGAAGAGTCCCCATGAGCAGGAAAAGAATGGCGTTAGA
The DNA here is from genome assembly GCA_945865405.1 of Caldithrix abyssi DSM 13497. Lineage (GTDB taxonomy): Bacteria > Electryoneota > AABM5-125-24 > Hatepunaeales > Hatepunaeaceae > CAMBDS01. The sequence goes on from CAMBDS010000001.1 coordinate 123,419, forward strand.
GCGAGCGCGAGGTAGAAGAGGAAAATTCCGGTCAGGACGGCCTTTTGTCCAGCCGGATAGTGGAGCGTCTTCGAGCCCCATCGTGCACGTTGATGCCAAAGCTCGGAAAGGTTTGCGGGCGGACGTGTCTGCACAACTGAGGCAACGCCCATAGCGGCTACGACCGGGATGCCGTGCGCGACGAAACGGCGCATCAAAAGCTCGTCGTCACCGGAGATGAATTGCTCAAGACCGTCCCAACCACCGACACGGTCGAAGGCTTCACGAGTGAAGGCGAGGCTGGCTCCACAGCAGTTGTAGGGCGTTCCAGCAGCAACGAGACCTGCCGAAAGGACGCCTTGAGCGGCGAAGTCGAGTGCTTGCAGGCGTTGCCAGAGAGGAGCGTCGTTTGGCACGATAAAGCGAGCCTGGCCAATTGACATGCCGGGGTTATCTTCACCCCGCCCAGCAAAGCTGGTCGGGCTACCCGCGAGTAATGAGGCGGTCAGTTGTTCCGCCCAGCCGGGATCGTGCAGGCAGTCGGCGTCGGTAAGAAGAATAACTTCGCCCGAACTATTCGCAATGCCGAGGGCAAGGGCAGCTTTTTTGGGGCTGACGTTGGGTGGGACGGAAGTCTGCCTGATGAGTCTAAGTTGGGGATAATTTGCAACAAATTCAGCCGCGATTTCTGCCGTCCGGTCAGTCGAGCGATCATCGACAACGACGATTTGGAGTGATTGTTGACTCTTGGCAAATCGTTGAGCAAGCAGGCTTTCAAGAGTTTTGCCAATCCACTCCTCTTCGTTGCGAGCGGCGATGACGATGCTGATAGTTTGAGAGACTGCCACCGACGGGGCGGTGGACATCCTGCGTAATTTCTGTATCCCCCCTAACGCCTTCAGAACAAATAGGGCATAAACTATCCCGCCCGCCGAGAGGGTCATCAACCAGACGGCACTCACGATTCGGGTCTTTTCATGTCGCCGAGAGGCAATCTGCCGACGAAAAAGAGTCCGACCAGCGCCGGAGTGACGACATTGATGGCAAAAAGGAGGATTGAGGCGTTGAAGGCAGCCTCAGAGGTGATGCCGAACTGCCCGAAGAACTTGACCGAGACAAGCTGGTCAAGACCGAGATCGCCTATGGCGATGGGTATAGCCGATTTGGTGAAGAGGATGGCGGAAGCTCCGCGGATGGAGCTTAAAAAATCGAGTTTTCCGAGGGCGTTTATCAGCAGGAAGTATTGGACGAGAAAAACAGAATAGTGCGCGAGGGTGAATAGCAAGGTACGGCGAGCCTGAGGTTTGCCAAAACGGTCGAGCCCGCCCATCAATTGAGCGACGCGCTGACCCTTTGGCAACATGATCTGAGCAGCGTAGATGAGACTACGGACCGGACGGGGATCGAGAGCCAGATAGAGTAAAAACCCGTTGATGACGACCAACAATCCAAGCAAAGCATAAAGGACATATCCGGTTGCAAAATTCAGCGCCCACGGCAAGGTGCAGAGGGCTGGCAAGCCGACCGCTGTCGTCAAGCCGAGGTTGTAAAACTTGTCGATGACGGTCAGCCCGATCAGCCTAAGCGGCTCGGCGTTACGAATCAGGAGCGAACGACCATATTCGCCGATTCGACCAGGAGTTACGATCCCGAACGTGTAGCCGCCCAACAGCGACCCCCACGTCTCGCCAAGGGTAGCATTGGGGTGCGAGAGCTTGACGAGGTATGCCCATTTGCGCTCCTGAATAAAGATATTGAGCGGCATAAGAAGTGCGGCGAATAGAACGAGGTCGTATTTGGCGACAAGGAGCGCGTCCCAGATCGGGCGGGGCCTGATGGTGACGACGATCAAGCCCAGCAGGGCGACTGCGACGAGGAGTTTCAGCCAGAAGAGAAATCGGCGGGTCATAGCGAGCCAAAAAGGGCTGCAGGCAAACGCCCTCGTCTGCCTGCCGGAAGCTGAGTTGGGTTGACTGGCAGACGAGGGCGTCTGCCAGCGGAGAAGCGAGCGATAATCACTTCACCGCCACCCAGATCTGCTCGGCGCGAGCTTTGAAAGGACTACGGTCGAAGTCGCCATAGAGGGTTTCGACCCGAAAGCCGCATAGCTCGAGCAGATGGTACATCTCCCAACGGAAGATATAGCGAACGCGCAGTTTGACGGTGGTGCTCTTCAGGATGTTGCCTTGGAAATCTTGCTCGACGTAATTACGGACTTCTTCGATAGTCTGTTCGGTCAGGTCGTAATCCCACGTTGACCACTCCTTGACGGGGTTGCCGGTCGAGGGGTGCCGGAATTGGTTCATCAGGATCTGGTTCGACCTCATCCGCTCGTTATGATCGAGGATCTCGCGGAGATCGGGATCGAAAAAATTGATGATAAGCTTAGCGCCGTCATTCATGTGGCGATGGATGTTGCGCAGAGCTTGCTTCTGTTCTTCGACCGTCATCAGGCAGATGAAGACACGGAACGGGATTAACACCAGATCGAAGGTCCGCCCAAGGTCGAAGTCGCACATGTCGCCTTGGGCGAGGGTAATCCGGTCTGCGACTACCGAAGGCATTTCAGCGACTTTAGCCCTCGCAATTTCCAACATATCGGGGGAAATTTCGACGCCGACAATATCGATCCCAGCGTTAGCTATCGGGATCGTGATCCTGCCGGTGCCACAGCCGAGCTCCAGCACCGTTGAACCGCAGTTAGTTGCCTCCTCGACGTAAAAGGCAATGTCGCTCGGATCGTAAGTGGCGTAGTCGGAGTCGTAAAGCTCGGCGTCAAGGCCGCGATATTGTTCGACGGAGTCAGTCAAAATTGCTATATTGCAATAATTAAGGTGCTGGCAGACGAGGGCGTCTGCCAGCAGGATTATGAATGGTTTGGCGGACATATTCTCTCGTCTAAAACGTCAGCGCCGTCTCGATTGTCATGATCTTGGTCGCTTTGCCGTTGTGGTAGATAGACTTGTTGTCGTAAATGATGCTGACGCCCTGACCGATCTCATAGCCGACCTTATAGCCAATTACCGTTCCGTCGGAGGTGGTGCTGAAAAGCTCCTTCGCGTCGGGTTGTTGGAAGTAAGCTTCGGCTTTGGTGATTTTGGGGATCAAGCCACCCTTCAGACCACCAGAGGCATAGACTCCCTGCGTCGATTCGCCGCCGTCATAAGACATGTTTTGGTAAGAACCGTAGATTTCGACCAATCCGAAGAATGTCATCCCCATGTCAGCCCAGATTCCATTGGCAGAGGGGAGCGAATCGAGCAACGATTCCTTGGTGCGCAAACTGTCGAGAGCCTCATCCCAGAAGACTCGGCTCGTCTCGTAGGACATATCGAAGTAGTCACCGCGGAAATGCTTACCGAAGATGCGGTACTCGGCTCCGGCATGGAAGGGGCCCATCGTGAAGACGAGTCCCGGTGCCGCGATACCCATACCGTAGTCGATTATCTGTGCCGCTTGTGCGTAAGTCCAGAGGCTGAAGATTTCCGCTTGAATTAATGGAAGTCCGACATCAAGACCGAGGACTGTTACGGGATCCTTCAAATCCTTTATCGTGGGTGGGAGGTTGAAGATATCTGGAATTGCACCGATGTCGACGAGTCTTTGGGCACCGGCGTCACCGACTTCGGCACGGATCTGTCGGGAGAATTCAATGTCGTCCTTGCCATGAAAAACGTCGTTGCGGTCGGGAATGCCGTCGTTATCTTCGTCTTTCGCGCCAAGGTACTGGTTGCCGTCATGAGCCGCGTTGAGGCCTACGCGAAGCGGCAAAATCAGGTCGAGATCGTAGGTGACTCGTGCCGCAACAAGGCCTGGAGACTCAAGCTCACGGAAATTACCGATCACCGTCTCGACGCCGACGCTGCCGGTATGGACTTCCATCTGCATACCGACGCGCCGAACGGAGGGCCACTCGATGGAGTTTGTGTAACGCCTCATAATAAGACCGTAGCCGAGCGTTACGGGCGAAAGGTTACCGGCGCGAATGTAAAAAGGATCGCCGGGCAGTCCCCAACGGACGTAGTAAATTTTTTCGACGATGTCGGCTGTTTGATCCCAATCCTCTTTACGGATATTACCGTCGGAGTCGAAGTAGAGCGAGAGGTCAAGGCCTATCCCGAACTTGCCGATAGAGATATCGGGGCGGAAGCTGAAAAATTGATAATTGACGCCGTTAATGACCGAAGCCCCAACGGCCCCGTTCATCGTGATGCCAAGTCCGCCGTTGGCGTTGGCGCTACCTGGAATTGCAAGAAAAATAATTAGTGCAGCCAGAATCGGAAATGCAATGTACCGGCTGAAGGCATTGCTGCTACGCATTGTGGTCTCCAAAAAAGTTGTTTCCCCTCCGCACACCTAAAGATAATCGGTATCTTAGCCTTTGGCAACCTAATTGACAGGTGCCGCGCTGTTCCGTCAGGTCTTTTGACCTGACGGCAATAATTTCCTGGAGGGCGGACACTCTTGTCCGCCCGTAACGCTGGCGTCTCGCCGGCAGGTTTCGCCGCCGTCCCGGCGGCTTCTGCCGTCAGACGCCCTCGTCTGACGGAAAACTATCGCTTGGTGCTGGCAGACGAGGGCATCTGCCAGCGGAAACTACGAATATTTTAAGAGAAATGACGATGAGTGACTTTATTCGAGTTCCGCCAAGATCGGATTCAAGTATTCGAGTTTCCTGCCGATAACAGAATTGGAAGTAATCGGGCGACGGATATCCCCCGCTTGGGATGGAGGACAGGGGAATTTGTCGCAGACACAGGGAAGCGCGGATGGCCGTATGAATAACATTACCGACGACCATCAGGGCAGGCTCTCTATCGGTCAGGTGGCAGCCGCGACTGGCGTAAGCCAGTCAACCCTGAGGCATTGGGAGCATGAGTTTCGGGATTTTCTCGAAACAGCCAAGGGGGCAGATGAAGATTCGCGCCGCTTTGCTCCAGACGCGATTCAAAAAATAGACCATATTCGTTCGATGGTGGAGGAGCAGGGGTTAACCTTGCGGGGCGTCAGGCTTCAGATAGAAAAATTATCTAATTCTGGAACCGGGCTCTCCCCACCGGAAGATGAAGACCCTCTTCGCCGCAAGGCGAGAGACTTGGCAGACCGGGTTACAGACCGGCTGCTTTCAAAGATTTTCAATTCGTGACTGTTTACCGATAGTCGTTACTTGAGAATTGGTTGAGAACAACCCGCAGGACGGCCCCGTTAAGGTTTCGTAAACCCCCTATGCGGCGGGGCCGTGGGCTTTGAAGAGATGGGACGATTTGTCAAACGGCGAATCGCCCCATTTCTCTTTTTGGGGGTGAGTGCCGGGAGTTGACAAACAGGTTTGGATAACCTAAATTAGATAAAGACTTTTGAATTTATTTATTCATTTTACGCTATCAACATTGAGCTTCAAGCATGAAACAATCGGACTTGACTGTATGGCTTTCAGCCTTCCCTGCGATTGCCACATACCTTCTGGCAGCCAACCTTCACGCCGCAACGCCCGCTCCAACAGCGGGGACACTGGGCCAGACGCCGCTCTACTTCACCGAGAACAAGGGACAATGGGACGAGCGTGTCCTCTACAAGGCCGATGGCGGAGCCGGGTTGACGTGGTGGTTTGAGCGCGACGGCTTGACGATTGCTGTGGCGATGCCGGATACAAGCAATCCACTGCCAGCCCGCCTCACGCAACCACTGCCAGCCCGCGGCGGCTGGCAGGATGAAAGAGGTGTCGGCTACGGCGAGCCGACACTGGATGACCCTCCCCCCCGTAAGGGCCACGCCCTCAAGCTCCGCTTCGTCCCTTCCCCGTCCCAGACACCATCCGACCTCGTCATTGCGAGCGCAGCGAAGCAATCTCTTCCTACCCAAACAGCCTCTGAGGTCATCCCGGAGGGCAAGCTTGGCTGGAACAACAACTACTTCCTCGGCAACGACTCGTCTAAGTGGGCTCCCGATTGTGGGAACTTCACTCGGCTGACGTACCGGAATGTCTGGCCCGGCGTCGATGTCGTCTATTACGGCGAAGGCGATCACCTGAAGTACGACTACGTCGTGAAGCCCGGCGCAGATCCGGCTGACGTGCGGTTAAGGTGGCTGGGGTTGGATGAACCGCTTGTCGTATCGCCGTCATCCTTGACGGCATCGGATTCGGGAGCCGCCAAGGATGGCGGCGGTACGGAGCTTCTCCTTGCAACCTCAGTCGGCACACTCCGCGAAGCCCTCCCGCTCGCCTACCAGCGCGACGCGTCGGGGAATCGCGTCCCGGTCGCCGTGACGATGAAGGTTTTGACTGACAACGAGTTCGGGCTGGAGGTCGTCGGGGCTTGGGATAAGGGAAAGGAGCTGGTGGTTGATCCGTTGGTCTGGAGCACGTATTTGGGGGGAAGTTACGAAGATTGTGCTTATGCGACAGCATCATCAGAGGGGAATACCATAGTCACTGGCAGCACAGAAAGTGATGATTTTCCGGTTAATGAGGGAGCATTTGACAACTCTTTCAACGAAGGTTCTGATGCATTTGTCACAAAATTCAACCAGCTTGGTAACGAACTTATTTATTGCACATATGTTGGAGGAAGTACATGGGAAACTGCATTTGATATTATTGCCGATTTGGAAGGAGGTGCCGTTATTACAGGTCAAACCAGAAGTCGCGATTTTCCAACCACACAAGGAGTTTACAGTAGGAATTATTTAGGAGGATATGATATTTTTGTCACAAGTCTAAATGTAGAAGGTGATGAATTGATTTACAGTACTCTGTTGGGTGGACGCAGAAACGAAGTTGCCACTACGATTGCTTTTGATGGCTCAGGTGGTGTCTATATCGCAGGTACAGCAGAGAGCGAAGAATTTCCCATTGTTGGAGGAGCATTTGATCCAACTGGAAACGGTCGTGATGATACTTTTGTTGCCAGATTTATGGATAGTGGAACCAATTTGTATTTCAGTACTTACTTGGGCGGTCGTAACGATGACGGTGCTACCGCAGTCATTATGGATGAGCAAGTTGGAGTAATTGTAACAGGAATCACTAGTTCAGGAGACTTCCCAACATCAGATGGAGCATTCAATCAAGAGCACAATGGAAATCGAGATGGTTTTGTAACCAAATTAAATGCCGATGGCAATGAATTGATTTACAGCACCTATTTAGGTGGAAGTATTAACACACCATCGGCTCTTTCACTGTCTGGTATTGAACCTGGAGAGGTGTTTGTGGCTGGGCTAATTTACGGTGGTAGATTCCCTATGACGGATGGAGCATTCGACAGTCATGCAGATGGTTGGCAGGATGCCTATGTTGCCCGACTTAGCCGGGATGGCACGGAATTGCTTTGCGCCACATATTTGGGTGGTGACGAGTCTGAGGATGCGAAAGCTCTCACGAATGACGGCGTTGGGGGAATCGCAGTCACGGGTTGGACAGACAGTGATGATTTTCCCGTAACAAGAGCTGGATATGATCAGTCACGAAATGGTGGACGCGATATTTTTGTCGCCAGACTAAGCGGTGATTTAAGCGAGTTAGAATATGGGACCTATTTAGGCGGCGATGGGGTTGATTGTCCATATGGATTATCGCTATCTGCAGCAGGTACGGTGGTTGTTTCCGGACAAACTTATAGTAGCAATTTCCCTACAACAAGGGGCGCTTTTGACGAGCGATGGAACAACATCAATGAATGTTTCATTACCTATATCAGTATTTCAAACATGTGGTGGGAAGATATGCCAGACGTGATTGAAGTAGCCGAGAATGACTTCATCGAATTCACCATTCGTGGGATGAGTACAGACGAAAACGCTCGGTTGAACATTACTTACACATCAGAAAACCTACCTGACTCAGTCCACTTTATTGACAACAATAACCAAAGCTGTACCTTCTCATGGCACACCACTTTCGACGACGCCGGCGAATACACCGCAATCTTCACTCTATCCGACAGCGAAAACGAAATCAGTGCTGAAGTCCGAATCATCGTCAACGACGTCAACTCCGTAACTAACCCCCAATCCGCCATTCCCGCCGACTACTTCCTTGCTGACGCGTTCCCCAACCCGTTCAACTCAAGCACCACTATCCGCTACGGCTTGCCTGTTGCTGGTATGGTGAGTTTAAGCGTCTATGACTTGTCGGGAAAGAAGGTGGCGGTTCTGATGGACGGGTACGGAGACCCGTCCTCCTACGCGGCGGGCTGGCACGAGATTGTCTGGGACGCAGGAGCCGTCCCGGCGGGAGTCTATCTGGTCGAATTGAATTCGGGTAAAGCGCGAATTGTGCGCGAAGCAGTGATCGTAAAGTAGTGTTCAGGCGGACGCCCTCGTCCGCCGACCAGCTATTCAATGAAACCCAATGATTTTCCAATGAAACGAGCACCATTAGTCGCGCTACTATTCGCTTTGGGCTCAAGTGACGCCCGGGCGCTGGTTTACAGCACCTTCCTGGGCGGGAGCTCCGGCGAGCCATCCTACGCTCTCTGCGTGGACGGCTCCAATGGCATTGCGGTAACAGGAAGCACTTCCAGCGATAACTTCCCGACCACTCAAGGCGTTATCGACCGCGGCCTTGGCGGCAGGTCCGATATTTTTATCAGTAGGTTTTCCCCCGACGGCACCCGGCTCCTGTTCAGCACCCATCTCGGTGGCGACGAACGGGAAGTAGCCTATGATATTGGACTTGAAGCGGATGCTGGATTCGCCATAGTTGGGTATTCATTAAGCGATAACTTTCCAACGACCAACGGTGCTTATGATCGACAATTTAACGACGGAGAAACGGCAAGTCGTGATATCGTCGTAGCCAAGATCAATCTGGAAGGCAATCGCCTTCGCTTCAGCACCTACGTCGGAGGATCGGAGACCGAAACTGGTCAGGCGTTAGCTGTGACCGAAGCAGGGAACGTTGTCTTTTCCGGCAATACGTACAGCACCGATTTTCCGACTACCGAAGGAGTTGTTGCGCCGAACCACCATGGTGGCAATGACAGAATCGATCTTTTTGTGGCTTCGCTTAACGCGGATGGATCGGAGCTTGTCTATGCCACATATCTTGGCGGCAGTGAACAAGAGGAAGCGTGCGAGGTGATCCTGCATGGTGAGAACGTGGTTGTTATCGGATCGACAAACAGTCAGGATTTTCAGACCACCGAAGGCACACTCGATGGATCACCAAGCTACGATACGTTCATCACCTGTCTGAACAGCGACGCCAGCGAACTGGTGTTCGGCACCTACGTCGGCGGAGGGAATAACGGCGATTATGGCAATGCCGGTTGCATCGATGTCGAAGGGAATTTCGTCGTTTCGGGAAGGACGGAGTGTGACGATTTTCCGGTCTCCGAAGGCGTATTCGACAACCGCTATAACGGCGATTACGACATGTTCGTCGCTAAAATCAACGAAGACGGAACGGAACGCCTCTACGCAACTTACCTCGGTGGCTCAACCGTCGATATGAGCTTTGGAATCTGCCGGGATTCCGAGTCGGGCGTGGTCATTGCCGGTGTTTCAGCGAGTAACAACTACCCGGTGACGGATGGGTCGTACGATGATTCATTCGGCGGAGTTACCGATATTGTCGTGACAAGGCTTTCGCACGACGGCGATGAATTGTTGTACAGTACTTTCGTTGGCGGCGAATACGAAGATCGGATCGAAGACATCCTGCCATATAAGGACAATATCGTTGCAATGACAGGCTATACGTATGGCGACGATTTTCCGACGACTGACAATGCGTATGATCGGCAGTTCAATGGGGCTAACGACGCGGTAGTCATCAAAGTCGATGTTACGCCAGTTGAGTTTGTCGAGTTGCAATGGATCGACGTGCCGCCGGATACGTTCGACGTCTATGAGACCGATTACATCGAATTCAACGTTCGGGGTATTGGGCCGGAGGGTCGTGAGTTGAGGATTATCTATATGCGCAACGGGTTGCCGAATGAAGCGATCTTTATCGACCAAGGTGACGGGAGCGGGACGTTTGAATGGCAGACGGACTATGAGGATGCTGGCTTTTACGCGCCTATTTTCAGGTTGACTGACGGACGGACTTCGGTCGATCTGCGTGTTTTCATTATCGTTCGTAATGTCAACCGTCCGCCGGAGTTCTTTCATCTGGCTGACAGCCTTTGGGTTAATGAAGGCGAGCTCCTCGAATCGGTAGTAACGGCTACTGATCCAGACGGAGATTTGGTTGAGTTGGTATTCGATCCACAACTCCCGGCAGGATGGACGTTTACGGATCACGGTGATGGGAGCGGTTTGTTTTCGTGGCAGCCTGACTTTGACGAAGCGGGGGAATATACTGCGAATGTTTATGCTTCGGACGGTCAGGTCGGGGTTGACACGACGATGATCATAACGGTCAAAGACGTGATTTTGAGTGCTCCTGGTGAGTCCGCCATGCCGACGGAATATTTCCTTGCTGACGCGTTCCCCAACCCGTTCAACTCAAGCACGACGATACGGTTCGGGTTGCCGGTGGCGGGGGAGGTGAGTTTAAGCGTCTATTACTTGTCGGGCAAGAAGGTGGCGGATTTAGTCGGGCTCGGCGGCCCGACCTACGCGGCGGGGTGGCATGAGGTTGTCTGGGAGGCGGGAAATGTTCCGGCGGGGGTTTATCTTATTGAGATGCAAACTGCTGGCGGAAAGCTCTCAAAACGAGTAGCATTGATTAAGTAAGGAAAGATGGGCCAGGCGGACGCCCTCGTCCGCCAACCAGCAGCAGTTCGAAGAAGCGGACGAGGGCGTCCGCTTGGACGGTCTCCGCTTAGTCCGTTGGCTCGCTCACTATTCTTAATTACTAATTTTTAATTTTCAATTCTGAACTCACTTCCCCCTTCACTTCCACCCATTTCAGCGTCGCCCCTACGCTGCCGTCGCCACGCCGTCGCCCCGACGAAATCAGGTACCAGCCGACGGGTAACTCCTGAGGGCAGCTTATTTTCTCGAACGGTTCGTGCCAGCCGAAGTCCATCACATCGGTTTGGTTGCCCATCCATTTGGCGACCGCCCAGTCTTTCATGTAGAGAGGGGGCTGGTGGCTGGTGGCTGGTGACTGGTCGGAGATGGTCAGCAAGAGTTTGCCCTTTTCCTCTTTCCTCTTTCCTTTTTCCTCTATCTTTGTTTCCAAAACATTAACACTGACCCATTCTTTCCCCTCCTCCCAACGCTCAACCTGACCACTGACCGGATTGCGGCGAGCGGGGATGCCCCTGACCCGGCAAAGCCCGATGTAAAGGCGTTCGATGTCGCTTTCGGTGCCTCGGCGAAGCTCAAGACATTGCGCCGGCGTCAGCGGGGGGCCGAGGCGGTCGGGGGTGGGTTCGAGGGCGATGTTGGCGCGAAGCCATGCAAGAAGCTTTTTCTCGGATGCTATCAGGTCTGCATGACTGGGATTTTTTATTTCATATGGGATATGGTATTGACTTCTTTCGTCATACTTAACGCGACTTTCATAATGCCAAATCGAGTAAATCTCCAAATGCTGACCGACAAAAAATTCAAATAGTTTGACTCTCCATGCTTGCGAGGGTTCGCCATCGATGCGAGGTGAGTTAAGGTATTTTGTCACAATGACGCTATCATCAACGGGGTTATTGTAGTAGCCCACTTGCGGACTAAACTGCCAATCATAAGAAAAATCTCTAAAGTCTTTGTCGGATAGAGATTGAAACAGATTCATCCATGTACCAAATTTCTGTGGTGCTTTGAAGTGGTGTTGTGCTTTATACTGAGGATCGCTTGAGGGGGGAAATGAGGATGTAAGAGCTTTGTACACTTCTCCCCAATTTCCTCTTGCCTTCCTGAAATATTCCGCATATTCAGGCAAAGCACCCCATCCCGCAGTATCATAACCCCAAACATTCGCTTCCCTCATGCTGTCCTCCCACGCCAATCGAGCGCCGAAGAGGGAGTCGGCGAGGGTTTTGGAGAGAGCAACCCCCCCTACCCCCCCTTCAATAGAAAGGGGGGATTGCAACGGGGGTGTCGTGATTCCTCGCGCAATCCCTTCGGCGGAGATGACTTCGGGGGCCTTGGCTATTGGTGCGACGGGAGGCGTGTAGTCCAGTTCTGTTGGCCATTTGGCGGGATTTTGCGAGTCGAGCCGAAGCGTCACCAGAGTGTCGGCAGCCTTCACATGCGCGAAAGCCATCGGGGGTACTGACTTTGGGGTCAGGAAGCTGGCGATTTTGGTACGGACGCGTTTGGGGACGCCGGTGAACCAGAAAAGGGCGTCGTCTTCGATGGGATCAGTCTTTACACCCCCCCCTACCCCCCCCGCAAGCGAGGTGGAGGTCGAAACCCCACCCGCAGTGACAAACCAGTCGCCGATGCCGCAGACGATCCTCGCAACGCCTTTAGAGTCGGTCATAACCGATGTTGCCGGCATCAGCGTCCCGTAGTTCCAAAGGCTGAAGACAACCTTGATGTTTTTGGCGGGCCTGTTGTTTTTGTAAACGACTTTGACCACAAGTTCTTTTGTAGGGCCATAGACGGCGGTTGAGTTTATCAGCGTCGAGCGGCCAAAACGACGCAGAACTGGCTCGGACTCAACACCCCCCCCTACCCCCCCCGCAAGCGGTGGGGAATCAGAAGTAATTGCCTCGTTTGAAGGTGGAGGATTATAGTCTCCATAAGCGGTTGAAACTACCAGCATTGCTCGTTTGGCGGCGTCGGTGAACCAGGCTTGATTTAATTCTTGAGCTGGTTCGCATGCCCCCAGATAATACCACCCATCTCCCCCCCACGCCTCCACCCACGCATGATTGTCGTCCGAATGCGCCCAGTAAGGAGTGTAGCATTGCCTTGCCGGAATACCGACTGACCTGAGGGCGCAGATCGTCAAGATCATCTCCTCTTCACAACGCCCGAATCCCGAGCGGATCGTTGTCAGCGGGTCTTGATCCCGGCCATCGGTAGGCTTGTAGGTCGCTTTCTCGTGGCACCAATGATTGATTTCGAGGATGGATTCCTTCAGAGTTAACCCCGCAATTCGAGAGGTGATCTCGTCTTTGAATTGCCTCCGCCAGTGGACGAACGGCTCCTGGGAGACCCGATGAGGCAGGATGAAGTGGAAGTAATGCTCTTGCGTCAACGTGGCTGACCAGGGGGCTTTGGCGACAGCGTCCGAGGCAAGCTCGATGTTCTCGAAGAGGTCTTCCTTCGTCATCACGGCAAGGTCAGCGAGTGGCAGGTTGGCGAGCAGCCAGCGATAGTCAACCCAGTCGCAGAGCGGGAAGCCTTCGGTTAGCAGCGAGTCGTATTTGGCGCGATTGTCGAGCGGGTCGAAGAGGTCCTCGGCACGGACTCCGGCGCGGATGCGGTTATCGGCAAGAAGCGAGTCGATGGTGTTGGCGAAGAGGAATTGCGGGATCAGCAGGAGAAGAAGGATCGGGAACATGATAGGCCCTGTTAACACGAAGGGACGAAGAGACGAAAAATTGGATTGTAGTTTCCGCAGGCAGACGAGGGCGTCTGCCTGCGGAGCGGAAGCGGACAGAGCCAGCGAGACGCTGGCGGTACGTGCCGCCGGGACGACGGCGTTACGAGTTAGCCGACGAGCAGAAGGGTATCGCGAGCGATGACAAGCTCCTCATTGGTCGGGATCACCATAATCCGGACGCGAGAACCGGTATCGACGAAACGTTCGTCTTTGGAAAGCACCTGATTCTTTGCAACGTCGAGAGACACCCCGAGAAATTCGAGACCCTCGGTGGACTTCTGACGGACGATGGCTGAATTTTCACCGATACCGCCGGTGAAAACGATGCCATCGAGGCCACCCATAGCCGCGGCATAGGCTCCGATGTACTTTTTCACACGGTAGCAGAACATGTTGAGCGCCAACAGTGCCCGGTGGTGACCGCTTAATGCTTCTGCTTCGATTTCCCGCATATCGTTGGATACGCCGGAGATGCCTTGCAGGCCAGAGTGTTTGTTGATGAGTGAGTTGGCTTCCGTGAGTCCGATCTCCTCGCGTCCCATCAGGTAAAGCAGAGCCGCAACGTCGAGATCGCCGGTGCGAGTCCCCATCAGCAAGCCTTCGACGGGGGTGAAGCCCATCGTGGTATCGACTGAGACGCCTCTGTTCACCGCAGCCGAGCTACAACCGTTGCCAAGGTGACAGGTGACAAGCTTCAGTTCGCCAATCGGCTTTCCCATAAGGTTTGCCGCTCTGTCGGCAACATAGCGGTGAGAGGTGCCGTGGAAGCCGTAGCGACGAACGGCGTACTTCTTGTAAAGGATGTACGGGAGGCCATACATATAGGCGTAATCGGGCATGTCGTGATGAAAAGCGGTGTCGAAGACGGCTACCTGAGGGACGCCTTTCATGGCGGCTTTGCAAGCCTGGATGCCTTTGATGTTAGCGGGGTTGTGGAGCGGGGCAAGCTCGATGCAGTCGTGAAGCTGGCTCATGACTTCGGCATCGATGATAATTGAGCCGGAGAATTTTTCGCCTCCATGAACGACCCGGTGACCGACAGCCTTGATCTCCTGACGATCAGCGATGACTCCGTGGTTTGGCGAGAGAAGGATGGCGAGGATGTATTCGATTGCCGACTGGTGATCGGCGATTTCTCCGGCGAGTTTGACCTGATCGCCATCATGGCGTTGATGGATCAGAAGTGCTCCATTTGCGCCGATCCGTTCGACAACACCCCAAGCGAGGCATTTTTCGCCGTTCATTTCGAACAATCGGTATTTGACCGACGACGACCCGCTGTTCAATACGAGAATAGTCATTGTAATTTTGCTAATTTTTTACTGATGTTGCTTCCAACCATTCCGTCAACCTCGCCCAGTCGATGTTGGGTTGAGTCGATTCGTTTTTGATTCTCCCGTGATCCATCGAGATGACCCGGTCGGTCTGCCTCCATGAATAGGCAGGGTCATGGCTGATGATCATGATGCCGATATTTTTCGTGCGGAGGCGATCAACCAACTGCATTATCATCGAAGTGCCTTCGACGTCGAGTCCAGCTTCCGGCTCATCGAAGATCAGGAACGGTGACTCGACTACGATAGTCGAAGCGATAGCTATACGCCGCTTCTCGCCGCCTGAGAGGGTCAACGGATCGCGCTCGATGAAGTTATCAGGGTCGAGCTGAACGTCGGCGAGAGCGCCCCTGACAGCCGTTGCTAAAGGCTCGCCTTTGACGCCTCGATTCGCGAGCGCGAAGCCGACTTCTTCTTCAACCGTCGCGGCAAAAATCTGCCGTTCGGGCTGGGCATCGGTCCAGCCGACTGTTTCCAGCAGTTCGTTGGCGGTTAGAAGCCGCTCGGAGCCTCCACCGACAAGATCAATTTGCCCCGAGATGGGGACTATCAGGCCCTTGATCAACTTTGCCAGCGTCGATTTGCCTGAGCCGGAGGGGCCGACAAGGACGACAAGCTCTCCCCTGCGCCATTCGAACGATATTTGATCGAGGGCGGAGGAGGAGTTGCCGGGGTAGGCGTATGTCAGGCCGGAAAGGCGAAGAGATTTCAGAGAAAATTCTCCGCTGGCAGACGCCCACGTCTGCCAGCACAAAGTCATTGGCGTTCCGTCAGACGAGGGCGTCTGACGGCGGGAGTAAATTTGCAAGACAACCTGACACTCGAATCGTGTCAGTTACAAACTGCGGTTAAACGGTCCCCAGATACGTGCAGAGCCGTCACCGGAGGCGCTGACGACATAGCTGCTGGCGGCGTTCCACGCGACGGAATAGACCGAGTATGTGTGGCCATGAAGGACGCGGGTTTGCTGACCGGTTGCGACATCCCAAAGCAGAATCTTCCAGTCGGTTGTGCCGGCTGCCAACATGGTGCCGTCGGGGCTCATGGCAAAGCACGATCCGCCAAAATTATCCATTACTCGTACAACTGTCGAGTCGGACATCCGAATCATCAACGATCCGACAATTGCAAATTGGGCATCGGGCGTGATAGCGTTGAGTCTGCCTTCCAAGACAGGAATCCGTGGATTTATGTCGGTTGAATCGACATAGCGATTCATGGTTTGAACCGCACGTAAAGTATCAGCTACTCCGTTCAGGTCGTACTTTCTGATTGGTGCTCCACCGGTGATAAGCCAGCGGCCGTCTGAGCTGAAGAATAGCTCGGTGTCGGTGCGGGCAAGGACATGGAGCGGGTTGTAAGTTGTTGGGTCGAACAGTGTGACGGTTGTATCGACGACTGCCAACAGGAACCTTCCGTCGGGGGAATACTGCGGGCGTGTGCCGACAAACGAGTAGTTATACTGTCCGGCGTTGACATCCCAAACCACAACCTGAATATCGTCGGTGGTAACGAGGCGGCCTCCACCGGGGGAGAATTGTGAGCGGGTGACTGCTCGCTCGTGATAGAGGAATGTCCTGATCTCGGACTCGGTCGCCCAATCCCACAGCCTCACCTTGTAGTCACCTGAGCCTGTGGCGACCTTGCTTCCATCAGGGTTGAAGGCTGCACAGCGCATTGTGCCTTCCTCCAGTTCAAGCCTCGCTAGCATCGACCCGCCCTCCAGCTCGAACTTGTTGGAGAATCCTGAGTTGCCATCCGAGCTGTAGGCTCGAATTTTGTAGAAGTACTTAAGGGCGGAGTTTTTGCCTTCCAGATAGGCATTCTCAGAATTGGCGGGGGAGGTGCCGATGTTGATGAAATTGCTATCGATAGCAACAGCTTCGAAAATCTCAAAACCATCCTCACCGAGGGCGTTATCCTGCCAATCGAGTCGGATCTGCGTAGCTGTAACAAATCTCGCGGTCAACCTTGTGGGGGGAGTGGGGCCCTGGTTGCCCTGTGCTCTGGTTGGGGGATCATCGCTGCAACCGAGCGTCAGCAAGGCGTAGAATCCTAATCCGGTCAATGTCAAGCCAATGTTTCTGTTCATTGCTATGTTCCTTTCTGCTCTGTTCATGATTAATGTTCCTTTGTTAAACGAAATTATCAACCCATTTGAGACTTGGAGGAAGGTTGGATGCTCAGCCTGCCTTCTGCCAACCGCCAAACCGCAGCGACTCCTTCGCTGTCAACATCCCGCGTCGTAATCCAGATAACCCCGCAACGCTTCGATGCCTCGCGGGCGGCTTCCCATAACCGTTTCCGCCATTTCAGGTCGAGGTAGGCGGTCGCCTCATCGAAAATGAAGAAATCAGGCTCCATGACGCTGTTGGCAGCGAAAGCGATAAGCTGGCATTCGCCGTCGGCAAGCATTTCGGGGGGCTTATGTCTCAAGGCTGTCAAACCGAATTGCTCAAGTGCTGATTCGACGCGCCGGGCAATTTCAGCGCGGGGGACATTGAGGTTCTCCAATCCCCAGGCAATCTCCTCCTCGACTGAGGCGGTAAGAAGTTGGGACAGGGGGTCTTGCATTACAAGCGCTACGCCGTTCCAACCAGTGCCAGAGTCTCGTCTCCCCCAAATTTCCCCGGAATCTGGTTCGATCAAACCGGCTATCAACCGGCCGAGGGTGCTTTTGCCTGAACCGTTCGAGCCTGTCAGGACGAAAAGCTCGCCTGCACTGAGTGTGCAAGAAATGCTTGCCAGCAACGGTTCCGACATACCGGGATAAGCATACTCGACGCTGTGAAGCTCCAGCCGACTCATTTCTGTCGCAAATAGGGTTCCAACCGCTCCAGCACCCGCGCCGTCGCCCCGGAGTTGGAGGTAACGACGTTGGAAGCAGCTTCAGCGGCTTGCAGGTAGGATGTTGGGTCGTCCATCCATTGCGTCCAAAGAGCGGCGAGAGCTTCGCTACCCGACAGGACGCTGCCGCCACCGCTATTGATCAGAAGGCCTGCTTCGTGGGAGACGTGGTAGTTGGGGCCGAAAGCGACCGGGATTCGGTATGCGGCTGGCTCGAGAACGCTGTGAACGCCAACTCCAAAGCCTCCGCCGACAACTGCCGCCCAGCCGACGCTATAGGCGTCAGCCAAAATCCCCATGCGATCTATGAAGAGGACGTCAGCAGCGATAGGATCTCCGTTCCAGTCGCTAAAGAGCATAAACTGAAGGTCATTCTCTGCGAATGCCTTTCGACAGCGCTCCAGTGATTGATCGCCAAGTTCATGCGGCGCAATCACTAATTTGGCGGATGGTTTGACCTTCTTCAATGATGCAAAAGCCGGAATGACGATTCTTTCTTCCGGTGGCCAGGTGCTTCCAGCGACGATTACGGGGCCTACTCCCAATGCCGATTTGAGAGCTGCGAATGTATCTTTAGCTTGCAAAGCGCGCATCAGGGTGCGGTCGTAGCGGGTATCGCCGATGACTTTCAGGGTCGCTTTTTTTTCGAGCAGGGGCTTGATGCGTGAAGCGTCGTCATCAGAGATTGTCCAGATTTCCGACACCAGTCGGAAAAAAACGCGGTTGAAGTGGCTGACCAAAAAGAAATGGCGTTTAGTGCGGGGGTGAAAGTTCGCGTTAATAATGATGTAGGGGATTTTCAGCGAAGCTGAGGCGCGGATCATGTTGGGCCAGATGTCGTGCTTGGCGACTAGTATTACAGTCGGGGCAAGTCGGGCAAGGAAGCGCAACTGTTCGCCGAGATGATCGAAAGGGAGATAGCCTGACGCCCAGAGGCCGGGATAGTTGGCGACGGTCTTTTCGACGGAGGGTGATGAGAAGCTGACGGCGAAGCGGCAATTTCCTTGTGCCAACAGTGCGTCGATTAGCGGGATGACAGCCTCGAATTCCCCTCGTGAGGCGGCATGGATGAGAACCGATGGTTTGGCGTCGATTAATTGCAACTTCCAATTGTTGACTCCGCCCGCTCTGCCCCTCATTGAAATGCCAAGTTTCTTATGAAAAAGGGCGGCGATTCTCAAAAGCCCGATCCCGATATTGACGAGAATATCGTAAATCGTCCACCAGGCTCCCCGAATATCGAGTGGCAGGCCCGAAGAGTTGGGTCTTGGAGGTGGAGGGGATTGATGCTTCATCGCCGGGTTCCGGGCGGTGCAGTCAGTTCAAGCGCATTTTGTAGCACCACGTCTGGCGTAATCTCAAGCATGCAACGGAAGTGACTTTTAGGGCATTTTTCGGGGCCGTGCGGGTGGCAGGGGCGGCAGTCGAGACCTAAAACTTCCACTACTCTCGCATTGGCAGTTAGTGGCGCAAAGCCGAACTCCTGTACGGTAGGCCCAAAGATCGCAACAACGGATGTGCCGACTGCGGCGGCGATGTGCATTGGCCCGGAGTCACCGCAGATCAGGAGTTTTGCCGATGCGATCAAGCCAGTCAATTGTGCGACATCGGTTTTTCCGGCAAACGTGATAACCGGATAAGGGACGCTTTTGATGATAAATTCAGCCGCAAGAACATCGGCAATGGATCCGATGATGGCGAATTGGGTGAAGCCTTTGTCATATGCCTGCTGGATTAAGGCCAGCCATTTTTCCCTTGGCCAGATCTTCGTTTTGTGACGGCCTCCAACGGCGATAAGTACCAAATTATCAGTAGTCAAACCATTCTCAACAAGCATTGACTCCGCAGAGGCGATCCATTCAGCAGGTGGCGAAAGCTTCGGGATACTGCCATCATCTGTGACGCCAAGGCTCTTCAGAATTGCCAGATATTGCCGGGCGACTGGAGCGGGAGTCTCGAGGTTCTTGCGTGATCCCGGAAAATGGATCCGGAAAAAGCGGTTGACGCGCGGGCGATGGTAGCGGATAATTCGACCAGCATGTAATTGCCGCGTGCGGCGACGACTGCGGAGGTTATTCTGGAGGTCGATGACGACGTCGTATTCCTCGAATTGCTCATTGCCGAACGCAAACCTTCCGTCAAGTTCCGGCATAGCTTCCAATAACGGCAGATTGGCGGCAAGGGTCACAAAGTCGATCAGCGCTTCGGGAAACCTGTCTCGTAACCGTCGTACAAGAAGCGCGGTCAGGACGACATCACCGAGGGAGCTGAGCCGTATGACGAGGATGTTCAAAATGGAGGGCGGACTTTTAGTCCGCTCTCGTGTAGGATAAGCGTCCCGCTTGTCAAGAGCGGAATAAAATCACGTCGTCCAAGAGACTGCGACCCGCCCAGCACAGCTGGACGGGCTACGCGAATGATAGAATGGCATAAGAGCGGCTCGCAGAGCCGCTCTCCAAGATGACGCTCGATCATTGTTTACGCACGAGACTATCTGTGACGCACTCGGAGAGGTGGGCGTCAGTTTCGCCAAGCACCATTCCGTCGGCCAGGTTAGTGTAGATCAGGTAAACTCCGGCCGGTTGGTGATCGTAAAGCCAGTTGAAGACATTGCGCCTCCCCATGACAAAGAACGCCTCGGAATAGGCTCCGGCGACGGCAGCTTCCTCAGCCCAACCGACCGATACGATGGCGCTGTCGGAAAGTTGGCCGGTGACCGGGTCGAGCATTCTTGTGCGGTAATGGTCGTTCAGCTCGAAGCCGTTGACAGCGAGATGGTTGATAGCGATGCTGCCGTCAGGAGGGGTAATCACTTTGAACATCGAGTCACCCGGAAGCGGAGGCAGAACGATCTCCCATAGGTTTTTCGCTTCGCTTTTGGCTCCCCAGACCCGGGTCACCTGCCCCAAGGTTACCTTGCCACGAGTGATTCCTCCACCCAACAAGACCCCCGCGGCGTGATCGACTGCGCTGCCCTCCGCAAGAAGGCCGAAGTCGATGTTGCCTCTGCCGCTCAGCGACGCCTTGCCGTTTTTGACTTCAAGAACGGTCGATTGAGCATCGGCAAGGGCGGTGGTTAGTGCGGCAGATTCAGGTGGTTTCGGCTTGCGACTGTAGAGCTTCCAAAGTTCGCGGACGCCCCCCATTCGGAAATCGTACGCGCCTTCTGTTGCGTTGCGGATCGTCTCGGCGAGCGATGCGACCTGCTCGAAGTCAGCCGGTGCTGGAGCCGAGCGGTCATCGTTCAGCTTTTCGATAAGGCTACCTTGGCGGGCGGTCATCCTGTAGCGTTCTTCGAGGTTTTTCTCGGCTTGCGCGGCGAGGTCGGCGGCGACACTGGCGGTGACTCCATCATAATGGACGACGATTTCGAAAGGAGTGTCGAGGATTTCGCCTCGCCGTTCGATTGTATTGTCGGAACCACAACCGACGAACAGCATTCCGAGAGTCGAAAAAAAAACAAGTTTCCTTAGCATGTTACATCCTGCGTTCTACTGCAAATGAAGTGAGTTGAATTAGGTTTTCCAGTGCCGGGCTTGTCGGGAGAAGGGCAAGCGCCTCGACCGCTTTCCGGCGGCAATTTTCCATCGTCTGGATGGCATAGGCCTCTCCCCCCAGATCACGAATCAGGGTAGTGATCTCTTTCACCTCACCGCGCTTGACGCCCCGTCTGATGCGGGCGCGGATGCGGGAGGCTTCGCGAGGAGGGACTTTAGATAATATATGAAGAAGAGGCAGCGTAAGTTTCTTTTCTTTCAGGTCTCCGCCGGTCGGTTTGCCGATTCCTCCGTCGCCGAAGATGTCGAGCAGGTCGTCCTTTATCTGAAACGCGAGCCCCAACTGTTCGCCATAGACTCCCAACGCTGCAACCTGCGCGTCCGAGAGCCCACTCGTCAATCCGCCAAGCCGACAGGCTGCTGAGAAAAGCGCGGCGGTCTTATCGCCGATCATTTTCAAGTAGTCTTCTTCGGTCATATCGACGCGCCTGGCACGAGCGGCTTGGAGGAGTTCCCCACGGGACATCCGGCGGGCTGTTTCAGCAAGTACGTCGAGCCATTTTGCCTCCCGTGATTCGAGTGTCATTGCAAGAACTGTCGCCAGCATATAGTCACCGAACAGGACAGAGACTTTGTTCTTGAATTTGGCAGGCAGAGACGGCCAACCGCGCCGGGTATCCGACTCATCGACGACGTCGTCGTGGACGAGGGTCGCTTCGTGGAGAAGCTCGACCAACACCGCCGCCCGGATGCAGAGGTCGTCGGGGCGATGATCTCCCAGATAGCCGCAGAGGAGCGTCACGGTTGGCCGGAGGCCTTTGCCGTGCGTTCGCACGAGGTATTGGGCGACCGTGTCGATGGTTCTATGCCCCGAGATCAGGCTTGCGCGATAGGCGTCGCGGAAGCGGAGAAGTTCGGGCTCTATTAATTTTTGAGTTTGGATTTTGGAATTTGAATTTTGAGAAGCGTCTAAGGTGCGTCATTCCCGCGCAGGCGGGAGCCGAAGGCCGTGAAACAATCCAGACAATCTTACTTGATCGGCGGAATCTCCAGCTTGCGACAGATACTCTTAGCGAGATTATCGCCAATTTCCGAATGGCGCGGAACAGCTTGAGTTTTTCCGTTGATCAAATTCGTCCAGAGGGCGTGCTCTTTTCCCTCACGGCGAAGGTAACACCCATTGCGCCGTAAATGACGCAATAACGCTTCAGTCTTCACAGAGAGCCACGACTTCTCTGCGCGCTGTCGTTGGTAATCCGACAAGACCGCTTTCAGCGCGATCTTCCATCACCAGTTCGATAGCAGCCTCGAGATTTCGGCGACACTCTTCGACTGTGTAACCTTGGCCATTGGCTTCAGGAACTTCAAGGCAATAGCCGATAATAAATTTGCCGTCTTCTTCGAAGATGTAGTGCAAGTCAAGTTGCATTTATAGTTCTCTTATTTTGCATTGGTAAAATATTTTTGCCCCGAGATCGGGCTTGCGCGATAGGTGTCGCGGAAGCGGAGGAGTTCGGGGGCGATTAAGTTTGGAGTTTGGACTTTGGAGTATGGAATAAAAACGCGCAGGTCGGGCATCCTGCCCGACATTGCAAATCACTAATTTGATTGACTTAGGGATCTAATTTGACAATTGTTCGGGCAATTTCGCTGAATGAAAAATAGTAATCACGACGACGAATTCAGCTTCCAATCTGTAAACAATTCGATACTCTCGATAAATACGCTCTCTAATGCCTGTGCCGACATATTCCGGTACGATACGACCTGATAATGGAAATTGTCGTAACTCATCGATAATCGCGCTGATCTCTCGGATGGTCTTTTCAGCATAATACGACGAATCTCGTCCAATGAATTCCCGAATACCTTTAAGGTCTGCGCGAGCCCCCGGTGTGATCCTGATTTTCACAGCAGACCGAGTTCCGCCTTGACTTCCTCCCAATCAAGAGTATCTCCGGCATCAGCTTCAGCGAGACCGGCATCGACTTTCATACGAAAGTAAAGTTCTTCGAGTATGTCTTTCCACTCGACATCATCGGGCATCATGCGGATCGTCTGGATAGCAGTTTCTTTCAGTTCGGACATTTTATGTCCTTTCTATGTTAAGGCCTTGAGCTTCCGAAATCAGGCTTGCGCGGTATGCTTCGCGGAAGCGGATGAGTTCGGGGGAGATGAGGCTGTCATTCCCGAACAGACGGGAAGTTTGGTTAGTCATTCTGAACGAAGTGAAGAATCTCTGTATTGAGGTTTGCGATTTTTCTGGCCAACAGTTTAAAGAAACAGTACTTGGCTCAATGACAGTCAGAGACTAATGCACTGTCATCTTCCCATTCCCATGACAAAACTTGAACTTTTTCCCGCTACCACAGTAGCATGGATCATTTCGACCTGGTTCGACATAGGGCGAGCGATTCACTAGTTTCCTTTGGAGATGAGCGGCTTCGACTGAAGGCTTCTGTTGATGAGGTGGCGCGGATACCATCGTAAATCCAAGATCAGAACCTGTCATCTCGCGTATTTGTGCTTGTGAGAATGGCGTGTACGGCATTTTGTTTAGATGCTTCAGACATAGCTCAACACATTTAATAACGACGGGTAGAGTTTCCTGAACGGCCAATGCTGCTTTTTGCGGAGTTGGGTATTCATATCGGTCGATTGAGCCCCCTTTCGGCATAATAAGTCCGCCTCCCCCGGCTGACCGCGCAGTATAACCAACCCGAAAGCCAGAACTTGAGGTCACCTGACTGGAAAGGTTATGATGTACATAATCGCAAAGTTTCTCGTATTGGTGGGAAAGCGATTCGGATGCCTCGCTGTCAGAAACAAGCAACTTGATGCAGTGCATCACATTCAGAGGCTCAAGCGATTCCGCAGGGCATCCAGCATCTATGAGCGCTTGTCGTTTTTTCGGATCTGTGGTTGCCATCCGAGCACGAACAATTAGCTTAAAGTACGCTCGGCCTTTCCCCTTCCAGTCATTGTCGGGTTCTCCCTTTATCTTATTTAACTCAATCGAAACTCTGTAAACAAAAGCCGCGAGCTCCATGACGGACCGTGCGAAAAGATAAGGTCCGAGCGGATTTTCTGATTTTGCCACGACTTGATAACCGTCTATCAAGGAGACTAGCTTGATCTTATGGGAGATCGCAAAATTCTCTGCATGAAGTGTGCACATCTGGTGTATGTGCGTAAACTGCCGTTCAGGACTTTCGCTACGGGACTCTAAATCCAAACGGAAGTCAGGCACCGGAAACTCGATTGGCGCGAGAATACTGTTCCGAAGAGGGATTATTAACTCCTCAAGGTCGTCCAGTATCATCTAATTGTCCTTAAGAAAGACCATGATTGTCTATCATCAAAATAGTCGGCCCCAATGTTTTTACCCTCTTTCAACCTCTGGTCGTCGAGCACGAATCCTTTGACGAGGAAGTCCTTCAGCCGCTCCGTCGCCCACCGCCGGAACTGAGTGCCGCGGTGTGATCTAACACGATAGCCCACCGAGAGAATAGCTTCAAGGTTGACATGAGCAACGTCACGATTCACCTGCCGCGAACCCTCAGAACGAACTATTCGGAAATTCCGAATAGTTCGATTTCGGTCGAGTTCACCTTCCTCGTAGATGTGTTTAAGGTGCTCGTTAATGGTGTGGACTTCTACCTGATAGAGGTCAGAAAGCCCCCTCTGCGACAGCCATACCGACTCGTCCTCGACCCGCACCTCGATGCGGCTGTGGCCGTCTTCCGATTGGTAGAAGAGGATCTGGCCGTGACCGGGCGGCTCAATGTAGGACTCCATCGTGCGCTTCTTAGTCACTATCTTTGGGCGGTTTTACAGCGAAGTAATTCAATTTGCCTACTTCTATGAGGTGAACCTTTGTTAAATCATATGATTCACCATAGGGAGTAGAGCCAAATGCAGGATTTACCTTCTGACCATCAACCTTAACAGCACTTGATTCTATTAGGCGCATTGCCGCGCTTCCTGATGGAGCCGCTTGTGCCCTGAAAATCAATTTATTCAGAGGCTCGCCTTGAACTGCATACACGACAAAACCTTTTTCTATTGCCTGCTCTATTGTAGGTCTTTCCCGCTTCGAAAATCTCGCCTTGAATGTTTCAGCGGCTGAAGCCGCCGCTACCCCACCGTGATACCGCGCCGTGATAAGGCTTGCCAGATGGTGCTTGGCGGCGTAGGGATCGCCTTGGGAGGCGGCTTTGGCTTCCGCACTCGCCAACCCCGAAGCCAGCAGGTAGTACTCCTCCAGCAACCCATCGCCGATGCTCATAGCCTTGCCGTACATGTCGTCGGCTTCGTCGGTGACGCCGATGTAGTTGCCGAGGCTCTTCGACATCTTCTGATTGCCGTCAAGGCCTTTCAGCAAAGGCATGAGGAAGAGCGTCTGCGGCATTAGGCCGTAAGCCTTCTGGATGTTCCGCGCCAGCACGAGGTTGAACTTCTGATCGGTTCCGCCAAGCTCAATATCCGCCTTCAATTCGACGGAGTCGTACGCCTGGACGAGCGGGTAGAGGAACTCAAGGATCGAGATCGGCTGGTCGGCTTGGAAGCGTTTCCAAAAGTCGTCACGCTCGATCATCCGGTGGACGGTCATGTAGCTCGATAGTTCGAGGAACTGATAGACGTCGCGCTTCGCGTGCCACTCGCTGTTAAAGCGGATCACCGTTTTAGCCGGGTCGAGGATCTTGAAGACTTGGCTCTTGTAGGTCTCCGAGTTGACCAGCACCTGCTCGCGGGTCAGGCGGGGGCGGGTCTTCGACTTGCCAGACGGGTCACCGATCATGGCGGTGAAGTCGCCGATCAGGAAGACGACGGTGTGGCCCAGATCCTGAAAGGTTTTCAGCTTCCAGATCGAGACGGCGTGACCGATGTGCAGGTCGGGCGCGGAGGCGTCGAAGCCCTGCTTGACGATCAGCGGGCGGTTTTCGGCGCGTGACTTTTCGAGCTTCTGAAGGAGTTCCGCCTCATCGACAATCTCGATGGGCGACACGGAGTCTTTCAGGAAGGCAAGTTGTTCGGGTGCGGGTAGGAACACGGATTTTTGATTTCTAATTTTGGATTTCTGATGAATAGCTTCTAAAGCTTGCTCAACTGTTTGACCGCCGCCATAGCTTTCAGCGCCGATACCTGCCCCTGTCGCGCATAATCGGCGGCCTCCGCCAGTATTCGAGCCGCCTCTTGGGACGCATGGAACCCCATCGAGTTCTCCGCCGAGACGTAGTCGAGCCGCCACTGGGCTTTGCGGTGAAGCTGGCGCGCATCGGCAAGACCTGCGTCATCGACGCCCGCCAACTGTGCCTCTTTGATTGTTCCGATCAAGTCGTGGCAGGCTGTCTCGCCTCGCTTGAGCAAGTCGGCATTTTTGTCCTGAATGTTCGTCGCCCTCGCCATCAAATCGTCTTCAGACGTTCTGTGGCACGTTTGGCAGGATCGCGAAATGTTGAGTAACGGACTGCGAACATGGTGGTCGGAGACCTTGACCGCGCCAACCCGCTGGTAAGGCATGTGGCAATCGGCGCAAGAGACTCCGCTTCGGGCGTGGATGCCTTGATTCCACATCTCGAATTCGGGGTGCTGGGCTTTCAGCATCGGCGCACCGCTGATGGCGTGAGTCCAGTCCTTGAAGCCGACCGAATCGTAGTACGATTCAGCTTGCTCCATCTTCAGGCCGTTGTGCCACGGGTAGGTCAATAACTGGTTGGGAGGCGCAAAATGGTACTCCACATGGCACTGCCCGCAGACGAACGTCCGCATCTCCTGACGGGTTGCATCCTCGTTCGGGTCGTAAGGCTTCGACCGTTTTCCCTGCCGCCAACGTTCGATAGATGCGAGGTGAGGAGTTGGATAAGCCGACTCAGCCAACCGCGCGATACCATTCAGAAAACCGGGACGGGTGACTCGCAACTGCATCGAGTTAGGATTGTGGCAGTCTCCGCATGAAACGGGGTGCTCGACCAGCTTGGTGGCCGAGTCGTAAGGCATCTTGCAGACCTCCTCGAAACCCTTCATAATCGCCGCCTGACGGTTATCGGGGGAAGCTCCCGCTTCGACTCCCTTTTTGTAGTATGCCGGGATAATCGATGCGTGGCAATGCAGGCAAGCGCCTGGCTGTTTCTTCTTGGTGACGCGATCCGTTTCGCGCTGGTCAGTCAGCATATAGGCGTGACCACGCTCTTCGCGGTAGTCTATCCCGAATGCGTAACCGGCGAAGAGTTCCCTCCAGACTGGAAAGGCGTCAAGTTTCTGGAATGCGTCACTACCGCCGTGTCTGGTGCGGATGGTGTCAACGGTGCGCTTATAGGTATCATATTGCTGGGGGAAATTCTTCCCCCACTCGGCCGGATCGACTGTATCTTCAGTGATTTCAGTGACGCGAAAGACAACCTCGGTTGCTTCCGCTTTGCGCTGGTCGATGTTCTCTTTCAGGAGCATCACTCCGAAGATAGCTCCGGCGACAACCACAACGATGATTAGATTAATAAATTGATGACGTGACATGATTGACAAGCGCCTGATTTGGTTTAGGGGATTTCTGTTTGATTCCCCCGACTCCGCCCGAGACTATTTTTGAGGACCGTGACCGACTTGCGCGTGGCAGTGAAGGCACGACAAGTCTTTTTTAGAGCCGTGAGAGCTGATGTTGATATCGTTGACGACGTCCTGATGGCAGTGCTGGCAGTTGCGTTGCAGGGGGACGACATTCGTCTGGCGGATCTGTATCGGCTCGTGAAACTGTTGGGTGGTGAATTTCAGCGAGTGCCAGAAGCCGTTTTCGCCTTTGCGCAGGTACTTCAGCAAGAGGCTGTGCGGGATATGGCAGTCGTTGCAGGTTGCCCAGTTGTGATGCGACGACTTCACCCATCCGTCGTACTGTTCGTTCATGATGTGGCACTGGATACACGCCTTCGGGTTGTTCGACAGATAGGCGTACCCCTTGGCATAGTAGAAAGTGTACAGCCCCAAACCGATAAACGCACCGACGAAGATGAATGGCAACCGTTTCAGAAGTGTTTTAAGCATAAACGACAAAGGCCTGATGATTATTTAGGGACGGGGATTAGTGGTAGCACCGCCGTCTCCGGCGGTCATAAATTCTATCCTACCTCGGAGGGCGGTCACGAGTCCCATCCCGCCGCAGAGGGCGGGGCTACCATCTTTTCGGCGGTGCTGCCACTATCTATAAATTTTCCCAAGTTCAGCCCATTGGTAGTCTTTTATCTCTGGCCAACGTTTGATCGGATTCCCAAGAATGTAGTTTCCTTTTTCAGTCATTTCAGCCTCATCGCGAACTATCCGGTCAAAATATTCCCGTTGCCAAATAGTTCCACTATGAGATCCGTGACGCTGAATTTCATGGGCTGAAAACGACTTCCATGAATGCACGATTTTCTCGACAGTCCATGGAACAAGCGGTGTTAGCAAGACATGAACGTGATCGTCCATCACGACATAACAGTGAATAGTATAACGAGTGCCGTCAAAAAATAGAATTGCATTAGCAACGATAGTTCGCTCATTGGGGTCAAGTGCTGATTGTTTTGGATTGAGACGCCATGTTACAAAGTAGGTAGCGCCCTCGACTCGCCAATGCGGAAGAAATCTTGAATAACCTTCCATATGTTCTCCAGTGAATGGTAGCATCGCCGTCTCCGGCGGTCACGAATCCCATCCCGCCGCAGAGGGCGGGGCTACCGCTTCGAATTTCTTCACCCTTTGCTCGAAAGTGCTGTCATTCCTGCGAAGATGGGAGCCGAAGGCCACGAAACAATCCAAATAGACTAATTCCATACATCCTCGTGACTGATCCAAACCGGATTTGCGAGCCGTCTCTGAATTTCTTCGGCGAATTCGTCGGAAAGAAAGTCTTCTTCGTGGATTACTTTCCGAACTGCGGTTTGAATTCTTTCTTCAAGCTCCTCAATGGTGAGGTCGCTGATTAGTGTATTCATTGTAACTCCTAAAATGATTGATACTATAACTGGTACAGGCGACCGGAACAAGACAAGCTCGCATAGTCAATTCATCAGCCCTCTGATTAAAGTGTCGTCATTCCTGCGAAGATGGGAAGCCAGATTAATACCGAAGCAGGGTAACCTACCCCCTAATAGAGTGATAATGAATGTATCTAGACGCTCAATGCCATTGGGTGTGTTGAGTTAAGTCCGTTGAGAAATCAGAACTCGGCCCTCACGGGGCGGGGAATCGCGTTTCGATTAACTCCATCTGTGTCACTATCTCATTGGCCATTGTCTTATACGACTCACCCTCCTTTTGAGCAAAGATTAGACAGAGAACTCCCGAGAGGAGAGAGCCAAGTGATACAGCCCAAGCTATAATAATGGCATTCGGATTTGATGTCGAATCTGCTGTAAGGCCCGTGAAAATGTAAATCAATGTCGAAAGGGTTATTCCAACCAAAAGTGAACCTAACGAGCGAAACAGCCAAGGCTCGAGACGAAGGGCATTAATTTTTCCTTTGAGAAACCGCCATTCATCGCAAGGTATTGGAAATGCCTTCTTTTCGATTGGAGGCAGTACTTCCAAGTCTGTGGAAATTTTAAGAGTTAGAGGACTATCCATTATTCTTCTCAGCAGTTTGGTTGGGATTTATTGCTCCAACTTTTATGGCGCTGACAAGTATCATGTGACCGCAATTTTCACAAGAGACAGGAATCACGGGAAAGACTGGCCCACCAATCACAAGGGATCCTTCATTGAACTCGGTTAATTGAAAGGTCTTAGGATTTATTGCCAAAGGTCCTTTTGAGCACATGGGACATGTGCGACCACCCCATTTTTCCTTTAAAAACTCAAGAACCTTACTTCCATCTACGTCGGCCATTAATACACTCCCTATTTCTTAAAGATTTATAGATTTATGCATCGGTCCAATCAGACAGAATACTCTGTCTTCCCCCTCTCATGCCCCTTCTTATTCGCTGATAACTGGCGCAAATTTCGATCATTTTGCTAATGATCTGCGACCTCGCGTTCCCTCACCCCGCATGCCTTGCCTTCTTGACCCGATCCATCTCGCGCTTGTTCTCGCGCTCTTTGATCGACTGGCGCTTGTCGTACTGACGCTTGCCGACGGCGAGGGCAAGCTCCACCTTCGCCCAGCCCTTCTTGAAGTAAACCATCGTCGGGATCAGCGTCATCCCTTTCTCGACAACCTTGAACTTCAGCTTGCGGATCTCGGATTTGTTCAGCAACAACAGCCGCTCGGCGGTCGCCTCATGACCTCCGCCGCGAGCCTTGTCGTAAGGCGCGATGTGCAATGCCCGCAGGATCACTCTGCCGCCATCGATCACCGCGTGAGCATCCTCAAAGCCGCAATGCCCGGCGCGGAGGGACTTCACCTCGCTGCCGGTCAACGCAATGCCGCACTCGATCTTCGAGACAAGCTCGTACTTGAACGAGGCTTTCTTATTGCGGCCAACTATTTTATTTTTTTCGTCGTTCATTTCTTGTTTCTGCCGTCACTTACAGTAAGTGACGGAAAGTTCAATGTCTCCACTGCCGACCCGCCGTGGTCGGAAGGATGGAAGCGAATTCTCTTTTTAACTGCCAGCCGCGGCGGGCTGGCAGTGGGTTGAGGGCTGGCTGGCTGTGGATCGATGGCCGTCACCCGCAGGGGAGCGACGGAAGTTCCACGAGAAGCGAGATTCCCCACCCTCCATAAAAGGTAACGCCGTCTTGACGACGGCGCAAATTTTGAAGGGATATTTAACGCAAGCAGTCACAGGAGACCTATGACTGCACAAGCATTTTACTTCACTAAAGCCAGCCTTTGCCAGCCAGCTTGGGCTGAACCGACCCAGTAACTGCCTGCCGGATAGCCGTTGAGATTGATCGAGTTGCCCATCAAATCACTCGCGATAAGCTTCCCGCTCATATCCCATAATTCCAATCGGTTACCGGCTATCCCAAGCCGTACAATCATCGCCCTGCCATTGGTGGGGTTGGGGAAGAGAGTGAAGAGGTTGTATGTAGAGCGTGCAGATTCTCTCTCCACTCCCATCTCTCTCGCCATCACCACTGCCGCCAGAGCGTTGGCGATGCCGTAGCCGAGCAACGTGTCGGGAGTGTTAGCCTGGCTTGCCGTCTGATGCAAAATGTCCATCACCTGATCTGACCTAAGCTCAGGATTTGCCTGAACAATCAACGCCGCGACTCCTGCCACAGTCGGCGTGGAATAGGATGTGCCGCTTCTTGAGGCGTATGTCGTGTTATCAGAGGTGCTGACACCGTACACCGCACTCGATTGCGCAACGACGTTCGGCTTGATACGTCCGTCGTAGGTGGGGCCTTGGGAAGAGCTTGTCCAGCGGGTTGAGTCACGATTAACGCCGCCGACCGAGATCACTCCGCGAGCATCAGCCGGAACCCCCATCTTGTTCAACGGATAGTCTTGAAAGCCAGTGTTTCCGATTGAGTTGACCAGCACCATTCCAGCGGCGAAAGCCGAGTCTGCCGCGCGGGAAGTGACCGAAGTCCGCCCGTCGTAGTCCTCGTATTCGTGCCAGTCACGATAGGATAGCGATGAACTTAGCACATCGACACCCAGCGAATCGTGGAACCAGAGACCCTCTACCCAGATGTCTTCCTCGATGGGAGTCTCTGAAGCGGAGTTTTCCGTTTTGGTCAGCACGAACTGCGCCATCGGAGCGACTCCGATGTAGTTTCCGCTGTCAAGACCAGCAATGACCGACAGCACCCGTGTCCCGTGAGTCGCAACGCCCAGGTCGCCTTCGTCGAAAACATTCGGGTCATCATTCAGGAAGTCATAAGCGGCAACGATGTCGATATTGCGAAAAGCGATGTGACGACGAGTCTCAAAGCCAGTGTCTTGGACGCCGATCAGGACGCCTTCGCCGTGATAACCTTCGTCGTGAGCGGCGGGGATGTTCAAGAGGAGACTTTGGGTGAGAGATTCGCCGTAATCGGCATTGTCGGCAGTTTCCGGGATTGTCACAGCCGACCACGGCGGGTCGGCTGTGGAAGAATCAGACGAAGAGGCGTACGCCAATACAGGCTGAACGTCACCGACAAACGAGAGGGATCGAGAGTTGTTCAAAGCCGATTCGCTTCCCTCGACAACAACAGCGCCGACGTAACGAACGACTCGCACCACCCGGCAACCAGTCGCTTCGATAGCCTGAAGACGTTCTGAGGATGGTGGGAGGTCACAGACCCGGACGTAAGGCCATGCCAGCGTCTTGGCGCGTCTGGCAAGGGCGCGAGGCGTCATTCGGGCGGCGGCCTGTTCGAGGCGGCGGCTCAATTCGTCTTGCGAGAGTGCTTCGGGCTTCAGGTAGAGCCACGTTCGTCCGGTCGGTCGGGGTGGTGAAGAGTGAGGATTAAGACTTTCGCCTCTTGCTACTACTGCCAGCACGAGAGTCAGCAGTACACCAATGGAAAAGAGAAGCCGACGATTATCACCCTGAACACAGTGAAGGGTCTCGGTTTTGATCTTAGTCATCTATATTTGCAGCTCTTAATTGAGATGCTTCACTACGTTCAGCATGAATCGATTTCATATGTTATTTCTTAGCGTCAAGCCCTGTAATCGTTGACCTTTGGACAATCTTGACCTTGGTCATAACGACAGCCGCTGAAGCGCGGTCAGTCGGGTCGGAAGGGTCACGCTTCTGCTTGCCAATTGCGTCAACGACGTCGATACCCTTGATGACCTTGCCGAAGATGGTATATTTGTTGTCGAGGTGCGGGGTACGGCCAAGGCAGACGAAGAATTGGCTGCCAGCCGAGTTGACGTCCTGACTGCGTGCCATCGAGAGGATACCTTTTTCGTGCAATACTTCGCTGAATTCGGCTTTGACCGTGTAGCCCGGCCCGCCCATGCCGTCATTGGAGCGGTCGCTGTCCTTGCTATTGGGGTCGCCGCCTTGAATGACAAAGCCCGGGACGACACGATGAAAGGTTGTGCCGTCGTAGAAGCCGGCTTTGGTCAGTTTCTTGAAGTTAGCGACGTGCAAAGGGGCGAGTTTGGGGTAAAACTCAACAACCATTTCGCCTTTGGGAGTAGAAATGATGGCGACTTCGTTAGTGTCGCCGACATCAGCCATGGTTGGTGGTGCATATTTGGTTGCGGCAGCTTTGGCAGGCGTACTGCGGAATTGGGCAAGCTGATCGTCGGAAGATATCACTTCGGCTCCGGAATTGATGGCTGATACCGCCAGAACAGCGGCGGTAAAAAAGGAAATTAATTTCAAAGTTGCTCCTGAAATTTCTAAGGTAGTGCAGAGACAAATCGACTGTAACGTATTATAATACACATCAGTCAATCTGTTCCCCAATATAACACCAAACTATCTGCTTTCGATAGGCAAAGAATCAAGAATGAAAATTTACACCAAGACCGGCGACTCCGGTGAAACAGGTCTCTACCGCGGCGGTCGAGTAAAAAAAGATTCGGCGCGAATATCATCATACGGCAATGTCGATGAATTGAACAGCCAGATCGGGTGGATCAGGACACTCCCCATCGGCGACGAAGCCGATCAATACCTCTATCGCATCCAGAATGACCTCTTCGTAATCGGGGCTGACCTGGCGACTCCCGAAGAGGCGGTCAAGCTCGGCGACAACGTCACCCGCATCCTGCCCGACTCGCAACTCTTCATGGAAGAGGCTATCGACCTGATGGAGACCCGCCTTGAGCCGCAGCGTGTTTTCATTCTTCCCGGCGGTTCACCAGCCGCAGCGGCAATCCACCTCGCGCGAACGATCTGCCGTCGCGCCGAGAGGGGGGTTGTCTCGTTGGCTCGTACGGAGCACATCTCGCCGCAGGTCGTGATCTACCTG
Organism: Caldithrix abyssi DSM 13497; assembly: GCA_945865405.1. Lineage (GTDB taxonomy): Bacteria > Electryoneota > AABM5-125-24 > Hatepunaeales > Hatepunaeaceae > CAMBDS01. The sequence goes on from CAMBDS010000001.1 coordinate 157,369, forward strand.
AACCGACTCTCCGATTTTCTTTTTGTTCTGGCGAGAGATCAGAACAGGCTTGCCGGAGTCAACGACGTTCCGTGGCAGAAATAGCGTAAGCAAGCTTACGCACTCCGACTCGAATTAAAGGTAAATTCAATTTTTCATAGAATGCAATGTATAAAAAAATTGTAATCTTCACGGTGCTGGGGCTAATCGCACTCGTCGTTGTCTGGAGCGAGATGAATGCTCCCGTGCGACAAGTGCGCCCGGTCCAGAATGCCGAACCACAGGGCGCTGATTTCAGCGGGGTTGTAGATGAGATCGGTCACCTGATCGCCTGCCCGGACTCGGCGTGTATGGCTCAAGGCATTATGGTCGCCCATAGTCCGTGCGAGACATCGACCTTAATGCGGAGCCAGATCGGGCTGATGTTGCAGCGAGGTTTGACCAAAGAGGGGGTCATCTCGCACCTTAGGATGATCGGCTTAATTCCGGGAGACCCGGGCATGCCGGATGGACATCCGCCGATTGGAGCGGGGTCAGCGCCTTCGATGAGCGACACAAGTAGTTCGCCACAACTTCCTCCGGGGCATCCGCCGATTGGGGAGTAGGGGAAGTTTCCTTAAGGAAGTAATTTGGAGAGCGGTTTTGTAAACCGCTCTTGCACGTTGTCGATAGAGCGGCTTGAAAAGCCGCTCTCCAAGAAATCATTAACAATTCCATCACTTGTCTCTAATCAGCATCAACAGCCTCGCCATGGGATTTGGCGGCCAACGCCTTTTCGAAAACGTTACCGCCCAAGTCGTTCGCGGCGCTCACATCGGCCTCGTCGGGCCTAACGGCGTCGGCAAAACGACTCTTCTCCGCATCTTAATGGGCGAGTTCGAGGCGACCGCTGGTCACATCTCCCGCTTCCCGGGACTGCGAATTGGATATCTCCCTCAGCACCCTGTCTATCCGCCCGGACAGACGGTCGTTCAGGCTGTCCTTGAGGGGATGGGGGACGTGGTGCAGTTGGAAGAAGATATCACGCGCTACGAGGAAGAGTTGAGTAAGGGGACTCCGAGCGCCAACCGCAACAGAAGCGCCGAGGCCAAAGAAGCTGACGACAAACGAGCCATGAAGCTTGCCCAGAAGTACGCCGATCTACTCGACCGCCACGCTACCATCGGTGGAGCGTCGGCTCAGGTCAAAGCCAAGGAGATCCTCGGCGGGTTGGGGGTGCAGGAACGCCTTTGGGATCAACAGATGGACACGCTTTCCGGAGGTGAGCGGAACATCGTGGCACTGGCGCGAATCCTGGTTGGCGATTATGACATGATACTCCTTGACGAACCGGGCAACCATCTTGACTTTGCCGGGCTGGAGTGGCTGGAGAATTACCTCTCGGCGTCGAAGGTGGCTTTCATCGTCGTTTCGCATAACCGCTATTTGCTCGATCAGGTCTGCACATCGGTCTGGGAGCTTGAACACGGCTCGCTCGAAAACTTCACCGGCAATTACTCCGACTACCGTTCCGAACAGTTGACGCGCCGTTTAAAGCAGGAATCCGCATTCCACCGTCAACAGCAGCAGATCGCGCGGCTTGAGTTCCAAATCGCAAGGTTGAAGTCGTGGGGGCAGGTCTATAACAACCCGGCCCTCGCTAAAAAAGCGAAGGTGATGGAGCACCGCATCGAACGGATGGACAAGGTCGAGAAGCCTCGCGCTGAACGGCGCAAGATCAAGTTTCGCTTCGGTGGAGAAGGTGCGCGAGGGACAATCGCGCTTGAGACCAAGGATTACCGCAAAGTCTTCGACAACGGGACAGTGTTGCTTGATAACGTCTCGTTTCTGATTACGCAAGGCGAGCGAGCCGCGTTCGTTGGACGCAACGGGACGGGGAAAAGCTCGATGCTGAAAGATGTCGTTACCGAAGGCAGTTGGGAGAACCAGTCGCTGAGGGTGGGCAAATCGGTCAAGGTTGGCTACTTCTCGCAGCTTGGCGAAAACCTAAACATGAAGGCAACCCTCCACAGTGAGGCGATGCGGTTAACGGGCAAGTCACCCGGGGCGTCCGCTGACCTGCTCTATAAATTCCTCTTCACCCGCGACGACCTCGAAAAAAGCGTTCAGGTGCTGTCGGGTGGTGAGAAGGCACGATTGCAACTGGCCGCACTGATCGTTGCCGGGCTGGACATGTTGTTGCTGGACGAACCAACCAACCATCTTGACATCGACTCGCGGGAGGCTGTTGAGGACGCCCTCGAGGAGTTCGCCGGGACACTGGTCATGGTCAGCCATGACCGGTATTTCCTCGATAAGCTTGCCGACCGTGTGCTCTATTTCGAGCCGCCCTCCGTCAGTGCGTTCGAGGGGAACTTCAGCGAGTTCTGGGATAAGTTGAAGGCGGGGGAGCTAAACTCGCGGGCTATCTCCCACCGGACTCTCGCCCCCGAAAAGAAGCTGAAAGTGAAGAAGAAGGACGAGAAGTTCGATCCGAAACGGTTCAAGGAGCTTGAAGCCGAAATCGCTCGCGTCGAAGCGACAAGACCGGCTATAGAAGAAGAGATCAAATCTTTCGCATCGAAGGGCAAGGACGCATTTGCCGAGCGACGCAAGGCAAGGCTGACCGAGCTGAACGCAAAGTTGGAAGAGCTTTACGAGGAGTGGCTGGAGTTGGGGGAAAGGAAGAAGAAATGGTGAGCAGTCCAAGACAGAGTCATCCTGAACGAAGTGAAGCATCTCGTATTGAAGCATCTCTGGACAGATCCTTCACTTCGTTCAGGATGACAACGAAAGTCGCCATCGTCGGCTACGGTAGGGTCGGGAAAGTACTGCTGAAAGCGTTGCCGCTTGCCGGATGGGAAGTTGCGGCGTTAGTCACCCGGCAGGAAGTGCAAGGTACAAAGTGCTCAGTGCTCAGTTCAATCAAAGACCTGCCGGACGATGTTGGCCTCGTAATTCTCTGCCTGAGAGACAAAGATATTGCTCAGGCTCTCCTCGATATTCAGAAATCAGAAATCAGCAATCAGAAATTTCTTTGTCATACGGCAGGGCCTCAGTCGGCAGAAACCCTCGCCCCGGCCCGCGACAAGGGTTGGCAAGTCATGTCGTGGCACCCGATGCAGACGTTCACGGGTGATGACGATGTCAGCATCCTGCAAGGCATCACCTTCGGGATCGACGGCGACGAGACGGCAGTTCTGGTCGGGGAAAGGCTTGCCCGCGACCTTGGTGGAGTCCCCTATAGAGTGCCGCCGGAGCTACGCCGCGAGTACCACCTTGGGGCGGTGATAGCTTGCAATTTGCTGATAGGTTTGGTTGGGGAGGCGGTGGAGTTGCTGAAAAGTACCGGTATGGATGAGGCGCGAGCTTTGCAAGCCGTCACTCCCCTGATGCAGGCGACAATCGCCAACATCGCAAGGAAAGGCTTGACCGAATCGATCACGGGCCCTGTTTTGCGGGGGGATACTGCGACTATCGAACGGCATCTTGAAACGCTGAGGCAATTTCCCGAGGCGGAGAAGCTCTATGGGTTGTTAAGTCTGGCTTTGGTTAAGAGGTTGGGGGATGATGTGGATCGGGGCGCGTTGAGGGAAATGTTGGAAAAACAACAATAAGGGAGCAGGGTTAATGTTTACTCCCGAAGAACGCGCACTCTTGCGCACCGACCTCCTCAAACGCGCCACCAACGACCCACGCATTAGTGGTGTTGCCATTACTGGATCTGCGGCAGTCGAACGCGAAGACCAGTGGTCGGACATAGATCTTGCTTTTGGCATCAACGATACCGCCGAATTGTCGGAAGTCCTCTCCGATTGGACGGCGTTTATGTACAATCGGTATCTCGCCTTGCATCATCTTGACGTCGTTTCCGGGGCGTGGACTTACCGTGTTTTCCTCCTCCCCAACACTCTGCAGGTCGATCTCGCTTTCGTGTTTGCGACAGAGTTCCGAGCCTTGGCGACTACGTTCCGCCTCATTTACGGAACTGCAAATATGCCCCGGCATGCTTTGCCGTCGTCCCCATTAAACCTCATCGGCCTTGGTTGGCTTTATGCACTCCATGCACGGAACAGCCTTGCGAGACAAAACTGGTGGCAAGCAGAATACATGATCAGTGGAATCCGCGACCATGCGCTCGCGTTAGCCTGCATTCGCCACGGTCTCCCTGCCGTCCACGGTCGCGGAATAGACTTACTGCCCAGCGAAGAGGTCGGGCATTTTGAAGGTTCACTTGTCCAAAATCTGAGCAAAACCGAACTCTTGCGGGCGTTCCAGTTCGTAACTCGAAGACTACTCAGCGAAATCCGAAGCGTGGACGAGGAACTCGCCGGACGTTTAGAGAAAGTGCTAACATTTCTGACCGAAGATGAGGTGACAGGCTGAAGTCTGTCGTACCGGAACACGCTGAAGCGGTGAACTCTGATCTGGGATGCGGCCCTATGTGGAAGGTACTCTTCCATCGACAAGCGGTCCAACAGCCAGATCCTCGTCGATCAATGGCCAATGGATGCCTATTCCCGCCGGTAGCAACCTCATGCGAATTCGCTCATATTGCTTGGCGACAGCCAATGATGGCGAACACTCTGCCCAAGGGATCAAGTAACTGCCTACATTGGTCACGAGAAACAGTCCCTCCTTGCGAGGTGTCGCACGTGAGGCTCGGACATGGGGCAGTCCGGTAGTCCTGACTCTGGTTATTTGTGGTATTTGTTCCATTCGTCCTCGATAAGGTCAAAATGTTGCTAGATGATCTCTTTGACTTCGCGCTTCTGGGCAGGAGATCCTAAGATGAAAATAGACCTCCTCGATTTCTCGTCTTTCAGACCGAAGCCAATACTTTGCAACGATTTCAGCTTTCTCCGCATGAATGTGCATCGGTTCGTTGCCTTCATTAAAGAAAAAGAAAAATCGCCAGCCTTTGACTAATAGTATTGTTGGCATTGTTTGTCATCGCCCCCTACTTAAGGAGACTCGCTGCGATCTTCTCCAATTCCTGGGTTACAGGATTGACCTTGAGAACCATAGACTCGAGCGCCACAACTCCGAGAATCGGTTCTGCGTTCTCCGGACCGAAGACCACTCGCCCGGCGGTGATTTTCCCCATCACTTCGATACGCACAAGCCCGTAATCGAAGACGACTTGACGCCCGTCTGCCAATTCGTAGAGCTGCTGACCGACCCGCTGAACACCCGCCTCCACAAGTTTCGACGCCGGGACGACGCAATCAATAGCCCCGGTATCAACCAAAAACTGGGCAACATAGGGCTTATGACCGTTCTCGAATGACCGTAATGTGACTTCAGAATATGTTGTTCCCATTGTAGAGTTTCTTTGATAGTTTTGTTGGTGATTGTTTCCGCCCTCCAATACCCCTCACACCCCATACATCTCGATAATTTCCTTCTTCCCCTTGCCGAGGATGCCGTACTTCGTGCCGACTTTGCGGAAAGCCTCACCGGCGATGTCGAGGTGGCGCTGGTCGTGAGCCGCTGAGAGTTGCGTGCGGATTCGCGCCGCGCCCTTCGGGACTACCGGGAAGAAGAAGCCGACCGCATAGACGCCTTCGGCGAAGAGATCGCGGGCGAAGTCCTGCGCCAGCTTGGCGTTATAGAACATCACCGGCACAATGGGACTCTCGCCAGCCTTGATGTCAAGCCCGATCTCAATCATCATCTTCCGCCAGTAGTTCGCGTTCCACTCAAGCTTATCTCTCCGTTCCGTCGAACTCATCACGATCTCCATCACCTTCAAGGCTCCCGCCACTATCACCGGGGCAACTGTGTTGGAGAAAAGGTACGGCCTCGCCCGCTGGCGGCACATTTCGATGAACTCGCGCTTGCCACTGACGCATCCACCCGAAGCCCCGCCCAACGCCTTGCCAAGCGTCGTCGTGATGATGTCCATCTTCCCAAAGACTCCGCAATGCTCATGAACACCTCGCCCGGTTTTGCCGATAAAGCCCGTCGAGTGAGACTCGTCCGAGAAGACCATTGCATCGTACTTTTCTGCCAACGCCACTATCTCGTCAATCTTCGCCAGATCGCCATCCATAGAAAAGACGCCGTCGGTGATGATCAGGCGAAACCGCTTGTCCTGATGCTCCTGCAGTTTTTCCTCGAGGTGCCCCATGTCCGAATGCTTGAAGGTGTCCGTCATAGCTTTGCAGAGCCGCATCCCATCGACAATCGACGCGTGAACAAGCCTGTCGGCGATCATCACGTCCTGATCGTTCAGGATTGCTTCAAAGACACCCGCGTTGGCGTCCATGCACGAGGGGAAGAGCAGGGTATCCTCTGTCCCAAGGAACTCCGTCAGCCGCTCCTCAAGCTCCCGATGGATGTCTTGCGTCCCGCAGATGAAGCGGACTGACGACATGCCGTAGCCCCGACTGTCGAGACCGGCGTGAGCCGCGGCGATGACTTCGGGGTGACTCGATAGGCCGAGGTAGTTGTTGGCGCACATATTGATCGCTTTTCTGACGCCGGACCCGGCCGGAAACTCAACCTCTATATCAGCCGCTTGCGGCGAATGAATGGTGCGCTCTTCCTTGAACAGACCCGCCTCGCGGATCGTTTCGATCTCACTCTGGTAGAATTGACGCGCCGCCGCGGAGAAAGCCATCAGCTTACTTCTTCAATTTGTTGACAAGAGCGACGATTCCCTTGACCGTATCGAAGGCTTCAGGTGAAGCTTCAACATCCGGGATCGTGATTCCGTTTTTCTTTTCAATGAATCGCTTAAGCGAGATCATTGAAAATGAATCGACGATACCACCCGAAATCAGCGGCGTCGTCGCGGTCAATTCGCGGTCGTCATCTGCTTCGATGTATTCGTGTTTGATGTAGTCGATAACAGATCGTGTCAGTTCGTCCAAATTCAACCCCTTATGTTGTTATCCTAAATACTGCCTTCTCTTTGTGTGCCAAGTGTTTCTGATTCATACGCAATCTCGCCGTGCAACGAGAGATCAAGCCCAGTCTCTTCCTCCGACTCTGAGGTGCGGACAGGAGTGACTAAATCGATACCCTTCAGCATCAACCAGGTGAACCCGAACGCATAAATAGAAGAAACCACTACGGCTACAAGTTGAATGACGAAGAAGCTTGCGTTGCCTTTTAGTAGTCCGTCAGCTCCCGCAGCGTTAACCCCTTTGTCGGCAAGAATCCCGAGCAGGATGATGCCGATCATTCCGCCAACCCCATGAACTCCCCAGACATCCAACGCATCGTCCCAGCCGAGTTTGTTCTTCAGATTGACAGCGTAGTAGCAGATCGCTCCAGCCAGAATGCCGATTATTGCGGCACTCGTTGGCGTTACGAATCCGGCACAGGGAGTAATTGTTGCAAGGCCTGCAACTGCTCCCGTTAAAAAGCCGAGAAATTTGGGCTTTTTCTCGCTCATCCATGCAAGGAATAACCAGGTTGGTCCGGCAAATGAAGCAGCGATGTCAGTGTTCAAAAATGCGAGCCCGGTGACGCCATCGACGGCGAGCTGGCTCCCGGCATTGAAGCCGTACCAGCCGAACCAGAGCAACCCGGTCCCCAACGCTACCAACGGGATGCTGTGAGGAACCGCATCTCCGACGCGCCTCCGACCAACAAACAGTACCGATGCCAAGGCTGCCATTCCGGCGATATTATGGACGACAATTCCGCCTGCGAAGTCAAGAACTCCCATCTTGGCGAGTAACCCATTTCCCCAGATCATGTGGACGAACGGGAAATAGACAAATGTCAGCCACGCCACGAGAAATATTAGATATGCAGGGAATTTTACCCGGTTGGAGAATGCACCGGTGATGAGCGCCGGAGTGATGATGGCAAACATCATCTGATAAGCCATAAATACGAACTCCGGTATATTCCCCTGACCAAAGGAACATACTGAATTGAGCGTGACCCCAATCAGAAAAGCTTTGTCAAGGTTTCCGATTATGCCGCCTTCACCACCACTAAAGCAGAGCGAGTAACCGTATGCCCACCAGATAATCGTCGTGATACCCATCGAGACGAACGACTGAATCATAATCGTCAAAACGTTCTTTCGGCCAACAAGTCCGCCGTAGAAAAAGGCGAGACCTGGCGTCATCAACATCACCAGACTGGATGCGATCAGCATGAACGCTGTATTACCTGTATCGAACACTGTGAACCTCCTTTGTGATTATTGGAGTCGGGTGAGTTTCGATTGAATTATGTGGTTGCTGTGACTCTTGAGTAATTTTTCAACCTTCAATCTAACAATCAAATGTGGGTAGCGCAAATGCTATCAGATAATCTTAACGGGATGTATTGGGAGATCACCCCTCCAAAACCACTACCGCCCCGGCTGTTGCCATCTACGTCGAGATACTGGTGCTTGCCGGAATTAAGTAGCAATTTTGAGTTTGTGATCGCAAAATAAGTTTGGGCAGGATTCACTATTGAGCAATTTTGTCGCTGAACTCGATGTAAGAATCGCGGCCAAAATTTAGTTTACCCTTATTCACACCAATGGGCCAATATCCAATTTTTGGTGTTGCCGGGAGACTCCAGCGTAGCACGTTAGCAATAATTGCTTTCTCCTCCAATACAACCTGATAGTTGCGAGTTGGATCAAAATTAACTGTCCATTGAATATTCGAGCGATTTGTGCGCTCTCCTCTCGTTCCGTCGAGAATCACAAAATCGGGTTGGTTACTTCGAATTGTCTTTCCGTCTTCACGAATTGTAACCTCTATTTTGAGCGGATTTCCGAATGTGCTGAGATTAAAGTCCTCCGCTCCAAATTGTACACGCAATAGCTTAACAACATGAATTGCTGCTATTCTTGGGCGAGTGGGATCATTTTTTTCGATTTCTTCTTTGCCATTTTTACACGCAAAGCCAAGAAACGAAAAACAGACGAGTACTAAGATTCGGAGTGCGGTTTTCATTGTATCCCCGATTTTGTTTTTGTTAAGTGATCGATTAATCGAACGATAATATACGCTTCTCACCCCTCCAAAATCACTACCGCCCCTGCGGTCGAGCCGGTATGCGTCAGCGAGAGATGTACCCTTGAAATACTCAACCCTCCAATGATAATAACCTCAATGCCCGTGACGCGAAGGCTCGGATTACCAGCATCATCAAGCACCACCTCGATAAGTACAAACTCGCCGGGAGTGCGTGCGCCGGTACCGATAGCCTTGAAGAACGCCTCCTTGGCGGCAAAGCGTGCGGCAAGGTGTCGCTCGGGATAACGCTTCCCGTAACAATATCTGAGCTCACTGTGTGTGAAGGGGCAACTCTTCGCACCATCCTGATAATCCCGAAATCTTTCGACTTCGATCAGGTCGATACCGACTCCGATAATCATCTTCTCTCCTTAACGAGTTTGGCTTCGTGATTCACGCGGCGAATCTATTAGACACTCGGAACACCGCCCCGCGTGAACGCATAGTACAACACATAGAGCCAGCTAAGGATCCCGTGAAAGATCGCCCAGAGGATCGAATGCGACCGCTCCCATGAGAGGATCATCGCCAGAGCAGATCCCATCGAGATGCCGCTGGAGAAGAAACAACCGCTCCGTTTTTCCCACATAATTTTTTCCATTAATTTTGTTTATCCCTGCCTTAAGTAGTTGATCGATCCCATTCCGATCCGGTATTCCCAGCCTTCCCGACTGCCTTCGCATCGAGAGTGCCGCTGGCTTCAAGGAGTGCGTCATGCACAAGACTACCGATTGTTTTTGCACTGCTATCTAACTCTTTGCCATCCAACGGCAGTCCGATTCCGTGGTGTTCGAGTAAGAATTGAGCCTTGGCGTAAGGCACGTTCAACCGCTTGGCAATGCGGGTAAGGTCAGCATGTTTCTTTACCGCTTCTTCAACCTGTTCACGAGTCCTGTTTACTATTTGTGCCGGTTTTATCCTAAGCGACTGGAGCCGGGCGTAGGCCGTCGCCATTCCGGTCCCCCAGATTTCGGCGGCTTCTTTAACAGTCGGTGGTTTTTCGCCGAGCATTCTCCGCCATTCCTCACGTTTGATTTCGAAATCGGTGATGATGTTGAACTCTACGGACAACTGCCGGGCGTATTCCCGCGTTACCCCCAAGTTCTGTGCTGCTTCAGTCACTGATTTCGCGCCAGTGAAGCCTTGCACTACTTTCAACATGCGGTCAAGAGCCTTTTGGTGTTTACTGATTTTCTTGTTGATTGCGTCTAAGTTCAATTGCGATTTACTCGTGTTTCGTTTTGCTAAAAAATGTGTCCACCAGCCGCCCATCTTCATCATTGCCAACCTTGCCAACGAAGCGGGTTGACTTGCCCGGAGGCGCAACAAACTGGCATGCAGTCGGGACAGGGCCTCCGCCGATGGTGAGTGATTGGGCGACGTCGCCCTATTTGCCTTTGTCTGGAAAAGGCTTCAAAATTGAGAGATAGTCGGCACAACAATGCCCGAACCCGAGGATATCTTCCTTTTGAGTAACTGACATCGATCCGATTTGGGAGATTGTCCTGATCGAGATCGTGCTTCCCAGAGGTTTGAGCCAAAATTCGTTCGCTATTCGTGACCGGAAAACTTGACTCTGGGCGATAATCTAAGTATAATACTTTATTGCTGAAAATCCCAGAAATCTGACCATCGAAGGAGCCTCTAAAATGCGCCCGCTTATTATTATCGCCACAGTTGTAACACTGGCCACAACTCCCGCGCTGTTTGGCCGTGTGATCAATGTCCCTGATGACTTCGAGACAATTCAGGCGGCAATCGACGATGCCGCAGTGGATGAAGTCGATACAGTGATGCTCGCAGACGGTAACTATCGCGGAGCAGGTAACACCAACCTTGCGATCAACCGCGAATTGGTGCTGACGTCCGAAAATGGCGCACTCGAGACTACTATTGACTGTGAAGGCGCAGAAGATTCACGGACAATTTTCGCCACGACATCGGTAACAATTTCGGGATTAACACTGACTAACGCAACGATCAATGGCCTGAGAGTCGAAAACGCGCAACGAATGTTGATCGAGGACTGCCGGTTTATCGCCAATGAGGGGAGCTATGCCCAGCAATCAGGTGGTGGAATTCAGCTTCGGACATGCGTCGGTACAATCCGAAACTGCACCTTCGAAGGCAACACAAATATCGGTTCGGGTGGAGGGATAGTCTTCAACACTTCTCAAGTTTCGGTTGAGGGCTGTTTTTTCATCGATAACCACGTCGAACGCTTCGGTGGTGCATTGTTGATTACTAATGCCAGTACTGTTGAGGTTTTTAACAGCCTTTTTGAAAGAAACACCTCAGGAATTGATGGCGGGGCAGTGGCGCATTCGCTTGCTTCGAACAGCACAATCTCATTTTGCACCTTTATTGACAATGTTGCCACCGGTATCGGTGGTGGACTTTATAAGGGCTCAAATTCTAATCCGACAGTGATCAACTCGATATTTTGGGGAAATCAGGCAGAGCGGGGAGATCAACTTGGTGAAAACATCCCTGAGAATGGCGGGAATATCGCAATCAGTTACTGCATTGTCGAGGGTGGTCCAGATGGCGGTGACGGGAACGGCGCAGGAGCTTGGGATGGCGATGAATTGATCGACGAAGACCCGATGCTGACTGATGGCCGTGAACCGATCTGGGGAATGAACGGTTACTATCTCGACCAGGGTGAGAGCCCGGCGGTTGACGCTGGTTCGGGCGAGGCAGATGATCTTGGGGTCGGGGGGCTGATGACCAACCCCGAATTGCGGGTCGATACTGATCGAGCTGACCTCGGCTTTCATTACTGGATCGGTTGGTACAACATTTTCGGCAGGCTCTACGGTCGTGTGCTTGACCTTGAGGATAACTCGCCACTTGAAGGCGTCCGGGTCAGCACATCCCTTAATCAGGCGACTATCACTGACGAGGATGGCAATTGGGAGATCGCCCAGGCTCATATCGGGTTGTTCGACGTTGCCGCCAGTCTCGCATACTACCACACCTCCAGAGTCGAAGATCAGGAGTTGGCAGAAGATGACGAGCTTGAGCTGATAATACGCCTTGCCCATCCCGAATTTCGTGTCGATGCAGAACAACTTGCGGCCGAAATCGGCTTGGATGATACCGCTTATGTTTCGTTTAATCTCTACAATGACGGGAACGGGCCGGTAAGATGGAGTTCCTACACCAAACTTCGGGATGAAGATAACCTTCCGCCTTGGGACGCTCTCCAGACATATCCCGCAGGTGACGAAGTCGGGGATACGAGAATAACTGGCGTAGCGTTCGATGGGGAAAATTATTACATATCAGGAGCTGACGGGAACGCACCCAGCAAGATTTATGTGCTCGACGCGGAAGGCAACCAGACCGGCGAGTTCCTTCAGCCCGGCTCGGCGCGTTTCGGGATGAGAGATTTGGCGTGGGATGGGGAGTTGCTGTGGGGTATTTCTGATGCTGATGTTATCGGCTTCACGACAGATGGCGATTCGATAACCTCATTTCAAGTTCCCGAAGACCCAAGCTACAACATAACCTATGACTACGACAACGAACTTTATTGGGTCAGTTCCACCACCAGGGATTTTTTCAGTTATGACCGCGATGGAAATCAAGTCTCAAGCGTCGCTCATGGCGCAATTAGAAGCTACGGACTTGCCTATCGTGCAGATGACCCGGACGGCGCAACAATTTATGTTCACGGCAATACAGCTCAAGACCCCGGGCCACAAGTCTTCAAAGTCAATCCGACTACCGGGGAAATAACCCAATTAGTTGTCTTGACTGACAAACTTCCGGCTAATGCAGGTGCAGAGGGTATTGAAATTATCGATGGACTTGACCCTTATGCATCATCCATGCTGGCAATCTACAACTGTGCTGACGGCGACTTGTTCAAGATCTGGCGCCTCAATGTCCGGGATAGTTGGTCGCAGATAGAGCCTTCTGAGGGTGTGATCGAGGGTGGGGAGTCGGTGGAAGTCAACCTGCGGATGATTTCGAAAGGCTTCGACGAGGGTATATTCCAGGCTGAAGCGCACTTTGCCTTCGACGCAAGAGGCGACAGCCTGATAGTACCAATCGAAATGCAAGTAGTGGCTGGCGATGTTCACGCAATCAGAACAATCCAAATGCCGGGTGGCTGGAGCCTTGTTTCGACACACGTTCAGCCAGATAATGCCGACATTGAGTCGATTATGCAACCTCTGCTTGATTCCGGTAAGTTGCTCTTTATGAAGGACACAGAAGGGCACATTTACGCGCCACGCATCGAAAATCCTTTCAATAATATCCAACCATGGGACGTTGTGAAGGCCTACTGGATCAAGCTTAACAGACCCGGAGAACTTCAGATCGAAGGCGTCACAGTACAGTCAGACTTGCCGATAGGACTAAATCGAGGTTGGAACGGAGTCGCCTACCTGCCGAGGGTTGTGATGGACCCGAGTCGGGCTGTTGGTGGGATTGCAGGGGTTCTGGAGGTCGTCAGGGATGGTATGGGTAATTTCATGTTGCCGCGCTACAACTTCAGCAATCTTCCACCCTGTCGCCACGGATCGGGATATTTGATCCGGGTCAGCGAAGCGACTGAATTGATCTGGGGAGCAGTACCACAGAACGATTTCGTTCTCGCTCCAACGAGAATCGAAAGGGTTCCTGAACTCTTCGAGGTTCCTCAGCCGAGCGGATTCACCATGTCGCTTTTGATTCTTGCTGAGGGTCGGGACGGAGACGAGATTGCCGTCCTGAATGGAGGGGTAATTGTGGGCGGAGGGGAGATTGTGGACGGAATGTGTGGAATCGCGATAGTTGGCGACGATCCTTTAACTCATGAAATTGAAGGAGCTTCCAGCGGAAAACTCACTCTCGTTAAGTATGGAGCCTACACTCCAGAACTCCTTACTCCCCACATCCTTGAAGGCGATCTAACCTATTCAAACGACGGAATAACGGTAGCAGAATTACCAAAAGCTAATTTACCTGTTAATTCCTTATTGGTAAACGCATTTCCAAACCCGTTCAACTCTACAACTTCAGTAAAAGTCTCTATCCCCACCAATGAAGTCGTTAATATTGCTATGTTTGACGTTGCCGGACGGCTGATTTCTGAGGTGTATTCTGGGAATTTGGAAGCTGGCCAGCATCAGTTTACTATCAATGGCGGTGAGTTGTCATCAGGTATTTATTTCCTGAAGTTAAAAAGCGGTTCAGCTGAGGTGACAACCCGCCTATTGCTGATGAGATAATTGATTTACTGATATTTGAGATCGTAGGGGTGCAACGCGATGCACCCCTACTTTTTGCGTGAAAATTACGTATATTATAATGAGTCGGTAGTAGTATCCGATTTGATTGCACTTTGCACTCTGCATTTTGTACGTCTTATGGGGACGATTGGTTTCGACGGGGACAAGTCGGAATCTTGATCTGCAAGCCGGGGATTTCGGTAGCCTCGTTAAAAAAACTGAAAAATTTAAGTGCCAACGATAACTACTCGTACGCACTCGCAGCTTAACTTAGAATAAGCTGCACGCTTTCCTGACTTTGGCTGTCGGGTCTTGAAGGCAACAACAGACGGTCGGGTCTCTGCTCAAGCTTTTGGGGCAGGGATGGGATTAAGTAAGGCTGGGTCGTCTTCGAGCGTGCCTGTTCGCGCGGAGAAGGCCGAGAAAAAATAGATAGGATAAGCTTGTAGACGGTCTTGAGGCCGTGTTTCCGGACCCGGGTTCGATTCCCGGCGTCTCCACAAAATGCCCGTAAGTTCTTGACATTAGGACTTATGGGCATCTTCTTTTTGTATTGGGATTAGAGCGGACTAAAAGTCCGCCCTCCGGGAGGTTGGGTCGAATTAAAGAAAAGCCGCCACACTGAAGAGTCAGTATGGCGGCTTTTTATTGAAGTTACAACCGGGATTGACTGTCGTTTTTGAAGCCTTGCTCCTTGCGAACAATCAGAGCAAAGCGAACAGAACTTTGCGCTACGGAGCGAGGAGCTCGGTGACGGCTTTAACCACAAATGGTCGAGATTCTACTACGTTAAGGAAATAGATCGGGAAGCCACAAGTGATCGTTCGCCACGGATTTAGCGGTGAGAAATTCTTCATCGCCATCCCCATACCCGTAAACGCGTGCTCGGGACCCCACTCGGCAATCTTCTCCGTGCGGTGGGCCGGATAGATCACCCAGCAACGGTCAAGCGAGCCGCCCCACGCGGCTGGCACCTTTGTCGGATCGATTTGCACATTGTTGTAGCCAGCAAGGCCGGTCGCAAGCGAGAAGGTTCGATCCGTCGTCCGCTTGCCTCCGGTAATGCGTAGATAACGCTGTGCGAAGACGGCAGTCGAAGTGTATGTTATAGAGTCGACGTCGGCGGCGTTGAAATTGGAAAGAACGTCCCAGCCGCAAAGGAAGAGTTTGCCTCCTGCATCGAGATATTCACTTAACAGCCGCAAATTATAGGCACCGACTTTCAGATCGAAACTCGCCTTATCGTCGGAATGCCAGACGATAAGATCTTTATCGAAAACGTCTTTGGCAGAGATGTATTTGTTGGGGTCAACCGTCCGGTTGGTGTAGTCAAGCTCGGTGATACGCCAGCCTTCAGGTGAAACCAATGCGGTCGTATCATAACCGAAGATTTCACGCCAGACCTCGTCTGCCTGAGCGTCGTCGGGAGAACCGGCGCGGCCATTGCCGTCACGAGTCTCATCGACGATCAAAATGCGAGTCGGTGCATCGTCACTAAACGTCGGGCGGAAGATCTCGAAGTCGTAGCCTGTCACGGTGCTTATGTTGCCACTCCAGTCGCGACATTCGGTTTCGAAACGGTAGGCTCCAGGTGCGAGATCCTGCACATCGTACTCGCCAACACCCCACGCCGACCACTCGGCGGTTCCGCCAGTCGGCATCAGCCTGTTGCGGAAAGCCTGAACGCTACCGAAATAACTTTCGGCAGAGGCAGAAACGACAAAATGCGTTGTTGCAGCGTCTGAATAGAACACAGAACCGTCAGGGTAGTAGTCCTGACCTTCGTAGGTTGATGCGACATTGGTAACTGTCGGGTCAAGTGTATCGCTGACGACGATTCTTCTGGTGACCGAGTCACTGACTGCTCCACCCCAGTCCATCACTTTGACTGTCAGTGTTCGGGGTCCTGCCTGAAGTAAATCGATGTTGACAGGCTTGACCGCACCTGAATCGACGGCATTAAGGATCGAGCTTTCGGACGTTTTGCAGAACTGGAACGATGAGCGAGAGTCCCAATCAGTTACAGCTACTCCATCGACCCAAAGGCGGAAGTAAGCACCCGAAGAATTGGAGTCGCTCCAATTGATCGAAAATGCGATGCCCTGCCCAACGGTATTATCATTCCTGAAATCGGCGACGAATTCGCGGATCACAGGGATGTAGTTCGTGGCGCTGAAAGCTCGCGTTGCTGGCGTAGGATCTTCGAGGCCGCTGTCATCCATAGCTTTGACGCGGATGGTATGAGCAGAAGGAAGGGTCCTGCCGGGGTTGTTTGCGTCGGGGGTTGACGACTCGAATGCCATCGCTGAGTCGGTCTTCGTCATCCAGACCCAAGGCCCGCTATCGACTTGAAGGTAGTAGCCGCTGACCTGACCATCGGGATCGCTGCCGAACCATTGTACGTTGAAGACAAGCTCAGGCGAAACGTAATGGTCGTGCATAGCGTCGTCAATGGGAGCGACGACAATACGGGTATCAGGAGCACGGTTGGCAATCGGTGAGCCGGGATCAGCTGGTTCACATCCCCAGAGTAGAGGAAGGATCAGAGCGCCGGTTGCGAGAAGTTTATTGATTTTCATTGATTTTCTCGCTGGTTAAAAGTTAATGCCGAAGGAGAAGCGGTGCGGCGACTCCATAAAGCCGTCCGACGCTTCTGCTATCTTACCGAAGCCAAGATAGGCGTAATCAAGCATCGCAACGCGCTGATCGGCGATGGGGATCTTCAAGCCAAAACCGGTGGTGAAGCGCTCCTCATCGTAGCCAAAGCTGTTGCTGATCTTGATTTTGTAACCGCCGCGGACTGCGATCATTCCTCGATACCAGAACTCTGCGCCAAGGTTCAACCGCTCGCGGTTGTCGTTGGGGTGACTCATCTCGAAAGCCATGATCCCGTCGAAGTCGGTGGGCTTGTTCAATTGCCAGAATTCGAAGAAATTGGCAGAGACGCCGATCCGATATATTGTCGGTGGAGGCGCGCCACTGAATTTGGTAGACTGGGGGTCGGCGCGGTTGCGACGGCCCTGATCGAGGTAGTCGTAGTAATCACCGGAATACTTGACGTCGGGCCCGAAGTTTTGCACCGAAAAGCCGAGCTTAAGGGTGCGTAGGTTTGTTTCGTAGAGTGTTCCTATGTCGGCAAGCGCGCCTGTGTAGGTTTCATCTTCAAGGCCTGAAACCACCACGCGGATATTGGCTCCAAAGATGAACCGGTCTGTCAGTCTTTGTGCCCAGGAGACACCTCCGATGACGTCATAAGCGATGAAGTTCTCGCCGGTGCCGTTGGGGTGGGAGATTGTCCTGACGGGCATATCTCCTGTGTTCATCGCCAGCAAATGAACGCCGAAAACGCCCATGTTGCCCATGTTTTTGGCGAAGGCGGCTGTGTTGAACTGCACCCCGGCAGGCATGTTGATCTGCGAGAAGGCGGCGGCATTTCCATCCACATGGATAAGACCGGCCGGGTTCCAAAAGATTGAGCCGATGTCGTCGGCAGTAGCGACGTAGGCGTCACCCATGCCGATAGCGCGGACGCTTGTCGATACCTTCAGAGTTGTCAGGCTTGCGGTGCCGACCTTTTGTACTTCACGGGCAAAGGATGGAGCAGCACTCATGAAGGCAAACGTGGTAAGCAGCAGACCGGCTGAAACAAGCTTCAGCACTCCGGTTTTGGGATTATTAAAACTTGTTTTCATCGTCACCCCGCATGTTTATATACGACGTAGAGGTTGACGCTGACTTCTGACCGTACCCCTGCTTCGCCAAAGCGAACGTGAAGGGTGTGGCTGCCGGGCGTCAACCGGGTCAACCAGTCAGTAATGGGGTAAAGCTCAGGCAGTGCGTCGGGGTTGGCGGGCCTTGCCGGTTTGCTTGAGTGCCGATAACTCGGGTCAGCGGTGAAGAAGCGCTTTAGGTCGAGAGACATCCGTCTGCCACGCATACCGGTTGAGTCGAGTGATGATGCCGAAAAGAAATTCTGCCCCCAGATTGCCGTCTCGTTTCCACCAATTTGCCCTCTTGTCGCCGCTGAATCGAGGAATATCGCACGGGGATAAAATTCAACCACGTCGTTGTCGAGCCAGATCGACACCTTGAAGCGATTGTCGAGACGTGTGTCGAGCGAGTCGCGAATAACGTTTCGAGTTGTCGTTTCGCCTTGAGTCGCCACTTTCAGACCAGAGAGGCTGTCGATGGCGACTGAGTCGGCGTGGGTCTTGTTTGCCTTCAGCGAGAGATTGAGGATCTGTCCCTCAAGACTCAACAGCCGTTGGGCGAGGGAGTCGAGTTCGAGGCCATAGCGGACGTAGTTATTCAACCCGACATCAGGCCAGAGGAAGGCGTTGATGTGGAGGTCGCCGTCGGTTAGTGTGTCATCGATCGTGAAGGTGGTCGAAAGATCCGCCCCGGATGCTGCACGGTGATCGAGCAGGCTGATCGTCTCTGTGTAAGCAGGATCGTTGGTTTGCAAGGGGGCTTTGCGCTCGTCACTGCAACCGACCAAACCTACTATTATTGTCAGTAATGCCGCCGTTCGAAGGAGGCTGGCATTCTGCATTCTACGTTTTGCGTTTTGCATTTTGTTTTGCCTCACTTCAACACGACAAATTTATCGATCTTCTGTTGACCGCCAGCTTTGATTACGTAGTAGTAAACTCCACTGACGATCTCCTGTTGGTATTGATTTCGCATATCCCACATCAGTTGGTCGGTTCCATCGCCGTGCGAAAGCCCGATGATGTGGTCACCAGCGAGGGTGTAGATGTCTATTTCCGCACCACCTGTTGGTAAGCCGTAGAAAAAGAGCTTGCGAGGGTAGATCTTGGTGCCGGCTGCGTTTTCAGCGCCACCGAACTCCTGAATGTGGCCACCTTTATAAGGGTTGGGGACGACAAAGACACCATCAACCAGATTACCTCCGGCGGAAGTGCCAGGCGTGGCGTCTGTGTTGCCAGCTCTTATAGTAATTGCATTGCGGCCTATTGGCGTGATCAGCGTGCCTGCGCCGGGGATGCCTTGGTCGAAGGCGCGGAGAATGTAGTGGTATGTCCATCCGGGGATGACGTCGGTATCGTCGTACCAATAAAGGCGTGACGAGTCGCCAGCCGTCACTGACCACATCCAGCCGCTGTGGGCGAAGAGGTCGGGATTGGTGAGGGCGATGTGAGCCGTATCGTAAGGCATTCCGAGGTTGAAGTTCTCCCGCTGGAATTCCGGATAGGGCAATGTGTTGAGAACGTCCCATTGAGCCAGTGTTGACCAACGATTGGCGTCGGAGGAGCGCTGAAGTTGATAGCCCTCAAAGTCTGCCAGCTGAGAAATTGGATCGACAGAACCTTCAGAGTTGTCTTTCCAGAAGATCCGAATTTTTTCGGGGGAAGGCTCAACCCAAAACTCGGCTTGATCGGGTGCTGCTGGGCCCTGGAAGTCGTTGTCATAGATACGCTGAGCCCACTGGGCGTTCTTTCGGAGGTCGGGAAGGTTTTTACCAGCGATGAAGGCAACCGTCACGGGCAATTCTTCACCCGGTAGCAACAACCATCCGCCTGCCTTTGGCCCGAAGCCCATCAGGAAACGCCAGTCGTCTTGCGTCGCTGTTGGGGGGCTATTGGCTTCCTCATTCTCCGAGATCAGGTTGTACTTATCGGCATTGGTCTCAGGGTCACCGCCGGATGAACGGTTGAAGTTCTTGAAGGCGATGTTTAGCGAGTCGAGGGGTGCCGGGGTGCGGACAACCTTCATAGCGAAGAGTCCGGGGCCAAAGCCGTCGGCGTCGGTCGAGTCGTCACCCTCTACCATCATCAGGTTTTCGCGGTCGTAGAAGTTCCAGTCATCAAGCGAGGCTGGGTCGCCCGACTCACCTTTGGCGGCGATGTCGGGATCGGCGAAGAGGCCGAGGTAAACCTCGGTCAAAGGTAACTCGCCGACATTGCGGACGATCAGGTCAACCAGGATAAACTCGCCGGCATAAGCTTCACCCCAGGCGTAGGTTCGTTGCAGAACCATCAGGTTGAGCGGAGTGTGGCCGTCGTTGTCGGGGGATTGAACCTGAGTACGGTCGCGGTCATCGTAAACCGTGAAGTATTCCTGAGTACCACGAGCGACGCCGTCCTCATCTGCTTTACTGTCACCATCGTCATCGAGGCTATTCGGTCTGGCGTCACCATCGAAGTCGTCATCGTCCATATCGACGGCGCCATCGAAGTCGTTATCGATGAAGTCGTTCGAGATGTCACCGGCCGGGTCTTCGTCGATGTGGAATTCAGGGTCATAGTTGCAGTTTCCGTCGCCATTGATGTCGCCAGTGGCGTCGGTATCCTCATCTGTCAACCCGTCGTTATCGTTGTCGATGTTATCGGCGAATTCTTCATCCGTTGCGCCGTCGAGATCGTCATCTTTGTGGATGATTCCCTTGCCGCCGTCGCGATTGGTCGAGGGTCTGCCGTTACCGTCAAGGTCGTAGGCAATGCTCCAGTCACCGTCGTCATCGATCTCTTTGGCTCCCATGATGTAGGGGCGTCCGGCGATAGTTGCACTCTGTTTGGAGGTTGAGATATAACTGGTCGGATAGAGGTTGATCGGAAGGGTCGGAGCGAATTCGTTCGTTCCGTTGTCACCGTCGGTGCCGGTGCTTACCAGCTTTTGCCCGCTGACAATTGCACCGACCCAGATACCGGAGCTGAAGAGAAAGTCATTCTCCGAACCACCGGGAAACTCGAATCCGAAGTAGCCGGGCGTCAGGTCGGGGTTGCCTTGCTCACCCCAATTGGAAAGGGTCATCCTGACGTTTCCAACGTCGTGAACCATCAGCGATTTTTTGCCGACGTCGATCTGGTGTTGCGGGTCCTTCGATCTGACTGGCCCGGGTTCAGTTTGACGTGCAGCGAGCGGTGTGGCGTCGAAGACTGCGAGAGCGAGGAGAGAAGCTGAAGCAAGCTTCAGCACTCCAAGTGTTTTGTTGATGTTTTTCATTAAAACTCCAAACCGAGGCCAAGCCTGACAAGGCGAGGATTGTCAAACGCGTCCGGGTTGGGGCCCGCATAACGATTCTGGCTGTTGTTGGGCGAGGAGGTGTCGTTGATCCAGCCCGGCACGCCACTGTAGTCGTCGTAGGAATTGGGGGCTCCGGCGCGACCGTAGTTGTCGTCTACGTTCAGGAGATTGGTCTGATCGGTCAGGTTGAAGACTTGTAGCCAGAGCGAAGTTTTGTACTTGCCGATAGGGATATCCTTGCTGACGTTCAGGTCAGCCTGATTAGTCCAGTCGGTTCGGTGCGACATGTATTGACCTTCGACAAGTGTGCCGGAGGCATCTGTAGGCGAATAGGGTAGTCCGCTGCGAATGTTCCACAACAGGCTCAGATCCCAGCCACCCGGCATACCTTGTATGCCGAAGAGCGGCTCGTTTTCGCCGTAGGTGAGACCGTAATTGAGTACAACTGCGTGTCGTTGATCCCAACCAGCGGGAAGCGCTTGGGGTGGCTCGGTGTAGTTGCCGCGGATCCCTTGTGTTCCGATGTCGTAGGAGTTCTTAGCGTTGACCCAGCTCAAAGTGTAGGTTATGCGACCAGACATGTTGGCACCGTACTCTTTGGAGAGGTTGAACTCAACACCGCGAGCGAACGCATAGTCCTGGTTGTCATAGATGGCGAAGTTCTGTCCGATCAACGGCTGACCGAACTTCTCCGGGTACCAATACTTGCCTTCGCGAGCATTGATCCAGTTCTTAACGTCTTTCAAAAAGCCAGTCATGTCGATCAGATAGTCCTGATAAGGGTTCCAGGCGACGCCAACCTCGAACGAAACCGTCTTTTCCGGATCGAGGTCGGGGTTGCCGATCAACGGCGTGCCACCGGTCTGAACCTGATTGACAGCGGTGAAGAGATTGTCCCATTTCGGGCGTTGATAGAAGTGGCCGTAATGAGCATGGAGGTAAGCATCCTCAGTAATTGAGAATGAAGCGCCGACGCGTGGGGAGATTTGAGCTTTGATTTTTGCAGGCTTGTCGAACGGGACGTAGTTCGGGTTCCAATCGGCGTTTGACGAATCAAAAGCCATGACGTTCTGGACTTGATCGCCAGGCATATAGAGGTCAAGTCTGGCGCCTACCGAGATGGTGATGTCCTTGAACTCCATCTTGTCCTGGGCGTAGAGTGCTCCGTCAGCCGGATAGACATGATAGATGTCGGTGTAGATACCGGCTCCGTTGTTGTCTATCGTCGGGTAAGGGACTGAGTTACTAAAGAGATCGAAGTAGTTGAAGTCGATCCCGCCGCGAAGTTGGTGATACTTGTGAAGCTGAGTGGTGACCTGGGCTTTCAAGCCATAGACGTAGGACTTTTCCTCAAGCCAGTACGGGACGGGCTGACCGACGTCGTCTTCAGTACCGTCACCGGCGAGGAGGAAACCCCTATAGGCGAAGTAGCTGTTGTTTTGGTTGCCTTTGTCCCATAAACCGTCGCCATCCGTATCGACGAACGGCTCACCGAGGTCGTAGTTGCCATTCATTTTACCATCGGAACCGGGAAGATCTGAGAACTTCTCTGCGTATTCGCCGTATTCAGAAGGCTTCTTGTTGGCACCTTGATAAAGTCGGGAAGCCATGTACCGGGACAGCTTTACGTTATAGAAGGTGTTCTTCGAGAGGGTATGATTCCATGTCAGAAGGAACTGATCGTCATCGATAAAACGAGTCGGGAGGTGGTCGGAGGCATTGTATTCGTATGCCTGAAGGTCTTCGTCGATGCGGCCGTCAAGGTCGTCGTCCTTGCCATTAAAAGCCTCTTCATCGACGCGGCCATCACCGTCGTCATCGGTGCCACGGACGAAGGTGTACGTCTCATCATTGCCAGTCCAGGCCTGATAAGCTTCGTCGATCTCGTCTTGTGTGTAGTCATAGGGGAAGAAGCGCGACTGGCGGAAGAGGAAGATATTGGACCATGTCTTGTTGAAGCGGTAGGCGGCTTTCATCTTCATCGTCGGGCTGAGTTGGTAGCTTAGCTGATAGCTGCTATTGTAGAAAGTCTGCTCACGATTGGCGTCCAACCCAAGTCCACCGCTCATGTCGTGGCGGAACCAGTCTGAGGAGTTGATGCGCACGCCATTGGAAGATGTGTTGCGACCTGTCATATCGGCTGAAATGAAGAAGGTCATATAGCCGGGGATGTTTAGCCCCAACTTTGGCAACAGGATGCTCGTGATCGGCTCGGGGCCGCTGATCGAGCCTTCTACATAGTCATAATTCTGGTAGGAAACCGGCGGTGACCACCAGGTCGTATCGACAGGCCCGAGGTTGGTGCCCTCGAATTCCGAATTAACGTGTTGTGCGAATTTCGAATCGGGGCGGGAATTGATGTCGTCGAAGACATATTTGATTTGACCGTGAAAATCTTTGGAGCCTTCACGGGTGACGATATTGACAACAGCAGATTGGGCATTGCCATATTCAGCGTCGAAACCACCTGTCAGAGCTACCATTTCAGCGACAGCGGGGTTTCCAATGGAGAGCATCCGCAGGTTGCTGATGGGGTCTTTGACCTCCATGCCGTCGATCAGGTAAGCGACTTCGCCGCGTCTGCCTCCGCGGATGTGGATGTTGGTTCCGCTACCGACAGCTCCACCGATATTAGCGACAGCGCCGACGAAATTTGCCACAGGAAGATTGTAGAGTTCGTCGCCGGTTGCGATACGGGTCGAAGCAGTCACGTCGGGACGGATAACTTTCCGCTCAGCTTTGACGATGACTTCCTGGCCCTGAATGATTGTGGGATCGAGATTGAAGGAGATGTTGGTTGTCAGGTCAGCGTAAACCATAACGTCTTGCTTGATAATCCTGATGTAACCAACAGCACTGGCGGAGACGGAATATTTTCCGGGAGTGACATTGAGGATGATATATTCACCATCGAGATTGGTTGCAGCGCCAAAATCGCTACCCATCATGATGATGCTAACACCGGAGACGGGTTCGCCAGTCTTGGCGTCCTTAATGACACCATTAACTTTACCAGTGACCCCTGCCTGAGACGCGCCTGAGCTGAGAAGCAAAATCGTTGCTCCCAAGACCCAGAGAAGCGTCGGTTTAAAAAGCTTGCGCAAAGAATTCAAGGAACCTCCTCTCCGACTGCTGCGTGCGGAGGGTCATCCGCACGACTGTGAGTGCAGCCATTAGCCAGAGTGCAGACCCTAAAACGTAACGGGCTTCCTACTAAGAGAAACGCCGCGAGGGGTAGGCGGGTAAATTGCTTTGCCCATTTATACTACCCCCGAGGCGTGTCCTTTGGTAGTAGTGCCGATATTAATCGGCACTACTTACCGGAAGCTATTTCTTAGTGAAGAAGACTCATTTTACCAGTGAAGCGCTGGCTCTTGGTCTCGAGGGTGTACATGTAAACCCCCGATGCGAGGCCATCCGTCGCCCAGGAGATTTCATGGTTGCCCGCGTGCATTCTGCCATCGACAAGGGTCGAAATCAGGCGGCCATTGGTGTCCCAGATCTGAACTTTGACTTCTTGTGAAGTGCTAAGAGCAAACGGAATAACAGTGGTGCTGTTGAACGGGTTCGGATAGTTCTGACCAAGCTCAGTTACGTTCGGGACGATGATCGGCTCCCAGACGCCGGTGTAGCTTGTGCCAACTACGAGAAAGTTTTCCCAACCCTGCGACGAGTTGTTAAGCGGGTCCTGCGCGAAGATGAAAAACCAAACGGTATCACCATTTGCGAGGTGGTGAAAGGTCATTTCTTCACCTTCCATGCCGGAGACGACTGAATCGGGCAGGGTATAGAAATACTTGCCGTTAAAGAGTGCATCTGCGTCCTGAACTGAGTCGGCAACAGCGTATTCCCAACCGAGGCTGTCGGGTGTGCCGGTCCAATGCCAGTTGATGTCGGTGTATGCGACTCCGTTCAAGTCTTCAAGCATACAGTCAACGATGAAGGGGCTCTCAAGGTTAATGTTCGGCAACATCGCATCGGCGATATCGGGTCCGTCGAGGTCAGTCGCGCCGACCTTGCCGCAAAGGGCGACAAAGACATAGTTATCAGCACCTGCCAACAGGTGATTTTGGGCTATGAAACCACCGGAAAGGGCATCGTCTCCTTCGAAGATTGAATAGAGCTTATCCGGACCGGACCAAGTCGCTCCATCGTCATCCGAGTAGTTAACCTGGAAGCCTTCGGGAGTAAATTGACCCCAGACGTTCTCACCGACAACAAGCCGGTTCGAGGTCGTCCAGATACCTTGATTGGTGTAGAGGAGGTCGCGGACGCCATTGTATTCGGTTGAGTCGAGGAAAGTGCGGCCTGTCCAGTCACCGCCATTGTAGCCAAGACCGTCGTAAGCGTACCAATTCCGATGGGGGTTGCCGACGCCACTGTTACTGAAGACCCATGGGGTCTCGTCGCCAGTGTCCAATCCCATTGAAGGATAGCGCTGAGCGCCAGGAATAACACCTGCAGACCACTGCCCGGGATCTGTCTGGAGTGCAACAGTTGTTCCTGCAAGATCAACACTACGAATGCAGAAATAGACATCGCCAGTGTTGACGTCCATCGATATCGGGTTGACTGCGCCGGTATAGTAGCTGAGATAATTTCCAGCTAAAATGCCGGTAGCGGTCGAGGTGACGTTACCGGAAAGCGAAGACGGAACGGTCAGGACGACCTGCTCGGTACCAGCTTCGGTAACGGTTTCATAAATGATATAGAAACTGCTCGCACCGACGTTGGTCGTCATGTGAGCATAAGGAAGCTCGCTCTCAGCACCACCACCGATGTTGATTTCGTCTTCGATCATGAAAGGGTTTGACCAGGCCGCGCCACCGTTGGTGGACATGGAGCCCCAGATCGAAGCGTTATCTTCGACTGCGTTCACCCAGATCACATAGATGTGACCTTGAGCGTTGACACCGCAGTCAGACCAGATGAAGTCATTACCTTCGGTCTCTTCGGCGATCAAGTTGTAGGAAACCGTGGCGCCGTCAGCGCTGCTCTTGACGTCATAGACACCATTTCGGCGGTTTAACGGGTTTAGGTTGCCAGTCAAGTATGAATCTAAAATGACACCGAAGTGAATATTGTTGCTGCCATCGATAACCGCACCGAAATCGTATGAATCAGCACCCCAGGCAGCTGTTTGTTCGCCACCAGTGGTATCGATCATTCCGGTCATTCCGGCATCCATTATCGCGCTCCAGTTTTCGCCACCGTCTGCTGAAAACATCCAGCGGAGGGTCATTTCATCGGTGCCGTCTCTGGCTGGCGTTGTTGCACCGCGATGCGCTGACGTTAACTGAACCACTGTCGGTTCCACGTTATTAGTTAAAGTCGGTTTGGCAACAACTCCATTGGTCGCCAAAGCAATCACAGTCAACAATGCGATACCGGAAAAAAGTTTACTTTTGGGCATCTCTCAGAACTCCTGATTTTGTTTTGTTTACTTTATCGGTCGATATTGTGAGGTTCAATGAGGAAAGCAAGATCGACCGGAAACTGATTCAATTCCTCACCTTGAGAAGCTGGGGAACTAAGTCTGTAATTTTTGTGAAGTAAAGGGTAGCCGAAACGATGATAAAAACCGCCTCCGCCTGTTCAATAGCCTAACTTGGGGAAAATATAATGCATCCAATGCAGTTTGTCAAGAAGGATCGTAATAATATGCTAACACAATCTTAACCTGATGCTGACCAACATATTACTAATCAACAAAATAAAGTGATAAAAATTAATTTGTAAGTTTATGCAAATAATGCAACTACGATACAAAATTTCTTTGAGACCATAAAATTCATACCGGTTTTCCTGAAACTCTCGCTAAGAAAACATTTCAATTAACTGAAGATTTTTTCTCATCGATAAGTAATTAAATTGAAGTTCTGCGCTGGATTGAGAAGTTATCACGAATATGGATGGCAACTAACATCTTCTGAAGTATCCTACTACCTGCTTCTTTCAGTGACCGTCTCGAATATCTATATTATAGTATATGAATAAACAGTCACCAGCGCAAGTCATTATCCCGGCATCTGCCGCAGAACATCGCCAATCGGAAAAAGGCTCAAAGTTCCTCGGATGGGCGGCTCCGGCAGATTCGGAAGCGGTTGCGTTCGAGCTACTCGCTGTCCGGTCAAGACTGCATCACGATGCGACGCATCACTGCTGGGCGTTTCGCGCAGGGCAGCTTTTGTCACCCATTGAGCGCTCCTCAGATGCTGGCGAACCGTCCGGTACTGCTGGCAGGCCGATCCTGGGGGCGATTCACGGCTCTGGACTGACCAATGTGCTGGTAGTCGTGACACGTTGGTTTGGAGGGACGAAGCTCGGTACTGGAGGATTGATACGGGCGTATGGCACTTGTGCGGTAGAGACGTTGAGGTTGGTCGAAAGGAAAGTTGTCATCCCAACGATTGATCTTACCGTGCTTTGCCCTTACGATTTGATTGGCTGGATCGAAAGATTGGCAAAAGGATTGGGTGGTGTAGTCAAGGATGGGGCTTTTTTGGAAGAGGCGACGCTAATGGTCAGTTTACCAGTGGAAAGAGAAGCGGCTTTCAGGAAGGCGGTTCAGGACGATGGGGGTGGGCGGGTGGTAGTTCATTAAACGGAGTGCGCAAGCTTGCTTGCGCCAATAGTGCATGCTGAAGCAAGCTTCAGCACCCGAATTGTCTGTCAAAAAAAAGGGCGGACTAAAAGTCCGCCCTCCAAGTCGTTTCCCCTACGCACTCTTCCTCGCCTTCGACTCAATCATCTCGGGTTTACCTGTTTTCAGCACCACTTCCCTCGTTATCAGCACTTCCTCGATGCCGTCGAGATCGGGCAGATCGAACATCAGGTCGTTCATTACCGACTCGGTCACCGACCGCAAAGCTCGCGCCCCGGTGTCGCGTTTCAGTGCGAGTTCAACGACAGCCTCAAGAGCATCTTGAGTAAACGTCAGCTTGACGCCTTCCATCTCGAACAGCTTTGCGTATTGCTTGGTCAAGGCGTTCTTCGGGTCGGTTAGAACAGACATCATCGCTTCTGCGGAGAGCCTGTCAAGCGGTGCAACAACCGGCAACCTGCCGATAAGCTCAGGGATCAGTCCGTAGCGAAGCAAATCCTCCGGCTCAACCTGCGCGATCATCTCGTAAAAGCCCATCTTCCGCCTGCCGCGAACCTCAGCCCCAAAGCCCATCGCGCCTTTGCCGGTGCGGCGGGAGATGATCCCGTCGATGCCTTCGAACGCACCACCACAGATAAAGAGGATATTCTTGGTGTTGATGGCAAGGAGTCGTTGCTCGGGGTGCTTGCGGCCTCCCTCCGGCGGGATGTTGGCGACGGTGCCTTCAAGGATTTTCAGCAAGGCTTGCTGGACGCCTTCGCCGGAAACGTCGCGAGTGATCGAGGTCGAGGCGTCCTTGCGGGCGATCTTGTCGATCTCGTCAATGTAGATGATGCCGATCTCGGCTTGCGCGATGTCCGCGTCGGCGGCGTGGTAGAGCCTGACCAGGACATTTTCTACATCTTCCCCGACGTATCCCGCTTCAGTGATAGTCGTCGCGTCGGCAATCGCAAAGGGAACTTCAAGGAAGCGCGCCAAAGTCTGGGCGATCAACGTCTTACCGGTCCCGGTCGGGCCGATCATCAGAATGTTTGACTTGTCAAGCTCAACTTCGCCCTCGATGGAGGCGCTGGTGATCCGCTTGTAGTGGTTGTAGACTGCAACCGAGATGCGGCGCTTCGCTTCATCCTGCCCGATGACGTAGTCGGAGAGCTTGCCGAATATCTCGCGGGGTTTCGGAATGCCTCGCTTGAGCGTCCGTTTTTGAGCGACCGCGAGCTTGACGACCTGCGTTGCGTTGACGACACAGACGTCGCAGATGGTCGCCTTGGGACCGCGAACCATGACTTTGGTCAGGTCTATCGGACGCCCACAGAACGAGCATCGCTCCAGCGGCGGCGGGTTTGTTTCGAGTGTTGAGGACATTGGACTCAGTGACTTGTGGACTGGGAGCTGGTGACTGGTCTTGATCCCCGCCTTCGCGGGGATGACGTCACTTCTTCTTGAGAGCCTTTTCAATCGACTTTTCGACAGCTTTGGCAGGAACTTTGACAACGCCTTTGCCGCCGTTGGTATCGGCACGGTGAGCGATCACCTTGTCGATGAGGCCATAAGCTTTTGCTTCGTCGGCGGTCATGATGTAGTCGCGGTCGGTGTCTTTGGCAACTTTGGCGATTGATTGACCGGAAGCTTCGGCGAGTATCTTGTTCAGCTTGTCGCGGGTCTTCAGGATCTCGCGGGCGTGAATATCGATGTCGGACGCCTGACCCTGCATACCGCCCATCGGTTGATGGATGATGATCTTGGAGTTTGGCAGTGCCGAGCGCTTGCCCTTGGCTCCAGCAGCCAGCAACAGTGCCGCCATAGAGGCTGAGTGGCCGATAGCGATGGTGGCGACATCGGGCTTGATGTACTGCATGGTGTCGTAGATAGCCATGCCACTGGTGACGAGACCGCCCGGGCTATTGATATAGATCGAGATGTCCTTGTCGGGATCTTCGGCTTCGAGGAAGATCAACTGGGCGATGATGAGGCTGGCGACGTTATCGTCGATAGGCCCGGCGAGGAAGATGATACGTTCTTTGAGAAGGCGCGAGTAGATGTCGTAGGCGCGTTCGCCTCGACCAGTCTGCTCGACGACCATTGGGATTAGGTTCATTGGTATTGTAAGTTTAGAATTTGGAATTTGGGAATTGAATTAAATAAGTTAACGTTACAAATCTATTTATATGCTTTCTTAAAAGTTACATTAAACATTGCGGGATTTGGATGTGAAACAGTTTTACCTTCTAACAATTCTTCAACGGTTAAGATTTGAATCCGAGGAAATTGAGTCTTAAACCCTTCATAGTCATAATATCCTGCTTGTTGAGCTTCGGTTCTCATTGGCTTTGTGACTTGATCGGCGAAACAGACAAAAACTCCAATTGCCGCTTTTTCATGGTCTATTACATGAACAAACTCCCTGATATTCTTCACAGTTAATGAACCGCTTTTTACTTCAATTAAAACAATATCTCTAACTTTTTCATCTCTATAAAGAGACAAATAGCCATCGTATCCGCCATCTCCGACCTTTTTTGGATTGGATACGCCATCCATCATAAACTCAATAACCCAATCTTGAAATTTTATGCGCCCTTTCTTGGTGCCCTCTGCAAGTTCGCGTGCTGAAGCAACATCTCGCGGAAATCCGGTAATCTCAATGTTGTCTTTTATCTCCTTCATTCTTCCATTTTTCCCTCGATAAGGGTCGAGGACACGATTGTAAATTAATCGAACAGCAAGATGAGAAATGTCAACTCCAATCCATCTTCGTTTAAGGCGTTCTGCAACAGCAACAGCAGTTCCACAACCGCAGAAGAAATCTGCTACCAAATCGCCTTCATTGGAGGATGTTCCTATAATTCTCTCTAATAATGCTTCGGGTTTTTGAGTCTGATAGTGTAATCTCTCTTTCGATTGCGAGCCAATCGCAGGAAACTCATCCCACAAATTCTGAATTGGATGGCCTTTGACCTCGTCAAGATAACGAATTCTTCTTATTCGCCCGCCTTTGTTATCTGGAAAATGGAGTTTACCTTCCGCATCCCATTTCTCCATAGTTTCTTTTGAAATCGCCCACCCCTTGGCGGGCGGCTTATAACCTTTGTATTCATAAATTAAGTTTGGACGCAGAGACGGACTCGCTAAATTATCAATCATATAGCGTCGTCCGAAACTGTCAACATGATTGAAGCTGGTTGTTAGGTATTCTTCATTACTTTCACCAAATTGAGTATTAAATGTACACTTATCGCCTTTAGTGTAGAAAAGAATAGTATCGGTGCAAATTCCGTATCTGAAACTCTTATGTTGTGTCTCTCCTCTACCCGTCTTTCGCTTCCAAATAATTTCATTTCGAAAGGATTTTTCACCAAAGACGAGATCGCAAACGATTTTCAAGTAATGACTCATAGTTTGGTCACAGTGTAGGTAGAACGAGCCGGTTGACTTCAGTTTTCTATGGATTAAGCTTATACGCAAAGCCATTGTTGTGAGATAAGCAACATAACTCTTGGCTATTGGAGCCCTATTGATTGAATCAAGAAATCTCCAGAGTCCAAGTTGCATTCCATGTATGGTATCTAACTGATCGATATACTTGATATTGCTCCACGTATCGGCAAACGCCTCCTTCTGGGCTTTTGTATCTGTCATATCGATTGACTCAAAGAGGACATTGTAATTCCGCTTCGAGTTGAATGGCGGATCTATATAGACCAGGTCTATGCTCTCATCTGCTACCTCTGCAGAATTCTGGAGGACATCAAGACAGTCGCCATAGTAAAGGTGGTTCATTCTACCCGTCCACCATCCGTAAAAACTCCCTGAGATCCATCTTGCGACGTTCGATCTCGGCGTTTTCGGCGATAAACTGCAGGACGCGCTGCTCGAAGAGGCGGCCACGCAAGCGATCCATCTTGTCCTCACCTGAATAGCGCATCTTCACCGCGGCGATAGTCTCACCAGACATTTCAGCCATGCGCTGAAGCTCCTGCTCAAACTCTTCGTCGGAGATCTCGATGTTTTCAGCAGTGGCAACCTCATCGCGCAGCAAGACCCAGCGGTAGTCACGCTCAGCCTCGGCGTAATGTTCGGTGATGAAATGATCGAATTCTTCCCCCTTCAGCTTCATCTCAAGGGCGATGTCTGCCAAAGTTCCCTCGACGATCATCTTCGGCACGGGGAAGGGATTCTGCTCAACCATCTGCTGAACGATTGCCGCCTCAAGCTGACGCTGTGCTCCCATGGCGACGTAGCTCAGGAGCATCATCCGCGTATATTTCTTCAGGTCATCGACCGACTTCAGAGCCGGGTTGACATGGCCGACAAACTCCTCGTCAAGGTCGTGAATGTGCGGCACTTCGACGCGGACGGCTTCCACGGATAGTGAAGTGAATGCGTCGCGACCAGCCTGCTGGGCAGCCTCTTGAGGAGTGATGATCGTCACGGACGTTGGTGCGCTTGTGACGCCTGAGGCATCGGAACGGACGCGGATGACGCGGGTCTCGCCTGCCTTGATGCCGATCAGTTGCTCGTCGGAGCCTGCGCCAAGCGTATCAGCGCCGATCTCGATCTGCTTCTCTTCGACCTTCTGACCGATAAGCTCCAAGCCTGAGGCGTGAACCTCATGCACCTTAAGCGTCAGGACGGCATTGGCCGGGGCGGGTGTGTCGATGGAGTGAAGGTGCGCGTGGCGGTGGCGGAGTGCTTCGATCTGGCCATCGACATCGGCGTCGGAGACGTCGGCGTCGGTGATGGTCAGGTTGAGCCCTTTGTGAACGGCAAGCTTCGGCTCGGGGCGCAAAGGGAATCTGGCGGTGAAGCGGAGCGGCTTGTTCTCGCCAAATTCCTGGTGGTCGATCAGGATTTTGCCTGCCGGCTCGAGTTTTTCGCTGTCGAGAGCTTTGTTCAAGGCGTCGCGGGTCAGGTCGTCGATGGTCTCGCCGATGATGTCCTTGCCGTAGCGCTTCTTTATCATATCCATCGGGGCTTTGCCGGGGCGGAAGCCGGGGATATTGGCGCGGCGTTGGAATAGCTGAAACGCCTCTAAGAGCTTGGCGGTAGGTTCTTCAGCGGGAATTTCGACGGTCAGGACGACGTCACGATCGGGTGTAATATCGGTCTGAATGTTCATTGAATTTGAGTTGTGATACGTTGGAAACCGCGCCGGAATGAGCGGAGATAATTAACCTGATAAGATACGGAATATTGGGCGGGAGTGAAAGAGTTTGGTTGTAAGTTGGGCAGAAGGACAGCAGATTAAGCGGATTTGTGAAGGTCGAGCGAGGTTGACTGCCCGGCTTGCAAACAGTTTGGGTCGTTAGTATCTTATTCTATTGACCAAAAAGGAACTTCTCCATGTCCGAATTGAAAATCGCCGCAATCAAAGCGATCCAGTCGCTTCCAGAGAATGTCGATCTTGAGCGCATTATCGAGGAATTGATATTTCAGGCAAAAGTCCTGCAAGGGCTCAAGGATGTAGCTGAGGGCCGCACCAAGCCACTTGAGCAGGTGAGACGAGTAATGCTCGGGGTTTGAGTTCACAGCTTTTGCGTGTCTGGTGAAGGGGGAATCTGGTTAATTGTCTGGTAATTTGGAGGTGTAGTGAATGGTGGCAATCTCAACAGCTTCCTCCGTTATCGAGTAGGCGATCCTGTAATTGCGATGGAACCGTTCCCTAATGTTGGGATTTCCATACTTGAGGATGACTCGTCCAGACTTCGGGAATTGCCCCAGTTGACGCAAGACTCCTCTCAAATCTCCAAGAAACCTTTTGGCATAGAAGGCAGAATCCACGGCTATGAAGGCATAGATATCAGCTAAGTCGCTTTTGGCCCGAGCCGATAGCCTTACTTTCACTCGTCTATACCGTACTTGGCCATCACTTCATCGAGGTCGGTGACACGACCTTCGCGAATGTCTTTTAGTCCTTCTTCGACTTTAGAATAATAAACGATTTCCTCAAGCAACTGGTCGAGAGAGGCATCATCAGGTATGGCGTCTATGGCACGATGTGCCGCTTCCTTTAGGGGGGACATTAGTGTTCCTTAGGTTTTGGTACTTACCATAAGATACGCAAACGGGTGGGAGAAGGCAAGCGAACGGATGTCCCTCCCCGTCGGTATCGGCGTCCACTGGCCGTTAATCGACGAGGATCTGGCCATTGGGCCGCTAGTCGAAGGTAGAGCGGCGATAGGGTAGGGCGATGGCAAGCATAGGCCGTCATGGATCACGGCTTTGGGGAAGCCGGGCTACGGTGGCTGATGATCAAGTTATTTGAGTTCGTATTCTCTGTCAATATCAATGGCAATCACAAGTAATTCTGGAAACTTGTGAGTGATATAGTAGGCAACAATCGATGGTAGGGGGTCATTTATGCCAAGATTTGGCCGAGTCGCAAGATATCCATCTATCCAGTCTAAGGACCACTGAAGCGTCCAGAATTTCTCATGAAGCATATCGCTCCACTCTAGGCGTTCTTGCATGGCTTTCACAAACTTCTTATAAGACTCATTCAATATACTTGAGAGGTCAGGTCGATCAGGATTATTGACGCACTCCTGCAAATTGTCCAACGAATACTTACAGTTATTAAAAATTGACGCAAGCTTTACGTCACGATATTGTTTACTATGCATTTCGTCCTTTTCTTCGATCAATTTAGTGATTCTGATATCTTCTTTTTCGATTTCTGACATTTGAAATTGAACTGCTGACTCAAGATCGACAAATTCGTATTGTGATGGAGAGTCGTCAGACAGTTGCATGTAGCGAAAGCCTCTCTTTTCGATAGACATTCGATTCAACATCACAAATATCTTCTTTTTCCCCTTTTTTCGATCTGTCGGATGTCCTACTACGTCATTTCGTACACTCATGATTTCTTTTAGTTTATTGCTCCTGTCGAATGGAATTTTTAATGACATGCATAAGTGTTCAACTGCCTCTTGCTGCACATAGAGGGCCTGCAGGACGCCATAAACATAAATATAGCCTGACTCGCGAGGGTGGAATTTTGGAGGAAGCTTGAGATATTCGCTTAGTGCTTCATATGTGTCTTCGATCGTATCCATACAAGCGCAAATGCGATTCCAAACTCCTTGATTTTCCGTAAGAGTTGTTTTCAACCAATTTGTCTGGTTGATTCGATTTCGTAATTTAAGCATTTACTTATTATCTCCTTCTAGTTCTAGCGCAATTCTTCAAGTTCATGCTTTGCGTCCTCATTTCCCAGGTCCGCAGCTCGTTCAAAATCTTGTATTGCCTCTAAAGTATCACCGTTGAATTCGTACGCATATGCTCTGATGTAGTAGTAGGCCTGAGCATTGTCCGGATCAAGCTGAAGCGCAAGGCTGAAATCTTGTATAGCTCTCCAATAATTTTTATTCGCGTAGTGTATTAACCCAAATCCAGCAATAGACTGAGGATGATTCGGTTCAAGCCTTAGAGCATTGTTAAAATCTGTAAATGCATGATCGAATTCCTTTTTTATAACATAGACTATCCCTCTATTGGCGTAGGCACTCACATAATTTACATCGATTTGAAGTGCAATAGAATAACATGCAATCTTATCATCCATTTCCTCCGCGGCCAACCCCTTCTCAAACCAATCTATTGCCGTCAACCCATTGATCTTCTCTTGCACCTCTTCTTTCACAGCCACCTTCTCCTTCTCGGTCTTGGCGCTCTCAAGGTCGAGCCGCAACTGCGCCAAGTCCCCGCGAA
Source organism: Caldithrix abyssi DSM 13497 (assembly GCA_945865405.1). Taxonomy (GTDB): domain Bacteria; phylum Electryoneota; class AABM5-125-24; order Hatepunaeales; family Hatepunaeaceae; genus CAMBDS01. The sequence continues at coordinate 192,837 of CAMBDS010000001.1, forward strand.
GTCGCTCGACCTCCTCCTGAACCTTCTGGTAGTCCTCGACTTTCTGCTTGTCCTTCAGCAGTTCCGTCAGCCGCGCGAGCGCGTCCTCCCGGTCAACCGTCACCCGGCAGACAAGGTAGAGAACGAACGACCCGCCCTCACTCTTCCACTCCTCCGAGACGACCTCTGTCTGGACGACGCCGACGGTGAGGGTCTGGATGGTCTGCAAGACTGAGGAAGAATCGAACCACGAAGACTCGAAGTTTTTATTTGTGTCTCCTTCGTGCCTTCGTGGTAAATAGGTAGCTTCTTCGACCTTCCGCACAATCTCGGTCGAACCGCTTAGATAAACTCCGACCTTGTCGAGGACGCGCCGTTTCGCCTCTTGGGTCGCGTACACGCGCACCTCGTCTTGCGACTCCCGACTGCCCATCACAACGCGAACGGTATCGGTGAAATCAAGCGTCGCGGCTAAGGCATTGACACTCAGTCCCAGCATTAATGTTGCTACCAACAACAATATTCGCCTCGTTATTTTTATTTTAGTCAACATTCCCTCAATAGTTCATTGCTTTTTGCTGGTTAATATCGTATATTAGCGTCGTTTATTTCTCTCAATAAACCTTAAACTTTTCAACCCGAAACGAAAATCTGTGAAGTTGGTGAAGAAAAATATTTTCCAAAATTCCCCGATACGCCTGCCTGATAAGTCCTGTGACGATTGTGAAGATGTGAAGATAATTTGGGGCGCTCTTCGGGGAAATTGCTGTAAATGCCTATCCTATAAGCCTTACACCCGTGCTGGCGAACGCAAGGTTCACCCGTACGGGCGATGCTTGCCATCGCCCTACGCAACAGGTCGGGACGACCTGTCCTACGAAACGACAAGCGAGACGCTTATCCTACGCGGCCTCGACCTCCTTCTCCGCCTCGCCCAACCTTCTGCCCGTCAGCTTCAGGAAGACGTCCTCCAGCGTCGGCTGGATCGTCCGCAGATCGACGAGCCGCCTGCCACCAAGCGCGACGGCGCGGATCAAGCCTCCCGATGCATCCGGGGTCGAGAGCAACGCATGGACGCCGGTCGTGCGGGCGACGGCATCGACGCTGAGCGAAAGCCGCACAACCCCGGGCAGGTTCTTCCAGTCGTCGGGGGTCGGCTCCGTCCCGTCAAGCGTCAGCTCCAGCGCGGTCTCCTTCTGCACAAGCCGCTTCAGGTTTGCCGGAGTGTCGCACGCCTGCACCTTGCCGTGGTCGATGATCGCCAGACGGTCGCACATCTCCTCCGCCTCCGCCATGTAGTGAGTCGTCAGCAGGATCGTCGAGGCGGGATTTTCGCCCATCCATTTCTTGACGAAACGCCTCACGTCGAGCGCCGAGGTGACGTCGAGGCCGACGGTCGGCTCGTCAAGGAAAAGCACCTTCGGGTCGGTGGTGAAACCTCGCGCAAAGTTCAGCCTCTGCCGCCAGCCGGTCGAAAGCTTGTTGGTGCGGACGCCGTCGAAGCGGTCGAGGCCGACGACCTTCAGCATCTCATCGACTTTCGGCGCGGCGATTTTCCACGGGATGCCGTAAAGCTCGGTGAACAGCCTTAGGTTCTCCCGCGCGGTCATCACGCCGTAGCCGCAACTGTCGCCCCCGGAGACGGAGTTGATGATCCGCCGCACCCGCCAGATGTCCTTCTCAACGTCAAGCCCGTCGATCAACGCCTGACCGGAGGTTGGCGAGAGAAGTGTGCAGAGGATGCGGATGGTGGTCGTTTTACCGGCACCGTTCGGGCCAAGCAACCCGAATAGTTCGCCGGGGCGGACTTGCAGGCTGATGTCTTCGAGGGCGGTGAGCTGTTTTTCGCCCTTTTTGCGGGCGGTGCGGTCGAGGTTGAAGACGCGCTTCAACGATTTGGTTTCGATGGAAAATGTGGACATTTTGTAGTAAAAGTTAAGAAATGAGCAGAGAGTGGAGATTCTTTGTATCTTAATGTGCAGTAGAAATTGCGAAAATGCAATAGTCATGGCAGTCTCCAGCAGTTCCATTTACCGAAAAAGTTTCTTATCTTGTGACAATTAATATTCTAACCAAAAAGGGGGTCTATCTGTGGTCTTTATCGTCGTACTTGTCATCGCGGCAATTATCGTGTTCTGGATTATCGGTCTTTACAATGGCTTGATAAAGATTCGCAACGGCGAGCGCAACGCCTGGGCGCAGATCGATGTGCAGCTCAAACGCCGCCACGACCTCATCCCGAATCTGGTCGAGGTGGTGAAGGACTACATGGCTTATGAGCAGGAGACGCTGGAGAAGGTCATCAAGGCTCGCGGAGCCGCTATCGGTGCGCAAGGAACCGCCGACATCGCCGCCGCCGAGGGTCAGTTGACAGGGGCGCTGAAGAGCCTGTTCGCGGTGATGGAAGCCTATCCCGACCTTAAGGCGAACCAGAACGTCATCAACCTGCAAGAGGAATTGACCAGTACCGAGAACAAGATCGCCTTTGCGAGGCAGTACTACAACGACTCGGTGATGCGGCTGAATAACGCCATCGAGGTCTTCCCGTCGAGCATCATTGCGGGGATGCTGAACTTCAAGCAGGAAGTCTATTACGAAGTTGCCGAGGCTGAAAAAGCACCGATCAAGGTCAATTTGAGGTAGTTTTACAATGAGTTATAAACAGCTAATTATTGACACAGTGATGGAAATTATTGCGTCTCCTGTAATTTTCATAACTCTTTCCATCTTAATAATGTATGCAATTACAGCGATCATATTGCTCATTAAAGAGGATCTTTCGCCGGTGGAACGCAGGCCATTGATCCTATTCATGACTTACGTTCCAGTGATTGGAATACTCGTAGTTGCGTGGCTTTTGATAAAGTAGTCTATACCTGTCTTTAAATTCAAACCCCAATTTGGATAAATCCCCCTGCCCTACCTGCGGCTACGAGAACCGTGCAGGCGCTCACCGATGCGGCCTCTGCGGCAAGCCGTTCATCTATGCGAAAGGGGCATCTGCCCTCGCTTCAGAGACTGTCTCGATCCGTCGCGACGACATCGGCGAACTTATCCCGCAACGTCGTGACTTCGCGGCAGAGATAGCCACCAACAAGCTAAACTCGATGATATTGCTGTTTCTTTGCTTTGGAATGTTACTCGGGTTGTGTTGGTCTTTCGGTTACCTCTATGGATTTCCAGAGATTGGATCACTTATAGGGGTAATTATCGGGGCGAGCGTCATTATTTGGGCTTTCAATAGCGGAGACAAGACCATCCTCCGAATTTCGGATGCTCTTCCTGCCAACAATTCTCGTGACCGGCAGATCATTAATCTGGTCGAAGAGATGGCGATTGCCGCCGGGCTGCCGATGCCCGCAGTTTTCATCATTAATACCCCCGTCCCCAACGCATTTGCGACAGGTCGTGACCCGCAACATGCGGCAATTGCTGTAACTACGGGACTGATCGAAAAACTGAATCGCGAAGAGATGCAAGGCGTGATCGCCCACGAGATGAGCCATATCCGCAACTTCGACATTCGCTACATGATGCTTGTCGCGGCGATTGTCGGCGCGGTTGTTCTGATTGGGGACACGGGGACGAGGGGGATGTGGTATGGGGGTGGAGGCAGGAGTAGAGGGAGTAAGAGTGGAGGTGGTCCATTGGCAATTGTTGCGATACTATTTATTATCCTTGCGCCTCTTTTTGCCACACTTTTGCAGATGGCAGTCTCCCGCAAGCGCGAATTTCTTGCCGACGCCTCGGCTGTCGAACTGACCCGTAACCCGGGCGGATTGGCTTCGGCTCTGGCTAAGATCGACGATTATGAAGCGGCGGATACTTTGGTCGGGGCGTCCAGAGCGACACAGCATCTTTACATTGCCAACCCGTTTAAGAAGTTCATGATGCGCTCGTCAGCTCTCCTTAGTACTCATCCGCCAATGGAAGCAAGGATAAGGGTGTTGCGAGGAATGATGTAGGGGGAAGCTGAAAGAAGAAAGCTGAAAGCTGAGAAAGGCGTCACCCTGAAGGGATGACGCCTTTTGTTTTAATGCCGCAGAGTGCGGACACCCTGCCGCATCGTAAGGGCGCATTGGAATGCGCCCTTACGGTTTGGATACCGGCTTTCGCCGGTATGAGAGCCACATTCCTCCATGAGTGATTAAAGCTCTATCGTCAAACCGCCGATCAGCATTCTTCCGACGGAGGGGACGAACTTCGGGATGTAACGCCCGGTAAGAGGCGCAATTGGATTGCCGCCAGCATCAGAGTCGGGCCAGACTGTCTCCGTCCAGCCGTAGCCGCTATATTCCTGGTCGAACATATTGAGCGCATTCAATGACAACTTGAAGCCAAGCCCGTGCGCTTCGAAGCGATAACCGACTGTCGCATTGACCAGCGAGTAAGGTTCGAGTGACCAGTCTTCATCGCCGAGCGGGTCGAGGTATTGCCTGCCAACCGAGTGAATGCTAAGCTCGCAATTAAGCCCTCCCGATGCATATTGACCGCGCACATTGGCAACAAAATTCGGCGTCATGGGGATCGGGTTGCCTTCGACGTTTTCGGTCAACTCAACCGACGTCCAATCCGCCTGAATCTCATCGATATAGTTGTAATTGAAATCGCCGAACGTAGAGTGATCCAGTCCGAGGTCACCGGAAACCTTCAAGCCTTCGATGGGGGTTGTCCAGATAGCATCAAGCTCAAGCCCCAAATGGCGGGATGTAGGTGCGTTGGCAAGCTCAAGCTCCTCGATATTGGCGTCCCAACGGCCCGAGGTAACAATCTCATTGGTGAAGAACATCGCGTAAACATTCGCTCCCAGTTCGACAGGCCCCCAGAACTGGCGGACGCCCACCTCTACGTCGGTCATTTGCTCGATATCGACTTCTTTCACGACATCCTTCGGGTTGTCGGGGTTAAGCTCCTGCGCCTCGAACGGCTCCCTACCTGCCATTGCCAGCGAGCCATAGAAACTGGTCTGCTCACACATTTCGTAACTGATTCCCGCACGTGGATTGATGAAAGTCCAGCCTCTGTCGAATTTATAACCCTGATAGTTATTCATCAAAGCTTGATCGACGGTCTGATTGATCTGCCTGATTTCAAGCCCGCCATTGACCAGTATTTTGGGAGTCATTTTGTGGCTGACGTTGCCTGAGAGGCCGAAGTAATCCTTAGTCATATCCCATCTGCTGTAGGTGTGCTGGGGTGAGACTCCATTCGGAATGTTTCTCGCCCACATGACTTTGTTGGTATGATCTGAAGTGTAGTGCCTGATCTCCATTCCAGCGTTGAATTCGGTCTCGCCTGATATTTTCCAGTTAAGCTTAGGCATCCAGCCGAACTCGGTCTTATCGACATGCTTGCGCCGAATTAAGTCGGTTGCATCGAAGGCAACCGTGTCGCGGTCCCCATCACCATCGGTGTCAAGATATTTCAAGCCATAAGTTTCGAGGTTTTGTCCGCCGCGGTATTGCTCGTAGTAGCCGGTTCCCTCAATCCAGAACAGTGATGACAACACTTCGACAGCCGGATCCAATTTCCACTTAGAGCGGAGAATGTAGTGAGGCTGTTGGAAATCGTCGCGCTCGCCATCCCAACCGACGTCGTGGTTGGCTTCGGGAGTCCAAGTGCGGTTGGTGTCGATAATCGACTGGGCAATTGCCGTGTAGGAGAGATCGCTCACTTCCTGACCGCCATAGACATTGAGCGTATGGACGGAGTTTTCCTCAAATCGTGTCGCGGCGAGGAAGTATGACCACTCATCGACAGCCGAATGGTCGCGGTAGCCATCAGTTGAGGCGCGGCTGAACCTGCCGGTGAAGTTGTACTTTTCGTTGACCAGCCCTGAACGGTAGAGGAACGTGCGGCGCTGAGTATTGTAGTCACCGACAAATAGACCCAGCTCTGTCTGGCGCGTGGCAACAACATCGGAGGTGGAGAGGTTCAAGCCGCCGCCGATCCCTGATGGAGCCGTCAGGAACGACGAGACGCCTCTCTCGACCTGCATGTCGTGAGTATTGGAGAGGAAGTCGGGGGTATCCTGCCAATAGACACTGTGGTCTTCGGGGTCGTTGATCGGAATGCCGTTGACAGAAACGGCGAGCCGGTTAGAGTCGAAGCCCCTGATTTTAAGGCTTGTCGCGCCGAGCATCAACCCGCCCCAGCTATAGAAAGTGGCGTTAGGGATGTGCATGGCAAGCAGTGATGGCTCAGAAACGCTGTTGCTGCCTTTGATGGCGTCGGCAGAAATGCTTGACGCTGCGCCTGCCAGCGGAGTTACGCCGGTTTTACCAGCCCAGATGATAACCTCGCCTCGCTCGATGCCGGCAAAGGTCAGCTCGATGATTTTGGCGGGAGCATCGCCAGCTATGGTTATTTCGGCTGATAGATAATTAAGACGAGTGATCGTCACATGGTAAACCCTTCCAGGCTCTATACCATCGATCAGGAATTTGCCATCAAAGCCTGTTGCGGCACCGAGGTTATTACCCTCGACACTCACGCTGGCATCTTCGACCGGATTGCCGGTATTGGCGTCGATGACCTGCCCGCGGAGAGCTGCAGCTTGAGCCGTTCCGATAGCTATAGCTGTTATTAGAAGCGCTCCAAGAGCGCATTTGATTAAATGTTTCATATTTTCTTCCATAAAAAAACCACTCCCTGAAAGGAAGCGGTTCGTTGGTTTTCGTGCTCGCAATTCCTACGCCGGCATTATCCGGATCAGGTTCAAGGGTCTTATCTCAGGTAGTCGCATCGGCGACCGCCACCCCTTTGCTTAGATCGAACGGCACTGGATTCGCCATTCTTGTGTTCGGAAAACAATTTGTAACGAGAGCAGACTAAAAGAGTTCTTTGAAATCTCCCGCGACCACTCGAATCCGTCCAAGCGGACGCCCTCGTCCGCACGAATTTCGTCCTTGTTTATCGGCGGACGAGGGCGTCCGCCTGGACAACATTGACAAATTCTTGAGCGTGGAAAACAATTTGGCGGAGCCTAAGTGCATTGGCTAATAACTTTAAAAATATGCTGGCGGACGAGGGCGTCCGCCAGCGGAAACCAAGGACATTATACTCCCAAAACTTCCCAATGTCAACTGTCCTGTTCTCTTTCGAGGCGGATATCGGGAACATATTCCTCTTCTGTTGGGAAGTCGTCCAGTTTTTTTGAGAATGCCGCCGCGAGATAGGCATCGACCCAGGAGAATATATTGTTCTTCTTGATCGATTCGCGCAACCGCTTCATTCGAGCCTTTTTCTCCTCAGGATCCATCGTGAACGCTCGATAAATGGCATCCGCGACGCCTTCGATGTCGTGAGGATTGACCAGCAAGGCATTTTTTTGCAATTGGGCAGCCGCTCCGGCAAACTCAGAGAGGATCAGAACGCCTTCCTCCTCAAGATTGCAGGCGCAATATTCCTTTGCCACGAGGTTCATCCCATCCTTGATCGGCGTGACGAGCGCGATTTGCGCGGCGCGGTAGTAGGCGAGCAACTCTTCGTAGCCGAGGTTGCGGAACATATAGAGCACCGGCGCCCATCCGCCATAAGTGAACTGGCCGTTGATTTCGCCGACAAGCCGTTCTACTTCACTTTTCAACTGTTGGTACTCAGGCACGTCAGTACGGCTCGGCACGAGAACTTGCACAAGGGTTAGCTTACGGTGGAGATCGGGGTGGCGTTCGAGCGCAAGACGGAACGATTTCAACCTCTCTGGAAGCCCCTTCGTGTAATCGAGTCTATCGACTCCCAAGACAATCTGGCTTCCGCCCATCGATTCTCGTAGCCAGTGGAGTTTCGTCTGGACAGCCGATCCCGCTGATGTAGAGGCAAAATTTTCGTAGTCTATCGAAATCGGGAAAGCCCCCACGCGAACCGTTCTGCCGTCGACCTGAATGGTCAGGACGTCGCCTCGACCTGAGGTCTTCAGATTGGGGGCGATATATTGCAGGCAGTTGATGAAATTTCGGCGGTCGCGAACCGTCTGGAAGCCTATCAAGTCGTACTCGAGCAGTGCCCGCAGTAACTGCGCCCGCCAAGGCAGCCGCATGAAGACGTCGGGTGAGGGAAACGGTATGTGGAGGAAGAACCCGGTTCGCCTTGCGATGCGACGTTTGCGGAGCATCTGTGCGACGGCGATCAGGTGGTAGTCCTGCACCCAGATGTAATCGCTCGGCAAGCTGTACTTGCCGATTGTCTCGGCATACTTGTCGTTTACCTGAAGGTAGAAGTACCAGTATTTGGGGTTGAAGTTGCAGCGGGTTGTCAGGTCGTGAAAGAGCGGCCAGATCACTTCATTGGCGAAACCAAAGTAAAAATTCTCCAGCTCTTCAGGTGTCAGCGTCACCGGGTGGATCCGATAGCCAGACTTCTGCGATGCAATGTTTAGCTCTTCGCCCCAGTCAACCTCCTCAGTCGTGCCCGACCAGCCGATCCAGAGTCCGCCACGGTTCTTCAGTACCGGTGTGATTGCCGTTATCAAGCCGCCCGACCCGGCTTGAACCTGCCAGCCGCCACCCTTGCGCTGAACGGCAATAGGCAGGCGATTGGAGACGGCTACCAGACGCTCGATGCGATTCTCTTTCTTCGTGCGTTCCGATTTTGGGTGGGTGGACATAAGGGATTCCTAAAAAGGGTTCCTTGGAGTGCTGAAGCTTGCTTCAGCTTTGCGCAAGCAAACATACTTTTCCGTTGGCGGACGCCCTCGTCTGCCAGTAACAGGCACAATTCCCCGTCAGACGAAGGAGTCTGACGTCGGGGTCAAACGCAAGCAAGCTTGCGCACTCCGACTAAGATTTCCTCTGAGTCGATTTCAACCACAAACCAAAAAACTCGATCAACTCTTCCGGTGGCTTCAGCCAGACTGAGGCTGCCGTCTCGCGGGGTTCAGGCCTTACCAACACCCCCAATCCCCTTGACTGAACGGCGCGGAATGCGTCTTCATCGGTCAGGTCATCGCCAAGATAAGCAACCGGGGTTTTGGGGTCGAGCCCGCTCAGTATCTCTTTGACAACGACTCCCTTGTCCCTGCCTGTGGCGCGAAGCTCAAGCCCACCATCGAAGCGGTGCATCTTCATGTCAACGCCGCTTGCCGGTTCCATTGCCCGAAGCCCTGCTGTCAAAATCGCCGATTTCTCATCTTCGGTAGTGCCTCGCCAATGAAGCGCCAGACTGCCATGCTTGTACTCGAGGCGGGATTGGAATCCTTCGTTCTTTAACGTGTAACCCGCCTTGAAAAGACGTTCTGACTGCTTAGGTGCCAAAGGCAATCTGCTCAACTCACCGCCGACAAGCCTTTCCCACCCGTGACACCCCCAGATCTCTGGCATCGGGTCGAGGTTAATGAGCGTTGCCACTTCGGTTGCCAATCTCCCCGAGATAATCACCACCCGGTCGCCCATTGCCATTATCTGGGCGACGGCTTCCCGAACTCCGTCATAAGGCGTAGCCTCCATGCGCTCGACCTTAAACGGCGCGAGTGTTCCGTCGTAGTCGAGCATCAAAACACGCTGACTCGCCGACGCGAGTGTGATTCCGAATTCTAACAACGCCCCGGCAATCGAGGCCGGTGGCAACCCGAGCATTGGCGGGGCGGGCTCGATTGTCAGAGACTGTTCATCGATAAGCGGCCCATCCACGGGGATCTCTTCCATCGGAGGCGTGATCGCTAATCCTCGTCCTCCACTTCCTCGAACATCTCCGCCGGTGCTCCGCACACCGGACACGGGTCTGGCGGCTCTTCGGCGAACACTTCGTATCCACATGCTAAACAGCGAAACTTCTTCATTTATTATTTCCTTTACGGGGTTGTTATTAGATTTTATCATCTACGGTTTATTTGAGACTTGGAGTGCTGATGCTTGCGCACTCCGACAATACTAAGAAAGATACCTTACTTTCGGTGATTGATTGCCATTTGATAGACCTCGAGCCGCCGTCGGACGCGGGACCCCGACGAGAAACGCTCCATCGCTCTGGCGTGAGCCCTTCTCCCCCACTCCACCCGCTCTTCCCGAGGCATGGTCAGGAACTTCGCCATACCTTCGGCAAATGCCTCGGAATCGTTGACCGGAACCAACAGCCCCGTCTCGCCATCGCCGACAGACTCATCGAAGCCCGGCATCCGGCTGGCTACGGCTGGAATCCCCATTGCCTGTGAATTAAGCAACGCGCCGGAAAGACTTTCGTTCCCGATGGAAGAATTGACAAGCAAATCGCTGACCTTCAATACTCGCGCCGGGTCACGCCTGTAAGGCGAGAGCGTCACACGGTCGTTCAAGCCAAGCTCATCCACCAACGGCTTCAGCTTCTCCGTGCCCTCACCGCAGAACAGCATCCGAAAGTCCAGCCCGCGATCTTTCAGGATCTTGACAGCTCTTAGAGTGATGTCCTGCCCCCGCCAGACTGAGTAGTTGCCGAGATGGGTGACGAGCAAAGCCTCTTCGGGAATACCCAGCTCCTGCCTAAGTCCCGTGCCATCGACAACCGTCGGGTCACTGCAAGAAGGGTCAACTTCGTCGTAGATCAGTTGTACCTTTTTCGCTTCAATGCGGCCTGAGCGGAGGATGATCTCTTGCAAAGACTTGCAATTCGGGACAACGATATCGACGCGATTCAGCCGGTATTTCAACTCTTGAAAATAATCCATTTGGCGGCTGATTCCACGATAAAATAGCAGGCCGAACCGGTTCAACCCAAATCCACCCAATAAGGCGTGGTACTGGGCGCTCGATTTGAAGGTTTCGACGACATCGGGATCGAAATCGAGCAAGATGCGTCGGAATTGACGTAAGGTCTCGAACGTCGGGTTGTGGTTAATGGCCATGATGTGGACGTTGGGACAGACGGCTCTGAGGCGCACCATCGCCTCGCTGTCACCAGCCGCGTCAGGCCCCCAGACGGCCGCCACTTCGACGCCCGACCGCCGCAAGCCCATGATGGCGTAAAGCGCCTGATGAGCGCCTCCGGCGTAGATCCCGGCGTGCCCGACTGCGATCAGTACGCGCATAAATTTCTTTTAATCGAAAGTTCCTTTTATTTTCTCCACCGCTTGCGGGGGGGACGAAGGGGGGGTGTCTTCAGTACGACAGACTTCAGTCTGTCACCTTATCGGTAGGGCAGGGCGTCCCGACCTGTCCTTTTCCGGTACGACAGGTTTCCAAACCTGTCGCATAGGATATGCGTCTCGCTTGTCACGGCCTAAAGAAACCTTCCTCTTTCAGCAAAGCTTTGTCGAAGGTCGCCACAGCACGACAACCGACCTCGATGGCTTGCTCGCGAAGCAGATAGTCCGCGAAATCGCCTTTGCCATTTATATAGGCATTAAGCGCGTTGTGGAATCGCGTCGGAGAGGCAATGGTAAATCCCAAGACTCCTTCAAGCGCTTGAAGAGCCGATAAGATCTCGTCTTTTGAGGCCCTGTAAGTTGTGTCGAGAACCCAGACGACTTCTGACAGCGTGTTGTCGGTGATAACCGCTTCCTCAAAATCCTCGTCGAGCTTTAGCATCAGCCGCTTGACGCTATTGAATTGATCCGAATCATCTTCTATGAGTAAGCGAAGCACCACGTTAGTATCGAGGGCGATCAAGTGTTGCTTCCCCGCTTCTTAATCGCCTCGCCAATCTCCTCGATGGTTAGGCGAATCCCGCGATCTTTGATTATGCCCTTAAGATCGAGGGGATCGTAACCAATCTCAATCACAATTTGGCCACCAGGTTCATCCCGGACGCGCATCTTCAGGCGTGGCATTTTCGTCAGCCGTTCCCTTATCGCTTTAGGAAGGGTGATTCGTCCGGCTTTGTCCATTGTTATCGTTCTGGTCATTGGATTTCCTTATATTCCAGTACGACAGACTTTAGTCTGTCACCTTGGAGGGCGGACTTTCAGTCCGCTCTTCCTCTGCATCCCATCGCCCGTACGGGTGAACCTTGTGTTCGCCCTCCCCGCACGTAGGGGCCGATTTATCGAGCCCGTCCAGTAGGTCTCCACCTGTCACCTCATCATTTCGATTAAAGCCCCGGTTTCCATTCCCGCGCAAGCGGGAATCCAGATCTAACTCCCTCGCTTTGTCGAAATTCCTGACAGAACCAAAAACACAACTCCCACCGCAATATCTATCAGTCGCCAAGTCTGCTTTTCTAAGTGAATTGGCGCAAGCGGATTAAAAAGGATTGCAATGCTAATCAGTAGCCATGGAATTACCTTAATTTTGTGGTTCCAGAAAGAATATGCACAAAAGACAGCGGTTCCTGTGGTAAAAAACCGAAGTATCTGATAGTAACCGTAAGGATGTCTGTCCCCAGCCCAAAACAGAAATCCGGCGGCAATCAAACAAGGAATTAAGTGTGGATGTTGTTGCATTTTAAAGGCAATCATTGTTGCTCCATTCCATTTACGTATTTAAGCTTTAAAATCTGATTACCAGTCGTATCCCATACAGTCAAGGACCCATCATTTTCTTCATTTAGATTAACTTCACGCCACAGCTTCCCGTTGGAGTGAAATTGCTTAAGAGTCATATGGGTTGTTGTATTTTCATCCTCCTCATGAGATTGTGTGACAACGAGCGTTTTTAGTTTCCCTTCCCCAAAATATTCCGACTCTATTTCTGTTTCACCATCAATGGATGAATTAGAGGAAAGACGGCCTATCTCATCATAATAGCTATCTCGTATGCGAGAACCAGTTGAGTCATATTCAATCTCGCAGCGCTGGACAGTCGAAGGGTAATAGTATTTCCAAATGCCAATATCAACAGAATCAGCATTGGCCTTTTTAAAAAGCCGTTGTCCGGTGCAGTACAAGTTTCCATTCGAGTCACGATTTTCTACTTTTTTCACGACAGGCCCGACTGACTGACAGCTAGATACCAACAGAAGAAATAGCGCCAGTAAAATGCTCCTCGTCGGAACTTGTCCATTTTTCATTGCTTTCTCAGATTTCGTTTGTGGAAATAGAGTGCTGGAACACCAGTAAGAACAGCTATTATGGTCCATTCAATTAACAGAGTCTCGTAGCTAAGAAAGCTATAATCCAACAACTCCCACTCTACTCTACGCTGGTAACGCTGTGGAGTAACAATACAAGATATGAGGAACGAGGCATAGCCGATCCAAACAAATATCCAATGGGTTTGGCTATGTTGAGCAGTCTTTGGGGCTGCAATTTCGTGATTTGCCATAACCATTTCCGGCTTGGTAATCTTTGGAAAATCCAATCGCTCGGGCTCGGTTTCACTGCCTGCATTGATTGTTTTCAACACGACACTGCTATTCTTTTCCTTTTTCCCATCTTCCTTTTCAGCCTTCTTCTCTTCCGTAGGTCTAATTTCGTTCAGGAGCTTTTCGACGTGCTTGAGTGACAGCCCAAGCCGCTTCATCTGCTCACGGAAGATCGCCTCGCCTTGCCGCAGATACATTCTACCGACGAGCTTGAAGTCATTCCATGTTGCGGGGTCTTCGATCTTCTTGGAGCTAAGATACCCTGCATCGTCTTTATCGCCTAACGAGACGAGTTTCTTAATCCGGTCGAGAGCCGCTTGTTCAGCGTCTGATCGTTTTGGCGCAAGCGTCTCTTCGGGCGATTCGGAGGAGGGACTCTTTGGCGCGAACATATCGTTTTCCTCAAGTTGCGCGGCTTTCTTTCCAGATAGACGCTCAAGGCGATCTATCGGGATACCGTAACGAATTGAAGCCTCGTCAACAGTAACGCCGCGCCGAATATCGAAGAGCGCGTCTGCCAGCGGATCTCCAGTGTCCTTGAACGACTTCGATCCGGTTAGTGTTGGATCGCCAGTTGACGATTCGACACCCGCAACTAAGCCGCGCCGTTTTGCTGACTCACCCTCAAATGCAGGTTTGTCTTGTCCACTTTGTTCCTCGCCTTTTGCGGATTCTACGGAAATGGGTGGAAGCGGCGTATGAAAATTCTTAGCCTTTAGTTGAACAGTCTCTCGCATTATTCTTTCTCTTGACTATAAACTGAATATTTGAAATGAGTCTCTGGATTCCAGCCTTCGCGGGAAAGACACCCCTTGCACCGGCGGATAAACTATCCGCCCCAATGTCTATCAAGAGTCCCTTGGATTCTCCTCAACGGGCAAGATGCCCGACCTACGCGGCGGACAACAGTCCGCCCTACTGCTCTGCCGACAGGCGGAGACCGCCTGTCCTACGACAAAATGACAAGCGAGACGCTTATTCTACGCGAAAATCTCGTCTGCTGGCCGATATTTGTCGCATATTGCTTGCATATCGCCGAATAATTTCGTATATTAACAGCATTCTGACATAAGCCTTTTAACCTTAAACTTTCAACCTCAAACCCAAATCCCGTGAAGTTGGTGACGAAAAATAAATTTCAAAACGCCCCGATACTCCTGACTGATAAGCCCTGTGACGATTGTGAAGATGTGAAGATAATTTGGGGCACTTTGGCAATGTCTATTATACGCAACAATTTGACGAAATCTGAACGACTACCCCCCAAACTGCTGGTCGCACAATCTCCGGTAAGCACCGCCTTTGGCGTAAAGCTCTGTGTGAGAACCCGACTCCGCGATCCGTCCATCGACAACGACGGCGATCTTGTCGGCGTTCTGGATAGTCGAGAGGCGGTGAGCGATCACAACCGTCGTGCGATTCTTGCGCAGCCTGTCCAGCGCCTCCTGAACCAGTCGCTCCGACTCAGTGTCGAGCGCCGAGGTTGCCTCGTCGAGCAGCAAAATCTTCGGATCCCGAAGGACCGCACGCGCAATCGCTATTCGTTGCCGTTGCCCCCCGGAGAGCTGTACGCCCCGCTCGCCAACTTCGCTCTGCATCCCATTAGGCAGGCGTTTGATGAACTCGAGCGCATTCGCCGCACGAGCCGCCGCCCGAACGTCTTCCGGGCTGGCGTTGTCCCTACCAAACAGGATATTCTGCTCGATGGTTCCGGAGAAAAGCACCGTCTCCTGTGGCACATAAGCCGTCGCCCGCCTCAGGTACTTCAGGTCAAACAGCGCCGAGTCGATTCCGTCGAGCGTTATCCGCCCATCACGCAACGGATAAAATCGGGGGATAAGGCTCATCACCGTCGATTTGCCTCCCCCCGACGGTCCCACCAGAGCCAGCGTTTCGCCCGGCTGGATAGTCAGGTCGATGCCGCGCAGGACTTCCTTGCCGTTGCTATAGGCAAACTTAACGTCCGCAAACGCCAACCGACCCTTGATTTCCGGCTTCAACGTCCCCGACCCGATAGTCTCGGCTTCGTCAGGCTCATCGAGAATCTCGAAGATCCTTCGTGATGACGCAACTGCCCTTTGGGTTGTTCCCGTCAATTCGCCGAGGTCTTTGATCGGCTTATAGGCATTGGAGAGCAGCACAATAAAGCCTGTCAAATCCCCCACCGAGATCGTCCCGTTGATGATCTGGAGACCACAATAAACAACCAGCGCGAACGAGCCGAGCGTCGAGATCGTCTCCTGAGCCGGTGAGTTGATCGCCGCGTACTTGGCGCTCTTCATCGCCCAGCGGTAGTTTTCTTTCAGCTTCTCGTTGAACGATTTCGCCTGATTTTCTTCCTGACCGAACGCCTTGATCGCTCGCGCACCGCCGGTCGCCTCGGTGATGAACGCCGTGTAGTCAGCGACATTAAGCGAAAGGTTCCGCGCCGCCTTGCGCATCCGGCCACCAAAGGCTTTTATCAACACCGCTGACAGCGGGAAAATTGCCATTGCCACCAGCGTCAGTTTCCAGTCCATTGCGAACATCCCGCCAAGGTAGATAACAGTATAGAGCATCGACTTGGATATGTTGATGCTTGAGCGGATCGCGCCTTCGAGCTGGGTCACGTCGTAGGTGACTCTGGCGATGACATCACCGGAACGTTCACGATCTGAATAGGCGAGCGGCAGCCTGACGATTCGCTCAAAAAGCGTCGATTTCAGCTTGGTCAGAGCACCGTTGGTCACTTTCCAGAGGGTGTATTCCTTGGCGAAAAATACGACGTCCTTCAGCAGCACCAATCCAACAGCCAACATCGCCAGCGTGAAGACAAACGAGCGCGCGGCGTCGGCTCCGTTGAGGGTGACATTATAGAGGTCGAACCCAAGTAACGACCTGTGAAGATGGAGATTGAGTGGAGCATGCGCCATCACAGCAGCACTTGCCCCAGCGAAAAGCTCCATCATAGCGGCAATGATGAGCGCCAGAGCCGAGTTGGTCAAGCCGAAGTAGAGTGTTCCGAGAAGGGCGAGCCCAAGCTGTCGCCGGTAAGGCTTAAACAGCCCTATTAGCCGCTTCTCAATGCTCCAATCGTTGGTCGGGGGAACCGAAGCGCTGCTCAATGGGTGATAGTTTGTATCATAATGCATGAAATATATCAAAATAAGAGACGTTCTGCCAATTGAATGAACGAGACTTGCGAGTTTTATTGATCCCTGTGCATTTAAATAATCAAAAAGCACATGGTAAAGTGACTTATTTCTGTTGGCAGACGCCCTCGTCTGCCAGCAACCTGTCTATCATTCCGTCAGACGAGGGCGTCTGACGGCAGAGCGCCAAATTTATGGAATAAATCATGAACTCTCTATGGATAATAATTTGACGACAATCCTGGCATGCTTGACAATACTCGATAGATGGTGATATATTGAGTGAACCTAATTGGAGTTCTCTGTTTTGACTAAATTTTTCTCATCGTCAGCCAAAATCAAACCCGGCAAAATATCGTTGAGATGTTCTAAGATAACTATCGTCCCGTATCTTATCGCACTGGTTCTGACAATGCTTGCACCCGATGCGACACGTGCTGTGGCGGCTCCCACTGCCGCTGATCAGGATTTCGCAGTTGCCGTCGGGATGTACCGCGATGGGCTGTTCCAGTCGGCCGCCGTCAGGTTTGCTGAGTTTCAAATCAAGCACCCCGACGCAGTTCGCACTCCACAGGCTATCTACCTGCTTGGCGAATGCCAGTTCCAGCTTGGAAGGTTCGACGCGGCTGAGGATGAGTTCCAAAAACTCCTCGCCCATTTTCCGTTCGATGAGCTCGCAGATGAAGCCGCATTGCGGATAGGTCAGACGCTGCTCGAGTCGGGGAATAGTGCTGAGGCTGCGCGCCAGTTAAAGGTCTTCACCGAGCAACGCAAAAGCTCTACCCTACTCCCTGAAGCGGTATATTGGCTTGGCGAATCCCAGTCGGCCGCTGGCGACACCGCTTCTGCCGAAGCGACCTTCAAATTACTCCTGACAACTCACCCCCGCCACCCGCAAGCCGCATGGGCAACCTACAAGGTTGGCTTTTTCCGTGAGATGAAGCGAGACATGGCTGCCGCACTGACCGCATACGAAACGACATGGCGCGACTATCCGAACGCGGCACCTGCTGCATCGGCGCGTTACCGAGCTGGAAATCTCCTTTATTCCAAAGGCTCTTTCGATAAGGCGAAGCTTGTCCTCGAGGCTGTAACAGCTCAATCGGCGGACAACTCGATCAATCGACGTTGCAAGTTCCTTCTCGGTGAAATTGCCCTTGCCGGTAACTCGCTGGTCGATGCAGAAGGCTATTACAAAGCCGCTCTGGCGGCAGATTCGACAACGGACCCGGCTCCGCAAGCCCTCTTCGCTCTCGGCTGGCTGAAGGCAAAACAGGAACGCTGGAACGACGCAGCGCTTAACTACGAGGCTGTCGTCAGGCTTTTCCCCAAGACCAATCTAGCCGGTGACGCTCTGATCGAAGCCGGTACCGCTCGCAGTCGAGCCGGAGCGCCTGAAAAAGCTCTCGACCTCTGGAAACAGGCCCTGGCAAAATACCCCGGGACGGCAGTCGCCGGACGATCAGGGATTGAGATTGGCAGACTGCTGATTAAACAAGGCAAGGCGAAAGAGGCACTCGATCCTCTCGGTAAGGCATTGAAGTCCGACATAGAGGATGCACATATCGCGACAGCGTGGCGCCTTCTGGCGACTGCCCATCAGGATCTCGGCGACTCGAAGGCGGCGTTGGAAGCTTGCAAGAAAGGACTTGCCAGCCATCCATCGAAGGACGACGAAGAGGTGATGTTGTTTTTTGCCGGGTATTTGAGTCATCAACTGGGGCAATCGGCTGAGGCGATTACCTTCTTCGAGACTTTGCAAGAGCGATCGCTTGCGTCAGATCGCTCCGCCGAAATTTTCTATTGGCTCGGTGAGGCTCGATTCGCCGTCGGATTGTACCCCGGCGCTGAATCGGCGTACAGAAGGCTCATCGAAAAATATCCTTCCAGTGACCTGTTGCCAGAGGCTCGATACGGTCGTGCATGGGCGCTCTTTCGGGCTGGTGACTACCGTACTGCCGGATCTGCCTTTACCGAGTTCGCCAAGCTCCATCCGCAACACCGCTACGCTCTCGACGCCGATTTGCGAGCCGCTGACAGCCGGTTCAGCGCCAAAGAGTATTCTGCAGCCGAAGATTCTTACCGTAACTTTGCCCGCCGCGCCGAGGGCAACTCCGAGCAGATCCGCGCCATATACCAGATCGCCGTTTGCCAGCTTAAAGCCGATAAATTCAGTCCTGCCGCCGAGTCATTCCGTCTTTTCGCTGCGAAATACCCCTCCGACGAGCTTGCCGACGACGCCAGTTACATGACCGGCTGGAGCCTTTTCAAAGGCGGCAGATTCAACGAAGCAGCAGAAGCTTACGATGTATTCCTCACCAACAACCCGAAATCAGCCTATGCCTCGCAAGCAGCCTACGGCAAAGCGGACGCTTTCTACAACCTGAAGCAATACGAAGACGCCGCCGCGGCTTACCAGTCGTTGCTTGAACGTTACCCCGACTCGCCGCTCGCCGGTGATGCTATCAGCGGCTTGCAGTGGTGTGCCATGCAGATCGGTGACGTCGAGCGAGCACTCCGCGTCTCCGACCAGTTTGCCGCCTCAAATCCGAACAGCCCATTGGCAGACGATCTGGCACTGCGAGTCGGCGACATCCTCTACAATTCTGGTGACCGTGTGCGCGCCGCTATCGCCTACCAGAACCTTGTGGACAAGCATCCCAAAAGCGACCTCGTTGCCGCCGCTCTCTACTGGAAAGGCAGAGCCCACCTCGAAGAACGCGACACCATCGCTGCCCTGGAAGCTTGGGAGGAAGTCCTGAAGCGCGACCGAAAATCTTCATTCGCCCCGACCAGCCTCTACCAGATCGGACTCACCCGCCTCGCTTCCGGTGACACAAGCAGCGCAATGGCGCAATTTGTCGCTGTCGCGCGGGACTACCCGGCGAACGAAATTGCCGTCGAAGCATCGCTCAAGGAAGCAACCATCAGACGGGCTCGAGGCGACACTGACGAGGCGCTGAAGTTACTTGGGAATATCGTCTCCAAAGGTTCCGGCGATACGAAGGTTCGTGCCTCAATCGAAATTGCCCGTAGCTTACTTGACCAGGGCAGGTTCGACGAAGGCTACCACACAGCCCTCAAAGCCGCGACTGACCGAACCGACGCCATTGGCGCAGAGGCTCAGTTCGTCGTCGGTGAAGCTCTGGCGAGGATGGGTCAACCGGCGAAGGCCGTCGAAGCTTTCCTGCGGATCAAGTACCTCTACACCGGTCAGAGCGAGTGGGTTGCTCGCGGGCAGATCGAAGGCGCGTTACTCAAGTTAAAAGCTGGCGAAAAAGAGGAGGCACGCCGGATCCTGACGACTATTGCCCGCGACTATGGCAGCGACCTCTGGGGCAGGGAAGCGTCGCGCATACTCGCTGAAATCCGGTAGTATTGGTGGATTTGACCTTACGACTGCTATTCTGGTGTTCCGCTGCGCTGATATTCCATAACTTCTTCGGTTTTCGGCTCACGTTGCTTTTTCTCGCTCTTTTTAAAAAAGAGAGCGAGCCTACGACAGGCGAATTTCTCCCCTCAGTAACCGTCCTCATTCCTGCCCACAATGAAGAGAAAGAAATCGCCGCCAAGCTCGATAGTGTCCTCAGCCAGGGCTATCCAGCGGAAAAGCTGGAAATCCTTGTCGCCTCTGACGTCTCAACCGACCGCACCAACGAGATTGTCCGCGGCTATCAGACCCGCGGCGTCACCCTGATCGACTTCAGGGAGCGACACGGCAAACTCGGCGCGCTTGACGAGCTTATCCCTCTCGCCAGAGGCGAAATCGTCGTCATAACCGATGCCAACGTCATACTGGGCGATGGTTCGCTGAAACGGCTCTGCAACGTCTATGCGGATCCTCGCGTCGGTGGGGCGAGCGGCTATCAGACAGTCGAGCTTCCCGAACAATCGACAAAACTACGCGAAGAAGTCTTGTACCGTTCTTTTGAAGCCGATTTGAAGCGGACATTGAGCCGCTTCGGATTGCTGGTCGGTGCCTTCGGTGGTTTTTATTCGCTTAGGCGTTCCTGCTTCCGCCCAATTGGCCCCAAAGCAATGGACGACGATGTTATCCTGCCGCTTGAAGTATTGGCGCAAGGCTACAAAGTAGTTTTCGTTCCGGGTGCTATCGGCTACGAAGGCATCGGCGAAACGATGGGCGAGGAATACCGCCGCCGAATCCGAATGACTGCCTACAACTTCAATGCGCTTGGGCGCGCCCTGCGACTTGGTGCAAGGGCTGGATTATTGGCACTTTACATAGTGGTTTCTTACAAGGTTCTCCGCTGGTTAGCGCCATTCCTTTGGCTCATGCTTGCTGTCTCCAGTATAATGCTTGCGAGTCAGGGTAATGTCTATCGTTTAGTAGCAGGAACTTTTCTTGGCGGTTTAATTTTGGCGATGATCGGGTGGCTTGGTGCAAGCATTGGCAGACGCTGGAGCCCATTTGCCCAAACCTACTATTTTGCGAAAATGAACTTCGCCACAGCTCCCGGGTTGATCCTCTGGCTCCGAGGAGTTAAGCGCTACTGGGGACACAGAGCCGGGTAGCACTCCTTCTTGGAGGGCGGACTTTCAGTCCGCTCCAAACTAAATCAATTGCTGTCAGACTTAAGTCTGACAGCAGATAAATCGGACACACGAATGAAAGTCAAGTCCTTCAATGTCATCCCGAAGCTTCCTCCCGCTCTGATGCCTCTGCGTGAGATTGCCATGAACACTTGGTTTACCTGGAACTGGCCCGCCGCCCAGCTTTTCCTCCGCCTCGACCCGCAGGCGTGGGAGCACCACCGCCAAAACCTCGCCGCAATGCTCGGTAGTCTCTCGCAGGAATTCTTGAACGAAGCATCCCGGGACGATAGCATCGTCGCCAACCTCAATCGAGTTTATGCGCAACTTCAGGAATACCTTACGGGTAAAACCTGGTTTAATGAGAATCACACTGAAGCCAACGATTTGAAGGTTGCTTACTTCTCGATGGAGTTCGGGCTTGGCGTCGGTTTGCCAATCTACTCCGGGGGCTTGGGAATCCTTGCAGGCGATCACCTGAAATCTTCAAGCGACTTGGGGCTGCCATTGGTCGGCGTTGGATTGCTTTATCAACAGGGCTACTTCGAGCAGTACCTCAACTCAGATGGCTGGCAGGGCGAGCGCTACCCCGTCAACGACTGGTATAACATGCCTGTCACGCTTCTGAAAGACGATCAGCATCGCAACATCACCGTTACGGTCGATCTCGCCGGAGAACAGCTTCTAGCCCGCATCTGGCGCGTTTCGGTTGGAAGGACATGCCTCTATCTTCTCGACTCTAATGTCCCCGAAAACCCGCCTCACTTGCGGGTATTGACGGCTCAACTCTACGGCGGTGACCGTGAGAATCGCCTCCGGCAGGAGATCCTGCTCGGTATCGGTGGGATAAGAGCTTTGGAAAAACTCGGCTACTCACCGACCGTCTATCACATGAACGAAGGCCACTCGGCGTTTCTGGCCCTCGAGCGGCTGCGGGTTATGATCCTGCGTCAAGGTTTCACTTTCGAGCAGGCTCGCGAACTGGTCTGGGCGTCGAATGTCTTCACCACTCACACACCCGTTCCCGCCGGGAACGAATCGTTCGACCTCGGTTTGGTGAAGAAATACTTCGAGCCAATGGCTGGCGATCTTGGGCTTAGCTATGACCAGTTTCAGCGACTTGGCCAGGAGGATCCGGGGCATAGCCCAAGTTTCTCGATGACCGTCCTCGCGCTGAAGCTCGCCGCCAACTGCAACGGCGTCTCCGAACTGCACGGGCAGGTCTCTCGCAAGATGTGGCGCACGATCTGGCCCGGTCTGCCCGACTTCGAGATCCCGATTGGGCACATCACCAACGGCGTCCATATCCGAAGCTGGATCAGTCACGACATGGAGGAACTATTCGTCCGCTACATAGGCCCGCAATTCCTCGATGAAAACTGGTCGCGTCGCCACTGGGATCGTATCGACGCGATCCCGGATGGTGAGCTTTGGCGCATCCATCAGATCCGCAAGGAACGCCTTATCTTCTTCACCCGCAAGAAAATGCGCGACCAATTGAAAAGTCGGGGTGCCGGATCATCCGAACTGAAAGCCGCCGAAGAAGTCCTCTCCTCCAACGCTCTGACGATTGGCTTCGCCCGCAGATTTGCTGGCTACAAACGCGCCGATCTGATGCTGACCGACATCGAACGGCTGAAGGACATCCTTGACGGCTCGACCCGCCCTGTGCAGATCATTATGGCAGGAAAAGCTCATCCTGCCGACAACCCCGGCAAGGAGATGATCCGCAAGCTGATTCACTTCGCGTCTGATCCGTCCGTCCGGGATAAGTTCGTCTTCCTCGAAAACTACGACATCAACGTCGCTCAATACATGGTGCAGGGCGTCGATATCTGGCTGAACAACCCGCGCAGGCCGCTCGAGGCTTCCGGCACATCAGGCATGAAAGCTGCGGCGAACGGTGCCTTGAATGTATCGACGCTTGACGGCTGGTGGGCGGAGGCTTATACCCCGGAGGTTGGCTGGGCGATTGGGTCGGGCGAGACGTACCTCAACACCGACGAGCAGGATCGCGTCGAGTCGCACGCTCTCTATCATCTGTTTGAGCACGAAGTTGTGCCGCTATACTATGACCGCGACCGCACGGAGATGCCACGCCGCTGGATCAAGATGATGAAGAACTCGATGAAGACGCTTGGCGCTCAGTTCAACACCGGTCGGATGGTGCAGGAGTACGCGGAAAAACTATACCTTCGTGCTCATAAGTACGGGCAAAACCTGACAGACAATAATCTTGAAAACGCGAAAAAGGTTGCCGCTTGGCGGATCAAAATGGGAAGTCAGTGGAACGCGGTGTCGCTTATTTCGGAAGAGCTCGACGCCGATCATGAGGTCCTTTCGGGCGAAGAGTTTCCGGTGCGGGTCAATGTCTATCTTGGTGAAATCGCAGCAGATGACGTTGCGGTGGAGGTGCTATACGGGGTGATGTGTGACGACCAGGCGATGTGCGAAGGCGTCCCGGTGCGGCTGATGTATCGCGGCACGACCGACGGGCGGGCGGTCTTCGAGGGCAGCCTTCCGACTCGCGCAACGGGCAGGCACGGGTACGCGGTGCGGGTCAGGCCCGAGAACCCCGACCTTGTCCATCCGTTGACACCGCTGGTGATGACTTGGGAGTGAGGGCAACGAACAACGAGCTCGCAGAAATTCAAATCAATGCCGACAAGTTGACTGTACGTAACGCCACCATCCTGGTGGCAAAGGGGAAGACTGCCGTCAGGATTCGAAACGCCACCATCTTGGTGGCACCGGAGGAGAATGCCGTCACGATGACGGCGGTACGAACACGGGGTTATTTGCCGCATATTGAACTCCCTGGCGCGATATACTTCGTCACGTTTCGGCTCGCAGATTCTCTTCCAAGGCACATCGTTGAGAAATTTGCCGAGGAAAGACAAGTTTTGATGAACTTGCTAGGAACAAAATCCCGTAACGCCACCATCTTGGTGGCAAAGGGGAAGACTGCCGTCACGATTCGTAACGCCACCATCTTGGTGGCAAAGGAGAAGAGTGCCGTCACGATTCGTAACGCCACCTTCCAGGTGGCACCGGAGGAGAATGCCGTCACGATGACGGCGGTACGTGCCAAGCTCTTCCAACAGTTTGCCGAAGACTTCGATAAGCATCTTGATGAAGGTTGCGGTGAATCCGTTCTAATGTCTCCCGTCGCAGCGGGGATTGTTGAGTCTGCATTAAAATTCTTTGACGGGGATCGTTACCGCCTTCATGCATGGTGTGTGATGCCAAATCATGTTCATATTCTGTTCGAGTTGATCGCCGGGAATAAGTTGAGTTCAGTCGTATCGAGTTGGAAATCCTTCACAGCCAATGAAATCAACAAAGCGGTTGGTCGCGAAGGTCGTCTTTGGCAGCGTGAGTATTACGATCATGTGATAAGAGATGATGAAGAGTATCGACGGATAGTCGAATACATCGAGTACAACCCTGAAAAGGCCGGGCTCATAAACTGGCGATGGCGCAGTGTTGTCTCGCTTCCGTAACGCCATCATCTTGATGGCAATGAGAAAAACGCCACCATCTTGGTGGCAATGAGAAAAATGCCGTAAGGATGACGGCGCTACGTACCGCAAGTTTTCCATTCCTGCGCAAGCGGGAATCCCGTACGACGGACTTTAGTCTGTCACCTTAGAAAAAGAGCTTTTATTGAAGATATTCACAATTATTTTGCTGGCTGGAATCAGCATCATTGCTGGTTTTCGTCCTGTTTTCGCCCAGACCGACACAATCTTTGCGACCTACACCTACATGATGGGCGACAACGACACCAAGTCCGACGCAAGGCAACTCTGCTTCCTGTATGCCAAGCGGCAGTGCCTTGAGAAGGCCGGGACGTTCGTCCAGAGCGAGCTGAAAGTCCGCAAGACAGAGGGGATAGGCTCGGCGGGTGCAAGCTACAGCGAACTGACCCAGCAGGACATTTCGACCTTTACGGGAGCGTTCGTAAAGGTGGATATCGTGTCGGAGCAATTTGCTTACTCCGGCGAGTCAATGGCCTTGACCATCAAGGTCAAAGCCATTGTGAATGTCGATTCGATACAGGATCAAATCCTTGCGCTTCGTGGTGACAGAGACACTCAACTGAAGGTTAAGGAACAACAACAGCAGATTACCCAGATGGAAGCGAGTATCCGCGACTTGCAAAAGAAGCTCTCAGGGCATTCAACCGACCTCATTCAGGAATCGAGAGTAGAGAGGCAGGAGGCATTTGGGAAAATCAGTGAGTTGGAAGCGATCAAGCATGATATCGCCCGGAAGACGAAACTGGCGGTGGAAAATATTGAGTTGGGGATGACGGAGCAGGAAGTGATATCTATAATTGGACAGCCAAGATCGAGGGATGATAACAGTTATGAACATGTAACTGCGCTCAATTATGGAAGAGTCTGGATAATATTTGAGAGTGGGGTTGTTTCGTGTCTTGCCAAATCTGAGTGCTTTAAGCGTTACGGTAATGGCCCTCACGGACGATCATATTACAATCAATCTGAACTTGTTAAATGAAAAAAGCCACGACTTTTCGCATTACATATCCGATTACTGATGAAGAGAGAACGGCTCTAAGTGAATACCCTTCAATACAATCAGCTTTCAAAATGCCGGAAGAGTCACGCTCCAAATTTGAACTTATCAGGCTTCTGCAGAACGTTCACTATGAACACATAAGAAATCTGCTCCGATTCGTCGATAAATGGATTGGCGATTCTGGCCCGATTGGAAAAGGCTTCCTGCAATCTACCAATCAATTCGAACAAGGCCAGCGCGTTGCGGAATTGTATCTGTTCGCCCAACTTCGTGAATTGCTAAATAGACAAGTAATTCCGGCAACTTTTAGCTCTGACTCACCGAAAATCCATGATATTACCGTTAAGTTGGATGGCATACTTGTCAAAATCGAGGTTTACACACCAACTGAGTTAGCTAGTTTCCAGCTATTTCAAGAACTTATCCGTCAGACTCTTAGATACTTGGATGTGCCTTTTGGATTTAAGATAAAAATGCGAACTTCGCCTGTAAAGGATGATGCCATTTCTCAATTGGAAGCCATGTATCACCCCTATTCAATAGGATCAGAGGTGTTGGTCTATGAGTGGCTTGGAGAGCTTGAAAAGGAGACAATCTCATGGCTAAATAAGAGCGCTACTGAGCCACGACTTGTCAAAGTTGCGCCTGGGGGTGAGATTAAATTGATTGTTGAGCTAAGAGAGCGTTTCGATAATCCTGACAACCGCTGTATTATCTTTCTCCCATATACTCGCTCGACAGACACAACCCTCTTGTTTAGAGACAGTAAGCCGGAGAGTATAGTAATTAGCGAATGGGGAAAAAAATTGAAAAACAAGCTGAGAGATAAACAGTGTGGGGATGAAGAGGATGGAGTTCTTAGGCTACTTGTTGTGAATTTCGCTCAAGCCGATTTGAGTTGGCCTGAGCTTATATCGAGTCCGAAATTTCACACGAACTTTCAGGGCACAATCAAGTTACTTGTGGGTGATTCATTACCTTATGATGTTGTCATTCCTGCAATATTGAGTGGCGATAGTTGCTATGGCAAGCCTATTTGGCTGTCAAATTCGAAAGTGGAAGAAGGATTGGAAATTTTGAAAAGAGTGGAGATGACTCTGCCATGTCTTCCTAGAAAAGCAGAAAAAATCTTCGAATTTTGAATTGGACGAATGCATTGCTCGCCCTTACGGGCGATGGCATGCAAAGGAAGGGCGGGTTGAAACCCGCCCGCCAAGGTGACAGACTAAAGTCTGTCGTACCGGAACTTAAGGAACTCCAATGACCAAAACAATAACAATGGACAAAGCCGGACGGATAACACTTCCAAAGGAGGTGAGGGAACGGCTCACAAAAATGCCTCGCCTAAAGATGCGCGTCCGGGATGAACCTGGTGGCCAAATTGTGATTGAAATTGGTTACGATCCCCTCGATCTTAAGGGCATCATCAAAGATCGGGGGATTCGCCTTACCATCGAGGAAATTGGCGAAGCGATTAAGAAGCGGGGAAGCGACACTTGATCGCCCTCGATACTAACGTGGTACTTCGCCTACTCATTGAAGATGACTCCGATCAGTTCAATTGCGTCAAGCGGCTGATGCTAAAGCTCGACGAGGATTTTGAGGATGCGGTAATCACAGACAACACGCTATCGGAAGTAGTCTGGGTTCTCGACACGACTTACAAAGCGTCCAAGGACGAGATCATAATCGCTCTTCAGGCACTTGAGGGAGTCTTGGGATTTACTATTGCCTCACCGACGAGATTCCACAATGCACTCAATGCCTACATCACTGGCAAAGGCGACTTCGCCGACTACCTTCTTCGCGAGCAGGCAATCGAGGTCGGTTGTCGTGCCGTTGCAACCTTTGACAAGGCACTGCTGAAAGAGGAAGGTTTCTTTAAGCCGTGACAAGCGGGATGCCTTGTCCTACTGGATCCCTGCCTGCGCGGGGATGACAGTTACCATTGCTCTGTGACCGATGTGACCGATTCCCTTGATTTTCAAAAATCGATCACAGAGTATTCCCATGCCGCGCAACGAGTTACGCCGTTCTGTGACTCAGTGATCGATTTTTTACCTATTCCCACTTCGTTATCTAATTCTGAATTCATTTGGAACTTTTCCGCATAGGCTTTCTTCCCGTCGGCGTCATCGACATCATCGACATCATCGCCGTCACGCTCGTCTTCTACCAGATCTACAAGATCATGCGAGGCACGAGAGCGACCCAGATGTTCGCCGGACTGATGTTGCTGATGGTCGCCGGGTCGGTCGCACAACTCGTCGGCATGACCGGCATGACGTGGCTGATCCAGTCGGTCGGAGCCGTCTGGGTGATCGCCTTCGTCATCCTCTTCCAGCCCGAACTGCGGCGAATGCTGATCCAAATCGGGCAGATCGGCTTCATGAAGACGTTCTTCCGCACGGCTGGTCAACGCGCCGTCGCCGAGGTCGCGCGCGCCGCATTGGAACTCTCCAAACACCGTTTCGGCGGGCTGATCGTCTTCCAACGCAAGACCGGCATCCGCGGTATCGTCGAGACCGGTATCGCCGTGCAGTCGGAGATTTCGTGGGAACTGCTTGTCACCCTCTTCCACCCCCGCACCCCGCTCCACGACGGAGCCGTCATCGTCATTGGTGACACGGTCGTCGCCGCCAAGTGCATCCTGCCGCTCACCATCCACGAACAAGCCGACAAGACGCTCGGAACAAGGCACCTCGCGGCGATAGGGATCTCCGAGGAAGTCGATGCGGTGGCGGTGGTGATTTCGGAAGAAAGCGGCTCGATCTCGATTGTTGTCGGTGGGAAATTTGTGGGCAGAAACCTCGACGAAAAGACGTTAACGTCAGAGCTTACGCGATTGCTCTACCCGAATATTCTCAAACAATCAACCAACCAGACAACCGACCCGCTCCCTACTCCCGGCGGAGCCTCAAGCTGAATTTCAGCAATCACATTGGGCGACTCTCGTGGGCGGCAGCAGCGCGCATTCTGCCTCCGCTCGCCGGGCTGGTCTTTATCCTGACGGTGATGCCGAAGCTTTCGCTCGCCGATTTCGGACGCTACACCCTCATTTTCGCCATCGCCACGCAGATTCTCCTCTTCAACAAGTCCCTCATCCTCAATCCGATGATTAAGTTTGCCGCCGAGCCGGGGCGGTTCGAGGCGACGTCAACCGTCGGCTTCTGGCTCTCGGGGGCGTTTCAGGTTGCGACGTTCCTGCTGCTGGCACTGCTTGCTCCTATCGGCGAACGGATCTTTCGGCTGGAGCCGCACGATTTGCTGATAGCCGGAGCGATCCCGCTCGTCTTTTGGGTGCGGGACTGGGGGTTCTGCGTCCAGCAGACGGCCTACCAGACGCAACGCCTGTTCTGGATCGAGGCGGTCTATTGGGTCGGCACGGCGCTCGGGTTTGTCTGGTTCAAGCTGTACGGGGCGGGCAGCGTCGGCGAGGTTTTTCTGATCGTTTTCGGGTGTGCGGTTCTCTCCAGTCTGTATGCGGTCGTCGTTTGGCCCAAAGGGATAAGCCTCGCGTTGAAACTCGACATTGCGACGCTGAAGCAATTGCTGCACTACGGGCTCTATACCGTCGGGCTTGGGCTCTCGGCAAGCCTTCTCGCCGGAGCCGATCTGATCGTCCTCGGTGCAATCTACAACGCGGAGATCGTCGGTATTTACGGCGGAGCCAAGCGGGTCTATTCCGTCGTCGCGGCGCTTGTCTCAACGGTTGGGTTGCTCGTCATTCCTTACGCGTCGAAGCTTGCCGCCGAGAACCGGATGGCAGAGGTTCGTTCGCTATTCGAAAAGACAGTCGCCTACATGGCGGCAGGAATGACTGTGGCGGTGGGTGTGGGGTGGTTGTTAGCCGCGCCGTTTTACCATTACATCATGCCGTCAACCTATGGCAATTCGGTTCCGCTATTCCGGCTGTTACTGCTTGCGGCGCCATTCGAGGCTCTCTTCTATATCACAGCGGCGATCCTCTACGGAATCGGAGCGGCAAGCGTCACGGTCGTCACGTCGAGCCTCGCGCTCGGTCTGCTGGTGGTGGTTCTGCCTGCATCTGCTTATTTTTTCGGCGCGACGGGAGCAGCGCTCTCGCAGGTCGTCGTCACGGCATTTGCCGGGATCATGATGACGTGGCGAGCCGGTCAGAAGGTGAACGCCGAGTTTGGTACAACTTTCGGGAGATTGTCTGCCGGGCTTGACGCTGCCTTGCGGAAGTTGGGCAGAAAATGAACGTCACCCGCCTCTCAGCGGTCGTCGTCACCTGGAACTCGAAGAACGATATTGCCGTTTGCATCGAGAGCCTTCTCGCGCAAACCATCCGTCCCGCTGAAATTACCGTCGTCGATAATGCTTCGACCGACGGCACGGCTGACTTTGTTGCCGCAAATTATCCCACCGTCAACCTGATCCGGCTTGACTACAACGCTGGCTTCGCCAAAGCCAATAACATCGGCATTCAAGCTTCGACGGGTGAATGGCTGTTGCTGTTGAACCCCGACGCGAGCCTCGATCCGGACTGGGCGGAACAACTGCTTAGTTTCGCTGAACGTGACGCCAAAATTGGGATGTTGGGGGGAGTTCTCTGGCGGTCGGGTGGGGATGTTGGAGAAAGGACAGTCGTCGATTCGGTCGGTATCGAAATCTTTAAGAGTCGGCGGGTGCGCGACGCAGGGGCTGGGGAAGGCGCGTCAGTCGTTCCTTCACAACCTGTGCAAGTTTTCGGCGTCTGTGCCGCGGCGGTGTTGCTTAAGCGGGAAATGCTGAGCGATGCCGCCATGGACGGGCAAATTTTTCCAGAGCGATTTTTCTGTTATTATGAGGATGCCGACCTCGCCTGGCGAGCTTTCCGGCGCGGCTGGCTGGCTTGGACGATCCCCACTGCTGAGGGCTTTCACAGACGTGGAGGTTCGCCTGTTGGTAGCCGCTTCTCCCGCTATCTCACCCACCGCAATCGACTTTGGCTGATCCTTCGCAACGATTCATTTGGCACTTTAATCAGGGCGATCCCCGAACTGCTCGCGCATGAACTTTTCATGCTGGCAAGAGTCATCCGCTATCCTTATCTGCTTGGGGCTGTCTGGCAAGCCTTTGCTGGCATCTATTCGTCGTTGCAGGAACGAAAACTTCTGCCTGATAAAAGTAGTCCCGCAATCCCTTTCAAGGCAGGCATCGGCTTCAGAAAGGCGGAAAAAGCGAAGGCACTTTCGCCCCCGAAAAAATATTTTCAATAGTGACGTATATCACGCATCCTTATGGAATTTGATATCATCTTTATTCGTGAGACTTGTTAAGGTAGTTGGGGCAAGTCCCCAAACCTTCTGGCGCAAACAGATTAGAGTCGTGACGATTTACCTCAGGCAGATACGCCAATATCAACGACTGTTGTGCGGCGGCCGGGTCCCGGTAAAAACCCCCTTGGATACCGCGTGCACCCGCCCCGCCAACTCTTTGAAAGAGGAACCATTCGGTTCCTCTTTCTGTTTTTGAGGACTTGTAACAAGAGATTTAAGTGAAAAATATGTTATTTTGAGAGAAAGGGTGAACAATTTGTCGGGCAGGATGCCCGACCTACGCGAAGGGAAAATCGGTTGCATCAAATTGAAAGTGATACAGTTACCCCCGTACTGGTCGAGCTGACACGCGGCGATCTCGTCGAAGTACGGCACAGAGGGTACGCCTGCGTTGTAAACTCCGAAGGTGAAGTTATTTACGCCAAAGGCGACCCGGACTTCAAGACGTACCTTCGCTCTGCCGCGAAACCGTTCCAAGCAGCGGCAGTGATTCTGTCGGGCGCAGCCGCACGATTTAATCTGGAAGATCGTGAAATTGCGATACTTGCCGGCTCACACGGCGGAGAGTCGTTCCATACGCAATTGGTTGCGAAAATCCTTGCAAAAGGTGGCTTAACTTTAGCAAATCTCCAGTGTGGTACTCATCCTCCTCTCGATGACGTGGCGCGACATAATCTCGTCCGAAATGGCGAAAAAGCAACGACATTGCACCATAACTGCTCGGGAAAACATGCCGGGATGCTGTTGACGGCTTTACACAACGAAACATCAATCGAGAATTATCTCGATCCGGAACAACCGGGGCAACGCCTTGTAAAAAAAGTAATTGCAGAGACGGCGGGTGTGGATGAGGGGGAGATTGTGGTGGCGATTGATGGGTGCTCTGCTCCGGTTCATGGAATATCAATAAAGGCGATTGCAAGGCTTTTTGCGAGGCTAATCAGGCCCGTCGGACTCGACCAGGAATTGGCTGCAGCCCTTACCAGAGTGGCGTTAGCGATGCGCAAGTATCCAGAGATGGTTGCAGGCTCGCGAGGACGTATCTGCACGGAAATCATGAAGATAGGTTTGGATTGCGAAGTGACAGGAAAGGCGGGTGCTGAGGGGGTGTATGGAGTAGGTTGGTTCGACGCCAAGTCCAGCGTTGGCTTGGGTTTGGCGGTGAAAATGGAGGACGGTCAACAGCGGGGACGCGACCCCGTAACGCTGAAGATCTTGCAGAAATTTGGGGTTATGCCGGAAGAACTACCCGAAGACTTGAAGCCAATGGCGGCGGAAAAGTTGACAAATTGGCAAGGGAAAATCATTGGTAATACTATAGTAACGGTTTAAGGAAATGAAGAAAATACTGATAGTTTGTACGGGGAACTCGTGCAGATCACAGATGGCGGAAGGATTGGTAAATGCGTTATGGGGAGACCGCTGGAAGGCCGACTCTGCTGGCACCAAACCATCAATTATCAATCGATTAGCAATAAAGGCGATGGCGGAAATTGGAATAGATATATCTGGTCAAAAATCGAAGCATGTTGACCAGTTTATAGGCCAAAGCATTGATATTGTTGTAACTGTCTGTGACGACGCGGCAGAAAATTGTCCATTCATTCCTGGGGCGCGTCGAACCGTCCATATGCCGATCCCGGATCCTGCTGAATATACTGATCTTCCGGAAGAAATTGCGATGCCGCATTTCCGCGAGGCGAGGGATCGGCTGAAGCGGGAATTGGACGTGTTACTGAATTCATAGTAACTTAGGAATTATGGGGGTGTGGGTGGGGATAAAGAGGTGATCACGCTATACGATCACCTCTTTTGCGTACCCAGCGATACACAGCGAACGGTTATCTCATGTTGACGACGCCGTCAACATGAGTAGCTTGTTCAAATACATGACAGATCGAGCAAGCCTGTTGTTGAGGGAGGGATGTATGTGTGGTCGGAGGGAGATTATGACACGATCCGCATTCTGCTTGTCCAGTACGAATCCACTGCGGAACCACTCCATTTCCACCGCCAAATGAGCCGTGGCAATAGATCGATGAGCACGTCCCGGCGTTCCTGTCCCAGACAGGCGAGATTCGACCTGAATCGGTGGCAATTACTCCGAAGACGACCTCAGCCCTGCCGGGGGTCGTTGTGTCGATGTGAGCCGGGTTGGCGTAGCCGCTGAAACCGGCGTGGCAATTGGCGCAGGAGATTTTGGCGAAGGTGCCTTCATCCAGGACATGCGCGGTGTGAGCACCGACGGTGATTAGGTCGGTCGAGGTGCCTCCCAAGAGATCGGCTGGTGGAGCGGACGAGGCAGCTCCTCCATGACAGGTTTTGCAACCAATAGGCCCGCTGTTGCCTGCGTGACAGGAGAAGCAGGAGATCGATGACGTATCCTGAAAGGTTTTGGCGGTGCGAAAATCTGCTCCGTGACACGTCTTGCATTCGTCCATGCGCCAGCCTTTTTGCTGGATATAGGTCTGGTGCAGGTTGGCTGTGCCAGATCCGCTCCAACCGACGGGATGAGGGAATTGGGCGTGGCAACTGAAGCATGAGACGCCGGTCGCATTAACTGATCCGGGTTCACCGTGGCAGGACTGACAGGCCTGAAGGCCTTCTGGAGAACCTCTGTCGGCCAAGAATTTGCCGTGGAAGTTGGCGGAGCTTGTATCGA
This sequence comes from Caldithrix abyssi DSM 13497, assembly GCA_945865405.1. Classification (GTDB taxonomy): domain Bacteria; phylum Electryoneota; class AABM5-125-24; order Hatepunaeales; family Hatepunaeaceae; genus CAMBDS01. The sequence continues at coordinate 226,199 of CAMBDS010000001.1, forward strand.
CCCATCCGGTTGGATGAGCCGCCCGAGTCGGTTCGGAAGCCTTTTCAGAACAGGCGGCGAGGACTATAGACAATATCAACATTGTCCCGAAGGTGATTGAGAGCCGGTTGCTTGATAACCTTAGATTTTGCAGAATTTTCATTGGTGGCACCCCGCACTGAAGCAAGTTGGTTGTTGAGCCAGATTGGCGTGGCAGATGATGCAGCTTTCGAGATCGGCGGAGCCTTTGCGAGCGTGCATGCCGCCTTGGGAGGGGCTTGAGGCAGTTGTCGCCCAGCCCGGTAAAGAATGGTTCATGGGCATGACCATTTTCTGTTGGTGACAAGGGGCGCAGTAAGACTCGGCTTCATGGCAACTTTGGCAGTCGGCAAGACCTCCACCGCGGATCAGAGCGGTGCTGTGGACGAAATTCCGCGGATGGGGAGTGCCGAACTCAGTGCCCTGGTGGCAGGTGGTGCAGGAACTCTTGGCTCCGGGAGCTTCGTGGCACATGGCACACTCGGCGCGGTTGAATTGCGCTTCTTCGCCGTGCTCTTTCTGCCAGTTGACCTTGTGCGATGCTGGTGTGGCTATCGACCCGGCGGTGTGGCACTGTTGGCAGGTTACAGAGGCGTTGCTTTCTGTGTGGCAGGCGGTGCATGCCATCATATCGGGGTATTTATCGCCTTTTTCGGCTTTGGCGGCCTGAGTGGCATGGCATGTTTCGCAGGAGACGTTTTTTGTATGTTGCTTATGCGAAAAGGCTTCGTAGCCTTTGCCAGCTTGTTTCGCCGGGACGATGTTGGTTGGATCGGAGTGGCACATGATGCAACCGGACTCAGCTTCAACGTCGTGGCATTCGGCGCAGACCTGCATACCAGGCATAAAGTTTTCGGCACCACCAGTGGATTGCGCTACGTTGGTGTGACAGGTGGCGCACTCGGCCCCTACGTCGGTGACGTGGAGCTTGTGATCGAAGATCAGCTTCGAAGCGGGCGGGGTTGACTTGCCGGAGGCGACAATCAACAGGAAAAGCGCCGCTGCGGCGACGGGTATAATCAGTTTTTTCATATTCCGTACCGCATTTTGAAGGTTAGCAACCCGCGGATATCTGAGTCGAGTTCGGCTGTGCGAAATTGTTCGACGCGGCACTCGATATCGGCGATAGAAGCGAGTTCATAGCCGAGCATCAGGCTGTTAGCCCACTCCTCAGTCGATTCGGCGTTCCAGGCACTTTCCCAGCGGTCGAAGTTGACAGTCACGCCCCAATTCAGCCGGGGGAGGAAATTTCCGCCTGCGCTGAACCAGCCGCCGATCTGCTCCATGTCGTCACCGGTTTGAAGCCTTAACCCCAACTCCCCCATATCACTGGCCAGCGAGACGAAGATGCGATCGAGGTCGCCTTCTTCGCGAATCCGATGGTTGACTCCAAGACCAAGCCAGAGGTCGGATTTCGTAAGATGATAGCGCGCTGTTAGCCCCGCGAGCTTGGTCGGCTCGACCTCAAAGCGGGCGAAGAATGAGTCTTGATAGATGCGGTAGCGTCGTTCGGTGTAGCGAAGTGAGATCTGAAGATGGTCGCTTGGTTTGTAGGTTACGGCTGCCATAAGGTCGCGGAGGGTTGACTGATTACTGTCGTAACCGAAGCGAGCGTCCCAGCTGAAATTGTGGATTCGAGCGTGACGAAGGCCCAAAGTGGTCAACTGGTCATCGACGTCGCCATCCTTGAAGCGGGTGACGTGATCGACCTTCCACTTAAGCATTTTGTGGATTTTGCCTTCGAAGAGGGCGGCGGCTCTGGTTCGTTCGGGCAAAGCTGAGGCGTCGGTGCGATAGAGCGCATAATGTTCGCTACCGACAGCGAATGTCGATCTGACCTTCATTGTCGGTAAGCCTATTTCGAGGCCATCGATAGACGAAAAGCCTCCAGCGCGAGCCATGAACCTGCCGAGGCGAAGAGATACCTTGTTGTGGGCAATCTTTTTGGCGAGGATCAGGGAGGATATTCGCACATCTTCGTAGCCTTTGACCGGCATATTCGAGTCGCGGAATTCGCCTCCGAAGGAGACATTCCAGCCATTCCTACCGAAGAGAGGCTTGGTCAGGTCGCCGGAGAATGATTGGACAAAGGCAAAGCGGTCGTTACCACCGGCGTCCTGATAGATGTAGTAGTCGGACTGCAGGTTGCCGGTCAGACCGCCAGCGACTGCAGGTTGGGTGAATCCTGCCAGGGCGGCGAGGACCAGAATCGAGATCATGTTTCGTCCCACGGAACTTTCCTCACTATGGATTCGGTCGGCGGACGAGGGCGTCCGCCTGAACAGTGATTATCGTATTGAATATAGTCTATTAGCAAGCAATGTGCCAGAATTTTGCAAGTGGAATTTGGAAGGTGTCGGGAAAAAAAGTGGAAAATGACACTTTGTAGAGTGCGGTAAGTCGGAAGTGTAAATTGTAAATTTTAAAATTGGGAAACGTAAGATCGTGGGCGGCGTTCGCCGAGAGGAGGGGAGAAGGTGCAGTCACACGAGACGTGTTACTGCACTCTATGACACGCTGAAGCGGCGAACTCTAACAGGGGGAAAAGGTTTTGGAGAATGTGGAAAATGACCCCCCCTACCCCCCCTGCAATAGCAGGGGGGGAATGCGGAAGGGGGCAATAGAAAGTGGGAAAAGTCAGAAGAGTGGGAAGAGCGTCAGAAGAAGAGAAGGGTGATTAGGAGGAAGCAAGGGAGCAGGATGGCGGCGCTCCAAGCCATGTAGCCGAAAAAGCCGGGCATCTTGACGCCGTACTCGCTACAGATCGAACGCACCATGAAGTTGGGGGCGTTGCCGATGTAGGTATTGGCTCCCATGAAGACAGCACCACATGAGATGGCTTTCAGAAAGGCAATGTAGTTTGCCGCTTGCGGATGTTCGAGAGTCCCTCGCAAGACTTGGGATGCTTGCAACTCGGTCAGCCCCGTCTGCCCCAACGCCATGTTGAAGAAGGTGAGATAAGTGGGGGCGTTGTCGAGGAAGCTGGAGAGGATGCCGCTCATCCAGAAGTAGTGCCACGCCTCGTCAATGTTGTTGACAAGGAATGCCAGGTGGCCATGGACGCCAGCCTTAAGGATCAACAGGACGGGGATGATGGTCACGAAGATGCCGAAAAAGAGCCAGGCAACCTCGATCATCGGGTTCCAGCCGAAGTCGTTTTCGTCGTGAATTTTCTTTGATGTGAAGTGGAGCGATAGCCCACCCATCAGAAGGATCAGGGGGTCTCGCGTGAAACCTTGCCAGCCAAAGGCTATTCCGGCGATCTCGAAGCCGCCCGGTTGCCATAGCCCTGAGATCAGCACAGCGACAAGTATGCCGAAGAGGAAGAAGATGTTGCGGGAACCTTCGAGTCTCAGAGGCTCGACGGGGGCGTTGTGCATGGCGGCTTCGTGGGGCCCGACGTCGGTTTTGTAGAAGTAATTGTCGAGAAAGTAGAAGACGACCAGCAGTAGCGTCGATATGACGAAGAATTGCGGCAGAAGCTTCATCGTCCAGAAGAAGGGGACGCCGTGCAGGAAGCCGAGGAAGAGCGGCGGGTCGCCGAGGGGGGTCAATATGCCGCCGATGTTGGAGACGAGGAAGATGAAGAAGATGAAGATGTGGGTCTTGCGAGTGCGGTGCTTGTTGGCGCGGAGAAGGGGCCTGATGAGGAGCATTGAGGCTCCGGTCGTCCCCATCCACGATGCCAGCAACGTGCCGACCAAGAGGATCATAAAGTTGACTACCGGAGTGCCAACGAGAGTGCCGCGGAGATAGATCCCGCCGGAAACCGTGTAGAGTCCCCAAAGCAATATTATGAACGGGAGATAGTCGAGGAGGAGGACATGAGCAAGCTCATGCGCGGCGGCTTCACGGTAGGCGAACAGGAAAGGAATTGCCAGGAGGAGCGACCAGATGGCGGTGACTTTTTTGTAGTGGAGGTGCCAGAAATGTGGGGCCAGCAGAGGGAAAAGGGCTATAGAGAGAAGAATCCCCGCGAAGGGGATTCCACTCCATAGGGGCAGACTGTGCATCATCAGTTCAAGTTGCTGTTCCACTTGATCCTTGGTTGGTTGTCAGAAGAGGGCGTCTTCCATCACTTTATTTTGCTGTCAGACGAGGGCGTCTGACAGCGGGAGTTTTGCCTACTTGGTGCTGACTTCCGCGACGGTTGGCGGAGGAATTGCGACGGAAGAGCCGCCGCTGTTGGCGAGGTTGCGAATGCCTCCGGGGATCAGTCCGAGGACGACTATGGCGACGGCGCAGAAACCGATCAGGACGGCTGTCGCGGGCGAACGCATCGACCCGGCAGGTGAGGTTTGGGGCTTCATGTACATCAGGACGACAATGCGGAGGTAGTAGAAGGCTGAGACGACGCTGTTGAGGACGGCGATAGCGACCAGCCAAACGTAGCCAGCCTTAATAGCGGCGGAGAAGACGAAGAGCTTGCCAAAGAAACCTGCTGTTGGCGGGATGCCAGCCAGCGAGATCATGAAGACGGTCATGGCGAGGGCGTACATCGGCTTTTGGGCGGCCATGCCTTGATAGTCGTCGAGGTGGTAGTCGCCGTTGTCGCGCGCACGGTTGACGAGGATGGCAACGGCGAAAGCTCCGAGGTTCATCAGGTAATAGGCGGCAAGGTAGAAGAGCATCCCCGATGCGGCGAGGTCGCGGATCGACTGGTCACCTGCGGCGAGGACTGCCAGCAAGAGGTAACCCGCGTGGGAGATCGACGAGTAGGCGAGCATGCGCTTGATGTCTTTTTGCGAGATGGCGATGATGTTGCCGACGGTCATCGTCAGGGCGGCGACGACCCAGAGCAAAGGACCCCAGACTGCGGCGAGGTCAGGCAATGCCCAACCCATCAGGCGGATCGTGGCGGCGATTGCGGCGGCTTTGGGACCGGCAGACATGAAGGCTGTGACAGGGGTGGGGGAACCTTGATAGACATCGGGCGACCAGAAGTGGAAGGGAAACGCAGCGACCTTGAAGAGGAGGCCGATCAGAATCAAGCCTACGCCAGCGAGCAAGACCTTGGGGGTCTCGTCGCCGAAGCGGGAAATGGCGGCGGCGATTTCGGCGAAGTTGGTTTTGCCGCCGGTCGAGCCGTAAAGCAGAGCCATTCCGTAGAGGAGAAAGCCGGAGGCGAAGGCTCCGAGCAGGAGGTATTTCAGGGACGCCTCAGATGATCTGGGGCGGTCGTGCCGGAGACCGGCGAGGACGTAGAGACCGACGGACATTGTCTCGACGCCAAGGAAGAGGGTCACGAGGTCGGTTGCGGCGGCGAGGGTCATCATTCCGATGGTCGTCAGGAGGAGCAAGGCGTAATACTCGCCGTGACGGAAGGCGGCATCGTCGAAGTACTCGCGGCTCATCAGGGTAGTCAGCAAGGCGACGCCGAGGAGCACCACCTTCAGGAAGAGGGTGAATCCATCGGCGGCTATCATTCCGTTGAAGGCTCCGGTGGGGAACTCGGAAGCGGTCATCACGGTGACGCCCATGGTGACGAGGAGTCCGGCCATCGTGATGCCTTGCAGGGCGGTAGGCTTGCGCGTGAAGAAAAGCTCGGTTTTCAGGACGACAGCGGCGAGCACTAGCAGACATATTTCGGGGGCGATGGCGAAGAGGTCTGATAAATTGAAAAACATAAACTTATCTGCCAAGGTCGTTAAAGTTCGTGTAGCCCGGCGAGCTTTGCTCGGCGGGTAAACTTTGGAGTGCTAAAGCTTGCTTCAGCCGTTCACCTTACTTGCAACTTGGAAAGTTACGCCTTAAATCACTTTGACGCAACGGGAGAGCGCGATGCGGAAGGTTGGGAAGTAAAAAAGTACAAAGTGCAAAGTGCAAAGGATGGGCTGGCAGACGAGGGCGTCTGCCAGCGGAATTATTCGTTCGGTCAGGTCTTGAAGACCTGACCGAACAGGCCGGCAGGGTGAGCAGCCGTCCACCCTAACGCATCAGGACGACTTTTTGAGTGGAGACGTCAGAGCCGGATTGGAGGCGGACGAGATAGACTCCGGCGGGGACGGAGGAGGCGTTCCAGATGGCGGAGTGCCCGGTAGCCCCGCCCTCTGCGGCGGGATGTTTCCCGTGACCGGCGGAGACGCCGGTGCTACCAAGAAGATCAGCGACAAGTCGCCCCGAAAGGTCGTAGATGCGTAAACTGACCCCCCCTACCCCCCCTGCAATAGCATGGGGGGATTCCGAAAACCGTATCGTCAGGGTTGAGTTGAACGGGTTTGGCGAGACACTGAGAATGGCTGCAGACCGCGGGGGGGCGGCAGAAGGGTCGTTTTGCGGGACAGCGAGGTCGCGGACGGTGACTGACCATGTGACGGTGTCAGACTCAACCGAATCAGCCACAACAACCTGCACCAAGTAGTGCCGATTTAAATCGGCACTACCGTCCGCACTACCGGCAAATCTCCACTCCATCCCCAATTCCCCCTCCCGCACAAACTCCCCATCGACAAGCCACTGGATGCTTAGCGACTCGTTCTCCGGCTCGCTCGGGACAATCTCGAAGTGAACGAGGCTGTCGGGTTCTACGTCGAAGGCAAGTGCCTCTGGCACGTACGCCCAAATCGCTCCTCGAACGGCTACGTTCCACGTCACCTGATCCGAAGACTCACCGCGATATGCTTTGCCCTCAACGGTGTACTCCCCCGACCAAGGAAACTCAACCGTACAACGGGCGTCCCCGCCGGTTTCTTCGACTTGACCATTGTTCAGATTCGTCTTCGTCCAGATGTACTCCGGCTCCTGTTCACCTACATACCGGAGAGTGTCGAGGGAGAAGTCAACGGAGACTCCTCGCCTGAGGGTGAGGTTCAGGGTGTCGGGGGTGTAGTCGGAGATAAAGAGGTCGGTGACGGTGATGTGCCAAGTAGCTTGATCAGATCCGGTTGAGTCGAAGACGGTACATATGATCGTGTCAATGCCGAGTGTGTCGAAAGCGATTGTCGTCCAGTCGCCTTCATCAAATTCAGCTCTATTTCGGCTCCATCTATACCAAAGCGAGTCGCCTTGAATATCATTTGCTTCAACTTCAAATTCAACAGAATCGTTTAACAGAACAGCAAATTGTGTCGCAATGGGATGAAATTCTGCAATCCGTGGCGCGCTAATGTCTGGTTGAAGCTTCATAAGTACCCCAACTCGATTATCAATCATTCCGACAACAAATGCAAAACCATCTTCGTTTGTAAGGATCGACTGCCAGCCGGGACTAAATTCAAATCGGTTAAGTCGGTCATCGCGTCTCCACATGAAGTTTCCCGCACGATCAATCCGAATCAAGTGGTGTCCTTCCAAAACACCGCCACAGATTGAAAATCCTCCATCGGGCATTCGTGCAACTCCCGCGGCAGCATTACGAGCCTCCACTTCGTTTCGCCAAACAAGGTTCCCATCGCTATCCAGCCGTAAGGTTATGAAGAGATTTCCCGTCCTGCCTCCAGATGCCGCAAAGCCACCCGGACAGGAGATCAGCGATCTCAAGATGCCATCACCATGGTTTTGGTAGTCTATTAGTTCACCGTCTTCACCAATTCGGCAAACAAGAGTAGTGCCACCTGTATGACCAACCAGCATTGCACCACCATCGATCTCCCTGACTGCAAAGAACTGTAGAAATTGTTGAAACCGCTGTACCCAAATCGTTTCTCCTTCAATGTTAAATTTTACTACTTGGGCAGCTGCACCATTCCCAAGTGAACCAATTCCGCATGCAAGAAAATCTCCAGATTTAAGCTCAATCACAGCAAAGCACTCCCCTGAACCCCATTGTGTCCACCAATCGAATTGGCCGTCACTATTAATGTGGGTGACTGCGAAGCGAGTACTATTACCGCCACTTGTGATAGAACCACCGACCATGAAGCCACCATTATCATCTTGAATGATCGAATAGCCCCTACAGCGAGGGTCTTCCATATTAGGTGGATAGAGGCTTTCGCGGATCACAACTCCATCTCTGTCCGTTTCCAAAAACCATATCTGGCTACTATTCCCCGCGATTCCGGCATGACCGGCCATAGCAAATCCACCATCTACAGTGGCGAACACATCATTTAGGACACCGATGCTGTCGCCGCCAGGAGCGGGGTATCGCCTAATCCAGTCCTGCTGGGGTTGCGAGAAGCCATTGCTCGCAAACAGGAGAAGTATAGCTAATATTTTATTCATTCGCGTTCACAGGGGGATATCCAACCGGATGGGTATGCACCAGCCTTCCCATCAGGCTGGACTGTCCTTGAGTATGGACTAAGGTTCGTCAATATACCAGGGAAAATTGTTTGATGACGAAGACTGCTGAAAGCTGGGGTTTGGATCGAGGGGGAAATCGAAACCGTTCGGAGGAGGGTCAAGTCGAACATCCCACTCGTCAAATTGAGTAGAGGGGATTTCGGTAGCGAAAGAATAGACCCCTCCTAATTCTTGATACGCCGCTCCTCCGCCTACTGGTTGATCGTTCAGATAAAATGTGATGTGAACAATATTTAGATCGAGTCCGGTGATGCCGTTACCGTCATCAGTATCTCTTATGAAAACAGTGAAGTACGAAGTTGTGGACTTTGCCTCCTTCGGCGGCGGATAAACCAACACCCCAATCACAACCGCAATCATTGCAACCAGCCCGATCAGGGCTCTGAAACGTAATTTGCGTGACATACCAACCTCCCATCAGGATAGACGTTCATGAATAATATCGCCGATCATTCCCGTTGGGAGACTGTCGGCTAAAACGAGCCGACAATAATATGTGCAAAATAAAAAAGGACTTAGCAAGTGCAATAGAATAATATTTGGAACGGTAGAGGAAAATTGAGATGGAATCATGGATTGACTGCGCAAGCTTGTCCCGTTCCGGTCCGGCTGCGCCGGAGTGATGATGAAAGGGCGAAGACAAGCCTCGCCCGTACGAAGACCCGCCCAGCAAGCTGGACGGGCTACACGCGAATTGTCAGGTTGAGACAACCTGACCTACGAAGAAAGCTGAAGCAAGCTTCAGCACTCCGAATCTTGAAGGTTACAAGTCGATATTTGCCGGTCTCAAAGGCCCCTTCCTCAGCTCGTGCTCCTTGACGAGGGCGAATATGACCGGTGTGACGATCAAGACATGCACCGCCGATGTGAACAAACCGCCTACCATCGGCGAGGCGATGGGTTTCATTAGGTCGGCGCCTGTGCCGGTTGACCAGAGGATCGGCAACAGCCCCAAAATAGTTGTGGCAACAGACATTAACTTCGGGCGGAGGCGGGTGACGGCTCCTTCGTAGATAGCCTCGTAAAGCTCTTTTCGACCGACGACTCCCTCGGCAAGTTTTTTATCCAGTGCCTCTTGCAGGTACACCACCATCACGACTCCCGTCTCCACAGCCACGCCGTAAAGCGCGATAAAACCTACCCACACTGCGACGCTCCAGTTATACCCCATCCAGTAGATAAAAAGCACTCCTCCGGTCAGAGAAAACGGCACGGAAAGCATGACAAGTCCGGCTTCTGCAAAGGAGTGGAAAATGAAGTATAGTAATAGATAAATAACCAGCAGCCCTATCGGCACAATCCACATAAGGCGAGCCTTGGCGCGAACCTGATGCTCCCACTGGCCTGACCATTCGACAAAGTAGCCGGCGGGGAGTTTCAGGTCGCGTGCGAGAGTGGTCTTTGCTTCTTCGACAAAGCCGCCCAAGTCCCTGCCGCGGACATTCAAAAATACGATCGACCTCAGCATACCGTTTTCCGAGCCAATCATTGGCGCACCACCGGTAACGGAGATCTTCGCAACCTGCGAAAGGGGAACCTGTGCACCTGTCATCGACGTGAGCAGGATGTTGCCAAGCTCTTCTGGCGAGGCTCGGAAGTCCCGTGCGTAACGTACGCGGACGGGGTAGCGCTCGCGGCCTTCAACGGTGGAGGTCACGTTCATGCCGCCGGAAGCGGCTTCGATGACGGCTTGAACTTCGCCAATGGTGAAACCGTAGCGAGCGATAGCGTCACGGTCGGGAACGATATCGATGTAATTACCACCGATGACACGCTCGGCAAAGACGTCCACCGCGCCCGGGACTTGTTTCACGATCTGCTCGGCTTCGATGGCGAGATCTTCGAGTTGTTTCAGGTCGGCGCCGTAGATCTTGATGCCGAGGTCGGTGCGGACACCGGTCGCCAGCATGTTGATGCGGTTGATGATCGGTTGAGTCCAGCCGTTGGCGACACCGGGGATCTGCAATTTAGAGTCGAGTTCCGCGATGATGTCATCACGAGTCAAGCCTTTGCGCCACTGGTCGTGAGGCTTGAGGGTAATAATCGTCTCGATCATGGAGATGGGGGCCGGGTCGGTGGCGGTTTCGGCGCGACCTACCTTACCCAATACCAGATCGACTTCGGGAATAGACTTGATGATCTTATCCTGTACCTGCAAGATGCGCTTGGCTTCGGTGATCGAGACGTTGGGGAGCGTCGTCGGCATGAAGAGGAGGGAGCCTTCGTCCAGAGCAGGCATGAATTCGCTGCCGATACGAGTTGCGAGCCAGGCGGTAAAGATCAGGACGAGGACGTTGAGGGCGATCATCTGCCACTTGAACTTGAGGGCGAAGCGGATGATGGGTTCGTAAAGGGCATTAAAGAAGCGGTTAAGCGGATTGGACTCTTCCGGGCGGAGTTTACCGCGGAGCAGTAACGTGCAGAGTACTGGCACAAGGGTGATCGACAGTAGCGCGACGGCGACCATCGCCGCAGTTTTGGTCATGGCGAGCGGGAAGAAGAGCTTGCCTTCTTGACCTTCAAGCATGAAGACCGGCACGAATGAGAGGACGATGATCCCCATGGAGAAAAATATCGGACGGCCCACCGTTCGGCAGGAGGCGTAAACAGTTCCTATTATGTCTTTGCGGGCTTTCTCGCCGCCTTCCGAGAGATGTCGATAGGCGTTCTCCATTACAGTTATACTGGCATCATCCAGCACTCCGATGGCGATGGCGATTCCGGCGAGAGACATCAGGTTGGAGGTGACGTTGAAATAGTACATGGCAATAAATGACGACACAACCGCTACGGGAATCGCCGCAATGACAGCCACCGCCGAGCGGAAGTGGAAAAGGAAGAGCAGAATCACCAGACAGACGATTGCAGTTTCCTGGAATAGCGTCTCTTTTAACGTGTTGAGAGCGCGTTCGATGAGGTCGGAGCGGTCGTATGCAGTCTCGACGCGAACGCCTTGGGGAAGACCTCGCGAAAGATCTTTCAGGCGAGCCTTGACGCGGTCGATTACCTGTTTGGCGTTTTCGCCGTAGCGCATAACGATGATGCCGCCGACAACTTCACCATCGCCGTTTTTGTCGAGAAGTCCGCGCCGGATGTCGCCACCCATCTGCACGGTGGCAATATCGGCGACGGTCACCGGTGCCCCGCGATCATTCGCCATGATGACGATCTTTTCGACGTCGTTCTTCGACTTTATGTAGCCAAGACTTCGGATCAGATACTCCATTGAGGAGCGTTCGATCAACCCTCCGCCAACATCGATGTTGGAGTTCCTCACCGCCTCCATGACCATCATTGTTGAGACGCCATAGGCTTGCATTTTGAGGGGATCGAGTTCGACCTGATACTGCTTGACAAAGCCGCCGATTGAGGCAATCTCAGCAACACCTTCGACCGAAGCGAGTCCGGTCTTAAGGTACCAGTCCTGAATCGTGCGGAGTTGAGCGAGATCGTGACCATCCCCTTCGACGGTGTACCAATAGACGTGTCCGACACCGGTTCCATCAGGTCCGAGCATGGTGCGCGCTCCGGCGGGAAGAATTCCCTGGACCTCATTCAGCTTCTCCATTACCCGTGACCGTGCCCAATAGATGTCAACATCGTCATCGAAAATGACATAAATCATTGAGATGCCGAACATCGAAAGACCACGGACGGCCCTGGTGCGGGGGAGGCCCTTCAGAGCGTTCTGGAGTGGATAGGTGACCTGATCTTCGACAAGCTGAGGTGCCCGCCCCATCCAGTCAGTCATGACGATGACCTGGTTATCGGACAGGTCGGGAATGGCATCGACAGGAGTGTTTTTCAGCGCCCAGATCCCCCAGAGCAGGAGGAATGCGGTTCCGATCAGTACAATAGTGCGGTTTTTAAGTGACCAAGCGATGATCCATTCAATCACTTGCCGGTCTCCTTCTCAACCAGAAACATACCGCACTTCGGGCAGCGGCCCGGTTCGGATGAAACTACTTCAGGGTGCATCGGGCAGGTGTAAGATAATTTAGGATTTAGAATATGGGATTTGGAATTTATTGATTCCGGTTGGGACATGTCCATACCCGACATGGAATTATCCGGGGGCGCATCCATCGCGCCGGGTTTTGTCATGTCCATTCCGGGCATGGAAGCGGCTCCTATTTTTCGGATCTGAGCGTCGGAGTCGATCAGGTAAGCTCCGGTGACTGCGACAGCGTCAGCCTCTGTCAGACCGTCAAGAATGGCGATGCGACCGTTCTGACGGGTTCCGGGAACGACGGTTCGCACCACGAATCTCCCCTCGCCGACCTTTGTCCAGACTACGGCTCCCCTGCCGGAGATAAGCACAGCGTCTTCGGGAACAGAGAGGACGTCAGAACCGTCTGTATTGCCGACCAGAACAGTGACGAATGCCCCGGGCGTCCATTTGCCGCCTGGATTGGGAAGGATTGCCCGGAAGGGGATGGTGCGGGTCATCATGTCTGCCATAGGACCGACAAGAGTGACCGTTCCTTTTCCTGCCTCGCCGGAAATTGAAGTGACTTGGAGTTCTGTTCCAATTTTGACGAGCGAAACATCGCGTTCAAGCAGGGCGCCTTCAACGTAAACCGACGAGAGGTCGAGGAAATCGATGACAGTCATTCCCGGCATCACCCACTCGCCTTCCGAGACCATTTTGCCCATAACAATGCCGGAACGAGGGGCGTGGAAGGTGTACACATCGAAGGCTTGGTTAAGACGGGCGATTTCGTTAAGATGTTCGAATTCCAAGCCAAGGCTAAGGAGTTTTCCGCGGATTGCTTCTGCTCGCTCGCCAAGTGTATCGTCTTCGGGATGAGCAAGGATGTAGAGGTATTCCTGAGCCGCTGAGGCGAGGTCGGGGCTGTAGAGATCGAAGAGGGGGTCGCCTTCGCTGACGACTTCGCCGGAGTTGGAGATAAAGAGCTTGTCGATCCTGCCCATTGTTCTTGATGAGGCTTTCCAGCGTCCTCCTTCTATCTCCCGGATTGTGCCGGTAACGGTGAAGCCACCCTCGAAGCGGACTGTCGTCGGGTGCTCGACCGAGATATTTGCTAACAGTTCCTGCGTGGGAGAGAGGTTGACCGAGCCGATAAGGCTGTCGAGAGCGGGGTCAGAGACAGCGTTCGACGATTTTTTGACGAGCTTCATGCCGCAGATTGGGCAGTCGGCGGGGCGATCGCTGACGACCTGCGGGTGCATTGGGCAGACGTAAAGATCTGGTTGCTGTTTGCTGATTGCTGAAGGGGTTGTACCCGGCTTTGCGGCAAAATACTGATAGATCAGATATCCGTTCAGAGTGAGGCTGAAGAAGACGATGATGAGCCAGATGGGAGAGAATTTGTTACTTTTCATTTGTTGTCCATTCCTCTAATTGAGGGACAAGGATGCCGAGCGCGGCGAACAGTTTGGCGCGAGCGCCCCACGCTTCAGCGCGAGACATCGACAGCTCCATCTTTGCCATGACGAGGCTCATGCGGGCTTGGGAAAGCTCCATGAAGGGGGTTTTGCCAGCCTGATAATCGATTAGCGAGGTGCGGTAAAGCGATTCAGCGCGACCGATCAAGGTCTCCTGAACGAAGGCGCAACAGTTGTTCTGCTCCTCCCACACTGAATGGAGTTGGCGGACTTCATTTTCAAGTGTGAGCCTGGTGGCGGCTATTTTGGCGAACGCCTGACGCTGCATCGAGGATGATTCGGCGATTTCGGCGCGCTGATTGCCTTTGCCATGGAGGGGAAGAGGGAAGGTGACGCCGAGGGAGATCATGTTCATCTGGTCGATGGTGCCGGTTGGCAAGGGTTGGCCGTTGTGATCAACACCACCTGAGGACTTGAGGTCGGGCTTAATGTCGTACGACAACATCACGTCAAAATCAGGGTACCAGCCGAGCTTGGCTTTGGCGAGGTCGTCCCGCGAGGCTTGTTCGGATGCGATTTCTTCCTGAAGGATGGGGGCTTGATCGAATAACTCTGGCGCGAGCAGGGAATCGAGAACGGGGAGCGAGGGGAGACCATCGGGCATGTGGACGCGGGAGAAAAAGAGTGTGTCGATAGGCTCGCCCAATGCATAGGATATGGCGGCTTGGGCGCGTTTGATAGCGCCGAGGTTGGCGACGATTTTCAGCTTCCAGTTCTCTTCCTCCAGCCGGGCTTTTTCGATGTCGGAAAGCCTTCCCATGGCGGAACTTGTCATCCAGGTTGCGGCGCGGGTCATCTCTTCGGTCAGGCGGAGACCGTCCGCCAGTAGAACCTTTTCCTCTTCAAGTGCGGCAAGCTCGTAATAAGCCATTGTTATCATCGCCGCCATGTTTTGTCGGGCAGATTCGAGGCGGATGTTGTCGGCTTTTACGCGAGCAGAGGCGGCATCAGCGGAGGCTTTGCGTTTGCCTCGCCAGGGGAAGCGTTGCATAATGCCGATCTGGAAGGCTGTTGAGGGGTCGGTGTCGTATGAGAAGTCAGTGGGGACATCCATGATGGCGAGGGTCAGCTCCGGGTTCATCAGGGAGCGGCTCATGGATCGTCTGGCGTCAGCGGCTTCGACCATGCTGCGCATAGCTTCAAGGTCGGGATGGCGGAGGAAGGCTCTCTCGATCAAGCTGTCGAGGACGGGGTCGGGCTCGGTGGCTTGGACTGGAGACGAGATGACAAACAGAAAAAACAGAAGCGGTGAAAAGAAGAGGATCTTTCGAACTGCAAACGATTGTATTCTTAGATGCATAGAATCTAATTTAGGTGTGTGAGAAGTTCCCCGGCACGGATTATGTCGCGAGTTGAGTTCAGTATCGCTCGTGATGATATCCGGTGTAGGAGTTAATCAGCCTTTTTTGCGGTAAATTTAGCGGGATTCTTTGCGAACGAGGCACCGCACTTACTACAGCAGAAGAAATAGTTCTTCCCTTCATGGATGTGATGCGGGGTCTTATCATTTACTTTAAGGAGCTCGCTTGAGACAGGGCAGGCGACTGTCAATACATCGTCATTCATTGCCATCACGTTTGCCGGAAGAACAAGTTTTTCAAGGAAATCACTCGGCTTTTCGGCAAAAGTTTTCGCACAACCTGCGGCGCAGAAGTAGTAGCGTTTGCCGTTGAAATCAGTGAAAGCGGTATTCTCGTCGGCTACTTCGTACATATCGCAAATCTGATCGAGATAGTGCTTGCCATCTTTATCGGTGAAGAATACGTTGCCATCGGCAATCGTCTCAGCTTTAGGTTGAGGGGCAAGAAGTGGGTCGGCGGAGAAAGCAGGTACTGCTATAGAGATCGCAAGTGTAATAAGAGAAATTAATCTGAGCATTTGATTTGATTCCTAATTTTGAAAGTTAGTTATTATTTTTCTTGAGATAATTGTGTTACGCGACCCTTGAATCGGAAGTTGGGTGTAATCAGTAATACTACCCCCTGATGGAGATATTGACTTTGAAGCCGAACTCTTGGAACTTGGAGGAAGTCTGCTATCTATTTTGAGAACTGTACGTATAGGGGAATCGACCTCGAGCGGTAGTCTCACGGATGGTCGAGTGCTCATGAATCTCTAAAGATAGTGGTTGATAATTTCAAAAGTGAGACGGCAGGAATTCCGTCGCTTGAGTCTGTCCCAAAATGTCTTACCTCGCACAGTGAATTTAGAGTGCACGGCGATAGACAATGCCGTTAGGTCTTATTCCGACTTGTACTGTTGCCAGTACAGTCCGGTTCCCGGTATCAATGACAGATACTGAACGGACGTTTTCATTGGTAACAAAGGCTTTTGTTCCGTCCGGGGAGAATACGATGCCATGGGCACCTGCGCCAGTAGTGATCTGGCCCAGACGAGCGTAGGTCGTTGAGTTGAAAATGACGACCTGACCGTTGTCTTCATCGGCGACATAAGCCTCCGGGCGAACCGGGTTGACGAATGCCTGACCGGGCGTGAAGCCAAGTGCAATTGTGGTAACTACAGCGAAAGGACTTATTGTCAACACAGTGATCGACTTGGAGCCTTCATTTGTGACCCATGCAGTCGTCCCATCCGGCGAAATCCAGGCGCCAACCGGGGTGGCTCCAACTGTAACATTATCGGCTGGCATGTCCATCTTCAGGTGAACGCGAGTGACTGTGTTGTTGCCGCTGTTGGCGATGAGAGCGTATTCACCGTCTGGAGTGACAGAAACTTCCAAAGGTTCTATTCCAACGGAGTAGCTCGACTGCGGCATCAGAGCGGGGAAGCTGTAGCGGTGAAGCATATTATGGTTGGCATTGTTGAATAGAAGATTTTGGCCGTCCGGCGTTACCAAAGCATTGTGAACGACACCTTCGATGTTGAGGCGACCTACCTCCAGCAGAGTTCTCGAATCCAACACCAGAATATGCGACTGCCCTATTATCGTGCCGCCATGCCCGCCATGTCCACCGGAACCGCCACTACTCATGTTTTCGCCCGGGTCGGAAACGACCAACCTCGTTCGGTCGGGCGAAAGATATAGATGGTGAAAGAACTTGATATTTTGGTGAGGTTGAATGCCGATAATTGCGTTGGTCGCTGGATCTATGGCGGCAATATCTCCTGAGCCGCCATCGGCGACAAAAATGACATCACCGGTGAGATTGAGGTCAAGCTGGCGACGTATGTCCGGCCCGGTTGAACAGACGATGCGGATTTCGTCATCCTCAATTCCGCCCATCATCCTCCCACTCATCATCATACCGCCGCCCGAAACAGTCGAATCGAATAGCGGAATGTGCATCCATCCGTCTATCCCGCGCATCATGCCTTTGAGGTGCATAGTGTAGGTCATGTTTGGCTGGAGTGGCTCCATCGGATTAAAAATCATCTGGTTACGGGCGACGTTCCATTCAAAATGACCTTCCATCTCCATGCCACCAACGCCCCAGCCTTCATGGAGCATAAAGTGCATTTGTGCTTCGGCACTGTCCATAGGTTGGCTGAAAGTGACGTTGAAGTTCGTGTTGGGAGTCACATTAGTCGCGCCGTCCGGGGGCGAGGTTTGCACTTTCACTATTGCATCGTGGTTCGTATCTACCGTTTTATCGGTATTACAACCCTGCAGTAGAAGTAACGAAATTGCCGCAAGGCCGACTTTGTAAGAATTATTCATTAGAGTTGTCCTCAGCTTTAATATCGGTCTGTAGTAATTGACCCGTGTGTCCCGGGGAATGATGTTGCGTCTTCGTGCAACCCGCCAGAAGGGCGAGCGCGAAGAGGACGATTAAAAATCGAGTTATGGTCTTTATAGCTGGAAATTCCCTTGAATTTGAGATGTGAATCTTATTGACCAGATTGGTCAATTTTGACGGCTCCCCCCCATCGCCAACTGTTCATTTGGCGATGGGGGAAAATTAGTTCTATGCCATTTTTCTGCACTCTTCGGCGCATTTATGACAGGCTGCCGCACATTGCTTGCAATGCTCCATATGGTGTTTGGCGCATTCATCGCCACACGCCTGGCAAATCTCCGCACATAATGAGCAGAGTTTCGCGGCATAGGGTGAGCCACGTGCCATGAATCGAGCTGCCAGACTGCAGATATCGGCGCAGTCGCGGTCAAGTTCGATGCACCGCGCCATCATCTTGAGGTCTTGTTCGTGCAAACAAGATGATGCGCAATTTTCACACGCTGTTAAACATTGATTACAGGCTTCAATGCAACTTTCGTAATGATTATTCGACATTTCGTCACTTACTGTTTTGGTATGAATTTTTATGGGGCGTTTTCCCGTGCTATACACAGGAGAAGACACCGACTCCTTAATGTCCCATGTGCCCGTCGTGACCATCTTTCATCATATTGTGAGAATCGACCTTTTTCGAAGTGTATTTCTCGGGGTCCTTGGCGAACGGCTTAGGGCACTTGTTGCAGCAGAAAAAGTAGTCCTTACCATTGTAGACCTGATGAAGGGTCTCCTTGTCAACCTCGACGTGCTCATCCGAAACCGGGCACATTGCAGTCAATTTGTTTCCCTTGATCGCAACAACATTTGCCGGGATGACGAGCTTCTCCAGATATTTAGAAGGTTTGGCTTTGAATGCCATGTGGCAGTCTTCGGAACAAAAGAAGTAGCGCTTGTCGTTATGGTCATAGTGGTGAGTCGCCATGTCAACAGTAACGTACATACCGCAGACCGGATCAAGGGCATGCCTTCCTGTTGTGTCAGTGAAGAAAACATTGCCATCTGGTGGAGTTGTCATCTTGTTATCTGGTGGATAGGGCGGGCCAGCAGCGAAGGAAGAAGCAACCATAAAGATTGCAATCGCTGAAGCGAGAGTTATTTTGAGCATTTGGAAAGATCCTTATAATTTGTTAACCGACAGTGTCAAGCGATACTGTTAATATAACGGAATATTCTTCTTAATAACCGAGAAGTGCGTCAAAAGTTGGAATATTTGTTTATTCTCAATTTTCCTCACAAAACTCTTCCCTTTTATCCCTACGCGGGTGCGGACGAATGGGTCATCCTCTGATCGAGATGTTGACTGTGAAGCCGAACTCTTGGGACTTGGAGGAAGTCTGCTGGCTTTTTTGGGCGCTGTAAGTGTAGCGGAATCCGCCTCTCACTGCTGAAGAGAAGGTGTAGTCGACGCTGGGCGAGACCGACCAAGAGCTACTCTTCCCGCCGGGAGCGACGGTGAAGCCGGCACCACGCGCGGCACTTTCGCGGGTTGTGGAGTTGCTGTTGAAGGCGAGCGAGAAAGTGGTGCTGTTGTCGAAGCGCCTGTTTTTGAAGGGCCAGACAGGGATCGGGATGCTGAAACCTTTGCGGGATGTGTAGCTTCCGGTGACGCTGATTGCGGCGGTGGTGTTGCGGCTCTTGGAATTGTTGCCGATGCGGCTGTCCTGCACAGCCTGGTTCCAGTTGTACCTGACGTTGGTGCCTACTCCACCCTTCCAGGCGAAGTTGATGCCGAGGAGGGGCTGGAAACTTTTTTCGTAATCGACGTTGGTTACCTCACGGGTGGTGTCGCGGGTGACCTTGCGCCACTGTTCGGTCTGCGAACCGTTGAAGTTGTTGTCGAGGCTGATCGAGGTCGCCCACTCCTTCAGGTAGGGGAGGCTCTCCCAGCCGCTCCAGCGGATGCCCCAGTTTGCGGAGGGGAGCTTTTTGATGCTGGTTTTGTCCTTGCCGAAGTACATGAAGACGGGTCGCTGGGTGGAGCCGGAGATTTGCTGACCGTAATTACGGTTATCGACGAAGGTCATCTCGATGTTGTTGATGGTGAGGTTCTGAGTGATCTCGTAGCCGGTAGAGATTTTATTGCGAAAGCTCTGGTTGTAGTTTTCGCGGAAGTATCCTTTAACGGAATCGAGCCCGGTGTCTCTGGTGAAGCCGAGCCGATACGCCCAATCGGCCTGACCTTCAGCGACGCCGCTGTTGGTGACGTCACCGGTTTGGGTATATGCGTATTGCACATCACGAATCTTGGAGACGAACTTTTTCCCCAGATCGAGGAGGTTGGGAGGGTTGAAGCGGGGCTTCTTTTCGGCCAATGTATCTGCTGCGGGAATACTCGCGGCGAGGGAATCGACGCCGAGGGAATCGACGCCGAGCGAGTCGAAGGGGATGCCATCCGGGAAGAGAAGCTCGCCGCTTTCCGAGACGGCGGCGGCCGGATCTGGGACGGGAGAAACGGGCTTGCCGTCGGAGCCAAGCTCGGGGAAGCGCCCCTTGGGGTTGGCACCGGGGGCAGGCTTGTTGCGGTTGGGAATCGGCGACTTTATATCGAAGAGGCCATCATCGATCCCGCCTGCAGCGTCTTCGCCTTTGGGGGCTTGTGCGCCAGACTTCCAGCCGGAGGTCAATTGGGGCAGTCGCAAGGTGACCGTGCCGGTGAAATTGGCGTTGGCGCGGACAGATCGGTCGGCGGGACCCAGGTTTCTTCCCCAGCGCCATGAGTAGGAGGTCGAATAGTTGGTCTCTGTTCCGAGCCACGAGAGAAAGACGGGGCTGAAGCCGCCGTTCAGGCGCTGGCTCAGTTCGTCATCGACAAAATAGTAGCCGAAACCTTTCCAGAAGAGTTTGTCCTTGATGCGCTGGATGTCGTGGGCTTTGGCTTCACGCCAGGCGAGGGTATCGAAGGTGCGGATGGAGTCTTCCGACATTCGCCAATAGATGGTGCTGTCGAGATTGGACATGCGGTAGGCGGCCATGGTGCGCATGGTGTCTTCGACGACGCGACTGGAGCCAATGGATTGGCTGAAGTCGAAGTTGAGGATCTGGAACGGTCGCCAGCCAGTCGAATAGCTGCGGTCGATGGTGAAAGTGGTGTCGCCGGTCTTGACGCCCGTTCGGCGCAAGGTGCGGGAGTAGGTCTCGTTACCGCTTGCCGTCAGGTTGAGGCTTGTCGGGACGGGCCTGAAGGTGCTTTCGGATAACTTGTTCAGGACGGGGATATCGGCTGCCCACGCCATCCACTCTAACTCGGGTGGTTTATCCATCGAGAGGTTGTAGGATGAGTTGCCGGTCGAGACGCGCTTGTACTCGAGGAGGGAGTTGTAGTCCCTGCCCCAGACTTCCTGAAAGCTGCCGTTAAACTTGAAATTGTCGAGAGTGACTTGTGACAGGATGTTGTCGCTTTTGCCTGTCTTTGAAAAGCCACCGGTGATGGTGTAAGACTTGTCGGTCGAGACGAGAGAATCGATGGGGCCTTCCTGGGCCTGAGTCTGGCGGAAGCGGT
The DNA here is from genome assembly GCA_945865405.1 of Caldithrix abyssi DSM 13497. Taxonomy (GTDB): domain Bacteria; phylum Electryoneota; class AABM5-125-24; order Hatepunaeales; family Hatepunaeaceae; genus CAMBDS01. Next base: position 247,127 of record CAMBDS010000001.1, read on the forward strand.
TGGCGTTGGAGAGGTCGCCCATGAAGCGTCGCCAGAGACCGGGGTTTTCCCCGGAGATAGAGGTGAGCTTGACGTCGCTGTTAGGCTTGTACTTTGGGATCGAGACGTCCTGACGGAAGTTGAACTTAACCGGAATGTTGATGCCGAGCGGCTTGTCGAAAACCTCGCCTACCTGTAGCTCAGTGCTGAAGTTGCCGGTGAGTTGATCGGCGGGGTCGTTCCTTGTCCGTTCGTTGAGATTGTGGAAATCGGCTTGTCGCTGGGTGATGTCGGCAGTTATGTCGAGTAGGTCGGCGAACTCGAAGCGTGTTTCACCCGAAGCGGCCCAACCGGAGTTGCGATAGATATCGGAGACGCGCATTTCGTCAGCCCAGATTTCGACGTTGTCCTGAGCGGTGATCTCCTGACCGTGGTTTTTCAGACCGATTTCGATGAAGCCGATGTTGCGCAGCGAAGGGGTTCCGACGACGCGAATGACGTCCCCATCGGGGAGAATGTCGTAGTCGTGAGTGGAGTCGCTTTCGCGGAGGAACTTCAGCGAGGCGAGGCGCTCAAGGTCGAGGATGATTTCGTTGGAGGCAGCCCAGCCGGGCGAGAGGCGTTGCGAGTATTCGTAATAGTGCGCCTGATTGCGGGCGCGGGGAACCTCGGAGCCGAAGCGAAGGAACATTTCGAGGTCGAGGGGTCTGCCGAAATGATCGACGAGCGTACCGTTGGCTCCGCCACCGTGAACGAACATTTTGAGCTGGCGGTATTCGAGGAGATTCATCTTCTGGGTCAGGAGTTTCTGCGCCGAACCGACCTCACCAGCGCCAAGCTTATTGACGCGAATGACCATCGACTGCTCTTTTTCGCGGATGCCTGAGACGGGGTCGATGTCCCCGGCTACGCCGGGCGGTTGGTCGTGGCCATACTCGGGGTTGTCGTGGGTGTTGACGACGGCGATGTTGATGGGGTCACGGAGACCGCCGCGATCATCCTCGATCTTGACCTCGCGCCACTCGTTGCCGACGATTTCCATGGTGGCGATCTCGATGGGAGCCTGGCGACGAAAACCGGTGAACCAAAGGCGGACGTAGTCGAATTGGGTGAGGCTCGGTTTGCCGACGGCGAGGGTGTCGGTCAACGGGATGCGATAAAGTCTCCAGCCCTTGGGATTGCCTTGTCCGCCGACGATGTAGCGGTTGAGGTCGCCTTCGCTGAGGTCGATGCGGTAGCGGTAGAAGTCGTTGGCACCGTCGGCGAAGCCATCACCGGAGAGATCTTCGGTGTCGGGGATGCGGCCTCCTTCGTCGGAGGGTGATTTGGTGCCGTTGCCCTCTGTTCCGTTCAGGAAGCGCCACTCGCCGCCGGTGGTGTTGGCGGTCCAGTCGTCATAGGAGGGGAGGCTATCGTATTCGATACCGTTGATAAAGCTATAATCTAACGGGTCAACTGCAGCTTTGCCGTCGAATCCGGTGTCCTCTTCCTTGGTGACCACACCATCACCGGTGTTGAAGCCGGGTCGGGGGAGGTCTTCGGTGTTGGACTTGCCGTTGGGGATGACATCCTCTGAAATGCGTCCGAGGTCAAAGTAGATCGTTCCTTGCCGGGCAGAACGAACGTTGAGCCAGACCTCGAGGTATTTCGACTGCGACTGATCGGCGTAACCGGGGCCAAGGTAGCGCATCAAGCCGCCCCAGCTTTTTTCAGGGTCGATTCCGGCTGGAAGAGGGCTATCCCAGACACCCCACCACGGCTGGAACTCGATCATAAAGGTTTGGATTCTCGATTCCTGTGTCGTCGATTCCCGCTCGGGCCAGATGTCGGAGATTTTGATCTGATCGGGGTTGTACCAGAGGACGCGCCCACGCTGACGCTCCCACCTGCCTGCGCCTCGAGAATCGGGGAGAGGGAAACTTGAGGGAGTCCATTGACGACGGGTGATGCCGAGAGGAGTGGAGCGTTTGATCGACTCGAAGTCATCGACGTAGGCGACGCCGTTGTTATCGCCAGTTGAGGGGGAGGAGAGGCTGTTCGGGTTGGGGAAAACTTGAGCGATTTCAGCAGAGAAGGAGATGTTCGAGGGGGCGACAGTCTCGATGAACGGCAGCCAGTCCACAGCGCGGGTGAGGAACTCGGGCTTGAAGCGAAGCTGAGTGTTGACATCCCAGACGGTGTTCTCTTTTGGCTCGCCACCGACCCGGACGCGCTGTTCGACAGTTTTCTGGCTCAGGTGAAGCAATGTCGCGCCGATGGTGGAGTTCTCCCAAAGTTCATATTCGGCGCGAATACCGAGCATTGTCTGGGTGTCGAGCTGGAAGATCTGGCCGGTTTCGTACTTGATTTCGAGGTCAGCTCCGGGAGCAGTTGCTTCTTTGTTGACAATCGTCAGCGAGCCGGTGATGTAGTCGATAGAGTAGTCTGTTCCGCGAGACAAGCGCCTGCCGTTAAGGATAACCTCCTCAGAGCCTTCGAGTACGCCGAAGCCGAGGCTGTAGCTGGAAGAGGCGTCGGAGTATTGGACGATGATGGTGAAGTTCGAGGGAGGGATCCGGTCAAGGCCGCCTGAGCCAGCGGCAGTGACATAGATTGCTGAGTCGCGGTCAGCATCGGCAAGAAGCACGAGCGAGGTGTCGATGACTCCTTGTTCGCTGATGTGATACCAGCCTTCGGGATTGAAGGGGTGAAGGTCGGGGAAGCGGAGTTCGCCATGCTGAAAATCGACGAACATCGGATCGATTTTGCCGTCAACGCCGGGGATGCCGACATTGAAAAGGTCGAGGTCGAAAATGGCAATGTAGGTGCGGTCGGTACCGCCGATGTCCTTGCCGACGTCTTTTCCATCACCGCCGTCGCCATCGGTTTTGGTGATTTTTGCACCGAAGCTCTCTTCGGAGATTCCGGTAGCTTGCAGATCATAGACGTTGCGCCACATCAGATCCCATGTGGCGTCGGTTGGCTGGGGGCTTTTCGGCTGGATCAGTTTGAGGATAAAGGGGTTATCTTCCGTCGTGTTGTCGGTAGGGTCAAGATCGCCGAAAGTTCCTGCCGAGGATGACCATGCGGCGGCGAGGATAGTCTCGTTCTCAAGGGAACGAGTCAGCCGTATCGTCCCCAATTCCAGGTCGTAGAGGTAGTCAGTTTCCGGCTCGAGGCGAATGAAATTCCCCTGCTGGTGTTCCTTATCGACCTGTTGACCGACCCTGAAGGAGTCGCTGACATCGAAAAATGCCCAGCCTGTGATGGCGGTTTCGTTTTCACCGGCGCGCACATATTTATAGACGTCGAGACGGGTGATTGTTGGTGAAAGCCCAGTGCGGACGTGCTTCATGCCGGCGTCGAAAAACTTGTAATTTTCGCGGTAGTTGTGGTCAAGGAAGAAGTAGCGCCCTTGGACAAATGAGCGCGGTTTGATGCGGAGGCCTTCGCTTTTGGCGGCTCCGCCAGAGATTTTCTTCGAGTTTTTCTCGCCTTTGTCGAGACTGGCGATGGTAATCAGCTTCAAGGGACCAAGCTTCGATTCGGTCTTGAAGCCGAAGAGGCCTTTGTGGTTGCTGGAAGCGGTTGCGAGCCTTGAACCGCCGAGGCTTAGGGAGACGTTACCGGCTTCGACAGACTGGATGATTTCGTCTTCATCGCCTTTGTAGCGGACGCGGAGGCTGTTTTCAAACTCGAACAGTTTTTCGGAGTCCTGATCGATCTCAACCGAGACTTTTTCGCCGACCTTGCCCTTGATGTTGAACTGCTGTTTCTGATTGATCTTGAAGGCGTAGTTGGTCGGGTTTTTGTTGTCGGCCTGATACTCGTCCTTTTTCTCGGTCGAGAGGCTGCCGTCGATCTGGATCGAACCCGAAACGGTCAAACCGATGTTGGGGCCTCCGAAGATGCGCTGGGCTCGCTTGGACTTGAAGACGGGGACCTTCAGTTCGAGACCGAGTCCCTCTTTCTTCTCGGCGACGGGGAGTTTGGCGATCACGGCGAGGCGGCGGTTCATGCGGTCATTGAGTGCGCCTTGACGGACGATGTAGGAATCGGCGGGGAGCGCGCCCGTCAGGGCGAGATCGGAGCCGTCGAGCGATTGAGAGAAGGTGACGAATCCGGTGGTGGTGTCGAGGGCTGATTTGACATCGATCTGCAAGCCTATCATGCCGATGTTGGTCGGATGCCAGGGTGGCGGAGCGGTCGAATCGACGGGAGCGGAGGCTTGCTGGTCAAGAGAGTCGCCTTCGGCAAATCCACCGGATGAGGTTCCGGAGGATCCTGTACCGGCTGAGGGAGGTTGGGTTTCGCCAGGTAGAGACAAAGTGTCGGGGCTTGCCGCAAGTTCATCAAGAGGAGCTTTCAGGGAGTCAGGAAGCAGTTCGGGTGGCTCGACAAAGACTGGTTCGGGTGGAACTGCTGCGAGGGAGGTATCGGGCGCAAGTGAGTCGGCGACAAGGGTGTCGGGGGCGTGTGGTAAAGCTGAAAGAGTATCGGCGGCGAGAGATTCCAAGGACAGGGAGTCGGTTGCAAGGGAGTCTGCCAGGCTGTCGAGTAGGGTCGAGTCGAGACGCATTGTATCGATGGCAGAGGAATCCCAAATCGTGCTGGATAGCCCGATGCGGGGGGGGAAGCGGACGGGGTCAACCATTTGATCGAGCGGAGTTATCCTCCTGAAGCCGACCTCGGCAGTTGCCGTACCACACGATACCTGGAGCGCGACAAGTGCGACAATCCAGAGCGGAAGTCGCAGAGTGCAGCGCGTTGCTTTCAGCATACGGGTTAGGAACCCTTTAGTTAGGAAAGAAATGGTATCGAACGGTTCGCTGGCAGCCTCTTAACTTGGTTGACGAAACGAAGGTTATGCGAAAATCGGACGGCACCTGTTGGTGCAAACAGACAATTTACGATTGAAGACCGTACAAAGCAAGGTGATATGACGGGTGCGACCGGTAAGGATGGCTTTTGGTTGACCAAGTAGGGCGATGACGAGCATCGCCCGTACGGGGAGCCTTTACCTTGCCTCAAGATCTACCTTGCCGCAGGGTGAGGACACCCTGCGGCAGAGAATCTGAGCCTGATGCAGGCAGACGAGGGCGTCTGCCTGCGGAGATCTTGAAATGTGTCACACGAAACGTGTGACACCACAGCAACCACAATGAATACAGATGACGTGTGACACAACAACATAAAACTATTGCTACAATTGCCATTCATGACTTGATTTTTTAGGGAAAAATCATTAAAATGTTGGCTACATTCCCCGTGTAATATCGCGTCCTTGGTTTTACGGCAGAACTTCTATTCCCCCTACCCTAATTTTGGGAGTCCCTTTATGATTTCGTTACAGCCAAAAGTCCTTTTCATCCTCTTGTTGCTGGCGCTACCCATTGGTGCTTCGGCGACCCAGGTGAACAGTTCCGTTGCCGCGGATCAGGTTTGGCGGCGTGGGGATTCTCCGGTCGAAGTGACGAGGTTGATCGCTGTCGAGCGCGAGGCGACGCTCACCATCGAAGCTGGCGTCACGGTGAGATTCTCTACTGGCGCTGGAATCATCATCAACGGAAACTTACGGGCTGACGGAACTCCCGCCGATCAGGTCGTCTTTACATCAGCAGAAGGTAGCGAAGCGGGATCATGGGGAGGACTTTTCTTCCGCAATCCGGCTTCGCCCAAAGCTTACGACGATCAATTCAAACCTAATGGTCAAGGGAGCTGGCTCGTCAACTGCGTTCTTGAGAACGGCGGAAATCTCGAGGTCGAGGGGGGATCGGTACTTACAATTCAATCTGCCGCGCCTTATGTCGGCAACTCGACCATCCGCAACTCCAAAGCCGTAACCGGCACAATCCGCTGTCTGAACTCAGCTGAACCACTCTTTGTAAACTGTTCGATAGTGGGAAATGTTTCCGCTCGTGGCGGAGCACTTTCGTCAGGCGTTAGTTCGAAGCCACGTTTGATAGGGTGTTCGATTACCGGCAACGAAGCGACTGACAACGGTGGAGCGATTTATGTTTCGCTCGCCGACATATCTATAACTGGTTCGATTATCAATGGCAACAAGGCTGGAACAGATGGCGGGGCGATATTTGCAGTCCGGGCCGCTGAATTTATTTTGATCGAGAACGTCTTTGAGGTGAACCGTGCAGGTGCCGGATCGAACGTCATCGTCCTGAATGACCGGTTCAACGCCAACATCAAAGGCAACACGTTTGAGCCGGTTGGGACAGTTATCACTCTTCAGAAAGCAATTGGCGTACTTGACGTCTCGGGGAATTACTGGGGAAATGCTGATCCGGAAGTATTCAAGGACTTGATTCACGACCGTAACGATGATGGAGTCGAACCGCTCGTAACTTACCTTCCGACACTTTTTGCACCTTCCAGGAAGACTCCGGTCAATCCAAGTCAGATCGACAAGATTTTTCTCTGCCGTAATGACAGCTATGCCGATCCGATTCCACGAGGTGTGGCGAGTGGTGCTCCGTTGCGGATACGGCTTGACGGAAAGGACGCCAATCCCGGCTTTGCCGATGCGATTTCGGTAACCGTTGCTTCTGAAATCGACAACGACGGGATTCAGGTAACGTTACATGAGACAGGAATCAATACCGGCGTTTATACCGGGTTGTCGATGGTGGCGGCTAAAAGTGACCAAAAGGCATTCGTGATAGGAAGCCAGGAAGGTGGGAGCATTTCGATTTGGTCGCCGGTGAAGGACGATCTGCGAGCAACTTACAACACCTTGACGCCGAAACCTGTAGTTGCAGATCTGGCGATAATCGGATCGAGCGATAACACTCATTTGACCAAACATATGCCGACTTTCAGTTGGTCGTACTACGAACCGATTGACAGGCCGCAGAGGTCATACAAAATTGAAGTAGACAAAGACGGCGGAAATGACGTTTGGAACAGCGGCGAAATCAAAGGCTTCGAATCGGAGACAATTTACGACGGCAGAAAATTAGAGGATGGTGAATCGTATAAATTTCAGATTGTGGTCAACAGCGGCAAATATTGGAGCGATTCGGCGATACTTCAGTTCAGGATGAATAGTTTGCCTTCCGCACCGATTCCAATGCGGCCGGAAGAAGGGTCGGTCGTTCCGACTCGCACGCCACAGTTGGCGACAGGAATTTCATCTGATCGCGAAGGCGATGCGCTAACCTATTCTTTCGAAATTGATGCAGTTTCTGGAGCGAATGGTCAACAGGCGAAATCGGAATTGAACGGGACGAACGAGGTTGTCTGGACGCCGGGCGAGCCATTGGTCGAGAACGCCACTTACCATTTTCGTGGTCAGGCGGCCGATCCATTTGAGGTAGGCGCTTGGGGAAAGTACCAACTGTTTTATGTCAACTCGCTTGAGGAAGCTCCGCTGGCGTTTGATGTCTCTTCACCTGTCAGTGGCGATGTTTATGACCTTCACCCGACCCTCGAGTGGAGTACCGCAGTTGACGCAGATCCACTATCGAATGTTGTATACGGCATAGAGATTGCCAAAGGTGGCAACTGGCCCCAAGGGCGGAAGTACGAAGATATTTTCCCGACAAGTTTCCGCCTGCCCGATTCGCTTGAGAACAAGGCTGAGTATCAGTGGCGCGTCACGGCAACCGATAACACAGCTCGCAAGACAATGTCGAGCAGAATCGGGAAATTCCGTGTCGATACGACGCCTACCACGCCGACGATTATCGCACCAAAGTCGGGTGAAGAGCGGAAGCCGGAACCATCGATGGTAACTTCCGCTAAATCAGCAGAAGAGCGGATTCAGAAAACCACATTGAATTGGAGCCCATCAACTGATCCGAATCCCAATGACGTAATCACATACGAGATCGAAGTATTCAAGGACGCCGCTTCGCCGAAGGTACTCGCGAACATGACCGGATGGTCGGCAACCGAGATCGCAACGGGCCAACTGCAAGGTTGGGAATCGCTCAACGACAACACGATCTACCAGTGGCGGGTGAAGGCTCGCGACAACCACAACGCCGCCTCTGAGTTCAGCACCTCTGGCTCGTTCTTCAACAACTCTCGCAACGACACTCCGACCCCCCCAGCCTCAGTGACAGCTCCCAGCGCCAACGTCACCGGCACAACGACCGTGACGTTTGGCTGGACGCCGGGAACCGACGCGGACATGTCGGACGGGATGATGACGCTGATGTACGAGGTTGATGCAGTTGTCGGGACTTTTGAAACGGGTGATGTGAGACATTTCAGGTCGAACCCGGGCGATAAGGAGCTGTCCGTTGCCCTCGACGACAATAGGGTCTGGAAGTACCACGTCAGAACAGTCGATGATGACGGTGCGGCTTCGGCCTGGACTTCGACGAAGGAAGTGCTCGTCAACGCTGAAGAGGATGCACCTACTCCGTTTGCGCTCGCCAACCCCACGTCAGGTGAAACGGTTGCTGAGCTTGACTCAATCAGGCTCTTCTGGTCACCTTCATCAGACCCGGACTGGAACTCTTCGATCAAGTATAGGCTTGAGCTAACGGGAGCCGACGGCAAGACATTCAAATACGAGACTTCGGCGACCGAGTATCTGCACAAGGTTCCACTCGCCAATGAGTCAACCTACACATGGAAAGTGACGGCGATTGATAACACGAGTCGCGAGACGGTCTGCGTCAATGAATTCAGTGTGCGGACGAACACAACGCCGACAAGCCCGACCTCGATGGAGATCGCGGCGGAAATTCTGCCGAACGGACGGATCTCGTGGGGTGGCTCGTCAGACCCGAACCCTCGAGACAGGTTTGTCTATACACTCGACATTGCCAGCGACGAGAGCTTCGCGCCGATAATTGTGCATAAGGAGGGGATCGCGCACGGAACCGGAACGATCAGCGTGGCGATCAACGAGCTGACGGGGTGGGAAAAGCTTCTTGACGACAAGGACTACTATTTCCGGGTGAAAGCGACCGATAACCACGGCTTCAGTTCGGAGTGGATGTCGGCGGTGAAGTTCCGCTTTAATCTTGCCAATGACAACCCTACTGTTCCGATAGCCACTTTCAGTCCCTCCGGCGGGATCACGATCAGCGACCGGTCACCGGTATTGATGTGGGGAGCTTCGACGGATGAAGACCTCTCCGACCCGGCAAACAGCTTGATTTACGAGATTCGAATCGACGCAGATGGTGAAGTGGCAAAGAACGCTCTCTATGAGTTCAGCACTGCGCCCGGCGCGACCGAATTCCGCGTCCCGATGCCGCTTGGCGACAACAGTCCATGGGTTTGGGTAGTGAGGTCGAAAGACGATGGCGCAGGTGTTTCGCCGTGGAGCCCTCTTCAATCAGTATTGTTGAACGTTCAGGAAGACTCGCCGTCGGCACCTGTTGCGACGAAGCCATATAACAGCCAGACTCTCAATGTGCTTGGGCCTGTCGGCTTCGGCTGGATGAGATCGACCGATGCAGACTACAAGTCTTCTCTCACCTACCGAGTCGAGTACGGCACATCGGCAACTCTTTCCGGTGCGACGGAGAGCGCCGAGTTGAAAGACTCGACCTTCAGCGTTGCGGGACCTCTCGAAAATACGACCTACTACTGGCGGGTAATCGCAAAAGACAACACGGGGCTTGAGACTAAGTCGAGCATTGCCTCGTTCATACTTGACACCAGACCGACGATGCCGCAGGCGGCGATGCCTGCGGGTGGCGTGGAACTGAAGCCGGACGGCAGGTTTGCCTGGAGCGGATCAGCCGACCCGAATCCGGCGGATGTGATTACGTACACAATGCAGATTGCAAGCGATGCGGGTTTTGGAACGGTTGCTGTCGAGTTGACGGGCTTGAAAGAGACGACTGTCGTTGCCACCAACCCGGGCTTGAAAGGCAAGCTTGCCGATAACGAGCACTATTACTGGCGAGTCAAGGCAACAGATAACCACAAGATCGAGTCGGCTTATGGGTCGGCGGTGGATTTTATCTACAATGAGAAGAACGACGCGCCATCCGGGTTTAGCCTGAAATCTCCGTCAAACGGAAGTCACCAGAATCCGGGTGAAGTGAAGCTCAGTTGGGGTAACGCCACCGATCCCGATCCGGGGTCGAAGGTCTCCTACACACTGATGTTTGCGCGTGACACCAAGTTCAGCGACCGGGCGCAACGCTTCACAGGGCTTGCGGTTGGTGAATTCACCGTTCCGGGTGCGATGATAGAGGCTGGAGCGACTTATTACTGGAAGGTTTCGGCTGAAGACGGAATGGGCGGAACGTCGTTTGGATCTGATTCGGACAAGACTCCGTGGAGCTTCGTGATCGACGTGCCTCCGCCACCGCCTGCGCCGGTTGAAGCGGCTCCGGTGGCTCCGGGAACGGGGGGGTAAGGGGTGGAATTGGGCTGAAACGAGAAACGAAAATATAGAATTATCGGGATAAATGGATTTAGAAAGACGATTAAGAAGCGAAGAAGTCGAGACTTCAGTCATCTATTGTGGTGATTGTTTTGCCAAGTTGGCTAAGTTGCCGGATGGGTGTGTAGACTTGGTTTACATCGATCCCCCCTTTAACTCGAACCGCAATTATGAAGCATTTTGGGGCGACACAAAAGAAAAACGCGCTTTTGACGACCGATTCGGTGCTGTCGAACATTATGTAAATTATATGAGACCTCGCCTAATCCAACTTAATAGAGTTCTTAAGCTTTCAGCTTCATTTTACTATCACTGCGACTGGCATGCTTCTCATTACATAAAAGTGTTCTTAGATGAGCTGTTGGGAATTCAGAACTTTTTGGCTGAAGTTGTTTGGTGTTATCGAGAGCGAGGAATTAGCAAGCAGTACTGGAATAGAAAGCATGATACAATCTTTAGCTACGCCAAGCACCTTGGTCGTCACACCTTTAACTACAACGATGTACTTGAAGCCTATTCTGAGGACTACCTTCTAAAGTTTAAATACAAAGATGATGTAGGCAAATATCAGATCAGGGGAAAGAATATAAAGGGTAGCCCTGTCCAGCGGGCAGATGGGCTTACCCCTGAAGCAGAAACCAAATATCCTGGGCTTACTTATCGTCAGTATATGAAGGACGGTATCCTGCCATTGGATTGGTGGGTGATACCGCTGTTAAACAAGGCGGCGGCAGAACGACTCGGATACCCCACTCAAAAGCCATTGATTCTCCTTGAGAAAATCATTAAGGCATCAACAAATCGCGATGATATTGTACTCGATGCATTTTGTGGTTGTGGAACTACGTTAGTAGCGGCACAAAATTTGAAACGCAGATGGATTGGAATCGATATTTCTCCTACTGCATGTAGAGTAATGGCTAAACGATTAGTAGATAATTGTGGATTGGTCGAGGGGAAGGATTTTGTTGTTCGTGATATGCCGAAATCGATTGAGGAACTTCGAAAGTATCCTCCGTTTGAGTTTCAAAATTGGGCGATCAATGCATTAGGTGGTGTCCCTTCAGCGCGCAAAGTTGCTGATTATGGAATAGATGGATATTTGTATCCATCCGAGCTTGAACCCGCAAAAAAGAAAGATAACGAGGGCTTATTCGGGCCTGTAAATCGCCGGTATCCTGTCCAAGTTAAGCAATACCAATGTGGTCGCCCCGATATTGACAGTTTTGAAACAGCGATGCGTCGGGACAAGAGGAGTAAAGGTTTCTTCGTTGCATTGGACTATACTGAAGGAGCTAAGCGTGAGATAGAACGAGTAAAGCGCGAAGAAGGTTTGGAAATTATTGCATTTACCGTACAACAAATAATTGATGAGGAAGCTCAGTATGAGTGATAACATCAACAAACTTAGGGTTATTTGCCCTGATTGCGGTAGCTCCGATTTCAAGCAGATTGTCAATGAAAGCTATTTCCGATTAGTCGATGGCGAAGGAAAAATCACAGGCTCAGAAGATGAATTGGAACGGGACATTGGCTTCGGTCAGATAATCTGCTCTGTATGCGAAGCAGACTGCACCGAAGGCTTTGAAACAATCGAAATCGAATGAGTCTATTGCTTTGATGCGATAGTGATCCGTCCAAAACCGTATCTTGCACTTGACTTTCCCCTGTTTTTTTTGTAATCTATAACTCTATGTAGATAAACCAGCCGCACGCACAGCCCAAATTCCACTACGACAGTTAAACTCGCCAAAAAATAGAACTGTTAGAATAAATTCATTTCAATTGGAGCGATTCATGAATCGTTTACAGCGTTCAACAATGCTGATATCCGCGGGCTTTCTGCTAATGTTGACTTTTTCGACGTCATATGCCGGACTGGTCGTCGATGCGGAAGGCTATGAATTCACCCTGCCTCAAGAAGTAGCCGGGTATGCGACGCTTACGCTGACAAATACGGGTGGCCCGGTGTTGCAATATGGCATTACCAGCACCATAAGAGATGGGTTCCAAGCACAATATTATCGTAACAGGGCTGGAGCTGCACCGGCGTTTGGCGAGCTTGTTTTTCAGCGTCAGGATGCAACGATCAACTTCAACTGGCAAGCCAACGGTCCTCAGAACGGGCTTGGGAATGACAGCTTTGGCGTCAAGTGGGAAGGTGTTTTCATCGCTCCTGAAAACGGCAGGTATGCCTTTAGGACTACAACTGACGATGGTGTAAGATTTTTTGTTGATGGCCAGCGTTTCATCAATGATTGGGTGAACCATAACGAGACGTCGCGAGATTGGGCGGGAAATTTATCGTTTGGCCCGCATCGTATCCGGATGGAATATTATGAGGATCGGAATAATGCGGTCGCCAAACTCTTATGGCAACCGCCCGGTGCGCAACTAGTACCGATGCCCGGACGTTCTGAGAAGGGCTGGCTTACATGTGAACCGTCTCACGGCAACCTTGCAGTAGGTGCTCCTGCGGAGGTTGAGGTGATGATTAATACTACATCGATGGAGGCGGACGGTGACTACCTTGACACACTGATTATCAGTAGTAACGACCGCGACAACCCGACCATCAGGATACCGGTCAGCGTACATGTCACTCCCTGGCAACCGGGCGAAGTCGAGCCGAGCGCCTGGGGAGTTGCCCGCAACATGCAAGTCAACGCTCGAGAAAGTTCTCAATTGACTCTCAGGTCAGTCGGCAGAGGAAATTATGAATATGAGGCAACAATCGAAGGGGGAGACCGCGGGTGGCTTTCCGTTACACCGTCTTCAGGTTCAATTGGACCGGGCAGATCTGGCATAGTGACGTTGAACTTCAACTCAACCGCTCGAAACCAGGGGATCTACAACGCCACTCTCGTCCTTACCGGCAACAACGAGCGGAATCCAGTGACTCGCATTCCTGTTACGATGACAATCGGGGTACCTTTCGGAACGGTATTCGGGGAGGTGACTTCGCTTAGATCTGGAGATCCGGTTGCCGATGCGATTGTCGGTTTGACGGGTTTTGGTTACGCAACACGAACCAACAATGAAGGTGCTTTTGAACTTTCCGTTCCTGTCAGTGAGCATCAGTTGTGGGTTACATCGAACGGATACCTTCGATACGAGTCTGATGCATTCCAGGTTGAAAATGGCGGAAGAAGCGAGATTAATCCCGAACTAAGACAGGCTTCATTCAGCCCGGGTCTGCAGGAATTAGAGCTGTTCCTTGCTCCTGAAGATACAATGACATTCCCGCTGGCGGTGAGAAATCGCGGAAACGGGCCAGTTTCGTGGATGAGCGAGATCGTCTTCTCACAGGAACATGTGTTAAGACAGTGGTCCGAGCAGTTCAGGTTTAACATCTCTCGCGAGGGACTTAACAACGAACGCATCAACGGCGTCGAGTTTGTCGATGGCAATTTCTATGTCACTGGCGGAAGTGTCGGTGCAGATGAAGAAGGACACGAGTTCGGTAGGGTTTACGTCTTCGATTCCGAAGGGGCTTACGTCCGTGAATTCAATCAATTCAATGATCCGACAACTTTCGGTATGCGGGATCTCGCCTGGGACGGGGAATTGCTTTGGGGTGCAGATGCCGGAGTCGTTTATGGATTTGATCTCGAAGGAAACCTTCAAAACCGGTTCAGCCCTCAGATCGGCGAATGTCGGGCGTTGACTTTCGATCCTGAGGCAGGAGTCCTCTGGGCGGCCGACAATCGGGGTGACATGTACCGAATTGATCGTGAGGGTCGTGTCGTGGAACGAGTTGGTGACCCGGGCGGCAGAAAATTTGGATTTGCCTGGTTTGCAGATGATCCTGATGGCTATCCCCTCTACATGTTCACCAACGACAACGGTGCGCACGTCATCTCGATCCAGAAATACTCCCCGGAAGCTAATGAATTGCGCTTCCTCGTCGATCTTGAGGGGACAAATGCTGATCGTGCTGGAGGCCTTGGAATTACCGGTTCATGGGACCCGTACTCATGGTCGATTTTGGCTCAAATGAATTCCAACTCTGACGCTATCGCAGTTTATAATCTGGCGTCACGCACCGACTGGATCAATCTTCCTGTTACAGAAGGTACGATCGATGGGGGGCAACTGGGCAATATTGAGGTTGAGGTAAATACGATTGGACTTCTGGTGAATGCGCGTTACGAAGCGAGCATTCATTTTACTCACGATGGAGAGGGCGGCGAGATTACGATTCCACTGGTTCTGAACGTTGGTGAAGAAGGTGGCGTCTCGCAGAGGGTGATTTCCCTGGAAAGAGGGTGGAACCTCGTCTCGACGAACATTTCCCCTGACGGAAGAGACGACTTTACCGGTTTACTTAGCCCGTTGACGGACGAGGGGACGCTAATTCTCGCCAAAGATGGCCATGGTAACTTCTTCTGGCCCGCGAGAGAGTTCGACAATATTGGCAGTTGGAATGAGAAGGAAGGCTACTGGCTCAAAGTTAACGCCTCAACTCAGATCACCTTCACCGGTGAAATGGTGCCGATGGATACGCCGATCGACCTTGATGCCGGCTGGAACACGATCTCCTACCTGCCTCGCATCTCGGCTGGTGCCGACGTGGTTCTCAGCAGTATTGCAGAAGAACTGGTGATCGCTCGTGACGGTTCGGGAAGATTCTATCTGCCAGCATTCAATTTCTCCGACATGGACCCAATGAGACAGGGCGAAGGCTATCAGGTTCGCCTGACCGAAGCGGCCGAGCTGGTCTATAGCTTCAACGGCAACGCTTCGAATCGCCAACCTCGCTACAGCAGTGCCGACAGCAACTGGCTAAGGTCACTTGTGGCAACAGGCTTGATGCACAACCTGCTCGTTCAGACGTCACTTCCGGCCGGAACGCGGATCGAAGCACTTACTCCTATGGGTAGTGTCGGCGGTCGAGCGGTGGTTGGAGCTGATGGGCTTGCCGGGTTGACGCTCTGGGGCGACGACCCGACGACGACGGCTATCGACGGCTTTAAGGCGTCGGATGCGCCTGTTCTGAAGCTTGTTGATGGCGACGTTGAGTTGCAATTCTCGGTTAAGGAAGGCTCTGCCCTCTGGAGCGATGGCGGGATGGGCGTCGTAGCACTGTCCGGCGCAAATGTTCCGACCGAGTTTGCCATCTCGTCAGCCTATCCGAATCCTTTCAACAATGCCTTGCACATCGCGTTCTCGCTTGCCGAAAGTGGGAGGGCGAGCCTCAGGGTGTTCGACCTTGCCGGGCGTGAAGCGGCGACGCTGGTGACCGGCAACCTCAATGCAGGAGCCCATCGTGCTGAGTGGATTGCCGATGGCGTGCCGAGCGGTATTTACATGGTGATGCTTGAGTCAGGCTCGAAGAAGGTTTCGCAGAAGGTGCTGCTGTTGAAGTAAACTGGAAGTGAAAGAGTGAATAAGTGAACGAGAGAGCCGCACCATTTTTATTGTGCGGCTCTTCTTTTTTTTGTTTTCTGCAACCACATCCCGAATATCACCGCATCAAAACGATTTTGCGGGTAGAGGTTTGGGTGCCGGATTGGAGGCGGATGAGATAGACACCAGCCGGTTGGTCGATGGCATCCCAGACGACTTTGTGTTGACCGGTTGGGAGATGGGCGCTATCGAGCAGGTCGGTGACGAGGCGGCCGGAGAGGTCGTAGATGGCCAAATTCACAGCGGATGAAGCGGATTGAGCGGATAGGGAGAAGGTTATAGTCGTACTGGAGTTGAAGGGGTTGGGGAAGGGCTCCGAAAGGATGAAGGATGAAGGATGAAGGATGACTGGATCATCAACAACGGCGAGCGGCTGAGGGCGAGCGCAGGTCAGGAGCCCGTCTTTCATGCCAAGTAATTCAGTTCTCCCGTCATCGTCAAAATCGCCACCCTCAAGCATCCCGTAATCCTCAAACGGGGATGAATAATCTGTAACTATCACGTCAAGATTGTATGGATTGAGAAAGATTAACTCAACTCCACCATAAGCAGACTGACAAAGGACGTAATCGATTGATTCGTCTCCTGGATTTGTTCGGATTGGAATTATCGAAGTTTCATAGCCAAGTCGTTGGTGATTTACCAAGCGCCAGCCACGATTGACGATCTTGCAAAATTTTGGATCAGATTGACCAGAATAGCTCAATAAAAGAGTACCTCCGGAATCGCCTTCCATGCAGGCAAATTCTGATAGAATGCCGATTGGATACCGGGATCTGAACTCTGCAAGTGTGGTATTCTGGGTAATCTGATGCAATGCGAACCTTCGCCGAACCTCAAGATGACTGTCTAATTGGGTGATAGAAGGGGTGACACTAACAGTACGATTACCCGGTCCTCCATGATACAAGTCACCTTCAATTACAGCTCCAAATACCACAATGTCGCTTCCCAACTGAATAAAATTCTTGGGTTCACCGGTGTTGAAGGTCGCAATTTTGTCGAAAGAATCTCCATCATAGACGTCCGTTCGGCCATACCAGCGGAAAATAGAATACTCTACTCCGCGTATTTCTCCATGATTCACGTCTGTCTGACCTTTTCCGGTCAACAGTTTTCGCTCGTCGCCACCTATCCATTTGAGTGCTGTAACGCGCTCCCACGCATTCCATTCATCTGCGGCATTGAAGGAGCTAATTTCCTGTAAAGTGCCGCCGTTCAAGATCACGACCTCGTGAGTGTCGCCTTGGTCAAGGGCAACGATAAACTCCTCGCCTTCGATATTGGGATAAACGTCACCGCGATCGATGGCGATGATATCGCCGAGGACTGCTCTATGAACCAGTTCGCCGTCTCTCAGGATAACGAGTGTGTCATTCCCAAAGAGAGAGATATAGGCGTGGCCGCTATCGCTCCAACATGGACCCAGGTTACCTGGTAAGCGGTTAAGGCGGCTCTGCCAGAGAATATCGACGGGCAGAGGTTCGGCGGCGAAGGTGCTGACTGCTAAGTGCAGCAGGCAGAATGCGAGTGCGACGGCAAGGCCGACTTTACGACCGAGGTGAAGTAATTTCATTTCAATAGCACAATTTTTTGGGTGGCGGTGAGGTTGTCTTGTTCCAATCTAACCATATAAATGCCAACTGGCATGTCTGCAGCGTTCCAGATGATTTTGTGGGAACCAGCCGCGAAGGGGCCGTTCACGAGCCCTTTCACAAGACGCCCGGACAGGTCGTACACCGCCAACCGCGTAGGGGCCGATTTATCGAGCCCGAACGTTATGGTCGTGCTGGAGTTGAAGGGGTTGGGGAAGGGGGGGGAAAGGGAGAAGGTCGCCGGAGTGAAGAGGAGGTCGGCATTCAATATGTTGCCTACTGCATAGCTGTCGGACTGGTAAACTCCGTTGCCCTCAACCCAGTCGGGGCGTAGATTATGTTCGGTTGAGCCGTCCCATAACTTGAAAATAAGCGTGTCCCCAGCCTGAGCACCGTCGATTTTCGCGGTCGTGGGGTCATCCTCCCAGACCGGTAATCCCACCTGGAGCTTGGAATTTTGGCTCTGAAAAACAGCAGCTCCTATGCAAATTCCAGAATTATTGAACGCTGCAATCTCGCCCGTTATCTCACCAATCTCGCCCGAACCTTCCAGTAAAATACTCATGTTAGCCTGTGTAACCTCTGAATGGTAATGAACAGGCCGATTCAAACCGTCCTGCATGACAATATTCCTTTCTACCGGAGGGTAGATCAACTCAGCGTTTTCGTCAAGTTTAAGCTGATAACCTTGCCCCGGAGCAAGCAGAGGCAGGCCTGAAAATCTTCTATTTGGAAGAGCGAAATTCCCATACTGGTCTTTGGCAATCACCAAATGTTCGAGGATCGATTCAAACCCATAAAAATCCGGTGCATTGACTGATAACCGGTATTGCGGATAGTAGGCGGCAATGTTCCAGCCTTCTCGCAACGGGATGGGTCGATCTGGAGGGATGTGATCGCCCTCCCAAAAAAGTCGAATTGGTTCGGAAGTCTTTACCTTATATCCATTTGCAAGGTTCCAAAACGGGATATTGATAAAGTGATTTTGGCCGGGGATGTAAAATCGCCCGACATCATCCTTGACTATCATCAGACGATCTTCAAATGGTTCAAAGAGCCGCACCGGATCAGGGCCGCGGTCTTCGTCCTGTGCATAGAGTATCTCTAACGGGAAGACATTGAGAGAGACAATCGACCAACCGTTGGCAACCTGAATAAACTGCCCGGGAGGTAATTCGTGATCGAAGTAGAGTGGCCCTATATCGGCTACGGAACCGTCGGGATCTGGCTCCCACTCATCGGAACCAGCGTCGATGCAGGGGGAGTCCTCCAGCAGCTCAAAGCTGAAGTGTTCCGGGTCAAGCAATCGGGGATCAGCGTTGAAATTGAAGTTTTCGTCACAGGGTATGCCGTTGACATTCTCTTGGACAAGTTCGCCGACAAGATCGATACCTTTGGCAGGACTTTCAAAAATAGTGTTGTATTGAAAGACATCCAAAGGCCAATCTTCATTAAGGAGTGAATCGTTCTTGTAGAAAATATTACCAATGGCTTCTAACTGAGACCGAATGACCCAATTTTCTTCATCCCATCCCACATCATAGCTAAATGCAAGAACAATTTTTTCGTTATAGGCAATCAGGTTACGGAAAAGTTCTCCTCCGTCAACATGATCAACTCCACGCTGACAATTTGTCACGGTACTGTATTCAAGACGTGTCATCGGCCAGACTGAAACGCCGATCTCACAATTATAGACTCGGCAATGTGATGCTGTCGATAGACGGTCATGGGACCAGAGAGATATTCCCTCGCGTGTGCAGTTCTTCACAGTTGAATTGGAAATTGTTCCGTCGAATGCCCAAAGCCCATCCTGAGCATGCTCGACAAGGCAGTACTTCAGGATTCCTTTAACATCATAAAGTCCCCGCCAGTAATCTTCCTGCTCCGGATTCTCTACGGACGAAACAAAACGGATTGAATCGGCTTCGGTACCCTCGGCTATGATCGCGCTGTATGCTCTAAGGCATTCTATTTTCACACCCGGATCGAACCGTAGCTCAACGCCCGGTTCGATAATTAACGTGTCAAGCCATGGGACTTCGATGTCAGCTATTACATGATAGGGACTGAATTGACGACGAAGGACTCCGGAAACATAGCCACTCATCCCATCAAGCGAAGTTCCGGAGAGCGTAATCGACGCGTGATCGATGGGTTCATAATCTTCGAAAGTGAACTCGATAGTTGCCTGGTGATCGCCCGGCTCAATCGGGTTGAAAATGATAGGGAACCAGTACCAGACAAAAGGTTCGAGATCGAGGGGAGCTTCACCGATCAAGCTGAAGTTGTCGTGATCGGAAAGCTCCATGCTGGCAAGACGGATCGGCTCTTCCGAGAGATTGCAGAAGAGGAAAGAATCGGTGGCTACATTGTGGGTTCCGATGGTGGGGAATTGGTAGTGGGTTGTAAAGCCGAACACCAGATCATTCCCTTCGACAGCATTGTAATATCCCATGTCGGGACGGCTTCTGTCAGAGTTGCGAAAGAAGGGATGGGGGTTGCCCGTGCCTATACAAGGTGAGCGATCTTGTAAGTGATAGTCATTGTCGCGGTTGACGAAGAGCGGATCTTCGCTGAAGACTCCTTCGCCAATGAATTGATCCGATGGCATGTTTGAATAGAAAGGATTGATTTTCGTTATATCGAATTGACCGAATCTTCGACAGATGCTATTTTGGATGAAGAGCCTTGTTTTTTGGCCGGTCCGCAACCCGCCGTTTCCATAGTTAGCGACTACTGATCTGTTTAGGAGTACGTGACGGATATTTTCCGCTATAGAAAGTCCTTGCCCTTCGTAAATACCGGATTTATTGGCGAAAAGGTTATCCACGAGTATAGCCCGCCCGGTGATATTACATCTACCTCCGAAACCGCCGTCTTGACTGCTGGTGATTTCATTCCCGATGATAATAGCCGAGCCGGTAATCAGGCCATAGCCACTGCCCTCAATACCATTGTCGCGGATGATATTGTTCAAGACGAAGTTATTCGCTCCGCGTAGCTCGATGCCGGTTCTATTGAATTCGACCAAGTTGCCAGTTACTTTAGCATAATAGCAACCCCATAACTTCATGCCGGTATAGTCGTTGGAATAGACTTCGTTTCGCTCGACCAAGATATTATTGCAACTGATAATGGCGAGGCCATTTCGATTGTTGGTGATGGTGTTCCCGGTAAATGTAACCGGTTCATGGTTGGGGTAGCAGTAAACGTAAATGGCATCATCCGTAACGCAACCGGAAAACAATGAGTTGGAAACGTCAACGGTTGTATTAAGAATAGTCAAAGAACGGCCAAACTGCGAGCTGAAATGTCTATTCGGCACCCTCCAGCCGGTGTTCTCCAGATCACAGTAAGAGATTTGTGATCCTTCGTCAGCATGATCGATAGTTATGCCTGCCCAGCGAGCTCCATTTTCCGGGTCAAAGGCCCGCAACCAGATCGAGTCCTCCTCAGTACCAACGGCTTCAAGGCGACCGAAGACCATCAGCGCCATTTTGTCAGCGAAGAAGATCTCGACACCGGGGTCGATCCGAAGGGACTCGCCAGCAGGTATGATAAGGGAATCTGTCGCCAGGTAGGGACTCTCGTCTATTGTCAGCCTGCCGGAAATTTCACCTGAAATCTCTGTTTGCGCTGTGGCTTCTGCTGCTATGAAGAGGGCAGTCAAGGTAATTAGAAGGATTCTTGTATTCATCTGAGTATCCAAGATTTAAGAATATGTGTCGATTGTGTGATTTGAAACAAATGTTATCTCGAAACAAGTGTTACCTCACAAGAGGCAATTACTGTACCAGCGGATTCAAAGCTACCGAAGAACATCACCCAATTCAATTGGGTTTCCAAGAATTAAGATTATTTATCGACTATGTCGATACGAAACAAGTGTTATCTCAGTAGTAGCATTTTAACCGTCTTAGAATCTTTCCCCGCCTTCAACCGCACCAGAAAGACTCCCGCCCCCAAATCCCCGGCGTCCCAGACGACTTCGTGAGTACCAGCGGAAAGGCGAGAGTTGACAAGGTCGGTGACGAGGCGGCCGGAGAGGTCGTAGATGGCGAGATGGACGGGCGCATTGGAATGCGCCCCTACGGAGAAGGAGATCGTCGTGCTGGAGTTGAAGGGGTTGGGCGATACGTCGAACAGAATCGCGGTTGTTGGAGCTAAAGAAGAGGGTTCAGACACACTGAGCGCTAGGTAGTCACGCACACCTTCAGAAACACGAAGTTCGTCAATGTCACCATAAAATTGCGCTTGTGCAGGGACTTCGGCGTTGCCCCCACCAATATAAAGGGGTAAGTCGGAATAGAGAATTTCGCCGGTGAATGGCACTTCTCCGACTTTCTCATCATTCCAAAACAGTCCGAGACTATTCTCTCCACAAACAGCGCCGAAGTAAGACCAATCACCATTTGTGTTGGGAACTTGAGCAGTGACTTCGAAGAGATCATCCGGAGCCCGAAGTACTTTAAAGGTTAATACATTGGTTAAGTTATTAAAAAGAACCTGAAAAGAAGGAGCCTGATCGTCGAATGACTTGGAGAAGATTGCTCCAAGTCCCAAACGGAGCGTATCAGGGCGTATCCAACCCTCTATCGTGAAAGTCTGTTGATGCAAAAGCTCGTTGTCGGCTACCTCGATAACTGCCTCGCCATCTTCGCGTAGCGAAAATGCTGTGTTCCAAACTCCGGCGATTGTATCGACCGTTCCGATGTGCCTGCCATTAAGAAAATTACCCGAGTAATCGTAACCCGGATATTGATAGGGTGACGTTCTTATTGCGCCGACTGCAGACGTGTAAAGATCTGCTACTCCAAAGAGGAGAAAGCTACCGTCGGGATTTTGAGCGCCCTTCACAGCGAAGTCGATCTCTTCTCTTCCCCATGCGCGAGCCCATTGGAATTGCAGACCTTCGGATAACTTGATGAGCGACATATCGAAATGTTGCGCGCCTCTTTTCCAGTAACCTCCGCCAGCAATTGCATAACCGCCTTCGATTGTTTTGAACAAAGAATAACCGTGATCCCATCGATCAGTACCATAAGTGTTTTCAAATATTATGTTTCCTCGAAGATCGAACTTTTTTAGCCATATATCGCGATCAGTTGTCTCGCCGATCATAAAATAATGATCATCAATCTGTGTCATTTCGTAAACTCCCCTTCCATAATCCAGTTCAAGAATTTGTAACCATTCAAGTTCCAAATCTGAGGAATATTTAGCAAGACACACGAACCAATCGTCCCAATCACTATAACTGCATAGAATCAGATACCCATGATCTGAAGTCTTAATTATAGAAGAAACACCACTATCATGATGTTGACGCAATTCGTTTTGCAGAGCAAATTCGCTTAAGATTTCGCCTTCAGTATTTATTAAATAGAGAACAGCGTGGCGATGTTCTTGGTAAATTCCTTCCTCAATCATCATTGCATACGTCGTATTTCCGCCAATCAGGAATGTCTCATCGGGTCCGGCACAAATCGTCACTCCATAATCAGAGAGCGTATCGCCGTAAGTTTGTCTTCCTATTTCATTGCCATCGGCGTCAACAGCTATGAATATTATATCGGGGTGGGGCGTGACTCCGCTTTCGTAGCCGATCATCGCAATTGTTCCTTGCGCGGTCTCTGTGAATTCAAGCATATATTGTGATTCTGCCCCACCGTAATTCCGTGGCGGCCTTCCGGGTACACCTCGATCATCCGTCCGAATTATATCCATGTCGCGGTCATCCCATGTCGCGCTAACACCGATAAAATAGCCGCCGGAAACGGATGGGATGGCACCCACACAATTCGCATTTCCAGCTTGATAAAAAGTGAATGCACCGCCCGTGCAATCGGGCAAAATATAGTCCATGTGCCAAAGGGCGATAGTGAGGCTGTCAGGCTGAAAGGGTCCCTGGGGTTGGGCGAGTACCACCCGGACTTCAAGCAGCAGGAGCAAAAGTAGGAGGACGAATTTATTCATTTTCTACCTCATCAAAACTATTTTTTGTGTTCGTGACTGGCCTTTGGCCTCCAACCTCACCAGATAGACGCCGGCGGGTTGGTCCCCCGCATCCCAGACGACTTTGTGAGTACCGGCTGTAGGGGCGTATTGCAATACGCCCCTACGATTGAGCAGGTCGGTGACGAGGCGGCCGGAGAGGTCGTAGATGGCTAACCTAACCCCCCCTTGTATTCCCCCCCTGCCAGCAGGGGGGGAAAGGGAGAAGGTTATCGTCGTGCTGGAGTTGAACGGATTGGGGAACGGGGGGGAAAGGGAGAATGATGAGGAATGAAGGAAGAAGTCCGATCCTGTGACATTGCCAAGTGCATAGCCATCAGTCTGATAGGCAGGAGTGCCTCCGGTCCATTCCACATTTAACATAATTTGATTTGTGATATTAACCAATTTATATATCAACACCTCGCCATCCACAGCCCCATCCACATCCTCTGTCGTCGGGTCGTCACCCCAGACCGGCACACCTGCCGAACCACTCGCGTCAATCGCTCCAGCTCCGACCCAGCGTCCCGATGCAGTGTAGGCTTTGACCAGAGCGTTTGCTGGAAGCAACCCCGGCTCCTGAAACTTCAGCAGAACGCTCATGCTGGAGCCAGTGTTAAGTGGCTGGCGAGCTTTGGCAGTGGGGACTCCGGCAAGACGTCCTTCACCCGCCTCGGGGTAAGTGAACGCCACCGACTGATCCATCTTCATCACATAGCCCTCGCCGGGCGAAAGTTTCTCGATGGATGAGAAATTCTGCGCAGGTATCGCAAATTGCCCGTCACCGTTTTTCATCAGGACGACATGGTCTCGAATCGGAGCTATCCCGGCGAAATTGGGCGCCGACATGTCCAGCTCGTAGTCGGGCAGGTAAGCGACAAGGTTGACGCCATTCCTCAAAGCTATTTCCGTCTGTGGATCGATGGGCGCGCCGTCCCAGGCTCCCGTTGCCCTGCCGGTCATCTTGACCCAGTACGCCTCGTTGGGGTTCCAGAAAGGGATATTGTCGAAGCCGCGAACGGGGTGGTGGAAGTTGCCACGACCGTCTTTGATGAAGACGAGCTGGCTGAAGTCGCGGAAGGTTTGCCACTGCATTGCCATCAATGGGACGGAGGGGCCACGATCATCCGCCCAATAACGTTCATCGGGAGCAACGTTAAGCGAGATCAGGTTCCAGTTGCGAGCCAGTTCGACGCGCTGGCCCGGGTTCTCGCCAAAGATGCCGATGGCGCTGTTCATATCGAAGACGCGGAAATTGCCTGCCATGCCGCCGAAGAAAAGCCCGTCCCCCAATGGCTCAAGCAAGCTTGCGTTATCGGGAGGATTGAAGCGCAGGACTTCACGAGGGTGGATGGGATCGATCAGATCGTAAAATGCGGTACCGTATCCGGTCGAAGTAATGAGATGGCGGCCCGCGAAATTGGATCTGTAGATACCCTGATCAATTGTCTCGAAGGAGCCGACTATTTGCGGGTTTTCAATGTCGGAAAGGTCAACTATGTCAACACTTCTGCGGCTATAGTAAGAGTCGCTGACATAGGCATAGTCATCGCCGAAAGTTATCCCTCCCCAACGTTCGCCTTCGCGCGGATTGTTAAGCGTTGCAACTAGCTCGGGGTCGTCGGGGTCGGTGAAATCCCAGATCTTCATATCGTACTTGAAGATGAAAAGCAGGTGTCCGCGGGAGGCTACGCCGTCGGTTGACTCGTTCAGTAGTCTTCCGGTAACGCGCATGTTTTCGGGGTCTTCGACGTCGATGACTACCGCGCCGGGATTGTCGTTTTTGCGGACAATGACGGCTTTTGTGCCGACAACAGCCAGCCCGTCAATTCGACCATTGAACTCCCAATGTTCGAGAGTACCGATTATCGCCATGTTGGCTGGGTCGGAAATGTCGATGACTTTCAGTTCATCGCCACCAACGACGTAGAGTAGGTCATTTTCGTAATGGAGAAAGGCACCGCCGCCTGCATTGAGGCTGCTGATGACTCGCAACTCGTCCCGGTTTTCGAGGGCAATCGAGGTCAGGCCATTCGTAAGGGCGAACGCGACGCCACCCACAATGGTGTAGCCGTTGGTGCCGTAATTGTTGCCAATTTGCAGCGAGCTGCGAGTCCGCACATTTGTGGATGAGCCGCGGAAGATTGCCCGCGAAATGCCGTCGATGTCGTTCGATTCGATCCAGAGGGTGTCCCGCGCATTGGCAACCTGTTCGAGCGCCTGGAATGTGACGTTTATGACACGGGACTCCCCTGCCTCAAGGACAAAATCTCCCTCATTGTCAAGCTCCATAATACCGGGTGACAACCACATGCGGCCTATTTCGAGGGGGCCGAATCCATCATTGGTGATTCGAAGGTCTATTGTGGCACTTTCCCCGACGGCGAGGGTGCCAAATGTAAGGTTGTGCCCGTAGAAGTAGATCGATTGCCTGTCACGAGGGTAGTGATAGACTTTCAAGCCTTCTTCCCCCGCCGCCTCGAAGACGTAATCACCCTTTACCGCAATGTCGAGTGAGACGGCGCCAATATCTCGATAGTTACCGACCGAACGTAGGCGTACCCGACCTTCCTCGTCGATGTACTTAATAGCGAAGCCACCTTCGCCATAGGCGGAATAGAAGAAATCACCGTCGATCACTGTCCGCGTTGCCGAACTAAGCTCATGCGATACCTGTTCCGGGTTTTCGGGATCTGAAACGTCGAAGTAACCGCCGCCGGTGTAGAGGATATTGTCTCTGGCTGCAATAGCTTTGGGATCATGATCCATCTCGAAGGCGTCCATGAAGCGGGGTGGGTTGCCTGCGTCCAAAACAATGCGACCAATACCATTATACCCGGCTACTAACTGCCCTGCGCTTAATCTCTTACTGATGGCAAAAATGTCGTCGCCGACTTGAACCCAGTCGAGGAACTTGTAGTCGAAACGGTCTTCGTTTTGCCAATTGAAGCCGTCAAGAACATTACCGATGTTCTGCGGGTCGGCGATATTCATGCGCTTGACCGTACAGACGTCACGTCGATTGCCTTCGACGCCTTCCAACAAGTAAACCCAGCCACCTTCGACGATGATGCCGACGTTGGTATTGGGGTCGTTATAGCCTTTGGCGCCAATTCTGCGCGGCTCGACCGCAGTAAGATCGATGATGGAGAACCGGGTTTCAGATGCGACATAGAGGAGATTGCCTTGAAACAGGGCGCTTTGTGGAGCGCCACTGGTATAGATCGAACCGATGCGAAAGGGGTGCTGCGGGTCGTCGATGTTGACGACCTGAAGGGAGCCGCGCTCGGCATTCGAGGCGACGTAGAGGCGGTTGTTGTGTAGCCATACGCGCGAGGAGACCCCGTCGAGGTCGAGCTGGCCGACCTTGACGACGTTGTTGCTGGCGAGGGCGGGGGGGCTGAGGACAAGGAAGAGCGGAAGAGCCCACAGTACAAGACGGGAGAAAGAGTTCATCGAAGGCCTCGGAATATTGGGGTCGGGGCGACTATGCAAGCATTGACAAAAAGTACGCGGAAAAATAGTACAGAATTAATATAGCAATGAATTGCAAGCGATGCAAATAGCCGGAGATGGGGTGGCGGTAGATTCTACCTGAGGAGAAGAGCTCGGGCGTAGAGATTCTGATTATTTGAGGAAAGTTTTATCAAATAGAGACCGTTTGGCAGGTCGGTGGCGTTCCAGACGACCGAGTGAAGTTTGGAATTTGGAGTTTGGAGTTTGGAATGAGGATCCAACAAATCAGCGACGAGGCGGCCGGAGAGGTCGTAGATGGCGAGATGGACAGGCAGAGACGCCTGTCCTCCTGCGGAGAAGGAGATGGTAGTCGAGGAATTGAATGGGTTGGGGAAGGGTGAGGAAAGGGAAAAGGTGTAAGGAGATAGGGTAGTGGGGGAAACTGACAAAGCTTGTGATGCATCGAACAACAATAAAGCATCGTTTTCTGCTACCAGGACCATCTGACTGCCATTGACCCCTTGGCCAAATTCGACTCGGACTGCTTCACCCTCAGTGTCGTAGGAACCAGTTTCAATCGGACGAGTTAACCAGTTGTTATTGAGTATCCTTAATCCGGCAACTCCGTCTGCGAGTGCGATCATGCCGCCATCCTCCGAAAGCGTAGCATCAAACAACGACCCGGTCTGTTGGCCCGGTGTCCTGCTTTGTACTCCTCTTCCATTTATCTTCACCGGTAGATCCGGGGTGGCAACATCGAAATCAAGTAACCATTCGTTGCGCTCGATCATGAAGAGGTGGTCATCGAACGAATCGACTGTTATGTGTGGGAAGGATAATTGTTCGTTTAAGTAAATCTGTTCAGGATTGGCGGGATCGTGTATATCTATTGTCAATAGCCCATCACCAGCGAGATAGAGATAATTTCCAGCGATCTCGATCGAATTGGTCGGATTATAGAGAATCTCAATAGTGCCTATTTCATAGATACTGTCCGCGAGACTGATGTCGTACACCCATAAGCGCTGAAATCTCTGACCTGAAATACGGTTAACCTGATATGCATAATCACCTCCAAACGCAATTAAGCCAAATTCAGCCAATGAATCGTTTCCACCCTTGCCGATCAATTCAATATCGTCTGGATCAGAAACATCATATGCATAAATTCCATCTCTTTTTGCGATCAAAAGATCGCCTGATTGATTGACCCCAAAACCGATTGGTTGCGGAATCAGGAGGTTGTTCCGTTCAATCGGCGATCCCGGATCGGATATATCCATGACGCTGACATTATTTTCAAATCGAAGGAATGCCAGATTTTCGCGAACGATCATTTCTTGCACAGAATAGGAGGCGCGGGAATACCATGAGAGCATTATCGACGTATCAGGATCACTGATATCGTGGATGCTGAATCCTAAATGGAGTGGGTCCCATGCGTCGAAACCGTGACCGACGATGATACGGTCTTCTACATAAGCGTAGAGAGTATTGTAAACATGGAAATAAGGCCCATCGAATTCATCATGAATTTCTGTCGGCAACTGAATTGAATCGACAAGACGAGGATCAGCAATATCCGAGACGTCATAAACATCAAATCCATCTATATTTTGAAGCCAGACATTATCGCCATTTTTGAAGATTTTGGGATCATAAATCGATGTTGGTACAGTCAGCCTGTTCTGAAGTCGATGCCCCGGCTGAATGTCAACAAAATTGATGTTACTGACTTCTACATGCCACCTCTCGTCATAATTTTCATGAAAGACAACATAATCCTTACCAAGCACACTCGCATAAATTCCTCCACCATTGTATTCTCCCCAGGATTGAATCCATGTTGTCAATTCTGGTTGTGTGGGGTCGGAAATATCGACAAGTTGTAGTCCTTGATCAATTGCATCATTACCGTGCCAGTCAACACAACTGACAGCAAGAATTGTGTCATTGATAGAGATATGTTCGATGATCCCAGGCATCTCTATAGATGCAAGTTCAGCGACTTGAAAATTTTCTCTCACAACTTCGATTCTCAGTGTTGTGAAGTCAGGTAGGAAAATCAAACTATCGGTCGACGTCGCGTAGTAATAAGACTCAAAATTATCTTCGTCGAGAATATGAATGTCCATGCTGTCAGGATGAGCAGGATTATCAAGTGAAAGAAAGAGAAAACCTGATGGATTGTAGTTGAAAAGGCAGACAAGGTTTTCATTCACCAATAGCAATTCGCTCAATCCAGCAGTTTGTAAGCGTCCTTGAATTTTAGGACTGTAAATCGACGCCAAACGGACATTTTCGGGATCACGCAAATCGTATGTGAGGATTTTCTGACCACTGGCTATCATGTAGAAATAGCCATTCCGATAAATTCCTGATCGGCCACGAGTCGTAAAATCAAATTCATGCCTCCCCACCAGCTCAATATCCGAACCTGGTTGGGCGAAAAGAGCTGTGCCAAGGCTCGATATAATTATTCCAATGGCGACAAGAAGAGTAATAGCTTTCATTTGTTCACCTCATCAAAATTAATTTTTGTGTTCGCGACTGATCTTGGGACTCCAACCGCACCAGATAAACCCCGGCGGGTATTTCCCCCGCCTCCCAGACAACTTTATGCTGACCGGACTCCATTCTCTTGTTCACTAATTCGCTTACTTCTCTTCCCGAGAGGTCGTAAATGGCTAACCTAACCCCCCCTTGTATTCCCCCCCTGCCAGCAGGGGGGGAAAGGGAGAAGGAGATCGTCGTGCTGGAGTTGAAGGGGTTGGGGAAGGCTCCGAAAAGCTGAAAAGTGGAAGCGGTGAGCTGAGGGTTGGCAAGATTTTCAACCCCGTTCGGATCGATCACCGACAGAAGCAGCGGTATTCTCATTTCACCACCGAAGCCATCGTGAGTGATTACAATCTCACCCTCATAATCGCCGAAAGCAAATGACCACTCCCCATCCTCCGACGACGCAATGATGTCAACAAGTAACTCTGCTTCACCTCCCGCACGCAGTTGGCCATTTGCCGGACCGATCTTCAGCCACTCAGTATTTGTTTGAACCTGCAAAACCCGCAACTGGTCGCCACCCAAGTCAGGGCTGATGTTGGCGATAGTAATCATCACCCAGCCATGATACTTGTCGAAGTTACGGTAGATTGAGGCACTGGTGAATCGAGTCGCCCCCTCCGTTTCAATATTGGTTACAAACCGCATTTCGCCCGTTAAGGTGTTGAATTTATGGATCTGGGTGGTGTCCTGATCTTTCAAATTCAGGGCATAAAGGCACGAGCTATCAGGATCATCCGAGTACCAAGAGAGCCCATAAATTCGCATCGGTGGGTTGTGAATCTCTCGGTCAAGATAATTTCCCTCAACGTCGTAGGCTTTGATATCGCCGACTATCCCGCTCAGCCAGAGAATTGCGTTATGAGGATCGTAAGCGATATTGTTAGTTGAGTTAAAGGGTGCGAGCCATTTGTGAGCAATCTCGCCGTCGCGGTTCAAGGCGTAAACAGTATCCTCGCCGCTTCCCCAGATCAGCTCGCCATCCCACTCCAAGTCTTTGAATCCATAGCGACTATGGCCGGGCTGAGGGAAACTTCCGAGGTGTTCACCATCACGGCTCAGATGATAAATCATGTTCGAGTCGTTATCGTTGGCGCCAGCGAGGTAGTAGGACTCGCCGTCAAAGATGACTCCTTCGATGCGTTCATCATTAGTGATTTCGCTGACCGGGATCGTCTGTCTGACCATCCATGGCTCGAATCCGGCATCTCCCACTGCGTGAGCCACAGCATACCACGTCACAGGGCCGTTCCCGACATTTCGAAATGTCAGTTGAGTCTGCGTCGCACCACCGGAATCAAGTTCGACGGCAATATTTTCGAGGTCGGAAATTAATTCGCCATGGTTGAGGCGGATTTCTATCATCAATGAGTCACCGGTAACTATTTCAACTTCCGACTCGCCGGGGAGGTAGCCTTCGGCGGAGTAATTCAGTTGAAAAACCGAGACCGAATCGAGGTAGTAGGACTCAATCACTCTCCCCCAGAAACCGAGCGTATCGGAAGTCATCATGAGTGAAATACCTTGCTCACCACTCCGTGCAACGATAGTACCGAGAGGGATCGGCAGATCAGTCGCGGCGTCAAGCAGTTGTCCGCCGAGAAAAGCTCGAAATGGCGGGGAAAAAGAAAATGCTCCCATATCGGTGCGGCTTCCATCCGGATCAGGCTCAGCGTCAGGGTCGCCAGCATCGATGCAGGGAGAGTCGTCGTTTAATCGGTAGTTGCCATTTTCAGGGTCGATAAAATGGGGGTCGGCGTCAAATAGCCCTTCCGTAACCAGTTCGATGTTATCGAGTTGAATATCGTCTTCGCCTCCTTCCAAATCAGTAAACGAGATCGTAAATTCGATATTCCCCGCGGATCTTAGCCAGATTTGAGTCTGATTTTCATTTGTATTGCCATAGATAATGCTGTTCGTAATGGAGGACCCTTCTTCGACACGGAACATATTAAACACCCCATATTCGTATGCATAATTATCTGCAATCGTGACGTGATCCATCCGGATTTGCCCGTTAAGAAATTCACCGCATCCGCCCAAACCACCGGCTCGATTCTGTGCAACAAGGACATTTTGCAAAATGACATCACCATCAGTGTGCAGCGCGCCTCCATCCCAACGATCGCTCTCGTTCCGCAACAATTCACAGTCTTCCATTCGCAATGACGATCCATTAACTGTGGCTATTCCGCCACCTTGCCCGGAAGTGGTGTTTTCAATCAGGCTGACGTGGCGGAGAGAGAGCCAGGTACATCCGGAAATTATTCCTCCCCCGCCATCCCCTCCAGTGGCACGATTTCCGACGATTAACAAATCTTCCAGCCGAATGCTGTTTCCGAAGCATTTCAAACCACCGCCTGAATTGGAGAGACCGTTGCGGATGGTGAATCCTTGAATAAGCACGTTATCGTCATCACCTCCCGCCACAGTGACGACAGAGGCATGCTGACCGCCATCAATCAGAGTCGAGTCGATGTATGCCGGATCTCCACTTGTAAGGGTGAGGCTGGCGAGGACGAGATTTCCGTTGATAGTGAGATTCTCTTCGTAGAGTCCCGGCTGGACGAGGACGGTATCGCCAGCATCGGCTGCCTGGATGCCTGCTGCGATGGTCTCGTAGTCGTCAGGAACGTTGCGGATTGTTGCCGAGGCGAAAGAGGCAATCAGCAACACGAGAATAGTAAAACAAAATCGGTTCATCGAATCACCACTACTTTCTTGGAAATATGTTGGAACCCATTGGTAAGCTTCACCAAATAAACCCCGGCGGGTATTTCCCCTGCGTCCCAGACGACTTTGTGAGTACCAGCGGAAAGGCGAGAGTTGACAAGGTCGGTGACGAGACGGCCGGAGAGGTCGTAGATGCGTAAGGAGACCCCCCCTACCCCCCCTGCAATAGCATGGGGGGATAGCGAGAAGGTGATGGTGGTGGTGGAGTTGAAGGGGTTGGGGGATACGTCCAGAAGAGTTGGGTCCTCTGGTGGGGTGGCAGGCTGGTCGTCAGGAGTCGGTGAAACGAAATCAGCTTCGGAAAAGTCGTAAATCCCTATCGAGTAGTCCCCAACAATGTAAAGCAAATTTCCATCAGCCGTCACTGATCTTGCTCCACCGTCGATGCGCCCGGTATGGACAAGCTGCAGATTCATGATTCCTGAATACTTAAATGCAACAAGTGAGTAATTGTTTGATCCGTAGAGAAAATTATAATCAGAATCCAAACTGAACACAGAAATTGGCGTGAAAATGGAGCTGCGTCTGATGGGTCGTTCCGGATTGGTAATGTCATAGACCGAGAGAATATCTGCATTTCCATTGTCAGTCGCGTGCTCAATAATAACTCGATCTTCACGCGCGAAAATGCGATCAATATTGTCACATAGGAATGTTGAAAGAACCCGAGGCGCTTCATCGCTAGTAATATCCCAAATAGATACCGAATCGCTAATAAAAGTAACTAACTTAGAACCTGCTAAAGTCATAGATCTTTGACGTCTCCCTCCAAAACCCCCCGGTAAAACAACACTTCCGGTCAGTTCCGGATTTTCAGGTTCCTGAATGTCAATAAAATAGACTGTTGTATTGGATGTAGCCATATAAAGATATTCACCTCTCAAATAGCAGCTTGTGAAATTTTCGTTCATAGCCAGACCAGCAATTCTTACCGGTTGAGCGGGCTCAATCAAATCGTAAATTTCCAGTCCGACCGAATTAACTGCGACGTATAGATAAGCGTCTTTAAGAATGGAAATGTAGTTGAAACGTTCTATGTAAATGGTGTCGGAATAGTTGCCGACAATTTCTGGATTTTCAGGATCCTGGATATCAACAACCCAGAACCCATGGGTATCATTGTGCCCGGCGGAGCCGAATATGCAGGCTAAATTTCGATCGATCACGATATTATCAAAACCGCCAATTGTTCCATAATCACCAAGATTGACGGGGGACTGAAAGTTTGAGATATTGACAAGCCGAAAGCCTTCATTCCTATTATTTAGTGCCGCATAATCTCCATTCAAGGTAATGTTTGATCCATAGTAAGTTGAATCACCCTGACCGATGAGGCTTGGGTTAAGAGGAGCAGAAAAATCGTAAATGAAGAGGTTATTCAATGCCAGACGATCGGTGCATCTTGCCAATATAAATCCAGTATCATCACGAAAAACAATTCTATTGATCTCGTCAACAGGTGCCAAAAATCCAAGATCCTCCGGATTATTCACATCTGTAAAATCTGTAACCAACAGCTGATTATTCCTGCAAACTGTATAGATGAGGTTATCTTTGATTGCACTACTTTGGAATTCTACATCAAATTCAGGGTCATAATGCGACAGGAAAATTGGTTCATCGTTATTGGAAATGTCGAAGAGGAAGAGTTCCTCTTCGCCGGTTATTACCGCCAAATTGCCTGATATACTAATGCTTGTAGCGTTCCCGAACAATCGATAGTCAGTTAGGTGTATCAACGAATCGGGGTTTGAGGCGTCAATTGGCACCAAGCCTTGGATGGTGGCACAAAAAATCGTAGTCGGGTCGTCAGGTTTCATAGCAATATCGGTAATACTAAACTGATGACGGACATTGGATCGAGCTCTTATGACTGGAAATTCGGGGTGGCTTACGTCGATTGCCACCAAATCCTGATCTCGCTGAAGTGCATACAACATTGTACCCATGCCTACAATATTGTCCCAATTCTCCGAACCATCCAACACAGCAACCTGCACCGGGTTATTCAGGTCACTGATATCAAGAACTCGCAACCCCGTCGCGCCTGTCGAAACGAAGGCGTGATCTCCCAGAAAAACTGCATCGTTTGCGGTGCTCCAGTAATCGAAAACCTGCCCAAGTTTGGTGAGGTCATACTCATTCTGTGCAAAGCAAACAACAGGTAGGAGCATGGCTGTGAGTAGAAATGATTGAATAGTCTTCATTGGTTACCTCAACAGAATTAATTTTTGTATTCGAGTCTGACCATTTGCCTCCAACCGCACGAGATACACCCCCGCCGACAAATCGCCAGCATCCCAGATGACTTTGTGGGTACCGGCGGAGACGCCGGTGCTACCGAGCAAATTGGTGACGAGGCGGCCGGTGAGGTCGTAGATGGCTAACCTAACCCCCCCTTGTATTCCCCCCCTGCCAGCAGAGGGGGAAAGAGAGAAGGTGATGGTGGTCGTGGAGTTGAAGGGGTTGGGGAAGGGCGGGGCGAGATAGAGCATATCGGGAACGGAAGAAGAACTTTCATCCGTTGGAACCCCGGTCTCGAGGCCGGAAAGGGCGCTTTCAAGGAATGCTCGCGCGCCAGCTTCATCCATAAAGTAGAGTGGAAAACCGAGGATAATAGCAGCTCCTGAATCGAGCTCTGTTTTGACTCCGCAAGCCATTCCCTCGAATAACGGATCATCAGAGAGCGAATTGAAGTCGAGCATTCGTTCGCCATGACTCAATTCAAATATCCAGCACTTGTCCAACCCATACCAATTGACCGGCACCTTGTCTCTGTCAAGTGAGAGGCTATCGTAACCGTCTCTTCCCAAAGCGCCTTGGAAGTCTCGTTCCGTGACTCGCTTGCCACTTACGATCCCCAACATACCGGGAAGACTCTGAGCGGGGAATTGTTGGCTGTCTGAATCTACCGTAGCGAAATTGGTCAGAACATCCCACCCTGAGATCACAACATTCCCGCCAAATTCAATAAATTTTTGCAAGTAAGTTCGATTATCTTTTAACCGCAAATCGGCTTTGTCGTCGCTGTGCCAGACGATAGTCCGGTATTTTCCGATTTCAACGGCGGTTAGAGTACGGTTGACATTTGCGCGGAATTGAAAGTAGTCGAGATCGTCATACTCTCTTGCGCCAAGTATCGCATGGTAGAAACTGTCAGCTTGTGCATCGTCTGGCGAACCGGGACGCCCGTTTCCGTCACGAGTCTCGTCCACGAGTAGAATGCGCGGGTCGTCCATGATAAAGGGGGCGCCTCTTACGATGTTATCGAGCGAATCAGCGCCGTAGGCAGGGCTTTCGTTACCATCTGCATCTTCAGCCGTCAAGCGATAAGTGTAGATCCCAAATTCATTGATTTGATCGAGGTAATGCAACTCATTGACAGGATCCTGATTGACCGGAGTAAAGTCTCCTCCGTTCAGCGAGCGGTAAATGTTGTAACCGAGTAGGTCAAGCTCGCGAGGTCTGTTTGGAATCCAACTTAAGCTGATCGCGTGGTAGAGTTCCTCCTCTAACTTCAATTCGACAGGTTTTCTCGGGATGGAGAGCGGGATTGCCCATGTTGTGTCGGAGAGAAGGCTCTCGTTGCCGTCGATGTCGTTAAGGCTGATTGCAAAATAGTAAGAGGTGCCCTCAACAAGGTCTCCTATTATCCGTTCAACGTCTTCGCCAACGTTTACTATTTCGTGCAGGTCACCCGAATCGCCGTAGTATAAATTTATGCTTTCGATTTGCGGCATCCGCCCATATTGTTGCCAGGTGACGGACAATGCTTCACCACTACCTACATCAGCGACATTGGGTTTTGCCGGTATCGGGATATACTCGCCGCGAAAAACTTGTTCACGTCCGACATCGTAGAATTCTTGAACGGCATCTGCAGTGGTAACGATGCCTTCCGTGTCTTCGGCGGCTATCAAAGCATAGGTGATATCCATCGATTCGCCGGGGAAAAGAGCCCACATTTCATTGCCGGTAGGACCGAAAGAGATGATGTAACGCCAATCATCACGTTCGCCGGTGGGGGGGCTATTTTCTTCGTCATCTGCGGAGATCAAATCGTATTTGTCAGCGTTGGTTTCAGGATCGCCGCCTCTGGTGCGGCTAAAATTCTTGAAACCGATGTTCAGTTCGTCAAGAGGTTTGGGGGTTTTCAAAATCTTTATTGCAAAAACGCCCGGTGCCCACTCACCTTCATCGGTTGAGTCGTCTCCTTGAACCGCCATAAGATGGTCGGCATCGAAATAGTTCCAATCGTCCAACGAACCTTGGTCGCCGCCTTCGCCTTGAGCGGCAATATCGGGATCGGCAAAGAGTGCAAAACGAAGCCCCCAGAGAGTATCTTCGCCGACGTTCCTGATTTTTGTTTCAAAAATCACAGCATCGCTGATGGGACTGGCAAAGTTCCAACTGTAGGATGTTTCTTCTATCCTGATGTTAAGCGGGGTGTGACCGTCATTGTCTGGTGAGTTGACTTGTCGGCGGTCAATGTCGTCATAGATCGCGGTTATCTGTCCGTCGGCCATAGCGGCACCATCTTCATCGAAAAGGTCGTCGCCGTCATCGTCGCGGCTCCCGGTAATTTGGTCGCCGTCGAAGTCTTGATCGTCCGCATCAACAAGACCGTCGTTGTCGTTGTCAAGCATATCGCTGCTGATGTCGCCGGGTGGGTCTTCGTCAATGTGGGGTTCCGGATCGTAGAAGAATATGCCGTCACCGTTGATATCGTTATCTGGCCCGTCCCAGTCCATCGAGGGGGCACCATTCCCATCGAGGTCGTCGTTTTCGGAGTTCCAATCGTCGTCGTCATCGAAGGCGATCAGGCTGAACCGATAAGGATCGTCGGGGTGAACATTAGATTGGCAGATGAATCCGTCTGCGGAGGGAGAAAATTCGTTTGTGCCGTTATCGCCGTCGCAGCCTGTTGAGACAAACTTGCGGCCGTCAACGATTGCCCCGACCCAAATCCCGGCTGAGAAGAGGAATTCTGATTGAGAGCCTTTGGGATACTCCATCCCGTAGTAGCCTTCGTGCAGATCAGGGTTGCCGTACTCTCCCCAGTTGGAGATTGTCAAGGCGACATTGTTACCGTCTTGCTTGATTATCTGACGTTGTCCTCCGGGGTCTCGAACGGGGCCTCGCTGTTGGGGCGAGGAATAGCGAGCTATGGCGGAATTGGCGAGCAGAATGAACAGGCATCCGGTTATGAGGCGAAGGATTGAGCTTAGTTTCATTACTTATCTCATTAATACGAGTTTTTGTGTTCGAGTCTGGCTACCTGCCTCCAACCTCACCAAATAAACTCCCGCCGGAACATCCCTTGCATCCCAGACAACTTTGTGGTTACCGGCGGAGACGCCGGTGCTACCGAGAAGGTCGGTGACGAGGCGGCCTGAGAGGTCGTAGATGGCTAACCTAACCCCTCCTTGTATTCCCCCCCTGCCAGCAGAGGGGGAAAGAGAGAACGAGATCGTGGTCGAAGAGTTGAAGGGGTTGGGGAAGGGGGGCGAAAGGCTGAAGGATGAAGGATTAAGGATGAAGTCGGAGACACCCAGAGGAGGCAAAAGCGTGAAGGTCTCAATGCTACGGACAGAGTCGGGGCCGGCGTAAGCCCAAGCCCACCATCGGATC
This sequence comes from Caldithrix abyssi DSM 13497, assembly GCA_945865405.1. GTDB lineage: Bacteria > Electryoneota > AABM5-125-24 > Hatepunaeales > Hatepunaeaceae > CAMBDS01. Next base: position 284,840 of record CAMBDS010000001.1, read on the forward strand.
GCGTCACCAAACCGCCAAAGAATTGCGGAGGGAATATCTTCAGTGGTATCTGTGAATGACGCGAATTCAATGGTATCGTGATCTACACGCTCTATGAAGAGGATGTAATCGACGCGATCGAGATCGACGTTACCTGCCTGAGTCCAGTTGAAGGTGATAAAATCAGTATCAGGGGCATTTGCGCTGTCGAAAGGTAAAACCAAATGAAAAGGGAGCAGCGTGTCCGGCGAAGGATAGACTGTAACCATGAAAGTGTCATAGGCTGCGAACTCAGCGTCTTCTGCCTTGACGATGACAGGCAAAGGTCTAACTGTAAAGAAATTATGTTCAAGTCTTCTGGATAACATACTCGTCTGCTGGTTAATTCTAAAATTTAGCCCTCGTGGCGGGTCTATGAGACTGAATTCGAGAGTATCTCCATCGGGATCGGTAAACTTAGTATTCAAACGAGCTACCAGGAGTTCGTTCAAGTTCGAATCTTCCAATAAGCGCATATCCAGGATTGGCGGGGGGACGAGCTCCGGAGGGTGATTCTGCCCGAAAGTAAGCCCCGCCCAAAGGCAAACCACCAGCCCGACACCAGCCCAAAATAGTCCTCGCATCTTCCGCTCCAAAAATCAAATCGACGTTGCTTGTAAGCTCTTCAGTTCCATTCCTACCCCCACACCGTCCGAAAATATACCTCTTCAATCTACTGCTTTCTGACTGATTTGTCAAGTAATTCCGAATAAACGGCTCAAGTATTTTGACCGCTTGAAGGCAGTCAAGTCAACATTATGTGTCGCATTGATAGAACTATTTTGAGATAGGTCGCAATAACACGACAGCATCGCTTGACTTTTGCCCAATTATGTTGTATATTAGCACTGTATCATTAATCAGGATGTTCCATATGGAAAACAGCCAAATTTCACGATCCGACCTTACCAAAGGCAACGTGATCGACCTCGACATGATCGCCGAAGAAGCGGACAGGTTGCGAGGCGTTCGCGGAACGACCGAACTGAAGGGAAACAAGTCGCTTAGGGAGTGGCTGAAGCCGGTCGGGAAGGTGGTGAAGCCTTCGTTCGGCGGGAAAATCGAAGCGATGAAGCAGAAGCTCTTTGACGATGGACAGGGAAGATTTCGATGTGGTAGATAGATGACAAAGGAAAAAGTACGAAGTAGGAAGTAGGAAGTACGAAGTTGCTGCCGACCGCGGCGGGTCGGCAGTGGACGCAAGATTTCTTTCGGGGCAGGAGGATAGACAAGCTGAAAATAACAAAAGGCTTTGACGCCTCCTGCTTTGGAAGGATGAGGGATGAAGTAAGAAGTACGAAGTACGAAGTAAGAAGTACGAAGTAAACAATAAGGAAAAACAGTGGCAAGTCAATTTCAGATCGATAACAACGGCATCGGCGGGACGCCGTTCCTGACCTTCACGGTCGATACGTCCGCCAACAAGGACTTTTCGCAGACAGACCTCGACAGCAACCTCTCCGCCTGTGTCATCAGCGACAACAACGAAGTCGGGATGGGCTCGGCTGGCGACAAGCTGTTCGGCAAGGTCGTCTGGGTCAGCCAGGAAGTGCAATCGGGGACGACTATCCCGGCACTCTGCGCCGTGCAGGCTCGCGGAGTAGCTCGGTTCAAGTACGCCGCAACCACTCCCGTCATCAACCAGATGGTCGAGGCAGATGGAGCCGGCAAAGTCCGCCAGGCTGCCGCTGACGCTGACATCGCCGCCGGAGGCCATCTGATGCGCGGGCAGGTGATCGCGGTCGATACAAGCGCCGGGACGTGTGATGTGTGGTTGGGGTAATAATCTAACCACGAAGACACGAAGGAACGAAGTACACCCCCCCTTAATCCCCCCCGCAAGCGGTGGGGAAACGGTGGATTACAGTTGATAGTGGAAATGTTGAGGAAAAACAAATGCAAACAAATTTCGATAACGCAAGAAAAATCAAAGAACTGATCGTGCAACACTCACGGTCAGGAAATCTGGCACTGTACGCAGAGGCTCAGGAACAAGGACTCTCTTTCACCGAACTACTGGAACAGCTCGACCCGACTGAACAGGGAGCAAACCTCGACGCATTCGAGAGGCAGTTGATGCTGAACGGAGTGCTTGCCGAAGGACCGCGGTCGATTTCGCTCGAGCAATTCTTCGTCGGCGGCGGGTTGATCCTTATGCCGGAGTATATCCTGCGCGAGATCAAGCGGGGCTACAAGATGGTGCAGGACCCGCTCGAGCTGATCGCGTCGCAAGCTCAGGAGAACGGCCCCACAGTGCGACCGATCTACATCAAGACCAACCTCGCCAAGGAACCGCTTGGCAGGAGAGGGTCGAATGGCGGGGCGTCTTATCCGCGAGTGGAGCTGCTTCACCGCGAGAAGGAGGCGGTCATTATCGACCGGGGCAGGCAATTCGACTTCGGTTACCGGGTCGTCAGGAACCAGAAGCTCGCCGAGTTCCGGGTGTTCCTCTGGTGGATCGGAGCGCAGATGGCTTATGACGAGATCGACGAGATCTATGGCCTCCTTCTGAACGGTGACGGGACTTCTTCGGGGGTGACCGACGTCTTCAACGGGGTTGGCGGTACGTTCGCCTACAGCGACCTCGTCCATCTCTCGATGTCGTTTGACGTTCCGGCGAGGATGACGCACATCGTCGCGGCGAAGTCAGACGTCGAGAAGATCGTCAATCTGACGCAGTTCCAGGACCCGCTGGTCTGGCGCGAGTCGGAGTCGTTTCAGCGCGCGGGGGACTATCGGTCGTTCCACCCGATCAACGCCAAGCTGGTGATTGCCCCCAATGCGACAGCGACGAGGATCATCGGGCTTGACAGTCGGTTTGCGGTGCGGGAGTCTGTCGCTCAGCCGTTGATGATCGAAGCCGAAAAGGTGATTAACCAGAAGCTTGAGACGGCGGTTGTGTCGAAGGAGTCGGTCTATACCGTGATGGTCGATGGGGCGGCGCTGTTGTCGGATTACTAAGAGGGGGCTGGTGGGCTGGTGACTGGGGACTGGTGATTAGAGTCTCTTTCGGGCAGGGGGATAGACAGACCGAAAATAATAAAAGGTCTTGAGTTCCCCCTGTTCGAAGGGATGAGGGATAAGGGATAAGGGATAAGGATGATACGGAAGGGCAAAAAATGAGCGGGACGACCGAAATCGTCCCGCTCAAAGACCGCCGATTGTTACATCGGCAGTAATTCGACTCCCGAGCGAGTGCTCATTGAGTGTACTCACACAAACAATATAACGTATTGAACGCATGTTGTCAAGTACCGATGAAAATTGTGGCGGAGGGCGGGGGAATCGAACCCCGCTCAAAGACCGCCGATGACTGATGAGAGTATCGGCAGTAAATCGACTCCCGAGTGGGGTCGCTTTCAGACTAGCTCACACTGACAATATAAACGATAAAATTCGACTTGTCAAGTTTGACTCAAGTGGTGTCACACGTCTCGTGTGACACCATAAGAATACACCCCCCCTTGCTCCCCCCCGCAAGCGGTGGGGAAAAGGGCGGACAAGAGTGTCCGCCCTCCAGGATACTTGATGATAATTAATCTTCAAACCAGGTAGATAAATGATAAATAATACACTTAACAACCTGTTAGCAAGGCGTTTTCCGCTCTTACTCAACTTCTCCAGAGCCGTCACAACAAGCTCGGTGGAGTTGAAATGTGCCGGCGGTGAGGCTGGCCAAGGGGTGCCGATCCCGATGGACGGGAAGGCGGTCGGGTTGCAGGTCTGGGACGGGCTGGCGATGCACTCGACGTCGCTGGAGGTGGACCTCGCGGCGGGTGACCGGGTGAACCTCTATGCAGCTTATGGAGGAGCAACGTTCACCGTGACGTTGCGGGTCAACGGCGTCGATTCGGTGCTTGTTGTTTCAGGAGTAGCCGCAAACGCGACGTTGACAGCTTCACTTCACATTATTTTGGAGTAACCGATGGCATGGACAGATAGCGATACAGTGAAGAAATTTCTGCCGGGGTTGACTGGCGGAGCGACAAGCTTCCGCGATGTCCCGTTGATCCTCAGCGACACAGGGGTCGGGCAATTGCCACATACGGGACTGGTTTTGGCGAGTGAGGTTGTCAAAAGGCTTGGGAACGATGATGTCGAGGGACCCGAAGCGGTCACGCTTCCGTCGGAGACGTGGGTTGCTCTCCCCGACTCGGCGCTGTTGGCGGGAGAAGTGGTTGCCGCTGATAACTGGCAACTGGAAACGGTTTACAGCGAAGGAGTCGACTATCTGATCGACACCATCGAGGGGAAAATCAGGCGCATAGCCGGAGGAGCTATCAGCGGCGGTGCGACGGTGAAGGTCTGGTACCGAAAGTACGAGGTGCTGGCGAAAGATGTCGATTACGAAATTGACTACGCAACCGGCACAATCTCGCTTGCGGAAGAGAGCGAAATACCTCCCGGAGCTACTCTCGCAGTCGATTACGAGCTGAACGCTGCGTCGTCGGTGGAAGACCTTATTCCAGAGGCGATTATCCAGGCTGAAGACAAGATAGTCAGGCGGTTGAAATCTGGCTACACAACAGCCTCAACCGATCAGGGTCTGGTGACAGGCGCGACCGAGCTGACGCTGGCGATCATCTGCCGAAGCCTTGCTGTCAGGGCGTTGGGGGATGGGTTGCCTGCCGCGCAGAGTCGCGGGAAGAGCTGGCTGGAGCTGTCGTCGCTGTTCGACCGGTCGGCATCGAAGACGCTGAAGCCGTTTATGTCGGTTCCGGCACTTGCGAGTGGGGGTGTGCAGGGGAATGGGAGTTGGGAGTGGAATTAGGAAAGGATAAAGGATAAAAGATAAAGGATGAGGGATGAATGGAAAGTGAATTAGAGAATGAGTGAAGAAGCGAACAATAGTGACTTTTCAAGATCAACGTGGAAAGGCTTGTTAATTGACGAGGCAGAAGTGGAGATAGAGTTTCCTACGGTATCGCTTGCGCCTGCTGATTGGATTTTCGCGAATGTCTGGACACTCGATGCTGTCGGTGGTGTGAAGCCGTTCCCCGACTATCCGTTTGTCAGAAGCCTTATAGATGCATTGTCGGAAAACCGGTTGTTGATCGTCGCCAAGTCGCGGCAAATGCTGGCCACGTGGACGGTGGCGGCATACTACCTCTATCGAGCCCTCCACGACGAGCCGGGAATCTACCTCTTCCTCTCGAAAGGTGCAAGAGACTCGAAGGAAATGTTGAAGCGGTTGAAGATCATGGTGAAAAATCTACCTGAAGACTTGAGCGACCAGATCAAAATCAAGGAGGAAGAGGCAGTTTTCACCAACGGGAGCCGGATCCTAAGCCTTCCGGCGACCGAGTTTGCACCGCGTATGCACAGCCCGGCGGGGGTATTCTGGGATGAGATGGCGTTCACTCCCGACGCTGAGGGGATCTGGGCGTCGCTGAAACCGGCGATAGACTCAGGAGGGACGTTCGCAGGGATCTCATCGCCGAACGGAAAGGACAACATTTTCTATGAACTCTACTCCGATGAAAATAATGGGATTGGCAAATTCCGCCTTCATTGGCAGGATCATCCGTTGCGCGATGAATCCTGGCGCGTCAAAGCGGCGAAAGGTCTATCGCAGACGCGCTGGCAACAGGAGTACGAGGTCGATTTCAAGGTTATGGTCAATCGAGTTTACGACGAGTTTGATCCTGAACTTCACATCCTTACCGAACCGTTCGATCCGAAACAGGTGGCGGGGGTTATCTATCGCGGGCTTGACTTTGGCTACCGTCACCCGTATGTCGTCTGGGTACATCAGGCTTTCAATGGCGAGCTGACCGTCTTTGCCGAATTCGAAGGTGAAGATAAGACGATCCAACAACTTGGCGCGGCGATTCAGCGGATAGACGCGGCGCGTGGCTTCGGCGAGTCGATGGTGAGGTTCACGGCTTGCGATCCGGCCGGCGCCGCGACTAGCGATAAGGGTATTTCGTCGGTGGAAAGCCTGAAGGAGCTGGGCATCAAGTGCGTCCATCGTAACAGCAGGATCATGGATGGCGTCGATAAGGTGAAGTCACTTCTGCGAGACGCCAACGGGAAGGTTTCTCTAAGGTTTTCGCCGACAGTCACGCAGACGATTTACCATCTACAACATTACCGCTGGGTGAAAGATACAGAAACGCCAGGTAAAATTGACGGTCACGACCATGCATGTGATGCGCTGAGGTATCTAATCGTCAACCTTCAAGTGCGCCACAAGGTGGGTTGGTCAGGAGGGAAGGTGGTGGGGGTTTCGGAGGGATGAAGGATGAAGTTGGTGGTGGGGCGGACTGAAGTCCGCCCCCCAAGTGGGTTTAGTGAGGTTCAAGCCATGTTTCAAGGACGAAGTCCGTAACATGGCTTGGAATATGGCCGCCAGGTTACGAGCTACACTCTTGAAACCTGGCGGGAACACAAGGGCGAACACGAGGTTCGCCCGTACGGGCGATGCTTGTCATCGCCCTCCAAGAGATGAAATTAGTTTTGCTGGCAGACGAGGGCGTCTGCCAGCGGAATAAACAACAGGATAATCAATGTTTTTCTGGAAACGAAAAAAAGCGCAAGTTGCCAATATCGAAACAAGCGGCAGGGTGCGAGGCGCGAAAAACCTGGGTTTAAGTGCAAGCTCGTCGGGTATAAACCGTCGCAGTCTGCGCCGGACGTGGGAGCCAAGAGGGCTGGGTAGGGTTGTCGCCGGGCCATTGTCGGGAGTTCAATCGACCTTTGCCTTCAATGGCAGCAACCGCGGCGAGTTCTATCGCTGGATGAGGGACTCGATTCCGATAATCTCGGCGGGAGTCTGGGCGTGGGTCAGGCTCTGCTCGACGCGAACGACGCTGAAAATCGAGGGAAGTGCTGCAGATCGCTTGCGCGCCGGGTTGGCGCTGAGTGCACTCGATCACCGCATCCTTGAGACGCCTTTTGGCAAGGGATCGGGGTTGCAGAAGCTGACCGAGGCATACTTCCTGGAACTATTCACTACAGGCCGCTTTGCGGGCGAAGCAGTCCTCTCGGCGGACAAGCGCTCCATCGACCACTTCCGCTTCATCAACCCGTATAGCGTCGGTTGGGAGCACCGCGAGGAGGGCTGGGTTCCGTTCGCCAATACGGAAAGCGATGGCACCGAAACCGTCGAGCGATTTGATCCGAAGACGTTCTTCTACGGCACGCTCGGCACCGACATCACCAATCCGGGCGGCATCGAGCCGCTGGCGACGATCCCGTTCGTCTCGGAGATCGAGCAGATGATGCTGGAAGATATGGCTCGCTCGTCTCACAACGCCGGGACGCCGCGCCTGCAAGTGAAGATTGGCAGGCCGCCCAAATTCGACTTCGAGGACGATCAGGGCTACGTTGACCGGGCAAACTCGTTCTTCGACAGCGTCACCAGCCAATTCCAGAACCTTGAACCGGACGACAACATCTTCACCTGGAGCGACGTTGAAGTAGCGGTTGTCGGTGGATCGGGCAAGCAGTGGGAGTGGCGGCTGAACCGCGATCAGGTGGTCGAGGACGTCATCACCGGGCTGAAGCTCTTCCCGTGGGTGCTGGGCAGGACCCATAAGACGACGCAGAACTGGGTGCAGTCGCAGTTTGACTTCCTGATGCAGATGGTTGGGACTTATCAACACTCAGGTGCCGACTTGATCGACTGGCTCTGCAATCTTGAGATGGAACTGCAAGGAGTCGATGCTGTGGCGGGGCATAGCTTCAGCCACCACCCCGATCCGTTCCGCCTTGAAAGAGCCCAGGCGGAGAAGACCGAGATCGAGAACGTGATGCTGTTGGTGGAGAAGGGGTATATCTCGAAGGAAGAGGGGATGATGAGGATGGGGCTCTGAAGGGATGAGGGATGAGGGATGAGGGATGATGAGACAGGCAGAGACCGCCAGAGTTGGTTCAAGCCATGTTTTAAGGACGAAGTCCGTAACATGGCTTGGTAAAAGGCCGCCAGGTTACGAGCTACGCTCTTAAAACCTGGCGGGAACACGTGACTGTTGATAGTTATGCAGGCAGACGGGGGCGTCTGCCTGCGGAAATGACAGATGGGGACCATCTGTCCTACGAATATAAAAGGAAAAACATGGAATGGATATTTCGTGAATTGGCGGGGGTGATGCTATCTGAGGGATCAAAAGTCCATGACGACGACATCATCGCCATCAATAGATTGCACAACCCGCCGCCGCTTCCGGTCGCGGCGACTGACATCTACGTCAGGCGCTGTCGGCTTGCTGGTGACGCGGTCGATGCCGGGTGGGGGAAGTTCCGCACCAGCGACCTGCCTAAGCTGCTGGAAATGGTGCAGGGGGCTCCGTCGCTGATAGGCCACCGCAAAGAGACGCTCGGCGTGGCGAGGTTCTTCGGAGGGACAGTCTCCCGCGAACCTGCAACCGGCGTCAGCTACATCGTGCCGAAGTTTTACTGGATGCGGGGTCACTCGGCGGCGGAAGACTTGAAAGTCAATATAGACGGTGGTATCTGGTCGGAGGCGTCGCTGGGGTTCATCTTCAAGAAGCCGTCCTGCTCGATCTGCAATGAAGACATCAGGCGCTGTGACCACGTTCCGGGGCAGGCTTATGGCGAGCAGACGTGCTTCTTCCACTACGACGACCTCGTTCGCGTGACGGAAGGGTCGTTCGTTTATCGCGGTGCTCAGCCTGGGACAGGCTTTGCGCTCGGTGATCCGGGCGGGTTTGGCGGATTCAACCAGGACCTTCCGCGCTTCAAGTGGAAGGGGGTGCTCTACCGGGGTTATCCGGAGAAGTTGATGGGGGAGGGATGAAGGAAAACGTGCTGTCACACGTCACGTGTGACAGTGTATTGGTTCAAGCAATGTTTCAAGGACGAAGTCCGTAACATGGCTTGGGATATGGCCGCCAGGTTACGAGCTACGCTCTTGAAACCTGGCGGGAGCTCAAAGCAGACACCCCCCCTTAATCCCCCCCGCAAGCGGTGGGGAATATGCGCGGGCTGAAATCCCGCGCTCAAAGAGATTGCAAGATCAGGGCGAACACAAGGTTCGCCCGTACGGGCGATGCTTGCCATCGCCCTAAAAGGAAGAGATTAATCGTTTTGCTGGCAGACGAGGGCGTCTGCCAGCAGAATCGTTGTAAGAAAAACTTAAAATCAAGAAAGGTAACATCATGAAGATATCTTTAATCGCTCTCGTTCTGACCGAGCTTTTGTGTGGTTTTGCCAATGCTCAGCCCGGCGTGCCGCCAGCGGGGGACTCATACTCGTTGCTTTCGGGCGAACATACGCCGGTCATTTACACAGGTTCCGGTGAAGCCTCCAGCTCGGCAGGCTACACGACGCAATGGCTGCAGATTGGCTATTCCCCGTCTGCAACGACCAAGAATAACAACAACATCGGTCGCTTCAACCCGGAGCAGTTCACCCTTGGGATGACGCTGACGCTCGGCAGTGGTGCTGATAGCTCGATGGTCTCAACGGCACGATTCGAGCTAGCATACGATACGACAGTCGCCGCCTTCTGGGTAGGTGATTCGAGCAACACGTTTATCGGGCCAACCAGCTCCTCCCGCCTCGATTACGGTGTCTGGACTTTCAACAAGGTTTTGGATACAGCTCACGGGAGGCTCTACCCGCTTAGAGTGTTGCAAGGCGGGTATATCCGGTTTGTCTTTGAGACGACGACATCGGACGAGGTCGTGATCGACTGGACGCTGACGGGGGAACATTGATGAGAATTACGAATTACGAATTAGGAATTACGAATGTCCCGCCCAGCAAAGCTGAGCGGGCGACACGCCCTTTTCTCCGAACGCTGGTATTGATTTTGGTCGCGAGCATCGTCGGATTGTTTCACGGCTTTCGGCTCGCGGGTCCGACCTACGCGAGTTGTAGGTATGAATTCGTCGTCTATCCATCCTCTGCTCAGAACGAAATCGACGCTCTCGATATCGACTTCGGAGCGCCAAGAGTTCACCCCGGCGGGACGCTCTGCCTCACCAACCGCAATGGCAATCTACCGTTTCGCTCTCTGGAGCGGGCATCTTTGGACGAAATCGACGATCTGATTTTCGTCGGGTCAGACAGCGTCGGGGTCTATCTCGATGAGAATGGGTGGAATGATGAGAATTAGGAATTATGAATTACGAATTACGGATGGAATTCTCCCGCCCAGCAAAGCTGGCCGGGATACACGCACTTTTCTCCAATTGGTGACGATGCTGATGTTGATCGCAAGGTATGTCGGCTTCGGAGATCCGACCTACGCGGCGACGGTCTATGTCGATGCGTCTGTCAACCGCCATTTCGACGTCTGGAGCGTCGGCGGGTTACCAGCTCAGCCGAGCGCCGAATGGCGACTTGCTTCGAGCGACGGGATCGACTACGACACACTCGGCTCGACCGGCTATCGCAATTACGGTTCAACGTCGTTGACGACATCACTCACGGATGGCAACAGACCGAGCCTGACGGAGGGGCTGCTGCAACCTCATCAGGGAGCTTTGGCGTTCAATGGCTCGACGAATTACCTGTTTATCGACGATGCGACAGCCCTTGACCCGAGCAACCAAAGCTACTCGATAGCGGCATGGGTTCGTCACCCGACTGGCGCAGGTTCAGACCAGATCGTATCGAAGAATCAGGCGGCGGGCGATTGGCCGGGGTTCTTCTTCTCAACCGATGGAAATGGGCTGGTTAATATGCAGGTTACGACAACGCTCGCCAATTCGATGACAGCGACAAGCGTCGGCAGTATCGAAAACTCCCGCTGGAGCTTCGTCTGCGGTGTCTATCGGTATCAGGCGTTGCTTGACGATACGGCGGAGTGCTACATCGATGGCGTGATGGACGGGCAGGCTGTTCTAAGTATAGGTCAAACGACAAATACCGGAACATTCAGGATTGGCAACTACGCAGCGGCAGACTACTGGGAGGGCGAGATCGCCTGGGTCGCCATCTGGGACGGGACGGCTTTGACGCCTACTCACATTGCGGCTCTCTATTCAGCTATGAAGCCAACCGGCGCGGTTGGGTTGCCATATCCGACACTGCAGTCAGCGGTTTATCAAGCGAGTGCTGGTGACACAATCCTTGTAAATCCCGGACGCTATCAGGAGACGGTTACGATTGCGACAGCGTTTGACTACATCGGGGCGGTCGCTTCAACCTTTGGAGACATGCCTGAGTTCTACGGGAAAGACCTGCCCTCTGCGGCGGGTACTGTAGGATTCACCGTCAGTGCTGATAACGAAGTAGGGTTTGTCACGTTTCGGGGCTACACGTCGGCACAAGGGCTTCTGGGGACGGCGACGAGCGACGGGTCACTATTTCATCACCTTGAGTTTGATAGCTGTCTCAATGCTGTTGACTTCGACGGCATGGCGAGCGGTGACAGCCTCGTCAACTGCATCATCGATGGCGCGAGCCTTGCCAGCGCGACGGGTTTCAGGGCAACGACAAGCTCGGCGGTGACGGTTGTGGTGGAGAACTGCATTATCGTCAGCACGGTGACGGCACTCACGAAAGCGGCGGCTCAGACGTTGACGGAAGATCATAACCTCTTTTTCGGCAACGGGACAAACTATGCAAGCTCACTTGATGGCACAGATTTGATAGGCGACCCGACTTTCCGTGGCGGCAACGATTATCGGCTTCTGCCTTTCAGTCCGGCACTCAACAACGGGCTGGTGATTCACTCGGCTGTGACGCCATTTAGTTACTGGCAACCGGGCCCGGAGCGGGGCGTCTGGGAATATCAAAAGCAACTGGCGAGTTACGGTGAAAAAGGCCCCTGGGCAAGAGAGAGGAGGGGGAGATGAGGCATAAGATGGAGACGACTCATTCGATTTGGAAAGTACTTGCAGTTGCGCTTTTGGGAATTGTGGTGACGGGAGCCTCGGCGTGGATGGTCTTCGACCAAGGCGTCGTCAGCCGCGAGGAGGTGTCGCAGATGATAGAGCGCGAATCGCCCTATCTTGCCGATAGGCTGGTGTTGCGGGAGACTCTGCAAGCCAACAGCGAGACTCTGCGGCGAGTTGCGGCAGATGTCAACGCGATCAAAGTTGAGCAGGCGCGGTTGGGGGAGAGAGTGGAGATGGTGATGAAGGTGGTGGAGAAGAGGTAGAGTATGTTAATTGGCGTCAGATTTGAGCCTGACGCCAAACAAGTCAAAACAAATTAGCGAGGTGTAACATGTCTGACTGGGTATGGAGCCTTATTTCGGCCTTAGGCACGCCATTACTTTTATTTTTCTGGCAGAGTCTCCTGAAGCGCGAGCTGACCGAGGATTGGGGCAGACGGATCGGCAAACTGTTGACCGTGCTTTTCCGGCAGAGGCTTGGGGTGGCGGGAGGAAACTCGATCCGCGACAAGTTCCAATCGACGGTCGAGGATTTTGTCAACGGTTTGCGGCAGGGTTTGAAGGTGGAGTAGAGGGGTTGGGAACGAGAGTAAGGGGGGACTGAAGTCCCCCCTCCAAGATCAAAAGGAATTTCCATGCGTAAAATAGAACGAATCGTCATTCATTGTAGCGACTCGGTTTTTGGTGACGCGACGCTGATCGACCACTGGCATAAGGAGCGCGGCTGGAAGGGGATCGGCTACCACTACGTGATCCTGAACGGTTATCCCGACGAAGCTTCGCACCGCTCGAAACGCCCGCAGTTCTGGCGCGACGGCGAGGTGCAGTCGGGCAGGTCGCTGGAGGAGGTTGGGGCTCATGTCAAGGGTGCCAACACTGGCTCTGTGGGGATATGTCTTATTGGTGGTGAGCAGTTCACCGGCGGGCAGTTTGCGTCGCTGAAGAGGCTGGTTGAGGAACTGAAGGTTCGCTTTCCGGGTGTAACTGTTGTGGGCCATTACGAGGCTCAAACGCCCGGTGATCTGCCGAAGAGCTGTCCGAATCTCGATATGGATTGGGTGCGGAGGCGGGTGAATTTAGCTATAGAGTAACATAAGGTGATTTGACATTCCCGGACAGTTGAAGTATATTTAAATTAAATAAAGAAATTGAAGAGAGGAACGAATTATGGCAAAGCCATTGGAGGCTCAATTCCAATACTACTTGGATCATCAGGACGAACTGGTCGCCAAGTACAACGGAAGGGTTATCGTCATCAAGGATGAGGAAGTTATCGGTGTTTTTGATGATGTAGTAGAAGCGGTTATAGAGACATCCAAAACTCATGAGATGGGGACATTTTTGGTTCAAAAATGTCAACCTGAACTCGAGATGGTCACCTTTCATTCTCGAATCCGCTTTCCCAGTAAAGTCGCTTGAATCACACGGTAAACAGGGCTTTTACTTTCGAGTATTCTCAAGTCGTCAGTTCAATCATCACACCGGTTAGAGTGGGGTTGCATATTACTGATCCGATTAAGGTTACTCTCGAAACGGCATCGGAGAATGCGAAAGAATACAACGCAATTTGGGACACGGGCGCAACAAACACTGTTGTGACCCGGAAGATTGTCAAGGACTGCGGCTTGAAGCAGGTTGGGGTCATTACCATGAACACTACAAACGGCAATAGATTGTCAAAACAATACTTAATTTCTCTTTTCCTGCCAAATAGTGTTGCTGTCTATTCAACCCTCCTGGTTTGCGAGGCGAATGTAGCCGGAGCCAATGTTTTGATAGGTATGGACGTCATTTCTCAAGGTGACTTCGCTTTGGGAAGCCCGAATGGTAAAACGATATTTTCTTTCAGGATACCGTCTCAACAAGCGACTGACTTCAGAAGTTAGTCAATCTCAACTTTTTTTCCAAGCCGTAGAATGAAGTTGAAAATTGCAATAATGAGAATTTGTCCTCTCCTCCCCCAATTTGCCTTTCCTGCTTAATTTCCGTATCTTACCTCTTAGCCTCAAAATCCTGTTAACCCACCCAATCGGAAAATCGCAAGTGATCAAGCACTCGCTCATCGCGGCATTCGTCGCTACACTGTTGTTAATTCTCGTCAGTTGCTCCTACGCGGAGATTATCTATGAACGAGGCTCGCTGATCGAGTTTTTCGCCGGTCACGAGGAGGGTTGCGCATACGACAACTGGCTGAGCCACATCTCCGAAGGGATCGCCCGCCCCGGCTTCAACGACTACGGGCCTGCCGAGCTTGACAGCCAACGCAACGGCTTCGGTGCGTTTCAGATCATCGACAGCCTCCAGAATCCCGACAGAATACTCGCCGACTGGTACCGCATTTTCGCCAATATTTTGGCCGATGAATTGGACACCGCGTCGCTGATTCTCGACAACTCGTTCTTCGCCAATTTCTACGACATCGTCGTGCTTACGGATCAGAACGAAGAGTACGTCATCCTGCGCGAAACCCTTGACAATAACTACTTCGACGACAACGGCACCGAAGACCAGTCCGACGACGTGCGAGGGTCTTTCCGCTACGGATGGGGCATCTACATCTTCAATCGCAACCCGCAAACCCCCAACATCGTCCTCGAAGTCCCCCATCCCTGCGACGACTTCGTCGTGCCGTTCGTCGGAATCGATACGTTCATCCGAATGGGAGCCGCCGCAATTTTCGTCACCGGAGCCGGTCGGGAAGTGAAGTGGACGAACGTCGGCCTGTTTGACAACTCCAAATCCCGCTCCGACCCGACCCGCGTCGGCAACCGAAGCGCTTTCAACGAAGCTCACAAAGCCGTCGTTGATTCGATTCGTAACGAGTTTGTCGTCGTGATCCATAGCTACGACAGCGGCGGGCGGGAACTCGCTCAGTGCTTGCTCGCCTGTTATCCTGACGCAAGCCCCAACCTGCCAATCCTCGACTGGCAAAACCACCACGACATTCTCCACCTGACCCCCCTCTTCCCTATCGCCGCCAACACCATCGGCAATGCAGAGCATGAAGCCGTCCGTATCGACAACTATTACGCAATCTGGGAAATCGACAGCCCGGTCTATTACAACCACGAATTCCTCATATCGAACGACCTCGAATCGCTTGTCGGCTGGCCTTCGCCGCAGAGAAGCTACTCAACCGACCATAACGAGTTAGCCCCAAGCGTCGAAAACTACATGCACGTCGAACATGACGAATTCCCCGACGTAATCCGGGAAGAGATCCTTAGCTTTTACCCTGTTGGCGGCGTCCCGACCTACCAGACCTATGCCAACGTGGTCGAGTTTTACCGCCCGCTTTATGACGCAGTTTACGCCTATTACCACCGCTCGCGATCAGTCACCGTCCCTGACGACTTCCCCAGAGTCCAAGCCGCAATCGACGCATCCTTTGGCGGCGATACGATCATCGTCAAGCCGGGCGTTTACCGCGAGTCGATCAACTACCACCACAAGAATTTGGTGATTGCCAGCGAATTCATGACCTCCGGCGACAACCGCACCATCGACGCGACGATCATCGAAAGCGACACCGCCAGCGTGGTTACTTTTGCGGGGTTTGAGGCAGGCTCGGCGAGGCTTTCCGGCTTCACTATCCGCGGCGGCAACAGCCTTGATGGCGGCGGCATCAGCATAGTTGACGCAAGCCCGCGCATCGATCATTGCGTCGTTACGGCTAACACTGCCGAAGGCTACGGCGGGGGGATATTCTGCGGTAACTCGAGGCCCGTCATCACCAACTGCACCGTGACCGGCAATCAGGCTGGTGACGGCGGTGGCGGGTTGTTTGGCTGGAACGGATCGATGCCGGTGCTCGTGAATACGATCCTTACCGGCAATGAACCAGCACAGATCGAGTTTCTCCGCCTCGGTGAGCCGAACACGTTAACCTGCGAATACTCGGACGTGCTGGGCGGTTTGGAGGGCATCGTCACAGGCAACAACGTCCAGATTCTCTGGCACGAGAGCAACTTCGACGCTGACCCGATGTTCCTCGGGCCCGAGCAAGGCAACTTCCGCCTCTCGCCGTTCAGCCCGTGCGTCAATTCCGGGTCGCCGCTTGGAGCTAAAGACGCCGACAGCACCGTCGCCGACGTCGGGGCACTGGCTATACACTTCAGGAACATCGTCACGACCCCCGGCAGATTGGATTTTGCGGGCTACGAGATCGGATTGCCCGACAGCTTGGAGCTGATGATTTCCAACGTCGGGAGCGACACGATAGAGATTTTGCCGCGCGACATTTCGCCGCACAACTCGCCGTTCTCCATCGGTGGCGCGAATGAGGCGGTTGACCTGCTTCCCGATTCGTCGCTGACGGTTTGGGTGCTGTTTGCTCCGCAAGATTCGGGCGACCATCGCGCGACGTTATTGATCGCCTCTGACCAGCCGGGCGAAGAGGTTACTCGAATTACCGTTCGGGCGTCGTTGTTGGGGGTTGACGACAGCGGCAACCCTGCCCCGTCGGAGTTCCGGCTTCTGGGGGCTTATCCCAACCCGTTTAACAGCACGGTCAGCATCGGCTACCAGACTCCGGTTGCGGGGGTTGTGACTTTGAAGGTGTTCGACCTTTCGGGGCGAGAGGTTGCGACGCTTGCGAGTGGGAGGCAAGGTGCGGGGGAGCATCGGGTGGTTTGGAGTGCGGACGGGCAACCGGCGGGGCTTTACTTTTGCCGGATGGAGGCGGGAGGGGTTAGCAGGTCGGTGAAGATGGTTTTGGTGAGGTGAGGCGTTAAGCTTTACTATTTCCGCTTTCCCAGAATTCATTGTTTCCCTAAATCGAATCAACTAAGCCTTAATTGATATTTGTAATATCCCATAGTTAATATAAAGAAATGCAAAAATTCTGAACAATTTTGAAACTCCACTTGCATGAATGCACACCACTAACTATAATAAGATACAATCAAGCAGGTATACCATTACCTGCGTCAAACTAAATAGTGATTTGGAGGTAGTGTGAGACGATTTTTGATCGTATCGATATTCATTTTGCCAGTGTTTATTGTTGGTTGCGCGACAATAATAAGCGGCTCAAAACAACAAGTTTCTGTAAACTCGACTCCAGAAAATGCGGAAGTTTCGGTAAAAACGCTTGGAGGCATCTCAGTTTTTAATGGACGCACGCCAGCATCAGTCACACTTGCTCGCAAAAATGAGTACCTTGTTACCGTCAAACTATCTGGCTATTCGGATCAGACCATTCAGATCAGCAAGTCTGTCAACACATGGGTGATCGGAAACCTATTGTGCGGCGGTATTCCAGGATTGGTAGTAGACGGAGTGACAGGAGCACTTTGGAATCTTGAACCTGAAGCAATTCATGTTGCGTTGGTAATTGCCATGCTGGACGGAAAATCGGTCTATTATGCCGTCTTAGGGATGCACGATGACAATGGACAACTGCGAACCCTTGCAGTGCCGATGGTTCCGCTTCTAAATTGAGTATCGTCCGATCGTTTGTTAAGCTTGCTCTGGTCGTTTTCCTTATTGGGATCATTACTATAAGCTCCAATGCAGCATCAAATGAAAACAAAGTGTCTATCCGGAGCTCAAGAAATGTTGAGTACCAAACGCCTGATGTTTGTCAGGCGTTTGTTCTCTCTCAAATACAAAATTATCAAAAAAAATCCGATCACATTTCTATACATCGTTGTCCGTTCAAGCGATCGTGTTCAAATTATGCTGAATTTGCGATCAGGTATTATGGTTTAGTACCCGGGTTGGTTGTTTTTTTGGACCGCTATCTTTATCGTGAAAATATTGCCGCTCGTCATCACTATCCAAGAAGTGTATCTACAGACGGGAGGTTGCTATTAGATGATGAATGGTTTCTTCCTCCTCCGCAAAATGATATTGAAATAGCTGTTAATCAGGAACATATATCCAGAAATCAGTCAGGTTTCTTGATTAAGTCAAATACCATGACTGTGATTGGCGATTCGTCCACTGCTTGGGCCGATGCATTATATCTAAGTAGAGATTATGAGAACGCAGCGTTAGCTTACAGATATGCTGCTTTTGCAACACAAGACGTTAAAATAAAAAATCAAATAAATTACCAAATTACCCGTTGTTATCTTGCTTCAGAAAATTACTCTAAAGCGATGATTTGGGGAACGCAATGTGTAGTCGATGCGAAAGATTCGATAAAGTTGTCACGTTCAATAACAATGCTTGGTATTATATATGAACTACAACATCTAAGTCCTTTGGCAGAAATACAATTTAGGAATTCAATCTCAATTGATGGCTTTGCTTTGGCAATGGCAGGAATGGGCTTAGTCTATGCTGAACAGAGAAATTGGATATTGTCTAAGCAATGGTTTGATAGCGCAGCGAAGGCCGAATTAAATGAATTCCAATCACTCAAATTTCAAAATCTATCTAACTATTTACAAAAATCAGAAGAAATCCCGAAAATTTCAGAAGCGACATGTGCAACTCTGTCAGCCTTATTACCAGGGGCCGGACAGATCTATTCGGGACATAGTATTGATGGAATCCAAGCATTTTTGGCTGTGGCTACATTTTCGTTGGCAACTTGGTCCGCATGGCGTTACGAACACCAAAATGATAGACCATATTATGGTGCAGTCTCATTAGGCACAGTTACACTTACCTTGTATACTTCCAATGTTTGGGGCGGTTGGCGTACCGCAACTTTCCATAATGCTCATCAAGAGGAACTTTTCATCAAGTCGATTCGAGAAGGAATACTAAACGCCGAACTCGCATTACCTCCTCTGTGAGTGCTACCCCCCACTTTCCTTTTTCCTCTTTCCGCTTTTCACTTGCTTTCCCTCGTTCTTTACCCTATCTTATTGTCACAACCTATTACTACGGCACCGCGATGCAGCTTCTCGCCAGCCTCACACTCGTCCTCCTCCTCAGCCTTCCCGGCTTTGCCGAGAGGAGCCTCCGCGCCACGTCTCCGGGCGGCGCGGGCGACCCGTTCAACCCGTTTGCCCCTGAAACGCTCGCCGTAGATCCGGTCGGGATCGTTGTCGAGGGCGGTTTCGTCAGCCTTGACTGGACAGCCTCCCGACGCACCCTGAACCACCAGACCCTCACCGGCTACCTGATCTACGCCGGGAATGACCCCCAAAGACTCCGCCTCATCGACTACTCAGTATCGAATTTCGCCAGCACCCGCGCCGGCACAGATAACTACTTCGCCGTCAAAGCTCTCTACGCCGGAGCCGAGCCCGACCGACGCAAATTACGCGACGCGAACCGGGACGATGGCGTTTTGCTCGACTTCGAGGACGACGAAGCCGATCTACTTCCCTATGATGACGACGAGGACGTTCAAGGCAACCGCTGGGAGGTCTCGGACGATGAAGCCTTCCCCCCTTCCGAGCAGTCGTTGAAGCTGTTCGGCAACACCTGGAAGCGCCTTCCGTTCCGTCGGCAGGTGATCGAGGACGCCTCCGTCTGGCAGATCTCGGTGATGTCGGTCGATGGCGATACGTCCGCCGAGTTGCAAGCGTTCGGTATCGGGGACGGGTCGGAGAAGCTGATCTACTCATTCTATGGCCGCGAGACTGTCTGGGACGCCGAGTGGATGGTCGCCAATCAGGAAGCTCGCCGCCGCAACCGCTGGGAGACATTCCGCCTGCGCATCGGGTACGACTGGATGGTGCGCTACGGATACCTCCCGTCCATCGACGAACTCTACTTCATCAACGACAACGACACCACCAACCCCGCCGCGACTATCTACTTCGATGAACTGATCGACTTGACCGGCTCGCTCGACCCCGAACCCTTCCCGAAAGCCCAATGGGCTGTCGATCCGACCGTCGAAGGCAATGGCGTCGCCATCCGTTTCCGTGCCAACGTCGAAAACCGTGACAGGCAAGGCGTTTCGCTCCTTTGGGACTTCGGTGACGGGATGACAGGCACAGGCTTCGAGCCACTCCACATTTTCCCTGACAACGCCACCTATCGCGTAGGTCTTGCCGCTACGGGAGTCGAAGGATTGACCGGCAGGACGAGCCTGTTGGTCGAGGCCGGCGAGGCTCGAATTGCGCAGTCGGTAGATCTGGCATTCTCCGGTGACGTGATGCTGGCTCGTCGCTACGAACAGAACGGCGGGATCATCCAGCGGCTTGGGCCTGAAGCAATTTTCTCGCGCATCCGTCACAGAACGACCGCCGCCGATATCTTCGTCATCAACCTCGAATGCCCGTTGACCGATGAAGGCACCCCTCACCCGACTAAAGACATCTTCTTCCGCGGCAGACCGGCCAATGTCGCCGCGCTGACTTACGCCGGAGTCGATGTCGCCAACCTCGCTAACAACCACGTCAGCGACTACGGTGCGCGAGGATTGCAGGAAAGTTCTCAGGTTCTCGATGCGGCAGGAATCCTCTACAGCGGCGCAGGGCAGAACGAATACGAGGCGATGCGACCCGCCTTCAAGACGGTCAATGGCATGCGCTTCGGGTTCATCGGCTTCTGCAACCGCACCGGGCGCGACTACAACGCAAGACCCTACCTTGACGCCGGGTTCGACAAGGACGGCTACCTTTGGTTGACCGCCGACAACATCCTTCAGACCATTCCGCAAACGAATGAACTCTGTGACTACCTGATCGTCTCAATTCACGGTGGCACTGAGTACGCCGAGGAGCCAATGGCAGTCCGCCCCCGCGACCCCGACTATTCATCCGAATGGCCGATCTTTCCACCTGCTGAACTTGACTCGGCAACGCGACAACTGGCGCACATGGCTATCGACCTCGGTGCAGACCTCATCATCCAGCACCATCCGCACGTCCTGCAAGGCTTTGAGGTGTACAACGGCGTGCCGATTGCTTCGAGCCTCGGTAACTTCGCATTTGATCAGGACTTCTCCGAGACTTGGCCCTCGGCGCTGATCTGGGCGAAGTTCACGCGGGACGGGTTGCAGTCATTCGAGATTGAGCCTGTCTTCGTCGATAACTACTACCCGACTCCCGCCATCGGCAACCTTGGTGCGGCGATTCTCGACCGTCTCAGTGCTTACTCGACCCCGCTCAACGCCACCGTTTACGCTGACTATGGCCGGATGCGGGGCGTAGTCGCCCTTCACCCGGAGAAACTAAGCCGTCATGAGGAGGCTCTTGAAGCCGATGTCGATTTCCGTTACTTCCAGCAGGGTGACTTCTATCGCTCGGCTCCGATCAGGGTGCGTCCCGGTGCTTACGTTCGTGAAGTGACGAGGCTTTTGCCTGAGGCGAATGATGAGAGTGTGGAAGTGAGGCTGGGGAGGGAGATACTACTGGTGGGGAATATGGAGATGGAGGGTGCGCAGAGTTGGTTATACAATTCCGCCTTTGAGGCTCGCGATTCGCAATTCGTCGTCGAAGGCAGGTATTCCTCCAAGCTTTGGCGAAATCAAGGCCAACAGGACGGCGTCACTGATATGTTGCAACGCATCCCCACCCGTCAGGGCGACCCGTTGACGCTTGCCGGTTGGGTCAAGCTGATTAACGGGCGGGATGCGGCTCTTTCGGCGAGGTACTACCGCTATCGCTACGACAACCAGCCACAGAACATCATCGGCGCGGACGAAACCGTCGAAGGCCGCCACCAGGGGACGTTCGACTGGCGCTACGTCTGGCAGGACCTGACGGTGCCGCAGGGATGCGACTACCTCAATGTGCGCTGGCAGCTTTACGGAGCCCAGCAGGGTGGCGGCAACCAGATGTGGACGGACGAGGTGAAGCTTATCCGCTGGGAAGAGTGGCAAAGCCTTGCTGACGCGGTGCCGCTCGACTACCCGAACGACTATTACTATATGCAGGTACAGACGCGCAGGCCTGTGGAAGAGGGGAGAGTGGAGTATAAGAGTGTGAGGTTGGGGGAGTGAAAAGTGGATAACCTTACCATTCGGCGCTTCGACCCTGAAAGCGACTCCATCGAGGAACTGACGCTGCTGCTGAACCGGGCGTATAAGATCCTCGCTGATATGGGGCTGCGTTACTGGGCGACATGGCAGGGTCCGGATGTGACGGCAGACCGGATCAAGGACAAGCACTGCTTTGTCGCGTTTCAGGACGGCAAGCTGGTCGGGACGATAACGTATGCGCCGCCGGACAAGAAGAAGGGCGGGTCGCCGTGGTACGACCGCGCGGAGGTTGCCGGGATCGGGCAGTTTGGCGTCGAGCCGGGCTTGCAGGGTAAGGGGATCGGGCTCGAGATCATGCAATTCATCGAGGATCACGCCAAGGCGGACGGCGCGGGGGAGCTTGCGCTTGATACGGCTGAATCGGCTAAGCACCTGACCCAATGGTACGAGCGGCTGGGGTATCGGTTCATCGAGCATGTGCAATGGGATCAGGTGAACTATCGGAGCGTGGTGATGAGTAAAAAGCTGAGCGAGTAGCCGAAGGAGATGACGACACCACCAGAAAAGGACGGGGAGACCACGGATACATCAAAAATCGATCACTGAGTCACAGAAGTCTGGAAAGGCTTATTGGATTGTGGATACAGGCGTGATCGATTTGTGATCGAAAAAAGTTTAAGGTTTAAAGTTTAAGGTTGAAGGGACGAAAGGAGTATGTCGGTAATATACGAAATATATTGGTAAAAGTCAAGAGAAATGTCTTGTATTGTAGAATTGGCAATGAAAAAGTGCCGCAGGGTGAGGACACCCAGCGGCAAGAGGAATCCCGGCTTCGGAGAAGCCGGGCTACGCTGGCTACGACCTTTCTGGCCGACTTGTTGCTGACCTTCTCGGTAGCACCGGCATCTCTGCTGGTACTCACAAGGTTGTCTGGGATGCGGGGGATTTGGGTGCGGGAGTGTATATCATAAAATTGTCTGCAGAGGGCAGAACACAGAGTCAAAAATCTGTAATAATTCGCTAACAGGAATTCTGATGTCGTTTCATCGCAACACAATCACCTTGGCGGCAACGCTTCTAATAGTTTCGACTCTAAATGCATACCCATATAGGTTACTCGGGCCTAATGGCGCAACATTTTGGTCGAACGCATCTATCGAATACACGGGTATTTTTCCCATCGACGACGGCCGTAGTGTCGCGTTGGTTTGGGGCGGCCAGCGTCCCGACGCCGATCACCGGGACGTCTATTTTCAGATTCTCGACGCCGAAGGCAATCAGACCTATAATGGCAATTATGCCATCTCCGATTCGACCATGGTCAACTCCGAAGACATTGCGGTTGTCACGGACCGTGAAGGAAATATCTTCGTCGCCTGGCTTGCCGCAATGCCGGGAGACGAAAGTCGTTTCTTCCTCTACGCGCAAAAAATCAGCCCAAACGGGGAAATTCAATGGGGAGTACCGCCACGAGCTGTTACGGAATTCCCGCATAATGAAGATTGGGATTTCTGGTACGGCTCAAGCTGGAGCGTCTTCACCTATCCCGATGAAAACGGCGGAGTTATCTGCGTGACCAATCAAGGCATCGGAGCCTTCGACAGCAACGGCGAACCAAGAGAAGATTGGCAGGCTTGGGATGAAAGACCCCCGGAAGGCCTCCAATATAATAAACTCATACCGGACGATTTGGGAGGAATATGGATCGAGTGGTGGTATAATGATAGGGAAGGTCCTGAAATCTATGCATTCAATCATCTTGGAAGAGACGGTAGCCGACTATGGGAAGAGCATCGTCTGCCCGAGGATCATTTCAGGCGGATCAACGGCATCTCGTCTTTTCCCCGAGGGATCGGGTGGCAGGGCGGGTGGATTAGCGTCATTAAAGTGGACGATCAGTGTCGGCTTTTTATATTCGACTCGCTTGCAGAAACGTCTGAAGATAACATTTTCGAGTTGCCGTCTACGGTCACAAGCACCCCTCCATTCTTCACTAGCGACACGACAATAGGAATTCTTTACGAACTCGAAGAAGAATTTCCCTACTCCCTTATGTTCATCCGATTCAATTTGAATGACCGCGCCTTCATCGGCAGCACTGAGGGAAGAACCGTCGCAAGGTGGGATGAGCCGGAAGGTTATCGTGAAGAGCTCTCAATAGGTGGGAGTTATTTTGGTAGAGGAAATGAAGGCGAGTACTATTTTGGGGTCAAATGTCATCTACAGCAGTCGTACGTTGACTGGACTGAGATCCATGTTCTCGATCATTTTGCCCGCCAGACAGATAGAGGTGCTCGTTTCGACGACCTCGTCATGAATTCAGGGAAATATTCGATGATTGAAAATCCAGGTCGCGGGTTTTGGCTTGGCGGAGGTTGGCCATATCGATACAAATCCTTTTACATAAATCACTACGATTATGATTGGAATCCCGTGTCTCCGATTGGGTTTGCTCCAGAGATTTACAGAGGGGGGTCTAATTCTACATTCAACTGGTTTTCGAATAATGAAAGTGACAATTGCCTTTTTTTCTCTGAGCATAATGGGTTGAGAATGATTAATGTGGACGCGTCTGGAAACCTCGAATTTCCTGCATACGGAAAATGGGTTTTGCCAGGCTATCTACTCAGTGAAATTTCCACAAGTACGAACCAGGGTGTAGTGGCTGCCTGGCGCGAAAATACATTCATCGAGGGACCGCTCCACATCGCATTATTTGATGATGATGGCGAGGTGGCTTGGACCCGTCTCGCCGTTGAAGACGATAATTGGATTGATGGTGCTCAAATGTTGATTACTGATCCATCGGGCGAATCCGTCGTGCTGTTACTCCTGCGCAAGCCGAACAATCAAATTGTTGAGCCTGTATTGATCTGGATCAATGCAGAGGACGGAACAGAAACCGCAAGATGGGAAGGGCTAAGTCTCGAATCCAATCGCATCCGTGACAACGATATCAAGCGATTCTTAAAAATAGATGGCGATAGTATCCTCTTCGCCATACAGTATAGTTACGATCCAATCATAATAATGAAATTTGCTTCCGGCGGTGACCCGATATGGGAGCAGCCTTTGGTTCGCCCGCTTCCGGCGGGTAGTTACTTCGGCGATGTGTTCTTCAATCGATTTGGTGGCGCTGACATTTGTGGAATCTTTCGCGAGTGGGACGAAGAGGTCATACCGTGGATTGTGAGGCTCAATGGAGAGGGTGAATTGATTGACTCCATTGGTGTCTATGAGCATCCAGCACGCGGAAATGACCAGAGGGTGACTGCGGAGAAGTGGATAAAGAGTGCTTCTAATCTCTGGCTGGTTCCTGATGGTATGTATCTTGAGAACGGCCCTGACTCTGCCGGTATTCAAATGATTGACAGCGAGGGTCAACGAATAATGACCGATCAAGGATTTGTGATAAAGAATCCCGATGGATCAGTTCCATCGAATTGGAACGCCGTAAGCGATTCAGTCGGTGGGATCTGGTTTTGGGCAAGGGACGGTTACGTAGGCGACCATTCCCGTGTATCACTTCTTCACTTCACTTCAGAGGGAACTCTTGACGAAAACTTTCCCGAATACGGAATTCCTTTGCGCGCCGATTCACTTGCAGTTTATTCCGATCAAATGGTCTCGCTACCGGGCGGTGACCTTGGTATGTTCATGGATAGATATGACCTTGTTCGCAGAACCGAAGCGACCAGCATTCAGCGATTTAGCCTGAGGGAACCTCCCAATTCTGAGAATTCAAATCCTCACGTTCCCACGGGATTTGCTCTCCATCCTCCTTATCCAAATCCCTTCAACGCCAATGTAATAATCTCCTTTTCCCTGCCGGTAGGACAGGTTTCCAAACCCGTCTCCCTCTGTGTCTACGACCTCTCCGGCCGCCTCGTACAAGCGCTCGAAAACGGCCCCTACGCGGTGGGAGAGCATAAGGTTGTATGGGACGCGGGGGAAATGCCAGCAGGAATCTATCTTGTGCGGCTCGAAGCAAATGGTGCGGCAATCACGCGCAAAACAATTCTTATCAGATAATTCCGTAACACATTGAATACCAAACTGGATTGAGACATGAAACTACGCACCCTTTTACTCGTTCTCGCCTTCTTGGCGGTATCCACTACCTTGCTTGCACAGGAACACTTCCCCGAAGTCGCCATCACAGACGCCAATCACTCGCTGCTCGTAACCGAATGCCGTATCGGCAACCGTGTATTGGAGGGTAATGACGAGGTCGCCGCCTTCGACCCGGACGGCGTCTGCGCAGGGGTAGCTCTCTTTGAAGCTGAACCTGGAACTGCCGGTCTGGCCCTTTGGCGCGACGACCCGCAATCAGAGGACGACGAAGGATTCGAAGAAGGCGACGCAATAATATGTCTATTGTGGGATGCTCGCGCCCATCGGGAAGTCGAGCCGGAGATGGTATTCGTTGACGGATCGGAAACATGGACACGGGACGGGTTTTCCATCGCTAACCTATCCGCTGAAGCTCAACCCCATTTCGAAGTCGCCGGGATAACGGATCGATCCCACAGCATTGTCGCAGAGAATTGCAATGTCGCCGAACGGATGCTGGCCATTGGTGATGAGGTAGGCGCCTTCGATTCCGAAGGTGTCTGCGCAGGTTTGGGCGTCTTTGAAGAAGACGGCAACGATGGAATGACCGGGATTGCCCTATTCGGTGACGACCCCGAAACGGAACTTGATGAAGGATTCGAAGCCGGTGAACAATTCAACTTTCGATTCTGGGATTCGGAAATTGAACGTGAGACTCCTGTCGAGATGGAGATCCTTGATGGGGCTAATGCCTGGGAAATCAATGGCTTTTCGGTGGTGGGTCTCTACTCCCCCGGTGTAGGGGTCGTCGTTGAAGGCGACCTCGAAAACGATTTCGGAATCTTCGACCGCTTTATGGAGCTACCCGAAACATGGACTTCGGTCATAGCCAATCGCGGGAATGGCGACCTTTTCTTGGAAAACATTACCTGCCGGGGCGATACAACTGCATTCGACGTGGAGTTATCCGGGGATGTAATCCCGGCAAATGACACCTCCTTTGTCGAAATCAGCTTCACCTTCCCATCGGAAAATTGCGAACCGGGCAGAAACTATGAGGCATTTTTCACTCTTCACACTTCGGATGAGCCTGTCGTTTACCACCTTGTCGGCGAAACCGGCGCGGCTCGCTTTGTGATCGACCGCGATTCGATTGACATGGGTTTTGCCTGCCCGGGCGATGACGGCTACAACACACCGCAACAGACTTTCGATACCATTTATGTCGTCAATCCCGGCAGCGCCGCCGCTCTTTTGCGAGGCATCACGTTCGGAGATTCGGCCTTTCATTTGGCTCCGGATTTCAATGATTCAACGCTGTTATTGCCTGGCGAGGAGTTGGTCATTCCGATTGTGTTCGACCCTTGGGTGGCAGAAGAAGAAGATCATCGCTACGGAGGCTTAATGCAGTTTGATGTTGTAAGTAGCGAGCTTCCTTCTTTGCTCCATGTCTGGCTATTTGGCGAGGCGATCTGGGGGAATGATGTGACACCGGAGGCTCCCGCTTCAGCCTTCAGTTTTCATCTTGCAGGAGCTTATCCCAATCCGTTCAATTCCAGCACGACGATAACGTTCGGGCTCGATAAATCGGCCCCTACGCGGTTGGCGGTGTATGACTTGCAGGGCAGGTTGGTGAGAGAATTAGCGGACGAGCGAATGGCGTCAGGTACTCACAAAGTCGTCTGGGACGCGGGGGATTTGGGGGCGGGGGTTTATATGGTTAGATTGGAAGGAAACACGGAAGCCCAAATTCAGAAATTAGTACTACTTCGATAGAAAGAACATTCTATGAAATTCATAGTAACCACCTTGTTGCTCGTCACCTTGGGATTCTTCAGAAACCTTTCAGGGCAAGAGGCATTGAATCTGGCGGGCAGTCATTTGGACTACTGGGGCGGGACCGAAAGCATTCTCCTAAGCAACCGAACCGCCTACATCTCCACAGAAAATCTTGGTTTGCTTGTCTATGACCTCGAAGATCCTTCCCACCCGGCGCGGCTTCATCGCTGGCGTCAATTTCGCTTGGAAATGCTTGGCGAATGGAATGGATACCTGACAGGAGTCACTGGCGAACACCTTGTTTTTATTGATGTCTCTAATCCGGACGAGCCGCAATTGGTCAGCACAATCGAGGCACATAACGTTGCTTCATACCGCTTCAGCGATACTCTCTGTTTTATAAGCACATATCACTCGGAGTCTCTTGGTATCGGTAACGGTTCTATTGGAAGTGTAAGCTTGAGTATTTACGGTGTTTCAGACCCTCAAAATCCAAATCTCAGGTATAGCCAAGAGCAAAGCTGGTTCGGGGTTCGGAACCGCAACTTTGTCAATGTCGGATTTGATCATATGATTTATTTTCAAGGCTATTTATACGCTTCCCAACGTGGGGACGGATTATTAGGAGTATGGAACACCCGTAGTGCCGACACCCTCGAACTGGTTGCCGAACTCGCTTCTCACGGAGGTCAGGGATTGGTAATTCAAGGCGAATTTCTCCTTGACATCAATAGTAGGTTGGTGACCCTCTACTCATTGGCTGATCCAGTGGCTCCCGACTCAATCGGATCTTTGCGGTATGATTATTCCGGCGTATGTATTCGTGACACTCTGCTTTATCGTGTGAGCTACTTTGATTCAACTTTGCAGATCATCGACATCAGCGATTTCCAGCATCCCAATCCCATTGGGCAGTTGCGGCTTCCTGTGCGACCTCTCGGCTGGTTTGCCGTCTCAAACGATGCAGGCATAATTCTCACTGAGAGATCTGCGATGGCAGAAATTATTGACCTGACCGAATTATCTTCTCCAGAATTGAGTTCTGTTATCGGTGCACCGGGGTCAATTGCAGAAGTCTGGAAATTTGGAGATTTACTTTTCAGCTATGTAAATGGAGAAGGGCTCATAATCTCCGATTGCACCGAGAGAACACGCCCCGTTCAAGTTTCGTTGCTTCCACTTCATCGAGTAACATCGGTTGTGATGCAAGAGTCGTATGCCATCGTTTCCGTTGACGACAAAGTAATAATCTACAATCTCGCAGAACCGACTGCGCCCGAGCAAGTTACGGCAATCGCTCCCCAACTTGGATCAACTTATGATGTGGAACTGTTCAGAAATGCCCTCTATGTTGCCGGTCATAATGGACTTAAGTTATACGATATTAATAATATCCGCTCCCCAAGATTGGTATCCACCATCGGAAATCGAGGTGTTGCTGAATTGCAAATAGTTGATGCACTTCTTTTAGCTCGAGAAGGCGTCACTGCTTCGGTTTTCTCTATCGCCAACCCATTCTTACCAAGGTTGATCGCACCCTATGAACGTGAGAACCGAGAGCGAGATCAGGCAGTGGGTATGCTTGCGATTGATAAGACTCTTTTCCTATTTCGGATCTTCAATCCTGCCGAAGATGAGTACCCGCCCATTCTAGATGTCATTGATATCAGTCAACCAGATAGTGCTCGATTGATTAGGACACATTATAGCGGCAGTTTTGAAGCACAATTCGGGTGGTCGTCCAACATAAATGGACGTTTGGGGATGGTTTATCAGGATAGGCTCCACATCTACAGCCTAAATGCATTTCATGATTACGGCCCAACAAGTTATGCCTGGTATCAGCTACAGCCTTATTCGAGAGGAGCTTCAATTGTTGACGGTGATTATCTCTACGTCACGACTCCGGGCGGCATCGATATTTATGACGCCCGACCTCTCGCAATCGAGAGTGATCCTGACTTCATCCTTCATCCTTCATCCCTCATCCTTTCAGAGCCCTTCCCCAACCCTTTCAACTCCAGCACGACGATAATGTTTGGGCTCGATAAATCGGCCCCTACGCGGTTGGCGGTGTATGACTTGTCGGGAAGACTTGTCGCTAATTTGCTTGACAGGCAGGGACGCCTGTCGTACGGAGCGGGAAGAAAAATTACCCCCCCTACCCCCCCTGCAATAGCAGGGGGGGATCGCCGGACAGTCGTCTGGGATGCGGGAAATATTCCGGCAGGTGTCTATCTGGTGAGGTTGGAGGCGGGTGAAAAAGTCACGACAAGAAAGGTCGTTCTGATGAGGTGACAGCCTCATTTTCGGATTTGTCAAGTTTCCGACTTGCGGAAGCCCTCACTTTCCTCCGTTTGGGCTTGCCACAGTGCTATCTATGATGTATATTAGGCGGTTAACATCGTTTAATTAGCGAGTAATTCCCTTGCGTCAATCGTCAACACTCATCGCTGCCCTGGCAGCAACCCTACTGGTTTCATCCGTCAGCTTTGCCGAGATGTTTATACGCTGGCCTGCCGAATCTATGGAACTCGATGTCCAGTTCGACACTGAAGCGCATACCGTCAGCGGTGTAGCCAGGATGACCCTGTCGCTGGAAGGCCCTCGGAAGATTGGCTTTCTGCTCAACAAAGACTTCACGGTCAACTCGATCACCGCCAACGGCAAGCGATGCGAGATGAGCAGTGACGCCGATTACTCTCCATCGGAAGTGTCGGATGCTTATGGAGTTTATGGCAAATGGGAGACCTCGAAAGCCCTCTACTGGAAGGCAACCATGCCAAAGAAAGCCCTCCGCAAGCGTGATGCATTGACGGTCGAGGTGCAATTCTCAGGCAAAATGTACGCTCCTCCGGACGGGCGGAAATTCTCACGTGAAGAGATCGCCCTCGAAGTTGATGGCAGTATCGGCGAGGAAGGGATCTTCCTTTCAAGCGGCTCCTTCTGGTTCCCCCGCATGCCTGATGCACCTTGCCCGTACAAGATCACGGCTCGCCTGCCGGAAGGGTGGAACTACGTCACCAACGGAGTGCCATCCCCGCCGGTAAGGGCAGGTTATCTCACCGAAATAACTTATACTTCTGCAATTCCATCCAATGGAATCGATCTTGCGGCGGGTCCCTTCGTTGTCAAGTCTATCGAGCATGAAGGGATCACCGTTTCGACGTATTTCCTGCCCGCTGAGGCCAGTCTCTCCGATGGCTATCTTGAAGCTTGCAAGGGATTCCTGTCGATGTATTCCAAGATGATTGGGCCTTACCCGTTCCCGAAGTTTGCGGTCGTCGATAACTTTTTGCCTTCAGGCTACGGAATGCCGGGCTGGACGCTGCTGGGATCGGAAGTGCTTCGATTGCCGTTCATCAAAGAGACGTCCCTCGGACACGAGATTTTGCACAACTGGTTCGGAAACGGGATACTTGTCGATTATCGGGAAGGCAACTGGTGCGAAGGCTTGACGATGTATCTTGCTGACCACAAGTACAAGGCCGACGCCAACGCAGATGCGGCAGTAGAGTTTCGCAACAACACTCTGCGGGAATATGCAGACTATGTTAACGCCACTAACGACTACCCCGTCACGCAATTTTCCGAGCGAAAAAACCAGGCTGACCGTGCGATAGGTTACGGCAAGGTGATGATGATCTTCCACATGCTGAAGACGATGTATGACGAGGAAGACACGACCCTCTTCTACCAGGTTCTACAACAGGGGTACAAAGAAAACCTCCACAAGCCGATGTCGTGGTCGAAGTGGCGACAGTTGTTCGAGAATCGTTTGACCCAGAAGATCGGCTGGTTTTTCCCGCAATGGCTGGAAAGGAAGGGGCTTCCGACACTCAGCATCGAAAATGCGGAGGTTTGGCACGATCAGGGGATGTGGTATGCTGAATTTGACATTTATACTGATCCAAGCGAAACCCAATCCTGGGTTTATCCGCTCATAATCCGTGCTGTATCGGATGAGGGAGATTTCGATTACGCTGTTGAGATAATGGGATCACCTCAGCATGTGAGCCTGACCGGGTACGGTTTTCTTGATTTTATTCGCGCCGATCCGACCGCCGACCTGTTCCGTATGCTTTACAAGGAGGAGATGCCTCTTACGATCTCGGCCTTCATTGGTGATAAGGAAGGAATTCTTGTCGTCCCGTCAAGAGGCACATTTGCAGCCGGATATAGAGAGGCCGCCGAAGGTCTGAAGACTCCTGGCCAGCAGGTAATCACAGACGCCGAATTCAGGCCCGACATGGCTTCGCGGTCGCTTTGGCTATTCGGTTCGCCGGAAGAGAACAGCATCACAGCCAAGTTCCCGCCGCACCCGAAACGGATGGATTTCCTTCCAGACAGGCCTGCCCGCTGGAGAGAAGAAGACCCGCTTCCTCCCGGCATAGGTTTTAGAGGCGAGGAATTCCGGGGCGGACCTTTCACAGGCACGATGATTCTCCCGAATACGAGAGATGAGACCAAGAGCGTCGTTTATACTGTGTCGCTACAAGGTACCTACCCGGTTGAAGGGACGCGAAAGATCCCGCACTATGGCAAGTATAGTTACTTGATGTTCGAAGGCGCTACCAACGTCCGCAAAGGCGTCTGGGCGGCCTCGGGTATTTGCCCGATGGTCTGGGAAGCACCGCCCGTTCCTTCTGATGAGAAGTGGTAGTGGAATGAGGGTGGGCAGATAGTCTTGGAAACGTGGAGTCAACACAAAGGTTTTGACTCCACGTTTTTTTTGTGGGGAAATGCCGTGTCGGGGCAATTTTTTTTTATGAGATTGAGTTTTTTTGCAATATTCAAGAGTCCCGCTGGCAGACGCCCTCGTCTGCCAGCATTAAGCTTTAATTTTCCGTCAGACGAGGGCGTCTGACGGCGGAATAGCCAGGATTTGCGAAAAAATTATAGAAACCAAAGTTTTCCAAAATTTGCATTATGATCTCGAAGCTATTAACTTGAATTATCACTATGAAAGATTCTCGATTGGCGTCATGTATAAACCACGCCAAACTCAACAGCACCCAAATCTTCTTCCAGATATTGAATCCAAGTCCATTAACCAAAGGAGTAAAAGATGAAGAAGTGCTTCCCGTCCCTCAGCCTCGTTCTGGCGTTACTCGCCCCTCTCGCTGTTTCCTTCGCCGATGGCATTCTGAACATCCCTGATGACGAAGGCGTCGGCACGATTTTTCCTCTCGTCGGCGTCACCGTCTCGGTCGAAATCCGCAATCAAGTAGCTATTACCACCGTCCGCAACAGCTTCGTAGTCGATGGCGAAGACACCGTTGCAACCGTCTATAACTACCGACTTCCGGCTACCGCCAGCGTGACCGGCTTTGGCATCTGGATCGGTGACAGCCTTGCGATGTTCGACCTGCGACCCGGCCAACATGGTGGTCACGACACCAGCGGCTTTGGCGAGCAGAACTCCGACCTTAGAAACTCGCTCGGCAGCAACCCGTTCGTAATAGGCCTTCACACGACCCCGCCCGGTATCTTCATGACCGAACTGCGGTATGTTGAGCTATTGGATTACGACTTCGGTGAGGTGGAGTACGCCTACCCGCTCTACACGGGCGAGTACCTCCGCCAGGCTATCGATACGATTTCGATAACGGGAACCTACGAATCACAGCGCGAAGTGCTGGAGGTCTCTGGCAACTATGAGGAGAATCTTCAGATTGAGCCAGCCGATCAGTATCACGGCTCATTTTCGCTGGAGATGGAGAACCACCGTCCCCAAGAGGACTTGATCCTGAAACTGAATTACAATCAGGAGGATATCGGCGCGTGGCTCCTTACCCATCGTTCCAACGCCGAACGGTCGGGTTATTTCATGCTGATCATAGATCCGGGGATTGTCGATACGACAGAGGCGGTGGAAAAATACTTCACTTTTATCATAGACGCCTCGGGCAGTATGAGTGGCAACAAGATCGTTCAAGCCCGTCAGGCAGTCCTGCGTTGCCTCGATAATCTCTTTGAATTTGACCACTTCAGCATCATCGATTTCGACTCTGAAGTCCGCCATTTTCGGCAGGAAATGGTTCCGGCTGATCGCCAGAATTTGAACTCGGCACGCAATTATGTGTCGAGAATTCAAGCGCGTGGCTCGACAAACACTTACGATGCATTGATGGCCGCTGTCGAGCAGGAGATGGACGATGAAGCCGCCAATCAAATCATCTTCGCCACGGACGGACGGCCAACTGCCGGGCCTTCCACTGACCCGGTGGTTATTACCCGCGACGTTACCGAAGCAAACCAGTTTCACGCACGCATTTTTTCATTTGGGATCGGGGAAGGACTTAACGTTCAATTTCTAACAGCCCTTTCCGAAGCGAACGATGGCGAGGCGATCATCTTCGATCCGGACAACGCGCCGATCGACGAAATCGTCGATGACTTTTACACCCGTCAATCGCGGCCTGCGCTGATAAATCCGGTAGTGGAATTTGCCGAAGAGCTTGAGACCGACAGCCTCTTTCCGCCAAGGTTGCAGAATGTCGCGGCGGGCAACCAGCTCTATCTGTTCGGTCGCTACTCGTCTTTCGGCGACTTTGACCTGAGCCTTTCCGGTAGAATGCCAGCGGGAGACACTACGCTCAATTTCGACGCATTGGCTTTCCCTGAGGAAGAAGTGGGCAATGAGTTTGTGCCGCGACTTTGGGCGAAATCGGCAATCGACTACTACCTGAAGTGGATGCTGATTCACGGCGAGGATGAAGAAATCATCGCGAAGATCATTGAGCTGTCTCTCGAATACGGCATCCTGACAAAGTACACCGGGTTCGTCGATCCGAACGATCCCCCGCCTCCGCCGGACGACTCAGGCCAAATAGCCGTGCAGGAGCCTGACCTAGCCTGGTTCTCGGCCATCCCAACCATCGGCGGCACCGAGCTTACCTGGACGGTCAGCGGTGTCACCAGCGCGATAGCTTACAATGTCTATAAGGCTTCGACGCCAGCGGGGCCCTGGGTCAGGTTGAACGAAACACCGCTCTCGTCGCCTCGCTTTGTCGATGCAATGGGCCGCCCAGGTGAGGTCGCCTATTACCGCATCGAAGTGCTTTATGACGATACGAGCTGGCAGTCGGAACCACTTGTGACGGGGGAGATGCCGTCATCATTTGCGCTCAACTCCATCCACCCCAATCCCTTCAACGGTCAAACGGTGATTTCGTTCGACCTCGATCACTCGGGCATTATTGATGTAGCGGTGTTCGACCTTTCGGGCAGGCGGATTGCGACTATTGAGAGTGGACAGTTTAATGCAGGCAAGCACAGTCTTGTCTGGAACGCCGAAGCGACTCCTGCAGGAGTCTATCTGGTGAAAATCAGTGGGGCAGGCGGTGTCCGCTCGTCGCGGATGGCTTTGGTTCGATAAACCTAACTTAGGAATAAGCGGGCGGGAGAAATCCCGTCCGCTTCTCATCTAATGTCAATATTTTACAAATATTTATCAACCGTATTAATGCTGACTCCATTACCAATGCTGGCATTGGAAATGGAAGAAATGTATGCGCTGGGTGGAAGACAGGTCTCCCCATTTATCATCTCATATCACGATTCTCTGATAGATATTGATTATGGGATCTACGGTTTAGGCTTCACCTATGCTGACACCTTGGGGCAAGTTGGACGATCCTTCTTTGTCGAACCCACACCAGAGATAGACGATAATCTCGTTGCTTGTGTTCCACTTGGTGATGGTTGGTTCGAAATGGTCATCGGTCGCTCAACCGGTCCTGGAGGCGATTACTGGTGGCCCTGTCTCTATCGGTTCCACGTTGCGGATACCGGATTTGTCGATGGACGCTTCAGAGAGATCGAACTTCCGAGCTATTGTAAGGTAGTATTTGCCACGACGGTACCGGGCGGTGGCTATGTTTTGCTATACACCGACAGAGACGAACGGAACTGGCATCGGGTAGCCCGAATTACCGAAGACGGTGAGGTCTTATGGACAGAATCTATCATCGAAAATCCTGCCTATAGAGGTAGCACAGGTTTTTCCGGAATCATCCCCTCTTCAAGCGATCCTTCCCAGTATTACATCTTCAGTAGATTGGGACCCTCTTACGCCCATATTAGTTTGATTGACACTTCTGGAGCTGTACTCTGGATGAAGCAACATCGTTGGGGTGGAAGCTTCAACCTTTCTTCGATGGTTTCATTCAGCGATGGAACCTATGGTCTTATTGGCTCTGGCAACAATAACATTGAGTATCTCCATCTCAACGCCGAGGCTGAAAATATTGGCTTGCACAGATTTTTTACCGGTGAAACGGTGAGTTGGTACTATTTAAAAACGCTGTTAATTGATGGCGAACGAATGTTGATTTTGACTGAGTTCGATAGTGAGGTGGGGAGAAATCTACACTTGGGTTTGCTCTACGTGAATAAGGAAGGTGATTCGCTGGACTGTCACCATTTTCATCCTGATACGGTTACGACTGGTTGGCCCGGCCCGATGATCGAGCGTCCCGATGGCAAGGTGATGTTGTGGGTTTATGGATTTTATTGGGATCGAAGGAATCGCCAGATAAATTCGGATCTCCTTTACACCTTTTACCCTGACGGAGGGCCGAGGGGAGTGGAGGAAGACAAGCGGGACGCTTATCCTACGGGGTTTTCGCTTTCCGCCTTCCCCAACCCGTTCAACTCCAGCACGACGATTACGTTTTCGACGGATGGAACACCCCCCCCTACCCCCCCTGCAATAGCAGGGGGGGATCGCCGGACTGTTGTCTGGGATGCCTTAGATCAACCGGCGGGAGTCTATCTGGTGCGCCTTCAGTCCGGCGGAGAGGTTGCGACGCGGAAGATCGTTTTGTTGCGGTGATTTGGATTTGCTGTCACACGAGACGTATGACATCACAAATCGGCTGTAGCATGCTTCAGCACTCCAAATCTTCCCGCCTAAAAAACAAAGGAACCGTGCCGACATCCGGCACGGTTCCTTGCGTTAAACCATAAACTTTCAACCTTTATCCCTCCACCTATTTCAGGTGCGCAACCTTAACCATACCTTTGTATTGGCCGGCGTTGACTTGCACAAGGTAAACTCCGGCGGCAATGCCTCCCGCCGGAACCGTCAACCGGTGAGCACCTGCGCCGAGAGGCAGGCTAAGGCCGAACGCCTTGCGACCCGAAATGTCGTAGATCGTTAGCGCGACAGGCGAAGCCTCCGGAAGGCGAACCTCAAGCGTGAAACGGTCGTTGAAAGGGTTGGGGAAAGGCGTGCCGAGCGCGAAGTCGAGCGGGGCTGGCTGGCTCTCAGGGATCATAAGCTGTTCGGTGAACTCGACGTCGCTGATGACTCGCGAGTCAGCCGGAACTTCGAAACTGGTTGAGCGGGTCTCGCTGCCGCGACCATTCCTGACGACAAGGGCGACTCGGTCGCCGACGCGAAGCATCGACGGCTCGTCCCCGATTGTCAGCGCGATGTTGAACCTGCCCGCGTGAGCCTGATCGGGCGTTACGCGGAATTCGTTAAGCGGCTCGCTGACGGTTTCAAGATCGCCGTTCGGGCCTACTCGAGTGCGTTCACGGACTGCGTTGACTCGCAATTCACCGTTGCAAGGTTCGCCGCCCGGGTTGCAGACTGCCAAACCGCCTTCGTTGCCGACGATCAACGGTTCGGGTGGACGGCGGTAGTTGCCGTTTTCGCGATTTGGATCGGCGACGACGGCTCCGGTGTAGCGTTCGTAAAGATCCTCGATTTCAAGTGGTGGGCCGACTTGCCTTGGTGGTTGGCGATGGAGAAGGGCGATGTAAGCGCGATCCGGCTCCAGGCGCGAAAGATCGGTGCTACGCCATTGCAGATTGTCGGCAACTTCGGCCAAGCTGAACTGGGCGCGACCAACGTCCCAGCCGAGCAAAAGGTCTCGCGATTCGACTGGCGGAAGGTCGCTGAGGGACTCGGCTTTACCGAATGTTGGGGCGTAGAACTGCCAGCCAAGACGGAGTTGGCTCCAGCGGAATTTGGTGTACATTTCGGGATGCCCGGTGACCAGCAAGCGTTTGGCGTCGTTGCCGTGCAGATAGACCCAGAACGCGGTGCCTCGACCGAGCAGGAAGAGATTGCCGCTCCAGCGTTCGGTTTGCGGGTCGAAGGTTGCCCAGCGGTAGTCTCGCAACTGCGGGTCGTAGCTGGTGATTTCAACTGCGCCGAGTTGGTCGCCGATCACGTCCTGCAATGTAGGGGTGTCGGGCAAAACCGGGAAGGCGACGAGGTTGAAGCCGGGCCGAAATTCGTGCGTCCAGTAGCCGACGACATCGGATTGTGAGACGGCAAAACCAGTTCCAGTAAATCCAAGCAACAGGAGAATGGCAAGAAGTCGCTTGATTTTCATTATTGCTCCAAGATTGAGGGGGCGTTTCGTAACGGCCGCTCGAAAAAAATCGGGGGTAATTAGAAGTACTCTTTTATAAGATACGGAACTAACATGAATCCGTGAGTGACGTAGCGCTCGATTAGCTTGCCGAAGGGCCAACTGTAGATCAGCCAGCCTAAAATGATCAGTTCGAGGGCACAAACAATTGCCCCATAACCGGCAAGTCTTAGAAAGGGCTTCATGTCGCCCTTTAGAAGCAGGGAGAGGCATCCGAAGATCAGAGCAAGCGACGTCAGGGTATAAAGGATGTCGAGAAATGGGATCGGCGTCAAATGTAACCTGTAGTTTCTTGATAATGTTAAATTGGTAGGTTGGACAGTTGTCCACCGCACTGTTCTACCGATTCATAAGATAGACTTTATGCCCGTAAAATGCAAGTGGATTGTCGTTGTTGCAAAAATGGCTGATACTTCGGAAGATGATCGAGGGATGTCTAATTTATCGATCACTGAGTCACAGAAGTCTGGAAATGGTTATCAGATAGTGGCTACAGGCGTGATCGATTTTTATAAAGTGCCTCAAATCGATCACATCGATCACGGTGGTCATTCGATAGTTGCAGGTTCAAAAGAGCTTAATCTGATATGTCGTTAATATACTAAATGAATCGACAAAATGCAAGTATTATGTGGCATAAGTTGAAGAAGAAAGAAAAAAGTGCCGCTGGGTGGGGACACCCTGCGGCAAGGTTAGCTGAAGCAAGCTTCATCACTCCGGAGACGGATGTTCGGCGTTTGCTTTTGGGGGGAGGGAGTTGTATTTTAGGGGTATGAAGAAATTAGCCGAAATAGTTTGCCTGAAGTCTCGACGCGGGAAGTGCGGTGAAGATTTGGAATCCGAAGGGTGTCAGCTCCGGCAAATATTATGTATCGCTCGAGCAGGGTAGTCAAGTTCATACTAAAGAGGTTTACCTTATAAAGTGATTCGCGGAAAATCGAATATGCGGATGATCCCCATCAACATATACTGTTTTGTCGGATTGACATTTGCCTTTGTAATCAGCGCAAATCTAATACCAGCAATTGTCTATGGAAGGATCACTGTCGAATGGCAACATCGTCAGAACATTCGCACGTCGATGGTTTTCCTGACCGCCGGACGCGATCAGTCGATACTTGTTGGCGGATTGGAGTCTTTTGGTGGAGATGATCCGAATCGCCAGCATAGCAATTGGTCAATTGGGCAATTTGTCGCAAATATCCAAAACCTAGTTTGGTACAGAAGTTACGGTGATTCGCTTCATAGCGAGTCAGCTAATCTGGCATTTTGTGTAAATGAGGGTCTCATATTAATGGGCGAGAGGCGTAGCACTCTGGCCCATCGATATGGAAGAAGGTTGTCGACCTTAAAATTAGATTCAGAAGGCGATTCTTTGTGGTATTGTGAGCTTGGACAAAGAGATGTCGACTTTGTTGATGGTTCTATCACTGAAAATGATACCAGCTACATTTTGGGTACTTCCATTGATGATCAACGATTTATGACCCTATTTATGGTGTTGCCTGACGGAGAATCAGGTTGGAGACGCGACTACAGACCTGAAGAAGCAAGTTATTATCCCAGAGATATTGCATTGATTGACAATAGTATTTTGATAAGCGGTAGATACTCTGCCCGATACCAGCAAGACGGACTCCTACATGATTGGGGTTTGTTGCTTCGACTTAACTTAAATGGCGAAATTCTGTGGGAGTCCTTTATTGTAGATAGTATTCGAGAACAGGGTGGTTACTTCCATGCCAGGAGATTTAACATACAGGAATCATTAATACATAAGGATGGATTTGTATATTCTTGTGGTTACATGAATTATCAGACCCAATTACACCCGGACGAGTATTTGATCTTAATGAAGACTGATCTGAATGGTGATGTAAAATGGATAAGGCATTATCGAGATAATTACGCATACACAAGTCGTCTAAATCACTTATTCACAATCTCAGATGACTATATAGGCGTTTTTGGCAACGTCGCCTTCGAGGGTCATCCAGAACTATCAGGGGGATTTATTGCAATCGCAGATACCGGGGGCAATTTAGTAGAGACTTTTGTTCTAAATGAAGAAAACGGTTACGAAGATATTCGTTTTGGGGCGGTTTGTCAGACAAGCGCAACGTCATTTCTTGCGGTTACAGATTACGATGAGCTCGCACTTATAAGTATAGAGCCAAACCTGTCAGTCGCATTTGAGGATGGATCAAAATTAGGCATGAATGATGTATCCGCATTCCCAAATTCGTTTAATTCCAGCACCACGATAACGTTTGCAGACGGGACACCCCCCCCTGTCCCCCCCGCAAGCGGTGGGGGGAAAGCAGCCCCTACGCGGCTGGCGGTGTACGATTTGTCGGGGAGGTTGGTAGTTGATTTGCTTGACAGGCAGGGGCGCCTGTCGTACGGAGCGGGAGGGGAAATTGCCCCCTCTACCTCCCCTGCAAGCGGTGGGGAGACCCGAAAGGTTGTCTGGGAGGCG
Organism: Caldithrix abyssi DSM 13497; assembly: GCA_945865405.1. Classification (GTDB taxonomy): domain Bacteria; phylum Electryoneota; class AABM5-125-24; order Hatepunaeales; family Hatepunaeaceae; genus CAMBDS01. The sequence goes on from CAMBDS010000001.1 coordinate 325,207, forward strand.
GTGGATGTGCCTGCGGGGGTTTACTTGGTGAGGCTTGAGGCGGGGGTTAGGTCGGTGACGCGGAAGATTGTGTTGATGAGGTAGGGCGGCAATGCTTAGTGCTTAGTGCTCAGTAGCTGAAACACTCTAAGGAGGTCGCTACCGACTACTGGGTGTGGCAGAAGAAGAGAGCCACCGAGACGGTGGCGGAACATGCCGCCGGGACGACAGCGTTACGGAGCGGACTGAAAGTCCGCCCTCCAAGGATGGTATGCTGCTGGCAGACGAGGGCGTCAGCCAGCGGAATTAGAAGTGCGCGGGCTGAAATCCCGCGCTCCAAGAAGTGGACGGGTTCGGAGACCCATCCTACAGAATAAGGTGACAGACAAGAGCGGAACGCCGCGAAGCAATGTCTGTCGTACCGACAGGTCGGGACGCCCTGCCCTACTGGAAACATGCTGAAGCAAGCTTCAGCACTCCGGACAAGAGCGGCTTGAAAAGCCGCTCTCCAAGAAGAAAGAGCGGACTGAAAGTCCGCCCTCCAAGAAGGAAAAAAGCCTCGTCCAGAGAATTCTGGATGAGGCTTTACATTGATTCAGCAGGGCAGACAACTGTCTGCCCTGCTGGAGATACATTAGTCGGGGCGACTTGATTTGAACAAGCGACCCCCTGCTCCCAAAGCAGGTGCGCTACCGGACTGCGCCACGCCCCGAAATTCCAAACAGTGCCCCATTGGCGTACAATATGGCACCGATTAGTCAATGCAGAATTGCATAGGCCTTGCAAGATAGCGAAAGATGCTCGCTTAGTCAAGGTCTTTCCTCGCTAATTCGACCTTAACAGCTCTTAGGCAGACTGCTAATTGCACTGCTTTTCCCTTCACCAGGAATACCGGAATGAAGCGATGGAACGTCTATCCGATAAGGATGTTCTTGACTTAGCAATGAAGATTGGGTACATTATGAGTTCGTATGTTTTGATAACATCAATCCATTAGAGAGATATTTTTTCAATCGGAAATTCGGGTAAACCAATTTCATTTCCCGTCAGAACCCGTGCAGACAATTCAGAAACAACTGACTGCACCGGGAGGTTGAAATGACGTCATTCATCTTGAGAGTGATAGACATCATAGCCTCGCTGATGGCGATTATCGTTCTTCTGCCGTTAATGCTGTTGTTCGCTCTGGCGATCAAGATCGACTCGCCCGGACCGGTGATCTTTCGCCAGACACGCCTCGCGCGGTTTCGGCGCGAGTTTCGGATGGTTAAGTTCAGGACGATGGTCTCGGGGGCTGATAAGAAAGGGAGCCTGGTTACGGCTTTTGGTGATAGCCGGATAACTCCGGTTGGTAATGTGTTGCGCCGGACGAAGTTGGATGAGCTACCGGAATTGTGGAACGTCTTCATCGGTGACATGAGCCTCGTCGGGCCAAGACCTGAGGTGCCGAAGTACGTGGCTTATTTTAAGCCTGAGTGGGAGGAGGTCTTCTCGGTTCGGCCTGGCATCACCGATCTGGCGACGCTTGAGTTCCGGGATGAGGAGCGAATCCTTGCTAATACTGTCGATACGGAGAAGTCTTACATCGACGTGATACTGCCGATCAAGATGAAACTTGCCGTCAAATTTGTGCGTAATAAGTCGGTATTTCTCTATTTTAAAATCTTAATTCTTACAGTATGGAGCATCACCTTCGGGCGCTTTTTTGCTCGACCCGGTCAACAGCACGTCGAGGAAGCTGAGGCGGCACTGAAGCGAGAAAGCATGAAGAATGACACAACAATCTGAGTAAAAGTTTTTACGCTTGCGCCGCCGATAGCGCGAAGAATCATCCCGTTTTCGCTTATTTTAGGTGAAATTTTGCGCAAAATTCCATTTTTGCGCACACATTACCTGGTTTTCATCAAACCGGAAAAATTTAAAAGTTAAACTTTCTAAATGAAAATATTAGTCACCGGCGGTGCCGGATTTCTTGGCAGCCATCTCTGCGATAAGCTGTTGGCGCGCGGCGACGAAGTGATCTGCGTCGATAATTTCTTCACCGGTTCGAAGGAGAACATCGCCCACTTGTTGGGAAATTCCCGCTTTGAATTGATTCGCCACGATATCGTCGAGCCGATCCTGCTTGAGGTTCATCAGATTTTCAACCTTGCCTGTCCGGCCTCACCAGTTCACTATCAGTTCAACCCGGTGAAGACGGTCAAGACGTCCGTCATGGGAACGATCAACATGCTCGGGCTGGCAAAACGAATCAAAGCGCGCCTGTTGCAGGCATCGACTTCGGAAGTTTACGGCGATCCGGCGGTACATCCGCAGCACGAAGAGTATTGGGGGAACGTCAATCCGATAGGCATCCGAAGCTGTTACGACGAAGGCAAGCGTGTCGCCGAGACGCTTTGTAGTGATTACAGACGGCAAAATGGGGTCGATGCTCGCATAGTCAGGATCTTCAACACCTACGGGCCTCGGATGGCGTTGAATGATGGCAGGGTAGTCTCCAACCTGATTCTGCAAGCGCTTCGTGGAGAGCCCTTGACTATCTTCGGCGATGGATCTCAGACGCGATCGTTCTGTTATATGGACGACTTGCTTGAGGGAATGGTGAGGGTGATGGATTTATCTGCTATCGACGGGCCGATAAATCTCGGCAATCCTCACGAGATCACGGTTCTGGAGATGGCGGAGACGGTTCGCAAGTTGACAGGAAGCAGGAGCAAGATCGAGTTTCTGCCACTACCTGCCGATGACCCGACGCGCCGCTGTCCTGACATATCGAAAGCGAAAAAGCTTCTTGACTGGGAGCCTAAGATCGGTCTTGAAGAAGGACTGGGTAGGACGATTCGATATTTTGAGGATAAGGCCTGAGAAATCCTGATTTGATCTAACTCACTGACTGATTGAAGATCGATCTTGTTACACCACAGCTACCCCTGCCAATTAATAATTGTCGGCGATAGATAAATTAAAGAAATGCAATGACTCTTTCCGAAATATTACTCTATAAACTTGCCAAAGCCTGGCCTTCGCCGATGACGAAAAAGGACGCCAAGCTGGCTGAACATGGCGCGTCCGATATTACTGGCGACAGCGCGGCGATAGCGTACACATATCACCAATATGAGAATAGCCTGAAGTACGGCATTTTGGTTTCGATTATCGATAAGGATGTCCTGGAGGTCGCGTGCGGGCATGGCGGGAAGTGTTGTTTTTTCGCGGCGGCAGGCGCAAAGTCGGTGATTGGAATTGATCTGAATGAGAACAGGTTTAAGCATCATGTCACTATCCGTCAACAGCTTGAAAGCCACTACGGGGGCGGTGCAAAACTGCCGCTAAGCTTCAAGGTTATGAATGCAGAGAAGCTCGAATTTGAAGCGGAATCGTTCGATGTGGTAATGGCGCCGAATTGCTTCGAGCATTTCGTCAATCCGGATCTCATCATGAAGGAGGCCTACCGTGTACTTCGGCCGGGCGGCAGGTTGGTGGTGATACCGTTTTCGTCGATTTATTCGAAGCATGGGCCTCATCTCAAGTATGGGATAAAACTGCCGTGGGTCAATTTGTTCTTTTCAGAGAAAACATCAATTAATGTTCTCCAAAAGTTGGCGCAAGAAGATGAACGGCTTTACGAGATCTATCCGGGGCTTAAGAACTCGCCAAAGCGATATAGAGACCTTCGTGAGTTTGGCGATTTGAATGACATCACGTACCCGTTATTCAAAAAGATGGCACGAGAGACCGGGTTTAATATCGAGTTGTTTAAGATTGAGCAGTACATTATGGGAAAAATCTTAAAGCGTCTTTTTTTTCTGAAAGATTCCATTCTACTCGATATCTTTTCCATGAACGCAACTTCAGTCTTGCGAAAACCACTGAAGTAATACGAATTACCTTAATTTGACAAGGTTTGGTTTTTGTTAAGAAGACTAAAGGAGGTTGCGGGAGATACGATGACCTATGGCTTGTCAGGTGTAATTAGCCAGGTTGTCAGCATATTACTGCTTCCAATTTATACACGCAAGATTGACCCCGAAGGTTATGGGGCGCTTGCAATGTTAACTCTTTTTTCGACATTTTTTCAGATTTTTGCCCAGATGGGGATGTCGCATACAGTCTTTCGGTTTTACTACAATAAAGCTCTCAACCATAAGCAAGTATCAGGTAATGCGCTCATATTTATTACAATTTCGACACTTATATTAACTCTCCTTTGTGTGCTATTTACTCCTGCTTTGGTTTCGCTGCTACTTGCCAAATCGATCCCGCATGCCAGAGGTATTTTTTTCCTCTCATTATTGATTGCTGCGACTTCGCCTTTTACGCAAATATTCACCAATATTCTGAAGCTTAAACGCCAGGTTAAAATCGTTTCTGCTATCTCTGTCGGCCAATTATTGGTAACTGTTGGCATTACGATTTTTCTGGTTATCCAGTTAGATATGGGGGTCGTTGGCGTATTACTTGGGCAGTTGATCGGGCAAGTGCTTGCGCTAATTGTAACGATGTCCTATACTTACTCTGAAGTGTCGGTCGAGTTAAATCGACCGTTGATGCAGGAGATGATTCGCTACGGCACGCCGATGGTTCCCAATTTTATCATGGGATCATTGACAACGATGCTCGGTCAATATGTTGTAAAAACCAAGTATAGCCTTGCTGAAACGGGGCTTTACAGCGTTGGATCGAAACTGACGATGCCGATATCATTGGTGCTTCAATCATTGAAAAAATCGTTTCAGGTGATCTCTTTTCAGGTTCATGCCGAAGACAACAACTCCGAATCGTTCCTGCAGGCGTCTTTTGCATTCTACATGCTCATTTTTATCTATGTTTGGTTTCTGATTTCGATATGGGCGTCGGAAATCCTGAAGATCATGACTGCTCCGGCGTTCTATGCAGCGTTACCTTATGTTGCGCCTCTTGCATTCATCTCGCTCACTGAGGCGATCTATGTATTCATAGGACAAGGTGTTGCAGTTGGTAAGCAGACGTGGCCTTTCGCAATTGCCAGCATGTCGGGATTGGGAGTATTGCTAATCGCTATTTGGGCGTTTTTACCGATATGGGGGGCGTTGGGGGTTGTCTATGCGACAATTTTGGGCAGGATAGTGATGGTTGTTGTCATTTATCCTTTTGCGACACGTGTAATAAAAGTCAATTACAATTTTTTACTTTTCTTTTCGCAGTTGGGGCTGGGGATTTTGGTAGTCTATCTGTCAAAGTATGTGCCAGATCTGTTGTGGCTTGGGATTGCGATTAAGTTAGCCGGCTGTGCTCTTTATGCGGTTGCCACAATCGCACTCTTTACCCTCTTCCCCATCGAGCGGCAATGGCTTCTTGTTGGCGTGAACAAGCTTCGATCACGATTAAAGAAGACCGGGTAGGCACGATTTGGACTTTGCAACGATAAATAGGCTGCTCGAAAAGTATGAGCTTGAGAATCCCGTCGATAATTGGGAACTGCACGGGATCAAGGTCTGGCCCATTATTCGACTACTTTTTATCAATAACCCGCTTGGAGCTGCCAACAATCCGGGCTGGAAGCTTGAGCAGAGTTCTGATCCGACCGGGCGCGGTTTTTTCCTGACACATTATGCTGGTGCGTTGCGACGACTCAAGGCGGGGTTGCAACAGGAAAGCCAAGCCAACCGTGAGTTGCGGAAGCGAGATATTCCGAACGCTGAAGTCATAATTTTGACCCACTCGGATCGAATGCTCTGGAACGGCTCGCAGTATTACAATACCATTGTCGATCCTTGGATAGAAAGGTTCGCATCGGAAGGGATTGCAACGGCTGTTCTTACGACGGGAAAGCCGAAGGAAAATGCGCAGTTCGCTCATTTTCGCCTGCAGGAACGCTTCGAGTTAATCTCGATTATCGCCAACTACAGAACCAGACTGTATTTAACAGCTAACCCCCGTGTACCACAATGGTATCGGGAATTTCAAGACTATCAAATCCGGGAAATTGGCGGGGCGATCAGTTGGAAGAAATTGGTTGACAAGGTGTTCAGGGTTAAAGGCTTCTCCGAATACTTTACGAAGCTGGTGCGGTCGTCGAAGGCGAAGCTGTTCATGATCGACACCTGGTACAGCCCATACGGCTTGGCGGCAATCCTTAGTGCCAGACGCGCCGGGATCGAGAGCATCGACTTGCAGCACGGGGTGCAGGACTATAGCCACCTTGCGTACTCTTACTGGCACAAAAAGAGCGACGGGAAAAATTCGGTTCAACCAGATCGCTATTGGTTGTGGGGTGACAGGAACGCGGCGGAACGACTGGAGAACAACCGTGATTTCTTGAAGCCGGAAATGCTGTTTGTCGGAGGTAACCTCTGGATCAACAAATGGCGCAATCCCGACGGCGACTTTTTTTCAGATGCGTTCAAAACACTTGACGATCTCAGAGCAGGGACAGAACGCCTGATCGTTGTGACTTTGCAGACCAACGTCCCGTTCAAGGAGCAGCTTGCAGAACTGATAAGGCTAAGCCCCCCCGGCTGGATGTGGATGCTTAGGCCTCACCGTTCACAGAAAGAGAGCCATGAGGAGATCGAGAAGGCTTTCAAGGGGATAACGACGCACCGCGTCAATGTCGCAGATGCGGCTTCGTTGCCGCTCTATTGTCTTCTGCAGCGGGCAGACCTGCACATGACGTGGTATTCGACTTGCGCTCAAGAGGCGATAGCATTCAAGACGCCGTCGGTTCTGCTGAGCGAGCGGGGGAAGATCTGTTACCTCGACTATGTCGAGTCGGGGCTGATGTCTGAGCTTGAACGACCAGAGGATTTCGTGCCGATGTGCAACCGGCTTTTCGAGATCGATTGGCGACAGCATCAGCAGGAGATCGACTCGTCGTTTGTTGACCCGGCTCGCAGCGATAGTGAGATTGCACGGCTGATAAAGCTGATTCGGCCGCTTTAGAAAGTCAAATTCTGACGCACCCGCCGTCAGACGCCCTCGACTGACGGAACGTATATGGTTGGTGCTGGCAGACGAGGGCGTCTGCCAGCGGAAATTTTGAATACTTCAATGATCTCAAAAAAACTACTACCTGTCCATTAAATGAAAATTCTTATCGTCGGACTCGGTTCGATAGGCCAACGTCACACGAAGAACCTGATTCAGTTGGGTGTCGAAGAGATCGGCTTTCTGAGGCGGGAGCCGACGCCCTACCTCGACAATCCCGATCTGCCGGTGTTCACTGATATCGAAGCGGCTTTGGGCTGGGGGCCTGAGGTGGCGGTGATTTCGGGGCCGACGTCGATGCACATTTCGAGTGCCAAAGTCTTCACCGGTCACGGCGTGCATCTATTCCTCGAAAAGCCGCTCTCGCATAACTGGGCAGGTGTTCCGGAGCTGATTCGGATTGTTCGCGAAAAGCAGATTCAGGTGATGGTGGGGTTCGACCTCCGCTTTCATCCAAGCCTTTTGAGAGCGAAGTCGATTATCGACGAAGGTACGCTGGGACGGATCATTGGTGCACAGGTGCAGGTTGGGCAGTGGCTTCCGGATTGGCATCCGTGGGAAGATTATCGTTATGGGGTCAGTGCCAAGGCAGAATCAGGCGGCGGGGTTCTTCGTGATCTGGTGCATGAGCTTGATTATATCACCTGGCTGTTGGGGCCTGTCGAGCGGGTAGCTTGCCAGCTTAGCCATCAGAGCTCGCTTGAGATTGAAACTGAAGACATTGCCCAGTGCCTATTCACCTTTCAATCGGGCACGAAGGCGACTCTTCATCTCGATTATATCCAGCGCGTAGCGACTCGCAGTTGCCGGTTGATCGGCGAAGAGGCATCGCTGGAATGGGACGGCATCGCCAGCAAAGTGCGGCTCCTCTCGCCCGGAGGAAAATCAGCCGAAGAGTGGTCGTTCGACGCTGATCGCAACGTCCGATACCTTGCCGAAATGGAGGCGCTTTTATCGATGGTTCGAGATGGCGCGCCGCCCCCCGTCGGACTGGAGAGCGCCGCAAGGACTCTCCTTTTGGAAATAACGGCGCGACGTGCGGCGAAGGAAGAGAAATTTCTGCCCATACCCAATCTTGAGGATCTGCTTTGATTGTTGCTTCGATCTGTGCACGTGGAGGTTCCAAAGGAATTTCCCGCAAAAATCTGTTATCACTGAATGGTAAGCCGCTGTTGCAAATCGCCATCGAATGCGCCAAAGCTTCTTCGACCATCGACGAAGTGATTATCTCGACCGATGTTGAAGAAATAGCCGAGCTTGGTCGCAAGTGCGGGGCATTGGTACCGTTCATGCGTCCGGCGGAACTTGCCGCCGACACAAGCTCCAAATGGGACGTTTTCCGCCATTTGGTCGAAACATATGAGAAGCTCGCCAATGTCAGGATCGATGTTCTCGCCGATCTCGACGTGGGAGTTCCGCTCAGGTTGCCGGAAGATGTCGATGGTTGCGTCAGGGCGTTGCAGTCGATGGATGTCGATGTCGTCACCACCGTTTATGAGGCAGAGCGCAATCCATACTTCAACATGGTGCAGATAGACGACGAGGGGCTTGCTCATGTTGTCGTCCGGTCACCTGCGCCAATTGTGAGGCGACAGGATGCGCCGGTAGTGTATAGCATGACTCCGGCGGTATTTGCCATTCGTCGGGATGCGCTCTGGAGCTGTCGCCATTGGGCTGAATCGCGGATGACGGCTTATCCGATTGACCGGCTCCGCGCTGTCGATCTCGATGTACCGGCCGACCTCGCTATTCTTGAAACAGCATCAAAAATCCTTGCCGGAGAATTTACTTTATAATGGATCAGAGCAACAATAGCCTCGACATTTTCCGCCTTGATGGCAGAGTCGCCATCATCACCGGCGGCTCAGGACTCCTGGGCGAGCAACACGCCATCGCACTTGCCGGAGCGGGCGCAACCGTTGTCCTGACCGACATCAATCTCGACCACTCCAACGTAGTGTTAGGCGAGCTGAAGGCGAAACATGGCAGAGAAGGACTTACTGTAGAATCGGATGTCAAGTCGCCCGAATCGTGGAACGAATTGCTCCAGAAAGTCCTCCAAAAATTCGGTCGCGTCGATATTCTCGTGAACAACGCCGCTTTCACGACCAGTTCGCGTACCTCAAATTATAACCTGCCCTTCGAATCTTTTCCGCTCGAAGACTGGAAACAGATTTTGGATGTTAACTTAACGGGTACGTTTCTCGGCTGTCAAGTGATCGGCGGGGAGATGCTGAAAAAAGGCAGTGGCGCGATCATCAATCTGGGCAGTCTTTACGGGGTTGTCAGCCCCCATCACCGCATGTACGACGGCACCGGGATTAATCAACCGCCCGCCTACTCGGCGAGCAAAGCAGCCGTCCTAGGGCTGACCCGTTACCTCGGCGCACTTTGGGCGGATAAAGGAGTTCGCGTTAATTCGATCACTCCCGGAGGCATCCGCGGCGGGCAGTCGGATGAGTTCCGCAAGAGATTCAGCAATCTGAATCCTATGGGACGCATGGCCGAGAAAACGGAATTGCAGGGGGCGTTACTCTATCTAGCTTCAGATGCCGCCTCACACGTCGTGGGTCACAACCTCGTCGTCGATGGCGGCTGGACAGTTTGGTAAATAATTACGAGAATTCTTAAATGAGACTATCGACGGCAAATAAGCCGGAAATATCGTTGAATGGCAGACAGGTCGGCGCAGCGTACCAACCTTTGGTGATCGCCGAGATCGGCATCAACCACGAAGGAGACGTCGAAAAGGCGATCCGCATGGTTGACGACGCCTACGACGCCGGGTGCGAATGCGCCAAGTTCCAGTGCCACATCATCGAAGATGAGATGATCCCGAACGAAGTTATCCCCGGCAATGCGACCGTTTCGATCTGGGATATTATGGCTCGATGTGCGCTGACGCTCGATGAAGAGATTCGCGTCAAGAAGCACGTCGATTCGAAGGGGATGATCTACCTCAGCACCCCCTTTTCCCGTGCCGCAGCCAACCGGCTCGAGGAGATGGGCGCACCGCTTTACAAGATCGGCTCAGGCGAGTGCAACAACTACCCCCTGATCGAACATGTCGCCGGCTTTGGCAAGCCCGTCATTCTCAGCACCGGCATGAACGACATCGAATCGATTCGCCCCTCAGTTGAGATCCTCCGCCGCAAAGGTATTCCGTTCGCTTTGCTGCATTGCACATCGATGTACCCTACACCATATGAATATGTCAGGCTTGGCGCTATCGATGACCTGAAGGCAAATTTCAGCGACGCGGTGGTCGGCTTAAGCGACCACTCACTGGGCAACTATACCTGCTTCGGCGCGGTCGCCTTGGGAGCGAGCATCCTTGAGAAGCACTTCACCTCCGATATGTCGTGGCCCGGCCCCGACATCCCAATATCGCTCGATCCAGCGGGACTTGCCGACCTCGTCAATGGCTCAAAGGCAATCCACAAAGCACTCGGCGGATCGAAATCGATTCTGCGCGAAGAGCAGCCGACCATCGACTTCGCTTACGCCTGTGTCGTGACAATCCAGGACGTTGCCAAAGGCGCTCCACTGACCAAAGAGAACATCTGGGTCAAGCGCCCCGGAACCGGCGAGATCAAAGCGAAAGACTTCGACGCCTTGCTGGGCAGGACTTCAGCGCGGAGTGTCTCCGCCGGAAACCAATTGAAATGGTCGGATATTGAAAATTAGCAGTGAGATGGAGACTGGTTCGTTGAAACGTGTGTTATTCCTCACCGGAACGAGAGCCGACTTTGGCAAGATCAAGCCATTGATTAAGAATCTCGACAGCAACCCGGACTTCGAGACGCAGGTTTTCGTCACCGGTATGCACCTGATGAAGCGCTACGGATCGACAGCCAACGAGGTGATTCGCTCCAACTTCAAGAACGTCTTCCTCTACATGAATCAGGACGCCACCTACCACCAGAGCATGGACTTTACCTTTGCTAACACAGTCAACGGTTTGGGGCGCTACATCCGTGAGTTCCCCGCCGATCTGATGGTGATTCATGGTGACCGCATCGAGGCTATGGCAGGCGCGTTGGTCGGTGTGCTGAACAACATGCGCGTCGCTCACATCGAGGGCGGCGAGCTTTCCGGGACCATCGACGACTCGCTCCGCCACGCTATTTCCAAGCTTGCGCACTTGCATTTCGTCGCCAACGATGAAGCACGCGTCCGTTTGATCCAGATGGGTGAAAAGCCCGAATCGATCTATGTGATCGGTTCGCCCGACATCGATGTGATGCTTTCCAAGGCTCTTCCCGATATCGCCGAGGTCAAATCTCACTACGAAATCAATTTCGACGATTACTTTATCCTGCTCGTTCATCCTGTCACAACCGAGATCGATTCGCTCGAGTCGAACCTCGAAGAGTTAACCCAAGCCATCGAAGCGTCGGGCAAAAACTTCGTCGTGATCTATCCGAATAACGACCTTGGTGCAGAGACGATCTTCAAAGCGTATCAGGAACTGGAGGAGAACCCGCACTTCAGAATTCTCCCGTCGGTAAGATTCGAATACTTCCTCACACTGCTCAAACATTCCGGTGGTATTGTGGGGAACTCAAGCGCGGGCATCCGCGAAGCTTCAGTTTACGGAGTCCCTACCATCGACGTCGGGACTCGGCAGAACCGCCGCCTTAAGCACACCTCCATTGTCAGCGTCGGATGGGAACGCAAAGCAATCCTTCACGCATTGCAAAGCTTGCCAAAATCGACGCCGGTAAGCTTGAACTTTGGAAGTGGAGACAGCGCGGAGCAATTCCTGAAGGCACTCCAGACCGACGCCTTGTGGCAATTGCCAATCCAGAAGGAATTCTGTGATCTTTGATACGCGACTCTCCATCGTGAAAACCAACCCGTTATTTTGTCCCGGTCGGTTTCAGTGAAAAAGATCGTCATTTTTACAAGCTCTGAGCTACGGCACGAGTTCTTTCGGAAGTACATCGCCCAATCGGCAGGCATCAAAGTAGTCAATACCTATTGCGAGGGTCTCGAGAAAAACCTCCGCACAGTCGTTGACAAAGATCCATCGAACAAGGACTTGAGGCTAAAGCATCTCGAGGCGCGTGAACAGGCAGAAGAAGACTTTTTCCGCCTATTTGTCGATGCAACTCCCGACAAGTCCAACCCGGTTTTTTTGCCAAAAGGCGAGATTAATAGTCCCGCCTACACCCAGGCGATTATTGATTCGAATCCCGATCTGCTAGTCGCGTACGGTTGTTCGATCATCAAGGAACCGCTCCTCAATGCTTTCGCCGGGCGATTTCTGAACGTCCATTTGGGGCTTTCACCCTATTATCGAGGCAGCGGTACCAATTACTGGCCGTTGGTCAACGCTGAGCCGGAGTATGTCGGCGCGACGTTCATGCATATCGATGCGGGCATCGATACGGGCGAGATCATCCACCAGATCCGAGCCGCTTATTGTTGGGGGGACTCACCGGCACAGATCGGCAACCGGTTGATTGTTGCGATGAGCGACGTCTATCGAAGGATCATCGTCAATTTTGACTCGATGCAAAAACTGCCGCAGATGCCTGTTCCGGAGAACGAGCGCGTTTGCAAAATGAAGGACTACACCGAGGAATCGGTCGCGCTGTTGTATAAGAATTTCGCCAACGGATTGATCGAAAGGTATCTTGGCGAGGAAGCGGAGTGTTGTGATAGGGTGCCGATTTTGCGCAATCCGGGTTTGGAGACTGCCCCGTGATGAAAGCGATCATGTACCATTACGTTCGCCCCGACTCGCCCGAATATCCGTTTTTTAGACATTTACATATAGATGAGTTTGTTAAGCAGCTTGAATACTTTGGTAATGAATTTGGTTTTTTAAGTCAGGACGAGTTCGCCCGGTCGCTGGCGATTATGGAGCCGCAAAAGGGACTCATCCTGACCTTCGACGACGGGTTGAAGGACCACTTTCAGTATGTCCTGCCGGAGCTTGAGCGTCGTGGGTTGTGGGGGATATTTTACATCACCACATCGCCATACGTCACGGGGAAATTGATCGATGTGCATAGCATTCATATGTTGCTGGGGAAATTTGGCGGTAGCGTGATTGCTGAGGTGCTCCAAAAGCTGGTTGCCGATGAATACCTCTCGCATTCCCATATCGAGGAGTTTCGCACTCTTACTTACAGCAGACAGAAGAACTCCAACGATACGGTTTACGTGAAGCGACTGTTGAACTACTTCATAGATTATAAGTTCAGGCAGGGCATCATCGATCAGCTTATGCTGCAATTCTTCCCGAATGAAACGACGCTCGTCGAGGAATTCTATATGACGCGGGCAGAGCTTGCCGGGATGAGCCGCAAAGGGATGGTGCTTGGCAGCCATACGATGAATCACCCTGTCCTCAGCAAGTTGTCGGTTTCTGAGCAGGAGGAAGAGATCGTCTCGTCTTACGATCTGCTCGAAGCGATAGCAGGAAAGCAGACCCTTAAGACCTTCTGCTATCCTTATGGCGGCTTTCATACGTTCACGAAAGCGACTGAGGAGGTCCTGGACCGCAACGACTTTGCCTTTTCCTTCAATGTGGAATCTAAAGACATCGAACGAGAGGAATTGAGGAGCAGAAGGCAGGCGTTGCCCCGCTACGACTGCAATCTCTTCCCCTACGGATCGATCCGCGAATCGAGTGTCGAAGCCTGACGGAATTGGCTTAATTTCCGTTTTCCGTTGCGGCAAAGTGCCAGCCCATCTCTTTGCTATGGCGGAATTAAATCGTACTGCGTTATCAAATTAAATTCACTTGGTATAGTATAGCTTGAGAGGCGTACTCTGTCGGCAATTGATAAGCTTTGCCGAGGGAAACTCTACTGCAGTTCTATATTCATCGGTGGTATTTCGGGACTATTGCACTTTCCTTGGAAATTTAGGTGGCTCAACCAAACTCGGGTAAATCAACGCATACGATAATTCTCTGCGGCGGAACTATCAACTTTCGGCGCTTGCCAATCAGCACGGTTCAGTCCAATGCTATGATTCCGATAAACGGAAAACCGGCAATCGGATGGATCCTCGAAGATTTGATCAGCAAGAAAATTACGGAAGCGACGATCGTGATGCTTCCGCAAGATCAACACTTTAAAGATTTTTTGGATTGGGCTTTTTGCAAGCGGATGGATTTGACTCTTGCGGAGTCGCCCAACCCCGGAACCGTTTTAGACTCGCTTCACGCAGGCTTTCCGACAACGGGGATCGACGGCCCTATTCGGATAATCCTCGGCGATACTCTCATCCAGGATACTTTTGAGTTTGACCAAGATGTTGTCTATACCGGACAGGTCGAAGAGTCGAATCGTTGGTGCGTGGTAGAAACGGACAATGAAGGTCGAATTCTTAAATACAACGATAAAGTTAACGGACTCGAGCCACCTCTTAGCGCGCTTGCTGGTTACTATCACTTGCTGGATGGCAGATTATTACAACAGATTGCAAAACAGTGTATCGAAACGGGTGAACATGAACTAAGTAACGTGTTGAGGAAATATGGGGAAACAAGGCCGATAACTGCGCGGCAGACAACCGTTTGGTTTGATTTTGGTAATATCGACAATCTGGTCGATGCCAGACGACGCTTGCTAAAGCCACGCTCATTCAATAGTCTTAAGATCGATCCTGTCCTAAACACCATCACCAAGGAGAGCGAAAACGACTCCAAGCTGCGCGATGAACTCGATTGGTACATCGAAATTCCCGACGAGTTAAAGGTACTGACTCCACGGCTGGTTAGTCATCGGCACGTGAGTGGGCGCCTTCGCATCGTTCAGGAATATTATGGCTATCCAACTTTGGCCGAACTGTTCGTCTATGGCGATCTATATGATGATATCTGGCAGTCGATTCTTAGATCGGTAATCCGCGTTCATGATGTGTTTCGCGGCTACTCAGGTTTGGTCACTCCTGATGTTTGTCACCAGATGTATTTTGATAAAACCTGGAGTCGGCTCGAAAAACTTAAATCTGATGATCCTTATTGGATGGAATTGCTCGGGCGTGAATCGATAACAATCAATGGCAGGAAGTACCGCGGGGTTGAGGCGTTGTGGGATGATATCGATACCCGCTCAAGGGCATTGGAGTTGAATCTCCAACCGTCCATTATTCATGGTGATCTATGTTTTTCAAATATTCTGTTCGATTTAAACAGTCAAATTATCCGCCTGATCGATCCTCGCGGGAGCTTTGGGCAAAAGGGCATTTACGGTGATCCGCGTTATGATGCCGCCAAATTGCGTCACAGCGCCAGCGGTCTCTACGATTTCATAGTCAGCGGCCTATTCACTGCTTACGAACGAAACGGCGAACTCGATGTGAGAATATTTTCAACTGATCTCACCATAGGAGTAGGAAAAGCACTGGACCGGATCTTAATTTCAGCCGGATATAACATCGAAGATATTCAATTTATCGAGGGCTTGCTCTTTCTCTCGATGCCTCCTCTTCATTCTGACAACACGCAACGACAGGTAATGATGCTGGCTAACGGATTAAGACTTCTGAACGAGGTTTTGGAATGAGGATCGCTATCGATCTGGATGGAACCATTTGCCCGATAAAAAAAGAGGGCGAGAGTTATTCTGACCTTCATCCGTTACCTGGAGCAGTCGAGCGAATTAGCGAGCTTCGCAAATCGGGTCATTTTATAATCATCCTAACTGCTCGCAATATGGCTACTCGTGGTGGGAACATCGGCTCGGTTATGAAACATGTTGGGAAGATGACGCTGGATTGGTTAGAGCACCATAACGTCGAGTATGACGAGATTTTCTTCGGGAAGCCAAACGCTGAAATCTACATCGACGACCGTGGCGTCCGGTTTGAAGATTGGGAAGGCTTGACGGAAGAATATCTTAAAATAATGGGACGTTCGAGATGATTCTGGTCATACCGCTTGCCGGACGCGGATCACGGCTGGCGTCCGAGTACTCGACTCGACCAAAACCTTTGATTGAGATCGAAGGCAGGCTCATGATTGAGTGGGCTTTACTCGGATTGCGTAATGTCCCAAGGCGAAAAACGGTCTTTGTAGCTTTAGAGGAACATGACCGGCAGTTTCACATCACGTCAACGATTCAGTCTATTGCCGGAAGTGAGAGTGAATTCGTTTTACTTTCCGAAGTCACAGAAGGGCAACTTTGCACCGTTCTTGCGGCGAAGCAATTCTTTCAGGATAACGAAGATATCTTGATCGCTGCCTGTGATACATTGGTAATGTCACAGATCGATAAAGACATCCGAGAACGCCCGGCCGATTGTGCCGGAATTATCTCTGTTTGTGATATGCCGGGTGATCGCTGGAGTTTTGCCAGAACAGACGAGACCGGCAGTGTCATCGAAGTGACCGAGAAAGTCAGGATTTCTTCCAATGCGAGTACTGGTCTTTACTACTTCGCGCAAACAAATGAGTTAGTCAATATTGCCGATCAGATGTTAGCTACAAAGGAAACGACCCGCGGTGAATACTACGTGATGCCTGTATATCAAAAACTTATCGACAGCGGACGGAAGGTCTTATTGTCTCAGGCATCTGGCATGTGGGATATGGGCAATCCGGAATCGATAAAATTGTTTCAGGAAAATCTGTCCCGATTAGGATCAATAGAGGCAATCAGGCAGTAACATGGGACAAGGATTATACCAATTGGTTGAATTAGCTTTGGATGGCAGGTAATGAAACCACGGCCAACTTTTTCGATCTGTATCCCTAATTATAACTATGGTTCTGTCATCGGCCAAACGATTGAGAGTGTTCTATCGCAATCATACCCGCACTTTGAGATCATCATTTCTGACAATGCGTCGACAGATAATTCGATGGAAGTCATTAAATCGTTTAAAGACCCGAGAATAAAGAGCTTTCGGAACCGTGCAAACATTGGCTTTGCACCCAATCTGCAATACGCGACAATGCATGCACGAAACGATTTCATCAATCTTCTCTCGTCAGATGATCAGATGAAGCCGGGAGCGTTAGAGACATATGCCAAGGTGATCGAGTGCTTTGGCGATGATTGTTCGAGATTAGTTTTAATCAGTGACGAAGAACATTTCGATGAAAATGGTATTATTCCGACGGACAACAGGGCGTCGCGCAGTATTTACAGCGAATTTAATGTTCCACGAATGCCTCATATCGCAGAGTTGGATAGTATTGTTGAAAACATCGAAATTTTCAGTGGGAAAGATGTACTGCGATCATTTCTGAAAAATCTTAGAACTTACGCACCTTTTTTAAGTACGATCTATTCAAGAGACCTGTGGAATAGAGTTGAAGGATACAATGTAGTCAGAACGGTCGGGCCAGATAAGTATTTCGCATTTAAGTTACTTACTTGCGATCCGTTAGTAGTTTATATTCCCCGTAAATTATTCCGATACCGTATAGTCTTAACAGCCAATCGAGCCTCAGCACTGAAAAATCTCCGCCGACCTATCGACGATTATTTTTACACCCTTGAGTACGATGAAACAAGGTTGGCGGGAATTGGGCTAAAGCCCAATGATTTGAAGGATTCACTCGTCTCGAAGATATGTCTTCAGGACGGCTTGAGAATGCTCGGAAGTGGTAACTATAGTCAGGCATGGCGGCTATTTGCGTTTTCGCTGGCAAGTTATCCTGGGCGTGCTATTAGATTTCGGAATTTCTATATTTTGCTATTTTTGCTTGCGCTCGGCCCGATCGGGAAATGGTTGGCAATCGGGTTGTACAAGTTGTATCAGAGTCGTAAGTGAATATTCTCCATGTTCTGAATGCGGCAGATGGTGGAGCGACTTCGAGCGCGATTGGATTGGTGAAGGCGAGTCGGAGGGAGGAGAGCGGGGTAAATCACTTTGCTGTCTATCCTGGCATCGATTCTACTCAAGCCATCACGAGTGCTTTTCATGATAGTGCTTCCATCCCAATGCGATGGTGGGCGAAGAACGTAAGAGCAGGTTACCTTCGCAGGCCAATTCGTTGGATGTTAGATGTCAGGCGCACCAGATTTGACTCTTTACCTCGTCAAGAGCTGCTTCGCTGTATCGATAAATGGAAAATCGATATTGTTCATACCAACACTGCGTTAAATCGAGACGGCGCAATTGTAGCCAAGAAATTAGGTATCCCTCATATCTGGCATATCCGTGAATCGATTGGGAAAGCAGGTACCCAACAATTTTACGAATCAAATAGATCACTTGCACATTATATCGCCGATCATTCCAAATATATTGTTCCTGTCAGCAATTATACTGCTAAAATTTTCTATGATAACGATTTAGCAAAAAAGACTATCGTTGTTAATAACGCGATTGATGTCGAGGAATATCGTTCCGAATATAATCGGTTGTCAGGAATTGAACTTCGCAAGTTGTTGAGAATTGAGCCGGGCGAGTCTCTTGTAGCGATGGTTGCGCCCTTTGGGTCGATGGTAAAACGCCACGACCTGTTTCTGAATATGGCTGCGGAATTGATCAAAACAAAAAACAATGTTAAAATTGCCATTTTCGGTGCGGTCCCCAAAGCGGGAACCTGGCTTTGGAGAAATTCTTACGATTACTATCTGGGACTTGTAAAACAGATGTCATATCTTGGTCTATCAGATAAAATACTGATGCCGGGTCACTACCCGAGCACCTCGATCATGAACGCTATCAACCTATTGGTTCACCCATGTCCTCAAGAAGGTTTTGGGAGAATCGCCATCGAGGCTATGGCGGCTGGTAGGCCCGTCGTAGGTCCTTTAGAAGGTGGTATTTCCGAGATCGTCAAAGATGGCGAGACAGGATATCTGGTTGATATGAATAACTCCAATTTGGCTGCAGAGAAGATTCATTCGATACTTGCTGACTCCAGTTTGTACACCAAATTCAGCAATGCGGGGTTAAGCAAAACAAATAAATTATACAGTGACAAAAAATTATTGCAAATTATGCTCGAAATTTACCAAAATTCGACCAGTTCCGGTCTCTCAGCGATTGCCCAGTAAGCTTTTATGAATAACCATTCATCAAATGCCGGCACGCTCGCCGCAAAAAATATTCGCTTTAATCGGAATCCTTTCATGAATCGTTCAAAAGAGGATACTGTCGTAGACAATATTCCGATTGAACTTCGCATCGCGACCTATATTTTTATCTTTTCGACTCCGTGGCAGGCGATAGGAATTGAGCGAGACATCTTTGCGGAATTGTCTGTCTCAAAACTGGCGGGTGGCATATTCTTTTTAATGTTTGTTTTTTACGGTAAGTTTAGAATAAATAATATAAAAACTGGACAATCACTCATTCTTATTTACCTGGGTTTTGCCATTGCCCATTCAGGATTTCTCTACTACTCAGGTATTGCAAAGGATAGTTACTGGGAGATATCCGCGATCTATACGCTGGGTCAATTGATTGTTTTATATTTAGTTTTGAGCGTCGTTCTTCAGGATAAACGAACAGTGAGCGGGAGTATTTACGCCATGATCATTAGCTATGTATCTGTTGTGGCAATTAGCTGGAAAGAAGTGTTTGAGTTTCGGATAAGCTCCGAAGATCGTCTTATGCTTTTTGGTGAGAATTCTAACAATCTTGGTGTCTCTCTGGCAATAATTATAAATACATTGCTAAGTTTGATTCTTAGTAATAAAATAAAAACAAGGAACTTAAAATTAATTTCAGCGTTCTCTATCGTCATACTTGCAATTGCTTTAATGGCAACCGGAAGCCGGGGTGCTATTCTTACATTAATTATTGGCATTGTTTTAAATGCAATTTTGTATTTGAGGCGGGGTAGTGTCTTATTGTATAGCTTTTACTTCACCGCAATCGTGTTAATTCTTTACTATGTTATTATCGGAAGCGAGCTTATGCTCACAAGGATTAACCAAAGCACGGTGGGAGGAGACACAGGATTCCGTATCGAGCTGTTAATTTCAGGGTTTGATCTTTTTAAGGATCAACCCCTGTTCGGATGGGGGACAGGGTATATGGCCCGACTGGCTCGAGTTTCTGGCTATCGTGGAGACATTATTTCAGCGCATAACACTTTTTTGCAAGTTCTTCTTGAGCATGGACTTATCGGGTTTGTAATATTCATCATGGGTATATCATTTTCAATTTATGCTTCACTAAAATGGCGAAGAGACGGCTTAAAATATACTCCTTTTATTTTATTGATGAGTATTTTGGCTGGTGGAATCACGAAGGGATGGGCGTATAATAAAATGAGTTGGGTCGTATTTGCTATTGCCAATAGTTACGTTATTGTTAAATCAAGCAGACGAAATACTCCAAAACATATCGTTAGAAAACTTTAATTGTGCGAATGAAAATCGGGCTGTTGATTGATTCCCTTGATTCTGGTGGTGCAGAGCGGCAATTGGTTGAACTTGCCCTCGGCATGAATAGGAGGGGTTATGAAATACAACTGCTTTATTATTCTGATCGGGATTTTTTTAAGAGTCGATTGCAATCCAATGGAATTGATGTAATTCATTGTCAAGAAAGCAATTCTTTAGATAAAATTCGCTTTGTTCGCTCATGGTTGAAACGTTTTAGACCCGATATCGCGCAAGCTTTCCTTCGCGGTCCATCAATCAATCTCATATTGGCAGGTATGTTGGGGCGAACCTGGAAAACGGTTGTTTCAGAACGAACTTTGGCAACCTTTGGCGATTGGCAACGTAGGGTCGCCCGATCCCGTCATCTTTTTCGTTTTGCCGACTGGGTTATCTCTAATTCTGAAAGCAATTTGGCAGACATAGTTACCAATTCATCATTTCTTACCAAAAAAGCCTCGGCAATTGTAAACGGGATTGATACAGAAGTTTTTATCCCAAAAACAAAAATGGATGATAAACCATTCACCCTTGTCGCCGTTTCTTCGATAATTCCATTAAAGAATATCAAAGGCATAATAAAGGCGATCACTTTGTTAAAAAATAGAGACAAGCTAACAGTCAATCTCATTTACGTTGGAGGCTCCAAAGGATTGGAAGGAAAATTGTACCTCGAGGAATTAGGCAAAGAGATCTCACAAAATAATATTCAAGATCAGATAGAATTTGTCGGTGAGCAGGAAGCAGTCGTACCATTTTATCAACAGGCTGATGCCTTCATTCTTGCTTCATTCGTTGAAGGGTTTCCCAATGCCCTTGTCGAAGCGATGTCTTGTGGATTGCCAGTGATTGGGAGCACTGTCTCTGACATACCATTGATTATCCAGGAGAACATTAATGGATTTTGTTTTGACCCTCATGATCCAGAGAGCATCGCAAAGTCCATTAAAAGGTTGGTCGATTTAGCGGTTGAAGGGAGAGCAACGTTTGGAATTGCATCGAGACAATGTGCTGTCCAAAAGTATTCTCTCAATCGGATGCTCGATAATTATGAAGCGCTTTACAGAGACCTTACCAACAATAGAATACCGATGGTAAGTAATGAAGTGCGACAATTTTCATCTGCAGACAGCAAATGAAATTTCCAATCAGGATTAATCGAAATTTACTCCCGGTTTTTCTACACAAAATCATACCAAGTGCTTACGACACCAGAGGTATTTTAGGCGATGAACCGAATTTGTTGCGATTTGAACAATGTGTTACCGCAATAAAAATTGACAGCGTCTGGCGCAGCACCTACAAGCAACGGCATCCAATCAGCAATAGACTCATCAAGGAGTTGCTTAAAGATCTTGACAATCCGCTGATTCATGAACCGGCAATTTCGGCCGGATCGACATCCATGGATCTTATCGACACTTTGGAAGATCGGTTTGGTCATTATTATGCAACGGACCTGTTTACAAAATTGCCATATCGGCAAGCCGGGAAGGTTGTTTTCTTCTACCATCCTGCCGAAAAAAGAGCGATATTTCGCGTTTCTGATATTGCTGTAATGTATGAAGATGTTGTGAACGCAATATTTCCACTTGGATATCTGGCGACAAAATATTTGGCAGAAGCTCCAGCATTCGATATGGCAGACCCACATTATGTCAGCATGGTCAATCCTCGACTCTTAAAGTTAACCAAAGTGAACTCTAAAGTCTCACTGTCAGAATACAGTTTATTAAATCCGTGGGCAGGTGAACCACTTCATCTTGTAAAAATCGCAAATGTGTTGAATGGTACTTATTTTTCTGATGACAAAATACTAATGATTCTGGAAAATGCTGCCGACTCACTTGTCAACAATGGCGTCATCGTTCTGATCGACAATCGCAAAATAGAAAGGGTCTCGATTTTGTCAAAAGAGAAAAGTGGAAAACTCGTTATTCAGAAAGAGGTCAACGGTGGAGCTTATGCTGCGCAGATTGCGCACCGTGTTCGTCCCAATCTTAATAACGCTACTTAAGTTTAGATAATTTAATTTTTAGTATAAATTTTAAATCATTGTATTTTGATGAATAGAATAAAGATACTGATTGTCGGCTCCTTACTGAGGCAGGATGATAATAGAGAGACTGGCGGCATCGGCGGAACAACCATCTCATTAATTCACCTAACAAATTATCTTAAGGAAAGTGAAAATGTGACGGTTTCGTTGTTGGATGCTAATGGAATTCGAGGGGCTGGAATAATGAGCGTCTTTCGATTGATTGGCTTTTTCGCCCGACTTTTCAGGTTAGCGAGAGAGGTAAATATCATCACGATACATTCTAATACAAGCGCTTTGTTTATTCTTGTTCCGGTAGGAGTAGTTGTTGCCCGGCTTACCGGGAAGGCACTTCTGATTCGAAAATTCGGCGGCACTGATTTTACGACCTATCACCGAATGAAAATCATAATAATAAAGCACTCACTTAAGTTATGCGATATTTATTTGGTTCAATCGAGGGCATTGTTACAAAAAAGCCTTGAAATTGGCATTAAACAGACACATTGGTTCTCAACATCCCGACCAATGGAAAAAACACTTCACAAGCTGGAGGCAGTCTCATCGGTTTGCCGGAAGTTTATATTTTTGGGTCGGGTGACGAGAACTAAAGGTATAGAGCATATCCTCAATCTCGAAAGTCGATTACCTTCAGATGTAGTCATCGATGTATTTGGTCCTTTTGATGGTGAAATGGATGAATCACACTTTGTGAACTCAACAAAAGTTCGTTATTGCGGTATTACCCATAACCCTCAAGAGACTCTACGGCGTTACGACGCCTTCCTGCTTCCTACATTTTGGGAGGGTGAAGGGTATCCGGGAGCGCTACTCGAGGCTTATGGCGCCGGATTGCCAGTGATAGCGACTCGATTTGGAGCACTTCCTGAGATAGTCGATGAAAAGACGGGAATACTAATCGTACCCAATGACGGTGATTCTTTACTTAAGGCGATTCTCAAGCTGGTTGAAGACGATGGTTATTTCAATAGACTCCGAGCCGGAGTTCTTGCGAGACGGTTGGAGTTTTCGTCAGACTATTGGAACAATAAATTCGTCG
The DNA here is from genome assembly GCA_945865405.1 of Caldithrix abyssi DSM 13497. Lineage (GTDB taxonomy): Bacteria > Electryoneota > AABM5-125-24 > Hatepunaeales > Hatepunaeaceae > CAMBDS01. Next base: position 348,563 of record CAMBDS010000001.1, read on the forward strand.
AGTATTGTCGGGAGGCTATTAGCCTTCAAACTAATCGAAAATAAAGTGATTCACTGATTTCTCTAATATTGCAATCAAAAAAAGAAATGAACAATTACATTTTAGAAAAACCGTATCATTCTTCATCCTCGAAAGCTATTATTAAACTCCTCGGACCGGGTGGTTATACGATGAGTTGTCTTCGATGATTTTAAATTGGCTACACAAGAACGTCACCTTTCGCATCAGTGACCTGATTTTCGGGCAAGAAATAGCTCCGAGATTGAAGTTTCTAGAGGAGGCGCAATGGTGGGATAGAAGCAGGATTGAAAGCTATCAAAAACAGGCTTTAAGTAGCCTGATAAAAATAGCCTATGAAGAGATTCCGCTCTACCACGACCTGATGGATAAGTCTGGCGTGAAACCGGGCGACATTGTCATGTCTTCTGATCTTACCAAGTTGCCGGTTGTCTCCAAAGCAATGCTGAAGGCCGACTTTCCGGCCCGTACAGTAAGAAAAACCGGATACAGACAATTCGTCGCCAGTGGGTCCGGTTCCACGGGAACTAACATGCAGGTTATGGCTGATAGTTTCTCAGTTGGTCAGGCTCAAGCTACAGGTATTTTATCATTTTCATGGTCTGGCTGGCGGTTAGGAGATTCGCATTTACAATTTGGAATTACTCTCAACAGAGGAATTCAAAAGCAAATCAAGGATAAATTGTTACGATGTAATTATCAATCGGCCTACGATTTGACCGAAACGCACATAGACCAATGTCTTAATATATTAGATTCAAAAAAAATCAAACATCTTTGGGGCTATCCCCCGGCATTATACTTAATGGCAAAACGTGCTGAAAAGGTAGGTTGGAACCAACCTTTAAGTGCAGTGATTACGTGGGGCGATAATCTCTTTTCCCATTACCGGGAAATTATCGAAAGGGTTTTCAAAACCAAAGTAATCGATACATACGGTTGCGGTGAAGGTATTCATGTTTCTGCTCAGTGCGGTCATGGGTCCACATATCACACGCATGATTTTGATACCATCGTCGAATTTTTAAACAACGACGACCAGCCTGCCGGAAGAAACGAATATGGTCATATTGTTTTGACAAGGCTCGATCCGGGGCCAATGCCCCTGATTAGATATCGGATAGGCGATATTGGAATTAAAGGCGAGGAACTTAGTTGTACCTGCGGCAGGCAACTCGGCACAATGCAGTCGATCCAGGGCCGCGATACCGATATCGTCATCACGCCCTCTGGCAACAGATTGATCGTCCACTTTTTCACCGGTATTTTAGAGCATTACCATCAAATAAAATTCTTTCAGGTAACACAAGATAAAATTGACGAAATGAAGCTTCGCATCGTTCCAGGTGCAGGGTATTCGGATGCGGTTCAGAATGAAATAGTGTCTGATTTGAAAGCACACGGTGCGGATCTACGTATCGAAGTGGAGATAGTCAGTGAAATTCCCCCGTCTGCTTCATCGAAGCGACGGTTTGTGATCAGCAACTTGAGAATGGTATAACTCCATTCAGCAATCCTTAGGAGAAGCGTTGAGTTCATCACCCGACGAATCGAAGTCAAGCAACGCAAGCGACAGAGGTAGGGAAAATAAATCCAATGTGGTAATACGGCGGATGACTCCGGCTGATTTGTATGACTCGGTCGATGTTCATATGAATGCCTTCAGTGGTTATATGAATACGAGTATCGGAAAGCGCTACGCATTCCGTTTTCTTGAGTGGTTCCAGGCCCGTAACGACTGTATAGCATTGGTGGCTGAGTTGGCAGGGACAGTGGTTGGCTATACGGTTGGAGCTGAGATAGGATACAACAAAATATTATATAGAGACCTGTTCTGGACAGTTGCATTCGGTGCATTTGCCCATCCGTTCGCCTTGATACACAAGGGGGCTGTTAGGCAGATCAAGATAAGGATGCTCTCGCTCTTTGGACTGATCGCTCCTCCACCCAATATCAGCCCCGACTTGAAGTCCCCGGTCTTTTCTCTTGTAGGGATGGCAGTTTCCGACAAAGCAGGTAAAAAGGGAATCGGCACGATGCTGGCGAAAGCGTTCGAAGTGGAGGCGAAAGCTCGCGGAGCAAAGTCGATCAGACTAACGGTTTACTCAACGAACATGAGGGCGCGGGCTCTCTACTTCGCCCAGGGTTACAGTGTTGCCGAGGTCACCAACGCGGAATATCTTTACTATTACAAAAACCTGTGATCCTAAGATTCGCATAGCATGAAAGTAGTGCTTCACACCCAGTACTATCCCCCCGAGTTTGGCGCTCCGCAGGCAAGGCTCTCCAATCTGACTGCTCAGATGGTGAAGCAGGGAATCGACGTAACGGTTATGACCGCAATGCCAAATTACCCTTCAGGTAAGATTTTCGCTGGCTACGGCGGGCTTCGGAGTAAGGAAGAACTTAAAGGCGTCAAAGTTGTCAGAAGCTATGTCTATCCCTCGAATAAACTTGGGATGCTCGACAGAATGATAAGCTACGCCTCGTTTGCCGGGTCCTCGCTGGTGGTCGGAGGCGCAACTTTGGATAGAGCCGATTTTCTCTTCAGCGAAAGTCCTCCGCT
>CAMBDS010000002.1 GCA_945865405.1 Caldithrix abyssi DSM 13497
CCCAAGGTGGCGGGCCTTTCAATCTTGATGCACCGGCAATGAAACCTGAGGGCGTTCGGCATGCAATCTCTGCTCCATCACGAACGACGATGCCATCGACAGCGGATATCAGAATCGACATATTGTCAGAGGTTGGCTTTGGTGGATCGTAGAAGAAAGTCGAGTCGTCGTCGGTCGATTCAGGTCTGCTGAAGCCTGCCAATTGTTGTGCAGGATAGTGGAAGGTGCAATTTTCCCTGATGTTAATCATTAAGGCACTACCGGGTCTGATGGGTACGTTGCCGCCGAAATTTTGGTTTGGAATGTGAAATCTCCCTTGATCATCCTTGGCAATAACAAGCAAATTTCGCCTTGTTAAATCTTCAAATGCCGCCGCCATTGTCAGGCTCCGGTTCGGATAATAAGCGACGAGATTCCAACCCCGAATCAACGTAATCTCTTCGTCTTCGGGGATGGGTGTGCCGCGAATAATCAATGTATCTGCTGTTGACATCCGCACCTGCAAGCCGCGTTCGAGGTCAATATACGGGATACCATTAAAGTTGTTTGCTGGTAGATAGAATTGCCCGCGATCATTTTTGACAATATTTACGTGGGCTCTTACACTCTCGAAAATTGCAGGTACTTCAGGCCCGGGATCACCTGCCCAGTATCGTTCTTCGGGAGTGACGCGAAGTGAGATGTTCGTCCAGCCAGCTCGAAGCGGAATAACTTGATCGACAAAATCAGGGGCTGACGAGAGTACTACTTCCGATACGCTGTTGTTTGCAAAGCGTTCGGGGCCTCCGACAAATTCGGCTTCAGCATGATATTCATGAGCTGCTGAAGCGTCCCAAATTCTGAAATCGAACGCTTCATTCTGTCTGAAACCGTCAAACCCGGCATTTTGGTCATCCCCCCAAGCAATAAACGCAATCGGCCATTCAAGCTCATAAGGCCCTGATCCGGCAAGGTCGTCGCGCGGATTAAAGACGCCGACCTCGTCCCATTCGTCAAGCTCTTCACCATCAATTGTTGCCGAGGCGACAAGGATCGCGTGGTCAGTCGCCGGTTCGTTGTCACCTAATACAACAAGATAATGAGGGACAAAATCACGCTCAAAGGTCACCGGAATAGCAAGGTGTTGCTGGTTTCCAGCGTTTGAGTTGACCGTAATGACGGCTTCGTAAATGTCTGGCGTCAAGGCATCGATTGATTGCTGAGGCACTGAAAAAGTGACGTCAACAGATTGCCCTGCCGCTATTGCAAATGCTGCGTTTCGGTCGCAGATGAGCCAGTTGGCGTTGTCGGTGATGCTTTGGATATTCAGAGCCGCGTTGCCAGTGTTGCTGATCGTGACGGCGACTTCTGTCGATTGCCAGATCGTACCTAATTCATCGGTGTAGATGTAGAGGTCGAGAGTGTCGGGGTCGGCAGCAATTCGGGGGCCTCCAGCTTGAACTCCGCGACCGCTCATATTCACATTGATACGTGGAGCTTCCCGACCATTTGTGTAACTGCCGCTAAGAAGACCATTAACCACCCCTGCCTGTTGGGGCGTAAAGCGAAGGACAAACGCAACTGCTTGTCCGTTCTGAACGACAAATTGGTTCGGGACTACCGCAAATTGTTGATTGTTGGTATTCAGGTTAACAGTCCAGGGTCCGTTGCCACGGCTGGTTGCGGTGTAGCGAATTTCGCTTGTTTGTCCCACTGGAGTGTCGGGGAAGGCGACATCGCGACCAGCAAGCTGAGGGTCAAAAACAAGTTGTGCCACGGCTGCTGAACTTATAATCAGCACCGCGGTGAATATGGTGATAAAGCGATTGATCATTTTCTGCTCTTAATCTTTGGATTGTCTATTTCACGAGCCAGAGCGTGAAATTCTCCCGTTCTTCCCCATAATGATAAAGATACATTCTTATGCTATCGGTGTCAAGGTATTTCGACACAGAAACGCCGCTGATATTCCTCAGCGGCGTAGAATATTTAGTCAGAATCAGTCGCATGGCAGTTTCCATAGCATTTGAGCCTCCCCGTCTTCACTTCACATCTTCGCAAAATAATTTTTCAGATTGGCATTTATATTGATCACAGGATCGATCAGACCCTCTTTAGAGGTGAAAAGCGTCGCCACACCGGGCCCGTGACCGGCAACGATGCTGCGACTATGAACGATTACCCCGACGGTGATAGACTTCTGGCGAAAAACACGCCCGTATGTGTTATCGGCGCCGACAATGGCGACGATATCTCCAAATCGCAAGGAGTTGAGCTTACACTCTTTAACCATTGGTTCATCGAACATCTGGATATCGTAATCCCCGGCGTATGTGTGAACTTTGCCGAGTCCCGACCCCATCGTAGCGGCGGGAACTAAATGCGTAACTGGAATTTTAATTCTCCCGATTCTGGGACTACCCAATATCCCCATAACATCGAGCAAAGCAGGATCGATGTTCATCACCTTGATGCCGGGAAAATCGACCAGTGACAGGCCTTGTCCGAAAGCCCGGATTTGGATTCTGTCACCGATCACCATCTTGTCCATTTGCTCTCGTGTGAAGTCGATCATCACATGCTCGACCCCGCCATGAGTTCCAGTTACTCGCCCCCACTCGCCCTTGGCTTCGCCAGATACGACAATTGCCCGATTGCCAACACAGGAGAAAATCTGAAGCGCCGCATTGGCTGACGATGTTTCCGGCTTGACCGGGCTTTTGATCGAGACGGCCGGTTCGACGTGATCGCAGACCCAGTCGATAGCCGAGTCGCCGATTCGGGCATTGTAGGTTATGCCACCGGTGCCCGGCAATATCATCAATTCGCCGTCTGCCGAGATCCGGTACGGTTTTTCAAGGTTGGCGGGCGGCTCGCAAATTTCGCCAAGTACTGACTGCATGATCAGCTTGGTGCGGTTGGTCTTTAAGGGCAAAGTAGGCTCCTGAATTGAGTTTATGGCGAAAGACTAAAAGACGGCGTCTTGAAACTGTTCGCGGAATTCATCGACAGAGATTCCGGCAACCGAGGCGTATTTGGTCAATTCGCCCAGATCGTCAAAATCTTCCTTTGTCAGGCGTATCATAAAGTTTTGCAACACTTTATATGGGTCGGAATTGGGATCGACCATCCTGATGCGCGCCCGACCGGTCAACGGATCGATCATATCGGGGAACGGAATAGGGATGAACTTACCGTTCTGAACCGAAGCCATCACCGCGTTGCCGCCCTCTATTAGATGAGTTGCCGCGTGATAGCCCAGGTCGCGAGTATATTCGATGTCGAAGGCAATCGGGTCGCAACAACGGAGTTCGTAACCGACGTTTTTGGCAACGACGACAGACTTGATCCCCAACTCCCGCAACCGCTTCTGGACTTCGCGCTTCATGATGAGGCCAAAGTCTATCTCGTCGAAGCGGATGTTGTCGTGTTCGTCACGCTCAAGGTGGCCAAGCGCAATCAGATCCTGCACCGGCATTTTGTCCAGAAGCCCTTCAGCAATAATTGCCACTCCGTCAGGATTACCGTAGGCGAGGCGCTTTATTATCGATCCGGTGATGATGTTGACAAGGCGCTTCATGGTCAGCGGTGAACTGTCGGGAAATTCCTCAGGGATAAGGGTAAGTGTGTTCCCTGCCGCTTTGGAAATGTTCAATGCAAGATGGCCAGCTTTGCGTCCCATCATCACGACGAAGAACCAGCGGGACGTCGTCCTTGCGTCAACCATGAGATTTCGCACAATTTCAAATCCGTAATGACGAGCCGTCTGGAAGCCGAAGGTCGAAATGCCTGCGGGAAGATCGAGATCGTTGTCGATGGTTTTCGGGACGTGGACGACATGGATGCGTCCTTGCGCCATACGTTCGACGTTCATCGCCGAAAATGCGGTATCATCCCCGCCAATTGTGACCAGTTTATCGATATTGAGGCGCAGAAGGCTATTGACGACCTGTTCGAGCAGCTTCGGGTCTTTGGTCGGGTTGTCTCTCGCAATGCCAATGAATGATCCGCCGCTGAAATGGATGCGGCTGACAAGGTCTATTGTGAGTTCCCGAACGTGTGTGATATCGCTTTGCATCAGCCATTTGAAGCCGTCGAGCAGCCCGACCACTTCGACGCCCGCGACCAGACTGCGGATCGTTGCCGCGCTGATAACGCTGTTGATTCCGGGCGAAGGGCCTCCGGCGACCAGTATCCCCATTCTATTTCGGGGTGCGATCATTGTCATTGATGATTCCTAATGTGCAAATTTTTGATAAGATAAGGTGTTCGTGTTTCTTGAACGAAAGATTGATACGAACGCGATTTAATATTTGTAATACAAGATGATAAACTTAATTTCACGAAAATCTTTCTCAAAAATAGACAAAATCGAGTCAATTGGAAGATTCCGCCCGCTCGAATTTGTTGGTCATTTTGTTATATTTTAACGACATCAAGTGAGCGCCCTAAATTATCTTCACATCGTCACAATCGTCACAGACCTTATCAGGCAGGGTTTTGTGGCGATTTTACTTATTATTTTCCGTCACCAAAATCACAGAAACAAGTGGCTGGTGGACTGGTGACCGGGTATTGGTCAGCGGAAATTATGTCGATAATATACGGAATATTTTGGCAAAAAGCAAGAGAATTGGCGAGTATTTGGAGGGGTTATCGCATTAAGACGATTTTTTGAGTGGAAATGTCGGAACCTGATTGGAGGCGGACGAGATAGACTCCTGCGGGGGCGGAGGAGGCGTTCCAGACAAGTTTGGAATTTGGAGTTTGGAGTTTGGATTGAGGAAGGTCGAGCAGATCCTTTACAATCCGCCCCGACAGGTCGTAGATGCGTAGCCCGGCTTCCCCGAAGCCGGGGTTGAGAGAGAACCGTATGGTCAGAATCGAGTTAAACGGATTCGGCGACACACTCAATAACTCAGTCGCGTAGGGCCGATCTCCGAATCGGCCATCTTTCCCCACCCCCAAATCCCGCACCGTCACATCCCACGTCACCGTATCCGCCTCAACCGAATCAGCCACAATGGCAGACACTTGGTAGTGCGGATTTAAATCCGCACTACCGGCAAATCTCCACTCCAGCCCCAACTCCCCCTCCCGAACCACCTCCCCATCGACAAGCCACTGAATGCTTAGCGACTCGTTCTCCGGCTCACTCGGCACAACCTCGAAATGGACGACGCTGTCGGGTTCTACGTCGAAAGCAAGAGCCTCTGGCACATACGCCCAGATCGCCCCTCGAACGGCCACGTTCCACGTCACCTGATCGGACGACTGACCGCGATAAGCCCTTCCTTCAACCGTATAGTCCCCCGACCAAGGAAACTCGAACGTAACGCCGGCATCCCTGCCGGCTTCTTCTGTCTCCCCATTGCTCAGGTTCGTCTTCGTCCAGACGTATTCCGGTTCCTCTTCGCCAACATACTGAACAGTATCTATCGAGAAATCAACTAAGGAGCCTCTGCGTAGAGTGAGGTTGAGTGTATCGGGCGTAAACGCGGAGATGTAGAGGTCGGTGACGGTGACGTGCCATTGTACAGAATCGGCAAATTGGCCATCGGAGACTATGCAGACAACCTCGTGGTTACCGACATCAGACCAGCTTAGGATTATTGCATTCGATTCTGAAACGACTTCGCCATCGATTTTATACCTAAAAATTACTGAGTCACCTTGAGGATCCTGAGCACGAACTCTGAAAAGCAACTCTTGATCAATCAACATATTGACATCGGGCGGTGGCGGGCGAACAAATAGTATTTCAGGAGCTTGGGGTTCGTAACCTAATGTCACGACTATACCTCTGCCGCCATTATCAGGATTACTCTGTTCTCCAACAAAGACGAACTCCTGATTACGGTTGACAATCCCCTCAAGCAATAAACCACTACCTCCTCTTCCAGGAGGAACAACAAGCCTCAGTTCCCACTGAAGATTACCGGCGCGGTCTGTCAGCACGATTCCTGGAGCGGAATCTGCCCATCCTCCTATCAGCGCAATCGTTCCGTCATTCAATCGCGCCAATCCGGATGTTCCCAACCAATTTTCAATGTTTATCAATCGGCTATCCCAGCGTACTTCCCCATTCCTACTCACGCGGAGAACCCTTGGATAGCTTCTGTTGTGATTGAACCAGAAATTCCCGCCCAATAAAAAATCGCCATCATAAGATTCCATACCACTGATTGCAACATTACTTTCACCAACCGGGTATTGCCAATGATCGACAGTATGCAATTCGTAATCGACGTGTACCAAAGGTCCTGAACTTGTATTATTTTGGCCCGTAAAGTAGAATCCCTCTCCCGCAGCCTCCCGAGCTACAGTTATCTGAGAACAGATATCGGGATCGTAAGTTGCGTCGATTATAATTTCACCTTCCTCATCTACCAAGACGGCGTATCCGTGAAATTCTTCATCAATCATTCTGCGACCTGCCAATAGAAATGTTCCCGCCTTTGTTTCGATAACACTACTGCATTGGCCTTGATCATTGCCGTTGTATCGACGTTCCCAAATTAACCTTCCGTCGTCTCCTCTGCACATAAAGGCAACAAAGTGATTGCTCGCTATACCCGCCCCGCCGACAAGGATGTTACCAGCGTCTGTCTCGATCAAGCACTCCGGACTGTCGCTGGTTTGATCCCCAAATCCGTCCCACCATCGCTCCCAGATGATTTCTCCAACATCATCGATTTTGAAGAGCCAGTTGTGAGCATAGGCTCCTGGCCCGCGACGTCCATGATTACTTCCGACACAGATATAGTTGTCATCCTCGCATTGATAGATATCGCGGATATCTTCTAACCAAACGCCATAAAAGTGGTAGTCTCGTAAGATGGGCTGGGCACTTAGAGATGAAACTATCAGTGGAATCGAAGTCAGCCAGAGGAGTAGTCTATGGCTCGAAAATTGAAGGCTCATAATATTTTCTGTAAACAATTGTAATCGGGGAGCATCTATCGATACTCCCCGAGTGCAAAATTGACTCTACATTACGAAGGCGAATTGCCAATCAAGATAAGTACTTGAACCACCGCTTGTTGCGTTTCCCGGATTGGCACTGGGACTGACACCCCAATATTCCGTCTCGCCTTCGTTCGAATATCGAACCCACCAAGTAACAAAATTACCGGCTCGTTGATATGTGTATGTACCAAGACCTTGAGAGGTCGGGTCAGACCATCCATCATCTGGTGAATTATTGTTATTGGCGTCAAAACAAAATTGCACACTAATTTCGTCTTCAGCAATTGGCACATGGCTTTCGCCATTCAGCCACCAACAATAGACGTTGAAGTAAGTGTCTGCCTTCACCTCTTTCGGCGGCGGATAGACCAACACCCCGACCACAACCGCAATAATTGCAACCAGCCCGATCAGGGCTCTTAGTCGATCTTGCTTCTTCATTTCAACCTCCAATTTGACTTTCTTAACGAATTTTCGTACATTGGAGGTGCATCCGTTTTGCGACGGACGCACCTCCACATTTATGAGCGTCTCTTCAACTTTTACGGGTTAGGTAGAGACGCTCGTGGTTTTTGACCACCGGGTTCTTTTAAGCAAAAAACCCGCCTCAAGGATCGGCAGAGCGTTATGAGACGCATCAGCCAATCCCCGGAGCGGGGCTTTAACTTTTTGGCAACCTAAGTTGCGAGGGGGTGCAAGGTGCAAGGTGCAAGGTGCAAGGTGCAAGGTGCAAGGAAAAGATCTGACCATTAGGCTTCCGGTGAAAGGTCTATAGAGTTCTTTTCAGTATCTACCATAACAATATAATAGCGTCATGAATACATCGCAAGAAGTTCGGCATTTATTTTTTGAAGATAGGGTGGAGGATTGGGGGAATAACGACGTAAAGTGAAGAATGTGAAATGGTTGAGGCGAAGTAGAAAGAGGAAGAAGGTTAGTGGATACCGGCGTTCGCCGGTATGAGATGTTATTTAGTGAGAAGTGAGTTTAGATGCTGGCAGACGAGACATCTGCCAGCACAAGAGCGGACTTAAAGTCCGCCCTCCAAGAATAGTATCATTATCCCACCCTCTTAGCATTTTTGGTCATTCTGACGACTTTCAGACCACCCGGCTCGGTGGAGAATTTGGCGCTGTCCATCAATTCGTTGATAAGATAAATGCCAAGCCCGCCGATTTTTCGATTCATCCACGTCGAAGTGAGATCTACTGGTGCAACTTCTTCCATCACGTACGGAGTCCCGTTCTCTCTGATCGTGATCGTCAAAGTGTTGTAGTCAGACTCTATCTCAAACTCGAACGTGCGCGAGGAATCTTCGTGAAGCCCATGCACAATGGCATTTGTGCATGCTTCTGCTACGGCAACCTGAACGTCATGGAGCTCGGTCACGCTCAGGTGGACGAACCCTGCATAGCGTTCAACCAATTCTGAGACGTCTGCCAGAGAGTTCCGGTCGGCAGGGAGGGTTAATTTCTCCCGCAAGAGTGAAAACTCCTACCCGAAAAAGCTTTGGGTGGCAGTCGGCACATCGTCGAAAATCCTGATGACCGAAAAAAGCCCTGAAAGTTCAAAGACTTTGGAGACCGACTCCGGCAAAGCCGCCACGCGCAAATCTCCGCGGTGAGTGATGCGCAACTCTTTCGTCATCGCCAACACTACACGCAAGCCTGCTGACGCGATGTACTGTACGTTCGCCATGTTCAGCACGACGTGAGTCAATCCGCGTCCGATGCAGTCGCGGATATATTGTTCGACCGATGGCGCTGTCGCCGCATCGAAGCGTCCGTCCAGATTGATCTGAACGACGTTATTCCATACCTGACCCGAGATATTCAATGTTTTTCCCAATTTGTTTTCTTGGAGGGCGGATTCTTACTCCGCCTCAATTACCTGACCAAAACTAATTTCGCAATAGCTGATTTATCGGCCTGACTGACTCGCACCCAATAGATACCACTTGCCATATGATCTTCCCCAACCGAAGGAAAAAAGAATTTGTGGCTACCGGCTTGCATAACTGATCGATTGGCATAAACCACCTGCCCGAGCAAGTTGTAGAAGGCGAGGGAAACTTCGCCCGCGACTGCCACATCGACTGTCACCGTCACGCGGCTGTTGAATGGATTGGGGAAGACTGGCCTCAAGCCAAATTCAGTCGGCAACACCGGCAGATTGATCGTGAACGACCATCCGCTGTCACCGGGAGCTGCGATGGTCGTAAAATTCCTCGTATCCATCGCCCGTACCCGCCAGAAGATAGTCATCCCCTCTGGAAGGCCATCGGTAACGTGGCTTACACGTGCAAGGTTCGCAGGAACATCGGTAATATAAGTAAATGTGTCCAAAGTTGGCGCGCTCGAAGCAGGGAAATTACCGGTACGCGACCACTCGATGACGTACCTGACGGTGTCCCCCGGATCGTTATCGACCGACTTGCTCCACCTGACCAGCACGGAATCGTTCCTGACGCTTGCCCCGTCGGGTGGTGATAACAATTGGAACTGACCGGGTTGATTATACCTGTTGGACGCCATCGGCGAACCGTTTCGAACCAACGAAGCGCGCCAATTGGTTGAGTCTTCATTGCGCAATGCCGGATCGATCAATTCGAGCGTTGCGCCAAGCCCATCCGCTTCTCCGGGCCAGGGCGGAATATCGTTGAAGCGCACGGAGTCGATAGTCTCCAGACGGGAGCTAAGGAGCCTGACCTGATCGCCATTCCCATCCAAACCAAAGCCCATATTGCCCAGGACGTTGTTCATCCCCGGAAAAAACCGGTGGAATTTCATAGTATCTTCAGCGACTACCAGGTATTGACCTGAGGGAATCGTTGTCCCGATGGGGAAAACGTAATGATGGGTAGAATCCTGATCCGAGAGGGACCAATCGGATAAGTTTACTTCGCCGTCTAGTGCGTATAACTCGACCCAATCCCCTGTGTCGAAGCTATCAAGCGAATGGTAGTTGATCTCGTTGATAACCGGCAGTCCAACCAACCCTGGAGCGAGGGCAAAGATTGCCGTCAGTGAGCGGTCATTATCTAATGTTATCGTGATGCGGGAATCTGTCGAAGCTGAACCTCCCGTCCAACCGATAAAGCGATACCCGGGCAGCGGAACTGCATCGAGCACTATCGGCACCGTTCTAAAATAGATTCCGCTCCAACCTGTCGGGATGATGTTGCGCCCGTTGATCTTGATGTCACCGCCAACGGGAGGATTGCAGCTCAGGGTGATCGACGCGTGACCGGGCAGATTGAATCGCTCTTCGAGAAATTGACGCATCGCGGCGGGTCTGTTATGAGCAAAAGGAGGTATCGTAGCGACTTTCTCCTCCCATTCGGCAAGATTACGATCCCATCTGACAAGGTGACGCTCGACCTCTCCTTGTATCGTCGCCTTTTTTTCGTTCATATGACGCAACACATTGTCCGGCTTGAACTGAAAATTCATCAAATTGGCGAAACCGTTGATGAACTTTGCGCGGAATATAGGATTCTCGCACAGTTTACGCAGGTAAAGAGTTGCATAGGGAGGATTGGGCCAGACGGGTCCGTCAGGATCAAGGGCGTCGGCAAGGCTGTTGTGAACCCAAGAGCTGTCGGCATGTAAACCGAAGCCGAAGTCGAGGTCAAGCAGGAACCAGTGCCATTTTTCGCCAGGCCTCCTGATGCGGAATAATCGATTGTTGTTGCCGGGCCAATCGCCATTATCTACATAGATATTGACGGCGTTGTACTTGATAAACTCATCGATATCGACCATCTCTTCGGCAATCCGGTAATTATCGGCTAAAGATAGGTCGCGAGTGTTGAAAAACTCGACCAATTCGGTATAGGCGTCCCATTCACCATTAACCTTTTCACCCCAAATTTCGAACTCATCAACTTCGCTCGGATCGACATTGCGGCGCTCGGCGACAAACTGCTCGTTCATCTGTTGACGGATATTGAGTATCCCCCAGTAAGCCCCATTCAGATAAATAATAGCGGGTCGATAGGCAGAAATGTAGGGAAAATCCTCTCGCATCAATCCAGTCAGCAAATCGTCGCGGAAAATCGCATGATCCCAGTCTGATCCACCATTTCGCAAAACCAGAGACTCAAATTTATCGAATGACCAATCGGGAAAGACCCGGTAGGCAATGTTGGGATCACCATACTTCGCCCTCGCCATGATTCGCAACGATTTCTGTGGAAATGATCTCGTCCAGCCGCCGTGAATCTTCAGGCCTGCATCGACCTCAAACGCTTCGAGGCCGTTGGTTTCGAACATCTCGACATGGACAGGCCGCTCCCAATTCTGCCAGAAGTTTGCTCCTCGAAAGGGCGGCAGCGGGTCGTATGTCGGCCCAAGGACGTACATCCCGGTCTCAGGATTCCAAAGATCGTCGGGCTTCATCGAAAGTGAAATTACCGGCAACGTAGGTCGGGGTCCTATGATGTAGCTCCTGACCCGGTCAGGGCTGAGCAACTCCCCCGGTATCCGCGCAACTGCTCTCACAACGCAAGATGTATCGAGCACAAACGGTCCAGTGTAAAATATGGACGATTCGTCTGGAGTTGAGCCGTCAAGCGTGTAATAAATATTCGCTTGTGTAATCGTGTCACGGATCGTGACCGTTATCGGAGTCGTGTAAAAGCCAGGCAGTGGCGACATCAGCGGTTTCGGAGTGACAACAGTTCCTCCGACAAGCGGGTTGGGTTCTCCGGGCGTCGGAATTTGGAAGATCCGCCAGTCGTTCGAACCATCGGGTGCTCGCCCTCGCGACATATTCGAGGGGACATCCTGAACTATCACTTCATCAACAACTGTCCCGTCTCCTCTTCGCAAAATCAGTGTGTCGTTCTCACCGGCAAGCTTGAAGTCGGTGTGCATCTGAAGCAAAAAGCCCCTTAGGGCTTCGACAGGATCACGAGTAACAACCGGTTGTCTTTTGAGACCAAGAGTAAAAAATGGAATGATCGACAGATCGTCCGATGCAGGATCAGAATTATGTACTTGAATTGCAAGGACGTTGCGGCCCTGCCTAACCAGTGCTCCAATCGTCGGGACAAAGAACAATTCGGGCCTGCCACCAGCCCACATAACAGCTTCGTGTTCATCGACCGAAGTCGAGTCAAATCGAGGTGGAAGCCCACCGACGTTGGCACGGGCAACCTCCTCTCCATTTACATAGGCGACAAAACCGTCATCATAATCAGCATGTAGGATAGCATACTCTAAATCAGAAACATTATCGACATTAAAATCGATTCTGATATAGAGACTTGTTGTGGCTGGAACGATTGTCGAGTCATCGCCGTCACCATAGCCAAGGCTAAGCCTGCCACGTTGCCAGTCTGAATCGTTGATATCAGGCCAATACCAGCCAAATGCAGGTTCTGAAGCAGGGACAAGGTATCGGCACGGATCGCCGGGTCTGATGACAGTCTCGTTAAATGGAGCTAATTGCCCTTTGTTTTTGGCTGAAGCAAAGAACAAGACTCGCTGAAAAGCACTTAATTCGAAATTGGGAATGGGCCACGGGAGGGTGTCGGAAGGATGATCGCAGATCGTCCAACCGTTTAATGAGACGGGGTCGAATGAGTTGTTGTACAACTCAAACCAGTCGGGGTATCTTCCATCCTCATCCGCAATGGCAGCGAGATTGCCGGTCATGTACTCGTTGATCAAAACACCCTGTGCAAAAACGACCGGATTAATCAACAATACGGTTATGACCGCAAACAGGTAACCCATTACGCGCGAGGCGTGATATCTAAGGTTGAATTCCATTCTGTCAGATGTTTTGAGGTTTCTTCTGCCTGCTTGGTGATCTGTTTGGCTCGCTCTTTTTCGCCACGATTTGTCAAAATCCGTGCGTAATCCCGAAGTAGATCGGGTTGGATCACCGAGACATTGTTGTTGTTTCGACAAATATCGATTGCCTGATTAAAATGACTTTCGGCATCGACAAAATTGTCCTGATCGAACAGCACCAGCCCCATTTCGTGATGGTAGCTGATCCAGTCTTCCGGGCTATCTTCACCCTGACACATGATATAGCAATCCGCAAGTGCATCGGCGGCACGGTTCAATTCCTTTTCAAGCCGGTGCGCTCTTGCGCTTAAACGATAGGTCTCCGCCAATTCAAGCCTTGTGCCATGGCTTCGAAGCAACTCAGCGGCTGACTCTAAAAGTGGGACAGCGCGACCCGCTTCTCCTTTTTTCAATAGCAATTTGGCCTTAACCAAAAAGAGGAGACCCGTACCCCGAAGTGTCTCATCTGAGTCTGGTAAATTCTCAAGTGACCCCTCAACCTCGCCTATCAGCTTCTCGGCACCCTCGTAATCCCCTTGAAGGAGCTTCACGTCAGCAAGCGCTCTTTTTGCGGTAATAACCGCTATCGGTTGGCGGCTTGCCGGAGGAGCCACATCACGCCCAAGCATTTTAGTCAGCTCGGCGCGGCGGTTTATCAGGTTTGATTGATTGTCGGAAGTACTGGAAAATTTCTGTAGCGCACTTGTCAGGACGTCGATAGCCTGTTTGATTGCTCCTAACTGAATAAGGTGGTCGCTGTATTCGACAATCACCTCAAGCATTTTATCGGGTTCTTCGGCCAACCTCTCAAGTGCTGTTTCATAGGCAACTTTGGAATACCTCAAACCGGCGTGGCGGTCACCGTACCCAAACCAAAATCTTGCTGAAATCAAGAGCGAAGGTATCGCATCGGCTCGATTGCCGGAATTGTAGAGGTAGTAAGCTCTGGCGTCATTACTGATCGGTTCGTTTGCCAATTCGATTGCTTTCAGGATATCCCTGAACATTCGTTGACGCTCAAGATGTGGGATCGTCTCGGCGATTGCCAACTTTATCATCTGATGATTGAACCCGAACGACAACCTGCCGCCCCGGTCGAGATTATGCAACAGGTTGCGATCCTCAAGATCGACCATCATATCTTCGAGCGGGTCACGTTCCAACGGGACAATCTGTTGAGCAAGCTCAATGCTGAAGTCGCCGAGAATCAGCGATCCGGCTCTTAGAAGCCTAACATAATCGGCAGGAAGCTGAGACAGTCGGAAATTCGATATCTTCAGTAACAATGGCGGTACAAGCTTACGTTCGGTTGTCGGGGTGAAGTCGGGCTGATCGATCAACGCCGGGCTACGGATGAAATCGGTTTGACCGGCAATCAGTGAGTTTGTCAGTTCGATTGCGTATAGCGGGATGCCTGATGAGTAGTGATAAATCCGCTCAACCTCCTCGACAGAGAGCTTCTCGATCACCTCCGGCGCTTTCTTCTTGAAAATCTCTATGATGTCATCATAAGAGAGGCTACCCAGTTCAATTCTGCGAAGTCGTCCGGTTCGGGCAATGGAGATAAGTGCCGAGGCGATTGTATCCTCGGAATTTTCCTCGAATGTCCGAAAGATACCGATCAGCAAAAGCGGTAGCCGCTTCACTTCCTGAGCGAGGGTGGAGAAGACTTTATGCAAAGCTTCACCAGCCCAGTGCATATCGTCGAGTGCCACCAGTACCGGTTGCTGTTTGGCGAGAGATACAATCCAACGGCGGATGCCCTCAAGCAGGTGCGGCTCAGTCGAACCCTCCTGTTGTTGGATCACTTTTTCCTGTAGAACAAAGAGTTCTTGCAATTCCGCGCGGGCTGTGTCGGTCAATCTCGGATCGCGGCCAATAGATTCCAACACCTGCATCAGATCCTCAAGAGGCCTTGTCGATTCAATCTCCCGCGATTCACCAATACCGAGAATAAATTCCGATGGCAGCGAGCGAACGAATTCGCTGAATAACCTCGTCTTCCCAATCCCCATCTCACCTGAGATAATCAGTACCAAACCCTGCCCCGATTGAACCTCTGTAATCAGGTTTTTCAGATCCTTCAACTCCTCCCGCCGACCGATAAACGGCACATCAGGCTTACCTGATGGTGCTGGCAGAAGCTCCTCGGGGATATGACTGGGGGGGTTTGTTTCATCCAATGTATGATCGGTCAGAGCAAGATTCGGGTCGATGATTACTGGCGGGAGGTACTCTTCTAATTGCGACGGAACTGTAACGATGTAGGTTCCGTTCTGCAGCGAGTCGATCAATCTTACCATCTGTGGTGCGGGTGGTGCGTTAAAGTCCCGCTTCATCAATTGGGTGTAAACCTGGAACTGCCTGATGGCAGTCGAAACCCGCGCCATGTCAGCGTAAGCGCGAATCAATCCTTCGTGTGCGCGTTCGTAATCAGGTGCAAAAGAGAGGGCTCGCAAATAGACGTTCGATGCCAAAGCCGCCTGCCCCGTCTTGATGCAATACTCGCCAACCTCTTCTGAGGTACTTAAAAATGCCTGGTGCAACGTCTCGCGGCGGTGGTAAAGCCAATCCTCCCAATCAGGGAGATTCCGCAGCGTAAACCCATCCCAAAAGGGGCCTTTGTACAGTTCGAGTGCTTGTATTCTATCGACCATCTTATCACTCGGATTCTGAGTCGATATCAGGCGTTCAAATTCGCGGCCGTCGAGAAGGATCGATATTCCGGGGTTTAATTGGCAGGTTGACCGGTTGGTTGAGAGCAGGTCGGGGTCATCCTCAGTCTCTTTGAAGACTTTGCGGATGTTCCAAAGCGCATAGCGGAGGTTATAGCGTGCCTGATCTTCCGGCGATTCGCTCCAAAACATCGAAATGAGCTTGTCGCGGGAAATCTGCTCGACGCCGGTATCTAACAAATAGCAAAGCAGTCCGATCACCTTTTGCGTTGTAAAACCGCTTAGGGTCCGACGACCTCGTCTTAACTTGACTCCTCCAAGAAAATCAACGTAGAGCGAATAGTTGGAAGAGTTTGAAGTTGGCTTCAATGTTCGGTTCTGCTCCATTACGATAAATATAGTGAATTAGCCACTTTTTTCCAATGGAACAACAGCTTAATAGCAGTATTCCGTTAACCTTGATCTTGCCTTGCCTTTCCAGCGCCGAGTCGCTGTGGTTGGAAGCAGATCAGCCAAATCTTCGCGCTTCACAGCTCCCAATATTTAATAAAATTATTTTTTTAATATTTTTTCAATAAAACAAAATTAAAACGGAGACTAAACGCTGCTTTCACTGCCATACCAACGCAGCGGATTAAATTACCCCACGTAACTTCAACGATAGAACCTTTAGGACCCAAGGACAACCATTATGCTTTATTCTCGCGTCAGCTCAGGTCTCGATTTTCTCGATGCCGCCACCGGCGGAATCTATTCCAAGCGTTCCTACCTGCTTCACGGACCATCGCAGTCAGGTCGCACCACCGCTGTCCTCCAATTCCTTCTCGCAGGAATCGAGAACGGCGAAAATGGCATCCTTATATCGAGTGACCGTATCGAGAACGTGATCCTTAAGGCCGAGACCATCGGCATCCCACTCGAATCGCACCTGATCGCCAACCGCCTTGTGCTTATGGAATATCCCAAAGAGATCCTGAGCGGCCGCTTCCATTACGGCACCATCGTCCAACTCCTCGGCGAATTCGAGCAGTACATCCAGCATTATAACTGCTCGCGACTCGCTTTTGATACGTTGCTGCCACTACTGACGATGGCACGTGAACCCCACCTCGTCAACTATATTTACTCACTGATGAACTCGCTCGAGGCATTGGGTGTCACCGTGCTCGTCACTACCGGCGAACCGAATAGCCCGACCGCGCAGCGCATCACCCAACTGGTCGAAGACGCCGCAGTCGGCTCGTTTGCCCTTTCCCGTGTCGATACCCGCCAGGGCATGCAACGCTTCTTCTCCATCAACAAGCTCGTAGATAAATTCACCCCGCCGATGACCTTCCGCATCAAGCTCGAGTACGGAGGCGGCTTGTTACAGGATATTCAGTCTGAAGACACCGCAAACATCGCTCCGACAACAAACCTGACCATTAACGATATCCCGATCCATGTCGGCGTACTTGACGGTGATGATGATAGTCAAATCCAACTCGAAGAGATCTTCTCCAAGGGCAGCCAGGTCTATCCCTTCGAGACCGTCGAAGATCTCGCGTCACAGATGACCGGACTCGATTGCGACATTTTCTTTCTCAACATCTCACGTCCCGGCGTCCATTGGCAACGCGCCCTGAAAATGCTCCGCGAATCGTACCCCAAAATGCCTATCTTTCTTTTCAGCGAAGAACGCAGCCTTCGCTTCACCTACCAACAAGCCAAACTTGCTGGTGCTGACGCTCTCTTTTTCAAGCCGTTTGTCCCCAACGACATTGTCCGCGCACTCGAGAAGTCACTTCGCTCCTTCGGAACTTTCGAAGATCTTGCCGCTCGCAGAAACCTCTCCTCTGCTTCAGGCGATCTGCCCGAAGATTTCATGGACGAAGACGGCCTTGGCTCGCGCCGTGAAGCCAACGCTGGCGTCTCACTCCTGCCACCTGCTGCATTTCGTGAGCTTGTCCATCGACAAATCTGGAAGTCTAACCAGAACAAATCACGCTGCGCTCTCGTCTCGTTCAAGATCGTTTACACTGGTGAACTTCCCAAAACTCCCAATCTGCCGCAGGGCTTGGAACTCGTACTGAAAGTCGCCCAGATCATCTCTTCCTGCCTCCGCGGTGTCTCCGACAGTACCTCACGATATATGGACAAGGTTGTCGTTGTGCTCGAAGATTCCGACCGTAAAGGCGCACAGGCATTCGCCCGTCGCGCTGTAGGTGAGTTGAAGACGGGATTGCTTGAAAAACTGAACATTCAGGTCGATAAACACATCAATGTCCTCACCGCCATCGGCGTCTATCCGGAAGATGCCGACAACGTCAACGATCTTATCACCGAAGTTACCGATGTCCCCCGCAACTTCTTGAAGACGGTCGCCTGAGTGAAATCGATTTCGTTAATAGTCGGGTTATTCATCCTCACCCTCTTTGTTGCGCTCCCAGTTGAGGCTCAAAAGCAGTCCCGTGAGATGCTGAACCGGGCAATGACTCTCGAGGCAGGCGGTGTGACGATGGAAGCTGTCACTACTTATGAGGAGTACCTCAAAAAGGAGCCGGGTGACGCCTCCGCAAGAGCACGCCTCATTGCATTGCTTCTGAAACTCAACAAGCGTCAGGATGCAATTAATCACATTGTTGTACTAAGAAAGCTCGACCCTGGCAACGCGAGTTACAGCTCCTTTTACGCAATCGAAGATGACTACCGATTGAACGTCGAAGTGGCTCAGGATGCCGACTTCAAAGCCAAAATCAAAGCTGGCACCGCTACCGCCGCCACTTACCTTGAGTACTCAAAATTCCTCGCCGGACGAAACGATGAGCCTGGCTCGCGGGAGATGTTGCGCAAATACCTCGAACATAAACCAACCGATTTCGACGCTCAACTCAATCTGGCAAGGCGCTACACATGGGCAAAACAGACCGAGGAAGGTCAACGCCACGCCGTTGCGGCTGTCAATCTCCAGCCCGACAACGTCGATGCGAATCATCTGCTTGGCGATCTTCACTACTGGAAGGGTAACGAAGACGCGGCACTGGTCTCTTATCAGCGAGCCTCAAGAGGTGCACCAAACAACAAAGAGATCAAAGCGAAAGTCAGCAAAATAATCGATGCTCCTGGTTATCGCGAAAGGCGGATGATCGAAGCTCTTGCCAAGGAACCCGATACCAAGGTCAGTCTCGACCTCGCAAAATACTACCTTGATCACCATCGTGAATGGGAAGCCGATTCCCTCGTCAGAAGACGGCTCGTCAAAGTCCCCGAAGATCAGGACGCCGCCAAACTGTTAGGAGAAATCGAAAAAAGGCGTCAGGAACGATACGCCGTCCAGATCCGGGAATACAAAGCCAGGCTATCCGTTGCTCCCCGCGACACAACGCTACTTCTCGCTCTGGCAAGGTACTACGTCTCGGTTCCTACGCTCGATTCAGCACTTGAGATTTACGACCGCTTCATGAAGATCTATCCATCCAATTACGATGTCCGGATGGAAAGAGCCAAGGTACTGATGTGGAACGGACGCTCTGGTGAAGCCTCTGCAGAGTTTCGCGTTATCAGCATCGCTCAGCCTGACAACATCGAAGCATCACTTTCTCTTGCCGATTGCCTCATCATGAACGATGTCAACGTCGAGGAAGCTGAGAATATCTATCGGCGCGAGTTGACCGTACACCCCGATTCCATAAGACCGAGAATCGGCTATGCTGATGCTCTCCGCAAAGGGGGTCGCTACGACGAAGCTCAGGAACAGTACAAGGCTGTCCTTGCCAAAGACCCCGAAAATGAACGAGCGATTATCGGCCTCGAATGGATCAACCGCGATTTAACGCCACTATTGCGCAGACTCGAAAAGAATGTTGCCGAAAATCCTCGTGACGCCAAAGCTCGCCGCAGACTCGCCGGTCTCTACTATGATGCAAAACGTTACTGGGATGCTGAGCAACAAGTTAATCTGTTGTTGGCAGAAAACCCTGAAGACAAGCAATTACAATCTTTTCTCGCTGACATCAAAGCTCGGGCGAAAGCATTCCGCACCGCTGGACTTGATAGCCTGCAACGGGACGTCGCCGCTCAACCGGAGAACAGTCAGCTTCGCTTAAGACTCGCTGATGAACTCGCTGGAGTAGGTCGTAACGACGAAGCGATTATCCAGTACAACATGCTTCTGCAAGCTGATCCTGAAAACACATTCATAAGCATGAAGATTGTCGAAATTTACCTCGCTCAGGGCAAAATGAAGGAAGCGTCGGTCATTCTTCAACAGGTTGCCGATGACAATCCGGGCAACTTCGAATATCGATTTAAACTCGCCCAGGTTCTCTCATGGATGGGAGATTACGAAGGTGCAATGCGCGAATACGATGCCGCAATGCGCATCAACCCCAATTCGATTGAATGTCAGGTAGCCTTGGCCGACATCACAAAGTGGCGCGGAGATCCCTACACTGCCTACGACATGTATAGCCGCATACTGGCAATGAATCCGAGTAACCCCACTGCACGTAAGTCAATTGACGAGCTAAAAGGGACTCTTATCAGAGGTGTTCAAGGGTCACTTCAGGAAGCTTCCGATAGCGAACATTTCAAAATGCGTGAGACTCGCGCCTCATTATCGGTAAATATTTCGCTCCGAATGGGGGCTCAAGGCGGATTTGGCAAAATCCATTTCGAACAGTCTGACGCCGTAACTCTTGCCCTCTACTCTGAAACGGGTTGGTTCCTCTTCGGGCAGATCGATTACCGCATCGACCCCCTGACACGTGCTTCCGGACAGATCAAATACTACACTTTTGCCTTAAAAAAGAGCCAGGGACTTCGCTTTGAAATCGAGCATAACTTCAAAGACTTCCCCAATCTCGACGGAATGATCGGCACAGCGTACTACACATCACAAGAAGCTGTTCTCGATCTCGCTTCCACAAGAAATCTGTTGTCTTGGACTGACAATCTGAAGTCGGAAAAATTAGGGGCAGTTGTCAACTACATTTATTCACCGAAATGGGTTGGTGAAGGCGAAGTTGCACTGATTGCAGTCTCCGACGGAAACACCCGCACCGACATCTGGGCAGAATGGCGACGGGTCTTCAGCAAGTTGATCCAAATTGGCGCCCGCTATGAAAACATCAGCGCAAAGCGAGTTGCGGCTCAATACTGGTCACCGAGTGCCTATCAAACTATCAGCCTTGTGGCGCAAATGCAGAATAGCTTCAATAAATGGAGTTATGAAGTTCACGGTGGTGTCGGTCGAGTTCTCAGTACCAGTGATGCTTTGCGAAATTTCAGCGCTCAAATTCAGTGGCGCATTGCTCCGGCAATCTATTTCTCGGCCGGGATTCTCGACCTTGCAACCACTCGCGTTGATGGTCAGTATCGTTATCGCGGTGTCTCAGCTTCATTAACATTGGAGCGATAGGTGCCTTCGAATTTACCAAAAGACTATACTGCAAACGGTCAACCCCACTCAATGGAGCAAATCTGGGGGTGGACTGATGGTCAAACGCCGGACGAAGAGACAATAGATTCGCACGACCAGTTTGGATCTCAAACACCTCAGCAAATCGACGGCATGGGAGATCCTAATCACCATGATAAATTCCCTGAACCGGGCGAGTTTTCCGCGGACGACGATTTCGATTTTTGGGCAGGATATGACACAACTCCATCAAACGGATTCCAACCGGCAAATACCAATCTTAATGACGTATCGATACCGGATGATGATGAGTTAACCATTGCTGAAGTATCAATGATCGCTGCAACAATGCCAATTGTTTCAACTATTAGCGAGACTTCCACTACCCCGCCACCTCCGCCCGCACCTCGAAAGGTGGCGCGGAAGGCTGAAGACTATCAGGAACCTAAAATCCCTTGGCTATCCCAGAAAAAACGTGGCGCCAAGCAATGGGGTTACGGCTTCATCATCGCGATTTTGCTCACTATTTTCGGATCTATTTCCATCGGTGTTTATCTCGTCTTGTTGAACTCGAAAGTCTCGATCCCGACCGTTTTCGTGAACGTCTCGATTGTTTCGTTGCTCTTGTTCCTTTTTCTTCTTGTCGCTCGTTACATCGGCCTGATTTACATGTCCTTCCTCCACCTTAATCGTAGTAAGGAAGAGGAATTCGACGAGGTCAGCCAGCAACTGAAATGTTCAATCCTCGTCCCGGCTTACAACGAAGGCAAAGGCATCGAAGACTCCATTATCTCAATGCTCGAGATGGATTATGACAACTTTGAGGTCATCGTCATCAATGATGGATCGAAGGATGACACCCTTGAGGTCGCACGCAAGCATGAGGGCTGGCACGGTAACGTTCTGGTCAAGGTTATCTCCCAGAAGAACATGGGCAAGTCCAACGCCTTGAACTACGGCACCAGCGTCGCCACCGGCGACATCATCCTCTGCGTAGATGGCGACTCCAAGCTCCATCCGCAAACCTTGAAGCTTGGCATGAGGCACTTTCAGGATCCCAAGCTCGGCTCGGTTGCCGGTAACGTCAAGGTCATCAATCGTCGCAATATGATGACCAATTTGCAAGCCCTTGAGTATATTGAAGGCCTTAATCTCGTCCGAAGAGCACAAGCATTGATGCAAGCCGTCAATATTGTCCCAGGTCCTTGTGGATTCTTCAGAAGATCAGTAATTTTGGAGGTTGGAGGCTGGGACGACGACACCTATGCTGAGGACTGCGACCTCACCTTGAAAGTCCTCACAAGAGGCTACAAAATCGACTACGAGCCGGGCGCGATCAGCTACACCGAAGCCCCCGAAAAGCTTCTGCAGCTCCTGAAGCAGCGCTACCGCTGGACTCGCGGCATCCTTCAGGCGATGCGCAAGAATGCCATCCACCTAATCAACCCCATTGCCGGCTGGCGAGTCGTCCTCGTCATGTGGCAGATGGTCTTCGAGAGCGTCCTCTGGCCCCTGATGAACGTCGTCGCGAACCTGCTGTTCCTCCTTGTCGCATTCATTTTCGGAATGTCGCCGCTGATCGTCTTCTGGTGGGTGCAGTTGACGATCCTCGACACCATCGCCGCCATGCACACCGTCGCCATCGAACGTGAGTCTATCAAGCTCGTCCCTTACGCCGTCCTTTACCGAGCATTCTTCATCCAGCTCGTCGACGTCGCAAAATTGCTCGCAACCTTCGAGGAACTTATGGGCGTCGAGATGTCCTGGGGACACATGGAGCGTCAAGGTCGCCTCAGCGGCACCGTCGCCCAAGGCGCAACCGTCATTCACCGTACGCATATTACCACCACCACCACTACCACCACTCTGGAGACCTAATGGACATCGTCCCGATACTTTCGACGATTATCCTGATATCGACGCTGATCACGCTGATTGTCGCGATAGCATCATACATGACCTTCCGCATCAAAGAGAAGAAGAAGCAAGCCGCTATGGCCGAGTTTTCCGAGGTCTTTTCCGCCGATCTGGCCGAGCTTCAGGAAGCCGCCCCCATGGACAGCCCCGCCCAGCTCCCTGCCGCACAGGTTGTCGCCCAGACGCCTCCCGTTGTCGGCAACATCCAGCCACCCGTCGTGATGACGCCGCCACAACCCATCATCACTCCAGCGCAAGCTGAAGTCCTGCAAATCCAGCCGCCCGAGCAGTTCCAGCAGCCGCAAGCACCCCAACAACAGCAGCAGCAGCAACAACACCAGATGCCTTACCAAACGCAACAACCACAGGGACAGCCGTACCCCCCGCAACAGCCGCAACAGCAAGGCTATCCCCAACAGCAACAGCAGCAGAACCCCAATCAGCCACCGCCCTACCAAGATCCCTATGGCAACCCCTTCCAGTTCCCCCCTCAGCCACAACGCGCACCACAGTTCAGCGGCGCTCAGTCCGCCTTCATGAAAAGTATGCAAAGTGATGATAAGTCGGAAGAGTTGACCCGCCACCCCCAACAAGGCGCTGACTACGGCCCGATGCGACGCTTTACACCCCCGGAGCAGAAGCCCCGCCAACAGCCTCCACAGGCCCACCACGACGACTCTCCGGCCTGGAAATAACCGATGCGATTCTCTTTGACAACACTATCGCTTGTGCTGTTGGCCGTTTCTACGGCAACTGCACAGGTTGTGCTTGTCAAACCTCAGACAACCGCAAATTTTGTCGCTCCCGACAATCCCGCGAAGCAGATCGATGCCTGGACGGCTAACCTTTTGATCTTAATGCGTGAAGCCGGCATCGACCCTGTCGTTGAGAATGAGTCTTTCCTCACCTCTAACACTCTGCCTTCGACCATCATCCTCTTCCACGCCGAATACCTTTCCGACGAGCAGGTCAAAGCGTTACAGGAGCATCTGAACCAGGGCAACAACCTCTGGATCACATCGGGAACCGGTTACCGCACCGCGACCGGCGAAGTCCGCGGTTGGGGTTTCCTACAGGAGGTTCTCGGCGGGACTATCGAACCGACAACACTCCAAAGCGGCACGGCGGTTTCGCTCCAAATGCGTTACGGAAGACCGGGAAGCTCCTCCCTCCCCCCGGGCTACCGTTGGAGATTAGCTCTTTCAGAAACACCACTATCCCTCAAAACAACCAACTCAGATGACATCGTCGGCTACTGGGCAAGAGACGCCTACCAGCTCGAACCTGCCGATTCTATCCCCCGTCAGGCGGGGTTCATATCTCGCACAACCTTATCAGGCGGCAGAGTTGTCTGGATTGGAGCAGGTATGGAAGGTCTTCACCTTGATCTCGTCAATCGCGATATGTCGCTCAAAGTGCTGACAGAAACGCTCGGCTGGCTGAAGGGTGAAGGAATTCCCTCCGTCGAAGCCTGGCCCTCCGCTCAAAAAAGTGCCGTCTTGATACATGGCGATATCGAAGACAGATTCGAATATATCCCTCGATTAACCACTATTTTCAAAGGTCAGGACGTCCCGGTCACTTACAACATTCTCACATCGGAAGCCGCTAAATTCCCCAAGGCTCTCGATGAAATATTAAAAACTCGCGCCGAATTGTCCGTTCACGGAGATGACCACAGCGATTTCGCTGGTCAACCTGTACAGACTCAGATTGACCGCCTGATGTCCTGCGCTTCATTTATTGCACTCTATGGTCCTCGTCCCACCGCGTTTCGACCCACTTCGCTAAGCTATGATGACAACACCCTTCGTGCAGCAAAAAATGTCGGCTACACAAGCGTTCTCGCCTATAACAAACCCGACCGCGACTACCCGATTTACAACGTCGATGAACGTTCTCTCGAATCAGGGCTCGTATTTTACCCCAAAAGTGAACTCGACGATTACGATTTGGTCGAAAAAATACCGATACCAACTGAGGCAGGAAAAGCTCGCAATTTTATCGGCGACTTCAACCGCATCAATGACCTGCACGGGCTCTATAAACTCAATTTCCACAGCCAATATCTCGCAACCGAAGAGTTACCTAAAGCGGTTGAAAAAACCCTTATTGAAATAAAAAGCCGTAACGATGTCTGGATCACCGACACCCAATCTATTTCGGCGTGGCTGAAACTCCGCAGCAGGTTGCTTCTGCAGACTAATTCAAACCAATCGGTCGTCAACCTTACTCTAACCAATACATCATCTGCTCCTGCACGTAACGTAATTCTACGAATTTTGCCCCCGCAAAACGTCCCCGCCGAGCTCCTTGTCCCGCGAAACGTGAGCGAGAGCATCCAATACGATGTCCGCGACGGCGTTCTCTATGCCAGCATCCCAAATCTGAAGCCCGGAGCGATCTTCAAAATGGAACTCGCGGCTGGTACCGGCCCCGCAATGAACCTCTTCAATAAAAATATGTTAATCACCGGCTTCAAAGCATTCGCCGCTATCGGAGCCATATTCATTCTCTGGTTCGTTATGTATCTTGCATTTTCAGGCAAGAAAGCCAGGCCTGGTCGTTCACAGCGAACTTTGCCTGACCTCACTACAGAAGAGGAGATCCTCTATCGTAAACTCGGTATCAAAAATAGTGATTTGGATTCTACCCAGACTAACATCTCCAATGGCGATTCAGGTTCACAACGCATCGATTTGGTGCACAATATGCCGATAGCATCCGCTCCTGCCGGGAATTTTCCAATGATCCCTGATCCAAATCAAATTAAGTCTGTTGCGAATAGAAACCAAAACACCTCAAGAGCTGTCCCTTCGATTATCGGCACAATCACCGGCACGGGCGATTTTAATGCTCCCACACTTTCGAGTAACGCTGTAGGCACTCACCCAAACGGATTTTCGCGCTTCAACCGCAATTCCAAGGTTCCGGCACTCCCAATGGTTTTTAAACCGTTAACCTCAACAGGTGACAAACCGGTATCACTTCAACCGCGTCGCAAAGTAGCGCCTCCCCAACTGGAGATGTCCCCGATTCCGATCTCTGAACAAATTCAAGCTGACAATCCGCAACAATTATCAGTCAGTACCAATAGCATCTCCGAAGCAGCTCCCCCGCAAAAAGCACCTGCTCCTCGGCCAAAGCCCGAGTCGCTGTTGCCTGTTGTTGGAATTCCACCGCAAAGACCAGTGTCTAACGCCCTCAATCCGGCTCAAAAATCAGCCGCATCATCGCCCAACAGGCCAATGGACAATCGCAACTCCAATACTTTCCAGTCACCTTCCGGATTGCGGACAACTGCCAATTTACCGAAACCAAAACGGCAGGGAAACGTTGACAACGCTCCGTCAAATAGCTCACAGTCGCAGTCCCAAGGTCAGCCACAGTCCACACCTGACCCACAGGGAATGGTAAGAACTTCAGTGGAGATGTTTCGCAAACAGAAAGCTAAATCGAACAACGTCGAGGAATGGCGATAATTGTCAGCCCAATCTGGAAATATACCTCCCGGTAAATTGCCGCCAAAGCCTGTAGCGCCGGCTAAAAAGGCATCTAAAACCGTTAAAAGCGAAACAAAAAAAACTACAGTTACGATTCCTGTTATCTCGAAGTTATTTCATCGTAAGAGCCAAAGACCATCAGCTCCGAATTCTGCCCCCCTCGTCGTAGCCCCCCCTTCGGGCACTATTGTCAAACCCAAAGACACCCGCATCGAACGGCTCAAGAAGCAAGTCGGAGGCTTCCTCTTCCAACTTGTGACGCTCGCTCTGTTTCTGACCGCCTTCGGCTGGTGGGGCTACACGCAGGTGATGAAACAGGTTCTCGGCCGCTTCGATGTCCTCGACTGGGAATCTGCCGGAGCTTCGCTATACGGTGCTCCAAACGTTCTGTTGATCGATCCGTTACGCACTGAGGAGTACCTTCGCCCGGACACAGCGCGGCACGATACGATCTGGCCGTACAGCGAACGAATCGACGACTGGCCCCTGTTGGACACCCTTTGGTACGCGCCGGGAATTCCGCACCACAGTCGTGACGGGTTTCAGGCATGGGATCTGATGGGTACCGATGACTTCAAACAAGCTGGCCTCGCCGATCCCTGGAAGGAATTGCTTTTCCGCAAGAAAATCTCGTTCACGCTCGAGCAAGAGCCTGCCCTGACTGCTATACCGGACGGTGTCAATATGGTGATTTTACCCGGAACACTCCTCTTGTCAGCTCAGGAGCGAAAGGGCATCAAGGACTTTCTCGTCGAAGGCGGCAAGCTACTTTGCTGTTGGTCACCCGGCTGTCGTGACGAAAATGGCAACTGGACGGGATACACTTTTTTGGAGCAAATTGTCGGGGGCAGTCTGGCAGGTCTTGTTCAGGACCCCACCGGCGGTGAAACAATCCTCCTAAACGGGAGCGGCCCAATAACGGCGATGGTCGCCCCCGGCGCGCATCTCGAATTCTTCACCTGGAACGGCAATATCGAGATGAACATCCTTGAGCCTCGCACCACCGCCGACGCATGGCAGTTTGAGTCTTACTGGCTCAACGCCGGAAAGACCGCTGGAGCTACCCAGCCGGCAATGGCTGCGCATGGAACCTATGTGGCAGGTAAATTTGTCTGGTTCTCTTTCACGCCTGATGCGATGCAGCCTCACAAGGATAATAACGTTATCATGGAGAAACTCGCCCTCAATGCCATCTACTGGCTTGCTGGCAAACCTCTCGTCGATATCAGTGTCTGGCCGCCCGGCTACTCGGCAGGAGGATCACTGGCACTGACCGGACAGGGAACCCCTTCGGCTATCAACGAACTCCAAAATTCGATTGACAAGAGCAGAAAGCCGCTCGATCTGATCCTCGATCCTGACAATATCCCGGAGAACATCGAATTTCTTGGTGATGGTTGGGGCGACGTCATCATCGGTTCTTCAGATACAGCTCTCTTTAACAGCCTTAATCCCCGCGATATATTCGATTGGCTCGAGACAAGCGCTGTCCGTCTCGAAAATATCACAGGCCGCCGCCCCAAAGGGCTCTTTCCACCTGATTGGAGTTACAGTGAATTCGCTGCCATAGGCGCGGCAACCGAGCAGATGCGCTTTGTCATGTGTTCGCCAAGCCCTCGTTTCTACGGCCCGACTGAAAGCCTCCTAAGGCCTCATGGCTGGTGGATCTTTTCCGATAAAGTTCAGCTTGCCACTCTGCCAAAGTGTCAGGTATCATCAGATGAATGGGTAGATTACGGGAAGGTAAAGGGAGCGGCGGGAATCTATTCCGCTATGGGCAACAATATGCGACATATTCGTAAATTTGGCGGTATGTACATCGGCATCGTCGATCCGACAACCCTTGAGGCGGAAAACGCACTGAACTTACCCGCACAGCTGAGTGCGCGAATGGACTCGCTCGGCTTCTGGCGCGGTTCGATTGGCGAGGTCATGGATCGCTTTAGTGGATGGAGGGGGTTGAGAGAGGGGACAATGGAGATCACACCCAAACGTCTTCAGCTTCAGCTCTCAAACGAAAGCGATGTCGATATGAAAAACGTCAAACTTGAACTCTATTTCACCCCGGACGTTGTCTCTTCATTCGAAGTCACTTCCGAAGTCATGGGACTCCGCGCCGCAGATGTCAATTGGAACAAGCGTTCCGGGCTCTTTAGTTTTGCAATACCTGAGCTAACAGCCGGGATGAACGCCGTAATCTACATCGACGCAACAACAGGCGAATCAAAACCGGAAATTATAAACAGATGAAGATAATTACAAAAAAGCCGTTTAGGTATCCGCTGGCTTACGCCCTCGTCTGCCAGCATCAAACCCAAGCTGCGGGTAGCCCGCCGAGCCTGGCGGGTAGCCCGGCGAGCCTGGCGGGTAGCCCGGCGAGCTTTGCTCGGCGGGTCTTTCCACTTACTCTCTTTTTCACTTTGCTCATCTTTTCGTCTATTTCTATCATTGGTTGCACGACAGAAACTGTCTCTCCTCGCTACAACAACATCCGTCCTGAGATTATCCTGTTTGAAACCCTTCCCGACGATTCCATCGAAGTCCAGGATACACTGGTTCTCGAGTGTGAAGCCGATGATCCCGAGGGCCAACCGCTAAGCTATTTCTGGCATGCAGAAAGCGGCACAATTCTCTCTGATTCTACCGTAACGACACGATGGGTCGCTCCTCGAGTTCCCGGTAGCTATTGGATAAATTTAACAGTAAGTGATCCTTTTTCAGATACAACCGCTTCTCGTTTGGCAATAGTACTACCCCGAGGTGCGACAAATCGTGCACCTGAAATTGTGCAGATTACTACAGTCCCTGATACAGTAACTGCAGGTGAAATAGTAAACTGCGCAGTACAGGCGACAGACGAAGAGGAAGATGCCCTCAGCTACATCTGGACAGCACAGGCGGGCGAATTCGACCGTTCGTTTGGCTCCCAAGTTCACTGGGCGGCACCTGCTGAGTTAGGCGAGTATTATATTAAAGTTGCCGTTACCGACGGCAACCACTCCATTTCTGATTCACTTTCAGTTTTGGTTGCGGCGGACACAGTAACTCTTTATGATGCTGATTTTACTATAGATCAAGTAAGTGGAGCATGGGGGAGTATAGGCTTGTTGGCAGGGTTGGGGGATAGTGAGGGTATTAACCAAATAGAATGGGATTCTACAACTCACGCAATGTCAGTTACTTCCAAAACAACTTATGGCACTTATGGATTCAGATTAATAGGCCGTAATTTCGGCCCCGGAACGTTTTACTGCACCGTGAAAGTCCTTAACGGTGAATATCATAGGATTGCTTTTGTACCAAAACTGATCGACAGGCAAAACTATGTTATATTTGGTATCGATCCTTATGTAGGAAGCTGGCAGGTCTTGCGATGTACTGCAGGAACAATGCAATACCTTTCGGAAGGCTGGAACACTTTCGACTTGAATAACCCGCTAAGGTTTGAATATAAAGAATCCAATAACCGCGCCACCGCATCTATAAATGGTCAAATGCTTTGGTCTGGCGCAGTTGCACCCGAATTTCAGAGAAGTGCTCCGATGGGAGTTGCACTATACGGCACCAACCAATCAGGCCCCGCTCTCTTCGATAACTTCATGATCTCAACACCCTAAATATCTACTTCAATCTTTTCCGTCTTGCTAAAAATTCAAACAGCGCAATTTCGAAAGGAACGTCTGTCGTGAATAATCGGTAGTCTATCCTCCCCCCGCTGCATCCATGTCGATAAAATTCAAGCACCTTCTCCATCTCTTCACGATATGCCTGCCGAATATGGTGAGGTCTTGTCGGCAGCAATTCGGTCGTTTCAAGATCTCTGAATTTGGCATCTCTGGGAAAATCAAACGTAACTTCCAGCGGGTCAAGGATATGAAAAACAAGCAATTCATGACCGACGTGCCGAACTGCTCGCATCGCTGCTAATGTCTCTTCTGGATCATCAAGTAAATCACTGATCAACACTACCAACCCCCTCCGCTTCACTCTCTCTGCCACATCGAACAGCGCTGAAGCGACTTTCGTTTTGCCAACCGGCTGAAGATCCTGCATTTGTTTCGACAATGTCTCCAGCCACCCCATGGTGGACTTGGGGGGGAGGATGGAGGTGAGGCTTTCCGCAAATGTCACCAACCCCACTGCATCTCGTTGTTTCAGCAATAACAACGATATCGCTGCCGCCAAACACGTCGCATACTCTAACTTCGACAGTTTCCCTTCCTTCATTCGTAATTCGTCATTCGTAATTCGTAATTCTCCCTTGAACCCCATCGACCCGGAATGGTCAACCAGGATATACGCCTTCAGGTTGGTCTCCTCTTCGAACTGCTTGATGTAGTACCGCCCCGTCTTGCCCAACACCTTGTAATCAAGGTGCTTCAGGCTATCCCCCGCCATGTAAGGCCGATGCTGGGCAAACTCGACCGAGAAGCCGTGGTACGGGCTTTGGTGCAATCCCGTCAGGAAACCTTCCACTACCGCCTGCGCATTTAGTTGCAGGTTGGATAGCCGCGAGACGGCCGAGGGGTTGAGAAGCTGTTGCGTCAAAAGATTACTTCTTTGTCTTATAAAGCGATGCGAGAATTGATATTGTCAAAATCCCCAATATGACCCCCAGCGAAAATGGTATCGGAATCTTAACAAATTCGACTATTGTCATCTTAATCCCCACAAAGATAAGGATGACCGACAACCCAAGCTTGAGGTAAACGAACCTGTCCACAATATCTGCGAGCAGGAAATAGAGTGACCGAAGTCCCAGGATTGCAAAGATATTCGATGTGAACACGATGAACGGATCTCGCGTCACGGCAAAGATCGCCGGGATCGAGTCAACCGCGAAAATCACGTCGGTTGCTTCGATGGCGACCAGTGCCAGCAGTAGCGGCGTCGCGAATCTCCGCCCGTTCTCCAACACCATGAACTTTTCGCCGCGAAACCCGTCGGTGACGGGCATGAATCGCCGTGTCAGCTTGACCAGTGGATTCTTCCCCGGATCGCTTTCGCCATGCTTCTGGATCATCAGCTTGATGCCGGTGACGATCAGAATTCCGCCGAACAGGTAAATCGTCCAGTGAAACTTCTCCAGGAGTGCGCTTCCAGCAAAAATGAAGATTATCCTCATGATCAGCGCACCAAAGATCCCCCAGAACAGGACGCGATGCTGGTAAAGAGGCGGAATTGCAAATGCTGAGAAAATAACGACAAAGACGAAGATGTTGTCGACTGAGAGCGCCTTTTCGATCAGGTATCCGGTGACGAATTCCATCGCTCGTTCGGGACCGAACCATACCTTTACGAGGTAGGCGAACCCCAACGACAGCGCGATCCAGACGATGCTCCAGATCAAGGCGCTCCTCAGGCTTGTCACTTTCGACTTCCTGCGGAATACTCCGAGGTCGAGAGCTAACATTACAAAAATCAGCGCAAAAAATCCGAGCCACATTGACGGCGTGCCGACCGTATCGATACCGAATAGGTTCATTGCAAATTTGGGTTAGGTTAAGGTTGAGAGTGATACGGAAGGAGCCTTGTTGCTATAGGCGTTTGGCAGGAAATTACGACCCGGTAGGACAGGTTTCCAAACCTGTCCCTCTTCTTTCAGGAGGACAGGCGTCCCTGACTTTCCCCACCGCTTGCGGGGGGGACAAAGGGGGCGTGTGCTTTCGTCACTCTCTCCCGTACGACAGGCGTCCCTGACTGTCATCTTATCCCCCTCTGCTTGCAGGGGGGAATTAAAGGGGGGGTGGTTTCCCTATTGCAGGTGCGACTCCGTTGAACGGAGTTGCGAAAAGGATCCGATTGATATTATCGGTTCATGGGAGGTCATTTTTCCTTATCCCTATCCAACACCTCCCGCACCTTGGTAGCCAGTTCAACAGGTCTGAAAGGTTTCGGGAGATATGGTGAATCAGGGTCGATTATTCCCTGATTGACGACAGCGTTTGTGGTATATCCCGACATGAAAATCACCTTCAAGCCGGGTATATGTCCGCGCATGATTGCCGCAAGTTCATTCCCCTTCATCTTCGGCATCACTACATCCGTCAACAACAGGTCGAATTTCAACGATCCAGCGAGGTAAAGGTCGATAGCCTCTTGCCCGTTGGAAGCCGCTGTCACTTTATAACCGTAGGCTTCGAGGAATTTCACAGCAATCTCTCGCACTGCTCGCTCATCTTCCACTACAAGGATAGACTCGTCGCCTCTAAGTTTCGAGTTGTCCGTTGTGAGGTTAACCGCATCAATGTTACTCTCTTCCTGAGCCGCTGGCAGATATATCTTGAACGCTGTACCTTTCCCCACTTCTGAATAAACATTGATCGAGCCATTACTCTGCTTGACAATGCCATAAACAGTCGAAAGCCCCAGCCCCGTCCCCTTTCCAACTTCTTTTGTTGTGAAGAAAGGATCGAAGATTTTGCTGACGATTTCGCTCGACATTCCTATCCCGGTATCGCTAACCGCAAGCATGACGTGCTGGCCGGCATTCGCTTCAGGATAGAGTTTGATGTATTCCTTATCAAGAACAATATTGTCTGTTTCTATCGTGAGACTGCCCCCGTCCGGCATGGCATCACGGGCGTTGACGGCAAGATTAATAATCACCTGCTCTATCTGACCCGGATCGACTTTAACCTTCCAAAGATTAAGCGACCCCTTGCAAACCAAAGTGACATCTTCACCAATCAGACGCCGCAACATTTTTTCCATATTATTGATCGAATAATTCAAATCAACTATTTTCGGTGCCAAAGCCTGTTTTCGACTGAATGCCAGCAATTGACGCGTAAGGCTTGCCGCTCTATCTGCCGCATCGGCAATTTCATTGATATCTTCCCGTACTGGATCATTGTCTTTTAACTTAATCATCGCCAATTCACAGTTACCAGAAATCACCGTAAGAAGATTATTGAAGTCGTGTGCTACTCCGCCCGCGAGCTGGCCTATCGACTCCATCTTTTGCGACTGGCGTAGTTGACCTTCCAGAATTTTTCGAGCTGAGAGATCACGCAATACAGAGACTACCATCCAGTTGTCGCTGAATAGAAATGTATGCGCATTGACCTCAACCGGTACTTTTATCCCGTCCTTGCTTTGAACCAGCATCTCAAAATTATTTACTCCTTCTTGCAAAAGTCGCTCACTTCTTTGAAGCATATGTGGACGATCTTCTTCCGCCGCAATGTCGAAGGGGGTCATACAAAGTAATTCATCATGGGTAAAACCCAGCAATTCAGTAGCGGCAAGATTTACTTCTGTGAACGTTGATAATTTGTCTGGTTCAATATGGCGTACGAGAATTGCGTCACGGGCATTGTCGAAAAGTGCGCGAAATTTCTCTGCCGATTCTTTGATCATCTTATCAGCACGAATTCGTTCGGTGATATCGCGAATGTTACATTGGATAACCGGCTTGCCTGCTACATCATAAACATTGCTGATAAACTCAACCAAATGTTCGTTGCCTGCCTTTGATTTTAATGGCAGATTTTCGTAACGAATATACTCTCTATCCTGCAATTTCAAGAATTTGGCTTTACTCTCTTCGACGTCGATCCCCCAGCCAATATCCCAGATAGCCTTATCCTTCAGTTCTGCTAAAGTATATCCCAGCATATCCAGTATAAACGGATTCGCATCGACAATCTTCCCCGATTCCGAATCGAGTATAAGGATTCCATCCTTAGCCGCCTCGAAAAGACGTCGATAGCGCAATTCTGACGCAATCGACTCTCGCTCAGCCTTGAGCTTCTCTGTAACATCTTGGACATCAATCAAAGAAGCGGGCATACCTTTGTAGATGAATGGAACTGCATTCATCTCAACGTTGAATGGCGTTCCGTCCAATTTTAAAAGAATTCCCTTTATTCCTCGCCTCGGAACTCCAGTATTAAGCATATCCTCAATATCTGCCAGAACATAGGAACGGGCATATTCAGGAATTCGTTCAATAATGGGGTGTCCGATGACCTGGTTAGGGTCGGTGGCGCCATACATTGCAAGGCCTGATCGGTTGACAAATTGCGTTACCCCACCACATTGAAACTCTATCATCGACGAAGTATTCTCGACCACCAGACGATGGAGTTCCTCAGAATGCACCAGTTCTGCTTCAGCAAGTTTGCGCTTAGTAATATCCTGGTTAACACCATAAGTTTTTACAGTTCTTCCTGTTGAATCTTTTTCTATGAATATCTGAACAGAAAAGTGCCCGATCTGGCCATCAGCATACAAAACACGGTGTTCGAGGATGCTACTATAATTTGGATCTTCTGTTGAAAGAGCTTTTCCAATCTCTTCTCCAACAAGTGGAAGTTCATCAGGATGAACGTACTTACCTGCATAGTCGGCTGACGACATTTTATAACCGCCAGCTTCAATTGCCGTGGTTCGAAATAGTGAGTAAAAGGCATCATTGAAAGTAAACTGATCTGCTGCTACATCATATTCCCAAGGTCCAAGCCGCGCAATGTCAATGGCGTTGGCAAGCTGTATTTTGCTGTTTCTCAGCTCCAGTTCGGCATTTTTTCGTTCGGTTATTACATCGAACACAGCTACAAAATGATCCCGTTTGGGGCTGTAAATCAACAACGAAAACCACTGCTTCAGAGCTTCTACGTGGAACTCAATCTTTTGCGTTTCGCCTCCGCGTGATACAGCTCCATAAATTCTAAACAATTCCTTGTCACTCTCAAGTATCCCCGGGATGACGTCCGAAACCTTTTTTCCAACAACATTTTTGAGTCCGGTCAGCGATTCGAAGGATTCATTGACATCAAGATAGATAAAATCAATAGGTTCATTGTTTTCGTATAACATTTGACAATAGGCGTACCCCTCCTGCATATTCTCAAAAAGTGATCGATACTTTATCTCGCTTGCGACTAGTTCCTTTTTCTGCTCGGAAGCTTTTGTCACTAACCTTGCCAGAGACCCCAGCTCATCGTCCCTTTTGAGCATATCATTGAGAAGTGACGGGTCGTCTCTCCGTAAGCTTTCTGACAAGTTTTGTAACGGCTGATAAATAAATTGATAAGCTCCAATTAATATTAACGCCATTAATCCCAACATAAATAGTGAATAATCAATAATATCCCTCTTGGTCGAGGCGGCAATTTTCGCAAACGAAGCAGCCTCTTTAGATGAAATCAGATAACCTTGTACTGTATCATTCCAACTCTTTAGCTCAAACCTGAAGTCGATTACTCCGATATCTGGCTCATTATCATGGAGATGAGTGAGATTGCTTGCTTGATTCTCTGAATTGGGATACTCAACTGTAACATGACTCTCTATCAAGTCTGAAACCATCGTTACGTAATCACTATCCCACAAAACCCCTGTAATAAAATATCCCTGAGGAGTGGTCTTCCTGTCTTGATCTGCTGAAGGTTGTAGCGGAGCGGTTCGAATTTCAAGTTTTCCCCAGGTTGAGTTGACAAAAAAATGATTGAACCAGTCGTCACTGATTACAGATTTAAGATCAAACGGCAACTCGATTGTCGTGAACTCTTCCTCTTCGTCCTTCATAACGTTATAAACAACATGAAAGTCCTTGTCTGTCAACCACAACGCGTCAACCTTGAATGTGGAGGTTGCAGGTTGAAGATTTTCAATAGCCCACACTGTATCAGGTGCCTTGACGAACTCAAGAATGTCATCCCAATAGCTGTAGTCATACGTGAGCAATCTCTGTGATTCATTAATAAGGGATAGCTGATTATTGAAAATCCTAAGATCGCCAGCTTCTCTATCTTGATGAATCTCAATTAATTCCTGTTGCTCACTTTTCAACAGGAAATGCCCGCCCACTGCGAAAAGCAGCACGAACGAAGCGGCTAACAGAACAATTTTTGACTTAGTGTTCATGATTCATCCATAGCGTTCTGCTGATCGAAAGCCAGATCACTGCAATCTTGCGATCATCGACCGCGCTACCAAACTCTTCATTGGGTAAGTAGCTCAGATTTAGTTGAGGTTCCACTGACCAATCTCCCCACTCAAGCGTTGCGACGCAATGATAATTAAGGACGAGCACCCCGGCATCGGATACTCCGAGGTTCACCTCTTTGAATTTCTTCGATGACCATCCTGCGCCAAACTCCTGATTAATGCTGAAGGATGGGAATTCCTTTTCGTGTGCAAGGCTCAGGTTGCCAAAATAAGCTCCCTGGTACTCGATCACATCGACAGTGTTGGTGAAGTTAAGGCTGAAGGTCGATAGCGGATAGGCGCAGATCAACTCAACCTCGCCTGTCGAAGGCGATTCTGGAGAAATCGAATTCTCTTTTGGGTGCGCTAACCTCTTCTAACATAACTTTAATCCATAATTCTAACGAAACTCAGGGCTTTCGTCATGCTGGTTTACTGTAAAATTCGGTGACTTTTGTTCCTCGCTACCGTTGCATATAGTACGACAGAGTCAGGCTGAGTGTGTGCTCTTCCCCTCTTTATTTAAGACGCATTATTTAAGCGACATTTTCACTTGCTTTTTATCAATTATTGTCGTATATTAGCAGTCACAATCTACTACCTTACTTCGTACTTCGTACTTCTGACTTCTGACTTCTGACTTCGTACTTTTTCTGTGACTGATGTGACCATTCAAACATGTTGAATCACAAATCGATCACGCCTGTAGCCACTATCCAATAAGCCTTTCCAGATTCCTGTGACTCAGTGATCGATTTTTGACTATACCGCCCTTATCCGTGAATCTGCATCTTATTGACCGCCAGTGCCGCCTCCTTCAAGGCTTCGGAAAGCGTTGGGTGAGCGTGGATCGTGCGGCCAATATCCTCGGACGACGCGACAAACTCCATCGCCATAGCGGCCTCAGCGATCAGGTCGGAAGCTCGCGGCCCCAATATGCTGACCCCCAACACCCTGTCGGTCTCAGCGTCAGCGACAACCTTCACCAACCCCTCCGCACTGCCAAGGCTTAGTGCCCGCCCGTTCCCGCGGAAGTAGAACTTCCCGGTCTTGACCGTCTTCCCCGCCGCTTTCGCCTCATCCTCCGACAACCCAACCACCGCAAGCTCAGGATTCGTATAGACAACATTCGGGACAACGTCGTAATTGACGTGCCCGGCGTGACCTGTGAGCTGCTCGGCTAACGCGACGCCTTCTTCGGATGCCTTGTGCGCCAGCATCGGCCCGCGGATCAGATCGCCGATAGCGTAAACGCTGTGGATGTTGGTCTGGAAGTGGTCGTCAACCACGACTTTGCCACGCTCGATGGCGACGCCAGCCTCAGCCAAGCCTGCGCCTTCGCTGAAGGCACGCCTGCCTATCGCGACAAGGATTTTGTCGCCAATGAGGCTCTGCTCAGCGCCGTCCTTGTCGGTGTAGGTGAGGGTGGCTTTTTTGCCTTTGACGGTCGCGCCGGTGACTTTGGCGTTAAGGATGAATTCGATGCCCTGATCAGTCAAAGATTTCTGGAGCATCGTCGTCAACTGCTTGTCGGCGAACGGGACGATGTTGGGGAGCATCTCCACGACGGTGACTTTGCTGCCGAGCCGCCGCCAGACGCTGCCAAGCTCAAGGCCGACCGCGCCAGCGCCGACGACGATCAGGTGGTCGGGGACTTTGTCGAAGGCGAGAGCTTCGGTCGAGGAAACGACGAACTTGCCGTCGAACTTCATGAAGGGAAGCTCGATGGGGACAGAGCCCATGGCGAGGACGATGCTCTTAGTTTGGAGTTTGGAGTTTGGAGTTTGGAATTGCGGGTCGGCGCTGTCAAGAATTTCGACTTCGCCGGTACCGATGAGCTTTCCAGTCCCTTTGATGACCGTGACCTTATTCTTCTTCATCAGCAAGGCGATGCCGTCAGTCAGGGTGTTGACGATGTTAGTTTTTTTGCCGAGAAGCTGGGGCAGGTCAAGCGAGACGCCGGAGGTTTTGATGCCGTAGCCAGGAAATTTATGGAGGACGTCGTGGAACCATTCGGAGGTTTCGAGCATGGCTTTGGAAGGGATACAGCCAACGTTTAGGCACGTTCCGCCGAGGCGGGCGTCCTTTTCGACGAGGGCGACTTTCATGCCAAGCTGGGCGGCACGGATGGCGCAGACATAGCCTCCGGGGCCTGAGCCGATGACGACAAGATCGAAGTTCATTAAGAATTAATAATTAAGAATTAATAATTAAGAATAGTTGGGAATCCCAATTACTCTTTCCATTTGATGGAACAGCCTTTGGCGACAGTCTCGGCGGTGACGATCTGGTCGGGCTTGCCTGCGACGAGGGCCTTGATGGCGTCGGAAAGATAGTGCTCTTTGACCAAAGTTTGGTCCTTGGAGTCGTCGATAGCACCGCGGTAGCGCAAGGTTAAGTTGCCGTCGAAGAGGAAGACGTGGGGGGTGACTCGCGCACCGAAAGCTGTGCCTACCCATTGAGTCGGGTCGTAGAGGTAGGGGAAAGGGTACTTCTTCTCGAGGGCGCGGGCTTTCATATGTGCTGGGCCGTCGTCGGGGGCGAAAGACGTGTCGTTCGAGGAGATCAGGATGAGCTGGACGCCTTGCTTGCCGAACTCGTTGCCCAAGGCGATCATGCGGTCTTCGTAAGCCTTGGCAACGGGGCAGTGGTTGCAGGAGAAGATTACACAGACGGCTTTGGACTTGCCCTCGTAGCGGCTGATGTTGACGAACTTGTCGTCAACGGTGTTGACAAGCTTGAAGTCGGGGGACTTCGCGCCGATGGCAAGCTGCGGAGGGGGATCCTTGGCGAAAGCGGTCGCGGCAAGGAACAGGGGAAGGATGATGTATTTGGTCATTTAAGATCCTGTGCGTGAGTGGTGTTTATATAATGTAGTTTCAATGTCATTCAAGAGAAATGGATTCAAGTTGTCTTGTAATATCTTGTATTTAATATAGATATAGTTTTGGGGCGTATAGTTCTCTATGCCAAATTCTCTTAATGTCATGGGTGATCCAAACTCAATAGTTTTTCTTATAGTAATTGCTAATCCCAAATTACTTTGGCTGTAGTAATCGAGAAATCTGTCTATGTCAATACCACCAATAGAACCATACTTATTCCATAGACTCTCCGGAGAATCAACGTCCAGTTCATTTACAAAAAATAACCCGACAACTTTAGAAGTTGGTCTGGTTGAATATACGAGAATCGCATCCGGTTTTTTGCTAAAGGCAATTTTCCTAAACTCAACATGTTTTCGTCCAAGGAATATTGATGCTGTAAATTCGGGATGGATTGGCATCAATGCGATCACCGAATTAACTAGTGAATCCAATTTAGAACCTCCTTTGAAATTGACTGAATAGAGCGTGGTGCCATTTTCAGCAATCCATTTTGAATTAATTTCTCCAAAGAAATTGGCTGTTTCAGTATAATTGCCTGGCGAAAAAGAATGGCAATTACTTTTCTCTTTCGGCAAAGCTCCTCGATTTGATTGTAAGTATATACCGTTCTTTTACTAACTAAACGAGCGATCCTATCTGGGTTTTCAGTTTGAATTGCTTTTTCGACAACCCCAACCGCCACGATACTTTTTCGTACCTTTGATGAATAAAAAAGAATAATCGATCCGGCATCAATTGCCTTAATACTTGAATTTGATAAATAAGCTTTCCGAAGAGAATTACCTGCTTCATTGACGCCAACTAAAGTACTAAGTTGCTCCTCCACTTCAGGGAAGAGAACTTTCTGAAATCCAGATAATATTGGAACGATAAAAGTATTCCCTTTCTCACGATGAATTATGTGAGGCCCAAATTTAATGTTGTATTCTAAAGAACCGAGGTTCTCGCTATCTAACACATTTGGAGAAAAAGATTTAATATAGAACACATCTCGAAACTGCTCATTGATAATATCTCTATAAAACCCGAACGTTTGTACCAAGGCAATGAGCGATACGTGTTTGTCAAAGATAGTCAAGTAACAATAGGAAAAGTCATTTGAATTCGCGTACTCAAATACGGATTTTAAAAGCAGTTCTCCATAGCCGAATCCAATAAAATTGCTTGCTACTTTAAATGAACAAATCTTGAGTACTTTCTTCTGAAATTCTAAATTCTTTGCAGGATAATCTTCGCTTGATTCGTGTTTGATTATACAAACCGCGGCGTATGGTGTCGATTCATCTCCATCAATAAGCCAAATTGATCGATGTTCTCTTTTGACCTTTCTTGACCATTCATCAAACTTTGGATAATCATCACGAAAACTGTCGAAAAAAGGCGCAGAGAAATCGATTTCATAAGCGTCTACTTTTCTTACAGATGGTGGAGGAGTAAATGATTCGTCATATAAGAATCGTTTTAGATAGTTGAGTGCCTCTTGAACCGAAAAAATGCGATCTGAAAAACCTAATTTATCCCCACGTTTCATTAAACGAACATCTTCTGTTATCAAACCATCAACCGCGTCTGCGTGCAGAGCCCCAATCATCTGAAAATCGACCCAATCATTGCTTTTATTGCTAACTTCTCCTAACTGCTGAACCACGAATTCAAACGAATGTTTCGGTGTACTAACCAATTGGTATTTACCGAAACTGTTAAGTCGAATACTCTTTCTTTCCTGATCCCTATCTCGTAATATATCGAATTTTGAGCTCTCGTGAATACAAATATGATGTCCCGCCGTGCTAATCAGTCGATGCAAGTCTTGTATTTGCTTGGACATTTGACTAAAATCATCCAATTTCGTTGGCTCTAACGGGATGAAAATATTGGTATCAATCAGAAATTTCAATCGTTCACACTCCCATCATCAACCGTTCCGGCTGTTCGATGCACTCGACGATTTTTTTCAGGAAGGCGACAGACTCGCGGCCGTCAATCAGGCGGTGGTCATATGAAAGCGCGAGGTACATCATCGGACGGACGACGATCTGGTCAGAGTCACCAACCACCACAGGACGCTTCTTGACCCCATGCAAGCCCAAAATCCCCGGCTGAGGCGGGTTCAGGATCGGCGTCGAAAGCATCGAACCGAAGACCCCACCATTGGAAATCGTGAAGACGCCGCCTTGCAAGTCGTCCAAGGTGATCGTCCGGTTGCGAGCCTTCTCTGCGTAGCGGGCAATTGCAGCCTCAAGCTCGGCAAAACCGAGCTGGTCAGCATCACGAATGACCGGCACAACCAAACCGCGCTCCGTCGAGACAGCTACGCCGATGTCGTAAAAGTGGTTCTCGACGATTGAGTCGCCGTCGATCCGGGCGTTGACTGCGGGGACGGCTTTCAAAGCCTCGACGGTCGCCTTCACGAAGAACGACATGAACCCAAGTTTGATACCGTATTTTGCCTGAAATGGTTCCTGCAAGTGAGCGCGCGCAGTCATCACCGCCGACATATCGACCTCGTTGAAGGTGGACAGTGTGGCAGAGTTATGCTGAGACTCTACCATCCGCTCGGCGATGCGGTGGCGGAGGGAAGACATGGGGCGACGAGTTGTTCTCTCGGCAATGGAAGGTTTGACACCCCCCCCTGCCCCCCCCGCAAGCGGTGGGGGTAGAGAGACAGGTTTGGAAACCTGTCCTACCGAAACTGCTTTCAGGGCATCTTCTTTGGTGATGCGGCCGCCTTTGCCTGTGCCGACGATCAGCGCGGGGTTAAGTTGCTCCTCGGCGACGATACGACGAACGGAAGGAGCCAGGTCGTTTAGATTAGCTTTGAGAGATTCGATGCCTGCGGTTGGGGAGAGAGCGGGAATTTCTGAGGAGGAGGAGGAGACACCCCCCCCTGCCCCCCCCGCAAGCGGTGGGGATGCGACAGGTTTGGAAACCTGTCCTACCGGGGCGGGAGCCGCTACGGCGTCGGTGTCGATGGTGGCGACGGAACTGCCGATCAAGACGGTGTCGCCGGGTTTGGCGGAGAGGCTGATTCGTCCGGCCTTCTCTGCGGTGACGGTCATAGAGACTTTGTCGGTCTCAAGCTCGAAGAGAGCGTCGTCCGCCTTGACGAAGGCTCCGTCGGAAACTTTCCATTCAGCGAGGATACCTTCCGAGATCGACTCGCCTACGGCCGGGACTTTGACGGTAATGCGCATAATTATTCTAA
This sequence comes from Caldithrix abyssi DSM 13497, assembly GCA_945865405.1. GTDB lineage: Bacteria > Electryoneota > AABM5-125-24 > Hatepunaeales > Hatepunaeaceae > CAMBDS01. The sequence continues at coordinate 42,272 of CAMBDS010000002.1, forward strand.
AATTCCAAAGTTAGAAAGTTGAAAAGAAAACGAAGAGAGTAATTAAAAGACTTATTGTGCCCCAGGTCGAAATATCTTCTTTATCTTGCGCCCCTATTCTTCCGCCACAGCTTTATAATGCCGAGGCCGCATCCGCTCGCCAGCCTTGTTCCGTCGGGGCTGAACGCGACAGAAAGGACCCAATCATTATGCCCCGTAAGCGTCCCAAGTAGCGCCCCGTCCGACGGCCGCCACAGCTTGATGCGGTTGTCGCCGCCCCCACTTGCCAGCGTCATCCCGTCGGGACTAAAGGCGACGGACGAAACTCCGCCCTTATGCCCCTCGAGCGTCCGCAGACAGGAACCGTCCGAAGCTCGCCATAGATTGATGGCATTATCCCGGCTCCCGCTTGCCAGCGTCGTCCCGTCAGGGCTGAAAGCGACAGAATGGACCCAATTCGAATGTCCTTCGAGAGTCCGCAGGCGCTCCCCGTCCGAAGCCCGCCACAGCTTGACGGTTTTATCCGTGCTTCCACTCGCCAGAGTCGCCCCATCGGGGCTGAAGGCGACAGTTAGGATCCCTTTCTTATGCCCTTCGAGCGTCCGCAGACGGGCACCGTCCGAAGCCTTCCACAGCTTAATGGTTTTATCCAGACTCCCGCTCGCCAGCGTCGTTCCATCGGGGCTGAAGGAGACGGAATTGACCCAATTCGCATGCCCTTCGAGCGTCCGCAACAGCGACCCGTCCGAAGCCCGCCACAGCTTGATGCGGTTGTCGCATCCCCCACTCGCCAGAGTCGTCCCGTCGGGGCTGAAGGCGACGGATAAGACTCCATTATTGTGACTCTCAATTGTCTTCAGTAGTTTCCCGTCCGAAGTACGCCACAATTTGATGGTTTCATCCATGCTCCCACTCGCCAGAGTTGTCCCGTCGGGGTTGAAGGCGACGCACATTGCCCCTCCACCAGTATGCCCCTCGAGTGTCCTTTCGAGCGTGACGTCAATATCTTGCACGGCGGTGGCTTCGTACGCAAAACAAAGACATATGAGAACGCTAAGGCTGTGAATTCTAATCCAATCAACAAGGCACGAAAGAGGATAAAGCCTCCAAGTTTTTCCGTCCCAATGCCTAACAGCCTCTTCGTTTCTTTGTGTCTTCGTGTTAAAATCCTTGCACACTTTTTTTCACCGTGGAGTTTTTGTGGTTATTACGATTCGATCATTTCCGGGAGGATCGTCACGTCGTGTCCGACTGCGTTGCCGGTGATTGCAGACTTGACAATCTCGGCTTGCTCGCGCTGATGACGAATCAGAGATCCTGTCGCGGCGGCGGCGGCGTAGCCTCGCCCAACGTAATGTAGAGGTGTACCCGTAAATAGATATTGAAGCCAGGGTCGGATAAAAGTCCAGGCACCACGATTCTTCGGTTCTTCCTGCGCCCAGACGATCTCAGAGACTCCCTTGTAACGACTGGCAATTTGTTGCATCAGGTCGTTCTTTAAAGGGTAGAGTTGTTCAATGCGCACGAGGGCAATGTCATCGACATTTTGAGCGGTGCGGTACTCGAGAAGCTCATAGTAGAGCTTGCCGTTGCAAAGGACGAGCCGACGGGGATTCTTGGGCGGCGTCGGGTCGTCTAGGATTTCGTGGAAGCCGTCGTCGGTGAACTCGCTCAACTTCGAGACGGCGAGCTTATGCCTGAGCATCGACTTAGGTGCCATAAGAATTAGAGGACGGCGGAACTTGCGGCGAACCTGACGACGAAGGGCGTGGAAATATTGTGCCGGGGTTGTCAGGTTGCAGACCTGCATGTTGTCTTGAGCACACGCAGAGAGGTAACGCTCCAAGTAGGCGTTGGAATGCTCCGCGCCCTGACCTTCGAAGCCGTGGGGGAGTAGCATGATCAGGCCTGAGGTGCGCTGCCACTTTGATTGAGATGCGACTATGAACTGGTCGATTATCATCTGGGCACCGTTGGAGAAATCGCCAAACTGGGCTTCCCAGAGGATCATCATGCGTGGTTCAGCAAGCGAGTAGCCGTAATCGAAACCGAGGACTGCAGCCTCAGAGAGGGGGCTGTTGTAAACGCAGAAGTGCGATTGTTCGCTGGAAATGTTGTTCAGCGGGATATAGCTCGATTCGGTCACCATGTCTTTCCAAACAGAGTGACGCTGTGAGAAGGTACCGCGCTCGCTGTCCTGCCCGGAGAGCCGAATGGGGGTCTTCTCTTGCAACAATGTTCCAAAAGCAAGTGCTTCGGCGAACGACCAGTCGAGACCGTTATCCTGCTCGAACGCAGTCAGTTTGTCGGCCATCTGGCGGGCGATCTTGGGGTTTAGATTGAAGTCCCCGGGGACTCGCGTTAAGGCTCGGGCGACAATTTCGAGGGCTTCGGGAGTGACGGAAGTCTTGAAAGGCGCTTCGCTCCACTTTTGATCGAGGCCTTCCCAACGGGGGTCTACCGCATGCGAGCGGAACTCAACCTCTTTTTTGTGGTTGGTGAAGTGTGCCTGAAGGTCGGACTGGAATTCAGTGGCGATCTTCTCGGTCTCGGTCGGGTCAATCTCGCCGGCTTCGAGCAGAGCTTTGCCGTAGAGTTTATAGATCGAGGGACGATTCTTGATTTTGTCGTACATCAAGGGTTGGGTGAAAGCTGGTTCGTCGGCTTCGTTGTGGCCGAACCGACGGTAACATACCATATCGATGACGACGTCGCGCTGGAATTCCTGACGGAATTTCAAGGCAAGTTCCGTGACATAGACGACAGCTTCGGGGTCATCGCTATTGACATGGAAGATAGGGGCTTCGATAGCTTTGGCTGAGTCGGTGCAGTAGGCGGAGCTGCGGCCGTCCTGAGGAACAGTGGTGAAGCCGATCTGGTTATTGATGACGAAGTGGATTGTCCCGCCGACATGATAGCCTTTTAGCTGTGACATGTTGAGGACTTCCGCAACGAGTCCTTGCCCGGCAAATGCGGCATCGCCATGGATCAGGAAGGGAAGTACACCGCGACGGTCAACATTTTCACCGGGAGCGTAAGTACCACCGCGAACGTGGTGGAGTTGGCGTTGTTTGGCGCGAGCACGTCCGAGCACGACGGGATCGACAGCCTCAAGATGGGAGGGGTTGGCAGTTAGAGTCAGGTGGACAGACTTGCCGGAAGCGTTGACGTGGTTGCTTGAGAAGCCGAGGTGGTACTTGACGTCGCCGTCGCCGCCGAAGGAGTCGGGCAGAAGCATCCCCTCGAACTCGCTGAAAATCATATCATATTCTTTGTCGAGGATGTTCGCCAGCATGTTGAGCCTGCCGCGGTGTGCCATGCCAAGGACGATCTCGTTGACGCCGAGGTCGGGGGCAAGCATGACTAAGGCGTGAACAGCAGGGATCAACGTTTCGCCACCTTGAAGCGAGAAGCGTTTATGACCCGGGTAGCGGGTGTGGATAAACGACTCAAACATCTCAGCTTCAGAAAGGAGGCGAAGAATCTCGGCTTTTTTTGCTTTGTCAAAGTTGGGCCGGTTGCGACGAGGCTCGATTTCGGCTTGTATCCAGCGGCGTATCGATTTGTCCTGAATGTGGGTATATTGGACGCCGATTGTGCCGCAATAAGTCTCCTGCAAGATGGTCAGAATTTGTTGCAGAGAGGCTCGAGGAGGACCACCGAGATGCCCGGTATCGAATACAGAATCGAGGTCTTTGTCGGTGAAGTCGTAGTTGTGATAATCGAGGTCGGCAATCGAGTAAGGGTTTACGGGATTACCCAACGGATCGAGGTGGGCGGCGAAGTGACCCTCCGTCCGGTAAGCGAAGATCAAGCTGGCGACCTGCGACTGTAGATGAGCACGAGACGAAGCGACACAAGTGCGGGGGCACATTGCCATCTCGAAGCCGCGGAAAAACATCTGCCAGTCGGGGGACAGGGACGCGGGGTCTTCCTCCCATTGGGCGTGGAGGTTGAGGACGTAGTCCTGATTCCAGCCGGTAACGGCGGGAGATTTGTGTCGGGTTGGTGAGTCTGTTATTGACAAGGTTATTCGGTATTGAAATTTCGATGGATACGATTAATAAGCTTCTGACCGGTGAGCTACTTTGTTGACGGTTACAATTTTGGCTTTATCGTCGATTGAGTAGAGTATCCGCAAATCGCCGATACGAACACGGTAAACGTTATCAAAATCAGCGAGCTTGAGACAACCTATTGGTCGAGGATTAGTTTCAAACGCAATGAGTTTTGCCTCAACACGCAAAAAGTGATCGTCAGAAAGCTGTCTCATGGATTTCTGAGCTCCTTTAGTCACAACGACAAGATACTTCACTTAAAGGCCGCGTTTTTGGCGTTCTTCCCGCAGGACTTGCTCAAGCGGCACGGTCTCTTCGTTTCGACTTTCATCTATTGACGCAACATCTTCGATGTCTTCTATCAGTTCCTGTAATCTGCGCCAGCTTTTCATATCGATCAGGACACCTGTTCGACGACCTCGTTGATTTGTGACAAAGTGAGGGTTAAGTTTAAGAGCATTGGTTGTCATGTCAATTTTACTCTCGATTGAGGATTCTTATCTTAACAAAATCTGTTTTCAATTTGCCCGTTCCGGCAGTCCAGTCAGCTTTCGCACCTCACTGATCGTTTCGCGGGAAATTTGGCGGGCGGCGGCGGTGCCCTGGGTGATAATTTTGTCGATACGAGCGGGATCCTTCATCAGTTCGGCGCGGCGGGCGCGCATGGAGGACGTAAGCTCGACCAGAGCGTCAGCGACGGCTTCTTTCAGGTTGACATAACGAAGAGTGCCAGCTTTGTAGTCGTTCAGAAGGCTTTCGGCAACGTCGTTTTTATTGCAAGACTTAAGGATAGTCAACATGTTGGCGACGCCGGGACTGACGGTGACACCTTCAGGAAGGGCTCCTGAGTCGGTGACGGCGGTTTTGACCTTTTTGCGGATGGAAGACTCTTCCTCGAACAGACCGACAGTGTGCTTGTCGCCAAGGCTCTTCGACATCTTCTTTTCAGGATCGGCGAGCGACATGACCTTGGCGGCTTCGGTGAGAAGCGGTGCGGGCTCGGGGAAGTATTCGCCGAAGGAATAGTTGAACCGGCGGGCTATTTCGCGGGAAAGCTCGAGATGCTGAACCTGATCCTTGCCAACCGGAACCTGATCAGCGCGGTAGATCAGGATGTCCGCGGCTTGCAGGACGGGATAGTCGAAAAGACCTGCCGAGATGAACGCGCCGCCTTCGCCCTCCACCTGATCCGACTTGTCCTTGAATTGCGTCATCCTGCCGAGATCACCGATGGGGGTCAGGCAGTTGAATATCCAGCAAAGCTCGGTGTGTTCAGGGATTAGCGACTGGATTATCAGCGTGCATTTGTCGGGGTTGAGACCGGCGGCGATCAAGTCGATGAACATTTGCCGCGTGTTGGCGCGAAGGACTGCCGGGTCGAACGGCATCGTCATCGCGTGAAGATCGACCACGCCGAAAATGCACTCGTGCGTTTCCTGCAGGCGGACGTAGTTGGCGACAGCGCCAAAGTAGTTGCCGACGTGCATATCGCCTGTCGGCTGGATCAGTGATAAGACCCGGTTGGTAGTGATCATGAGGAAAGTTAAAGGTTGAAAGTTAAAAGTTTAATGGTGCCAGAGACGTCATGTGTCCGGGAAGTTAATATAAGCAATTTTTCAGATTTTTTGTGCGTAAAGGAAAGAGATATCCTTCCCCCCGATCAGGTCAGGGGCTACGACCGTTCAGGATACATTCTGCCTCAGGCAGACGAGGACGTCTGCCTGAAAGAAACGGAAGCGCAAGCAAGCTTGCGCTTCCGGAACTGGTAGACGGGCGGACAGGAGTGTCCGCCCTCCAAGAGGATGTGTCTTGATGCTGGCATACGAGGGCGTCTGCCAGCGGATTAGAAGAGCGGACTGAAAGTCCGACCTCCAAGAAACCTTACTGACAAGCTAATCGCCCGCCATCGACGGCAAGGCTGACGCCACTGATATATGCGGCGGCGGGAGTTGCCAGGAAGGCTACTGCGGCAGCGATCTCCTCCGGTTTGCCGAAGCGACCAGCAGGAATGGCTTGCAAGTTGATATTTTCGATGGCTTCGACCGATAGATTGGCGGCTCCTGCGCGGTGCTTGAAGAGCGAATCGAGCCGCTCGGTGCGAGTCATACCTGGCAGGATGTTGTTGACGGTGATTCCGTACTGACCAAGCTCCGCCGCCAACGTTCTGCCCCAATTGGCGACTGCCGCCCTGAGGGAATTGGAGACACCCAAACCTCGCAAGGGTTGAAGCACAGAAGTTGAAAGAATGTTGATGATGCGGCCGTAACAAGCACTTTTCATGCCGGGGAGAAGCGTCTGGACGAACATCTGGTAAGCCATAAGGTGGCCTTGGATTGCATTGGCGAATTCGTCGGGGGCGGCTTCGGAGGCAAGGCCGGGCTTGGGGCCGCCGCTGTTATTGATCAGAATGTGGACTGGATTGGCCCATGCGAGCTTTTCCAAGCTGTCGTGGAGGGCGTCTTGGTCAAAAAGATCAAGTTCAACAAACGAGTGGTTGATGCTATCACAGGTTGGCAACTCAGCAAGAACTTGATGGAGTTTTTCACGGTTTCGGGCGACAAGGATAATCTCAGCGCCGAGACCGGCGAGTTCAAGAGCAATGGCGCGACCAATGCCTTGGGATGAACCGAGGATCAGAGCGCGTTTCCCGTGTAGAGAGAGGTCCATTAAAATCTCGACGTTAGATTATGGCTTTCGACAGAAAAGAATTGGTAGATTTCTGACTTCTAAATAAGAGAATACGTAGCGGAAGGTGCAGTGTTAGGCAACTGGAACAAGATTGATTATATTATGAGCTACTTTACGCGTTAATACGCAAATCCTATCCAATAAAAGGAACATTTCCATGCGTCTGATTACCCGCGCCGACCTTGACGGCGTAGTTAGTGCCGTAATGATTACACAGATGGAAGATATTGAGAAAGTTGTTTACGCTCAACCCCAGGACATCGAAGACGGGACAGTACGTGTCGAAATGGGAGACGCGATTGCCAATCTTTCAATCCATCACAACGCTGTTCTCTGGTTCGATCATCACGACCGCGCCGAGTCGATCCCGGATGTCAACCCGCGCTTGAAAGGAAAATGGGGTGTAGCCCCGAGCGCGGCGCGACTCGTCTATGAGTATTACAATTCTCCCCGCCTGGAGAAGTTTGAGGCAATTGTCGAAGCGACCGACCGATTCGACAGCGGCCACCTCTCGGTCAACGACGTACTCGACCCGAAAGGCTGGTTCCTGCTCGGATTTACACTCGACCCATACATGGGGTTGGCGGCTTTCACCGGTTATGCGAACGAAGTCGCAGCTGCAATCAAACACGGCTCGCCCATTGAGCAGATCCTTAATACCCACGACGTAATGGCACGGGTACGGTTATACAAACGCGATGCGGATGAATTCAGAGCAGAAATCAGGCGATTGTCACAGCTTGATGGTAATCTGTTGATTACCGATACACGCAACGAGGAAGTACTTCCGGCGGGGAACCGTTTCCTTGCTTTCGCAATGTTCCCGGATGCCGCTTTGCAGGTGGTATTGACACATCACAGCGCCAAAGAAAAGGTGCGCCTCAGGGTTGCGAAGAGTATCTTTAACCGCACGTCGCAAGTTCATCTGGGCAGACTGATGGCGGAATATGGCGGCGGCGGCCTCGATGGGGCGGCCGGTTGTCTGCTTGAAACTCATGATGCTGACAACAAGATACCAGAGATCATTGAGAGGTTGCGGGGTTAAATAGTAACAGACCTAATTATGCCGGAGATAAGTCGATTTATGGGGATTGTGATTCAAATGTACATCGATGAGCACAATCCCCCACATTTCCATGCAGATTATGGCGAGTACCGCGCCGAAATTGATATTCGTACTCTCCAAATGATCACAGGCAATCTTCCTCCAAGGATTTTGCGCAAAGTCCTCTTATGGGCGTCAATTCACCAAGAAGAACTTTTGGCCAATTGGAATAACTTAAGATTGCAAAAACCTACAACAAAAATTGAACCATTGAGTAACAAATGATTCCAAAAGTCAAATCAGTCACTCCCCTGCCCAATCTAAAAATTGATGTCACATTTCAGGATGGTGTAACCGGCGTCATCGATATTGGTAAATCGCTGAAACTAATAGGCGTCCTGGAACCACTCAAAGACCCGGAATTCTTTGCGTTAGTTCATATCGGAAAGTTGAGCAAGTCCGTTACTTGGCCAGGTGAGCTAGATCTCGATCCGGTCATGCTCTATCACCGAGCAACCGGGAAGAGTATTAAGTGGATACTCGATCAAGATGATCCACCCAAACCGACACGAAAACGGAAAACAGAGACGTCGATTCAACCTGCCAAGCCTTAATAGCCTGAACTACTCTCTTTTCAGAATCACCGCTCCCAACGGCGGCAGTGTAATCAGCACCGAATCTGGTCGCCCATGAAATCCTTCGCCCGTTGAGTAAACCTGCCCGAAGTTGCCTTTGCCAGAGCCAGCATAGTGCTCGGAATCGCTGTTGAATAACTCCTTCCAAGTTCCTCCCCACGGAACGCCCAGCCGGTAATCGAAACGAGTTTCCGGCGTAAAATTCAAAACTACCAATACACACTCACTACGATCACGATTCCAGCGAAGATAGCTGAGCGAAGATCCTTCGGCATCGTTACAATCAAGCCACTCAAAACCAGCCACATCACAATCGAGTTCGTACAGAGCAGATTCTCGCCGGTAAATCTCATTCAGGCTTGTGACGAGCTGCTTTAGCCCGGAATGGTTTGGGTAGTCAAGTAGATGCCAGTCGAGACTGCGGTCGTGATTCCACTCTGACCACTGCCCAATTTCCCCACCCATGAACAACAACTTTTTACCCGGCTGAGTGAATTGAACCGTCATCAACAAGCGAAGGTTGGCGAATTTCTGCCATGCATCACCCGGCATTTTGCCGATCAGTGAGCCTTTGCCATGGACGACCTCGTCGTGCGATAACGGGAGGACGAAGTTCTCATGCCAGGCGTAGAGCATACGGAAGGTGAGAGAATTGTGATAATATTTACGGTGGATTGGGTCTCGCGAAAAGTAGTCGAGAATGTCGTGCATCCAACCCATATCCCATTTGTAGCCAAAACCTAATCCGCCGAGGTAGGTGGGTCTTGAGACGGCGGGCCATGAGGTTGACTCCTCTGCCATAATTTGGACATCGGGGTAACGGGAATAGACCTCTTCGTTAAAGCGGCGGAGAAACGAGATGGCGTCGAGATTTTCCCGGCCGCCATAATGGTTGGTTATCCATTCGCCTGCTTTGCGTGAATAGTCGAGGTAGAGCATCGAGGCGACGGCATCGACTCGCAAACCGTCGGCGTGGAATTTATCGAGCCAGAACAAGCCGCTTGAGAAGAGGAAACTGCGGACTTCGTTACGGCCATAATTGAATATAAGGCTCCCCCAGTCGGGATGGAATCCCTGCCGGGAGTCGGCATGTTCGTAGAGGTGCGTACCATCGAAATATGCGAGACCGTGCTCATCGGAGGGAAAGTGTGACGGAACCCAGTCGAGAATGACGGCGATGTTGTTCTGGTGCAAGACGTCAATCAGATGCATCAGATCCTGGGGAGTTCCATATCGACTTGTCGGGGCGAAATAGCCGGTTGTCTGGTAGCCCCAGGAACCGTAAAAGGGATGCTCCATGACCGGCAGGAACTGGACATGTGTGAATCCGAGGTCTATCAGGTAAGACGGTAGCTGTTCGGCAAGTTCACGGTAGCTTAGGGAGCGTTCGCCTTGCTCAACAACTCTGCGCCAGGATCCGAGGTGCATCTCGTAGATCGACATTGGTGCATCGAGGCGATTCTTCGCGCCTCGACCCTCCATCCAAGTTGAGTCGCTCCATTTGTAGTCAGTATTCCAGACCTTCGAGCCGGTTTTGGGGGAAGTCTCGGCGTGAAAAGCAAAGGGATCGGCTTTTTCAACCTGAAATCCGTTAAAACGGCTTTTAACGAAGTATTTGTAGGTGGTGGTGGCTGTGATTCCGGGGATGAAGGCTTCCCAGATGCCGGAGGAATCGTTCGTGAAAAGCGGGTGGGTTGTGCGATTCCAGCCGTTGAAATCGCCGATCAGATGGACAGACTCGGCGTCAGGAGCCCAAACGGCGAAATGTGTGCCCGCGACCCCATCGACTTCTCCCAAGTGAGAGCCGAGCTTTTCATATAGATTTAGGTGGGAACCTTCGTTAAATAGGTAACAATCGTCTTTGGTAAGCCTGAAATATGATTGGGACGACCCAACGGTTGTTCCTATAACTTCTTCTGAACTTTTGATTATTGGAGTCGCTCCTGATGCGACTTCGTTCTTTTTTCTCCCTGCCATAGTAATTGCTCTCCCCCGTTTTCCTACCAGTTCTTTTATTTGATCTGCAATTGTAATATCTGTAATGATTTCATCAAGTGATTTGGTGAATTTCTTGCGCCAATTGGGAATTGGATCGACGGTTCCAGGTCGGTTTTGCGACTCGGTTTCAGCCCAGAGGTCTTCGATATTGAGAAGAACTACTGATGAGTCGCTCGCTGCGAGTAGGTTGTGTGCCGCGCGTATGGCGGTTTTTGTATCTTCTCCTCCTTCGGGCCAGACATTTTTTGCGAGCGCTTCTTTTCTAACGGCAGCACGAAACCTGCCTCGCTCCTGGCGCGAAAGCCCTTCTTGTCGCTCATCCAACCACCCCCACTCACTCCTCTCATTGATATCTGACTCCTGCCAGTACCCAGCAAAAGGGACGAGATCGTGGGTATTGAGCGAAGCAATCGAATTAACAGGAGGAGGTTTAATCTCTGGATCACTCTGGGAATCTGCCTCGAACGGCAATACATAGAGCCGGAGGGCTGCTCGCCGGTTCATCTCTTCGCGCACCTCATCGGGGACGGTGCCAAGGTCTTCACCGACAATTTCGCACCTGTTCAGATGCGATTCGAGGGATAGAATTGCCCAAAGTTCTTCAGCCGGATATTTGACGTATACGCCTTCGCTGGCGGGCATACCATCAGGTACCCAGAAGAGCCTATGCAGGCCCGTGACGTGGTCGATGCGAAGAAGACTGGCGATGCTGGTGTGGCGGCGGATGACTTCACGTAGATAGGCATGGCCTGTTCGGCGAGAGACTATGGGGTTTATTGGAGGTATCCCCCAGACCTGACCTTCGGGTCCCAACGGATCGGGTGGTGCACCGATACTCATTCCAGAAACAAAGATATCTTTGTATTTCCAGAGATCATATCCTTGTGAGTGAGATCCGAGCGGGAGGTCGAGGTAGAGTCCTACGCCGAGCGACTCACTTTCGGTAACTAATTCGGTCAGTTGGGTCGCAACGATCCATTGGGTGTAGATAAAGTACTCGATGAGTCGTTCGGGAGGGAAGTCGTTCTTTGCTTCGGACACTGAACGGAAGCGAGCATATTCAATGAGATCGGGGTTAGCCTCGACAAATAGACGCATTTCTGCATTGCGTGGAGATTCTGCATCGCTACAAACTTCCTCTGAAAGCAGTTCCAGAATTTGGCGCTTCAACGCGGCAGTCCGGCGATAATCTACGTAGATGAAATCCGCGAGAGTCTTTCGCTCTTTCTCGATAGCGGAAGTTGCGACGAGACGATGAACTCGAGAAGAAGACCGATATTCAGGCAATCGACGTAAATCGATGTAAAGTTCGTTCCAGAAGAGGCGGCTGAGCGGTTGGTAGGGACTTGGGTCGCACGGATCGGCAAGAAACTGCGCAGAGAGAGGCAGTGTTCCTACTACATCGACGCCACGCTTGACTGCCCAGCGGATCAGCTCGCGAGCGTCGCCAAAATCACCAACTCCCCACGATGAATTCGAACGTAAGGCATAAAATGGCGCGAAAATTCCGAGGCGTTGGACGGTCGGACTTTTTTGATAACATTTTGAAGGAGCTGATATTACCAACGAAATGGTTGTGGTACCATCCTGCGTTTGTTCCAGATTGAAATAACCTATTGGAAGAGGTTGATTTAGGTCGATACTCGCTCCGCCCTGCTCCGGAGTGATCCTGATATTTCCCGCCCCGAGCGACGGGCAGTGGCCATCCCAAGCGACAATGACAGAAGAATGGACATTCGGTGACGATTGCCCTGTACGTTCTGCGAGGAGTTCCTCAGCATGATTGGGATCATCTATATGAACTCCGAGACTTCGCAAAGCCGCCATTAACGAATCGGGGGAGGCATAACAGACCTCCCCCGACAGATTGGTATAACTCGTCAAAACACCTGCCTCGTCGGCAAGTCGTTCCAGAGCATTGGATATTCGCGATTCGTTCACTCGGAAACTTCCAGAAGCTGCAAAAGCCCTCTGAGCGGGATATCGATCCAGGTCGGTCGATTATTCAATTCGTAATCCAACTCGTAAAGCGCTTTGTCAAGCATATAGATACGAACCATAAAGTTCAGTTCGGCGTCGTCTTTTGGAAGAATTCCAGCCTTGCGAATCGACGGTACGTAGGAACTGAGGAACGAAGCCGCTGTCCAATCACTCCAGTAACGTCCCCAAGGCTCGAGGGTGATTTTCTGATCTTCGGTCAGGGCAAGCTGAGAAATAGGGCCTGTTAGTGCCGCTTCAGAAGCATAATGAAATGATCTTATCATCCCGGCGACATCTTTCAAGGGCGACCTTTTGATACGTCGTTCGCCGATGGAGCGCGACGGTTCGCCCTCAAAGTCGATCACGACATAATCGTTCCCGGAACAGAGCATTTGCCCCAAATGGTAATCACCATGGACGCGAATGCGGAGCGTGTTGATCTGCGCGTCCTTGACACGGCGGAACTTTTCTTCGATCTGAGACTGGCTCTTCAGGACTTTTTGCGCAAGTGGGCGGCTGATACTGCCGAGAGCGTCGAGTCCCCCTTTGAGCGAAGCGAGAGTTTGGCTGGCACGAGCGAGCATTCCGTGGCTGATAGAACGAAGATATAGCTCGGAAAATTCCTCAGGTTCAAAAGCTGCCCCACCGCCTTTGCTGGTGAGGGCAAGGTGCATCCCGGCTGTCCGCTCGCCGATTAGTCGGGCTTTTTCGAGGTAAGGGCCAATCAGTTCCCGTACTGAGTCGGGGATGCCGTGAAGTGCCGCCCAGTTGCGGTCGGGAAGTGGAGTGACATCGAGACGCTTTTCAGGAGGAAGCACCAGTACCGACTCGTAGAAATGTCCGAGGTTATCAAGCGCTTCGCTCCAGGCATCGCCTTCGCTGGCAACAAAGTTTTGCAAGACAGCGAGGGTATACGCCGGTTTTCCTTTGACATTGTAATCGAGGGAACCGAGAATTTGTGGAATTCTCGTGAACTCACTTTTTTCGGCGAGGTGCCTTCCAATCTCAAGCTCGGGGTTGACTCCGCCTTCGACCCTGCGGAACAACTTAAGATTAAGGCGATCCGAGAAGTTGATCGAGCTGTTTGACTGCTCACGACCCATCGGACGAGGTTTCAGGCTGGAGTCGGTTATAGTAGAGTTTAAGAGATCAGATGGGAAAAGGACTCCTGTAATTTCGCCGTGCAAACCTTTGATAACTTTACGTTTGCGAACCGCATCAAGTAGGGCGAGGCTACACTGGGTGACGTTTGTAGATTCGATTAAATAGTGGTGGTTGAGGGCTCCGCGATGCTCTATCGAAATGCTACAGATAGCCTCTTTTTCGAGATTGCTTCCCCCATCTTTGCCCGCAACGGTCAGTGGAATCTGGTAAATCTCCGGCTCACCCTCAGTGAACTCGACTCTGACAAAGATCAGCTTGGTCGGGTGGTCGCTATTGGCAATCGGGAACTCTTCCTGGAGGTGCAGGGCCTGAATAACCTTACCCTTGCTTCCAAACCAGCGCCTTGTCGGCAGCCATGCAGTGAGCAGGGGGACTAACTGATTCCATTTAGTGGATTGAAGAACCTCGTCCCAACTCTCGGAAACTGACAAATCTATTAAAGTACGTCGAAGAGTCGACTTTTTGTCACTCGAGGCTGACTTACGTTTAAGGGAGAACCAGAGGAACGAGTGAGGGCCTACGGTTAGGACATAGGGGTTGGTTTCGACTTTCGGGAAGCGCGTCTGCCCGAAAAGTTCGACGGGGGTAGCACCTTGAAATTCAGAGAGGTTGAGTTCTGCCGCCTGCGCAAATCGTGAGAGGTTGGCAACAACAAGAATCGTTTCGTCTTCATGCCTGCGCAAATAAGCGAGGACTTTGCGATTTGCCGGGAAGAGGAACTCGAGGCTGCCAAGCCCGAAAACGGGGTGTTTTTTCCGGAGAGCGATCAATCTTTTCATCCACCAGTAGAGGGAGTGAGGGTTGCTCTGGCCGTTTTCGACATTGACAGTCTCGTAGTGATACTCGGGGTCGATGATGACCGGGAAGTAGAGCTTCTGCGGGTTGGCTCTGGAAAAGCCGGCGTTGCGGTCGCCTGACCACTGCATCGGTGTGCGGACGCCGTTGCGGTCGCCGAGATAGACATTGTCGCCCATGCCGAGTTCATCACCGTAATAGATGATCGGCGTGCCGGGCAGACTGAAGAGTAGCCCGTTCATCAACTCAATTTTGCGTCGGTTATTGCCAAGAAGAGGAGCCAGTCGCCTGCGGATTCCAAGATTAACGCGAGCCTGCGGATCGGCAGCATAAACGCGGTACATATAGTCGCGCTCCTCGTCAGTCACCATCTCGAGGGTCAGCTCATCGTGATTTCGAAGAAATAGTGCCCACTGGCAAGAGGCGGGAATGGCTGGCGTCTGGTCGAGGATTTCGATAATCGGAAAGCGATCTTCCATGCGGACAGACATAAAGAGCCTCGGCATAAGCGGAAAGTGGAATGCCATCTGGCACTCATCGCCTTTACCGAAATAAGCGATGGAATCTTCAGGCCACTGGTTCGCTTCGCCGAGAAGCATTCGCCCCGGGAAGTTGGTATCTACATGTGACCGTAGTTGGCGAAGGTACTCGTGTGTCTCAGGCAGATTCTCGTTGTTAGTACCATCCCGTTCGTAGAGATAGGGTACCGCGTCGAGCCTTAAGCCATCGACCCCCATCCCGAGCCAGAAATCGAGCACCTTGAACATCGAGCGGCGAACCTCCGCGTTATCGAAATTAAGGTCAGGCTGGTGGTGGTAAAAGCGGTGCCAGTAATACTGTTCGGCTATCGGATCCCAACTCCAGTTGGACGGCTCAAAGTCTTGAAAGATAATCCTTGTCTCACGATAGCGGTCAGGATCGTCGTTCCAAACATAAAAGTTGCGGTAACGACTGCCCTTGGGTGAGCGACGGGCGCGCTGGAACCAGGGGTGTTGGTCGGAAGTGTGGTTCAGGACAAGCTCGGTGATGACCTTCAAGCCGCGGCTATGAGCTTCCTTCATGAAGGTGCGGAAGTCGCGCATGTCGCCATAGGTAGGGTTGATCGAGTAGTAGTCCGCGATGTCGTAGCCGTCGTCGCGAAGCGGTGAGGGATAGAAGGGCAAAACCCAAAGTGCAGTTACGCCTAATTCTTGCAGGTAGTCGAGCTTCTGGGTCAAGCCTTTTAGATCACCGACGCCATCACCATCTGAGTCAAAGAAAGCTCGGATGTGAAGCTCGTAGATGACAGCTTCTTTGTACCATTCGAGAGCGATTTTTTCGCTGTTTTTGGGATTATTTGGAAATTGGTTCATAGTTGTGATAATATCGAAAGGACTATTTGAAGTAAATGGAATATTGGGATCGATGCACGATCACAAACTGTCTGACTTACTCAAAACTTTCGGCCCCACCATCGCCAGTTTTGCGGGTCAGCTTAAAGATATGTGCCGGGATATTGAACGGGTGTAGCTCAATGTAGTTGCGCTCGCCTTGCCAGATGTACTTCAGATCGGTCAAGAGGTCGTGGACCTGGTAGCTCTCGTTCCAGCTCAACCCGAGATCGGCGATGCGGAGATCAACCCACCCGATTTGCGTGTTGTGCGGATCGAGGTTGACCGCGACCAATATTGTGTTTGACTTGTCTGCTGTTTGACGGCTGTAAAAGAGCATGAACGGATTGTCAATTTTGTGGAACCGTATGTTCCAATTCGTCTGAAGGGCGACATTCTCTCTGCGAGCCTTGTTGACTTTCGAAATGATGTGTCGAATGCTGATAGGGTCGTCAAGATTGTGATGCGCAATTTCGTACTTTTCTGAATCCAGGTACTCTTCAGAACTCTTTTCTTTCGGAGTATTGTAGCAAAGCTCATAGGCTGGCCCATAGATGCCGAAATTGCCGCTCGATGTTGCTGCCAAGACCAGGCGGGTGATAAAGGCAGACCTTCCCCCTGTTTGCAGCGATTCGTGTAGAATATCAGGGGTGTTGGGCCAAAAATTAGGGATAAAATACTCACGGCCAGACCCTTCGGCGATCTCATTGAAGTATAGCTCAAGCTCCCACTTGTCGTTGCGCCAAGTGAAATAGGTGTAGGATTGCGTGAAGCCAATCTTGGCAAGACGGTGCATTGTTTTGGGGCGGGTGAACGCCTCGGCAAGGAAGAGTATTTCCGGATGGTCGCGCTTAACTTCGGCGATCAACCACTCCCAGAACCGGAACGGCTTGGTGTGGGGGTTATCTACGCGGAAAATCGTCACTCCCTGCTCGACCCAGTAGAGAAAAACGCTCTTAATCTCCTCCCAGAGAGCGACGCAATCATCAGACTCAAAGTTTAGCGGATAAATGTCCTGATATTTTTTGGGCGGGTTCTCGGCATACTGGATGCGCCCGTCGGGTCGCTCTTTGAACCAGCTACGATGCTCCTTTACCCACGGATGGTCGGGGGAACATTGAAGGGCTATATCGAGAGCGATTTCGATGCCATACTCCTTTGCCTCCCGCACAAGTTGGTGGAAGTCAGGGAGCGTTCCGAGTTCGGAGTTGATCTCTTTGTGTCCACCTTCCTCAGAGCCAATACCCCATGGGCTGCCGGGATCTTCAGAAGAGGCTACCAGAGCGTTGTTCCGTCCTTTGCGGAAGCTTTTGCCAATCGGATGGATTGGCGGGAGGTAAAGAACGTCGAAGCCAAGTTCGGCAATATAAGGCAATCGGTTGATGACATCACTAAAGGTACCGTGTCTACCTGGCTCAAGGGATGTTGAACGGGGAAAAATTTCGTACCAACTGCTAAATCGAGCCTGGGGGCGATCGACTGAGACCGACAGAACTTGATGATATGAGGTTGAATTCTCGCGGTCAGGATAACGGGTCATCAAGAGTTGTAAGTGTTCATCGAGGGCAGTTTCGACGCGGGAAGCGATTTCACCACTCTTCATCAAGTCGATGAAGTGTTTTATGTACTGCAAGTCGTCACCAGTCAATCGCCGTAGAGTCTGTCGAACGAGTTTGACACCAATTTCGATCTCTATTGCAAGATCTTGCCCTGCGAGAATTCTTTTTTCGAGATCGGCGCGCCAACTAGCAAAGGGGTCTAACCACGCTTCAACAGTGTACTCATATTTCCCGACTTGCGAAACAGTGAAGCTTCCCTGCCAGAGATCGTTGCCCAATAGGCTCATCGGCGATTCTTCCCAACGGATATCGGTAGAGTGTCGCCACAACAATCTGGCACCGAGCTTCTCATGGCCATCGGCATAGATATCGGCTTCGACTACGACCGATTCCCCTATGACCCGTTTAATAGGGAATCTTCCGCCGTTAACCTTGGGCGTAACATGCTCTACAACAACTCGTTGACGGGAAATCTTGTCGGTAAATTGTTCCACTACCGGAGACCTGATTTGGTTGAACTTAAGCGCGATAATAAATGAAGAAATTCCTCTATTCAAGTTAAGCTTGGCAACGCATCATGTCAAGCGGGGAGGGATGACAATTGCAGGTATATTCATGTCAAGCATTAGATGGTTAATACCTTGACAATATAGTAAGATTATGTGTATATTTAAGGTTGGAAGTCTCCGTTAAGCTTTACAAACTGTCACCACAAGCAATTCGCATTCTTAAAATCAAATCCTTTTGTCACCAAGGCGGTAAGAGATGTTTTTTCAAAAACATTCGATTTTGGCACTCTATATTTCGATTTTTTTCTCGACGGCCAATTTCGCTGTCGCTGCTTCTAATCAAGAATTTCAAGCCAACGCTGTATCAATAAAGAGCTCAAATGCTCACTCGATAAAGCTTGGGTTTGACATCCAGAATTTAGAGCAGAAGCGCATTGAGAAAGATGGTGACGAATTTGAACTGATGCAAGTACCAGAAGAAGGCATGACGTTCGAGTATGGAAGACCGTTGCTTCCTGCTATCAGCCGCTTTGTGCTCGTCCCGCCGAACGCAGGACTTCAATTCAGCTACACTTTCGATGAACCGCGTTCGTTGCGATCAACCGCATCTCCCGCACTTTGTGACGATTCAATCATGATAGGATCGGTTGCCAGTCCCATGGACGGACTTTATCCAGGCAAAATCGCCGAAATGTCCGAACCGTTTATAATCCGTGGTGCAAGACTTGTTAAGGTGACCGTTTATCCGCTTCAGTACGACCCAATCAGCCAATCTTATGTTCGCTACGAAAATATTCAGACTGAAATCACTTACACGGATGATGAGCCGATCAATCCGGTGCAGTCTCCGAATCGCCGCCACCGCAGCAAGTTATTCAAAAACCTCATTGGCGAACTTGCCATCAATGGTGACGAACTTGGGCGTGACGATCCGCCTGATTCCGAACCAGAATATGTCGCTCACTATCTTATAGTGGCGCATCAGGCAACGCTCGGATTTCAGATGGTCAGAGACTGGATCGAGTTCCGCAGACGAACCGGTTACAAGATGGAGATACTTATTCCTCGTGACCCCAGCAACGCAGATGGAACGAGACAGGATATTCAAGGTCGTTACAACGCTTATCTTCAACGTGGTGAAGATCCATTCGACTACGTTGCTCTCATTGGCGATCTAAATTACGATCAGGCACCTGTCCATCAGGCGTCAAATATACTGCAAGCCCCTACAGGCTGGTCGATTTGGGGTGGATTTCCCCACGCAGATTTTCTGTTTGCCTGCCTCGAAGGTGGCCAAAACGACCTTCATCCCGATGTTGGGTACTCAAGATTTCCCGCCGGAAGCGAAGGAGCTGCAAATCTTATTTTTGGCAGGACACTTCTTTACGAAGAGAAGCCACGTATGACCAATCCAGAGTGGTTCCGCCGCGGGATGGTTTACTCTCAGCATTGGGGGAATAGCCCTGAGTCAGCATGGCATATTTCAATCCATACGAATGTTCGTTATGGCGAAGAAGTTTTGAAAAGCCTCGGCTTCAATGACATCAACTTCTATGAGAATACCGACTACGATCAGCCAGGCTCGCAGATAGGTCCGAGAGTTGCCGAGCAGTACAATCGCGGCGTCAACGTGATGATTGGACGTGCTGAGATATACTACTGGCAGTCTCAATACCAGGGTGTCAACGGCGTCAATGAGAATAATACTGATTTTGTTTACCCTATAGACATTGTCTATTCAGGACATGGCGAGTGGGCAAACCAGGTCGTATTCAGGTCCGGAACCTGGCCTAATGAGATGAAGGGTCCGGTTGCGAGGACGTGCGGATGGGGTTGGCCTGCCTCTGCTCCCGTAAGCTATATCTGGCTGTCGATGGTGAATGGCGTGCTACAGCGCGACCTACCGCTCGGAATTGCACGGGCAAGGTCTGTCACAGCTATAGAAGGGGTCTTCCCGAATTTCGATATACCTAACGTCGGTGGTCAACTCTATGCTCATATCAAGACTGACACGGACATGTATGGGGACCCAGGGCTACAACCTTGGATAGGGGTGCCGCGACTTCCTGAAATTAATATGCCGGAGACAATTCCTCCCTCAACGAAATCTCTTGAGGTTTTTGTTCATAGATACCGCGCTGATGATCCGATGCCAGGCGCACAGGTGACTCTCTACTCACCAGGAAACATGCCAGCACTGAACCAGCCAGCACAGTACGCAGCTTACGCGGGATTCCTGCAGAAAACGACTACCGCGGACGCCGATGGTATCGCACGATTCGTGCTTGAAGGCAACGAAGCCTTTATCGCTAATCGACCGATTTGCATTTCTGCTTCCGGGCGTGACATTCGCCCCTTTACCGATACAGTACGGGTTGCAAATGTCCCCGCGGCAATTGAACTTCTTGAATACACACTGACTTCGATTCCCGATGATGCAGATGAAACAGTTAATCCAGGTGACGCGTTTGAACTCAATGTAACTGTTAAAAACGTTGGTGCTTCCGAAGACCTGAATGATGTTTTTGTGGAAGCTATTTCTGTCTCACCATACCTTGAGGTGGTCGAAAATGCCCAAATTGAAATTGGCAATGTCGCGCACGGCGAAGCGGCTCAGGCTGGTGCCAACATCATTGTTCAATTTGCACCTAATACACCGGATGGGACGTCCAGGCCTATCACACGACCGATATTGAAACTGCATTTTACCAGTGGTGATGATAGTTGGGATTCGCAGATCAAGTTTATGCCGGAATCACCTAATTTTGAGCTACATGCCTTTCTCGGCGGGAACATTATTGGCGATACTGTACAGGCTCTGAATCTCGACATCAAGAACGACGGTGAATTGGACGCCAGGCGGTTATCAGTCGAATTACGTAGCCTTGGAATGGGTGTGACCGTCGTCGAAAATACGGCAATGTTGGATGACCTTGATGCGGGAGATCATGATCGCATGGAATCGGCATTCTCAATCTCTGGCAACAGGGTTGTCGTCCCCGGCTCAAAAAATCAGATGGTGGCGATATTCCGCGCTGATGATGGTTTTGTTGACTCACTCTTCTTTGAGCTACAGGTTCTGCGTGAGAGGGCTCACGCTCCGACTGGGCCTGATAATTTTGGATACATTTGCTTCGATGACACAGACACCGATTGGGATATGGCACCGCAATATGAATGGATTGAGATCAATCCCCAGGGACAAAATGCCGAGTACGACGGAACGCGAATTCAGGCACTTGAAGGCAATGTTGAGTTCGATATTGGCAAGTGCATTGTCGTCGATTTAGGTTTTACCACCCAGTTTTACGGCAAGGAATATACGCAGATAACCATTGCCACAAACGGCTTTATTGCGATGGGATCTCAGCCCCGTATTACAAATTATGCCAATTGGCCGATGGATCAGTGTATTGGTGGCGGTGTGGGTATGCTTGCGCCGTTCTGGGATGATATTCGATTCGGGCAAAACGGAAGAATCTGGAAATACTACGATGAAGATAACGGCCGATTTATCGTCGAATGGGAGCGAATGCGCCCGGCAAATGGCGACGCTGAGTGGACCTTTCAGGTAATCATCCTTGATAAAGACATCTGGATCACTGAATCGGGCGACCCTAACATCCTGTTCCAGTATAAGACCGTTTCTAATATTGAGAACATCCGCCAGAATGATGTGCAGTGGTCTAACAACATTCCATTCGGCTCGGTTGGTATTTCATCACCTGACGGCAGATCGGGTATTAACTACTCGTTCCTTAACCGACGCCCCGTTAGCGCCGAACCAGTGCAGGCTCGCAGAGCACTCCTTTTCTCGACTTCCCCCAGATACAAAGCTTGCACGTTGCGAGGCTTTGTCCACGATGCGCGAACCGGAGAAGCACTTGAGGGAGTGAGGGTTTATACGGAACATGGATTCGTCGATGACACTGACGCTGACGGATTCTGGCAGATTATCGATGCTCTTGCCGAAGTTCCGTTCGATATTACTGCCCATAAACAGGGTTATAATGACTCGACCTATTTCGATCAAGAAGTTGAAGAAGGCGATACTGTTCAATTCGACTTCGATCTCCTCCATCCGGAATTTTCTCCCTCGACGGAATTATTGTCGGACAGACTTGATCCCGATCGGGCGCGCGACTTGCCTTGGAGTATCTTCAATGGAGGAAACGGACCACTCTTCTGGACTGCTGAAAAGAGGCTACTTGGTGATGCAAATGCTCAACCGTGGGAACTGCGCAGAACCTACAACGTAAGCGACACCGTCGCAGACCTTCGCATCGAAGGAGTGATATTCGCTGAAGATCAATTCTTTCTTTCTGGAGCAAATGAAGCAGGCGATATCAATGACAATGTAATTTATAGACTTGATCGAAACGGTGCATTAATCGATACATTCCTGCAGACGGGATCTTCTCGATACGGATACAAAGACATGGATTGGGATGGAGAATATATCTGGGCGGTAGGCGAGGATAATGTTTATGCCTTGACCATCGCTGGAGAGGTGGCAATCAGCTGGGAATTGCCCATGCAAAATCCTACTCCCTATATTGCTTTCAACTCTGACGAGGGAGTGATTTACCTATGTGGTACTACCTCAGACATTTTCAGATTCGACCGGGAAGGAAACCGTCTCGAAGGCGATCTCGATAATCTTGGACTTAAGACTTACGGTCTCTCCTATTGGCCAGAAGATCCGGAAGGCCATAATCTCTATATCATCAACAAGCCCTCAAATGCCGAAAACAGATCATTCGTTACAAAGATGGATGTCAATACAGGCGATACTCTCTCGGCGTTTGAGATTGCTCAAGATACTAGCTC
Organism: Caldithrix abyssi DSM 13497; assembly: GCA_945865405.1. Classification (GTDB taxonomy): domain Bacteria; phylum Electryoneota; class AABM5-125-24; order Hatepunaeales; family Hatepunaeaceae; genus CAMBDS01. The sequence continues at coordinate 64,882 of CAMBDS010000002.1, forward strand.
GACCGGTCAGATAGGAGGATGGATAACCAATGAGTTCGATGTCTATAGCTGGGTCTTCATGAGTCTACAGAACATTTCCGAACCAGGTGGAGGAGACAAAGTACAAATTCATCAACTCGATGCGAGAAGGGACTGGCTGAATCTCGATGTATGGGAAGGGACGTTGAACCCGAACGAAACTCAGGAGTTGATCCTGACGCTTGACGCGGCAGCGCTCCCGGATACATTATTTGAAGGCGAACTTTATTTCCGTCATAACGCCGACGATGGCGAGGCAATAATCAGCGTTGAACTCGATGTGATCGGACCTGAACAGCCCGAGCAATTTAACCTTCTGACACCGACTGACGGCGACACAATTACCGCCCACCCGCTTCACGGAGACACGCTCCGCATACCGGAAATTGCCTTCAAATGGGAGCCATCGGCTGATGCGAATTTCGATGACACTCTCATCTCCTACATATTCGCATTGAAGGCAGGTGACGAACTCTTTACGACAACAATCGCCAACACTGAGTTGACTCTTTTACTCGATACACTTGACCTTCCGTTCTGGTTCGACAATTTTTATGAATGGTCGGTGAAGGCTGTGTCGGGAGCCGACACTATTAATTGTGTAGCACCATTCCACTTTGGAATTGTGCCTGATGATGTCGATTTAGAGAAGCGACCAATTCCTGTTGAGTTCGGCATTCACGCTCTCTTCCCGAGCCCGTTCAACTCGGTGACCACCATTAGCTTCGGTGCCGATAAGGCCGTCCCAACATCGCTTAAGATATACAATGTTCTTGGGCGTGAAGTCTCGACCTTGTTCGAGCGGACGCCGGAAGTTGGCAATTGCAAGATTGCCTGGAACGCAACGAGTATGCCAACCGGGATTTACGTAGTAAAGCTTGAATCGGCTAACAGGACAGCTATCCAGAAGATTGCGTTAATTCGATAGTATCCAGTTGGAAGCTATTATACAAAGCCGTCATCCTGAGATTACAGGGTGACGGCTTTGTATTTTAGTATGGACTAATCAACCCTCCAGAATGAGCTACTCGCGTGTGCCTTTTGCAACAATTGTTGTTATATTGAGTCACTCTACCACAATCAAAATTTGAGACTTCCCATGCCCCTGACTCCCCCTTCAACCACTCCACGTGCACGACTAACGAGAATCATTGCAACAGTTGGTCCTGCATCGGAATCACCTACCGAAATTGAGAGACTTATTACCGCAGGAGTTGAGGTATTCCGCCTGAACTTCAGCCACGGCACCCACGAATTCCATCGGGCAACCTACGACACCATCAGGTCAGTAGCGGCAAAATTAGGCAACCCAATTGTTATTCTGCAGGACATTTCCGGGCCGAAAATCCGTATTGGTGAGTTTGCGGGTGGTGAGACTAAAGTCGCAGTAGGTAGCCCGTTTCGGTTAATCGAAGGTTTGAAGTTCGGCAATTCAGAATCGGTCGGTTTCACCGACACAGGGTGGTTCGAAGACGTTAAGTCTGGGCACCGGGTGGTTCTTGGTGACGGGAACATAGTATTCGTAATCAACGAAAAATCGGGTGGGGAGATAGCCTGCACGGTGACAGCCGGAGGGGTAATTCGGTCGAAGTGGGGATTAAATTTCCCCGATAGCGCTCTCACACTCGGTGCGATTACCGATAAAGATAGAGACGATATTCGCTTCGGGTTGGAGCTTGGAGTCGATCTGATGGCGCTCTCGTTTGTTCAGAGCGCGGCTGATATGTTGGAGGCGAAAAAACTTATGGAGGGAGCTTCAACGATTCCGTTTCTAATTGCCAAAATAGAGCGGGGTCAAGCGGTCGATAATATCGACGCAATTCTCGATGAGTCCGACGGCTTAATGGTGGCTCGCGGCGATCTCGGGATCGATCTGCCGATGGAGAAGATCCCTACGGTGCAGAAGATGTTGATTGCTCTCTGTCGGAAGCGTGGCAAAGCGGTCATTACAGCGACGCAGATGCTTGAGTCCATGACAACTTCACCTCGACCTACACGCGCTGAGGTGACCGACGTCGCAAACGCAGTCTATGATGGGACAGATGCTGTAATGCTATCAGGAGAAACTGCTGTAGGAAGCGACCCCCGGCTTGTCGTCGAAACGATGGCAAATATTTTGATGGAAGCGGAGAGCCACTTGCTGCTTCCGACACCTGATCGAATAGAAGATTCTGTCGAAGAGGCAGTCGTCGATGCGACGGCGGTTCTGGTCAGGGATTTGGAAGCCAAAGCCGTACTTGTGCCATATACTGGCGGAAGCACTGCGGCAAGAATAAGCAGGCAACGGCTCGGAGTTCCTGTAATCGCTGGTGCCCGAACTGAAGCAGCTGCGAGGCGAATGAAGCTCTATTCGGGAGTTTACACGTTGATTAGCCCGAGCCAGTCGTCATGGCTGGTGAACATCGGCGCGGCTCTCGACTTTGCAAAACGGCGAGGATGGGTAAAAGATGGGGATATTGTTGTGGCAACAGGCGGCTTCCCTCTTGGTAAGGTTGGAGCTACCAATTTTGTCAGAGCGATAAAGGTTGGCGAAGAACTATAGAATCCTATTGGTTGTAAGCAATAGGTTATTCGTTAAAAAAGGCGCTCCGGATTTCGGAGCGCCTTTTTTTTGAATACTATTAACTGACCTTAACGTATCAATGCGACCTTTCGGTTCAAAACCTTACCACCGGTCTCAAGCCGAATGATATAGATCCCCGAAGGAGTCGGATCACCATGCCATACAACTGCATGGCGTCCGGCTTTGATTTGCCCTGCTGCCAGACGTACTATCTGCCTTCCTACGAGGTCATACACAGCAAGATCGACGATAGATTCTTTCGGTAAACCGAATGAAATATTTGTGCTGGAGTTGAAAGGATTAGGGAATGCACCATCCAAACCGAACTCGACCGGAACCTGCGAGGGCGATACTTTTGCCACCGTCAGACCGTCAGACAGCCACGTAAGTTTACCCTCAATAATTTGAGCTGGCAGATCAGACTCGTTTTCGCCATTCCAGATTCTAACCGCGAATGACTCGCCGGCTTTCAAACCTTCTAATTCAAGTGTTGCAGGATCGTCACCGTAAATTGCAATCCCAGCATTACCTGACTTGTTGATAACTCCTACACCCACCACTCCACCCTCTTCCCCTAAAACAGCCACCTCAAAACCTGCCATAGATGTCTCGCCGATTAGCAACAACGAATGATTCAGCATGCTGAAATTTGGAATGCTAAAGTGTGTTGGGTAGTTATCGGCGATAGCAATACGGTCTCCACCCTCCGGGATCTGATAGACAAGGTCTATGCCCTGACTGACTTTAATCAGGTAGCCGTTCCCCTCGCTCAGATTGCCAAGATTGTTGAAGTTGTAAGCTGGCAAATAGAATCGACCAGATATGTTTTTGGCAATAGTCAGCGCGTCACCCAAACCGATAAACCCGATGTCAGCGGCGACCGATTCCGTCGGATAGTAAGCAACCATATTCCAACCTTCTCGAAGGTGAATTGGAGCGTCCGGGGCAATGATTGTCCCTCGAACCGACATAGTTGCATCACTATTGACGTAGATCTGGTAGGCACTTGAGGTGTCGTAACCGGGAATATTGTTAAACTCAGCGCCTGGATTGTAGAATCTCCCTTGCCCATCCTTCATCATCGCCATGATTCCGTCTTCAACAAGCGGGAGCATAAGCTCGACTACGTCCAATAATTCTGGCACAATGTTGAGAGAGACGAGATTCCAGCCTCGGGAAAAAGTCAAAGTCCTTTCGGCAAGCGCACCGGGTCCGGGTATGATATTAATGTTGACTGGTAGTGATGTGAACCCAAATGCTGCATTGTGATGAAAATTTAGATCACCTTCAAGATCCATTACCGGCAGATCCGTTGCGCCGAGACGGATAACGATTTCCTGATGCTCGCCTGGATTGATCGTTCCGAGAAGCGGCGTCGATTTCATCCAATCTCTTCTCGGAGCAATCTGGTAGATATCAAGTCGATCTCCGCCATCTGCAGGAAGAGTGTTCTCCATCGTAATATAGACCCAATTCAAAGGGTCGTAGAGCCCCGATATTTCGGCACAGGTAGGAAGCCCGGGGCCGACCGGATCAAGCACATGAAAGAGTTCGGGCTCACCTGCCAATGGGTTGACGCGATAAATCAATTGGCGTTCTGTATCGCGTTCGCGGACATGCAAATAAAGTGTTTTCCCGTCTGGATCGGCAGAATTGTAGGAAAGGCCATATATCCGAAGCATCCGATTAGGAATCGAGCGCCCTACCCGTTGGCCCTGTCGGTTTACCGCGACAATTGCGGTAGTTACAGTGCTTGTCCAAAGCCAACCACGATCAGTATCGAAGGTTAAAGCACTCTGGGGGCTTTGTGGGCCTACAAATCTCGCTACTACCTCGCCATCCGGTTTGATGCCGAAAATCGTATCCTCACCAGAGCCCCAAATCAAGTCTCCATCCCAGGCAAGGTCCTTATAACCATATTGCGAATTACCGACCTGCTCGAAACTGCTGACCAACTCTCCTTCTCGAGATATCTTATAGACAGTATTTGGGTCACCAGCGTTTGCTCCGCTGACGAAAAAGTGGTTATCTGCAAAAACAACTCCTTCAACCCTATCGTCTTCAGCAATCCTGGCAATGTTGAGTGAAGAAATAGGTTCCCATATCGGTCGCTCATCCTCCTGGATCACTTTTGGCTTGCTCTCCCAGACAAGTGGACCATTACCATCGTTGCTGATGGTCAGCTCGACCTCAGTGGTAGTGCCGACGCTGATATCCCGCCGAATGCGATCATGTGAAAAACGAATTACGGGGTGAAGGAGCGAAAAATCGACGGTTAGCGTCTCATCCTCTGTAACGTCAAATCCGGTGAGTGTAGAATCGTTCCAACCCAATGCCGTTGCCGTAAGGGCGTAATCGTCACCGATGATAATGTCATCGATACGGTAAAATCCGTTCTCGTCTGATTCTGCCCAGAACGATCTGGTTGTCAGTACTTGAGCCCTGGGGATCGGTTCGCCTGTTTCGACATCGGTTATGAAGCCCTCAATGACACCGGTTCGGGTAGTCGATTGAGTGGTGAAGGTGATCGCTAGACCGTTGGCGACTCGCGTTGCTCCGGCGTGATAGGTATTCCAGTACGTATATTCCATTCCGCTCATGCCGTCAGGAGTGCTGATCCCGATTGCACAATAAGGAAGATCGTTATGAGCGACCAAGTTTTGATTCGTAACGTTGTTGTACTGGTATGTAATTATCCCGTCACCAGTCACCGTCTGGTAGCGCTCGGGATCGTAAAGGATCATCTGAAAAGTTTCGTCGGCACCCTGACCTGCTTCGACCAGACGCCGCATCTGACTCCATTCGACAATAAATCTTCCGCCCTCGCGATCATTGTAGGTGACAATTTTTGAAGTGTTTGGTATGGTGATAAGATTATCCCACCATACCGCAAGCATCGCTTTGGGGGCCAGCGCCTGACCAACATGTTGTTTACGAAAATTACCGATGAAATGCTGATCTCCAAATGCCGCCCATCCGTTGCTACATATCGTCAACTGTCGGTAGTTTTGGCCATAATATTGAAAATCCCATGGCATATTGACTGCGATAGATGCGTCCTGGTTATCACCAGTATCAGTCAGGTTGAGGACTGTCCCATTAAATCGGCGCTGCTGGATAGCAGGATTAATTTCGATCCAATCATACTCAGGTGCCATATCCCAACCCTCATCACCTGAGTCGTAGCAGACATAGCCGTATTCATCGGGGCCAAACGGGTCGTTCGCCTCTGGCTCGCCCAAAATAAGCTCAAAAAAGGTCGAGTCACGAAATCCATCATTTGTCTCTACAATCAGGATCATTTTGCATATGGTTCCTGGGATCGAGAGTGGATGGGCGCGGAGTCGGAATAGGTTACCATTCAATGCACGGGACGAGTTTGATGGTATGCGAGGAAAAGTCGATTCAGCGTCGATAACCGTAACGGCATCATTCAAGGAGACTAATAACGCCGTGCTCGGAGTCAACTGATAAGAGCCAGTGTTCGTTGCAACAATTCCGAGAGTTTTTATCTGTGATGGAAGAAGCATGTTGTCAGCTAATTCCATACTTTCGATCACGATATTTGGTGCGGAAATTTCCATTTCAGAGACCGACGCCCATACTTGTTGTCCAGAAGTAATCTCAAATTGAAGTCTCGCTAACTCGCTATATGGAGCCGATTCGTCGATTTGAACAACGATCCTTTGTTCGATGTATTCACCTGGCGCGGGAACTTCATCGATCACGAATTCCTGATCTATAACTTCAACAAAATGAGTGAGCGAAGTGATGGAAAGGTTGACTTCGCCCTGAATTGCATCACCTCCATGGTTGGCCAAATGGAAGGCAATTTCGACTCTTTCGCCAGGATTAAGCTCTTGATTACCGTTACCATTGCTCTGCCCCTGCTGATCGTCATCGATAGTGAAATTTTGAGCTTGCAGACGTCTGGCTGGCTCGGTAAACTCGATCTCGCCTTGAAAGGGAAAAACATTGTGCTTGACTACAGTAAGGGCAGCGACACCCGGTTCTACATCGTCAGGCATCGTCAGGTAGGCGCGACCATTCTCATCGGTAGTTCCGACAATCTGGTACTCATCTTCTTTGTAAATGCAGACCTGAGCATCTCCAACGGGATCGCCATCTTCATCGTCAGTAACATCGATTACAACAAGGTTGGAAGTGACCGGGGTTTCGGCTGAATAAGTCACTTCAATTCGTTGTGGGACCTCTGTCCAAATCGAGGTCCCGGGATCTCCCATCAGGTTATTCCAGTCCATAAACCGTGAGTAAACGTCATCAAAGCCGTGATAAGTGCGCCAGATTTCGTATTTTCCTTGATTTAACCCCCAACCAAGGCAATACATTTTCATCTCATAGACGCCTTTCCAGACTCCAGCGGCGACAAGATTATTGAATCTGACGTTTGTTTCGCCAGTAGCCGTTCCGATGGCGCCTATTCCACCACCTCGTGAACGAAGAAATTCCTCTGACATGCCGGTATTTTGATAATTTCCGTTATTGTCAGCGACGAAATTACCGGTATTGCAAGAGATAGCCAATACCGCAGGCCAGCGACCATCGTCATTAGGGAGATTAGTGATTACTGCAAGAGGGAGCTGATTCATGTGGGAGAAGGCTCGATAATGGAGGATCGACATCCCCCAGCGGAATGCATCGGTCAGAAAGTCCTGATTGCCCGACGCCTCCCCATCGACGTTCCAGTACCAATTGCGGATTTCGTCAAAACCATAAGCCTCAAGCTGCATTCTGACCCAATGCGCCAAGTGGACTTCGCCAATACCGTTGCCAACGTGCCCGGCGACAACCATTGCTTGCTTATACCAATCGGTGTTATCCATATTTGGGTCGGTTTCGTAGCTGACGATTTTGGTTACTATCCATCGCAACTGATTGATGTTCATCGCTGATAGCCGTCCCAACGCAACGTCGGGCAAAGGGTCGTTTCCATCAAGCCGGGAGTACTCATAGTCACCGGTCTGGGTTGCGGCAGCGACGTTAATCTCTCCACCCGCGCTTGCATCGCCGACCAGACAGACAAATTCGGGGGGCGAATCGCTGTCGTAAGCGTTTTGAATTATTGCCTTAATGGTCGCAACACTGGCGTTTGGGTTGACGTGCGCGACAGAGACAGTATGCCCCATGCGTCGTCGCCATTCGATGAGTGGTCGCAGGGCATCATCGACACTTTGCAAACCCTGGGCGATGTAGAGGTAGTTGCCCGTCAAAATGTCGTCACGAACTGGAACCTGTGGCGGGTTAATCACCATATTTTCGAGGGCTCGCTGAACAGCATTCGAGGCTGGAATGCGAGAAGGGTTGGCAACTTCGTTGCTACCATTCCCTTCAAATTCGAGGTCGAATTTGATCTCCTCGTTGAAGCGAGTCTGGCCTGTCGCCGGATTGTATTGAATCGGGAACGTATAAACAGTGACTATTCTGTTGCCACGCATGATGGCAGGCTCGTCGATCACGATCGGTTCGGGTGGAAACCAACTGTCGGTGATGAGATAGTCTTCGGATGGAACGCCCGCCATAACATCTTCGACTTCAGCAGGTGGTGCCACTATCGGCTGAAATCCGTTCTCGTCACGGGATGTAATTTTGGTTACGTTGAGTTTTGCGGCACCTGTCGGAGGCATAAGGATCGTGCGGCTGATAACAGGAAGGTCGGGCCAACCGGGGCGACCAAGGGTCAACTCACCCGCAAGCTCAAACTTGTCAAAGGTGCCAACAGGGGTGGCAACCTGCTCTGAGGTGATCGTCGGTGTAGCTACAGAAAGGTGGAATTTCGTAGAAGAAGCTTGAGTCAATTCATACGACACGGCACTTGAAATTGGTCCCACAGCGGCAATTAGAGGCATGCTCAACACCAAAGTGAGAATCAGATATTGAGTAAAAATCCTCATCGAATTAAGAATAGAAGCGTGAGTCAATGGAATTTCCTCTTTAGTAGCTGTTCGATGGCGCATTAGATTCATCTCATGTCCTGAATGGCTATACTTGATGTTGGTTATCATAGGTCTGCGGAACAATGTCTCTACTGAATGGTGGTTCAAGCCACCCCTGTCAAGATCCTTAACGAAGTAACGTGAGTTTGGTGGAGAGGGTCTGACCACTTGTTTCAAGTCTGGCGATGTAAATCCCTGACGACAATCGGTCGGCATCCCAGACAAGGCGATGGGTTCCCTGACTGAACTTCCTCTTCGCCAATAGGGAGATCTGACGGCCAGAGAGATCGTAGATTGCCAACTTTGCATCTGCGGAAAGTGGAAGGGTAAATGCCAAAGTTGTCCTTCCGTTGAAGGGATTTGGTTGTGCTGATTCGAGGCGAAGAGTCAGCGGTAAGCCGCTCGGTGCTGCAAGTTCAACACTTGCAAAATCGTCTCCAACAAAGATATTCGGCTCTTTCCAGGTGGCATCGACTGGCAGTTCGCTCCTTCCGTCGAAGGCGACAAAACGAATGGCTTCGCCATCTGTAGCACCATCTTTTTCAGTCGTTGTAGGGTCATCACCCCAAAGTGCAAGCCCCCAAGGCGATTGCCCGGTGAGCTTCGTCGCGCCGACAAGTCTGCCGTCTGGGCAGTAGGCGGCAATCTCACAACCCTGAAGCGATGCACCGCCGTTAAGTAAGATGCTCATTGAAAGCCCGGTTGAGTTTGGCGCGGTGAAATGCTCGGTAACATTGGAGCCAGGCTGAACCGACCCGATTTGCTGTTGTGGAACATTCCAGACCAGATCAACTGCCTGAGTCGCTCTAACCTGATATCCGAGACCTCTGCGTAAAGGTGGCATGTTGCTGAAATTGATACCCGGCAGGTAAAACCTGCCGAACGAATCTTTGACCAGGTTGATCTGGTTGACGACATTGCGAAATGCCACTTGTACTGTTAGTGGCGATTCCGGGAAATAGGAGACGATGTTCCAACCTACACGTAACGGGATCGGCGTATTGACCGCGACATAATCTCCGCCAAGGTCAAGCGAATCGACTGCGTTGCCTCGAACTTGATAGCCCTGACGAAAGTCCCATGGCGCCATATTCGAAAATCCGAAAAGCGCCGAGTAGAATCTCCCACCGGAGTCTTTCATAATAACGAGGTGGCCTCTGTCGACGATTGGTCTCCACAACCTGACGACGTTGGTCTCTTCCGGAACGACAGGAGCCGAGACGATCCCCCAACTATTGCTGATGTAGATCTTAAACCCATCTGGAGCACGTTCGACGTTCAACCTTAATATTGTCAATCCATTAGGACGAAAATGGTCTTCGCCATCGACAATCTCAACATCGGGAATGACCTCCTGATCAGCCGCAAGATCCCAAACCTTGAATGAAAATGCCTGACCTTCGCGCCATCCATCGACAGCCTCTGTCATTTCGTTATCACCCCACGCAGCCAGCCCAAGTCTTTGATCCAGCCAGTAGTCGGCTCCGCAACAACGATCATCATCGGTGAAGATCGCCACTTCGCTACCAAATACCAATGGTTCGCCATCGATATCAATTGAGAGTACAAGCATCGAGTGATCGAGCCCAGTGTTGTCAGTGAAGTTATACCGTCGTTGAGGCAATACCCCTGTGCCGGAGAGTGCAACGTTAATAACGCCCTCGTCTTCATCGTCTGAAATGAATTGGAGGGTCGCAGATTGATCATCAAGTTCAAGAGGATTGAAGGAAACCGTTAGCGCAAGTTGGCCGTCAGGTTGAATTGCGACCGCGTTGTTAAAATTCAAGTTGAAAAATGTAGGATCTTCGAGAATCGCCGCGCTTTCGATATTGAGTACAGCGTTTCCTGAATTGCGGATAGTGACGACCCGGTCAACTTCTCGACGGATTACGACATCTCCATAAACAACGTTTCGCACGTCGATCTCGAACTCAGGGGATGGAGGCGTACCTCGTCCGGTCAGTTCAACAAAAATGTCTTCGTTTTCGGGGTCATTTGATGCGATTAGGAGAGTGTCGGTGAAAAGCCCCTGTTCGTCAGGCGAAAACCGGACGACGACAATAACGTCTTCGTTTGGTGCCAATTCGATTGCTTCACCATTATCGACCACGGTAAATGGTGTATCTTGATCGAGAATACCAATTGAAGAGACTCGCAATGGGGTTGCGCCATCGTTCATAATTGTGACGTTACGATCAAGGGTGCTGTTTAGTCTTAGAGAGCCGAAATCGATTTCAACAGGATTGACTGCTATGACCGGTACATGATTAAACGAGAGGGCACCCATATCGGCACGACTTTCATCGGGATCGTGAGTTGCATTTTCCTGACCGGCATCGATACATTCGCTGTTTTGGTCAAGGCTAAAGTCTCCACCATCTGCATCGGTAAAGAGTGGATTGACATCAATATTTCCTTCTCCCTCTCGGCCATCCTCGATATCGCAATAAGAAGCATCCATCTCTTCAGACAGCTCAAGCGGTGAATTGCCAAATATTATTGAATTGGTTATTACGGCAGTCCCGCCATTGTAACATCTAATCGCCCCATAGGAATTAGCCTGATTTCCGTAAAGAGTCACCCTGTCAATAATAGGTGCTGAATCTACTGTAACATATATTCCCCCGCCATTATTATTGGCAACATTTCCATAAATGATTAGATGCGAGAGAATCGGTGTTGAGCCACCCCTTAGGTAAATACCCCCACCGTATTGCGCACGGCCATTTCGAATGGTGAGGCCGATTAATTTGGCATTTTCGGTTTCATCATTTTGGAACACCACGACTCGATGATCATCGTTACCATCGATAATTGTCCGGGCAATATAATCCTCGTCGCCGGTATCGAAGTATCGACTGGCGACTGTGATATCTTTGCCTCGAAAGTCAATAGTATCAACATATACGCCAGGCTCGATCAGGATGATGTCACCGTCGTTGGTATTAGCGTTGCGAATTGCAATCTGAATTGATTCGTAGTCGTCAGGGATGTGGATAACTTCCGCGACGGAGGTGTTGATGAGAAAGAGGGTGATTAGAAGAGGAACAAAACGCAATTGCATCGGAGAACTCCCGGATTGGGTCAGCGGCGCATCAGTTTAAGCGCCGGGTATTTGTTGAAGCTGTTACGATAGAAGATACACCAGAATTAAGATAATAAATTTTCATTGTGATTGCAAGAAGCGTGGTCATGTTGTGTCAATCGCCTGCAATTCAAAAATTATCTGACAAATGATCGAAATTGATATCCGAAAATTGTAAATTAAATTGACTATCGCAACCAACCAGATTGTTGGATGATACATTTTTCAGGATGCCAACTTGCCCGATATTATTTCCCGAATTGAGTCAAACAGCCGCCCCCTTCTCTGGGCGATTATAGCGATATTGGTAGTTTTCGCCTTTGCCCAACGCTATCCGATGGACGACGCGTTTATCAGCTACCGCTACGCCAAATTTATGGCGGCTGGCGAGGGGCTTGTCTGGAACGTTGGTGAGCGAGTCGAGGGCTACACCAATTATCTTTGGACATTGCTCCTTGCCGCCGGAATAAAGCTCGGAATCGTGCCTGAAAGATTCAGCATTATCCTTAGCTTCCCATGCTACTTTACAGCTCTACTGCTAACCTACCAGCTAACCCTCACTTTTTCAAAGAGCACCTTCGCTGCACTTGTATCCCTAATCTTCGTGGGTTTCAACCGCTCAGTTTATGCGTTTGCGACAAGCGGACTCGAAACTTCGCTCCAGATGTCACTTTTTCTTGCAATTATCTTGATGATCGATCATTTGAAAACAAATGGCTGGCGGATGAAAACCACTGCCATGCTCTCGACATTGCTGGGGATTGCACTGCTGACAAGGCTAGATTCTGGTATAACAGTACTGGTCGCCCTCTATGCATTTTACAGATCTGGCGCATGGCTCGATAAAAAACTGCTGGCGGCGGCATTGGTGCCTCTAAGTATGCTTGTCGTTCCGTGGATAATCTGGAAGGTGGGATATTACGGATCCATTTTGCCAAATTCCTTCAATATCAAGGTGCAAGGGTTTCAAAACATATTCTACGGCATTTTCTATTTCCATCTCTTCACTCTCGCCAACCTGCTCCACATCCATTTCGGAATCCTGACTTTTTACTGGAGATCACTGCGCAACCTCTCTGCTGGTGCGTTCGAAGCTGGAGTTCTGGTGGTCCTCTGGATAGCCTATACAATATACGTTGGCGGCGATTTCATGGAGTTCCGCTTTCTTGTGCCGATAACCCCCATTTTGATAGCGTTGTTGACCGCGATTGCCTGGCAATTCCGATCGATGGTGATTACTTCCGCACTCCTGATCGGATTGGGGCTTGGCACAATCCACTCAAGCTTTGCGCTCGAAAGGGTGCTATTCGGGTATGGAGTCGAAAGCGTATGGCATTTGCGGGGACATCTGAATGGGCGAACTGAAAACTGGGTGTTGATCGGGCAGCGACTTAAGGAGTACTTTGGTGGGAGCGACATCGTCATATCGGCTGGTGCCGCCGGGGCGATACCGTATTATTCCGAGCTGAAAGCGGTCGATTTTCTTGGATTGACAGACAAGGAGATCGCTAAAAATAACGAACCATTCAGCAGAGTCCCCGGTCACAGGGTGATATGCAGCCTCGACTACTTGGCTAAAAAAGATGTCAACCTTATCATCGAGCCGAACAATCACATGCTTACTCAGCAGGAGTTTGCCGTTTGGCAGAGGATGGTTTCATGGCGGGATGCTTATGAATTCTATCTCGACCCGGACAAACGCGTCAAGAGCGGGATCATTGACCAGATCAGGTTGATAGCCATGCCCATTGATGAGGAGAACACGTTGATAGTATGGTATCTGACACCAGACCCTTTGATCGACAAAGTTATTGCCGAAAAAAACTGGCAGATGTTTACAATTAGAAGGGATTGAGAGGGATGGTTTAGTTGCGTTTGGCGGAGTAAAAATCTTTGAGTAGATTCAGCGATTCGTTGGGATTGCCTGCCCGGTAAATTTCCACCTTGTGACCCATTCTACCGTCACGCGGCAGATCGATCATCGATCCGCAAGCCCCCATGCGCGGATCTTCTGCGGCATAATAAAGTCGTTTCACCCTCCCGAGTACAATCGCCGCTGCACACATCGGGCACGGTTCGAGAGTCGTGTAAAAGTCGCACTCATCGAGTCTCTCGGAGCCGAGCGTCTGACATGCGGCTGTGATTGCCAAAATTTCAGCGTGTGCCGTTGGGTCGGCGAGCGTTTTCGTTCGGTTATGTCCCTTCCCCAACAAAACTCCCGCCTTCACAATGACTGCCCCGACAGGAACTTCACTCTCATCGAACGCCAACCGTGCTTCGGCAAGTGCGAGATTCATCCAGTGATCGTGAGGAGTCATGAGGCTCATTCGCTTTCCTCATCGATTTCTTCCTCACCCTCTTCATATTCTCCGTCCGACATCTCTTCGTCCGACATCTCTTCGTCAGATAACTCTTCATCTGACAACTCATCATCAGATAATTCAATCGTTTTGCGGGGTGAGTGATCGGGGATAATGTATTCTACTACAATCAAACCGTCGACAAAACTGCGACCGACAACTTGAACCCGCTCTTCCAAGTCTTTCAGCCGCACAACTTCATCTGGTCTGAAACTCTCGCTTTTGCGGATGAATCGTTGTTGCGTATATTCTGCGATTTTCAGCGGCAGATCGTGCAGCCGGATTTCGCGCAAAGCACTGATGAACAACGCCCCCGGAAACTGGCGTTGCAATCCTTCGATCAAGAGCGGGTCTTCGATTGCGTCGACTTTGTTGAACACAAGGATCTGCGGGATGCTCCCGAGCTTCAACTCCTTCAACAGTTCATCTGTCTTCAAAAGCTGTCCCTCCCAGTGCGGATGGGAAATATCGACGACGTGAATGAAGAGATCAGCTCGGCGCGACTCTTCAAGGGTGCTTTTGAATGAGGTCATCAACCCGAGCGGCAATTTGCGGATGAAGCCGACCGTATCGATCAAAAGTATCCGCGAACCGTCTGGCAGTCGATACGAGCGCACAGTAGGATCGAGAGTCGCAAAAAGGCGGTCTTCGACAAAGATATTCGAATGTGTCAAAGCGTTGATCAAGGTCGATTTACCGGCGTTTGTGTAGCCGATTATCGCCGCTTTATACATCCCCTGACGTCGGTGGCGACGAGTTTCACGCGCTTTTTCGATCCTCTTCAGCTCTCGCTTAAGGCGACTCACATGCTTTTTAATCGCCTGCTTGTCAAGCTCAAGCTGTGTCTCACCCGGCCCACGAGCGATAGGCCCGGAAACCTGCCGGGAAAAGTGTCGCCAACGACCAGTCAGTCTTGGCAGCAGATAGAGCGATTGAGCAAGCTGAACCTGAATGCGAGCTTCTCGAGTCCGGGCGCGAGTGGCAAAAATGTCGAGGATCAACCCCGCCCTGTCCATTACCCGGCATTGCAATTCCTTTTCAAGATTTCGCATCTGGCCTGGGGTAAGGTCGTCGTCGAAAATGGCAATTTTGGCTTCAAGTGCTTCGAGCATCCCGTGAAGTTCCTGCACCTTGCCGGACCCAAGAAACAGCCTGGCGTCGGGATGGTGGCGATCCTGAATGAAACGCCCGACAGTGACGCCTCCGGCTGTGTCCAGCAACTGTTCGAGTTCGTCGAGGTGGTCGTTCACTTCCCAGATCGGGACATTGCGCCGCTGCACACCGACCAGAATTGCCCGGTCGCGCTGTTCGGCGATTTCGCCTGGTTTTTCTCTACTCACGCTTTACGCATCCTCCCTTTTGCCAGACCTTCCGATGATCGATTCGGCGAGCAGCAACCCGATGAACATGGCAGCTATCGGACGCCAAAGCTCGGTGCCGAAGCGCGCGGAGGTAATCTCGGCAGAAATTTGTTCTCGCGGAAGATCGAGGACTTTCGCTTCCTTAAATTTCCCTGCCAATTCGTCAACATTTGATCTTACTAATTGGCCTGAACCAGAAGCGATGTTGGCGGAAAACTTGGCGACTGCGGTTCCGTTATCCTCGAAACGATAGACTCCCGGCGAGGTCACCAGCCCCGCATCATACTCGACACCACCCATGACGCTGCGAGGTTGCTTCTGGAACAACTCGCTGAGTGGCGTCACCATTGTCAACTCGACAACCTTCGATGAGAGGAGAACGGGGTGTTGCATGGTGCCGACCTCCCAGTTGTCAAGAGTTCCGAAGCTCCCGCCCGCAACGTATGCTCCTGAACGAAATAATAACGGCGCGAATATACCACTGAAAATGAACTCGCCAGCGGCTGGTGAAGGTGGCGAGGCAAACAGCAGGACTCTCCCCCGCCCGGCTTGTCTTTCAAGTAAAAATGATCCACCCGTGGTCAATGGGATGATTGAAAGGTCGCCCGGCCCGGCGCTTAAATTTACGGCGAATGAAAGTGTCGGGGAGGCTGGCGCACCTGACTCCTCGAACACTCCAAAGAACAGAGGGTGTTGATGGTCGAATTTGCCCCACTTGACGCCGCCGGTTGTGACTCCGGAAACAGCCCTAAACCCTAACCTGTCCAAGATCCCCCGGCTCCAGTCGGCAAGATCAGTTGACCTGCCCGGCAGCAGAATCACCCCCCCGCCAGCTTGCACAAACTCATCGACTCTCTGCACAGCGCCGGATGAAATAGTAGCAACATCTGCCAGTATAATTCCATCGAAACTGCCAAGCGGCTCGGTCTCCCAGCTTCGCGACAGGCGTAAAGTCAGGTCAAAATAGTGTTCGGGGCCTGAATCAAAAACCGACTTCAGAATTGCCAATTCAAGACTGTCGGCCGCTACGACCAGCAAACGCAGTTTTTCGGGAACGTCAAGCACAAAGTGCCGTTTGTTATCGAACGGAAAAGGATCTGGATCTTCCAATCTGACCGACCCGGCAAGCAACCCCGCTTCACTAAGGGTGAACGTAAAGTTCTTGACGACGCTACCTTCTGCAGGCAGATCAACAGAGCCTTGCGCTACGCGGTCGTTGCCGAGATAGAGGCTGATAGGGAGTGCTTCGACAGCCTTTTTACTATAGTTACGAATGGTGGCGTTGAGATCGACCGGTCTCCCTTTTTGCCTAAGCGCGCTGACTAGGGTGATCGACTCTACTGAAGCGTTTGGCAACTCTTCAGGCCCAACGGGAACGAGGTAGCAACGAACCTTGTCAAAGGTGGGGACAGTAAGTGAATCGAAACCAGCGCCAAAGTAAGGCGACACGATGTAAAGTTCGCGATTGAACCGCTCTGTGGCTTTGAAGATGTTATCTGCGTGAGCCAGTGCAAAGCTGAATTTGGGTTTGAAGAGTTGGGGTTCCCGTTCGCGAAGCTCGTTGGTCAGGACCGCCAGTTCAGTCGCTGTCCTTGAGAGGGGATTTGTCGGTTCCGAGCTACGGATGATCGTCGCCCTGTCGTTCGCGCCGACCAAACCGGCAAGAGATTCGAGGTAATCGACTTCCATCTGGTAAATCGAACCGCTACGAGTCTCTGCGGCGGACGAGAGTGCGTCGTCAAGAATTATGACCATCTCGGTGGAGGAGGTCGCGCCGCCGCCACCGGCATTGCTCTTTAATGCAGGTCGAATGAACGCCATGACCAATGCCAGAATTGCCAAAGTACGAAGGATGAGGAGGATGATCTGACGGAGTTGGACGCGACGAGCCTGCCGCTTTTGTAGCTTCAGCAAAAACTCAAGGCTGCTGAAATCGATAACTGGCAGGCGTTGACGGCTGAAGAAGTGGAGTAGAACGGGGATTGCCGCGGCTGCGAGGGCGGGCAGAAAGATGGTGTAGAGAAAACTCAAATTGTGGTCCGGGTGGTGCTCAACGCTTCGACGTTACAATCATATAAACCCCGACAACGATCAAAGCAGTAGCCGCGATTGGGATATCGAAGTAAAACCAGCCCATTCTGTTCGAGAGCCATACAGAGCCGACAATCAGAAAAATCAATCCCCAGAAACTGCGGGAATTGGATGGATCTCTACGTCGCGCTCCAGTTGGATCGATGCGCTGGCCAGCTCGCTCGGCGAGGTCGTCGATACGTCTGCCCATCGTTTCAAGGCGTTGTTCGAGTTCTGCTATTTTAGTTTGATCTTCCATCAGGCATACCTTTTAGACGTTTTGGGTTCCGCCGTCAGACGCCCTCGTCTGACGGATTGCCTACACACTGTTCTGGCAGACGAGGGCGTCTGCCAGCCGGAGTCGTAAATACAGCAAAAAGTCTCGTTACCAGGCTCGAAAATATTTCGATAAATTTAATTCTTGCAACTGGTAGTTATCAGGAGCGATAGAGTCAAGCACCACGCTTTCCGACATCCGGAAGTACTTTATCGTCGCCATTCTTTCCCCCTGACGCAGGAAGGTCACAATGTTGTGGCCTCGAGTCTCAAAGATCAGCGGCGTCCCCCCCGGTCTTCCCCAGCCGAAACCGGGATGAACAAACCCGGCGTAATGGATGCGCAACTCACCAAGCTGCTCGGTCACAGCATGGACAAATGCCGCGACGTCAGGCGGAAGGCTGAACCTTTCGCGAGAACGAAGGATGTAAAAGCGTTCCGGGACAATTTTTAGTGTATCCCCTGTTTCACCGACTGGAGTCACTGGCTTCCAGTAGATATGCGGGTCATGCCCTTTGGCACGACTGACAAGGTCGATTGGTTCCCGAACGTCGGATTTGGCTTCAAATCCGATGTACCCGTCGCAACTCCCGTCTTTTACCGGCGAGACATCGACGGTCAGTTCTCCGACTCCCCCCGAATCGGTTTCTCCTCCATGAGGTCCGGTCAGAACGTCACCGTAAAGCCTTAGCTCTTCAGGGCTTAATTCACTTAATCGTGGCTCGCCCTGAAACAGACGCAATTGGTTAAGTGTAACGCCCGCTTTAACAATAATCGGAAAGCTTATCGGGGTCACTTCTGCATATAGCGCTACCCGCCAGCGACCACTCACCCGTCTTGGCAGCACTTCATCGTAGCCAGCCGCATAATCAGCTACCAGTCGCACCAACATGTCAAGTCTTCCGACCGAACTTTTACCGGAAGCGTATCCCTGCAATTCAGGATACTCATCAAAGTAGAGTGATTCCTTTAGCCTGATGACGTAAGTGTTTGGCGGTTCAAGAATGACCGGCTGGGTCAGGTCGAGATTCTGCTGAATGAAGTGGGCTTGGGTCAGAACATCGGTGTATGGCTTGTCAAGTCGACCCTTGATCGAGCCATACAATTTCCACCCTTCTTCACCCAGTGTCAGGTCGATGGCGCTTGCGCCTGAAGCAGACTCAGGATCATTCACGCCTTCGATAACGCCGTTCTTGGCGAGAAGGGCTAATTGACGGCTTGAAAGGACTCCGGGGCGAAATTCTGTCGTCAAGCTGCGCGAACCTGTCGATCCATCAACTCAGCTGCAACCGCAAGATAGTCTCGAGCACCCTGAGAAGCGGCGGCTATGTGCATAGCCGGTTTGCCGTAACTCGGCGCTTCAGCAAGGCGAACATTGCGGTGAACCATCGTTGCAAAGGTGTGGTCAGGGAAGAACTTGCGCAACTCGTCGCGAACTTGCCGGGAGAGGTTCAGTCGTTCGTCGAACATCGTCAAAAGCAGACCTTCCATCGTTAAGCCGGGGTTGAGGCGCTTCTGAACGAGCCGGATAGTGTTAAGCAACTGGGTCAGTCCTTCAAGCGCAAAATACTCAGCTTGAACCGGTACGATGAATGCGTCAGCTGCCGTTAACCCGTTGAGCGTCAAAAGACCGAGAGACGGAGGGCAGTCGATAAGAATAAACTCATAGTCGTTGCGAATCTGATCGACAGCGCGTTTTAATGCTTTCTCACGTTCGGGAATGCTTACTAATTCTATTTCTGCGCCAACAAGCCTGATGTGAGCAGGCAACACCGAAAGATAGGGAAATTCAGTTTTTAATATGACAGTATCCGGCGGCACCGAGTCGATCAAAACGTCGTATATGCACGCGTCGTCACGCTCGAGTCGGATATTCAGTGATGAGCTGGAGTTTGCCTGGGGATCGAGGTCGAGCAGGAGTGTCCGTTTCTCAGCAACCGCCAGCGCAGCCGAGAGATTGACCGCTGTGGTTGTTTTACCAACGCCGCCCTTCTGGTTGGCAATAGCTATAACGCGAGACATTTATACTCTGATTGGTTCGTAAAAAAGGAGGGATAATTTGGGAATTTTGAGCAGATTAACTTTGAGAGCGTCCCACTATTCAGGACGCTCTCAAAGCTTAATATCTATTTACTCGCCGCTCCAGACCGGGAAGACACTGAAACGCCAACCAAGCCCGCCGAATGGATCGACTTCGGTCTCTATCGGGAAGAATTGCGAGTAGTTCAACCCGCCCTGTAGTATCAGGTTGTCATTTTTCCATAATGTAAAGTCAAGTCCACCTCGCACGGTGAACATATTTTCATCTTCGAGGATAGTAACCTTAATATCAGCGCCCTGACCCTCGGCAATGGCGTTATGTCGTTGAATATTTCGTGTGGCGAAACCGACATCAACCTGCGCCAGACCTGTTATCCAGGTTAAAGGAGTCTTGAAATCGTATGCAGCGCCGATGTTCAACCAACTGGTGTTACCTCGCTCGACAACAATCTCGTCACGACGGGTGAAACCGAAGAAGTCGAGTGTCAACGGATAGACAAATCGGGCGCGATCCTGAATGACAACTGCCGAAGCCTGCAGGACAATCATTTCGTCGAAACGATAACGATAGAGCAATCCCAAGACGGGAGGCTCAAGATCGTCCTCACCACGGAATTTCCCGTTATAGTAGAAAGTTGAATCAGCAAAGCCATCTTGCTGATAGGTCCGGAAGGTCATGTCCCAATCGACGCCTCGCTGTTGACCGTTTAGGTATTGATAGCCAACAATGGGCAGCAATGTATGCTTCGCCAATCGGGGATTGCCGATGTCAAGGTCGTCGGCTCCGAATGCAGGAAGAGTCGAGAGCAAAATAATGAAAAACGTTCGCACTTTCGAAATACCTCCGTAAGTGAAGGGATACCTTCCAACTAATTTTTTACCCTGCTTGGCAAGGCTATTGCGGAGATTCTCACGCAATGTACAAGGTAACGCTCTAATGCCACCTGCACAAGTACGAAACTCCGGCTTTCACGGGAGTGACAACGGAATTTGTCTCGTGCGCAAATCCTACCCTTCCAAGCCGTTCTCTTCGCCTGTGTCGATCCAACGGTCCAGCAATTTTACGAATCGCCATCTACCGGTTCCCGGTTCGTTGGTGATGCGTTTCAAAGCGTCCATTTTTGCGTCGATTTCATCGGCATAATGAAGCAGAAACGCCTCACGCGTCATCGGCTGAACAGGTGAACCATGTTCGCCTTGATGGGACAGAATCAGGTGAATAACCAGATCGAGTAAATCAGGCGGAAAGTTCTCGATTCGGGACGCTCTAAGCGTTGTCCACTGAGCTCCGAGTGTGATGTGCCCAACCAGCCTCCCACGGTCAGTATAGTCGAAAAAGCTGTCGTACTTTAGCTCCTCGATCTTACCGATGTCATGGAGCATCGCCCCCGTCAACAACAGATCCCGGTCAATCTCAGGGTAGTGACGAGCGAGCCTTCGCACCAGTCTTGTCAGCGAGAGGGTATGTTCCAGCAACCCGCCGAGACGGTTGTGATGCCAAAGCTTGCCAGCCGGAGCGCGCGAGAACGCGGTGACAAATTTCTCATCCTCAAAGAAGGATGTCAGTAACTGCGACAGATAGGGATTCTTGATCGTCTTGATGATACCCTTAAACCGCAACAGCAGTTCAGCCGGATCACCCTCAATTATTGGAAGGAATGCCGAAGCATCTACCTCGTCATCCGGCTTTGCAGGCCGAATCTGCCGTACATTCAACTTCTTCCGACCCTCGAATTCCTCGACCAACGCCTTGATCTTGACGACCTGTCCCGGCTCAAACTGTCGGGAAAGTCGCTCAGCATCCTCCCAGATATTGCCCTGCATTCTACCGGAACGATCAATGAACTCGACGGTAAGATAGCTCCCACCATCGCGCTTCGACTTCACTGCTATGGCTTGCAGGAGAGCAAATCCGGTGAAAATTTCACCCGAAAGGTGCTCTTTCAGTAGCCGTGTCGTCGATTCGATCATAATTTCTCAATCACTCGCAACTTTACTGATTTTCCGGAGTGCGCAAGCTTGCTTGCGCCCACTGCTTCACTCTTGGAGGGCGGACTTTTAGTCCGCTCTTTTTGCTGAAGCAAGCTTCAACAATCCATCAACAGTTTTTTATTCTGCCTAGAGGGTGGAAACGTCGGCGTAAATTTGGTAGTCTTTTACCTGACCGTTTTCCATTTTGAAATAATTGCAGAATGGAATGGTCAGTGTCGAGCCGTTGTGGCGTGTGTAGGTCACCATCCCCCGACTGATAAGGTCATTGCCATCCTCTACTGCATCAACCAATGTGTGGGTGAGGCTCTTGATGCTGGAGTAGAACCCGGCAACCACCGGCTCGATGTTTGACCGTCCGACGACCGGGGTCCAGTTACCAAACTGAAAGGAACCATCGACTGCTATGAACGAAGCGAAGTTTACGGCGTCCATCGAATCGATTGCGACGTAGAGATCTTTGATTGTTGATTTGTTTAGCATTGTTCTTATAATAGGTTGATTGATTGTTGTTGAATTATTTGAATGTCTTCTGAAGTATTCCTATTGCCTTATCGACTGCCGCGTCATCGACGTCGAGGTGGCAGACCATCCGTACCTTACTGCCAAAGCTCGTCGCAAGTAGCCCCTGCTCACGCAATTTAGCTACTGCTTCCGAGCCTTGCATTGGAGCGGCGTCGAACAGCACGATATTTGTTTCGATCTTCTCGAGGTCGATTCGGAACGCTTTCATTTCAGCGACAGCCAAAGCGATGCGTTTTGCGCGACGATGGTCATCGGCAAGTCTTGCGCGGTGATTTTCGAGTGCGTAAAGTCCAGCCGCCGCAAGAAATCCAGCCTGCCTCATGCCTCCGCCGAAACGCTTGCGCGCACGGTGAGCCTTATCGATGAACCCGGCTGAACCAGCGACTAACGACCCGACCGGACACCCAAGACCTTTGGAGAGGCATACCGAGATCGAGTCAAACGGAGCCGCAAGTTCCTTTTCGCTTTTCCCGGTAGCGATAGCGACGTTCCAAATTCTCGCCCCGTCAAGATGCATCGCCAAACCTTTCCTGTCAGCAAGTTCGCGAAGGCTGTTGACAGACTCTTGCGGAAAAATCGTCCCGCCCGAGCGATTGGCGCTGTTTTCGACCCAAATCAGACGGCTCGGAGCGTAATGGTGATCGTTGGGTCGGAGTATCGGCTCGACATCCGCGGCAGAGAAAGATCCGTGGCTGTTCTCGATTGTCGCAGCCGAAACTCCTGAGAGCATAGCCATGGCTCCACCCTCGAAGTTCAGAACGTGCGCCCCGCTGTGACAATAAAGCTCGTCGCCTGGAGAAGTGTGGCAGTTAACGGCAATCTGATTGGCCATTGTGCCTGAAGGTACAAAGAGCGCTCGCTCCTTCCCGAGCAACTCAGCGACCCGCTCTTCGAGGTGCCGGATTGTCGGATCGTCACCAAAGACGTCGTCACCGACCTCAGCCTCAAACATAGCCTTACGCATTGCCGGGGTAGGGCGGGTGACGGTATCGGAGCGAAAATCGAGAAATGTGGGCAAGTTGCCTGAGATGAATTTGTGCCTAAGGTGAAAGGTGGAAATTGAATCTCAATATATGAACTTCAATGAACTAAAGTCAACCGAAGAGTAAGTCTGGCTCGCCGTTTCTCTTATTCACTTATTCTCATCCTCACTTCCCCCCAAACTTAACCATCTGGGCGACAAAATCCTTCGGATACTTGATCTCGAAACCCTTAATTCCGCCCATCTTATTGATAACAGGTTCGATTTCCGGCATTGTGAAAGCGAGTCTGTCCGGGACATCAATAGGCTTGACTCGCGCTATGACTTCGTCCCGCATTTTGGTATCGAATTTGATCCCATAGGTTTCAACCAGTCTTTTGGCGGCTAAGTAGTCGCCAGTCGCTTTGATTCGCTGGACTTCGGCGAGTAATTCTCCGGCGGCCTTATAAGCCTTCTCTTCATCGACGAGGCGGCAGTAATGTTTTCCGTCGATCATTTCGATAGCCGCACCACCCTTTGCAATGATGTAACTGTTGATCAGATTTCCTGCCCGTGCGTGGTCTTCCTCGAATTGATCGCCCTCAGGTACATCGCGCAACTCGACCAACGAAAAGGCGAACATGGAAGTATAAGCAGATTTTCTCGTCACATCCGCGCCATGCATTCCAAGCTCGACCAGTTTCGGGTCGCCAATGAACCACCACGCGACCAGGTCTGCTCGCGCCTCTTCCAAGGTCGAGGCAAATTCCTTCAGTCCATCTCCTGCAATCGAGGAGTCCACCTTGCCTGACCCGTGTCCAACTACCTCGTGCAGTGCCACCATCGCCGCCCTTCGTGAGTCGTATCCTTTCAGCGCGAGTTGTCGCTCCTCCTCTGTCGGAATGAATTCAGCAAATAGAAGCTTCGCCCTGTCGAACGACCCTGAGCCCATCACGTTGGTCAGCATGAAGTTCTTCGTGCCAACTGTCTCTCGCAGGTTTTGATCGTTGGGAAGATTGATTCCGCTCGGGCATGTCGGCCCCTCGCCAGCCACTCCCAACAGTAACTTCACCGCCTTCGCAGACGGAAGAGTGAACTCCTGCTTCTTAAAGCGATCTTCCCACGGCATTCTGGCCTCAAACCATGCCGCATTCGTTGCCAATGCTTTCATCATAGCCGTTTCTGCCGAATCAACAAGAAAAACTCCACCCTCAAATGACCCGCGCATTCCGAGCGGGTCCTGATAAACCTCGATAAACCCGATGATATAATCGACAGGTGACGAGTTATCCTCAACCCAAAGTCGACAATGCCGGTCAAATGCCTCTGCTTCACCCGTTCGGAAATACTCGATCAGTGATTGTAATGCAGGGCGTGATCCTTCCGGTGCAAACGAGAGAGCCGCTTCAAGCTCAATAACTACCTTTTCGAGGGTTGCTGCCATCCTCCCGGGAGCTATATCAGGCGTTCCAGCGCGATATACCTCCTCGACGAGCTGGTTTCCAGCCATAGCGTATCGTCCATTTAGGGTAAAGTGGGGCTGGTTGGCTTCAGCTTGAGCGCGAGTGATGCCGCGGTCATAAAAATTGACCGCCGAAGCAGTCACAGCATCACCTTCAGGTGGGTTCTTGTTGACAAGGACTGGCAGAAAACTCCCGTCGAAGATATATGCCCTCAAGTCGTTGGTGGTAATCTCGCTCTGAATGTCAGCGGGAAGGTCATCAAATGAAAACTCTGGCACAAATTTACGGCTCGTTTCGGTGTCGTAATTGCCGTTCGCCGCCCAGAACTTGACTCCATACCGCACAATCTTTTCTTTAAGTCCCGGCTCCAAGTCTTCTCTGAGAACTAACGCTTCGAGTAACCCCCGTATCTCAAGACCCTTCGGAATCGTCTGGTCAAAGATTATGTCTCGCCCTGCGATAGCCGCCCGGCAGAGATGGTAAGCGTAACGCTGCAACCCCTCAGGCAACGAGTTAAACTCAGGGCAGTAGAGTTGGTAAATGGCGAGGTTATCCTGCCGCAGAATAAGTTCGGCCGAAGATGGAGTCGAGATTGTCTTCGTCTCCGGTGCGGGTGCGCAAGCGTTGGTTACTAATGTCATTATGATTATGAATAAGTATGTTAGATTGATTCTCATTGAACCGATTTATAATTACTTTTGGTCGAAATTGAGCTGGAGGGCGGACACTCTTGTCCGCCCGTTAAGTTCAGGCGGACGGCCTCTTCCGCCATTCAAAATTCTCGTGACTCATAAGATTTCCGTTCCGTCAGGTCTTTTGACCTGACGGCGGAATCGTTCTTTGTTCGTCGCTCACAAGATAACACCGATCAGAACCAATGGCAATCGTTCGACATAGACTCCTTTTGGTTGTAACGTCTTGACAATAGGCAACCGATTTGATTATACTTTGCTTCTGCATTATGAATTTGATATGGCTGGCGTTATTAACAGCCTCGCCGTATGGCGGCATAGCCAAGTGGCTAAGGCGGAGGTCTGCAAAACCTCTATTCAGCGGTTCGAGTCCGCTTGCCGCCTCATCACTCATCCTTCATCCTTCCGAAGCCGGGGTGGTGGAACTGGTAGACACAAGGGACTTAAAATCCCTCGGCCGCAAGGCCGTGCCGGTTCAAATCCGGCCCTCGGCACAATGTTAACAAGTCGATTCCCTAAAGAAAGCGGAATTCGAGAAACTGATTTCAAGTATTGGCAAAAGCACAAAATAAGACAGTACCTACCGACAAGTCCATCGACCTGTATCTCGCCGGGCTTGAGGAGAACCGCCGCGAGGAAGCCAAACGGTTGATCCCCCTTTTTCAGGAAATCATCGGCTACCCACCCGTCTTATGGGGCGATTCCATCGTCGGATTCGGACAATTTCTCGTTGTATCCCCAAGTGGACGCGAAGTCGATTGGTGCCTCGCCGGGTTCGCCATGCGCAAAGCAGCGATATCGTTCTATCTCTCGTTTGACATCAGTAAAATGGGAGCATACCTTGAGCGACTCGGCAAGCATTCCCACGGCAAAGGGTGCCTTTATGTAAAGAAACTCAGCGATGTCGATGTTAACGTTTTGAAAGAGATGATAACAATTTCTGTCAAAGAGATGCTGAAATGGTCAGAAGAAAATGGTAGCATGAAAAAGCGGACGACCTCATCTGCAAAGGTATGATGCATCGATTTTGACCCCCGGCACAGAAAATATTCGAGTTTGGAGTTTGGGGATTGGAAAATTGTGTTTGGAATTTCAAGATTCTGAATATATATTCCTAATTGGTAATTTAATTCAGGGCGATTAGCTCAGATGGTTAGAGCGCTTGCTCGACACGCAAGAGGTCGTTGGTTCGAGTCCAATATTGCCCACATTGAAATCAGTAGGGCGGACAGTTGTCCGCCCTACTATTCGTTAATTTAGATAAGTATGCCTGATCAAATCATCAACATAACTGTCGCTAATAACGACGGTGCGGGCGTTAGTTCAGGCAAGTCACTGAAGGAGGCGCTCGGCAGCCTCCTCTCCGGCGTCATCGGCGCTGAGTCGGGCGGTCGGCTCTTCGGTCTGGAAGACCCCATCCGCGAAAGTGGCGACTTCCGGCTGATGACCATCGATTCCCCACGCGCCATGGAGCTGTTCTGGCACTCCGCCTCGCATCTTCTTGCACAGGCGGTTCTGCGACTCTACCCCGACGCCAAACTGGGCATCGGCCCCGCTATCAAAGATGGCTTTTACTATGACTTCGACTTTGGGCAGCCAATCTCCTCCGATGACCTCTCCCGCATCGAACAAGAAATGCAAAAGGAGGTCGAGGCTGATTACCCTATAGTCCGCGCAGAAGTCGAACCAGCCGAAGCGAAATCGTTTTTTGGCGAGAAAAAACAACCACTCAAGCTGGAGTTAATCGAGGGACTAAACGAACAGATATCGACCTACACTCAGGGCGAGTTCACCGATCTCTGTCGAGGCCCTCACGTCCCCTCTACCGGATTGCTGAAGCACTTCAAGCTCCTCTCCCTCACCGGAGCCTACTGGCGCGGTGACGAACGGAACCCGATGCTCCAGCGCATCTACGGTACCGCGTATCCGACGAAGGAACAGCTTGAAGCCCGCCTCACCCAGCTTGAGGAAGCCAAGCGTCGCGATCACCGCGTAGTCGGCAAGGCAATGGGGCTGTTCAGCTTCCATACCGAAGCCCCCGGAGCTCCGTTCTGGCACGACAAAGGCGTCATTCTGTTCGACCTTGTGCAGAATTACGTCCGTTCGCTTTTGCGAGTAAACGGCTACACTGAGGCCAAGACCCCCTTAATTCTCGCCAAAGAATTGTGGGAAAAGTCGGGCCACTGGGATCACTACCAGCGAGCGATGTACTTCACTTCGCAGGAAGATCGCGACTACGCCGTCAAGCCGATGAACTGCCCTGGACACGTTCTGATGTACTCGGAACGGCAGTACTCATACAAAGAGCTTCCCGTCCGCATCGCCGAAATGGGGATCGTCCATCGCTACGAGAAGTCTGGCACTCTGCACGGCTTGCTCCGCGTCAGGCACATCACTCAGGACGACGCGCACGTCTTCTGCACCCAGGATCAACTGGTTGATGAAGCCATCAGGATGATAAATCTGGTCTTCCAGATTTATGGCCATTTCGGGATGAAAGACTTCGTCATCGAGCTTTCGACCCGGCCCCTCGACCGGATCGGTTCCGACCAGAATTGGGATCTCGCAGAGGCTGCCCTTGCAGATGCATTGAAGATTGCAGGCAGGGAATTCCAGATCAGTGAAGGTGAAGGCGCGTTTTACGGACCCAAGATCGACTTCCATGTCACCGATAGCATTGGCCGCACCTGGCAATGCTCGACGGTGCAAGTTGACTTTAACTTCCCGGATCGCTTTAACCTCGAATATATTGGGGCTGACAATCAGGCGCATCGGCCTGTGATGCTTCACCGTGCAATACTCGGTTCGGTTGAGCGCTTCCTCGGCGTCTTGATCGAACATTATGCTGGCGACTTCCCGCTCTGGCTGGCTCCTGAGCAAGCCGTCGTACTTCCGATTGCTGAAGCTCAACTGCCTTACGCCGAAGAAGTGCTTAAAGCTTTGAAAGCGGCCGGGTTGCGTGGCAGAATCGACAGTCGCAGCGAGAAGATCGGTAAGAAGATTCGTGACGCCGAACTTGACAAAGTACCCTATATGATCGTCATTGGTGGTCGAGAAGCGGAAAATCATTCCGTATCACTTCGAAGGCGTGGCAAAGGCGACCTCGGCGTCAAGCCACTGGACGAGGCTCTTCAGGAACTTATTGCCGAAGCAGAGTCTTCTGCAAATCTATCATAAATAATCAACTAAACGGGGATTGCGCCATAATATTGGTGATACAACTTTGACCCCCGACCTCAAACGTCGGGAGAATAGCCATTAACTCAAATCAGACACGCGCACCGCGCGACTTTGGAAAAAATCCGCGTGTAAACGAAGAGATCGTTTCGCATGAGGTACGCCTTATCGGCGCCGACGGCAAGCAGGTCGGAGTCGTTACCAATCGCGAGGCTTTCCTTGCGGCTGAAGAAGCCGGACTCGACCTGGTGGAAATTGCCCCTACGGCGTCCCCACCCGTCTGTAAAGTTATTGACTACGGCAAGTACCGTTACGAACTGACCAAAAAAGACAAGGACAACCGCAAAAAACAGCATATTGTCCAAGTCAAAAAGATCCGCTTCAGCACCAACATCGACGACCACGACTTTACAACCAAAGTCAATGCGGCGAGACGGTTCCTCGAAGCTGGCGACCGCGTCAAAGCGACTTTGATGCTTGTTGGACGCCAGATGACGAGGAAAGAGCGGGCGGAAGAGGTACTTCTTAAAATGTCAGCCGATCTCGCTGACTTAGCCAAAGTTGAAGACGGTCCCCGCATCGAAGGGAATACCTTCTCGATGCTGTTAGTGAAGAAAAAGTAACTTATCAGTAGGGCAGATTGTAATCTGCCCCACAACAACAAGAACTAAGTGCGGCTTCGTGCCGCCCCCTCGCGTCCTTGGGAGTTTGGGCGCCATTTAAGGCGGGCGATCAAGTCGCCCCTCACGCAAGATGCCTGGTTGAACTCGAAGAACGTTGTGAATTCTGCAGGCAGACGCCCTCGTCTGCCAGAATAATGAACTTCGTCCCTTCTGGTTTGATATCATCTTTGCGTCTCACACATCGTTCTGGAAACAAGTAATGCCGAAAATGAAGTCCAACCGTGCCGCGATGAAGCGTTTCCGCCTCACCGGCACCGGTAAAATCAAGCGGGATCATCAGGGAACGGGACATCTGTTCACTGGCAAACCCCGCAGTTTGAAGCGGCGGCTGAAAGCCTCCGGTCTCGTCGCAAGACCTGACGAGAAGCGCATAAGAAGGTTGATTATGGCGGGGGTACCAGACTAAATGTCACGTTCAGTAAACTCCGCGGCGTCGCATGCGCGTCGCAATAAAATACGTCTTGCGGCGCGAGGCTATTACGGTGCTCGCAGCCGGCTCCTCAGAACGATGCGCTCGGCAGTCCGCCGGGCAGGTCAGGCAAGTTTTGCTCACCGTCGCCGTCGTCCGGCTGTCTTCCGCAAGCTTTGGATTGTCCGCATCAATGCGGCTTGCCACATCAATGAGCTTAGCTACTCAAAGTTCATTCACGGGCTGAAACTGGCCGGGATCACAATGGATAGGAAGATGATGGCAGAGATTGCCGTCAGCGATCCGATTGCGTTTGCCGCGCTGGCTCACCAAGCGAAGGATGCTTTGGGAGTGGCGGCTTAGGAAATTAAAAGTGTGAAGCGCATCGTTTTCAATGACGCGCTTATAACTTGAAGGGCGCTCCGAACATTCGGGGCGTCCTTTTTTGTTGGGTATAGTGTAATACGGGGAACTTTGTTTTCATTAAGTATTTAATATTGAATGTGATGCTTCATAGCATTCAAATTTATCTTCACATCGTCACAATCGTCACAGGGCATATCAGACGGGCGTTTCGGGCGTGAAGATAAATTAATTTCCGTCACCAACTTCACAGTGGGGGGTATATAAAAATCGTCATAATCGTCACTTTTTGCATGTGACTGGTGATTTGTAGAGTAGTTTTACATGACCACAATATACGAAATAATTTGTCTTAAAACAAGACATATTGTGAATATTATGCATTGCCACAGTAAATATACGACACCATTCCATTAAGAGTAGTTGGGGGCGCAGTCAATGCGCCCTTACTAATTTCCGGTCGGACTGAAAGCCCCTACACGTACTTTGGTTACTTGGACTACCTGATCAGCTCGAATGACTTGGAGATCCTGTCGTTACCTGCTTCAATCCGGATCAGATAGTTGCCGCTTGCGACTCCGGCGCCGTTCCAGACTTCGCGGTAGTTTCCGGGTTGGGCGTAGCCTTCTTTCACCTTTCCGACCAGCCTGCCCACTGCATCATAGACCCCCAGCCTGACGAAGCCGGGCTGAGCGACGTCGTATGTGATGGTAGTGGACGAGTTGAAGGGGTTGGGGAAAGCTGGATGAAGGGTGAACGATGAGAGCGAAATGGGAAATGTAGAAGGAGCAGAAAGGGTGTCGTTGGTTGTCTTGAGGAGTTCTGACGGGCCAGAATCCCAGACCGATCCAGTGATGACATATCCACCATCTTTAGCCAATATTGCGTTGTATGCACCACTTTGAGTAGTATCGAAGTAAGTCGTCCAAAGCGAATCGCCTTCCTGGTTTATGCGCATTAGAAAAACGTCTCGATCATTATCTCTAATCGAATAGCTACCGTAAAGGGTAAGCGATCCATCAATCTCGGGTAAGACTCCTGCAAAATAACAGTTGCTAACATCTCGACTACTCATTCTATATGTACGACAAAATAATGAATCACCATCATTCCCATAGTAAGTCAGCATCGCCATGTCATCAAATATCTCATCAACATAAAGATTGCGAGGTAAAACATAGGTTCCATTTGACAGTCTAACAAGGTTGTCGAGGTAATTTGTTTCAACTTCAAACTCTACAATATCGAGTGAATCACCATCATTAGATATCCGAAAAAATGCTGCAGAATCGCCAACCCTACGACGGAATAAGACTATCTCATAGCCATTTTCGGTTTCGAATAGTTTTATTGGGCCTGAAAATTCCGGAAAATAGTAGTCGCGTATTTTATATTGCTCACCCTGAGGCGTGATCCACATTAGTCTTATGTCTTCATCATCATTATGAGGTGGTTCCCTTCGTTTACTGCTGACAGAGAGAATATCACCGTCTGGAGTTCTTAAGAGGTCACAGTAACTTGAAGAATTGCGATCAAAAATAGTCCACAAGATTTGACCATTTTCATCGTAGGAGGTGACCCAATAACTTCCCTGTGAAACAATACTACCTGAAGCTACAACCTGATTACCGGGTAAAGCCAAGATTGATTCAGCCACATTGGGCAACTGATTCTCAATTTCTGAGTCCCACTCTATCCTGCCTTCAGCGTCAGTCTTTATAACAGTATGCCAACCCCCTTGACCTCTGTTCCAAAGTCCACCGAGAAAAAAGCCACCCTCATCGGCTTCGGCGAGGCATAACACATAGGGCGCACCAGTAGAATCGCCATAGGTCTGAAGCCATTCAAGCCGAGGCTGCGCATGTGCCCTCAACATGAAAATCGCAACTACGAGCACAATCCCAAAAATCCTAATTCCAAATTTCATTTTACCTCCAGCTTCAGTTGTTCGTTGAGTTCGCTTCTTATATCCAATTTAACACAGGTTCCCCTGCGTCAAACGATCAATTTCCTTCAACCTTCCGTCCCTTCACCAATGGCCCAACCGCGAGGTCTTCGTCGATCAAGGGCCAATGGATTCCGATGTTCATGGGAGAGATTCTTATGGCTAACCGTTCGTATTGCTTTGCGGCCGCGAGGCGCGTCGAACATTCATTCCATGGAATCAGATACTTGCCATCTTCCATTTCGATGAACAAACCCTCCCGACGAGCAGAGATTTTCCTCGCCATCACGGGAGTCTGTTTCGGGTATTTGGTTGTTGTTTCGATCATCTTATCTCCCATACCTGTTTAATCAGGTCGTAATGTTGTAACAATATCTCGCGAATTTCGCGCTTCTGCGCAGGTGTAAAGTTGTAGGCATAGGCTTCGCTTATATTTGCTTCTTCGGGAACGAGCCAGAATTTGCCTAAAGCCTCACCTTTTGCTACATGAACGTGGGGAGGCTCATTTCCCTCATTCATGTATATATAAACACGCCAGCCTTTTATCTGCAAAATCGTTGGCACAGTTTCTCCAGCTTCTCGATACCTCCTTAACTTTCATCTCCAATTTACACCAACTTCCCCCAAAATCCTAAATCCAAAATCAGAAATCAGAAATCGTCATTCCGACTGCAACTTCCTATGCTCATCAGTCGTTACACTTGCAACGATTTGCAGTTGAGCCTCAAGCTCACTATCTTTAGCGTACAGAAATCTATCAATCCTAAAATTCAAGTAGCCAATGCCCTCAGACGTAGAATCCGTAGTTCAACTCAAATCTGCCCGTGACCGCATCGCCGCCGAAATAGGCAAGGTGATCGTCGGGCAAACCGCAATCGTCGATCAACTGCTGACAGCGATGCTCTCCGGCGGGCACGTCCTGCTGGTCGGCGTTCCGGGCCTTGCCAAAACGTTGCTCGTCAACAGCCTGGCTCGCGTCCTCGACCTGAAGTTCCAGCGCATCCAGTTCACCCCCGACCTGATGCCGTCCGACATCACCGGCACCGAGGTCATCGAAGACGACGTCTCGACCGGCAAAAAAGTCTTCCGGTTCGTCAAAGGCCCGATCTTCGCGCAGATACTGCTCGCCGACGAGATCAACCGGACGCCACCAAAGACTCAGGCGGCACTCCTGCAAGCGATGCAGGAACATGCCGTCACCGCCGCCGGGCAGACGTTCAAGCTGGAGGAGCCGTTCTTCGTGATGGCAACCCAGAACCCCATCGAACAGGAGGGAACCTACCCCCTGCCCGAAGCGCAGCTTGACCGGTTCATGTTCAGCTTGTGGCTCGACTATCCTTCCGAAGCCGAAGAGCGCGAGATCGTACGGACGACAACATCCGGCTATAACCCCGAACTGGCGCAAGTCATCAACGCGAAGCAGATTGGCGAGTTGCAAGCGTTGGCGCGACGAGTGCCGGTGTCGGATCATGTGGTCAATTTTGCAGTTGAGCTGGTGCGGAAAACTCGCCCAGGGCAAGCCGACACACCGGACTTCATCAAGCAGTGGATCACCTGGGGCGCAGGGCCAAGAGCCTCTCAGTACATGATTATCGGCGCGAAAACGCGGGCGATTCTGGATGGAAGGCCGACACCAGACGTTGAGGACGTTCGGGCGATGGCGACTTCGGTGCTTCGGCATCGGCTGGTGACAAGCTTCAATGCGGCGGCGGAGGGAATCACTTCGGTTGATATTGTGGAGAGGTTGTTGAAGTAGGAGGGAGGGCAGGTTAGTCGAAGAGTTCAGGAGGACGGGTCTCCGCACCGATCCAAACGCTAGACACATAATACTCTCGGCATCGTCACAATGCTGTCAACCCCTGTCCAGTAACGGTTAGCGCGTGACGATGAGCTTCACTTCCCGTCCATTTATGGCAAGGTACGGCCGACAGTTGTCGGCGTTTGCGTGACTCCCAATGCAGAGTCATCCTGAACGAAGTGAAGGATATCTGTTTACTCTTCCCGCGAAGGCGGCGAGTCAGTACGACAGACATTCCTGTCTGTCAACTTATTCACTAAGGCAGTGGGGCGGACAGCCTGTCCGCCTTCAGCACCACCAGTTTTCCATTCCTGCGTAAGCAGGAGCCGAAGGCCGCGTAGCAATCCAGATCGAGAGTTAAACAGATTGAGTCATTCTTGAGCATTACCTTTATCAAAAGCTATCTTCGTTCACTTGAGCAGACAGCTCAAACGGGCGGTGCCACCGAGCACTCATTCCGACCCGCTCTGAAAGCGCTGATTGAAGCATTGGGTACTTCCATCGAAGCACTCAATGAGCCGAAGCGAATCCAGTGTGGCGCTCCAGATTTTCAAGTCTTCCAAGGCCCTCTGACTACCCGCTTCAGCATCGGGTACATTGAAACAAAAGACCTCGATGACAACCTCGATGAAACAGAGCGTTCCGGTCAACTCAAGCGCTACAGAAACGAACTCGATAATCTGCTACTGACTGACTACCTAGAGTTTCGTTGGTTCGTCGGAGGGGAACCTCGAAGCAAGGCGTCTCTCGGAACACTTTCTGGTAACCGAATAGTCAAGTCGAAGCAGGGCGAGCAAGATGTCCTGAGTCTTCTCGACCAATTCCTCTCTCACCAACCGCAACCTATCGGTCGCGCCTCCGATCTGGCAGTCCGAATGGCAAAATTAACTCGAGCCGTTAAAGACATTATCGCCGAATCGTTCAGAAATAGACAGGCTACTCCGGGACTTGTCGGACTTTATAACTCATTTAAGGTAGAGCTAATTCCGCACCTTGGCGATGATCAATTCGCCGATATGTTTGCCCAAACCCTTGCCTATGGCCTGTTTGCTGCCCGTGTACACCATCAATCCGGCACATTCCAACTCAATGCCGCTGTCAGCAATATCCCACGCACAATGCCTTTCCTTCAAGAGCTATTTCATCATGTGACAGGCCCAAGCTTCTACGATGAACCTTATTCAGGATACATTGAAGACTTGACCCAGGTTCTTGCCAAGTCAAATATGGAGAATGTGCTCGCAGATTTTGGCAAGCAAGCACGAGACAAAGACCCGGTGCTACATTTCTATGAGACGTTTCTTGCGGCTTACGACCCTGCCGAACGAGAGCGTCGCGGCGTCTATTATACGCCTGAATCGGTAGTCTCATACATAGTGCGTTCGGTTGACAGCCTTCTGAAATCTGACTTCAATTGTAATGAAGGCATGGCAGATAAATCTAAGTTTGGCAAGGGCAAGAACGATACACACCGCGTCCTGATGCTCGATCCAGCCTGTGGAACCGGATCGTTTCTCTATGGAATTATCGACCAACTGAGAACCGGTTTTGCGGATTCGGGAAATGCAGGTGAATGGAAAGACTACGTAATCGACCATCTTATTCCGAGACTTTTTGGCTTCGAACTTTTGATGGCTCCCTATGCGGTTGCACATTTTAAGCTCGGCTTGCAACTTGAGGGGCGACACCTTTCACCGGAACAACAGAAAATCTGGGGCGCTGATCTAAAGAAATCGACCCGGCTAAACGTATATCTCACCGATACGCTCGAACGCTCGCAGACAATTAAGCATACTCTCACTTTCGGGGGATCAAACTTTCTCGCTGATGAAACAAACGCCGCTGCCGATGTAAAAAGCAAGTTCCCGATTATGGTCGTGCTTGGCAACCCGCCTTATTCCGGTCATTCAGCAAGTAAATCCGAATGGATTCGCAAATTGGTTGACGATTATAAATGGGTGAACGGCTTGCCTCTTGGCGAAAAGAACCCGAAGTGGCTTCAGGACGATTACGTCAAATTCATCCGCTTTGGCCAATGGCGCATCGAGCAGACCGGGCAAGGGATACTCGCCTTTATTACCAATCACGCTTATCTTGACAATCCAACCTTTCGCGGGATGCGGCAGAGCCTGATGAAGACATTTGACGACATCTACATCCTCAACCTGCACGGCAACGCCAAGAAGAAGGAGAAAGCCCTCGACGGTGGCAAGGACGAGAATGTCTTCGACATTCAGCAGGGCGTTGCGATTGGGATATTTGTGAAGAGACCCCGTAACGCCGCCGTCCCGGCGGCAGGTAGCACCGGCGTCCCGCCGGAGTCTGATCTGAGCCGTCAAGATGACGGCGATACGAGCCGGCGGGACGCCGGCGCTACCGTCCACTTCGACGAAATCTTCGGCAAACGCGACTCGAAAGACCAGTATCTCCTTTCCGAGGATATCTCATCAACCGTATGGAAGACGTTATCCCCCTCCTCGCCGCACTATCTCTTTATACCACAAGATGAAACTCTTCGCACCGAGTATGAAAAGGGTCTGAAAATCAATCAAATCTTCCCGGTAAATTCGGTTGGTGTTGTGACGGCAAGAGACGACCTCACTATTGCCTTCACGAAAGAGGAGTTGATCGAGAGAGTGCGGAAATTCGTAAGCCTCAAACCGGAAGAGGCGAGAGAAAAATTTGATTTGGGGGGGATGTCAGAGATTGGAAAGTCGAATGGGCGCAGAAAGATCTGATAGCCCGGGATGACTGGGAGAAAAATATCGTTCCAATCCTTTATCGTCCGTTCGATATTCGGTGGACTGTTTATACCGGGAAATCAAGGGGATTTCTCTGTTATCCTAGAGCGAAGGTGATGGGGCATATGGTAAATGGAAATATCGGGTTGATGTATTGTAGACAACAGTCTCAATCAGGTGAATGGGAATTGATTAGCGTAACACAATACTTGACAGAATCTTGCGCTATTTCAAATAAGACTAAGGAAATTGCTTATGTATCGCCTTTCTTGTTGGAAGGGGTGAACCATAATGTCAAAGCTCGTCTATTTCCCGATTTGGTGAACTATGAGTATCTTCATTTTTCAAATTCGGATAGGTTGCTAATGTTCTATTCATACGCGACTCTTCATTCTAGGCAGTATCGTCAACGATATGCAGAGTTTCTCAAGGGAGATTTTCCGAGAATTCCTCTTACAAAGGATGTTGTTCTTTTTAGAAGACTTGCCGATCTAGGCGGTGAATTGATTGATTTTCACCTACTGAAATCACCCGATTCTTCTTTCTCAGCAGTTAGCTACCCTGTAGCAGGAACTGACCGAGTTGACAACGGTTTCCCGATGTATGTTGCCCCCGGGGAAAAAGACTTAATTAGTAGGCCATTCCATACACCTGCACCTCGTGGTAGGGTTTACATCAATCGGCATGAGGGGAATAATGACAATGCTCAGTATTTCGAGGGTATTACACCGGAGGCGTGGAATTTCCATATTGGCGGGTATCAAGTGCTGGAGAAGTGGCTGAAGGATCGACGGGGGAGGACACTTAGCGCGGATGACCGCGAGCATTACCGCAAGGTCGTCAAGGCGATTGTCGAGACTATCCGGGTTATGAAGGAGATCGACGAGGCGATACCGGGTTGGCCGTTGCCGTAGGAAACTTTAAAACTGGATTGCTTCGCGGCCTTCGGCTCCCACTTTCGCGGGAATGGAAAGCTGGTGGCTTGTGCGTCAATTCTTCTTTCGATAGAATGATGGGGAATCAGACTAAAGTCCGTGCTACTGACAGGTCGGGACGCCCTGTCCTACTTGTCAAGCGAGGACGGTTAACCTACGCGACAGGTTTGGAAACCTGTCGTACCGGGGAGATGGCGGACAGAATGTCCGCCCCACTGCTTGAGGTGGTGATCGGACAATCTATTCGATCACAATTCGATCACACAGTTTCTCTATGCTGCGCAACGAGTTACGCCACTCTGTGACGCAGTGATCGATTTTTGACTAATTCGACTTTTATTCAGGAAAATTTCGTGATTGACCTTAAAGCTACTCAGGAAGCGATCAAGAAGGCGAGCCTCGACGGCTGGCTGATATACGACTTCCGCGGCTCAAATCCGCTGGTGGAACTGATCGCCGGAAAGAAAGTCTGGACGACGCGGCGAGTCTATTACTTCATCCCCGCCAAAGGCGAGCCGACACTGCTCGTCAACAGGCTGGACGCGTCGCATACGGGGGCGCTTCCGGGCGAAAGGCTCGTCTATACAGACAGGCATCAGTTGGAAGACTTCCTGAAGAAGAGCTTACTTAAGAGCGTCAGGCGGGTAGCGATGGAGTACTCGCCGTTGTGCGAACTGCCGGTCGTCTCCGTCATCGATGGGGGAACGGTAGAGATGATTCGCTCGACTGGAGTTGAGATTGTCTCCTCGGCGAACATCCAGCAGACGGTTGTGGCAGTCTGGTCGGACGAAGCATACAAAAACCATTTGGTTGCGTCGAAATTGGTTGGCGGAATCAAGGACAAGGCGTTTGCGCTGATCGGCAGGACTCTGCGCAGTGGAGGCAGCCTGACCGACCTTGACGTGCAACGATTCATCATGGATCAGTTTGCCGAAGAGGGGCTGGAGACGGATGAACCGCCAGTCGTGGCGACCAACCAACGATCTGGCGATCCGCACTATGTCCCGACTGAGGCGACGCATTACCCGATCAAGTCCCACGATTGGGTGTTGATCGACCTTTGGGCGAGACAGCCGGGAGAGAGCAATATCTTCAGCGATATTACGTGGGTGGGGGTCATTGGCCGCGATCCGTCGATCAGGGAACACGATGTGTTCATTACCGTTAAGCAGGGACGGGACAAGGCGATTGAGTTGATGAAGGAAATTCACCGCTCAGGGCGGCTGGCGCAAGGCTGGGAGATCGACACGGCGACCCGGAAGATCATCAGCGACAAAGGGTTTGGGGAGTACTTCTTTCACCGGACGGGACACTCGCTTAGCCCGGGGAAGTTTGTTCATGGGACAGGGGTCAACCTTGACGATTATGAGACTCACGACACGCGAGAGATCATCCCGGGGGTTGGTTGGACGGTTGAGCCGGGGATTTACTTGCCGGAGTTTGGGTGTCGGCTTGAGATCAACGGACGGATGACCGCCGGAGGGCCTGAGGTGACATCGGTGGTGCAGCAGGATATCATTGTTGAGTCTTAGTCGGGGGAAGATTCAGAGCGGATTGAACGGATTAAACGGAATTGCTGCCGACTACAGGGGGTCGGCAGAAGAGGAAGCCGCCGGGACGGCGGTGGAACATGCCAGCGAGACGCTGGCGTTACGGGCGGACAGGAGTGTCCGCCCTCCATTTAGAACAAGAGCGGACTGAAAGTCCGCCCTCCAGGAAATTTTGATTGTCTGAACTACTGCTGATCGCCCATCGTGGCGGATTATACTACCGCCCGGAAAACTCGCTGGCAGCTTTTGAGCATAGCGTTTTGCTCGGCGTGAAGTGGGCTGAGTGCGATGTTCGGCTGAGCCGCGATCATGTGCCGATGCTTCACCACGACGACAGGATCGACTTGCCTGCGGGAGATGACAAGGGGATCCGTGAGTTGGACGCAAACGAGTTGGCAAAGCTCGACATCGGGGGCGGAGAACCGGTGCCGTCGCTACGGGAAGTGCTGGAGAGGTTCGGGGAGAAGCTCTGCTTTGATATCGAGCTGAAAGAGCTTGATTCGGTAGGGAAAGTCGTTGAGGTGGTGCTTGAACTACAGCTTTCAGGGCGAGTGATGATCAGCTCGTTCATACCGGAGGCGCTGCAACTGGCGCGAGACATTGCGCCAGAGATCCCGCGAGGGCTATTGGTCGATAGGCTGACAGGCAGGATCGTTGGCCCGAAGAGTGCGGTCAAAGCGGGGGCGATGTTCCATTGCGAGTACTTTTTGCCGCATTTTACTGCTCTTTCGGCCGATTGGGTCTTGGCCGCAAGGAACGAAGGGATGAAGGTCATCCCATGGACGGTCAACCGGCTCGACGACGGCAAGCGGCTGGTCGATCTTGGCGTCGATGGATTGGTTACGGATAGAGTCGATCAGTTTTTTCCGCTTCTTCGCCACAATAAGTAGATACCCGCCCCAACTCACCCCGCTACTGCAAACGACTTTGTTTAAATTCCGTCTTATCGAATAGAAGGAGAGGTAATCCCGAGAGGTCGGGATACACTCCAATAGATGTGCTGTCAGACGAGGGCGTCTGACAGCGGAATCTTGAGGCGCAAGCAAGCTTGCGCACTCCGGAAGTGGCGCGGGTTGATTTTCCGCCCTCCAAGAAGATAACGCAAGAGCGGACTGAAAGTCCGCCCTCCAAGATTATAGAATAGGTAGCAATTTGGGTCTTCGCAAATTAGACCTCACCGTCCTGAATAAGAGGCCGGAACGCGCACAGCTTTACACCAGCGACTCCAGGATCCGAGGAGTACGGGTGGGGCCACTGATGATCGGTGGGGGAGCTCCGGTAGTCGTGCAGTCGATGTGTTCGACCGATACACGGGACGTTAAGACGACACTCGCCCAGATTCACCGGCTTGTCGAGGCTGGCTGCGAACTGGTCAGGGTGGCTGTTCCGGATGAACTCGCATCGGCCGCATTGCCAGACATCGTGAAAGAGGCAGGCGTGCCGATTGTCGCGGACATTCACTTCCACTACAAGCGCGCCCTCGAATCGATTGAGGCTGGCGTCGCAAAGGTTAGGCTGAATCCGGGGAACATCGGCTCGCGTGACCGCGTCAAAGCGGTAGTCGATGCGGCTGGAGCGGCGAGAATCCCGATTCGAATCGGCGTCAACTCAGGATCAATGCCGGACGACATTCTGGTACGTGACGGATATATTGTGACCGCCGACGGGATGGTCGAAGCGGCGTTGCGTGAAGTGGAGATGTTAGAACGGGAAGGCTTCCGCGACATCATCGTCTCGATGAAGGCTACCGAAACGAAGGTGATGGTCGAAGCGAATCGCCTTTTCCGCAAGCAGAGCGATATTCCACTACACCTTGGGATCACCGAAGCAGGGCTGGAAGGCTATGGGACGATCAAGTCCTCGATTGGGATTGGGTCGCTATTGCTTGACGGAATTGGGGAGACTATCCGCGTATCCCTGACAGCCGAGCCGGAAGAAGAGATCAAGGTTTGCTGGTGGATACTCGAATCGACAGGCGTCAGACGGCGTTCGGCGGAACTGGTGGCTTGCCCGACGTGCGGAAGGATTGAGATCGACCTGTTCGAGCTTACGGCTGAAGTTGAGAAGCTTCTGAAGGGGATTGACTTGCCGATCAAGGTGGCGGTGATGGGCTGTGTCGTGAATGGTCCGGGGGAGTCGCGAGACGCTGATATCGGCGTTGTCGGCGGCAAGGGGAAGGGGCTGATTTTGCGCAAGGGGGAGATTGTTCACACTGTTGCAGAGGATCAGCTTCTGCCGATGTTCAAGCTGGAGTTGGACAAATTGGTACTGGAACGGCGAGAAGAAGAGGAATTAGCGGAGGCGTAAGGATTATGTGGGCGACTGGAGTCGCCGGCACCCGAATTATCGCTCTGGGCGACTAAAGTCGCCCGTACCCGAACCAAATTAGAATTCATTATTAGTCATTTATTACACATAGACCCCCTGATATTCCGAGTCGAAGGCGAAGGTGGTCGCGGAGGCAGCGTCGTTGGCGAGATACTCGCTCGAAGTGCTGCTCGCGCAGGTTATTACATTCAGTGCAGTCGTGCCTTCCCCGCTGAGATCAAGGGCGGGCGAGCGTGGTTCCAGTTTAAGGTCTCCAGCGAACATCAAACATGGTGGGGCGGAAAACCGGACTTCGAGATGACCGACGGCAAGGGCGGCGAGTGGTTGCTACATCGTCACATCGAGGGACAGGAGTCGATAAGGGCCGAGTTCTCACCGCTGGCAGTCGCCCGGAGTATCGAACAGACCCGAAGCCCAAACCTGATCGCTCTCGGATTCATGGGTGCGACGCTCAGGCTTCCGCAAGATCTCGTCATAGCGGTTGCTGAAAAACGTCTCTCGCGTCGTGGGAACCCAAATCCGGCGATTCGTCAGACGATTGTTGCTGGATACGAACAGTTGGCCTCAACAAAAGGCTGGTACACCTGGCAGATAGACTCAACCGGAAACGGACAATCGCATCTGATTTTGAACGGCAACGAGGCGATTTCGCTCGGGGCTCTTGCCGCTGGTATTAGATTCTTTTGCGGCTATCCGATCACTCCCGCTTCGTCGATTTTGGAGACGATGCTTGCTGAGTTGCCTAAACTTGGCGGAACGGCAATCCAGATGGAAGACGAGATGGCGGCACTGGCGGCTTGTCTGGGAGCGTCATACGCTGGAACCAAATCTATGGCGGCGACATCGGGACCGGGCTTTGCGCTGATGTCAGAATTGTTGAATTTAGCGACTATCGCTGAGCTTCCGATCACGATCATCGATGTACAGCGCTCAGGTCCAGCAACCGGTCAGCCGACGAAATCGGAACAAGCAGACCTACTTTATGCTCTGCATGGTTCACCAGGTGATAGCCCAAGATTAGTAATGGCTCCAGCGACGGTTGAGGAAGCTTTTCATATGACGCTTGACGCCGTGAACCTGGCAGAACGTTACCAAATGCCGGTGATTTTGCTCTCGGACGGCTCACTCGCGAACCGGATTGAGGCAATTATCGAACCGGATTGGGATGCGCTACCTGTGACAGACAGGAAAAGAGTTTCTGCCGAGTCAATGCCTGACTTCGAGCGATACCTTAGCACTAAAACAGGGGTCTCGGAGTTTGCCTTTCCGGGACTTGACGATGTGCCTTACATCGCTGGCGGCATGGAACACACTGCCTCAGGCACACCATCAAGTAGTGCCGAGGGGCACTTCGTCATGAGTGCCAAGCGGGCTCAAAAGGTCGAAGACCTGCGTAATGCAATCGAAGCAAACCCGTGCTGGGATACGTTTAGCCCGGGCCAGTCGATAGGGATTGTGGGGTGGGGATCGACGCATGGGGCGATAGTTGAGGCACAGAAAAGGCTGGCAAAGTTGGGTGTC
This sequence comes from Caldithrix abyssi DSM 13497, assembly GCA_945865405.1. GTDB lineage: Bacteria > Electryoneota > AABM5-125-24 > Hatepunaeales > Hatepunaeaceae > CAMBDS01. Next base: position 107,689 of record CAMBDS010000002.1, read on the forward strand.
CAGGTCGGTGTAGCGCATATTCGTCACCTTAATCCGTTGCCAGAGAAACAGCTTGGGTCATGGATGAAATCGCTTCAGAGAATTATCGTCGCCGAAGAAAATCGGTCGGGGCAGTTGGCCGGGCAGATTAAGTTTTTGGCTAATGGGAAACTTGAATCGTTGCTACCAATCGATGATTTTGAAATCACCCCCGAATATTTGATCGATGCTGTGATGAAAAACCCGTATCACATGCAGGCTGCGGTCGGCCGGTAGTTGGGTTATATTGAAATTAATTCATAAAATTACAACGGAATTATAAGATGAAAATTGCAGTTTTAGGCACCGGCGGAGTTGGCGTAGCTATCGCCGACAAATTGATCGCACTCGGCCATCATGTTATGATGGGTGCACGTGTTGCAAGGAACGAAAAGGCTGGAGAATGGGCAAAGTCTGCGGGAGGCAACGCCTCAAACGGGACGTTTGCAGACGCAATTCATTTTGGCGAGTTGGTCTTCAATTGTGTGCTCGGTGCGGTGGCGATTGAAGTGCTTGGCTCGGCGGGCGCGAACGGACTTGATGGCAAAATCGTCATCGACATCTCCAACCCGCTCGATTTCTCGAAGGGAATGCCGCCTTCTCTATTCGTTTGCAATACCGACTCACTCGGCGAGATGATCCAGCGAGCCTTTCCGAAAGCACGTATTGTTAAGAGCTTGAATACTATTGCAGCTCCTGTCATGGTAAATCCTGCTATGATCCAGGGCGATCACGACGTACTGATTTGTGGCGATGACGCAAGCGCGAAAGCAGAAGTTACCGACATTCTGAAGAATTGGTTCGGCTGGAAATCGGTCGTCGATCTCGGCGATATCTCCGGCTCGCGTGTTACCGAAGCTTGGGTGCTCTTCTGGGTAAGGATCATGATGATTACCGGAAGCCCGATGCACAATATCAAAGTAGTAAGGTAGTTACTTGCACCATAATCCCATGTTGAGGCATAGTTTAGAAGTTCAGTACTTCGAAGGGTGCCCACATGAAAGACTGATGCGGAGCAATGCCAGAAAAGCCATCGCTCAAGCCGATTTCGAGATAGAATATCGCGAGACGATAATTCATACGATGGCCGATGCGATTCGCGCCAGATTTTGTGGCTCACCAACACTTATCTTCGATGGCGAAGACTTTTCACAGGAAAATCTTCCCGCAGAACCTTCAATAACTTGCAGAATTTACCCCAATGGGATACCTTCAGCTGAAGAAATTATTGAGCGAATGCGTGATATTAAATCCAGAACGATTTCACTTTAAAATTTATATATGGATTATTGATTCAATTAGATTCTAACCGCCTCGTTGACAAAAATCGTGTCACGCCTGTCTGGTGCCCCGGATGCGGCGATTTCGGCGTCCTGCAGGCACTTGTCAGAGCGTTGCAAGACCTTGGCAAAAGACCGAAAGACACAGTTCTTGTCAGCGGCATAGGTTGCAGCGGCAGACTCCCCTACTTCGTCGATGCCTATGGCTTTCATACTCTGCACGGACGAGCTTTGCCAGCCGCTCAAGGCGTTAAGCTTGCCAACCCCGATCTGACGGTGATTGTCGTCGGCGGTGACGGCGACGGCTTTGGGATCGGTGGAGGTCACGTACCTCACATGGCGCGTCGCAATATCGATATCACGTATCTGATGCTCGACAATGCCGTCTATGCGCTGACAAAGGGTCACTCTTCCCCGACAACTGTTCCGGGTCAGAAGACGCCGAGTTCAGGTCACGGCGAAGAGACAAAGCCGCTTGACATTATCGGAATGTTGCTTGCGTATCGGACATCTTTCATCGCGGCGGCACACTCAGTTGACCGGCCGATGATGACCGATATTATCAAGCAAGCGATCCTGCACCCGGGATTTTCGACGGTCCATATCTACAGCCCGTGCCCGACTTACAACGAGCTTATGACGCCGGATGCACTTAGAACATCATATCGCTCCCTGCCGGATGACTACAATCGCCACGACTTCAGGGCAGCTCTAAATGCCCATTATGAGACTGACGGGTTTCTGGGTGGAGTAATCTACCAAGACCCTAATTCGCAACCACTTTCTCCACATCGTGAACCTGCGTCTGAGAGCCGCAACCACTTTCTTCAATTAGCGGGGCGGTATGCCTAGTTTCAAGTCGTCAAGCCCGGTAATGAAGGAACTTGGTAGTTTGCGGTGGACGGTAGTGATCTTGGTTGGTATGATTGTGATAATGTCGTATGCGACGTACGTCGAATCTCAAGAAGGTCATGAAGCTGCAATGGCGAAGGGATTTCACTCTTTGCCGATGGATTTTCTGATCATAGCGCTGGCAATCAACATTATTGCCTGCACAATCGGCAGATCGCCATATCAAGTTCATCAGATTCCGTGGCTGGTGACCCATCTTGGTATTCTGCTAACGATGGCGGGAACGATTATCTCGCACAGGACTTCGATGGAGGGGCAGATTATCCTACGGGTGGGGCAACCGGCAAGCGCTGTTAAACTGTTCACCGATTCTCCCGTGCCGCTTGAAGTCCCGCTTGACTTTACATTGCATCTTGACGCTTTCCAAGCCTCGTTTTATCCGGGAACAGGCAAGGCGAAGGATTATACGAGTTGGATAAGGATGTATGACCCTGAAAAAGGGATCGCCGATACAATCGTGGTTCGGGTCAATCACCCTATCGTTCATCGCGGCTGGAATATCTCACAATCATCGTTCTTTCCCGGAGATGACACGGCAACCATACTGGGGGCTAATAAAGACCCGGGCACACCGATTAGCTATGCAGGATTCCTGACAGTCTTTATAGGACTCTGCGGGATGTTCTTTTTGAAGCCTTGGCTGAAGGAACGGGCGGCGAAAGCTGCCAACAAGAATTGAAAGTTAATCAATTACAATACCTTTCCACAGGGTTGAGATATTATCGAGAATATTGAACTTTCAGGCAGATGAATGATTCCCCACTCTTTGATTTGTAGAAATCTTTGAAAGTCGTGTGGGATAGATAATTATTTATGGATTACAATTGACCTTAATATATAAATTTCGAATTTTCAGTGTACTGATGTTAGTGATTGCCATGCTAACGCCAGTACTGGCAATCGAAGTGCCCCCGGAAGTCAAATCTCTTCCTGTGCAGTATGAAGGCAGAGTTATTCCGTTCGAGAGTTATGCTCGCGAGCAGATTCTTGCCACGACTGGCAAGTTGCATATGAAGGGTCAGTCACCAAGCGAAACAGTGCTGGGATGGATGGCGAATCCGAGCTATGCTTCCGGTCAGGAAATATTCTCCGTAGGCTATGAACCGCTTCTACAAGAGGTGGGACTTGATCTAAAGAAACGGAAGTATAATCTCGATGTGCTTCTCTCTACCAGAAAGATCATGCAGCTCGCTTCTGAATCTGCACAAATCAAGCAGCAGGAGGGGAAACCTTCACGTGTGCAGTCAGAGTCGGAAAAGTTGCTTGGCAAAATGGGTAACCACTATGCGCTGTTAACCAGTCAGGTTCCAGCATTCTTTCCTCCGGTAGGAAACCCTGAAGGGCCCTGGGCGCCGTTGGGTGATACGAACTCGGTATTCGATTCGACTTCAGCCGGTATCCATATGGGGGTTTTGGGATTGATAAGCGCCTTTAAGGCGGGTAATACGAAACAGATGGCAGACCTCGCAAGGGAAATGAGTCGAATTACCAAGGATCGCTGGAATCCATCCAAAGATAGAATTCGGCAGTTCGATGTGGAGGTGCTTTATAACAAGCTCCGTCCCATTCAGTGGGGCAGATTACTTTATTTAATCACGCTTCTCCTCCTTCTTGGATCGTTAGTGGGTGCGCCACAGCTACTGCAACGTGCAGCCAATTGGGTTATCTGGGGAGCGTTTGGAGCTCATTTGAGTGGTCTTGCGATGCGGGCAATTATCGGAGGGCGTGCCCCGTGGTCGAACTTTTATGAAAGTCTGATCACTATTGTTGCATCGATGGTGATGTTTGGATTAATTTTCGCCAAAGGTCGCATCAAGCCTCTAATTTTGGGTGGGACGGCTTTTGCCGGATATGCGGCACTTATGATAGCAGACAATGCAGGGCTGACGCCGGGGGTTGATACGCTTGTGCCGGCTTTGCAATCTTACTGGCTGAACATTCATGTTATCATCATCCTGTCGGGATACGCAATCGCCACGACGGCGATGATTATCGGGCATGTCTCGCTTGGAGTAGAGGCGTTTCGGCCTAACGACAAGGAGCTCCACGCTGCAACCACGAAAACTCTTCACCGCAGTATTCAGATGGCTATGTTACTACTGTTTGCCGGTACAATCCTTGGCGGGGTGTGGGCTCATGAAGCGTGGGGGCGATATTGGGGTTGGGACCCCAAAGAGACTTGGGCGCTGATCTCTTGGTTCGGATATCTGGGTATTGGGCACGCCAGATATGCAGGTTGGTTGAAGCCTCGTGGATTAGCACTGGCGGCAATTGGCGTCTTTCCGCTGATCCTTATGACCTACTACGGAGTCAATTACCTTCTTTCGGGCCTCCACTCTTATGCAGGTGGTGAATCTGCATCTGTGCCGCCGCTGTTGATAGGTTTTCTCATATTCGAGGCGATTATCGTGCTGATTGGCGCGAACGGTTGGCACACCAAATTTGTGACCGTAAAGCGATCTACACCAACACAACCAGAAAGTACAAACTCCCCTGACATTCCAGGAGGTGACAACTAATGAAAGTAATACTCGACCCTCAAGCCGGTACCTGTGGCGGCGTCCGCCGGGCCATACAACTCGCAGAAAAAGAGTTAACCGGACATACAGACAACGTCCTTGTTCTTGGTGACATTATCCATAATGAGCGTGAAGTCAAACGCCTTGATAAGGCCGGCCTTCGCACAATTCACACGAGCGACCTCAGTCACTTCGATGACGTTCTTGACAAAGATGTGCCACAGAAGATGAAGGTCCTCGTTCGTGCACACGGTGAGCCGCCCGAAACTTTCGAAAAACTGAGCCAATTAGGAGTCGAAGTCGTCGATGGAACATGTCCTGTTGTGACACGAAGCCAAGATCTCGCTCGTCAATATACAGACAAAGGTCATCAGGTCGTGATTGTCGGCAAGCATGGCCACCCTGAGATTATCGGGATTGTTGGCCACGCCGACAACAAGGCGATGATTGTGCAATACGACTCCGACATTGAAAAGTTGCGACCGGGCGTCCCGACAATGGTGATGACCCAGACGACTGTCTCACCTGCATGGTTCGAAGAGATGACCGAGAAAATCCGTCAACACGTCGGCGAGGTTGTTGTGAAGGACACGCTTTGCCGCTTTGTGGTGAAGCGCGATCAGAAGCTACCCGACTTCGCTTCGCAAGCAGATGTGATACTTGTTGTAGGTGGCCATAAGTCTTCCAATACCAAGATGCTCCACGCAACTTGCAAAACAATGAACCCAAGAAGTTATCACGTCGTCACCACAGAGGAGATCGAACGCAGTTGGTTTGACAATTGCGAATCGGTAGGAGTGACCGGATCGGCTTCGACGCCGGTCTGGTTACTTCATGAGTTTGTGGCTACATTGGAGCGTTGGGTTGAGGCAGGATGGCCTGAAATGGTAATGGAAGAAACCGCCATAGCGGTCTGATCGGTAGCAACCGGAATTAAACAAAGAAGTCATGCCTTACGTCAGGCATGACTTCTTTGTTTACTATCATCGTAAGACGGATCGAATAGATTTAGTCGGGGTATCTGGCCAGACAGAGGAGCATCTCCCGCACTACTGAGGCAGCGACAACTGCTGATACGCCGGTCTGATCGAAATGCGGAGCAAGTTCGACGACATCGACACCGACAACGTTTCGCAATGCGAGAAGACGAGCGATCTGGATAAACTCACGGTAGGTGATGCCGAGCGGTTCGGGGTTACCGATACCGGGGACCAGCGAAGGATCGAAGACATCGAGGTCGATAGTAACGTAGAGCGGCACATTATCGCCGATCTTAGCAATCGCTTTTTCGATATCACGCATCCCGCCTTCGATACCCAAGGGAAATTCGAGTCCTGCGCCGACCATCTCTTCACGAGTACCTGCTCTGACCCCGTAGCGGTAAATCCGCTCGGGCGGGATGAATTCCATCACCCTTTTGATGACGGTCGCATGGCTTATTTTTTCACCAAGATAATCATCGCGAAGATCGGTATGGGCGTCAAGCTGAAGAACAGCGAGATTTGGGTAAAATTCGTGTGCCGCTTTGATCGCGCCGAGGCTGACGGTGTGCTCACCGCCAAGCATAAACGGTTCAGCACCAAGATTATAAATCTCGCGGACTTTTTCAGCTACCATTTCGACGGTTCGAGCGGCAGACCCTGGGGGAACCTCAATATCGCCCCAATCCGAGTATTGAATTACATCGAGATCGCGGTCGATGAAAGGACTGAATGTCTCGAGACTGTGCGAAGCAGCTCTAATAGCGCCCGGTCCGAAGCGGGTGCCTGCCCGAAAGGAAGCGGTTCCATCGAAAGGCACACCAAAGACTATTATATCACCTTTGGTGCCTTCAGCCAAAGCTCCCATATATCGCATAAGTATGCCTGTTTATTGCTGAACGTGCTATAAACCTTGCCGGTAGTGTTGATCGACAAGGCTATCTATATAACTGAATAGAGATGGTTTGCAATAAAATTATCAGTCGTCTATCTATTCAACTTGGGGGAAAAGGAATTTAGGTGGCTACTCGTGCCAGATCGGCCGGAAGTGCAAACGCACCTTTATGAATATCAAGAGTGTAATACCGAAGCGACTCAGAAAATGTGCGGAATCTCACTTGGTTGGGTTGAGCCGAAGATCCACCCGGCTCACGCGACGCCAGCCCAAGACACCAGACGCCAGAAGGGTATGTCGGAATATGGGCAAGATAGGCTTTCGCCTCAGTGAAGACTTCTCGCCAATGCTTGAGTGTTGACGCAATGCGCTCGTGAGAGTAAAGCGGCGAACCTATCTGGCAGGACATAAGGCCATCCGGCTTCAAGGCGTCGTGGACATCGGTGAAGAAGGAGCGTTCGAATAAGCCGACAGCGGGACCAACAGGGTCTGAACCGTCGATAATCGCTACATCAAACTCGCCCTTGTATCTCCTAAGATAGTCGATTGCGTCACCAATTACAAGCTCAACCTTTTTGTTGCTGTAGGCTTGTGCGACATCGGGAAAGTGCTTTTTGCAAAGATCAACGACATCACCGTCGATCTCGACTTGAGTCACTTTTTCGAGCGAAGGATGTTTGACAATCTCACGTAGACAGCCGCCATCACCGCCGCCGACTACAAGAACCCGCTTCGGATTCGGATGTGCCAGCATCGGGACGTGAGTCATCATTTCGTGATAGACATGCTCATCACGGTCGGTCAGCATCACCATGCCATCAAGCGTCAGTAATGTACCGTACTCGACGGTCTCCATCACCTCGACCAGTTGGTAGGGCGATTGTTTCCGGGCAAGGTGTTCTGTTATCCGAAGCGTCAATCCGGCATGAGGAGTGTGAAACTCGGTAAACCAGCTCTGCCCGATATTACCAGTCGAGTCAGACAACGTTACTCCTCCCGCCAAAGCAACACAAGAGCGACAACAGAACCAACTTGCTTGACAATGTGCTCGACTGCAATAGATTCAATTCGCAAGACTTCGTAATTTCTATCTTTAAGAGCCTCTTCAGCCATTTTTCTGACGCGAGCTTCGGCCTCTGCCGCTGAACTATGGAAGTGACCTTCCATAATCACTCCGGCAAGCGAAGGATCTTTGGGGATACCGACAGCTACAGAGGCAGCGATTTGCTGACCTACTTTGTACGAGGTTTCGCTACCCATTGCCGCAAACACTATGGCACCGGCGGGCAAACACGAGTGATCACTCGCTACTGCGGCTGGGGGAAGGATGCTTGTCACTTTGACCAAATTGTACTGACCGCCCTCGGCGGACTGCAAAGCGCGGTCAAAGGCGTTCAGTCCGCCATCGGCATCTCCGGCTCCGGCGACAAGCGCGTATCTGTTTGGCAGGTAAACGATTGGTTGCGTCAAACTGCTACCACAAGAGGTTTATGAGCGAGACGCATGTTTGCAGGGAACCTCCCGCGGAATATTTCTTCCACTTCGGTGCGTTCGGCGCCGAGTGCATCTTTCAGCACCGCAAAGCCGCGATAAGGGTCGATCTCGTCACCACAGGTAAAGAGATCAACTGCAGCGTAGCCGTATTCGGGCCAGGTGTGGATTGCCAGATGAGACTCAGCAATTACGACAACACCGCTGACGCCATGAGGGCTGAAATGATGGAAGAGTTCGCCAACAACTGTGGCACCGGTTGCCAGAGCCGCCTTAACCATCGAGCGACGAACGTGCTCGACATCGTTAAGCATTTCGGGGGAACAACCGTGGTATTCCACCATTAATTGATGTCCAAGAGAACGCATTTCCAACTCAGAAAACCTCCTAAGAATAGTAATTAGCGAAAGAGCCAGCCCCTTTTGGCTGGCATTGCTCATAGAGAAGCAGTTGTGATTAATTAAGCGAACGAAGCAAACGGAAAGACGAGGGCAATTGAGCGCAAGCAAGCTTGCGCACTCCGTAACAAAGCTCAGAAAGTCGGGGGTGAAGTGAGCCAGAGGACTTCAGCTTCGCCCCGATAGGGATTGGAAATCTTGTATTCAGCGTTAGCAGTGAAGTAGAAACTCTCGCCCGATCTTACTCTGAACTGTTCCATCCCGAAATTGATTTTGATCCTGCCTTTGGTGACGTAACCGCAACAATCGCCTTGAAAAGGACTCCGCTGTGAAGTTGCCGCACCACTTGCGAGGTGGAGGATAGCCGGTTCCATTTTGCGGTTAGTGGCACCCGGAACGAGCAGTGTCAATTTGGCAGTGCCACCTTCTTCGATCTCGACCTGATCTTCGACACCGAAGACGATGCTACGACGTTCTTCCTCTTTGAAGAAGTCAGAGAGGGAAATGTTCAGAACGTCGAGAATCTGCTTTAGACTATCGATGGAAATAGAGGTCCGTCCACGCTCGATCTGGGAAATGAAACCGTCGGTGAGATCGGCTCGCTCGGCAAGTTCACCTTGAGTCAGGTCGGCAGCAAGGCGCAAATCCTTGATTTTGCGCCCAAAATCTTCGATCATGATATTTTCAAGATATTAAGGAGTGCCCTTAGTAAAAACTTAGTAGAATATACAAGATCGGAATCGAAACATCAAGCGCAATAAACAAAAATTAACACTTAATTAAGATTTTGTTTGCAGGATACTACGGGTTACAAAGTGATAAACTATTTTTGACTGCTCCAAGTTCCCCAATCGACATTTTTATGTCGGTTTAGTACAAACTTATTTTCAAGCAGCACAATCAGGTTCATCGATTAACAAAACCACTTGCTGATCGCATTAAAATTGCTATATTAGGTAATCTTTAATAATCAACTGGCAAATTCGGCACTTTGTCCGAACAACATCATAAGGAGAAAATATGGCGCGCGCTTTAGACCGCATCACAGAGTTACTCGGCGGCGAATCAGAAAGCCTACTGAACCATTCCTGTATCAAAATTCCTAAAAAGAGCATTCAGCAACCCGGCCCCGATTTTGTGGATCGGGTATTTTCGCATACCGACCGGCCAATAACAGTACTTCGCAATTTACAAAGTATTTTCGACTCCGGCAGATTAGCTGGAACCGGGTATCTTTCGATTTTGCCTGTCGATCAAGGAATCGAACACTCGGCAGGAGCATCATTTGCGCCGAATCCGATCTATTTTGATCCCAATTCGATTGTCGAGCTTGCCTTCGAGGGTGGCTGTAACGCCGTAGCTTCGACGTTCGGGGTGTTGGGAGCCGTAGCCAGAAGATGGGCTCATAAGATCCCGTTTATCGTCAAGGTCAACCACAACGAACTTCTCACCTACCCAAATCAGGCAGACCAGATTCTATTCGGATCTGTCAACCAGGCGTTCGACATGGGAGCCGTCGCAATTGGAGCGACAATATACTTCGGTTCTGGTGAATCGAGGCGACAAATTCAGGAAATTTCCGAGGCTTTCGAGCGTGCGCATGAATTGGGGCTCGGGACGATACTTTGGTGCTACACTCGCAATGATGCATTCAAGATCGGCAAGAAGGACTATCACTCTTCAGCTGACCTGACCGGACAAGCCAACCATCTTGGGGTTACGATTGAGTCGGACATCATCAAACAGAAGTTGCCGGAAGCGGGGCACGGCTATGAGGCGGTCAATATGGAAGGCGGCAGCTACGGCAAATTTGACAAGCGGATGTACACCGATTTGATGACCGACCACCCTATCGACCTCGTTCGCTATCAGGTTGCTAATAACTACATGGGGCGGATCGGCTTGATAAACTCAGGCGGTGCTTCCGGCTCCAATGACCTCGCTGAAGCGGCAAGAACGGCTGTTATCAATAAGCGCGGCGGCGGTATGGGCCTGATTTCGGGGCGTAAGGCATTCCAAAAACCGATGGCGCAAGGAATCGAAATCTTGAACACCATTCAGGATGTCTATCTCTCCAAACAGATCACCATCGCGTAAGTAGAGAAACCGAGTCAGGGGAACGTTATTAAAGTTAGATTCGTTCAATATCTGAAGGTTTGCAATTAGCGATCATTTTTTGTTGCAGGGCGGAATCGACGATCCGCCCTGCTCTCCATCTTACAAATATTCTCCCGTCAAACTTTCAGATTGATAATTTGTTACGTATGATTTAATAGGGGTTAAGAATATAGCTTACCCTACAAATAAATTGCATAGAGTTCCATGACCCGGACCAGACAGATTATTCTCATTATTTTGGCTTTTGTTTTGAACTCATCAACTCAGGCTCAGAAGAGCTATTTTTGTGTTGCATGTGAAAAAGAAATCATTACTCAGGCGGCGTTCATCGACGGGAAATTTTATCATCCCGATTGCTTTGTTTGTGCTTCCTGTGGCAAAACTATCAAAGACGACTATGTCCGCGATAAAGAGGAACAATATTTTCACCGTGCCTGCTCGCAGTCGAAGCCCGAGAAACCGGTATGCTCCCACTGCTACAAGCCGATTACAGAACTTAATTACATTTCTTTCAAAGATAAGTCTTACCATTCGAACTGCTACGAAAATTCGGTCGCGCCCCGTTGTGACATTTGTGGTGAAGCGTTGGATAAAGCGGCAATCACCGATTTCTGGGGGACCCGTTTTCACCCGAGACACGCCAAGGAATTCAAGATCTGCGTCGTTTGCGGCAGATTAATTGTAAGGGATGGCCGCGAGATCGAGCCTGAACGCTGGATGTGTCCTCTCTGTTGTGAAACATCCGTCGTGAAACCCGAAAAAGCGCGTGAAATGCTGGAATTGGTGCGGGAGCAACTCGCCTCGACCGGAATAGTGGTAAAAACACTGGGGTTAAGAATACAACTCGAGACATCCCAGCAATTGCGGGAGGGTCGTCGTCCGAGCGCCAGCTCCACTGCTCACGCCTACGCCGGGATCAAATGGAACAAAGGCTCCGATGCTAAAGGGGACGAAACGGCAACCCTAAAAGTCTTAACCAGTCTGCCTGAAGACTTGATGCGAGGTGTAATAGCTCACGAACTGATGCATATCTGGCAGCACGAAAACGGCGTCGATACAGCTCCTCTTGACCATCGTGAAGGGAGCGCCAATTGGGCTTCGAGCCTTATCTACGGACAGATGCGCAACGAACGAGGCAGGTATTTCATTGGCGGTCTGGAGAAGTCAAATGATCCGCTCTATGGAGTAGGATATCGGGAAATTGCCAAATATGCCGATAGCCATGGCGTCGATGGGGTCTTGCAAATGTTGAAGAAAGAAGGTGCAGACGGAGCCAAAGAAAAGAAGAACCGATAACCGGGAGCCATTTTGGCTGGAACAACGAATCTTGAAAGGTCGAATACCAGAAACTTCCGAGTCCGTCGAATTATTACACCAAAGCCTTTAGGTTCCGCCGTCAGACGCCCTCGTCTGACGGAATGACTGTGCTTAATGCTGGCAGACGAGGGCGTCTGCCAGCGGAATCTACATATACTTAAACGAACTCATCTATAACTAATGCCCTCCTACACTCCTTCCTCTTGTCCCAATCACAATTTAACCGATTCTTTCTCACCAATTACATCAAATAATTCGATTATTTTAGTCGCTCCCCTTGACAGCGAAGCAATTCCCATTTATATTGTGCCCAAGCTATACTCTACAACCATAGAGTGACCGTTTGGGATGCTCCATAACCATAGAGCAACCCATCCCTTTATTATAAAGTGGGCACAAGGGATGAAGGAAGTGCTTCTTATCGGAGACCTTGCGTCTCGAACCGGTCTTTCCATACATACGATCAACTATTATCTTAAGCTGGGCCTGGTTGAGGCAACCGGACGTGCGGAACGCTCCGGTTTTCGTATTTTTGGCGAGTCAACGTTATTGGATTTACAGAGAATCATCGAATTACGTAACAAGAATACCCCGATCAAGGAAATTCAAATGAGGAAGCTTAATGGAATACTATGAGCTTCTTGGATTACGCGAAGAACCGTTCTCCTCATCTCCCAATCCAAAATTCCTCTACAAATCGTCCGAGCATCTGGAATGTTTGAATCGCCTCGAGATTGCAATTCGCCTCAGGCGTGGGTTGTCTGTGGTGCTTGGTAGGATTGGTACAGGAAAAACGACACTTAGCCGGGCTCTACTTCAGAGTTTCATGGAAGAGCGTGAGCAGTATCATTTTGGGCTGGTTATAGACCCGATATTCCCCTCCGAGTATGCTTTCATGCGCAACATTATTGATCTCTTCAGGATCAAATCGAAGGCGCGGTCGGTGTTCGAGTGTAAAAATGCGATAGAGACATTCCTCTTCCAAAAGGGCGTTCAAGAGGGAAAAATCGTCGTCATGGTGATCGATGAGGGGCAAAACTTAACGCCGACTTACATCGAAGCACTCCGCAACTTGTTGAACTATGAGACCAATGAGTTCAAGCTACTTCAACTGGTCGTCTTCGCGCAGCTCGATTTTTTACCGAGACTGGCAAGAAATCCTAACTTCGAAGATAGGATCACGACCAGTTACATGCTGAATCCTCTGAATGAAGAAGAGACTCAGAAGATGATCCATTACCGACTGATTCAATCAGGCTGGGATGGTCAAACTGAGATATTTTCTCCCGAAGCCATTAAGGAAATCTATTTCGTCACTCGCGGATATCCTCGCCGTGTGATGAACATCTGCCACAACTGTATTATCGAAATGCTACGAACAGAGCGTGCTGTGATTGATGAGGATATCGTTCAGCACATTGTTTCGACTGAGGTGCCTTATAACGGATGAAGGACAGCGGGATCTCGCGACGAATCGTCTCCTCGAGATAATTCGTGGCGGAAAGGAAGCTGGTTCAAAACCTGCCGAAGGGGCGAAGCCCGCCGAATCGAAGACCTCTGCGCCGTCATCCTCCCCCCCATCGACCCTTTCAGGTTCAACACAACAGCCGAGACCTACTCAGCCGAGTGGCTCTGGAGCTACTCCACCCAAGCCTCCCACCCAACAGATTCCGACACCATCCGGCGAGCAGCCTACTACCCGGCGTCCCGGTATGGGGTTGCTGGACAAGGTTCTGAATAAGCCGGCGGGACCTACTAAGACTCCCGGCGCACCAGCCGAACATATATCTGCCCCGACATCAGTCTCTGCTATGCTCTCATCGCCTGGGGCAACTTCTGAGACGAAGAAGCCCTCGACTGAAATAGCGCCTTCCAAACCTGATGAGCCGACACTGCAAGAAGCTTTGCCTGATGCAATGCTGCCGTTTGGTCAACGGATGGCACGCAAATTGAAGGGCAAAGGATCGTTAGCTACCTCTGCTGAGAAAAAAGGGGCAACCGAAGGCTCAAAACCGGTTGTCAGCAAGGAAACACGCCAAGCGGCGCGAGTTCGAATTAAGGCACTGACCAAGGGAAAACGGATACTTTCGGTCGATATCGGGACGTCTTCAATCAAGCTTGTCGAATTGCACAAGCAGGGACATAGTTTTGTGATCACCGGTCTGGAGGTTCGTTCCATTCCAATCGGTATGCGCAAGAATCCTGACTCTCTGTTGTTGCTGCAAAGCAAATTACTGCGCGAGATGCTGCCAGCGTCGAAGATCAAAGGTGCCGATATACACCTCTCGATCTCAGATAAATCAGCTCAGGCTCGTACTGTGAGCGTTCCGAGTGGCGCCGCCAAGGAGCTGGTCAACGCGATTAAGTTCCAGATAAAGAAGGATTTGCCATTCCCGCTCGATGTCTGTGAGATAAGCTATCGCGGCTTTGACGAGAAGAATACCAGCAAGCAGGATGTTGAGATTTTGGCGGTCGATAGACGTGCGGTTGAGTCACTGATTCAACTACTCCAGGACATCGATGCGCTACCCACTGTGATAACGGCACCATCTGCCTCTTCGCGCTTTTTAGTCAAAGATTATACGGGAATTGAGGGTGGAACTGGCGCGGTAGTTGTTGTCGATATCGGGGCAAGTCATACGACAATCACGCTTGTAGAAGAGAATCATGTAGTACTCTCACGAACCGTTGCTACTGGAGGAGATGATTTTACCAGCGCTTTAACCGGTGTGGCGCTTGGTCCGAACGGTGAGGAGCTGACCGATATTCAGGCGGAAAAATACAAGATCGACGTCGGGTTGCCGTCCGAGAGGGATGCCGGAGTAGTCATCAAGGCAGCAATTCAGATGCGACCAATCGCAGAAAGAATCTCAACCGAAGTCAATCGTTCGCTTGAGTTTTACCGGCGTGCCCGAACCGGCGGCGAAATCAAGAAAATCATCATGGCGGGCGGTGGGTCGCTCATGAAGCGATTACCTGAGTTTATCTCGGAGAATACCGGTGTCGATTATGTGATGGGGACTCCGACTGCGCGACTAACGTTGGGGGGGGGGCATCGGAATCATTGGAAGCACAGACTACTGAGAACGGGCCGATTTTCCTTTCAGCGTTGGCTGTTGCCCTTGATGACGGCAAAGAATTAAACATGCTTCCGAAGTCGATACAAGCTTCGCTCAAGCTGAAGAAGGCACAGGGCGTTATTGCCCCGATGGCATTAGCCGTAGTCGCGGTGTTAACCGTAGCCTACATTCTTGCTCTTGGGACAAAAAGCAAAGTCGAATCAGAACTGTCAAATATTCATGGACACCTGAAGGACCTCGATCAGTCACGAGCTACGTTTGTTGCCTCGACCGCACAGTATGAAGAATTGGTAAGTCAATTGAAGGCACGTCAGGTCGATTATGACTCCATTCGCATGGGAGAACCGGAAATTCCACGCTATTTGAAAGCTTTTTCTAATTTAACACCTGAGAATGTTTATTTGAACAAACTTGCAACCAAGTTTCTCAATGAAACAGATGAGGAAAAGGCGCTTGAAGAAGCCGAATCAAAAGAGGCTCCAACAGCCTTGAACATGGAATCGATCATGTCGTCTTTCACCAAATCTTTTGGTGATCCCCTTTCTGCTGCAAATCTACAGAAGACACAGGCACCTCCGGTAAAGAGACCTGTCTTCGGAAGGGTAATCGAATTGGAAGGGATGATTTATCCCCAAGGAACAATGACCGATGTGCAATTAGTTGATTATGTCTTTAATCTTGAAAATTCAGGGCATTTCAGAGATGTGGCCGTTGATTCTATGTCAACAACCGATGATGGTAGAGTGAAGTTTAGAATAATATGCGGAATGTGATGGTGGGACATGGCTAATACTAAGAAGTTGGGACCCAAGCAAGAGATCGGTTTGGCCGGAGGCGTGATGCTGCTGGCCGTTGTGGGCTGGTACTTTCTTCTCTATCAGCCGGTCATAGATAAAACCATGGAAATCCAAATCCAGCTCTTAAGCCAGGAAGATTCTGTTAAAGCTGATCAGAATTACAAGATCAATGCGGCAAAGCTACAACTCCAAATCAATGAACTTAACGAAAAGATCGCGATTTGGGATCTCCGATTTCCAGCACGAACCGAGATTGTTAGCTTGGCAAAAGAGATTTTGCATTTCGGGGAAGCTCACAATCTCGAACTAATCGAGATGCGTCCATCACTGTTTGAGCTTTACGCTCTTGAAAAGGCTGGAGCTCACGTCAGTGGTAGGTACACTATGCAGTTGCCGATCAGTTGTCATTTTCAGGGACACTATCTCGACCTTGGACGAATGTTGGAGGATGTCTCGAATCTGCCATTCAACGCAACAGTAGCTGATGTAGCGCTCTCCCCCATTCCGAAACGGTATCCCGAACTTGACATTAAGTTGAGGCTATTCCTCTATGTACATCTTTAATAGAACACATTCTTAAACTATGGCTCTGAAGAAAAACGAAAAGTTAATGCTTGCCGGTATCGGTGTGATGATTGTCGTCTTCATCGTCATGGATCCGTATTACTTTATCTATAAGGATCCACCCGACGCAACTGCAGAAGCCGGAAAATAAACCGGTGAGCCGGTAAAGACAGTCAGACATCTTCCGAAGCCTAAAGAGAAAGCTGCCAAAGGCGCTGAAGTACCTGCAGAGGCAGTCGAGGATACCCGTCCAAAGCGAGAGGCGGTAGTTTTCAATGATTGGGGACGTGACCCATTTCTACAATCGAAACGAAATTTTGATGACGCCCAGGCAATCTCAGGCTTGAAACTTAGTGGAATATCGACAAAAGGAGCCGATAGTTACGCCTTGATAAACAAACAGATCGTGCGGGTGGGTGACGGGATAGAGGGCTTGATTGTGAGCCGCATCGATCCAGACAGGGTAACCCTCACCAAGGGAGGACAGAGTTATGTTCTCACGGGAGGCGGAAGATGAAATCGAATTTGACTATTATCCTGATTTTGCTGGCAATTATCCTTTCACCAGTTGTTTCTATTGCCGCTGAAGAGGTCAAGCCTTCAGCTGACGCGCTTGATAATGTGGTAGAATCGGTGGAATTCTACGACACACCGATTGCTGATGTTTTAAGACTTTTGGCGCGCCAAAATGACCTCAATCTTATCATCGGACCGGATTCGATGGGGAATGTTTCGTTAATGTTTTCAGGCGTTACATTAAAAGCCGCTCTCGATGCCATTCTGCGAGCAAAGGGTTTCCAGTACCAGCTTTACGACAACATCATGCTTGTCAGCAGACCCGACTCGCTTGAAAGGAAGCGTGGGATCGGGCTTGAGAGCAAATTATTCAAATTGCGCAATACCGATGCTCGCGACATGAAGACGGCGATTGACTCGGCCCGTGTCCTTTCGCCTTGGGGCTTCACGTCGGTATTTTCCCGATCGATCAGCAATGAAATTATTACTGTTGCAGCAAATAGCCCTAATCAGAATGCTATGCGTGCACGTTCAGATGTTCTGCTCGTCACTGACCAAAGGAAGAATCTCGATGAAGTAGCCAAACTTATTTTGAGTATCGATACCCCGGTAAGGCAGATAGCAATCGACGTAAAATTTGTTGAGACCATTCTAACTGATGATCAACAGATAGGAATTAACTGGCAACAACTCTTACAGGTGCAGGGAGCTTATAAAGGCAAAACGGAATGGCTTCTCGGCAAGGCACTCCCAGGAGGGGCGAGCACTGGTGAAGTCGCCTTTGGAGCACTTAATCAGACACATTTTGATCTAATTCTCGATATGCTGATGTCAAATCAGAGAGCGAAGTTACTGTCACAACCGAGAATCGCATCGCTTGACAATCAACCGGCAACGATTGCCATTACCACAACCATTTATATTGAATCGAGAACCAGTGACCCGGCAACAGGGATTGTTCAGAGCAATTTTGAACCACTCGAAGTACCTATAGAGATGGTCGTCATCCCTCACATTCTTGAAGGTGACCGGATCATGCTCGAGATCAAACCGGTGATCAGCGAAATTGTCGGATGGCAGGTCGGGACACAGGGCCAGCGAGTCCCACAGATCTCTTCGAGAACTGCCGATACGAGAATTGAAGTTAAGAACGGCGAAACGGCAATTATCGGAGGGTTGCTCAAAGATAAGGTTATAGTGAACGAGAAGAAGATATGGCTGCTTGGGTCCATCCCTTTCATCGGCCATCTATTCAGGCATAAAATCGAAACCATTGAGCGTTCAGACCTTTCTATTTTCATTACTCCCCGTATTGTTAATAATAGCGATGAATCTCCTTTTGAAAATCCGGAAGATCTCTTCAATTCTGACTCCGACTCAGCCCCAAAAACAGGTCATACCCAAGCGGCTCGTGCATCAGGTTCAGCGACCAAGCTGCCGGAATTAATCGATCTCCGCGCTTATTTTCCAATGCCAGCCGGCGGAAAATGGACCTACGATTGGAGTGAGGAGCAAGGCGAAAAATGGATTAGTGAGATGTTCATTGAGAAGCGTTCCGGCGACCTTTCCTATTCCCTTGAGACGATCCCGGACGGTAAATATAAGTCGACCGCTCGTAGTTGCTACAGATGGGACAGTGTTGGGCTCGTAAGCCTTTACAAGGTGAATCCCGGCAAAGACTCGCTTGCCTATAGTCCGGTCAGATATATACTTCCGGCACAGATGGAAGTTGGGCGGGAATATGAAACAAGCTATATCTGGACAACCTACGGAATGGTCGGCCAGAAAACGTCAGTTGGGCATGTAAACCAACTTCAAAAAATTGTTCGACGCGAAGGAGTAACTGCACCAAACGGAAGGTTTAAGGATTGCCTACTGGTTGAGACGATCTGGTGGAATCCTGGCGACAAGACTAAGGCTAAGAAAAAGAAACTGGTCTGGTATGCTCGTGACATCGGGCCGGTAAAGGTTGAGCACGACATAGCACTTGATCCGTCCAAGGTCAAAGGTAAGATGTCGGCGATTCTGACTAAGCGATGATAACAAATGGGAACAATTCGATGAAGAAATTCCTTCATCACATACGCTATCTACTCTTCTTTCTGGTAGCAGGGCTATCTCTGCAATGCCAGGAGAAGGGTACATTCAATCCTGTTGGTCCTCCAGTCAGAAACATGGTGATCGATCAGCTGACGGCTACCCCTAATCGTGTTTCGGCCGGAGGAGGCGAGAGTACTATAACTGGTCGCATTATTGATCAGGATGAAGATCCTTATGTCGGTTTGCGGGTAACCTTTCAAGCACTTCGCGGCACAATTGACGCCTCCGACTCAACGGATCAGAATGGCGGTTTTTCAACACGTTATCTTTCTGGTGACACCCCTGGAACAGACACGATTACCGTTTTCGCTGAGAATGAGGCGGCTTCGGTCGCTATTACTTTGACAGGATCGTCAGCCGATCTGACGATGCAACTCTCCAATCTTTCAGTCCTTGCCAATGGACTCGACACAACACTTGTTACAGCTTTAATTGTTGGCAGAAGTGGTCCCCTTAACCGTATTCCTGTCAGGTTTGAGACAACTGCCGGTTCCTTTACCGGGCAGAGAATCACCTTTGGTCAGACCGACATCGACGGTAGAGCCTCGGCCATTATCACCTCTTCGTCTTCGAACTCGACAGTTGTCGCTACGATAACGGCCACAATCGAAGATGTCGCAACAATTGTCCCATCAGGCGATGGTGATGTAACCGTCACCGGACCCAGCCTTTCCAGTCGACTGAAGCGCTTATTCCGGATATCATCATCGGACGCCGAAGCATCGATTCCGATCACCTTCAGAGGAGTCGGGATTTCCGTCGTGGCGACCCCCGAACTCATTCCCGGGGATGGTCAGGCAACATCTGAAATCCGTGCGTTCGTCAAGGAAGATAACAATCAGGCAGTCCCGAACGCGAGAGTCACTTTCTCAGCGCGGCTCGGATCAATCCCTGTGCAAGCAGTTACCGATGGCGCAGGAGTAGTGAGGGTCAGCCTCACTTCGCCAGCTCTCCCCGGCACAACCGACCGGATTGTTGCCCGTTACGGGCCTGTACTTGCAGACTCTGTTGAAGTGAGCTACGCCTCGGCGGTAGGTCGGATTGTGCTTAATGCAGAAGCTCCAAGCTTTCTAGCCAATGGTACAAATGCAATTGCGATCACGGCGCAGGTCTTTGGTGGAACGGGAAGCCCCGCCCCAAATGTAGAGGTGGTTTTCTCAGCAGACACCGGGTTTGTCTTTCCACAGAGTGCTATCACCGATGCCGATGGGAAAGCGGTCACCAATCTGACCAGTCCCGGTAGCGTCAATGATCTATTAATCACGGTTCATGGTGAGGTAGCAGGAATAGCCGTCGGCCCGGGAGACGCCTCCCCCCAATCGCTGCTTACGGTAACGAAGACGTTACCACATGACGACAAAAAGACGCTCATCACGAATCAGTCGTCGCAGTCTGATCTCTTTTCTGGAAGTAGAGCATCAACAACCCCGGGCAGAGCGAACCTTTCAGCAAATGCAAACCCTTCTGTTCCGCCATCAATTTCCGCTCCAGGCGATTTACTGGCAATCGAATCACAAGTTACTGTTCGTGCTCGTGGCGTCCAGATTCGGCTCGCGGCCGACCCTGATTCATTGGTTGCCAAAGCAGGATCGATCAGCGCCTTGAGTGTCCGGGTATTCGAAACTATTTCGGGTAATCCTATAGTTGGTGATACCGTTCGCTTTGCCACAACACTTGGTTTAGTACCCGGATCAGCAATTCTCGACGCAGACGGCATAGCCCGCGCCAGTTTCACAGCAGACGATGAGGTCGGGAGCGCCGTTGTAACAGCGCGTTACGGATCATCTCACCGCTCCGAAGTGACGTTGGAGTTGCTACCAATCATCGGCTTTCTGACCTTGCAGACAGATCGACCTTCAATCCGGTCAGGCGGGATCGACTCAGCTCGTGTAACAGCCCAACTTCTTGATCCGCTTGGCAACTCTGCACCCAACATCGCAATTCTTTTCAGATCGGATCATCGTCCTGGCGTAGTCGTTCGCAGGTTTACCGATGATGATGGCTTGGCAACCTTCACCGTCGAATCACCGGCTTTTGAGTTGGACAGCGCATTCCGGGTGACAGCTACTGCCGGAGAGATTTCGGAAGTGCTGCGAATTGGCGTCCGCTCCATAACCAGGATCGTAACAGCTGAACCTGATAGCCTTTCAAGTGGTAGCACCCGCCCGGTGACTGTCACTTATCAGTCATTCGAATCCGGCACGCGACGACCAGTTGTAGGCGATACAGTCTGGTTCTCTGCTGTCGGAGGTGTCGTCCAGCCCTTTGCAGTCCTTAACGCTGAAGGAGTCGCACAAACGTCGTTCCGTGTCGGCCGCGATCCAGGGACTGCCGCCGCAATCGGTCAGCTTGGTGCTCTAAAACCCGACACAACGCTGTTAGAGTTGGTTGAGCCGGTCAACAACGTGGCAACTCGCGTCGGAAGACGCTCCATCCTTGCCAACGGCATTGATACAACGATGGTGACAGCTCTGGTAACCAATATTCTTGGCCAACCAGCTCCGCTGGTCTGGGTCAGTTTCAGGGCCAACTCAGGAACCCTCACACCCGAAGCGGTTCTGACCGATACACTGGGCATTGCAAAAGTGCAATTCCAATCTTCAGCTGGCAGCATCGATCGCCAAGCCGAGATCATGGTTACTGCCTATCAAGAAGCTGTTGTGCAGGAAAATCCTATAGAGGTTACTTCACCGAAAGCTGCAAAGCCGCGTTCGTTCCGCTCCTTCCGTGGGATTCCGGCATTGGCAGATGAGCCAAATCGAGACGCTTCCGACGGATCGACCTCTCTCCCGGCTATTGCACCAAACCAGAGTAACAGACTTAGCTCATTTTCGACTCCCTCGCCACTACTCCCTGAATTTCCGCGTATCGCCGATGTCTTTGACACAATAACAGTCGAAACACGGGGCGTCAATTTATCCCTGAGAGTATCGGTAAATTCGATACGCGCCGACGGCAGAAGCCGTGCAGGGATCGACATTCAGCTTACCGAATCGACGACCGGATCAGCGATTGCAGGTGCCAGACTGAGAATCGGCGCCACACGTGGCGCTATCGCCGCCGAAGGAATCACCAGAAACGACGGCACATACACCGACAGCTTGACGGTGGGGGTTGTTCCGGGACTCAGTGTTGTTCGGGCTACATACGGCGAGCAACTACTTGCAATCGACACGCTCCTATTCACCCCCGATCCAGCAAGACAAAACCTGATCTTTCAGCTCGACCCAGCTGAGGCTATCGCCGGGTCGGAACAGCGTACCCGTTTGATCAGCAGGGTAATCGATGGCGACGGAGTGCCCTCGCCTGAAATAGGTGTCGTTTTTACCCTTGAGGGGGCACTCTGGGTACTGGTAGATCCTTCTGAAAATCGCGAGATCACGCGCTACGAAAATACTTTCCGCGTCAATGACCGCGAGGGTATCACATCGATCCGGCTACTGATGCAGTTGCGAGGCGTCGAGAGCGCCCAAACACAGATTTTCCTTAACCGAACTTTACTCGACCGGGTCGCTCTTCCAGAAGGCGACCTGTGGGGTGATTACACCCTCTCTCTACCAATTGATAGGCTTCTTGATGGCGTCAATCGTTTCGAGATCGTCGGCGGCAATATCGGCGGCGTCCCAGATCGCTTCTCGGTTGCCGGAGTCAGGCTCGGGCTGATGGGTAGCCACGTTCTGGGTGAGGGCTTAACCGATGCAAACGGATTAGTTGAAGAAGAATGGACTGTCGGACCTGTAGCAGGGACGGTTACATTCAAAGCGGCGCTTGCGGATGCTCCTGCTCGTTCCGTTCAGCGCAACCTCAGGCTCGATCCGGGTGACCCCGATCAGATTCGATTATCAACGGCAGCTGACACTCTTTTGGCAAACGGTGCTGAGGAATCTGCACTGCTTGCACTCGTCACCGATGCCAACGGCAACCCGGCAACGAGTGGCATTCGAATCGCCTTCGCCACCGAAAACGGACGGATTCGCCCGGCAGAGGCACAAACATTGGGCGATGGAACCGCTTCGGCAATCTACACAAGTTCGGCGTCAGATCGCGACGTTGTCGCTGAAGTAACGGGCAGTGGCGGAGGAGCAGATGGTTCGTGGGAACTCCTTTTGCGTGGAGCCCGATTGCGGTTGACAGTTCCAGATGCCAGGATGCTCGCCGACGGCAACTCGGAAATGGAGATCCGGGCAAGGCTTTCTACTGCCGATGGAGCTGCCGTTAGTGGCCGCCGGATCGATTTTATCACGACTCGTGGCTCAATTACCCCATCCGCCCAGACTGGCGCAGACGGAGTTGCAATTGCTGTTCTTACTGCGGCTGATGTCGCTGACACAGCCGGGATAACTGCCACATTTGGCCCCGAGATCTCTGATTCAGCTACCGTTATTTTCGCATCTTTGATCGATAATATCGATCTCACCTCCGACTTGGCGTCCATCCGCGCTGATGGTCTTGACAGCACACTCTTTACAGTAACCGCGACAGATGGCCTCGGACGGGGAGCCTCTGGGGTTCGAATCGACCTGACGGTTGATAGCGGCAGGCTTTCTCCTCGACGCGTCATAACGGATGGTAACGGGGTTGCAACTGCCAAAGTCTTCGGAACTGCAATCACGGAAGACGACTCGCTCCGGCTAATCGCTACCACCTCAGGCGGAACGAACCGCGACACCCTCTACATCGGCCTGCGAGGCGTCACTCTGACTGTTCGATCCGAACGAGACAGCCTCGCCGCAAATGGAATAGCAACCGCGAGAGTTTCAGCTCGCGCCGTCGAAACATCAAGCGGAAATGCCGTTTCAGAAGGTAGAGTCAGCTTCTCAACTGATCTTGGCGGGATCACCTCAGCGGCTAATCTTGATGACAATGGCGTCGCCATTGCGACTTACACGGCCTCACCGACCATTGGTCTTGCGGCTGTCAGGGCGGCTTTTGGCAACACGCTTACAGCTTCGGACACAATTGTCCTTGTCGATAGAGTCGCTGCCCTCGATTTTTCTGCTACTCCCCAATTAATTCTCGCAAACGGATCAGAGACATCAACGCTAATCGTCAGGGTGACTGACTCGTGGGGCGAGGGAGCACCTCAGGAACAGGTTACCATCAATTTTGAAGGCTCGGGAAGCGTTTCGCCCAACATGGGAACCACTAATGCCGACGGCGAATTCCGAGCCGAAGCACGAGGTACTGCCTCGACTGCCGACGGGCGGCTTTTGGTGACTGCATCAATTCGTGGTGGAAGATTCACCGAGACCTTGCCTATTGAACTGCGTGGCGTGACATTGGAGCTTACAGCAAACCCGATCCTGATCGCTGGAGACGGCCGGTCGGTCTCAACCATGACCGCTCTCCTCCGCGAAACTTCTACCGGTCACCCGGTTACGGACGATACTGTCCGCTTCAGGACGAGTTCCGGCACCATAACACCTTTCGCCATCACTGATCAAAATGGCGAAGCTGTTGCAAGCCTGCGGAGTGAGGCACGGCCAGCGATAGCGACAATCATCGCCGAATACGCCAATCGCCATGCAGACACCGTTCAGGTAGCCTTTGCGGGACGGTACTCCTACCTCGATCTCAGGCTTGAACGTGCGAGCCTTCTGGCGGATGGAATCGATTCTACCGTAGCAACAGCAACACTCCTGGACACTTTGCGTCGTCCTGTACTCGGAACCGCAATATATTTTTCACTCCTCGATACGTTAGGGGGAATATCTACTGACAGCGCCATAACAGATGATGATGGTACCTCTGAGATTATCTGTCGTGGCAGTGCCTCAGTTAATGACGTTAGTGGAAGATTACGAGCCAGCGCCGGAGCACTTGCCGATACAGTCACTTTCGCCTTACGAGGCGTGACGATGACTCTCTCAGCAGATCAAGACACCATTCCGGCAAATGGCGTGGCTCTTTCCCGATTAACTGCGCAGGTTCATGAGACAACCCGGGGAAATCCGGTAGTCAATCGCCCGGTCACTTTCCGGACTGATGCCGGGGTAATCGCTGCTCAAAATGATCTTGATCAGAACGGTGAAACGTCCGTCACTCTTCGCGCTGCAGCCCAACCTGGTTCGGCGATAGTGACTGCAGGTTTTGGGCGCGGCTTGATAGCCCAACGACGGGTGGTATTTACCCCGACTGTCGGGAGTCTTTCCCTTTCAATCGGCAGGGCGCGTATTTTGGGCGATGGCGTAGATACAACTCTGATTCGAGCCCGACTGCTGGACGGGATCAACAACCCCTCCCCGAATGTCAGAATTACCTTCGAGGCTCCTGCCGGCGGTGAAATATCGCCATCACAAGTTGTTACCGACGACAACGGCATCGCAGTAGCCACCTACCGTTCCTTTGCCACCACAGTCGATTCAGTGTTACAACTCGAAGGAGTTGCAACTGGTGGGGCGGCGGCTCAGGTAGCTCTGAGAGTAGTCGGACTGACCATGCAATTAACTGCAGACCCCGACCATCTCAGCGCTAATGGCAGGGCTACCTCCGATATTTCCGCGACGTTGTTCGAAACCGTTCGCCATACGCCACTGGTTGGCAGTCGAATCGCCTTCAGCTCGGATCGTGGTCGCGTGTCTGAATCTGCTGTGACAAACGACCAAGGTATCGCCATCGCTACATTTACGGCTCCAAGCGTCGTCGGAAATGCGACAATAATTGCTGAGTTTGGGGATACCCTCTCAACCACGCTATCAATCCCATGCCTCGCCTCTGTTCCCCAGACCGCTGAACTTTCGATTGATCCTACCTCACTCTCCATCTCCGGAGTCGGACGTGACGAGAACGCGCTCCTGACAGTAATCATCAGGGATGCAACGGGGCAAATAGTCGCCGATAACAACGAGATTGTTCTAAGAACTTCACCTCGAGGCGGTGCTCTTTTCGAAAATGACCTCGAAACAATTGCCTTACGAACCTCAGAAGGTACGGTTGAAGCAAATGTGCGCGCCGGAGAAACTCCCGGCACAGTCAGGTTCCAGGTCTATCATCAAGGAACTCTAATAGCCACTGGTGGCGACCTTACCATCCGGTCTGGGCCTCCAGCCCGTATTAGAGTCAGACCTGACCTCTCAACGATTCATTTTCCAGCAGGAGGTTTCACCGCATTCCCGGTGTCCGCAACAGTCAGCGACAGATTTGGCAATCCAGTCGAGGACGGAACTCTCGTCCGGTTCAGCCTCACTCCCGATACCATCGCCAGCATCTCCGCTGAAGGCAGAACCGCTGGTGGGATAGTATCAACCCCTCTTAACCCGATCAATTATCCCGTCGGCGTCTGGTTGACATACGGGAATGACGTTGCTGGCGAAGAGGTTTACATACGCGCAATTTCCGGTGATAACATCAGAGATTCTGCTCGAGTCATTCTCCCCGGCGCGTTGGAAGGTGGCGAACCTGTTCGACTGGAAGCTGGCTATGACTCGCTCTCACTTGAAGCAAACGGCCAATCAACATCGTTACTGACCATCAACCTGATCGACGATGAAGCCCGACCTGTTGCAGATATGACGGAAGTTACCCTTACTTCAACTCTTGGAATAATCCAATCACCGCGCTACACTGCCGGTGGAGTAGCGACCGCTACATTACGGGCAGGTAGAGCCACTGGCATCGATACCGTCACTATCCGGTCTGGTGACATCACAGATATGATCACGATGAGGTTTCGTCCGGGAGCACCGGAGCGATTGACTATCGTAGCTACGCGAGACCACCTTCGGGCAGACAGCAGCGACAACACGACAATTTCTGCAACGGTTCTCGACAGGTTCGATAACCCGATTCAGCCGGGAACTCAGGTTCTCTTCACCACCACACTCGGATCCATCGAGGCAGATGCTGCGACAAACGAAAATGGACTGACAAGAGTACTACTGACCTCAGGCAACCAGGCTGGTACGGCAATCGTCAGGGCAGTAGCCGGTGATGCAGATGCCGTCACCAATGTCGTTTTTGAGTCTGGTGACGCAACAAACGTCATTTACATCTCTTCTGACCGTCAATCTATCGGAATTCGAGGCTCTGGTCAATCGGAAACTGCAACTCTTCGATTTCAGGTACGCGATGACCGGGGAGTGGCTATTGATTCCCTACATAAAGCCTACGTCAGATTTACGCTAAACGGCCCGGCTCGTGTGGTAGATCCCGATTCTTCATCGGCAGATTCTGTTGCGACTTTGTTACCTGACTCTGTACTGACCGATGCGCTTGGTCAAGCTTCCGTCACGCTTCATTCGGGATATTTTTCCGGTGCCGTCGAAGTGACCGGCAGAGTCGGCAACGGTGTCGCCGGACGGGCGATCGCCGTTGCCATCACTGGAGGTCCCCCCGATGCTGCTCACTTTGCAATCACGTCGGTACGCTGCGTCACAACTGGTATCGACGGGACACCGACCGACACCACAACCCTCAATGTCACGCTTGGTGATAGATTCTCGAATCCCGTCACTCCCGGTACAGTTGTCAGATTCCGCTCTACAGGCGGCGTCATCGAGGGATCGGCTGTCACAGATACCCTTGGACTTGCGCAAGCCCTTCTGATCACGACACGACCCTGGCCCGAAGGCGGTGTAGACACCATAGTCGCTCAGACGGTAGATTACCAAAATAGGGAGATTCTCGCTACCACGACACTCCTTGTTACAGGCCCTACCGCCGCCCAATTTGACACAACGGATGGCTGGGTGATCCCATTTGGTGGTTACAGAGACTTTACCCTGACCGTTGCCGATCGGTACTTGCATTCACTTTCCGCCGGTACTGAAGTCACTATAGTAGCGACGGCGTTCGATGTGCGAGGTAATCCGTTGGCCGGTATCGTTCTGACAGGCCCTGGTACGGTCGATCCGATTATTTTGGCAGAGTGTGACCTTCAGACCGAATTCAGCGTTCGATTATTCAATTACATCAGCGGTCTGGAAAACATCGACCTCACCGTAAGCGCAACGATTACCTCCCCGAATGGCAACAGGGAAGTCACTACTCGAGGAGATGGTGCAGCTCAAGTTCTCTCTACCGAGTCGTGTAGAGTTGTTATCTCCCCCCCAGAAAATGTCGCTGATGGTGCTGATGCCTGCCTGATGAGATTGACTCTTTACGATACACTCGGTATCGCAATCCAAAACGTCCCGCCCGACAATATCGCCATCAGTGGCGTCGGAGGTGACGTGGTCGTCACTCCACCTGCCAATGTAACCGATCAGTTCGGGCGCACTACGGCCTCTCTAATTGGAAGACAGGTAGGAAACGCTCGTATCGAAACACGGATCAACGGTCAACTAATCGACGACCAACCGATCCTCGCACTGGTTGCCGGTGTGCCAGCAGTATTGAGTGCACAATTGCTTAACCGACGATTGGAAGTTGGAGGTGATACTACCACTGTCATCATCGACGTTTCCGATGCCAACGGCAATCCGGCAGCAGACGGAACATCTGTCACATTTGAGGTTGACGATGGCACACTCTCGCCAGCATCGACGACGACCGTAAATGGTCGGGCGACAAGCGTCCTCTCGAGCGGCATCACCGCCGGCACCGTAGAGATAACTGTCCGGGCTTCAAGACGTGGCGTAATTATCACCGGAGTTATCTCCAACGTTCAATATACAGCAGGGCCTCCATCGGAAGTGATGGTCACCGCACCGACATTCTCAGTTTTGGTCGGATCGCAATCAACTATAACGATCTCGGCTATCGATGAATTTGGTAATGCAGTACCGGGCGGAGTTTCTTTCGACCTTGCCATAGTACCAGAAGGTAATGGACAAATCGCTCCTGCATCTGTCAATACGGACACATTGGGAGTCGCGACTGCAACCTTTACTTCCGGAACCGTTGCTGGTGCACAAGCCAGAATTACTGCAACCTCAGGTGATGTCTCTGGTCAATCATCTCAATTCACCTTCAATCCAGGAACACCCGGTAGATTGACGCTGGAGGCAAATCCTGAGTCTCAAGAGGTTGGCGGGGATATCGATCTTATTGTGACTGTGGAAGATTCGTACGGAAACCCTGTCAGCGACACCACCCGGGTCGTATTCACACAAGACCCCGCCGGTGGCGTGCTAAGTCCATCCGCTATTCGAACTTCGGGAGGTGTTGCCAGAAGCGTACTGACAGGTGTGACTGAAGCAGGAGATGTCGAAGTCCTTGCCGTCTCGTCAGATGTTTCTGCCTCGGCTTTGGTCACCTTTACCGTTGGTCCATTGGATGAAGTCGCTGTCAGCTCCCAGCCATCAGTCGTGCTTGTCGGAACATCGTCAACGATCACAGCGACGGCATCCGACCAATTTGGCAACCCGATCTCCGGGTTAAACCTCAATTTCCAAATCACCACCAACCCAGGTGGCAATTGTGTCTTGCAGAATGCTGAACGAAGAACCGCAGGCGACGGAACCGCTTCTACAATCTTTACAGCAGGTCAAACTATTGGATCGGCTATCATTATTGTATATTCCGATAATAATGGAAACGACCAACTCGATGAAGAGGACGAAATTAACGGTTCAACATTCGTCGATATAGGGCAACAACAATGAAGAAGCGATGCCCCGTAACCAACGGTAAATTCTATATAATTGGACACGGTATTAGTCTTGGTGATCTCCCCATTTCACATGAAAGCATTAGAACCGGAGAGATGACTCACTCAGGCAACCGCTTTATTAGTCATGAGTATCAAATTGACAATGTCGAAGTCATAAATCAGCCTACTGAACCAAACAAGAAAAGCGGTGGAAAGCTTCTCGATCCGTCGCGGGCTATCGAAATCTGGAAAGCCCTTACCGTATGGATTTTCCTGGCTCTAATTTGGCCTGATATTTCTCAAAGTCAATCTTTGTCTTTGGATGTCTCCGCACCCTTCTCGCTTGCCCCGGCTGGTCATTTTGGCGGAGCGGTTGTTCCTGAATTCGACAGAAGAACCTTGAACGATCAGCTCGTCTATCAACGCCGTGCAACGCTTCGGATGGGATGGTCGGCATATGAATTGATCTCATTTTGGGTAGAAGGTGGCCTCGCATCACTCCAATTATTCGAAGACGATCACCTGCTTCAAGGGGCTTACGGACCAGCCGCAGGTGTAGGGGGTAGTTACCTTTGGCATGAACCGGTATGGAATGGGTGGACGCCGTTTGGGTCTGCCCGAATGACCTACCTACAGTCAAAGCTATCCGACGATCAATTTTCAGGTAGCAGTGTCCGGTCCCGTAGAAGCCGATTTGAATGGATAGAATACTCAGGAGTTTTTGGCGGAGTTCGCCAGATGAATTGGGGCGATCTACAGGCAGGCCTCAGCTTCCGGGTCCTCGGTCAGGATGAGTACCGCACCTCTCGCACCGGTTCGAGCAGTCAGAAAACTCACACTACCTATTCAAGCGGATTCCAGCCGGGTTTGGCCGTAGGGGGGAACATTACACTATCTCGTCGAATGACCCTCTGGTTAATGGCAGAAATTTCGGTAAGCTACCAAAAAATAACAATTTCGTTCGGCCAATGGGGAGCACCGTAGAATTTCATTCTTTCGACTTGGGACGAGTGACGCCAATAACACAGAAATGACTAAAGAGTTCTAGTATTTGTTTCCAACTTTGACTTTTAATACCTATAATATGTTACCCTCATTCCTGTTTAACTTTTAAGAAAACTAACCGGCGAGCGAACCGATTACGACGACAGCATCTCATTCTATTGGCGGAAATCAGGACGAAACACGAGACATCGACCGGTTCCTGTTTAAAATGGTCGAACGCCACGGTTCGGATCTCCATATTAAAAGTGGCTCCACTCCCAAAATTCGAGTTGACGGTCAAATCACCGATCTTTCGCGCGAAGTCCTCTCCCCCATGGCGGTGGATCGTGTTTTGAAAGAGGTAATGACTGATATCGAGCGGGAAATACTCGGAAAATCGAATGAAGTTGACTTTACATACCAAATTCGATCGCTCGGTCGCTTTCGCTTCAATGTCTATCAGCAGATCAACGGCGTAGCCATCGCCGTCCGCCACATTCGGATGGATATCCCCTCCATCGAAGAACTCAACCTGCCAATCGCGATCTATCAGATGATCTCGAATCCGCGGGGCTTGATCCTCGTAACGGGGGCTACTGGTTCCGGCAAATCTACAACGATGGCTTCGATGATCGAGACCTTGAATCGAACATCTCCTTTGAATATCATCACGGTCGAAGATCCAATTGAGTTCATCTTCCGGGAAAAACGGGCAACTATCCAGCAACGGGAGATAGGTCGGGACACTCCATCATGGGGAGGCGCTCTCCGTCATATCATGCGGCAGGATCCTGATGTAATTATGTTGGGAGAGATTCGTGACTGGGAAACGATGCAGATGGCTCTAACGGCGGCTAATACAGGTCATCTGGTATTGGCAACCCTCCACACAATGGACGCTTCACAGACGGTCAACCGTGTTATAGGTATGGCCTCTTCCGACACAGCGAGCGAGGTGCGTTATTTACTTGCCTCAACACTTGTCGGCGTAGTCTCGCAAAGGCTCCTCCCGCGCGCTGATGGAACAGGCCGAATTCCTGCTGCTGAGATCCTTGTCTGCACTGAGACAATTCGGAAGATGATTATTGAGCCGGAAGAAACAATCAAGATCAGGCAGGCGATGTCTGAAGGTTTCGGTCAATACGGTATGCAGACATTCGACCAGAGCCTGATGCAACTATGTCGTGATGAAAAAATAAACCTGTCCGATGCACTCCGATATGCCACAAGCCAAACAGACTTTCGTGTCAAAATGCGTGGCATAGATAGTCAGGGAGGGAATGCCTGGATGGATTTCGAAGATGAGAAATTGCCCCTGAACCAACCCCCAGTGTAACGCCTTTTAGAAATTCAACACAAACAAATCTAATTACAGAGTTATAGAATGCAGCCTCCAACCTCCGGAAGTCAACAGCCCTCGACTCCGGCGTACGACCTCACAGAGCTGTTGACCGAAATGATACAACGCGGAGCTAGCGACCTTCACCTGACAGTCGGCTCGTCCCCACAGATCCGAATTGATGGTGATCTGGTACCACTAAATCTGCCGCGCCTGATGCCCGATGACACCAAGGAACTTGCTTACGGTGTACTTACAGAATCTCAACGAGCGGAATTCGAGAAATATGCCGAGCTTGATCTCTCCTTTGGAATAAAAGGGTTATCACGATTTCGAGCCAACGTATTCCGACAACGTGATTGTGTCGCTATGGCGCTACGACGGATACCGTTCGAGATTTTAACTTTCGAGAAGCTCGGACTGCCGCCTATCGCTGAAGAACTCGCCGACCGCCCCAACGGTCTTGTTTTGGTGACTGGAGCAACTGGCTCTGGTAAATCGACCACGATGGCTGCGATGATCGACAAGATTAATCGCGACAAGCCACTCCATATCCTGACCATTGAAGACCCAATCGAGTTCATCCATCAGCACCGCCGTGCTATAGTCAACCAACGACAGCTCCACTCAGACACACAATCTTTCGCCAAGGCTCTTAGGTCGGTTCTTAGACAGGATCCTGACGTAGTGCTGATCGGTGAAATGAGAGACAAGGAGACTATCGAAATTGCTTTGACAGTCGCCGAAACGGGGCATCTTGTCTTTGGTACACTTCACACAAATTCAGCCGCCCAGACGATCAATCGCATCATCGACGTCTTCCCACCCGATCAGCAAGAACAGGTAAGAACCCAGCTTGCTCTCGTATTGCAAGGCGTCATTGCCCAGCAGCTTTTGCCAAAAATCGGTGGCGGAAGGGTAATGTGTTGCGAAATCATGGTCGCTAATACCGCAATCCGTTCGGGTATCCGCGAAGGCAAAATCCATCAAATGGATTCAATGATTCAGGTTGGCGGAAAATACGGAATGCAAACGATGAATCAAGCTATTCTATCAATATACCGCGCAGGGTTGGTTACTCGAGCAGACGCAATTTCACGGTCAAACGATCAAATTGATCTTGAGAATATGATGAAACGTGAGGCTCGTGCGTCTCAGACTGAAGAGGATAATGAATCCTGAAGAACTCCTAACGCCAGGGCGAATCCTGGTCATCGATGATGAAGAACCAGTCGTCGATACTATCTCCCGTATGCTCGAGACCGAAGGCTATATTGTCGATTCCGCAACGTCTGGTGAACAAGGAATCGAATTAGTCAGACAAATTAAGCACGATGTCGTCCTGACCGACCTTCGACTTGGCGACATGCTCGGCACAGACGTCCTTCGTGAAGTGAAAGCGATCCATCAACGTTGCGCTGTCATTCTGCTTACAGGCTATGCGACCACCGAATCGGCGGTCGAAGCAATCAAACTTGGCGCCGCTGACTATCTGACAAAGCCAATCCGCATGTCGGAACTCCTGATGGCTGTCAGGAATCAGATGGCGGCAGTTCAGCTTAACGGCAGAATAATCGAGCTCAATCGAGCAGTCGAGTCTGAGCGCGATAAGCTCCGCCGGTCAATAGCTGAGCTTGAACTCCTGAAACGGCTCGCAAGCAGAATGATGTCAGCTCTCTCCTATATCGAGGGATGGGAGCTGATCCTCGACTTTCTGGTGGGCGAAGTCAAGGCTGATGTTGCTGTTATATTCGATGTCGAGCGAGGAACTGTCAAGCTTGGTAGCAATTCGATTCCCGGTGCTCGCGAGCGCGAGCAAATTTGTGACCTTATCGTCAAGGCAACCGGACGCGAAGACTTGGGCGAATGTTGCCGTCATGACCTGCTACGCGACGAGTTGACTGAAATCACGCTTGATAATCAGAGTGAATTAAAGAGCTTTATCCTCGTTCCTCTTAACCAGGAAGGTCGTCTGATCGGACTGATCGTCGCGGCTTCCAGAACCGATGAAAATTTCGCTGAACAGTGGGAAGGGTTTGCCAACAAGATCGCACAGGAAGCTTCAGACTTCCTCACTCGCGTAAAGCGTTCTGTTGAGGCTCAGCAACACTGGACTTCTGCAATCGTTGAAAATACTCTCGATGGACTAATCGTCGCCGATATTTCGAATTCTCGATTTCTTCTTAATCCGGTAGCCCGTAGATTACTCGAGGTTCCACTTGGACTGGAGCCGACCCGCAAGCTGATCGAAACTCGACTTTCTCTTCTGATCGATGATCTATTGACCGAACTACGTGGTGTGGAAAACCAGGACTCCGCTCGCAAGACTCTCGTGAAGCACTCCGACCTCGCTTGGCGCGGCAATAACCTGTTCATCCGTCTCAATATCTCCTTCCTCCCCGGAAGTAGTCTCAGTCAAGGCGATGAACTCTTGATCGTCATGCACGATGTGACTCAGGAAAAGTCTGTCGAAGAGATGAAAGCCAAGCTTATGTCTAATATTAGCCATGAGTTACGAACTCCGACCGCCGTTCTGAAAGAATTTATATCGCTCATACTTGACGGTGTTGCTGGCGACCTCTCCTCAAGTCAGAGGCAGTACATCCAGATTATGCAATCGAACGTCGAGCGCCTCTCCCGCTTGATCGAAAACTTGCTAACTCTTGCCCGATCCGACACTGGTGGATTTTCGGTCGTATTACGTTCGATGTCTATCGTTCCAGTAATAGAAAATGTCGTACTATCGCTGACGCCAAAGCTCGCCCGTAAAGGAATGGAGATAACCGTCAATTTACCGCCTGACATTCCTATGGTTTACGCGGACAAAGACGCCGTCACGCAAATCTTTACCAACATCATCGAAAACGCCCGGAAGTATTCGCCAGAAAATACTGACGTAACTATTTCGGCAGTCATCAAGGGTGGACGGATTGAGATAGCCGTCAAAGATGAAGGTTATGGAATCCCCGCCAGCGAGCACGAAGCGATCTTCAAACGTTTCCATCGGTTGGTCGATAAAGACGATCCGAAATTCCAGGAAGGCGTCGGTCTCGGCCTTCCGTTGGTCAAAGATCTCGTTACCCGTCACGGCGGAGATATATGGCTCGAGAGCGAAGTCGGCAAAGGTTCGACCTTCTTTTTCAGCTTGCAGGTCGCCGAGGAGAGCGAGGAAGAATTGTTCAAGCCAGCTTAATTTAACTGTTCAAATTCAACATGTTAGTACTTTTGCAATATTGTTGTCTCAATGAAAGATCGAATTGACCTTAATAACCTTCCCTAATTGGGTAGGCAGTAAATAGAGAGTTTTCTAACCAGGGAGCGACAAACAGTGTCGCAGAAGAAACAGATACTTGTCGTCGATGATGAGCTTGATCTCTTGATGGCAATCAAATTGCGTCTTGAGGCGAGTGGCTTTGAAGTTCACACTGCCACCGACGGCCTCGAAGGTTTGGCGTCAGCCCGACGGCTGAAACCAGACCTGATAATCCTCGACATCATGCTTCCGAAGATGAACGGCTACAAGATCAGCCGTTTTCTGAAGTTTGATGAAGAATATAAACACATACCGGTGATAATGCTGACTGCATTGGCAGGTGAGGAAGATCGCGCAACCGGCGTCGAGACCGGTGCTAACGCCTACGTCACCAAACCCTTTGACTCCGTTCAACTCGTTGACACAGTTCGGAGATTTCTTGGTGATTAGGCTCCACATCTCTGTTTTGTATAACGTTCACCATCTGGTACCGATGGCTAATCTTAATTATCAACTTCAAAGGATCACCTGATGGCTCGTCGAAGAAGACTCGGGGAGTTGCTGATTGCCAGTGGATTGATCACCCCGGAACAGCTCACTGAGGGTCTCTCGCAACAGAAGCAAGCCGGTAAAAGGATCGGTGAGATTCTTGTTGATCTCGGCTACATTACCGAGAGCGATGTATTTGGAGCCTTGGGAGATCAGCTTGGGGTGCCGTATGTTTCCCTATCTTTTTATTCAGTCGATTCGAACGTCATCAACCTGATAGGCGAGCAATTCGCCCGTCAATACAAAGTCATTCCGCTCTTTCGTATCGGGAACTCGCTGACACTCGGCATGGCAGATCCTCTCAATCTGGGAGTGATCGATCAGGTCGTCCGAGCCACTGGTCTCGAGATTGAACCTTCGATCTGCTCCGAGAGCGACATCGCGCAGGCAATCGACCATTACTACGGAACTACCTCATCTATGGATGAGGTAATTCAAGTTCTTGGTGCTGAAGATACAGAGAAAGAAGAAGATACTCACAACCTCGCAGCGATGGCGTCAGATGCGCCAATCGTCAAGCTCGTCAACCTTATGATGGCGCAAGCTGTCAAAGATCGTGCTTCTGATATCCATGTCGAGCCGGAAGAATCGCTTCTCCGCGTCCGCTTCCGTGTCGATGGCACCATGCGCGAAGTCTATACCCAGCCTCGCAAGTTGCAGGGAGCCATAATCTCCCGACTTAAGATTATGTCAAACCTTGATATCGCCGAGCGACGCATTCCACAGGATGGACGTATTCAGATGATGGTCGAAGGCAGGCCAATCGACCTCCGTGTCTCGACTTTACCGACCGCTTATGGCGAAAACGTCGTCATGCGTATTCTCGACAAGACTAACCTCCGTGTCAAAATATCGGATCTCGGTTTCGGCGATCAGGAACATCGGTTCCGTGAAATTCTCAGTAGACCCAATGGCATCATTCTTGTCACAGGCCCCACAGGCTCCGGTAAGACGACTACTCTGTACTCTGCTCTGAACGAAGTTTCGAATATCGAAGTCAACACCATCACTCTCGAAGATCCGATTGAATACCGACTCGCGCTTATCAGGCAATCTCAGGTCAATGTCAAAGCCGGGATGACTTTTGCTGCTGGCCTTAGGTCTATCCTTAGGCAGGACCCCGATATCGTCATGGTCGGTGAAATTCGGGATGCCGAGACTGCTAAAATCGCAGTCGAAGCTGCTATGACTGGTCACTTGGTTCTCTCTACGCTTCACACTAACGACGCGCCCGGAGCCATCCCACGTTTGATGGATATGGGCGTTGAGCCGTTCCTTGTCGCTACGGCAATGGGCGGAGTCGTTGCCCAGCGTCTCGTCAGACGTATCTGTACCAACTGCAAGGTTTCCTATGAACCAACAGAAGCGGCTCTGAGAGCCATCGGCATGGAAGGCAAGAAAGCCTTGCTTTACAAAGGTGAAGGTTGTCGCGCTTGTTCTAACTCTGGATTTAAGGGACGACTGGGAATTTATGAGATCCTCGTGATGGACGAAGTACTTCGCGATCTAACAATTTCCGGTGCCTCTGCCGATAAGTTGCGCCGAGCCGCAATCGACAGTGGGATGAAGACAATCCGTGTCGATGGGATTGGCAAGGCACTTGAGGGGCTTACCACCGTCGAGGAAGTATTCCGGGTTACTGCCGCGTAAATTTTCTAATATTGGAGGGTAGACTTTCAGTCCGCCCTC
Organism: Caldithrix abyssi DSM 13497; assembly: GCA_945865405.1. Taxonomy (GTDB): domain Bacteria; phylum Electryoneota; class AABM5-125-24; order Hatepunaeales; family Hatepunaeaceae; genus CAMBDS01. The sequence continues at coordinate 145,019 of CAMBDS010000002.1, forward strand.
GAACCAGATCTGCCGCTTTTCGTTCACTCATTCTCTTATTCACTCACCATCTTCCTTTGAAAATCACCGAATCATCGATCATCTCCATCGCCCGGAGCCTGAAACACCACAACGCCTCACGAGTCATCAAAGGTATCGGCGACGATTGTGCAGTTATCAGAACCCCCGGTGCCGGAGCCATGCTGATCACAACCGATTCGTTCATCGAAGGTGTCCATTTTCTGGCTGACCAGCCTCCCGAATCAGTAGGCGCAAAATTACTCGCTGTCAATCTCTCCGACATCGCCTCGATGGGTGGCAGACCCGGCGAAGCGGTTATCACGATGATGTTGCCGGATTCGACAGATTTGGAGTGGGTCGAGAGATTATATAAGGGATTGGGTGAAGTTGCCAAAGAATTTGGCGTCAACGTCGTCGGGGGCGATGTCTCCCGACATCCTGACCGGAAATCCCTTGCCCTGACACTTATCGGAAGATCGCGACGTGATGAGGTCCTTTATCGCTCTCGAGGAATACCGGGCGACTACCTGTTCGTCTCGGGAACACTCGGTGACGCAGATGCAGGATTGGAGTTGTTAAGAAATCCGTCTCTAAATCATCAATCTACAATCTTAAATGATAAATATCTTCTTCCCTCCCCGCGCATCGAGCTTGGCCGTCTCCTTGCCAGAACTCACACAGCCTCCGCTTGCATTGATCTGTCCGATGGAATTGCTGTTGGGTCACGCCAACTTGCCGAAGCGAGTGGACTGGCTATCGAACTAAACAGGTCGTCGATCCCAATTTCTAACGATCTGAACTCTTATTGCCAAACGAGAAACTTTGACCCAATCGATTGGGCTCTGAGGGCTGGCGGTGATTACGAGCTGTTATTCTCAGTTCCTCCCGGTTCTCGACGAAGAGTAGAAAGATTCGCCATAACTCACCCCACCCTCCCTCGACTCACCTGCATCGGTCAACTTATCTCTGGCCAGCCCGGCACGGTAACTATCAAGCACAGCGAACTCTCAGAAAAATTGACAGACGGCGGTTGGGAGCATTTCAAAAATGGCGGTTAGTTAATACTCTACATTCTCAATCCTCCAGTATTCACAATCCCACAATTATCACTTTTTCGCGTATATCTTTTCGAGCATCTCGAGCTAAACTTACCCCACCCTTCTGATAGCGAGATCGCTTACCCGTCTGTAGATCCCAACTCACTGTTTTCATCCCAAGGCGATACATTTATGTCCAACAGAATATTTCACGTATTGATCTGCACATTGCTATTAACTCCAACGCTAATCTTTGCATCCTCCGGCGGACCTGTTGATGGAGTTGCCGGTAATCCCCCAAATCGTGCGACCTGCATCCAATGTCATAACAGTTTCCAATTGAACAGTGGTCAAGGCAGCCTTCGTATAACAGGATTGCCTCAAACTTATGTCCCAGGACAGCAATACCGTCTCTCTGTCGTATTGGCAGACCCGAATGCCAGAAGGTGGGGGTTCGAACTGACTACGATTTTGAACAATAACAATCGTGCCGGTTCTATGGCTGTCGTCAATAACAACCAGACCCAGCTCTCCAATCCTGGTGGTCAGGGTGCCCAGTATTTCAAGCATCGTTCTGCAGGAACTTTTGCCGGTCAGGCAAATAACGCAACATGGAGCTTCGATTGGACGGCTCCGGGCGCAGGTGTCGGTCAAGTGACGTTCTACGTCGCTGGAAATGCCGCCAATAATAATGGGTCGGACCTTGGGGACCGGATTTATGCGACATCGACAGCACTTCAAGCCTTCCAGAATCGGGTTCCGGAAATTGATCAACCCACCGAGGCCGCCAGCTTTGATGTTGATATCGAAACGGGTGAGGAATGTATCATCAACCTTGCTGGCGCTGACGCTGACAACGATACCCTCCAATGGCGGTTTGCCAATCGGGGAGATCTTCCAGACGAAGCGACCCTGACCGATCACGGAGATGGCACCGCTACGCTCAACTGGACCCCTGCCCATGATGAAACCGGTGTTTACCACCCGATCCTCAGTTTGACCGACACCCATGCAGGATCAGATCAGATCGAATTAGTCATTACGGTCTCAAATGGCGAAGTTTTCTACACACTCCGCCTCAATGCTTCCTGGAATCTTATCTCGGCTCCAATCGCACCTTTTGAAATGAACACACCACGACTATGGCAGGAGCTGGTAGATCGTCAACATCTAATGATGATTAAGGACCAAAACGGACGTTTCTTTATCGTCGCTCAAGGCTTCTCCAACCTTCCCGCCTGGGATTACCGACAGGCATATTATGTCAGATTGTCTGCCGCCGACACTATTCGATTCGTCGGAGATGAAGTAGCCGAGGACACGCCTCTCCCACTCCGGAACGGTTGGAATTACGTCGCCTATTTCCCTGTCAGAAACCTAACGGCGCAGGTTGCTTTTGCCAATATCGTCAACGATATCACCATCGCAAAAGATGGCAATGGGCGATTTTTCCTGCCCGATCGTGGATTTAGCAACATGGGTAACCTTAGTCGAGGAAATGGCTATCAGGTAAAGACTACAAGTGCCTTCGACTTTGTTTGGAATATCCCGGAAGGTCAACAGATTGCCGAAGAATCTCACGATAATTCCTACCAATCCGATCCTCTCTTCTTCGATAGCCCAACAATGACCGGATTCAACATGAGTCTGCTTCTTTCGATAAGGGCACCAATCTCTGAACTTTCAGATGTTGGAGTCTTCAATGAAAACGGTCTCTGCGTCGGTGCAGCATCCATTAGCGGCAACGGCCCCTGGGGAATTGCGATCTGGGGCGACGATCCTTTAACTGCCGAAGTCGATGGTGCCACAGAAGGCGAACGGCTTTCTGTTCGCTTTGCAAATAGTTCGTCTGCTGAAAAAGCGACCAGGTTGATTACTTTCTACGAGACAGATGGCTTCAGCGAGTTGCGTCTCGACGTCGCTCAACCGACGACCTTCGCGATAACCGATCTCTACCCCAATCCGTTCAACTCGACCTTATCGATTGAGTACTCCTTAACCGAACGAGCGAACCTCGTCTTCGACGTGACCGACATTAGTGGCAGGAGTATTGCCAACCTCGCAGTCGGAGTCCGTGAAGCAGGTTCCAACCGCATTACCTGGGATGTCAGCGGTTTGGAGTCGGGCGTTTACCTGATCCGCATGGAAGTAGCAGGCAAGAGCATTGTACGCAAGGCTCTCTTCGTCAAGTAACTGCCTCCTGCCTTCCGCCTTTTAACAAGGCATTGCTCGCAAAAAGAAGTCATCCCAATCTACTGGGATGACTTCTTGCTTTATGAAACTGACTTATAACTGATCCTACCTCATCAAAACCACCTTCCGCGTACTAATCTCCGCCCCATTTTCCAGCCGCACCAGATAAACTCCTGCTGGAATTGCCAACGCATCCCAGACGACAGAATGCTTCCCCCCACCGCTTGCAGGGGGGGAATTAAAGGGGGGGTGTTCCTCTCCGTACGACAAGCCTCCCTGCATGTCAAGCAAATCAGCCACGAGCCGCCCGGAAAGGTCGTAGATGGCCAGCCGCGTAGGGGCCGATTTATCGAGCCCATACGCATACCGTATCGTCAGCATCGAGTTGAAAGGATTGGGGCTTACAGACAACAACCCAAAGTCAGTGGGGAGGGCATCCTGCCCGCCATCCCCCACCCCCAAGTCCCGCACAGTTACATCCCACGTCACCGTATCCGCCTCAACCGAGTCTGCGACAACGGCAGACACTTGGTAGTGCGTATTTAAATCCGCACTACCGGCAAAGCTCCAATCCAGCGCTACAGTGTCCTCCGCCGTAACCTCCCCATCGACAAGCCACTGAATGCTGAGCGACTCATTCTCCGGTTCGCTTGGCACAACCTCGAAGTGAACAACGCTTTCGGGCTCTACATCGAAGGCAAGAGCCTCTGGCACGTACGCCCAGATCGCTCCTCGAACGGCCACGTTCCACGTCACCTGATCTGATGACTGGCCGCGATAAGCCCTTCCTTCAACCGTATAGTCCCCCGACCACGGAAAATCGATGGTAGCACCGGCCTCCGTGCCGAAATCTTGCTGCTCTCCGTTACTCAGATTGGATTTTGTCCAGAGGTATTCCGGTTCCTCTTCCCCAATGTAACGAACTGTATCGAGCGAAAAGTCAACCGAAGAACCTCGCCGAAGGGTGAGATCGAGAGTGTCAGGTGTGAAGGCGGAGATGTAAAGATCGGTGACGGTGATGTTCCAACCTGTTCGAACTTCCCCGACCCCATTGGAGATGTGGCACATAATCGAATAATCGCCAAGTGTAGTGTCGAAGGCGACTGTCACTGTTGTATCGTCCCGAATCAACAGGCTATCTCCATAATACCACTCGTAATCGGGTTCCCTGCCAAATCGGTCCCTTGCTCGCACGATAAACTCTAAAGATTCTCCTCGAAGGACGGTTTGAAGAGAATCCTCAGGTGATTTGTAGAAAATTGCCGGATACATCGGGTCGGGAGTGAACCGGACGATCAGAGCGTCATCACGCAGATTTGCAAAATTATTGTATAATGTCCCCGAAGCGACTATGACATCGCCCGGAAGGATGATCGCTGAATAAAGACTGTTGACGCCATCTCGAAGCTGGTCAACAATTTCGTGAAAATTTTTCGTCCATTGGAATTGTCCGTTTTGAGCTACACGAATACAGACCGGGTAGTGCCGTTGACCGATTGTTTGCTGACCCACAAGCACGAAGCTACCGTCATCTGATTTGGCGATGCCCTCACAGAAAACGCCTTCAACATCTTCGATAACGTAATTGTTGAGCATTTCCCCATTGCCATTTATTATTACAATCTCTGCGTAAGATCTTTGATTCCTTGCGCAGAATGCTCCCAAGGCGAAGCCACGAGGAATGGAAACCATCGATGTGAACCATTGATTGGCGAGTCCATCATTATAGTTGTTGCGAGTCCAGATTGTTTCGCCTTCCAGATCGATTTTCTTGACCCAACCCCGAGAATCTGTCTGTCCACAGAGGACAATTCCACCTTCGGTTTGACGCATACCCCAAAACATTCCACCATCATTATAACGCCTCTCCCATATTTGGTCGCCATTGCCATCTATGCGGGTGACGTAACCTACACCGCCCGCACCAGTAGTTCCGCTGAGAAGAAAATCACCCTCTTTAAGTTCGATTATAGCGCAGGCTCTACCAGAGCGTCCATCGAGATATACACGCCGCCAAATTAGCTCTCCGTCACTTGTCAGGCGAAACGCGCCGAATGGCGTCCCCGCCGCCAAAACGTCGCCATTATCAGCCTCGACCAAGGAAAATAGACGTGCGCCTTCATTTGGCATATATTCCCAGATTTGTCTTCCCTCCGGGTCAATCCGCATCACCCACGAGCGATAATTTGATTGGCCGCAGACAAGGAAATCGCCATTTGCTGCCTGATAAATATCTGCGAACAGGTCGGCGGGGGTGTTCCCGCGGTCGTAGAGATTAAAGGCGTCAATCTCAGGCTGTGCTCGTAGTGGAAATGGGAAAATCGCCAGTATTGATACAAGGACAAATAATTTCATCTTACTACCGTGATTATTTCCTATTGTCACCCTGTCTCCCGGGCGAAGCATCTCGACCGGGAGAAGTGTATATGGTCGCGAGTTTTCTTGCGATCAATGCGCAGTTGCTGATGCATTGACTTGACCAGGCTGAGGATTCTGTGAAACAAATTTGAGAATCGGTGGGGCCGCACTGCCAGTTGCATCATCAACCCACTGTTCTTGCGATATTCCAACGACCCAACTGAATTCGATCAGATAGGTGGAGGCGTTTAGAGTGTAAGTTGACTTCCAAACCTCATATGCAATGTCTGGAGTGAGGCTTGTAGTTGCAAGGACATTTAAATTGATGTCCTTTTCAATTGCAACAACAGAGCAATTGGCTGGGTTGAAATTGTTCCAGTCGAGGTCAATCCTCACAATCGTTACAGCTAATGTCGCCTCGCTCATCCCCACAACAAGACATAGCGCGACCAGTAGTAATGCGAACTTGCGCATTGTGATTCCTTCCTTTTTCCTTGTTTCCGGAGCAACAAGAGATTATTTTGGAAGAAGAGACTCTCCGGAGCCTCGTTCCCGGGCTCGCCGACACCGTCCAGTGTTAGATGGCGAGCCCGGGTTGTTTTTGACCACCAGGTTCTTTTAAGCAAAAAACCCGCTTCAAGGATCGGCTTGGCGTTGTGACGCGCCTTGGCCAATCCCCGGAGCGGGGCTTTAACTTTTGGGCAACCTAAGGTGCTAGGTGCAAGGTGCAAGGTGCAAGGTGCAAGGTGCAAGGAAAAGATCTGACCATTTTGCTTCCGGTGAAAGGTCTATCAAGCTCTTTTCAATATCGACCACTACAATATAATAACCTCATGAGCGCGTTGCAAGAGGTTGGGAAAGTAATTTCTTTGATGATTGGTGCCGGATCGGGAAAATGGCAACGTAAAGCGAAGAACTATAGATGTTTAGGTCATAAATAAGTAAGAGAAATCATAGATACCGGCATACGCCGGTATGAGAGCATACTGAGGATCCGCTCTCCAAGAAAAAAAGGCGAACGCAAGGTTCGCCCGTACGGGCGATGCTTGTCATCGCCCTTGATAAGGAGACAGACTGAAGTCCGTCGTACTGAGATTCATCGTCACGCCCCTAACCCATACTGGACAGGCATTGATGGCTCTGTGACGATCACGAGAGTATTATATATCTCAAGCGTTTGGACAGGCACAGCGGCCCGATCTACGCTGAAGCAAGCTTAAGCACTAGGAGAGGAATCCAATTCTTTACGCCATCCCCTTAAACCACCCCAAAAACCTTGATTCCAGCCCGTTTCACCAATAAATTAGATAATGTTTTCACAACCCAAGGTAGCGCGATCTTCTTCGTCCTACAACGCTGTGGCTACATTGAGAAGTCAAACGTTTTTGCGGCCGCCACGGCGCCGCACGATTACCTAAGGAACATTAAGGCTATGGATAAGAAAGCCTTCAACCCGTTTGAAATGGCTCAAACTCAGTTCGACCATGTCGCCGAAATTCTCGGACTTGAACAAGGTACCCGCGATCTCCTCCGCAATCCGCTCCGCGAGTACCATTTCTCCATCCCCGTCCGCATGGATGACGGAACTGTCCAGATTTTCAAAGGTTTCCGCGTTCAACACAATGACGCGCGAGGCCCATCCAAAGGCGGCATCCGCTTCCACCCCCATGAGACTATCGATACCGTCCGTGCACTTTCGATGTGGATGACATGGAAATGTGCCGTCGTCGATATCCCGCTCGGTGGTGGTAAAGGTGGCGTCATCTGCGATCCTCACTCCCTCAGCATGCGAGAACAAGAGCTTATCTGCCGCGGCTGGGTACGCCAATTGGCTCGTGATATCGGCCCGCTGCGCGACGTTCCTGCGCCCGACGTTATGACCAACGGCCAGCACATGCTCTGGATGTTGGATGAGTACGAAGCAATTCATGGCGCGAAGTTTCCCGGCTTCATCACCGGTAAGCCGGTCGGCATGGGTGGGTCACTTGGCCGTACGGAGGCGACTGGTTACGGTGTCATCTATACTGTCCGCGAAGCCTTAAAAGAGCTGAACCTGAAGCCCGAAAACACTACTGCGTCTGTGCAAGGTTTCGGAAACGTTGCACAATACGCCATCGAACTCTACCACAAAATGGGTGGCAAGGTCATTTGTGTATGCTGCTGGGATCAACACGATCAGGTCTCCTACACCTACCGCAAGATGAGCGGCGTTGATTTGACTGAACTTCAGTGGATCACGGACAAATTTGGCGGGATCGATAAGGAGCGCGCCAAAGGTCTCGGTTACGAAATCCTTTCGGGCGATGCATGGATAGAACAGGATGTCGATATCCTCTTCCCTGCCGCAATCGAAAATCAAGTCACCGGTGAAACCGTCAAGAAGATCAGCAAGCAGGTCAAGCTCTTGGCCGAGGGCGCCAATGGACCTACCACCCCCGATGCCGACAAAGTGCTTGACGAACGAGGTATTTTCCTCATCCCCGACTTCCTTGCCAATGCCGGCGGAGTCACTTGTAGTTATTTTGAGCAAGTTCAATGCAACATAAATTACTACTGGGACAAGGAAGAAGTACTCAGCAAACTTGACCACAAGATGACCTCAGCCTTCCACGACGTCTCGGTGCTTGCAAAAAAACGCAAGCTTTCGATGCGCAACGCGGCTTATGTCATCTCTGTTAATCGTGTCGCTTCTGCATGCCGTGACCGGGGCTGGGTGTAATTGTCACAGGTATAAATTGCAACATCTTGATGCAATTCATTCGGGGCGGCTCAATTGATCCGCCCTGAATTGTTTTTGTCAGGTTATGATACCAAATTAGATTTATTTATAATTCATTCCAGCGCGCAAAACTCACTTCTTGGAAACCAAATGGCCGATCACGATTCGCATTCGAAGCCACAATCTGCTTCTCTACGGGATTGGGAGCCCCGTCTCGAAATCATAAAACTCGAAAATCCGAAGCTTTACAGCCGGATCGTTCGTAAGATGATTATTCAGTTGCGGCGCGTCGGCGTCGCCCAAGCCGCTGAATTGCAGGATAAGCTGGACGGCAATTCACCTGACAACCCGTTGCGATACTCCGACAATTGGCCACGCAAACTCATTGAAAGCACGGATCAAGAGCAATTGAGTAATGAAGTGTTTCAACTTGCTTTCAATACTTTTGGTGCCAAAGCCCTTAAGGAAAATCTCGACAAATGGCTCCTCGAAGATAGAAGCTCACATCTGCTCAGGACGCTATCAGATCGTGACTCTACCTTCCAAGCCGCCAAAGAAGCCCTTGAGCAATACATTCAGTTTTCTGAGGAAGGCCTCGAACTCTCGCCTTACATTCAAATAGGATTGAAGTGTGATCTGATCCGCCGATTTCTGACAGACGAACTGGAGTACATCAACACCGCCAAAGGCTTTGTCCGAATAGACGACTTTCACGATTTGCTACAACGCACGATTGCACTTCCCGACAGTCACGGCAAATTAGGCGGAAAAACCGCCGGGATGTTTATAGCCGCAATGGCACTCACACGAGCCTCCGCTGCCAGTGAGGAAATACTTCCCGTTCGCATCCCCAAAACCTGGTATATCGCATCCGACACATCACTTGAGTTCATCAATTACAACAATCTGGAAGAAATTGTCGAGCAGAAGTACAAGGAAATCTGGCAGGTACGCGCTGAATACGATCACATAGTTCAGCTTTTTAAAAGCTCTCATTTTCCACCTGTTATTGTCGAGGGCTTGAAACGGGCTTTACAAGATTTCGGTGAAGTTCCGGTTGTGGTGCGTAGTTCAAGCCTTCTTGAAGACAGGCGTAATTCAGCATTTTCAGGCAAGTACAAAAGTCTATTTCTGGCAAACCAAGGTACTTTCGATCAACGATTGGCGGCACTCCTTGACGCTATCGCCGAAGTTTACGCATCGCTTTTTGGCCCCGACCCGATTGAATACCGTTCAGAACGCGGCTTGATTGACTTCCATGAGGAGATGGGAATCATTATTCAGGAAGTAGTCGGCAAACAGATTGGCCACTACTTTCTACCGGCATATGCAGGGGTGATCTTTTCGCACAATGAGTTCCGCTGGTCACCGCGTATCAAACGTGAGGACGGCCTCGTCAGGATGGTGCCGGGGTTAGGGACGCGGGCAGTTGATCGACTGGGTGACGATTATCCAATCATGTTCGCACCGGGGCAACCGAAGTTGCGCGTCAATATGATGCCAGAGGAAGCGCTAAGGTATGCTCCAAATAAGATTGATTTGATAAACCTGAAGTTGAATCGATTTGAAACTATTCCGATCAAGCCATTTTTAAAAAAGTATGGCAGCGATATTCCAGGCTTTGCGCAAATTATCTCACTCTATAAGGATGATCGCCTCACCCCCCCATCCCCACTCTCCACCGATCTCGAAAAAGAAGAACCAATAGTCACTTTCGAAGGCCTCATCTCGAAGTCGAAGTTTGTAGATAGAGTCGTCACTATGACCCGTCTGTTGCGTGAGCGGCTGATGACACCTGTCGATATTGAATTTGCGTCGGATGGTACGTCATTCTACGTTTTGCAATGTCGTGCACAGGTTTTTTCGCAAGAATCCGAACCAGCAGTAATACCATTTAACATCCCCCCTGACCAAATTCTTTTCACAGCAAAGAAATACGTCTCAAATGGCAGGGTAAATGATATAACGCATATTGTATATGTAGAACCGAATGCTTATGCAAATTTACCCGACAAAGCGAGCATGATCGAGGTTGGACGCATCATTGGCGTTCTCAACAAGTTATTGCCGCGAAGACAGTTCGTTTTGATCGGGCCGGGAAGATGGGGGAGCAGGGGCGATATTAATTTGGGAGTATCGGTTACGTATGCAGATATCAGTAATTCTGCAATGTTGATAGAGGTGGCACGCAAAAAGGGTAACTACGTGCCAGACCTCTCTTTCGGTACTCACTTTTTTCAAGATCTTGTCGAATCGGAAATCAGGTATTTACCGCTCTATCCAGATGACACAGGCATCGTTTTTAACGAAAAGTTCTTTTTAAACTCACTAAATGTTCTTGCAGAGTTACAACCCTCATTCCAACCATTTATGGATATTATCCGGGTTATCGATGTACCTAGATCGACCAACGGCAAGATATTGGAAATATTGATGAATGGCGAGCTTGACGAGGCGGCGGCAATAATTACTATTCCAAGTGGAAAAGCGATTCATACTCAAGTGCAAAAGTTGCGAATTCCGATTCCTCGCCAGATAGAAAATCATTGGCGCTGGCGATTGGAAATGGCGGAACGGATTGCAGCGTCTATCTTACGTGGAGAGATGGGGTTACAAGAAATTTATCTTGGCGGAACGGTTCAGAGTGGAACTGCCGGACGGGAAGCTGACATTGACTTGATGGTGGTTTTTAGAGGGACATTAGAGGAGAGGAGGGAGTTATTGCGTTGGTTTGAGGGGTGGAGCCTCTGCCTCGATGAAGTTAATTATCTGAAAAATGGAGTGAGGCGCGGAGGCTTGCTCGACGTTCACTTAATTAACAGCGATGAAATTACAGGAGTTACGCGAGATTATATTAAGCAGGCGGCTGGTGGACCGGTCAAGAAGTTGACATTAAAGGATAATTAATTGGCGACATAACCTGATTTAAGTAATTGTACTTATAAACTATTGATATTACATCCGCCAATTATAACTCGTTTTGAAGAAGAGACTTTGATCGACTTCTTTCAAATGTGCTAAATCGGTTTCAGGATTGTCCGTCAGTGAGCCGTAACCGATGTAAATGACGCTACCGGGGAAATAACTAAAACTTGCGAGTAGGTCGGTCACGACCGAGTTGTAATGCCTGTTAAAATCGTACTCATAGTAATCTCTCATCTCAACTATCCCTCGGAATTCAATGTAGCGATTCATCTGATAGCTTGATTTCAGACGGATTATCTGATAATCGTATACTTCCGAGTGACCGCTCCTACGATAAAAACGATTCCATGTGCCGGAAAATTCATTGGTCAACTGATTGGTTGGTTGCAAAGTGAGAGAGTAGTCAAGGCTCCTGATATCTCCTTGGTAAGGAGTGAACGGATCGTAATAAATTTTACCGCCGCCTTGATAACCGACAAATACGTAGGTGTTATTGACTGGTCGAATTCCAAGCTCCACGCGGTGAAAGTTCAAGTCATAAACTTTCCCCTGGAACGTTTCGCTATAGATTCCCTCCTGTAAGTCGAGATAACTCGTGTTCGGCAATCCTATCGAAACGCTTAACTGGGCCAGTCCTTCATCCGTTTCGTAGTACTTATCCCGTTGATAGAAGGTCCATAGCCCAGGCGTCAGGTGACTTACAAAATTACCGCTCATCGGGATCGACCTGAATAGATTTAAGCCAAGCGCAGTAATTCCATCTCTCGGTACAAATCCTCCTTCAAGATGAAAATCCTCCGACATATCGCTGACGCCAAAAACTATCGTGTTGAGTTGATCACGATAGGCAATTGAGGCATCGATATTGTGTGCTGTGGATGTGAAACCACTGTCCGACTTAAATGACGATTGGACGTAATTCCCGGTCAAAACCGTCGTACCTGAAAGTCGATAACTTCCATCAACCCCGGCTACACGATTGTACCCTTCACCCAATTCCCTTGTCGTGAGAATCCCCCCGGCATAATTGTCATCAACGAAATACTGTTTATATCTGACAATTCCAAACTGAGCATCCTCGATTCCGGCCATCGATTGGTCGGTGGCAATGAGGGAGGTGAGATTCCCTTGCGTGCCAACTTTTCCGGTCACCTTAACGCCAAATCGCGGCTGGACGATGGTTCGGGTTGAGACAATTGCACCAATGGCGCTGAGCCGCGTCAATCCTGCCAATCCGAACTGCTCCATCCCTTCCATAAAAAACGGGCGTTTCTCTGAATAGAATTGCGGAAATCTCAAGTTAACGTCAACTCGACCGGCGTCAGCCTCGATCTGGCTAAAATCGGGATTGTAGGTGGCATCGAGAGTCATTGACGAGCCAAGGCCATATTTGGCGGTAACGCCAAATTCAGCTTTGTCAATGTCTGTTTCATAATTCGATCCATTGTACGATTTATGTCGCGTGTAGATAGCCGACGGTAGAATTTCAAGGGTTAGACGCTTGGCGAGTCCCGTGAACCTTGCTTTGGCAAGCTGTGCTCCGAAGGGGCCTTGCTCGGGGTAGTAACCGGGCGAAAGATAGTAATGAGAATTGTGGACTATTTTCCGGGCAAAACCGATCCCCATCTCCACTTGTTCTCCTGCCCGATAACGCAAAGACTTCAGAGGAATCCGAAGCTCAACAGCATAACCTTCACCTACCAATTTTCCTGCTGATTCATAGATAAAATCGTGGGAATCATCACCATCGGATGTCGGATCTAACATCGCGTCCCATTGAACTCCAATCGGATTCGAACAAAAGTATGGCACAAACTGTTCATCATTCTGGGCATCGATAACGACTCCTACAAAGTCTTCATCGAACACCCCATCACGCTTGGCAAGCGAAGCCTTTATCAGTTCTGGGTTTTGGTCGTAGCAATGGAAGGCAAAATAGAGGTTTTCAGCATCATACGCCGTATAGGCGAGGGTAATTTCCTCCGTCGGTTTGCCAACGGTCGGCTTGAAGGTGATAAACGAGGTACATGGATCGCAGTTTGCCCAGGTCTTGTCAGTAAGGTCGCCATCGATTACCGGAGGGACTTCGGTTTTAAATGTCGGGATCGTCTCGAACGCTGACGAGACTAATACAGAACCGAAAGTCAGGCATATCGCCAAAAGGCAAAGTTTTCGCAATTGTTCTCCTCAAGTTGCTTGGGGACTACTTCGACGAGACCGCTGGTGGTGGTGATTCTATCAATATAGTGACCGGGCCGTCATTGACAAGTGAGACTTCCATCTTTGCGCGGAAAATGCCTCGTTTGACGGGGACGCTCTCACTCTCTAATAGACTACAGAATTGGTCAAAAAGTTTCACGGCTTGTTCGGGAGGAGCGGCGCTGATGAATGCGGGTCGTCTACCCTTGATGATGTCGGCGTAAAGCGTGAATTGCGACACAGCGAGGATTTCGCCTCCCACATCGGCGAGGGAGAGGTTCATCTTGTCTTCTGAGTCTTCGAAGATGCGTAGGGAGGCTACTTTGCGAGCCATCCAAGTGAGCGACTCGTCGGTGTCGTTGTGAGTGAGCCCAACAAGTAAAAGAAAGCCTTTACCGATGGTAGAGACAATCTGACCATCGACTGTGACCGAAGCGGAAGAGACGCGTTGGACGACTGATTTCATATAGTTCGATTGCCATATTGGATGACTGGTTAAACCCGCCCAGCAAAGCTGGCCGGGCTACACGCATATCAGATTTTCCGCCGTCAGGTCACCGTCCGTTTCTAACGGACTAAAGACCTGACGAAACAAAGAGTAAGAAAACGCGCCGCAAGGAGTGGACACCCTGCGGTAAATGAATAGCGACTTGCGCCAGAGCGATTAGGAAAGACGGGAAAGAATATCGCCCGATAGAAGAAACACCCCCCCTTGATCCCCCCCGCAAGCGGTGGGGAGACGAGTGGACAGATAGTCTGCCTTCCAAAATAAATACAAGAGACCGGTCGCCAGGATCAAATTGAAGCCCAAACGACCGGTCTCTTTAACTGCCGAAGTGCGCCGCGAAGGGCTTACTTCATCAAAACCATCTTCTTGGTGCTGGTGAATTCGCCAGCAGTGAGTCGGTAGGAATAGACTCCGGCCGGAAGATTCGTTGCATCGAAGTTGAAGGAATGGAAGCCGGCTTCGAGACGACCGCTGAACTGATCGCCGACAAGACGACCGCTCATGTCAAAGACAGCAAAGGTGACTTCGCCGGAATTGGCAAGCGCGAAATCGATGCTGGTGGTCGGGTTGAAGGGGTTCGGGTAGTTTTGGTTCAGGGTATATTCACCAGGAACACCGGGTCGCACATTCTCGTTGATCGAAAGGCTCGCATCGGCTCTGAGACGCCAGTTGAAATTGCGACGACCTTCCCAGTTGCTCGAAACAATCAGTGTCGCGGCGATTGTAGTATCGACGTTTGCATGGAAAGTCACATTGACCATCGTCGTTTCATTCGATGCGACTGCGAAGACCTGCTTGTCCAAAGTAACAAAGTTACGGGCACTGACGGGAATAGCGATTCTTGTTACGAATACGGTATCGGTACCGGTTCCAATGAACATCGCGTTGATTACGTGATCCTGACCGATAGTGACTGCACCAAAGTCAAGAGTGTCCGGTTCAATCCTCACGAAGGGACCGGCTGGCAGACGGTTGCTCTTGGCAATTTGGGCCTCGATAGCATAATCGGAAGACTCAGAAGGACCAACCTGACCGAAATCGGCAGTAGAGAACCACATTACGGATGGCATTAAGGTATTGCCGCCAGCCGAAGGTGGTGTGCCGTCCTGCCCGATGCGAAGGCCGTCACCTGCCCGTGCGAAAACGGCAAACATCTCGGTAGGCCCATCGATGATGATTTGTGCTTCTTCTTCAAGTTCCTCTGTCAAATCGACAGTGATGTACTGCGAATCAAGCGAACCGTCGGTGTAGAAGGTGTCCTGATAAAAGAACTGGTAGGACTGATTGTTTTGGTCGAAGATTCCGGCGGCAACCGGGACTTCATGCTCACCTTCAGCGGTCGGGAAGACGAGGACGCGGAAACCGCGAAGCTCATAAAGGAACTCGTCAGAAGGTTTGGGGAAGCAAGCGCCAAAACCGTCGCCACCGATACTTCCATCTACGATGCCGTCGGTGTAACCGACAAACTCATCGGCCCCGTCAATAGGATCCCAAGTCGTCTGTTCGAGACCGCTGATGTTGTTTTCACCGCTGGCATCATCGTCAGCGAATACGCTCGCCCAGATGTAAAAACGGCCGGGAGCGTCCATTGAAAAGGTGGTGTCACATTCAACCTGAACGGAATCGTGGGCGTCGAGGTTTTCGACAACTATATCACGGCTCCAGATAGCTTCACCTTCGATGTCTTGACAAGTGAAAGTGACGAGACAGACATCGACATCAATTGAACCGAGATTCTTCAAATTGGCGAAAATGCTCTTCTCTTCGTTGGTCTTGACCAAGAATCTTCCGCCAAAAGGAATGTTTTGGTTGGAATTATAGACTGAGGCTACTGAAAGATCCATGAATTGCTCGAGGGTCCCATTTGCAATGACACAAAGATCACCGCCGCCGAGGGTTCGGACAACATCGGTCCAGTCTGCATGATTGTTGGAAGGAGCCTGACCGATAAAGAGGTAGCTTCGGTCATTGAAGTTGCCTGCGCCGTCCGATTGGGGCCAGTAACCGCGGCCACCACCCTGTGGATTGATGCCCGGGCAAGGACCATAGACGACGCTGAAGGTTACACCATCGGCGAAATCGATGTAGTTGTTCTCACCGAGGTCGAATTCGTACCACGGAGCACCTTCCTGGGGCAAGCCTTCGTTTAACGTCTTTGTGTAAAGTCGCTGTCCAAGATTGTTGCCATTTTCACGATAAACTGAGATTGTAAAAGGAGCGGCAACATTGTTGGGGTTTGACGGTGCGGCTTTTATCATTTGCAAGGTGAAGGCGCTGGGTGTTGTAAATCGTACTCGTGTCCAGATCTGCGAGGCTCCGCCAGTTGACCAATAGACAGAGGGGTCACCACAGTAAGTGATTTCATCATCGCCTGCGGGGTCTCGGGCCGGGTTGCCAAAATCGTCGCTTTGCTCAACAGTGGGGCCGAGATCGATTGTACGGGAAGCCATAAAGCCGCCGGGATTGTTGCTCCCGAACGTCGGCGTCGCGCCAAGCGCTAACAGCCCAACCAGCATAATTAATAAGACTTGCTTCATCATTTCTCCTGAAATCTTGATTGAAACGTAGGGGCGCATGCTGCCAGAACTCAAGAATTGAATATCTCCGGCGCCCGCGCACTGAGTTGATTTAGAATTTCGATGGAATATCCGTTAAACAGATACTCCAGTTGTTGTGTCATCTCTGCCGAAGCCCGGCGATCTGTTCCTCCCAGTTTCCCCGGAAGTGCTCTGGATCGCGCTGACTTATGGCAGCCAGATAAACATCGTCCTGTCCGTCCTCCCTCCTCAGAACAATCGCCCAGGCCTGACGCTGGTTAAGCATATAAGTAAGCATCAGACCGAGAGTCATTATGATGAACCCGGCCCAGACGATAGGCCGTCCACCTTCTTTTGTCACTTCAAGAACGGTCGCATACCGGCCTTGGGTTCCTCTAGCTACCGTGATGTCGGAAAGGCTGAAAGCGACTGGGAGGTTGCTTCCCATGTGGGCATCGGATCTAGCAAAAACCCACGAAGCACCAATCATCGCTCCGGCCTGATAAACTTCGACACGGGCGGCCGGATTGTTAAGCTCTTCTGTGGCCGAGAATGGTTTGAAATTCCCGTCCATTTTAAAATCGTTGAAGAACTGCGGAACGGCTACTGAATAACCGCCCCAAGGCAACGGAACGAGTGAAGCACCAATTTTTACGCGAAGATCGAGATGATTGCCTTCGCCCTCGCAGTGAAGGACGACGGTATCAACGGAGGCTTGACCGCCAATCGATTGAAAGCTCGATTGATAGAAGCGATAGCCACGTTCGCGGAGCGGGCTGTTGACTTCTATCTTCTTTTGGTAAAGCTCGCGATCACCCTCAAGGACTGTCACGGTGCTGACGTAGCTCTTGATATTACCTTGAAACGGCATCGATCCGTGTTCGTCGGTAATATCGAAGTCAGTGCTAAGTTCGGCTGTCTTTAGCCAGAGCGATCTCGCATTGGGGGGAGCACCGAAAATAACTTTGGCGCTGTCGCCCTTGACCAATTCGACCCTGCCTCGACGTCCGCCGGGAGCTTCGACCCAAAGGTTTAAGCCAACCGGGTAATAGATGATACGAAAGTCATCGATTTTTAGACGGAACCCCCACTCCGGCTGTCCAACTATTTGACCTGGAGCGCCGACAACCTGCATTTTATAGGTCGTCAGGCTAACGGCAAGCCCGCCAACGATCAAAAGTAACATTCCGAGATGGCTTAAGACCGGTCCCAAACGCGAGAGCCCACCGCTCGTGCCGGCGAACATTACCTTGCCGTTGGACTCTTTCCGTGCAATCGAGAAGCCAAGCTTGCGTAGCAATTGGTTTGCTTTGACTTCGCCATCTCTGACCACAAGCTTCGCGTTGAGAGGCATCATACCGAATGTGATGGGATCTTCGCGAAACGTCCTGGCGAAAGCCTGTCGAAAGAGAATCGGGGCTCGTTCGATGATACAGACCGTAAGACTAAGCGACAGGATACCGAGCATCAGCCGGAACCACCAGGATCGGAAAGGGTCACTCAGGCCGAATATATTAAAGAGCAGCGTTTCGTTAGTGCTTTTGGGGAGAAGTTCGCCAGCCAGGAGAGCAAGAAGCGAGAGCGCAGCCGCAAGGACGAGTATCCAAACGGCGAACTTCATCGAATTTAGCAGATCCCATATGCGACCGAAAATGCCGGGGGTATTGGGAGTTGTCGCTGGCTTCGTAGCTATTTTCGTGACCTTTGCACTATCTGGCTAAAACAATAAGATACGACCCAATCCAAAGTAAGTCAAGTACTCACGCAAGTCTCGCACTCTCCCGCATAATGTAGAGCGATTCTTCTTTGATAATTTCCTGAACTTCTCGTGGGATCAAGCTGTTGATAATTTGACCTGCGGCGACGCGTTGCCTGATATCGCGTGAAGAGATGTCGATCATCGGGGTATCGAGTTGGATGACCTGAACGTTCCACGAAGGCGGGAACATCGGCAAGGTACTTCCTGTTCGCACCATTGAGGCGACTGTCGCCAATCGAAAAATCTCGTCCGGCTCCTTCCAATTTGGCATATCGGCAAGGGTGTCAGCGCCGACAATCAGGAAAAGTGATGCTGCATCGACGGGGTAAAGCTGCTTCATGTGTCGGATAGTGTCGATTGTGTAGCTATTGCCTCCCTTGTCAAGTTCGAGAGTAGATATTTCAAAGATCGGGTCGGCTCCGAAAGTAGCCTCGACCATCTGAAGACGGACTTCACGCGACGCCATCGCTCCCGACGGCTTGAGTGGCTGAAGTGCTGCTGGAATAACGAAGACCTTCTCAAGACTCAAATGCTCGGCGGCAGCCCTGGCACAGATGTAATGGCCATTGTGCGGAGGGTCGAAGCTCCCTCCGAAGATGCCAATTCTACGCACGAACTGCGTCATTTTTCATCTAATTCAGTCGTCAGCGTCAGCCGTTTCAGTGCTTCTTCAGCTTCGAGATGATGCGAATGTTCCGGATACTTTTGGATAAAGTCGCGGTAGGATTTGATGGCATCATCGGGGCGTTCATCTCCCTCTTGAGCAAACGCGATCCAGTAGGCGGCTTCTGCTGCCCAGGGGGAATCGTAGTACATCACCATCACGCTCTTCAGATAAATTTCCGCAGAGCGAAAATCTTTCATTTTGATGTAGATGATGCCGCTTGAGAATTCTTTCTGGGCGAGCTTCCCACGGCACTTTTCTATTAACTCCTGTGCTTCCCGAACCCGACTTGAACGCTCCGGGAAATAGTCTATGAATGCTTGAAGTGCGTCGATCGCTTTAACGGTGTATTCCTGATCGAGGGAGTATTTGGGCGAGAGCTTCCAATAGGAGACACCAGCTTGAAACATCGCTTCGGCAACGAGTGGACTACGAGGAAACCGTCGCACAAGTTCGTTGAAGGAGTCAGCCGCAAGGAGATACGCCTTCAGATTAAAATGCGACATGCCAAGCAGAAACTGTGCAGAATCGACCAACGAAGAACCCGAATAGTTCAAAGTGTAATAGTCGAAACCATCGACTGCCGCGAGGTAGTCTTCTTTCTCGTACTTAGTCTCAAGATAACGGTAGGCGGCTTCCGGCTCCATTGATGTGATGTCAGCCTGTTTGGCGCATCCGATCGTGGAGATAAAAGCAGCTAATGGCAAAAACCAAAGGGAAATTGTATTTCTCGTCAACGACCTCTCACAGAATAAACAGTAAAAACCAAAAGACCGACGCCCAGAGTAACGCCGACCGGGTAAATCCAGCGATTCAATACAGAAGTTTCAGAGGGCAATTGATTTTGGGAATCATCGCCCGAGTGTACTTTGAACGGATCGATTCTAACTCGATTGTGAACCTTCAGCTCTGACTCGATCCATAGGTTCGGAGGAAAAGCATAAGCTTTACTTGTTGAGGACTTAGTCCTTATCAACAGACAACGGCTACTCTGTTTTGGTGAACAACTTCCCGATTGAACATTTTGCGTAACGCCCATTTCAGAGGCTGACATAACCTGTGGCGTCCCTAACAGCGCTACCAAGATGACAGCTACACTCCTAAGCATTTCCTGCCCCAAACATCTTGAACGCAGCAGCTGCTATCGCTGTTCCGTAAACAACGAACGCAATCATCAACAGCCAATCCCCATACCGGACATAAAGTGTTTCATCTTCACAAAGAGGAACGATTGCACCAACCCAGGCTCTCTCATATAGCTCTGTTTTGGCGATAACTCTGCCTAACTGATCGGAGATGAACGACTCGCCGCTGTTCGATGAACGCGCCATAGCTCTTCGCGTCTCTATACTACGAAATCGGCTAAGCGCTGATATTTGAGATGGCTCCGATGACCTGCCATACCAGGAGTCGTTGGAAACCGTAACGAGGAAGTTTGCTCCCCGGACAACAAACTGGCGCACAAGCTCGGGGAATGCCGACTCAAAACAGATCACGGCGGGAAATCGTAAGGTGTCCCCGTTCAACGGCATCTCAAAAATTGTCCAGCGAGGCCCCGGCATAAACTCCGCCTGCCCAAAATTCAGCTCGCCAAGCGACGGTGCGAGTGACTGAAACGGAACTCGCTCACCAAATGGGACGAGTTGTTTCTTCGAATATCTTGCGACGGGACCTTGACCTGGAAGTATAAGAAATGCAGCGTTCAACGGTTTGGGGATTCCATCCTGCCTAACCTGATCGGAGGAACCCGTAATGATCGCAACACCCGTTTCGTCGGAAAGTCTGGCTACGCGTTCGCGATAATGGCTTTGATGCATCAGATTGACTGGCACGGCAGTCTCGGGCCAAACCACAAGCTCCACCCCTTGCTCTACCGCAAGTCGTGTTAGCGAATCGTACACCATTATGCTGTACCCGGCTCCCATCGTCCACTTATCGAGAGGCGGGATATTGGCCTGAATGACAGCCACCTTGACACTGGGGGCAGTCTTATCATAGTGCGAAACCGCATGCCAGATTGCCAGTGGTGGAATCACTATCAGAACAAAAAAGAGAATGAATGCGTAACGTCTGGCTATTTTGGTCTCACCGCGCCAAACGTGAAAGACCGCCACGTTCATAGTCGCTGTCCAGAACGTTACGCCCCATACGCCGGTAAACTCCATGATCTGCAAAAGCGGATCAAAGTTAGCCTGGGTCAGAGCCAATAGCGGCCACGGAAAACCTAATTCACCAGAAAATCCGAGATGACCAAGCCAACCTTCCCATGCAGTCCAACCGAACGGTAAAATTGCCCAGGCGATCTCGCCCAGTCTTTCGCGTAGCCGACAAAACACCCACGACGCAATTCCCCACCCCGTCGCCAGAATAAAAGTCGCCGCAATCATTGTGACGATTGCGATCCAAAGCTCGGTGCCTACGTTGAAGGCAAGCCAGTAGAGAACGCCAGCGTTAAAAACAAACCCTGCGGTAAACCCTTCACCGAAGCCACCCCGCTTAGGCGTTCGTAACGCCAGAAAAAGAGGTACAAGCCCGATCCAGCCGAGAAAATAGAGGTTGATCGGCGGGCAGGATAATACCATCGCTACGCCAGCAAGACCAGCGAGAAGGCGGCTGCCCGGCACCGGACTCATTCTCAAAGACCGGCCGATTTGTAGATTTTTTCGACGATTTCCAAAACCTTCAAAGCTTCCCGGCCTGAAGATCCCGGTTGTTCACGAGTACGAATACAACGAATGAAGTGAGCTATCTCAAAACGGAATGAATTGTGATAGAGCTTAACCGGATCCCCAAATCCAGGAAGCTTTAGCGTCTCAACTTTATCTTTTATCCGTCTTGAAATCCGTAAGGGGTTCAAAGCTGCTGCGCCTCGAGTTCCAGAGCACCAGGTGTAAGCTTTATCGTGGTCGTCACAATTTGCCCAAGAGACTTCAAGCTGGAGGATCATATCGTTGGCGAACCGAACGTAAGCCGTAGCGGTATCTTCTACTTCGAGATCGAGGGCACGGTGGTCGATTGAGCCAGTCACTTCGATTACCGTGGGGAATTCGGTCAGAAAGCAGACAAGGTCGAGCATCTGAAGTCCGAGGTCCATCATCACCCCGCCACCGGCAAGCCTTCGGTCCGAGAACCACATCGGGCGCCCCCATTCACCGATCTGCTTCAACCAACCGGCACGAACCATCGTCAGTGGGCCGATCTCTCCCTTCAAGATAACTTCGCGAAGATGGAGGGTATCGGGGCGAAAGCGGTGATTCATCGCGACCATCAATAGCCGATTGTTCTTCTCGGCGGCATCGACAATCGTCTTACCCTCGGCAACCGTTCGGGCGAAAGGCTTTTCGAGCAGAACATCGACCCCGCTCTCCAAAGCTACCCTCGCCAAAGCGGGGTGACTGATGGTTGGCGTCGAAATGATTACACCGTCAAGATCGACCTGCCGAAGCATCTGCTCCGGATCGTCGAACCAGACCGGTATGCCGAAGCGTTCCGCTACTCCGCTTGCCCTGCCCGTGTTGTTGTCACTGATCGCGACAAGCTCAACCGAATTTTCGGCAAGTATATTTGGAATATGCGTGACTTGAGCGATACCACCCGCACCGATGATACCAAGCCTAAGTTTCTTAATATCAGACATTTTTCCCTCTTACCCAAGCGAGATAATCCTGCAACAGGATAATCGCTGCAGCCTCGTCTGTCCAGCTTTTATCGCTACTTTTTTTGCCACCGAAATGTTTACGTGCAGATAGCGCCTCGGCAGAGGTGTACGCCTCCGACCATGTCGCCACCTTGAACCCCCTTTTACCGAGCTGTTCGATCAATTTATCAACTCCATCCAGTACATCCTCGTTGCCGCGGGTTGCGTTCGGCAATCCTACGATCACACCATCGACTTTTCTGCTCTCCGCCTCGACAACGATCTTTGCAATCAACGCCTTACCGGAAAGTCCCTGAATTCTACCTGCGCCGACCGCGATTCGGCCATCCTCGTCAGAGATCGCCATCCCGACTCGCTTCAGGCCGAAATCGACTCCCAATAGAATGCCTGTTAGGCTGGGGGTTGAGCCTTCATTCAATAAGCGACTCTTCTGGCTCTTCGTCAAGCCTTTCCGCCTTCAGAACGCCTCTAATCGCATGAATCTTGCTAATGACGCGAGTCAAGTGAGGCAGATTTCGCACCTCCATCGTCATTGCGCCTATGACAAGCTTATCTTCGATATGAAGCGAAAGGCGGACGATGTTGACCTTATGCAGAGCGAGCACCTGCGTCACGTCGAGTAACAGGTTGGGCCTGTCGTCGGCGATCATCTGAACTCTTGCAAAGAAGCGGTCGTCACGCTCGACATCCCAGGCGACAGAGATAACCTTGCGCTCATCGTCAAGTAGCGCGCCTATTTTGCGACAGTCGGTGCGATGGATGACGACGCCCTTGCCAGCTGACTGGAAGCCAATGATCTGGTCTCCCGGGAGCGGATTGCAGCAATCTCCAATCGAAAGGGCGAGATTATCGAGCCCGCCGACCCGTATCGATTTATCGCGACCGACACGCTGAATGATCCGGCTCAGGACGCCTTCCTTGTCGGTTGCCACCTTCGGAACAAGCTTGCGCATCACCTGACCGAGGCTTAGGCTGCCGTCGCCAATCGCGGCGTAGAAATCGCTGGTCTCGTTGTAGCCGAAGCTTATCGCCAGTTCATCTACTTCGCCATTTGCTGAGTGTAACTTCAGCCGAGAGAGTTCGGCGGCGATCATTTCAGCGCCAAGGCCTTTCGCCTGATCCCAACGCGTATCGCGGAACCAGCGTTTAATGCGGTAGCGGGCACGGCCGGTGCGGATAAACTTCAGCCACTGCGCAGAGGGTCGCTGTTTCGGGCTGGTGAGAATTTCGACAACGTCGCCAGATTCGAGCGGCTGAGATAGAGGGACGACTTTCCCGCCAACCTTTGCGCCGATGGCGTGCAGTCCAATATCTGTGTGAATTGCAAAGGCAAAATCGACGACAGTAGCACCTTGGGGAAGCTGTTCGAGGCGACCTTTAGGCGTGAAAACGAAAATCTCATCCTGAGCGAGATCGATCTTGAGCGAATCGATGAAGTCACCTGTTGCAGCGCCCTCCTGATGCATTTCCATCAAAGTGCGGATCCATTCGAGGCGATCATCGGAACCGGGTTGAATCTGCCCTTCTTTATACTTCCAATGTGCAGCGAAACCGTTCTCGGCAAGCTGGTGCATCTCTTCGGTGCGAATCTGCACTTCGACGATCCGCTTGCTCTGGTCAATTATCTTTGTGTGCAACGATTGATAGAGATTCGACTTCGGAAGCGCAATATAGTCGGTGAAATGCTCGGTAACAGGAGTATATAAATCGTGGATTATTCCGAGAACCCGATAACATTCCGATTTCTGCTGGACGATAATTCTGATCGCCAGCAGGTCAAATATCTCGTCGTATCGTTTACGTTGCTGATGGATCTTGGTGTAGATGCTCGAAACGCTCTTGACGCGACCATCTATCTCAGTCGGGATGCCGAGCCGATCCAGCTCACGCTTGATCGGGGCGATGATCTCGTCCAATATCGCTTGTCGCTCCTGAACGGTGTTGGCGATGCGGGTAGAGAGATCGTCGTATGCTTTCCGGTCGAGCACCCGCAACGCGAGATCCTCGATTTCACGCGCTATTCTGGCAATACCAAGTCTGACAGCGAGTGGCGCGTAGATGTCTCGCGACTCGATAGCGATCCGCTGTTGTGATTTGACCGGCAGAGCGTCGATAGTACGCATGTTGTGGAGGCGGTCGGCGAATTTGATCAGGATGACGCGAAGGTCTTTAAGCATCGAGATCAACATCTTACGGATCGTCTCTGCTTGCTGCTCTTCCCACGTCCGAAGTTTCAGCTCGGAGATCTTGGTAACGCCATCGACGAGCAACGCCACTTGTGGCCCAAACTTTTGCTCAATATCGGCAACCGTGACCGATGAATCCTCCACAACATCGTGCAGCAGTCCTGCCGCTACCGCGATGTAATCAGTCTTAAGCTCGGCGAGGATGTGAGCTACGGCAAGGGGATGAATGAAAAAAGGTTCGCCAGACTGTCTCTTCTGATCGCGATGAACGGAGACAGCGTAGTCAAACGCCTGCTCGACAAGCTCGGGATTCCATCGGCGATGATATGAAGCGAGCACAGCCATGAGCCGCGCCTTCTCTTCACTGAAGTTTTTATCTTGTGCTGTTCGAGCCACGAGCCTTATAAGATTAGTTGTACAAAGAGAACACTTGGAGAATTGAGAGAGCGGACTGAAAGTCCGCCCTCCGAGAGAACCTTGCTGGCAGACGAGGGCGTCTGCCAGCGGGACCGATTAAAACGGCGCATCCTCACCGACGTCAATATCGGCGTGATATGCCTCAGCAGGAGGCGGAGCCGATGTGTAACCCATACTCGATTTGTTATCGAAACGGGTATATTGATCGTGAAAGATCAAATCGATGGTACCAGTGGGGCCATTTCGCTGTTTTCTAATGATGATATTGGCGGTGTTATCGACCGGCTCACCTTCATCGTCTTCCATTCCGCTGCGATATTGCTTTTTACGGTGAATGAACATCACAAGGTCAGCGTCCTGCTCAATAGCTCCCGAGTCACGCAAGTCGGCAAGCTGGGGTATTTTATCGCCGCCACGCTGCTCGACGGCTCGGGATAGCTGGGATAATGCAACGACAGGGACCTTCAGGTCACGAGCCAGCCCCTTCAATGCTCGTGAAATTTGAGCGACTTCCTGCTCGCGGCTATCCGCTTTGGGAGGTTGCATCAACTGCAAGTAATCGACAAAGACTATCCCGATGTCGTGCTGTTGCTTCAAGCGTCTTGCCCGTGCGCGTAGCTCGTTGATGCCAAGGTTGCCAGTATCGTCGATAAAAAACTTCAGGTCTGAGAGTCGACCTGTGGCAAGACTAAGCTGAGCCCAGTCACGGTCAGGGAGTCTTCCCCGGCGCAGGTCGTGGTGGTTGATGCGAGCTTCGGAAGAGATCATGCGCAGCGCCAGCGCCATCGATGCCATTTCCAACGAGAAAAAAGCAATCGGAACCTTATGAAACAGAGCCGCTTGACGGGCAATGTCGAGCGCCAGCGACGTTTTTCCCATCGAGGGTCTTGCCGCGATGATAATCAAGTCACCGTTTTGAAAGCCTCCAGTCATCGCATCAAGTTCATCAAATCCAGTGCCGACGCCCGTTAGCTCAGTGTCGCGATTCTTATGGAGTTTATCGAGGTGCTCGTGTGTATCATCCAGGATTCTGCGAAGCGGTGAAAAGCCTCCGGTCTGACCTCGCGACTGAATCTCAAATATCTTCGACATCGTGCTGTCGATCAGCTCGGAGACCTTGGGCAAGTCATAGGCCTGTTCGGCGACATCGTTAGAGGTGAGGATCAACTCGCGGAGGGCGGCACGTTCCTGAACGATCAGGGCATAGGCTTCGGCATGCGAAGAAGTTGCCGTCTCCATAGAAAGCGAGACGAGATACTGTTGGCCACCGGCTTTTTCAAGTTCACCAGTACGCTCGAGTTCCTCCGAAGCAGTAAGGATATCGATGGGTCTGGAATTTCGGAAAAGCGTTACTATGGTATTGTAAACAAGCTGGTTACGGTATTCGTAAAAGCTCTTCTCGCCCAATTTGTCGATGACTTTGGTGATGCCGCTCGGGTCGATCAGACAGGCGCAAAGGACTGCTCGCTCCATCTCGAGCGCATGCGGTGGCACCCGGCCACCCCAATCGGCAGGTCGTGGAGAGCTCGCGCCTTGCTTGTTATCTTTTTTCCCGCTTCGTTCAGCCATCGATTGTGTAGTTCCTGTCTAATTCGTTTTCTCTGGGCCACTCAGCAAGCCCATCACCCGCTTCATATCTTCCCAAGTCGAAGCCTTCAGTCCCGGGTTGCGCAGTAGTGCTGCAGGATGATACGTGACTATCAACGGCTTCCCGCCGTACTCGAATGTACGGCCTCGCAGATCCTTGACTGCCGTAGTTGGCGGCAGTTCAAGCAAATTGATTGCTGCAACCAACCCCAAGGCGACGATCATATCTGGTGAAACAATGTCGATCTGTTTCAGTAGATAGGGCTTACAGCTTGACGATTCGAACGCAGTCGGGTTGCGATTGCCGGGAGGACGACACTTGATGATGTTGGCAATATAGACCTCTTCCCGCGTCATCTTCATCGCGCCAATGATCTGCGTCAGTAACTGCCCCGACCTACCTACAAAGGGTTCACCGCGTCGATCTTCATCTGCCCCGGGAGCTTCCCCCACAAACATCAGTCGCGCATTCGGGTTACCCGACCCGAACACAACCTTATTCCTGCCGCGACAGAGGTCGCATAATCCGCACTTTGCCGCAACTGCGCCTACTTCGCTCAAAGCCTGAAACTTCACGGCAGCATCTCCCGAGTATCCGACACTATTAGTAGCAAAAAAGGTCTCGTCTTCTGTATCTAGCACAATTTCAGGCTCGCCTTCTGCAATCTGTCGAAGCTTGGTGATAACTTGTGAGCGGAGGTCCGCCATTCTAAATCAGTTTCATATAAGCGTCGAGAATCTTCCCGGCGGCAAATCGTTTAGTCCCTACTTCGAGCACCATAGGGTCTTCGTTGCGAGACAACAGCGTCAGTCTTATTGTCTCACCACCAAATGCCGAATCGGGACGTGTCGGGTCGTTTAAAACGATCATATCTGCATTTTTTGTTGTCAATTTTTGCTTGCCGCTTGCCAAATGGTCATTTGTTTCCAAGGCAAAGCCAATCACAAACTGATGAGTCTTTGTCAAACCTGCCCAGGCGAGTATGTCATCAGTCTGCTCCCACTCAATTTGCAACCCGCCCCCGGCGTTTTTTTTTAGCTTTGTCGAGGAAGGCTTGGCTGGCGTCCAGTCTGCAACTGCTGCGGCCATTACCAACAGATCGACATCAGGGAAACGTAACTTGACAACGTCATTCATTTCGGAGGCGCTCTCTACTTCGTGCAACTCAACACCGGTGGGCGGTGTGCCAGTCGCCCCTTTGCCACGAACAAGCATAACTATGGCTCCGCGCAAATGCGCTTCGCGGGCGATGGCATCTCCCATTTTACCGCTTGAGAAGTTTGAGAGATAGCGCACTGGATCGAGTCGCTCGCGAGTAGGCCCGGATGTAACAAGGACGGTTTTACCTGCGAGGCGAGTCCGATCTGACACAAGCTCTTCGATACGGTCAAGGACCTGCACTGGTTCGCTCATGCGACCCTGACCCTGGCTCTCGCGGACGCCACCCATTTCGCCAAATTCAGGGCCGATGACTTCAACGCCACGACTCCGCAACAAGTCAATATTTGCTTGAACTGCTGGCGATCCCCACATGTTCGGGTTCATCGCGGGAGCGACCAGTATCGATCCCCGAAACGCCATTGCTGCCGCCGATGGTACATCGTCGGCAAGTCCATGCGCAAGTTTGCCTAAAAAATCTGCTGTGGCGGGTGCAACTACGAAGACGTCACCCCAATGTGAGGGCGTCAAATGGATTGGATCGATGGGAGGAGTAGCAGGAAACATCTCGCTGATAACCAGTCTGCCGGAGAGTGTAGAAAATGTCAGCGGGGTGATAAATTCAGTCGCGGCATTACTCATCAGAACCTGAACTTCAGCGCCTTCGCTGATAAGCTCACGGACGAGGTAACAACTCTTATACGCCGCAATTCCACCTGTCACGGCAACGACGACCCGCCGACCGGCGAGACGCCCTGTCAGCCTGGATTGTGGCGGGGTTACGGGTTCAGAATTCATCTGTTTTTCAATTACGAAGCTTGAGAGTTGCGCCGAGCCACAAAAGCCCGGCGAAGAACCAACGAAAAATGTTCAAACGTCCGTACAGGCGGGAAGGAAGTTACTTCTTCTCGTCGTCGGAATAGTGAAACTCGAGCTTCTGCTCCATCAATTCACCAAGCGCCCTGATTGTCGGCTTGATATGGTTGAAATGATCGATACCCTTTTCGGAAGTCTCTTCCTCTTCAATCGATTCGGGAGTTAAAACCTGTGAAGAATTATAGTTGTCAATTTCGCGTTTCTGAAGCCGACCAACCTGTCTCGCCCGATGAGCCGCAACCATCACCGCTTCATAGACGCTGACGATGGAGTCGATGTGGTTGAAGTCATTGACAAGCCACGTCAGTTTACTACCGGCAAAATCTGTTGATTTTCTTTCGGGACGCGGCGGCGGGTTATCTTCATCGTAAATTCCGGGAACGCCGTCGAGGTCGTCATAATGCGAGAGTCGATCGTCCAAATCGTGTTTTTTCGGGGCTGCCATGTTATCCTTGGGGTTTTGCTGTATGATCTTCGATCAATTTAATAACTGCCATGACCGTTTTTTCCAGGTCATCGTTGACTATTCTAAAGGGGTAAGCGTCCCCCTTCTCCTTTTCCATAGCGTAACGTGAAAGTCGGCGTTCAATCGAAACGTCGTCATCGCTGCCACGTTCTTTTAATCGTCGTCTAAGGTCTTCCAGAGACGGAGGATAGAGGAAAATCAGTAGTGAGTCGGGAAAGCTCTGCTGTATCGCCTCGCCGCCGTTGACATCGATATCGAGTAAAACGTTCTTACCTGCCTCAAGAGATTCTTCGATCGTGTCGTGATCGGTGCCGTAAAGGTTTCCGTGAACCTCTTCCCATTCAAGAAATCGCCCTGCTGCTATGCGGTGCTCGAATTCCTCTTTGGTAAGGAAGTAGTAGTGTACACCTTCCTTTTCGTAGTGTCGGATCGGCCTCGTGGTGCATGAAATACTATAGGTAATGTCGGGACGTCTTTTACGAATCTCTTTGATTACCGTTGACTTGCCACCACCAGAAGGAGCCGAAATAACGATCAGAGTGCCCCGACTACTCAAGGTTTTGCACCTGCTCGCGCAGTTGCTCCAAGGTCTCCTTCATCCGGACGGCAATTTGTGAGATCTCGAACAACCAACTTTTCGAGGCAATCGTATTCACTTCCCGACCCATCTCCTGCAAGACAAAGTTCAGCGTCTTACCAATTGCGCCATCTTTGTTCAGTGTGTCGTTGAAGAGATTAAGGTGGCTGTCAAGCCGGACAATTTCTTCCGTGATGTCAAGTCGCTCGGCGGAGATCGCCAGTTCTGTTTCGAGGCGATTCCGGTCGAGCCTCGCGTCATCGATCAGTTGCTCAAGACGGGTAGCGAGACGATTGCGGTATTCGGCAGTCTGCCCGGCGGCGAGCGCCTTAATAACTTCAAGGCCATCTCGTATCGTGGCAAGCCGTTCCTGCAGGTCTCTGGCGAGGGTGTCGCCTTCCCTTTTACCAGATGCGGCAAGGTCACCCAGAGCCGAGTGGATCGCTTTTCTGGCAGTTTCCCAAAGTCTCTGCCGGGCTTCATCGTCGTCGCCCGACATGAACAGGTCGCCAGCCGCCAACAAATGCTCCAGCCGGATTTCGCCGGTAATACCTGCTAATTCCTGCAATTCGTGGAGATGCTTGATGTACTGGGTCGCCTTTTCGCGATCAAGTCTGACGCCTCCCGATTCTGCGTTGGATAGCTCCTCAGTCACTGCAAGCGTCACCCTGCCGCGCTCGACCTTGGTACGAATCAACTCGCGGATCTCGGTCTCAAACGGGTAGAGACCCTTCGGAATCCGTAGGGAGATGTCGAGGAAACGGTTATTGACGCTGCGCGCTTCGGCAACGACGCTAAGAGTTTGATCTCCGGCGCGTCCAACGCCAAAGCCGGTCATGCTGCGGGCCAAGTGCTACTCGATGCTAAAAATTAAGAAAAAATGGAGTGGTGCGAATTTGCTGCTGTAAGACGAGGGCGTCTGCCAGCAGAAATCAACCTACTCGAATTAGAACCGCCCCCAGCGTGCCGTCAACGATATCCGATGCGTGTCACCAAGATCGTCGTGGCCGATAAACGCATAATCGATTGAAACCAGCTTAAATGCCAGTCCTCCCCCAAATGTCAATTCACCGTTGTCGGAACCGGCTCGCAATGCGAGGATCTTGCGGACCAAATACTCCGCCCCGGCATGATACTCGAATGCCTCTTTTTCGCCGATAGACTCAGTTCGATAAGCGCCATCAGCGAGAATGGTAAAGTCAGCCTCTAACACTGGCAGCGGCAACATCACGCTTCCCCCAAGCCGAAATGTCGAGACGATAACCTCAGTGCGACCGGTCTTTTCGGATTTAATCAGCGTCCCTAAAAGATCCCGAACTGCAAACCCCACTGCAAACAAAGGAGCCCCCTCCCAGTGCTTCATCAGCCCGGCATCCAATCCGAGCCCGTAATGGCGGTAGCTTCCGATGTGCTTGAAAATCAACTTGGGCGCAACACCCCAACTTAAGCCCAGATCGTTGATCCATCCTGCGGCATTGTCCCACCGACCGGCTTTGGCAAGATAAAAAGCATATTCACCGTCATTAACATACTTATCGACCTCTATGCGATTCGCGTCTCCCATCGGCTGATCAGGATATTCAAGCGTTGTGAACGGTATGCCGTTAACCCCCAGCCGCAGCATCCCGACGGTGAGCGTTTGATTAGCTTCATGAGGCATGCTGAACGCGACCGCATCATAATCGACAACGCCAGCGAAGCGTTCGGAATGCATCAAGCCAAGCTGCGCACGGTCAACTGATGCCAACCCTGCCGGATTGAAGAAAAGACTCCACGGTTCGCCACTTGAAGCTGCAGCGGCTCCTCCCAAACCTTGAGAGCGAGCACCAGCTCCAGCAGCCATAAATTCGCCGCTGTAGCGACCGACAACCTGCGCTACACCTTGACTTCCAAGGAATAGCATGCCCAACGCAAGCAGAATTGCTTGTGCATGAAGTCGATTTATTTGCATCATGGTAATTTACTTCATCCTTTCGATAGGGTCAAGAGTTATCTTAGTTCCAACAAATTAATTCAAACCTTTGTCAGTAATGTTCCTTCCGAGTTATGTTTCGTATCTTGGCGGGTGGACAAGAATGAATTCTCTTATTTTCTTCTTCTCTCATTCACTTCTTCCCCCTTACAACCCAAACACTCCCCCAACTCCTTCGCGCTTCTCAACCTTTACGTCCTTCAAATGAGGTGACTTGACCGCGATATTAAGATAATATCCACTGAACGCACCGACTGGATTCCAGGTAAACCTTCCCTCCCAGCAGTGCAACTCACGGTAAAGCGAGATACCCGTCGAGGCTATCTCTTTGTTGATTAAATCGACACGCATGTCGCTGCTGATTTTCCAATTCTTCGTCGCCTGCATATCGAGATTAACGCTTGCCCAGGCGTTCTTGACCCTTGTGTCTGGTGATGTACGCGTTTCGCCGTAGCGCAATCCTATCCCCGCCGACCACGGTAGCGGGCTCGGCACCCAGACCTTGGGCGCAAAACGATCCTCGCTTATTGGTGCCAGAGTCGAGGTTGAGTCTTCACTCTTTTTCCCAGGTGCAGCCGGTCGATTGCTCTGAATTTTCAGCGATGTCGTCAAGTCATATCCCAACAACCGAAGTCCCCCTTCAGCAATCCGGTTGACCGTCACCCAGCGACCGGGCGAGACCTCTATCTGATCATAAAAACTGTGTCGCGTCGAAACATCGAGACCCAGGCCAGAGATCGCTGCACCGCTTGAGTTTACAAGAGGTTTGATCCGCAGGGAAGTCCCAAGATCGCTCCACCTCAAACTATCTGCTTTGAAATTGTGTGAAGTCGAGAGCCCCAGATCGAAAAGCTCACCTTTCAGTTCTTTATCGGCCACTTTGCGTTTATACTCAAAAAGATTGCCTAACGAAATGCCGACAACCATCTGCTCATGTCTCGGAGTCGCCCCGAAGACATTGCCAGCAAAACGGTCATAGAACCGTTCGGTACCCAAAGCATCGCGGAACTTTTCGTAATACCCCCACTTAGCCTCGCCAAAATCAGGGCTGTAATTCAAGCTGATCGAAGGCGCAAGCGTATGCCGGATTACATCAATACCAAACAGGTGAGGCCTGAACAAGCCGTAAAGTTTCGTCGAAAGCCCCGCTCCTGCACTAAAGGTTCTACGCGCGAGGAAGCTCTTCTGTTTCAATGAATCTACAGAATTGTCTGCACGCTGTTCGTAATCGATCCATTCATCGAACCAAGCTTCGGAATAACTGACAGTTGGCGAAAATGCCAACACCCCAAACGGCTTGGTCGAAGCCGTCATGCTGAGGTTATGCAACATCCCGGCACGATCGCGAGTAGTCTTAAAGGTACTGCCATCGAGACGTGTCGTCTCTCGCGTGGTGCTGTTGTTTACGCCTGATCCACCGTAACGCCAGTAAACTTGATTCCACCACCTGGCGTCTTCCGGTTTTGTCCCTTCAGGAGCAGCAACAATCGGCGTCTGGTTCCTTGAGAACGACATTCTTGGGATCGACTGATCGAGGTTCCCCGTCGAAAGGTCTTCGACTCGGTTCAGATTGACAGAAGCTGTATAAGGCGTCCCGGGCCAACTCTTGTTGTATGTGGCGTTTGACTGAATGGTTTGCCGTAATCGCTCATTAGGATTGCGCGATTTATCCTTAAGGAAAGATTTATCAGAGACATAATAGGCATTCACATTCAAATTCGAGGAAGGAGACAAGATATGGCTGTGATCGATCTTCATGTCCCAACGTTTGAGTGGTTGGCCATTCAGGTCCTGATTAACGAAGGAACCGGAAACAGTCCCACGATAGACATATCGCAATGCATAATTAAAGTCCCCCCGGAAGAGGACGCCGGAACGTTCGTAATAGTCGAGCGAGCCGAGCAGGTCGACATAATCGTTGGGCGCCCAATAGTAGCCGAGTCCATTGAAGTATCTGCCTTGCGAAGATGACTCACCATAGGTGGGGATCAAGATGCCGGAGTGCCTGCCGCCTTTAGTGGGAAATACGCCAAACGGCAGGATCGCCACCGGTACAGGCCCAAAATGCAGCACAATCGGTCTGGCGATGATCCTGTCTTTGATTATCAGCTTCATGTCCCGGCTCCAGAAGCCGTAGTGCGGTTCGTCAAGGCTACAAGTAGTGTAAACTCCATTGCGAATGTTGTATGTAGTCGCGTCGATCCGCTTGATGGTGCTGCCGTGATAGAAACCATCATCGTAATCGGTCGTCCCTTCGATCACCTTGCCTCGACGGGACTTGATGTCATAGACCATCCTGTCGCCGACGATTACCTGTTCACCATCCGCCATTTTGGGCTTCCCAATCATCCTAACCGAATCTGGTGGGGTATCATCTGGCACCGTCTCAAGCGAGTCGAGCACGAGCGAATCGACGGCTGTTTTCGACCGTTTGTCCCGTTGCACGGTATCTGGAATGGCTTCGGCGTAGAGCTTATTATTTTCCCAATCGATCTCAATCTGCCCGGCCGTCAACTCCATCGACTTATAGTTGACCTTTG
Organism: Caldithrix abyssi DSM 13497; assembly: GCA_945865405.1. Taxonomy (GTDB): domain Bacteria; phylum Electryoneota; class AABM5-125-24; order Hatepunaeales; family Hatepunaeaceae; genus CAMBDS01. The sequence continues at coordinate 179,356 of CAMBDS010000002.1, forward strand.
CGTCGCCTGTCAGGATTGTCTTGCGGGGATTAAAGGTGATGCTGACGCGCTTGGCGGAGTAGGTGACAATAGAATCGAGGGGGACTTCGTCGCGGGTAGTGTCGGGGGGAAGGGCGAGGGAATCGACCGGTATCATAACGGAATCAGCTAGGATAAAAACCTGATCCGGTGTTGCGGGATTAGGAGTTGTCTCCTGAGCCTTGCCGTTCGACGCGAGAGACCATGAGAGCAGAATGACAGCAATCGCGACGCGATTGCTGCCTGTTACAACACGATAAGTTTGCCCGAGACGAAAGAACAACTAAAACTTACCTTATCAATAGATTGAATATGTTAGTCACCAAATTTCCTTACCAATCGGAGGACCCCAATCAGTTTCAGGATGTATATTTTCCTTGGTAATTCTCGAAACCATTTCTGTTAGAGAGGGAAGGACGCGCGACTTAGGGGTAACAAATATCGAGCCGCTTCGTATTTTCAGTTCAACTTGCGATCCATCTGAAATACCCATCGCGTCTGCGATCTCTTGCGGTATTCTGACAGCAAGGTCATCCCCCCATTTCTCGACGGTAATTCTCATTTTATACTCTCCAGATTGTCGCAACATAGAATATACTCCTCCAATCCTGTTGATAAAATAGACTCACGACTTTATTCAACATGTGGGGTGTTGTCATTTGCTTCCGCGTAATAATCTAAAATCAAAATCAAGGATTGAATGTTGCTACAACCCGGAAGCCGACTGGGTCACTTCCCCGGAAGGGCTCAGTTCTGCTTCGAAAAGCCGCTCGGCAATGTTCTGGGAGGGAATCCCACGCCCCGCCCCGAAGAACACGATCAGTACCTCCATTGGTGGTCCAAGCACTGCCGTCGGTTGGAGCGCCTAAGTAACCCCTGTAATAGTAATTGTTATGAACATTGTCGTGATAAAAATCCTCACACCATTCCAAAACATTTCCCGCCATGTCGTGCAGACCCCAGGCATTTGCAGTCTTTCCGCCAACTTGATGTGTTGATCCTGGAAAACCATCATACCATGCATATGTGTCTATCTGGTCATAGATTGTATCATCCCCCCAATAGAATCGAGTAGTTGTCCCAGCCCTATATGCATACTCCCATTCAGCTTCCGATGGCAAGCGAAACCTCTCATTCAGCAAACGCTCAAACATCTGAACTTCGTCCCATGAGACCTTTTGTACTGGCAAATTGTCGCCTCGATAATTCGATGAGTCGTAATGCATCACAGCACGCCATTGGACTTGCGTAACCTCATATTTTCCCATCCAAAAGCCCTCCGCAAATGTTACTTGGTGAACTGGCCACTCATCTCCGCCTTGGTCCTGCTCGCCATTAGGTGACCCCATCTGAAATGTTCCTGCTGGGATCCAACACATGCGAATTGCCTGTCCTGTATTACCCAAAGAAAAGTTGCGCTCCTCACCTGCCACAGGACTCGTCGAAGAAATCACTGGACTGGTAACCTTAGAACAGCTTACGCCAGATAGAAGCATTAAAACAGCAATATTCCGGATCTGTTTCACTGGATTGTTTATAGAAAATCTCATCTTTCTCACTTCCTTCTCTTCTTCCACCAGCTCTCCAGCCGTTCCTTGATCTGTTTCTCAGCTCCGCGGTCAGTGGGGCGGTAGTAAATGCGATCCTCCAGACCCTCCGGCAAATGGTTCTGGCCTGAAACGCCACTCTCGACGTCGTGATCGTAGATGTACTGCTTGCCGTAATCCATCTTCTTCATCAGCCCTGTCACCGCATTGCGCAGATGGAGTGGCACAGGTCGGTCGGGATCCTTCTGAACCTCAGCAGAGGCCTCGGAGATCGCGACATACGAAGCGTTGCTTTTCGGTGATGAGGCAAGGTAGATCGCCGTCTGAGACAGGTTCAGTCGCGCCTCCGGCAAACCGATAAACTGCACTGCTGAGAAGCAGGCTACCGACAGCAACAACGCGTTCGGGTTGGCGTTGCCGATGTCCTCCGAGGCGAGTGCGATCATCCGCCTTGCGATGAAGAGCGGGTCTTCGCCTGCATCAAGCATCCGTGCCAGATAATATACTGCCGCATCAGGGTCGGAACCGCGCATCGACTTGATGAAGGCGCTGATCGTGTCGTAATGATACTCGCCTTTTTTGTCGTAGCGACCAGTTTTGACCATCAAAGCGCGTTCGAGGAGGGTGGTCGAAATGTTGACACCCCCCCTTGCCCCCCCCGCAAGCGGTGGGGGATTCGAATCTCCAGACTGCTGATTATCAGACCCCCCCCGCTTGCGGGGGGGGGTGGGGGGGGTGTTCTCTGCCACCCCAATCTCCGCCGCAATCTCCAGCCCATTCAGAGCCGTCCTCGCATCACCTCCGGCGTAATTAACCAATGCTTCCCTGGCATCTGGTTCAAGCGATACGTCCAAACCATTCAACCACTCATCTTGCTCTAAAGCCCTATCGATGATCTGCCCGATGTTTTCAGCCGTCAGTGATTGAAACCGAAAGACCCGACAACGTGAAAGCAGAGGCGAGATCACCTCGAAAGATGGGTTCTCGGTCGTCGCACCAATCAGCGCAACAGTTCCGTCCTCAACTGCATGAAGCAGCGCGTCCTGCTGAGACTTCGACCAGCGATGAATCTCATCAATGAAGAGGATTGTCCTGACCCCAAGATTGCGGTCTGACGCGGCTCGTTCGAGGATCTTGCGGACTTCGGGCACTCCTGTCGAGACGGCGGAAAGCTGGATCAGCTCGGCTTTGGTGCGCGCGGCAATGATCCGCGCCAGAGTCGTTTTTCCTGAGCCGGGCTCCCCCCAGAAGATCATCGACGGAATAACGTCCGAGGCAATAAGTGCGCGCAGAATCCCCTTCGGCCCAAGCAGGTGTGTCTGTCCGAAGAACTCTTCCAGTGTCGTCGGGCGCATCCGCTCGGCGAGAGGTGAGGGCGGGCGAGTACTACCTGCAGGGGGGGGTAGGGGGGGGTTATTCACTCGATCCATTCCCAAGTCTCATAATCCAATGTCACTGTCATCTTCTTACCGCAACAGTTATTCTCGACACTGGTTGCTCGAAGCAGTAAGTGTCCATTCTCCGCTTTGCTCAGCGTCCAGACCCAACTGGCACGTGTTACCGGATCGATCATCAGATAGTCGTCGGTTTCCAGCGTCTCAAAAGTGGGAGGAAAAGCCTGATGGTCATCGTAATAGAATTTCACGGCATTCCCCACTGCGCCAAGAGTGCTTTTAACGTCCTCGATGGCGAATTTGTCCTTATCGTCATTGCACTTTTTCATGCCGATTCTTTGGCAAGATGCGAGCGTTAAGGCAAAAAGGATAACTGTCAGGCGAATTGTGATTTGCGATTGCATAACGACCTCTTCAATTTAGATGTGATTCTGCACAAGAGTGCCTTTTGATTTATATAAATACACAGGCTTGAATTCCTGCGTTACTTATTGAATTTATAGGGTCGTTTCCATTTTTCTGTTGTATAGTCATAAATCAGCTTCAAATCTTTCCCAACCGGCGCAAGGGTGTTGCTTACCGCCTCAATACTGAGATGACCGTTGTTATTGACCTCCAACTTCCACGCCCACCCGATCCGCATCTCAGGCTCAAGCTCAACATAACCCCGCAAATCAAGTGTCTCAACTGAGTCGGGCAGTTTTTCGACTTCGCGCTTATAGGCTCGTATCCCGGCGCTGACAGAAATAAAGGCTCGCTCGACATCTCTTAGGTAGGCCTTATCCGAGTCGCTGTTCGGATATAGCCGTGAGTCTGAACAGGATTGAAAGCCAATCAGGATAGCCATAATAAGGCTATTGATTAGATTATATTGCAATTACCCATCCTTCACAATCCCCAGCAACTCCACGATATCGTCAATCTCCCAATCCGCTCCCGAAGCTCCCTCGAACTTGCGGTCGCCATACTTCGCCAGCACCGAGCGCATCCCGGCCGCCTCAGCACCCTTCATGTCTCTGTCAGGCCAGTCCCCCACCATGATCGCCTCGTGAGGCTTTAAACCAAGCTTATCAAGCGCCGCCCTGAATGCCAGAGGCGAAGGCTTCAACGCTCCAACGTCTTCAGCAGTAATAACGATGTCGAAAAGATGATGAAGGTTGAGCTGACAGAGCCTCAGCCACGCCTGCTTGGGTGGCGCATCGGTTATCAATGCCAGCTGTATCCCGCTCTTCACCAACGCCGTCAAAGTCGAGGTAACGTGCGGATAAAGCACCAGTGCCGCGTCACGAGCCTTGCGGTAGCCGACAACACCCGCCGCCAATACCTTGTGATTGACCTTGCCGTAGTGAGCCGTCAGAAACTTGTCGAAGACCTCCTGATGCTCAATGCCTTCAAGGTGATAAATCGCCATCACCTGATCGTAAGCCTCCTGAAAGCCCATGTCAAGCCCCGAGTCAACCATCCCGGCGACAGCAGCTTTTATCGACTCTTTCTTCATCCGCATGAAATCGACAAGCGTATTGTCGAGGTCAAAGATTACCGATTTTATCACCCAGAATTCCCTTTCGTGACTCCAAATTTGTAATTTTCAATTCTCACATTCCATTCGTAATTCGTAATTCACACATTCCATTCGTAATTCGTAACTCGTAATTCGTAATTCCATTATCTCCCCCCGTGCTTACTACAGCTTTCCGTCGGTCGGGCATCACGCTTGAAAAGCTCCATCACCGTCGCCGGGCAATAAGCCGTCGCAAGCTCCTTCGTCTCGTCGCAAATCCTCAGCGATACAACCCCGCCCGGCATGGCGAACTCTTCGTCCGGGATCCCCAAGCTATCATAAGCCATCTTCATGAAGTTTGCCCAGATCGGAAGCGCCGCCACTGCCCCCGTCTGCTTCGGCCCAAGCGGCTCCGCCGGGTCGTCCAACCCAATCCAGACGCCACAGACAAGCTTCGGAGTAAACCCGATAAACCACGCGTCCGTGCAGTCATTCGTCGTCCCAGTCTTACCAGCCGCATTGGCTTTGAAGTTGTAGAACCACCTTGCCGAAGCACCCGTTCCGTTGTTCAACGCCGACCTCAGCATATCACTCATGATGTAGGCTGTCTCGGCCGACAACGAAACCCTCCGATTAACCGGATACTGCCTGATCTTTTCGCCGAAACGGTCGGTGATCGAGACCATCGTCCGGGGCGCGGAATAGATGCCACCCGCCGCATAAACGGAATATGCCGCCACAGCCTCCATCGGGATCATTCCCGACGATCCGAGCGCAATCGCATCGACCGCATCGATCTTGGTCGTTACCCCCATCTGATGCGCGTAATTGACCACAAGCGTCGGCGGGACAACCTCTTGCACCAGCCGAGCCGTCACCAGATTGAGCGACTTCTTCAACGCTTCCCTCAGCGTCGTCAAGCCGCCATGCGAGCCGTCGTAATTCTGCGGCACCCAAAGCGATCCGTCCGCCTGAGGGATAACGATGTCCTGATTGAGCAACTGAAAGGCTGGCGAGTAACCGTTGTCGATGGCGGCAGTAAAGACGAACGGCTTGAAGACCGATCCCGGCTGACGAATGGCTTGAATCGCCCGGTTGAACTTATATTTCGAAAAATCCCTCCCTCCCACCAACGCGAGTACATCCCCAGTCGCCGGATCGAGCACAATCACCGCAACCTGCACAACACCTTTCATCGGGAACAGCGAGTCTATCCGCGCCGAGTCACCCCGCATCTTCCACCACTCCGCATCGTCGTTGCCATAGAGCTTGCGCGACACCTTTTCGCGGTGCTTCATGACGAACCGAAACCGGTAGTCCGACTGCATAGGCCCAAGATGGTCGTTGACAGCCTTCTCGGCAAACGACTGCATCCGTGCGTCAAGCGTCGTCTGGACGATCAACCCGTCGGCAAGGTAATCGAAGCCAAGCTCCTCTCCCTCTTCCGAAAGCTTCTGCCTCACCATCTCGGTGAAGTAAGGCGCTATCCCATAAGCCGAGTCCGAAAGTGCCGGGTGAAGTTCAGGCGGAGTTGCAACTGCCACTTCGTAGTCACTCTGACTGATTACCTCCTGATCCCTCATCAGCCCCAGTATCAGGTTCCGCCGCCGTTCAGCTGCCGCTGGTCTGGTGATCGGCGAATAATTGGATGGAGCCTTCGGAAGTCCGCTCAGCATCGCCGCTTCAGCGACGGTCAACTCAGACGGCTTCTTGTCGAAATACCGCTCCGACGCCGCCGCAACGCCGTAAGCTCCATGTCCGAAGTATATCTGCGTCAGGTACATTTCGAGGATTTCGCGCTTCGAGTAGTGCCGTTCGATCTGAATAGCGGTCAGCGTCTCGCGGATCTTTCGCCCGAATGTCCGCCGCTTATGGAGGTAGAGATCCCGCGCAAGCTGCTGCGTGATCGTCGAGGCTCCCTGCTTCAAGCTCATCGACGCCACATCGACCATCGCCGCCTTGATGATTCTAACCAGATCGACGCCCCAATGCTCCGCGAACCGGCTGTCTTCGGTGACGAGAAACGCATCGACAAGGTATTTCGGGAGCTGGTCGAGCGGTGTCATCAGCCGCCTCTGCGTGTAGAGTTCGGTCAGCGTTTCGCCGTTGCGGTCAAGGATTTTCGTAGCGAGGCGAGGCTCGTAATCCTTCAGCTCGTCGATGCTTGGCAGACCAACTGAGAGGATCGCGATCAGCACCCCGCCGAAGATCAGCCCGAACAAGAGCAGGTAACGCCCTGCTTTCAGGGCGCGGGCAAAGTCGTTCGAACCGAGATTTTTCCAGATCTGCAAAGGATCCCAAGTTAAGTTGGTGTCAGGTTTAAACCTGACACCAAATAATCCCAACTGCCGCGAGATGTCCACATCCTGCGGAACCACCAGTTAACCAGCAACCAGTCACCAGCCACCAGTGACAAGTCACCGTCCTAATATACACAATCCAAGACAGTTGGAAAAGCTTCGTAGGGCTTCTATCGCGTTTTCCAATGCAAGCCCTAAATGAGACCAGTTACCGTCTTGGAGGGCGGGTTTCAACCCGACCTTGAGCCGCTATGTGGCTCATCATCCCAGCGCAAGCTGGGATCCATACCTACAATCGACTGGGACTTTCAGTCCGCCCTTATCAATTTTTTGTTATCAAGTTCCTCACTTGACGACTGCGGAACAATTATTTGCAATTTGAGAAACTGCAAATTATATTCTTCTTGTTGGTCGTCTAAACCTACCTCTTGCACTGCTGACCTGATGCCGAATGGAACAGATACTTGTCAGTGACCTCTAATAATAGAGGGTGCCTTGTCACTTCGTTATTGCCCACCCTATTTTTTTCTTGGATGGCAGAATTCAGTCCGCTCGTTCCGCGAATTATCTAATGTTAACGGCGCAGGCCAAGTATTGGCTAAGGGCGTGTAACACATTTTTCGGCGTTTAGAATATTAGTAGTCAACATGTCAATACGACCAAAATTAATGGGAAAATGGGACTTAACAGTAACCAACAAGCTGATCTCAAAGAGTTAGGCTGGTGTCGATTCAGTCTTTCTGAAACCGGAAGTTCTGTGGAAGAATTGTGCGCAAGCCTCGGCTTCATAATTTACATCACGGAAGTAAAACCCAAGCACAACGCCAAAGGGCTTGTGACATCTTTAAAGCCCCTTGCATTTCACACAGACCACAGTCGCGCTGACTTTGTTGCATGGTACTGTCATTCTCAATCCGAAACTGGAGGGGAGACGATTCTTACTGATGCCGTCTGCGCATTTGATAAACTTACAGATAGCGACAAGTCGGCCCTTAAAAAAGTGCTACTTTATGAGCATAAGATTTTTCCTGACGACCCTGAGCAAACTCCGTTTGTAGATTTAAGTAAGGGCATTCCAGAAATCTATTTTTCCTACTGGTTTGCTGAAGATATAGTTGACCCCGCTACCAAGAACGCACTCCAATCCTTCAAATCATACTTGGAAGCAAGTCCCAAGGTTCGTTTTCGCATGATTCCGGGAGACTTTCTGATCGTCAACAACAAGAGAATGCTTCATAGTCGAACACAAATATCCGACTCTGAAAGACATCTTACACGTTACTGGATTGAAAAACCAAAGGCGAATCTAAAATGAACACAACAACCGCAACTAATTTAACTGCACGACCAGCGATATCGAATGAAAGAGTAGCTAACCTCATTGCACTTGGAATTCCGCAACAGGTCGCAGTAATTGACCTCGAGATGGTCAAAATGAAACTCTCTGAACCAAAGGAAAACATCGGTTGGACAATAGACCAATGTGAAGATGCGGAGATCGAGTACAAACGGTACTTAGCGCTCTGCTTGAAGTTTCCTTATCCGAGTTATTCAATCGTTCCGAACAAAATCATGGACACCATGTGGCACTATCACATCCTTGACACTCGCGCCTATCACAAGGATTGTGATAGTGTTTTTGGCCATTACTTCCACCACTTTCCATACTTTGGGCTTCGCGGCGCAGACGACGAGAGGAATCTGAAGTCCGCCTTCGAAAAAACAAAAGAGCTCTATGAGAAGCTCTTCAGTGAACCAATGGCAAGAAACCGCGAGTCTGATTGCTGGCATGACTGTGAGGACAGATGTTGGCATGCTTGTTCTGACGATAAATAGGTTTATTTTCTGTGCCGTCAGGTGCTCTCACCTGACGGCAGCGGAACTCAACAAAAGTATGCCCCCTCCCCCAAACTCCCCCCGCATTTCCTCGTAATTCCTATTACACCCAAGCGACTCGGTGTTCTGTTCCAAACCCCAAACTCCGGAGACGATGATTCTCTTCCGAAAACATAGCTTGGCTGTTGTATGGATGCTGGTAGCCGCCGCGATGTTCTCGTGGCCCGCCGACGCATACCATCACCACAGCCTGTTAGTCGTTCAATCGCAGGATCTCGCCGCGTGCCATGAAGATGGTGGTGGTCAATGTCATATCGACCAGTACCTGAACTCACTTCAAGGCAGCGAAGCCTCCTCCTTCACAACGATTGAACTTCTAAACGTAAACCAACCCCTCGCTGCCCAACACGAATCGCCCCGACCTGAGTCTGAAAAGATTACCGGGTCGTCCCCTCGCGCTCCTCCCGCTTCCCTCTAAAAACTACTACAAACTGATTTCTCTGTTATCAGACGCGTCTCCCGTCGGATAATTCCGCACGGGCGTTACCTGCTTGGTTTTCAATCAATTACTTTACTTGTTCTGTCAGGTCTTAACTGTAAAGCGTGACCTGACAGCTAAACTTACCCCCGTCAGGTCTCCACTTCGTTAAAGACCTGACGAAAAAGTAAATAACTTTCACTTTAGAGGGATAACTCTATGCATTTCAGCATACCCATGTGCGCCGCGCTATTGCTCGCGCTCGCCATTTCGCTTGGCCAAACCGTTCCGTCGGTTGCCGGGGTCACCAACCCCAACATTTCGGTCATCGGCAACACCTTAATTCAAATGGTCGATGACCCCGCTGACCCCAACCATGGCCGCCCTCAGCTCAGTTTCGAGGAAGCCGAAGTCATCTTCGACGACTACCTCAACCCCTTTGCTCGAGGCACCTTTGTCCTCGCCTTCAGTGACGAGGGCGCGGAGGTCGAAGAAGCCTTCTTCGACATCGTTCGCGGCTTGCCCATGGGTCTCGGCCTCCGGGTAGGTAAATTCCGGCAGGACTTCGGCAGGCTCAATCCGTTGCATCCCCACGCTTACTCCTTCATCGCCGTTCCTGCCATGCTTCAAGCCTACATGCCGGGTGAGGAGTCGTTCAACGACGTTGGCATCTCCCTCTCCGACCTGATCGCGCTTGGCCCTGTTGCCGCGACCATTTCTGGCACTGTCCTCAGCGGCGCGACATTCCTTGCCGAAGAAGACAGCTCCGCCGAGTCCCGGCTCGGCTGGAATCTCCGCTGGCGCAATTTCGTCACGCTTGGCGGGCGCAACTCGCTCGAGTTTGGCGCGTCAGCCACGTCTGGTGTCTCCGAGCCACAGTACGGCATGAAGACCTCGCTCTTTGGCTTGGACTTCAAGTCGAAGATCTACACCGCCTCCGCCAACTACTTCACCTTGCAGGGCGAATGGATCTCCCTCAGCAAGGACAGTGATGACGGCAGCGGAACGGGAACGATAGAGACCTTCAAGCCGTCCGGCTTCTACCTTGCCGCCGATTTCACACAGGGCAGAATGTACGGCGGTCTGAAATTGGAAAACTTTCAGGAGGTCGCTGCTGGTACCTCAACAATGTCTTCGATGGGCATCTACGGCGGGATCGGTTTGCTCGAGGAGAGCACCCTCTTCCGCTTCCTCATTGAAAACGTCAAGCCCGCTGGAGTGGACGCCTTCAACCGCTACATGGTTCAAGCCGTTTTCTCGATGGGACCCCACAAAGCACACCAATTCTAACCCAAAGGAATCACCATGAAAAAAATGAAGTATGTGCTGGCTTTTCTCTATATAGTCACAACTTCAACCATCGCTTCGGCAAAGGTTTTGGTTGCTGCTTCGATCCCCGACCTCGCCTCTATTGCCTCCTATGTTGGGGGCGAGCGAGTCACTACCTTCGCCATCACGCACGGCAACGATAACGCCCACTCAGTCGAGGTTCTCCCCTCCTACATGATTAAGGTTGCCAAATCCGACCTCTACCTGAAAGTCGGTTTACAGCTTGACCAGTGGGCATCGGGTATCATCGACGGTTCGCGCAACAGGCGGCTGAAGGTGATCGACTGCTCGACCGGAATATCAGTCCTCGAAAAACCTGTCGGGCGGGTCTCTGCCGAACAAGGCGACGTCCACCCCGACGGCAACCCGCACTACTGGCTCGATCCGTCACGAGCGGCAATTGCCGCCGCGACCATTGCCGAAGCATTGGCCCTGATTGATCCGAACAGAGCATCGATTTATCGAATGAATGCCGCTAAATTTGCTGGCGAAGCTGAGAATAGGAAGTCTGAATGGAAGCAGAGGTTATCCGGTGCGGCGTCTCATCCGCTGATAACCTACCATCGGTCATGGGCATACTTTACCGATGTCTTTGGCTTCACTCAGGCAGGCTACGTCGAGCCTATCCCCGGCATTCCACCGACGGGCTCGCACCAGAAGGATCTCATCGAAATCATCAAAGCTCGCGGCGTGAAACTCCTTCTTGAGGAGGCATTCTATCCCTCGGATGCCGGCGAATTTCTCGAACGGCAGACCGGGATCAAGGTAATCAAAGCAGATGCATCCTGTTCAGGAAGTGAAGCAAACAGCTACTTTGACCATATTGAGCAACTGGTCAGACAGATCGAGGATATCCGATGATCTGGAGCGCCCTGACCTACCCTTTTATTTGGACAGCTCTTGCCGCGGCACTGGTATTGGGCGGAATTCACGCTTATCTCGGCTTCCACGTCGTCCGTCGCGGGGTCATCTTTGTCGATCTTGCCCTCGCCCAGATGGCGGCGCTTGGCGTCGGGATCGGTATCCTGTTTGGGCTGGAAGATCACGGAGTATCGAGCTACCTTCTGGCACTCGGAACGACGTTGGTCGGGGCGCTCATCATCTCGCTCCTGCGGTACAGCTCCTCCAAGGCTCCCCTCGAAGCCTTCATCGGGATCATCTTTGCTTCGGCTCAAGCCTTGGTGATAGTCCTGCTGGCGAAAACTCCATCGGGAACGGAACATCTGAAAGAGACGCTGATCGGGTCGATCTTCACCGTATCACCCACTCATGTTTTCTGGACGGCGATTCTCTACGTCTGCATTGGCCTGCTTCACTACTTGTTCCGTAAGCCGCTCTTTCAGATCACTGAAAATCCTGATGAAGCGAAACGGGCTGGAATGAACCTTTTCGTCTGGGATCTCTTCTTCTACGGGGCGTTTGGACTGGTGGTGACGTCGTCTGTGCAGATTGCCGGGGTCTTGCTGGTCTTTGGGTTGCTGGTGATACCGTCGGTTGCCGCGATGCTGCTCACTGACCGGACGGGAGCGAGGCTGGCATTCGGGTGGGTTTTTGCCGCTGTAGCTTCGTTTGTCGGGCTGGTCGGAGCGTTCGTGCTTGACCTTCCCGCCGCTCCGGCGATCATGCTTACGATGACTCTGATGCTGGTAGTGGTGGGGGTAGTTGGTATGGTGCGGAAGGTGTAATTCGGAGAAGCTTTCCAGAGAACGTAGAGGCGTCCGTTAGCTAACGGACGCCTCTAGGCCTCTCATACGGACACGTTCTCTACAGTTGCTTAAACCGGAACTGCATCCACCCACTCTGCGAAGTCCCGCCTACCACCATGTAGTAGTTCGTGATCTGCATTTTGTACGTGACATTAGCTGAAGTTCTCAGCAGATAGACGTGGTTTTTCGTTAATAATGTTCTATTAAGTTCGAGGTAGTTAAACCACGGCATGACCGAGTCGGTGCCGAAGACCGATATCGAGCCATCCTGATTGAACGGTTGTCCTGCCGGCACGGTGACAGTCGCGTCGAACGTCGTGTCAGACTTGATCGCACCGGCCATTCCGGGACCGCTTAAGGAAGAGTTCAGCTTGATGCTGTACCCATCGATCATCAAGTCCCATGCCGTCGAATTCGATGGGGTGGCAATTGCAACCGAACCACCGGTGCTGAACGAGAAGTAAGCAGGGCCTGTTGTTGCATCGATTGTCGCGAACTGAGCCGCTCCGCCGATATTGGTCGAACCGTCAGTTTGATAGACGAACTTCAGCGTCACCATTCCGGCACGGCTCATGGTTGAGAGGGCTAGTGAGTCGATGGAGACTTTACCAAATTTCCCGATCGCAGTCTTTATCATAAACGTCGTTTTGGTCGGCAATATCCAGTGATTTGGCGGACCTGTGTACCACCACCAGTCGGCATCGGGAATGGCAAGAGTCATTCTATCTTCCATCCAGAGCGAATCGGCAATGGCTGGTACTGACGCGACCGCATCGAAGTTAGTGCTGTCAGCAAAGTTTAACGAAGCCATATCGACGGCTTTCATACCGGCCCCGCCAGATGCTCCGCCATTCGTTTTGCCCATGAAGCGACGGAACGCGAGATCCCAGACCATATTCGTCGAAGACTGCCAGTCAGTGATTTCGACTACCGACCGGTTGGAAAGGTCATAGTAGCGATATGCGCTTGACGAGGTTGCATTCAACCTGACGTTGTAGCCGCCAGAACCATCTGACCACGTTGAATCGCTCGGTGTATAAGTACCGGGATTAGTGGGTGAATCGTCGTCTTTTTCACATCCGACGAATATTGCGACCATTGCGAATAATATAGGAAGGAAGCGTAGCTTCATTCTTCTGTCTCCTTTTGTTTTATGTAATACACTGCCTGAGCAGTTGTTTGGGTGTATCGAAATTGTACCAAAAACGAAAGCGCCGATGATAACTTCGTTATTGAAGGCTATCATCGGCACCTGTCTATATCTACCTGTTCAAGGACCAGTTCATCCCTACCGAGACCGTACGCCCCTCGTAAGGGCCGTACCTGCCGTGCACTTTGTCCAGCAAGTTCTCAACCTTTGCCGACACTGAAAAGTCGCGCCCCCACTCACGACTAAGCGAAACATTCCAAACCTCGTAAGGTATTGAATATTCGTCTGAAACTTGAGCCGGAGTATTGAAAATATCGGTGAACATAGACCTTGATGTGAACCTGCCCCAGACTTTCGCCGTCAATAAAATGTGCTTATAGGTCAAGTCCCAACGAGCGGAGTGCTTCGGTCGACGAAGTAATTGATTGCCGGTTAGACCGTTATGGCTTTCCATGAAGGAATAGGCAAGTTTCACTTCGAGTGGAGCAATGGGGCGAAAACCCCTCTCTATCTCCACTCCCCTCACCCATGCTGAGTAAATGTTTTGATATTGGTAAGTTCCGAGATAGAACTCGTCGGTCGCGCCGGTCTGGAAGAAGTCGATCAAATTACGCATGTTGTTCTGGAACAAAGAGATACGGGCAACTGACGCATTTTGATAATTGTGCTCAAGACTAATTGAAAAATTCATCGATTTTTCAGGCTCAAGTTCGGGATTTCCATAGACTATGTATCCTGCTGCAGAATGATTAAATGTGTAATATAATTCTTTTGAAGACGGCGCTCGATATCCAGATCCAATCGAAGCACGAACTCGAGTATCCTCATTGACAGAGTACATCCCGGAAAGGCGCGGCGCGAAGTTAACGCCATAGATTTCATGATCTTCCACGCGAAAGCCGGGCACTATCGTCAAGTTTGGCATCGCCTGCCACTCGTCCTGGACGAACGCGCTACTCGCTGTCAGCTTGCCACTGAATGGCGAACTGACCGAGCCGAGCTTCGAATCTGAATTGATATTCCAATAATATAGATCACCACCAAGAGTCAATAGATTCTGGCTGGTGATCGGGTGGGTGAACAGGGTGGAGATTTCAGTGAAATTTTCGTCGCCTTTACTATAGTCGATCACTCTCCGATTTCCCCACTTTTTCTGAGTCTTTTTCTCCCAATCATGTTGATTATTAGTGTGATAAATTTTAAAAGAGAGGCGGTTGGTGGTGTGGGTGGATCTGAGGGACTCAATGTAGATATCATAAGATTTATTAGTTTCAAAATCGTCAAACGCAAGATCTAAAGTCGGCAGCCCCGAATCTTCGATCCAGTCTTTGTTTTCGACAAAACCACGCAATGAGGTAATAAAACTCCATATTTGAGAATAATTGTACACTAATTTTACATCAGCATTTGTTCGATACGATCCCGGACTCCCGGACGTATGAGCCGTCTCAGGTGTTATATCGACATGACCGACTCTGGTGAACCTGCCGCCGCCAGTCACTCCCCATTTTCCGAAAGTAGTTGCCGCCGATAAACTTTGCGACGCGCCGAAACTTCCGGAACGGAATAATTCACCATCGGGAAGATAACCACTGCTTGTCACGTCGCCGCGAATGCGTAGCTTTTCAGGGGGCTGGTCCGTAATGATATTGATAATACCGCCAATCGCTTCGCTACCATAGAGGGTCGAGGCGGAACCTTTGACAACCTCAATCTGTTTTACATTAGTGACTGAGATCTGATCGAGATCTATCGAGCCGTTGATCCTGCCGATGACCCGATTCCCGTCAACCAATATCAGCACTTTATCGGGATCTACACCTTGCAACATGACCCCCTGACCTGCGAAATCCTCGCTAACTTCATATCCGACCTCAGTCTCAAGTGCATCGGCGACGGTGACGGCTCCGCGGCGTTGAAAGTCCTGCCGGGTGATAAGCTCGGTAGCGACGGGGACGCTTTTCATTGTTTTGAGGGTTCGCGTTGCTGTGAATACAAATTCATCGAGCGGGATGATATGCGGGGTGAGGCGAAAATCGTGGAAGACCGTATCGGTTTCGTTTTGCACCTCTATCTGGAATTCCGAGGGGCTGAAACCGATGTGGGAAGCTTGCAGTCGCCATGATCCGACAGGCACCGCGTCGAAAATATATCGACCGTGGGAGTCGGTGGCGCTTACGGCGTTACGATGATTGATTTTGACATTGGCAGATTCGACCGCCTTTTGTGAGCCAGTCTCCTCGACACGACCGCAAATGACGGCTCCGTTCACGGCAGAACTTACCCCCAACAAAAGGGCGAGTAATGCCATGACCGGACAACGGCTGCCAGCCTTGATTTTGGCGGCAACAAGTCTCTTCGGCGAGTGGAGGGAAAATATTTCGAGCAACCGGGACAATTTATATGGAAACACGTGCTTATAGTTGGAAAGAAATTAAGGTGACAGACAGGAATGTATGTCGTACTGAATATAAGAGGATTGTTTCATCAATCAAACATATTTACGTCGTTCTAATATATATCAGAAAATTTGCTAACATGTTTTCCTATATTTCGTTATACTAAATATAGCATTGGACGCAAGCACCCTTGTCGGGCTGGAAGCCCAACCTACGCGAATCAGAGAAAATAATACAACTACAAATTAACCGAAGGATCCATAAATGTTCGTTGCAATGAATAGAATTAGCTGCACCCCCGATTACATTGAAAAGTTCGAGCATATGTTCAAGACTCGCGCCGGCGAAGTAGATAAGATGCCGGGCTTCCACTGGGTGAAGATCCTCCGTCCGTTAAAGGAAGATCAGCCCTATGTCATCATGTCGTACTGGGATGAAAAGTCGCAGTTCGAGGACTGGATGAAGCACGAGGCTTTCAAGCTCGGCCATAAGCGGGGATTTGACGACATTGCTGCGGCAAAAGCCGAAGGCAAGGAACCGCCCTTGAAGAGCAACATGGAGCTGTACGAAGTATTCGCGGAGTAACTATGAAGCTCCCGGATAACTGGAAGAGTTGGATGAAGAAGGCGTCGGTTGGTACGATGATCTTTTTCATCGTTAAAGGAATCATCACGACCAGCCTGATAGTGGCCGGGGCGAGTATGGGGTTTAAGGGTTGCGGGTAGGGGGAAGGGTAACAGAGCGGCTAATTCCATTAGCTAACGGTCGCTGTTCAATAATTGTGAAAGCCGTCAACGCACTGTTGTTGACGGCTTTCTCTTTTCAAGTTATTTCACCACGCAGGTTATTTCAGCGATGTTGCTTGCTTCGGACATAAATAGGACTAATTTATATAGAGCAAATTCAATTCACATTTCGAGCCAGACCATGAAATCACCGCATTTCGTCCTTATCCTTTTTACGCTTTTCCTATTAACAGCACCGGGCTGTACAGACAATATCGCTGATGCGCCGGAACCTACACGTCATTTTAACGACTTCAAAGAGACTCCTCTCAGTCACCGGCTTAAAGTCACAGAATTAACCTTCAAGGGAAACCCTCTCGCATCGGGCTGGGAGATTGGAATATATACTTGGAGTGGTATCCTCGCGGGTTCTGGATTCTGGAATGCTGATAGCGGCACCGGCATCGATGTCTTCGAATCGGAAGGTGAGATCACTCAGTTTTATTATGGTGACTATTTCGATGCAAGGTTGTGGGACCCGATAAACAGGCAAATCTATTATTCCGACGTGACAATTCTTAGCGGTCGAGACTCCTGGATCAACAATGGTTACTCGGAAATTGGTATCGACGGATACAGTGCAAGAGAATTGCGCGTCAAACTCGCGGCAGGCTGGAACTTGATGTCGATCAATATCAAGCCGATCAAAATAATGTTTTCGCGCACCGATGGCCCTGATTTCCGAAAAATGTTAACGCAGATGGGCACTGGAAGTGTCTCAAATTTGCTTTTGGCTAAAAATGAGCGGGGACTATTTTATGTTCCAAGCAGAGGTTTCAATGGCATACCCTACTGGAATATCAGTGAGGGCTATCAATTAAGTGTAGATCAGCCTTTCGAATGCATCTGGTTAGGAAGAGAAGTTGAAGTAAACGATTCTATCAATATCAACAGAGGGTGGAACATGATCGCATATTACCCAACTTATCCTCTATCTTGCGATTCCATTTCCTTTCTGGCTATCTCATCAATTGAACAAAATGTTATTATTACAAAGGATGGCAAAGGACGGTTTGCTATTCCTACGCATCGCTTTTCCAATATGATTCCATGGCACGAAGGCCAGGGATATCAGATAAATGTCTCTTCGACCTCTTACCAAAATTATCCCGCTGCTGAAGCAACTGCCCCTCAATTAAACTCAATGGATACATTAAGCACCTTCGGTCCCTGGACTACGCCCATAAACACTGGGAACAACATGAGCGTGCTGGTCAACGAATTTGTCGGCATTGTTCCAACCAATGGCGACGCAGTTGCCGCCTTTAGCAGGAATAACAGGTTGGTGGGTCTTGGTCATGTCGGATCTGGCAGGGCGGGTCTGGCTGTTTGGGGCGACGATCAATCTACGGGGGCTGTTGAAGGACTATCACAAAGCGAATCGTTCACACTTCGTTACTGGTCGGCTGCTACAAATGAGATTGATACATTAAGTGCGATAACCATCCAAGGCGACGGACTTTCGTATACTGTAGATGGATTGACTGTGGTCAGAGGAATTGGTCAGTAGAGATTAGCTTGCAGGCAGAGGAGGGCGTCTGCTTGCGGATTTTAAAGGCTGAAGCAAGCCTCAGCACTCCGAAAAGGAAAGCCGTCAACCCGGGAGGGATGACGGCTTTTGTATAAGGTGACAGACTGAAGTCCGTCGTACTGGATTGCGGCTTTCGCCGGAATGATGAGGATGGGCGGACAGGAGAGCTCGCCCTCCAGTAACTTTTACAAACAGCCGCCGCACTCGGCTTCGGCGGGTTCGCTGAAGACGATAGGCTTGGCACCGGAATGAGTCACGATAGCATCAACCGGGCAGACTTGCATACAGAGGCTACAACCGGTGCAGGAATCGGCGTCAATTTTGACTTTGTGCAAGCCTTTATCGGTCGTCTCATCGATCAAGGCTATGGCCGGGCAACCGATCCTGACACAGGCTCCACAACCGTTGCAGATATCGTTCAGGACGTCGTACGTCTCATACTTGCGCTTGCCGGGGTAGAGCATGCAGGGGCGGTTGGTCAGCACGACCGAGACCTCGTTCAGCGCGACCGCTTTCTGGATCGTCTCGATGACTTCTTCGTAATTGTAAGCGTCGGGGGTGAAGATGTGCTTGACGCCAAGAGCCTCGCAGATCTTGCGGTAATCGACCGGGACGGTTGGTGCGCCTTGAAGAGTCAGCCCTGAGCCGGGTGACTCCTGGCCGCCAGTCATCGCCGTGATGCTGTTGTCAAGCAAAATCAGCGTCAAGGCGGCGTTGTTGTAAACAGCGTCAAGAAGCCCGGTCATGCCGGAGTGAAGGAATGTTGAGTCGCCAATCACTGCGACGACAGGCTTTTTCGACTCCTGTACAATGCCAACGCCTTCGGCCATGCCAATCGAAGCACCCATGCAGACGCAGGCGTGGAGGGCTTCGAGGGGCTTCAAGGCACCCAAAGTGTAACAGCCGATGTCACCGAAGACGTCGGCTTTAAGTTTTTTCAGGGCATTGAAGACAGGCCTGTGCGGACAGCCAGAACATAGCACAGGGGGGCGGGGCATGACGTCGATCTCAACGGGGAAGTATTTCGGAATCGAGCCATTCAGAGCACCTGCCGACCTAAGTCCATCAGCGACGACGTCGGGGTCAAGCTCGCCCTCAATGGGAAAATATTTCTTGCCTTCGCAAGCAATTCCGGCGGCTTTGAGCTGGTCTTCGTAATAGGGTTCAAGCTCTTCGATCACCAGAAGTTTCTTGTAACGTTTAGAGAAATTGCGGATCGCTTCGATTGGCATCGGGTTCGACATGCCGATTTTGAAAACAGGGGCGTTTGGAAGCACTTCGCGGATGTGGTTGTAGCTGATTCCACCTGTGACGATTCCGATGTCGCCTTCGCCATCTTCAGCATAGTTGACCGAGGCGGCTTCAGAGTACTTTAACAAGCGTCCGAGACGGGCTTCGACCTCAGTGTGGCGACGTTTTGCGTACTGGGGGATCATCACGAAGCGGGATGTGTTGCGGATGAACCCAGCGACTTGCGGGACGGGCCATGGCGAGAGGTTGACGATACCTTTGGCGTGGGAGATTCGGGTGGTGACGCGGAGCATGACGGGGGTCTCGAACTGCTCGGAGATTTCGATGGCGAGCTTCATCATCGCGTGAGCTTCGGCGGAATCGGATGGCTCAAGCATCGGAATCTTGGCGAATTTGGCTATGATGCGATTGTCCTGCTCGTTTTGAGAGGAGTGCATCGACGGGTCATCAGCCGATACAAGGACGAAGCCACCTACCGAACCAGTATAGGCGAAGGTCATCAACGGGTCCATGGCAACATTGACGCCGACGTGCTTCATGCAGACGAGAGTTCGAGCTCCGGCAAGGGATGCGCCTATACCGACCTCAAAGGCGACCTTTTCATTGACGCACCATTGCGCCTTGACGCCGGGCAGTCTGCCGAAGGTCTCGAGGATTTCGGTCGATGGTGTGCCGGGATAAGCAGCGGCAAAATAGACGCCAGCCTCGCGAGCACCGAGAGCGATGGCTTCGTTGCCGGTCATCAGGACGCGAACGGGCCTGGTTATTTCAGGGAGCGTTTTGATTTTGGACATAAGGATTTGTTATACGATTGGGAGGTGCTCAGAGAGCACTAATGATATATTAAAAGACTATTTTTGAATGTGTTGTTTTTCATTTCAGTCATTATCCCCACCTGACGCAACGCATCGAAAGACTGCCCATATCGAAGCCGGTGATCGGGAACTCGACGGCGTCGTCCTTGTCGGAGGATCCGAAGGCGTAGAGCAACGGCAGGTAGTGGTCGGGGAACGGGTGGTTAACCTCGCCAAGTTCATCGACAAGTGCGGCACAAAGGAAGGCCTTGTCGCGGTTCTCAATGGCATTGGCGATGCTGGCATCGAACTTTGTTGCCCAGTCAGGTGTGGCCGTATCGCCAGTATTCATTCTGACGAAAGCATCTCGCAGGTTATGGGTAATGTTGCCACTGGCGATGATAAGAATGCCCTCGTCGCGAAGTGGTTGCAATGCCTCACCCAAGGCGACCATGTCCAAAGTCTCCAACATGTTGTCAACGCTAAGCTGGACAACAGGCACGTTGGCTTTAGGGAACAGGTGCGTCAGTATCGACCACGTACCGTGATCGAGGCCCCACTCGTTGCTAAGCGAGGCTGGTTCGCCAAGCAGGTAAACAACTCGCGCCGCAAGTTTCGGGTCGCCGGGAGCCGGGTAGTCGAAAGTGTTCAACTCGTCAGGGAATCCGCCAAAGTCGTGAAGGGTCGGGGGAGACTCCTGCACCGTGACAAAGGTGCCGGGCACGTACCAGTGTGCCGATATGACAAGGATCGCTTTGGGGCTTGGAAACGAATGACGCAGGTTGATGAGTGCCTCACTCCAGACGTTTCGTTCGACGGCATTCATCGGATTGCCATGACCGATGAAATAGACCGGCATCCGGGAATTTTCTGTATTCTTATTCATCTGGTATTTTTGTGTTTTAAGGGTTAATTAGAATACAATTTACCATATAGAACGTCGATTCCAAACTCCTGAGCCTTATTTGTACGCCAATGCAGCCTCTACCCCATCGATAACCCGCCACGCACCTGCCGACATAGCTTCGAGTTCGCCTTCGCCGGGATAGATGATGATCGTGCCGAGATAATCGATGTAGGGTCGCAGCATGCTGATAAACTCGACAGAATGCGCCAGACCGCCCGTAATGATGACGGCATCGATGCTACCTTCGAGTACAGCTCCCATCGCCCCAATTTCCTTGGCATCCTGATAAACCATTGCCCTGAAAATTAGTTCTGCCTGCGGGTCACCACTCTCGATCATCTTAATGACTTCCCTGACATCCGAAGTGCCGCAATAAGCCATTAGACCTGACTTGCGGGCAAGTTCATCGAGCAAGCCTTTTTTGGTTACTCCCTCTGTAAAACAGCGCTCGATCAGCGCGGAAAGCGGCAATGCACCAGCTCGTTCCGGTGAAAAAGGCCCCATTCCGTGCAACGCATCGTTTGTGTCAATGATTCTACCGCCAAGGAGTGCCGCGACCGAAGTCCCGCCTCCGAAATGTGCGATGACGAAACGAGTGTCTTCGAGGTTCTTGCCCAGATCATCGGCGGCGCGTCTCGCGGAATACTTGATGTTCAAAGCGTGACCACGACTTTTTCGCTCGCACCATTTGACACCGGAAATCCTTGCCACATCGACAAATTCATCGACCGTCACCGGATCGACAATATAGGCATCGACGCCGAACTGCTCCGCGAAATGGTGGGCAATCAATGCTCCAAGATTGGACGCGTGATTGGATATTGTGGGTGAATGCAAATCGTTTATCATCGTTTCATTAACGCGGTAAGTCCCGCCGCGCATCGGCTTCAACAGCCCACCACGACCAACCACTCCTACGACCTTATGACCCGCCAGCAACGGCTTGATAGCAGAATCGATCAATTCGGTGCGGTAATTGAGCTGATCTGCGACTGCAGGTGCGAGTTTATCCGCACTGTGGCGAACAACTTGTTCGGTGATACAACCTTCACGACCCCACAGAGCAAATTTGGTGGATGTTGAGCCGGGATTGATGACAAGAAGGACTTCGGACATTGGGATCTCGGTTTCTGCTTTCGAAGTTAGAGTTGGATGATGTTTCAATATTAGGAAAATTCACTATCCAGCTAACAGCATTGGATTTTGTATAAAGTTGTGCAAAAAGAGAGCCACGACTAACGAGTTTAGGGACTAAATGCATAACCTTGTAGTGGATTCTTCTATAGAAGCAAGCTTCATCGTATTACTTTCGAGGTTTAGAATTTGGTGGTGGCGCTTGAAGTAGCTTGTTTGTATATCTATATTGTAGGGCTAATCTTTATCAATCAAACAAATCGTTCGGAACCCATACGTCTGAAAACCTAAAAATAATCACCCACCCCAAACGCCGGACGCGAGCCCTTTTGTATTTTTTGATAGTGGCGGTGATTGTGTTCACGGCTGGTGCCGATTTTGTAGGCCAGCGACAGCTTGAGCCGATCTATCCATCTTATGCGCTCTCGAAGATGGGACGACTCAGCGATTACCTGCCGTCGTTGCGGGATTCGGATGGGGACAGCGACCTCTACTTTTTCAACGGCAGAGAACCGGGCGGGACGCTGTTCATTATCGGCGGCACTCATCCGAACGAACCGGCTGGCTTCATGTCGGCGGTGATACTGGTCGAAAATCTGCAAGTGCAGAAAGGCAGGGTCATCGTTTTGCCAAGAGGGAACGCATCAGGATTTACAGCTACCGAGCCTCAGGAAGCTTTCCCCGGCACATTCCAGATCGTTAATAGAGCCGGTAAGGAGCGCTCCTTCCGTGTCGGTTCAAGGTTTTCCAATATCCTCGAAGGTTGGCCCGACCCGATCATCTACCGGCATTACCCTTCCGGGCAAGTCCTTTCGGGTGCGGAGACTCGCAACCTGAACCGCGCTTATCCAGGGCGAGCCGACGGGACGCTTACCGAACGAATGGCTTATGCCATCACAGAGGTCGTCAGGAAGGAGAGTGTCGATCTGGCGATTGACCTCCACGAGGCTGCCCCTGAGTACCCCGTCATCAACGCCATCGTCGCGCACGAACGGGCTATGGACATTGCCGCTTTGGCGACTGTTGACTTGCAATTGGAGGGTTTGGAGTTCAATCTGGAGCCTTCACCGACCAACTTTCATGGCTTGATCCATCGCGAAATGGGTGACAACACCGGCGCAAGAGTGCTGCTGTTCGAATCGGCAGGAGCACTTCAAGGCAGGTTGCGCGGAGCGACCAACGCCGAACTAATCTTGAAGAGCGTCGATCCGTTTTACATCAAGGCTGGCGAACTTGGCAAGCTTAGGGTCCCGTTCCCGAAAGAAGGCATCCCGCTTGAAATCAGGACAGGGAGGCATTTGGCGGGGATTGCTGCTGTCTGCCGGACGATGGGGGACTTTGAGCCGGAACGCGCAATAGCTTACTCAAACATCCCAAGCTATGCGGAACTTCAGGAACACGGGATCGGCTTTTACTTACAATAGCTTTATCAAATTCTCAGAAAACGGAGTCATTACGAACGTGCAACTACGCAAAATCCTCTTCTCAATCACGTCAGGCTTGTTAGCCGCTACTCTTTCGACTACGGCTCTCTTCGCTGAAGAGCCCGCTTCCGCGCCAACGGTGTTTTCCCAACCTACCCTGCTGACGTCTTGCGGTCAGGCAGCAGACGTGCTGATGCTGAAAGGTCTTTGCGGAAGGGCTGGCGTCGATATAAAGTACCGCCCCTATGCGACTGCCGACAGCCTCGCTGACATCAAGAGCATCATCCTCGTAGCAGGAGCATCTTCCAAGGGCCTCGGCGCGGCGAAAGTCGATGCCGGAGGCGAGGAAGCCCGCGTCAAGAAATTACTTGCAGCCGCCAAAAAAGCAAAAATCCCGGTCGTGATGTTTCACGTCGGGACGGACGCCCGGCGCGGAGCGCTCTCCGACCCGTTCAACAAGATCGCTGCCGACGGCGCGGACATTATCGTTGTCGCCAAAGGTGGTGACGACGACGGCTTTTTCAAGAAAATCGCCGACTCGCGCAAGGTTCGCTACATCCCGATGGAGAACACAGCGGGAGCGTTGATTGTGCTAAATGAGTTGTATCCCAAGGCCAAACCTGCGGTAATGAAGTAGCAATTTCATCAAATCAGATACCTAAATGAACGAAACAACAGAACATACACCTCACCGCATTGGGTCGCGCCCTGAGAGTTTCCTCCAGATCGCTGCTTACTTCATCCGCGTGACGCTCGCTCGCGCTTATGTTCGGGTCATCGGTGGTCAGCGGGAGCTGTCGTGGATTCTCGGCGACACACTCCTGCCATTCCTTAGCGTTGCCGCCTACGTGATGGTTTACAAGGCGATGGGCGCACCGGACGAATACACAGGTTTTGTGGTGCTTGGAGGTATCCTCGTCACGTTCTGGATGCACATGATCTGGTCGATGGGGATGCAGCTTTTTTGGGAGAAGGAGGTCGGCAATCTTGAGCGGTTTCTGATGACGCCGATGCCGAGGTCGGGGCTGATGCTGGGGATGGCGGTGGGGGGAATCTGGATGACGATGACGCGGGCAATTTTGATATATGTTGCGGCGAAGTTACTCTTCAAGATCGAGTTTAAAGTCACCGAGCCGTGGATGGCTTTGGCGGTGTTCCTTGCGACGATGGCAGCACTCTACGGGATGGGGATGACGCTGGCGAGCCTTTTCTTCATGGCCGGGCGAGGCGTTTTTTACGGTCTCGGCATTATGACAGAACCGATGTTCTTTCTCGGTGGGTTTTACTTCCCGGTGAAGCACCTCGGGATGTTCGCCGCGGCTGGTTGCGCGCTTATTCCGACGACGTTGGGGCTTGACGCTCTTCGCCAAACGATGTTGGGTGCTTATGACTCCGGGTTGTTGCCGCCGTTGGTCGAGTTCTGGATCCTGGTCGGCATGGCGATAGTGTTTACAGCCGTCTCAGTCTATGCCGTGGATAAGCTTGAGCAGCTCGGGCGGGAACGAGGGAAGTTGGTGCTACGGAATCAGTGAGTAATAAATATCCAAGGTTTAACACTTGATGTCGCAAAATGCGGCAACCTCAAGCGATTCAAAATCTGCGGTAAATAACCAAAGTGACGCCTTACTGTCGATGGATCGCATAGGAGGCCATATATTCACACTGCGGGGTAAGAAGGTCTTGCTCGATTTGGACCTCGCCACTCTATATGGCGTCACACATAAAAGACTACGGGAACAAGTCAGGCGAAATCCTATGCGCTTTCCAGAAGATTTCATATTCCAACTGACGAAATCAGAGGTAAGCGAGGTTGCCGCAAAATGCGGCAACCCTCCCGAACTGAAGTATTCTCCCAATTTACCCTACGCCTTCACCGAGCACGGCGCGATTATGGCCGCGAGCGTTCTGAACAGCGAGCGAGCAGTAGCCGTGAGTGTCTATGTGGTAAGGGCTTTCGTCCGCTTGCGCGAGATCGTCTCCACGACGCGGGAGCTTGACGCGAAAATGAACGAGCTTGAGCGACGCGTCACCGGCCATGACGACCAGATCAATGCGCTCGTTGCTGCGATAAAGCAATTGATGACACATCCGGCACCGGAAAAGAAGGGGAAGATAGGGTTTTGAAAGCCATTACCACACCGAGCTATGGTTCTCCGGATGTCCTTCGCTATGAGGAGATCCCAAAGCCTTCACCAAAGCCAAATGAGGTCCTCGTCCGGGTTAGCGCCTCAGTCGTCGGACCGGCAGACTGCGCCTTCCGCAAAGGCGAGCCTTTCATCGTCAAGCTGATCTATGGCCTGTCAAAGCCGAAGTTCGCCGTCCTTGGTGCCGAGTTCGCCGGGGTAGTGGAGGAGGTTGGCAGCAAGGCGAACCTGTTCAAGAAAGGTGACCGGGTCTTTGGCCTCAGTGCCGATACGTTTGGGGCTCACGCGGAATATCTCTGCCTGCCCGAGAGTAAGGTAGTAGCGGTCCTGCCTGAGAAAATCTCGTTTGAGGAGGGAGTTTCGATACTTGACGGAGGACTTACAGCGCTGACGTTCCTGCACGATGTGGCAAAAGTGAATGCCGGGCAAAAGGTGCTGATTAACGGCGCATCGGGGGCTGTTGGAATTTATGGCGTGCAGATGGCGAAACTCCTCGGAGCGGAGGTGACCGGGGTCTGCAGTGGAGCAAATTCAGAGCTTGTCAAGGCAAATGGTGCCGATAGCGTCATCGATTACACCAGACAGGATTTTACCAGTAGTGAAAATAGTTATGATGTCATATTCGATGCAGTTGGGAAAAGTTCGTTTTCAAAATGCAAAATGGCACTAAAGCCGGGTGGCATCTATCTGACGACCGTGCCGACTGGTGCGATAATCTTCGATATGCTGATGACCTCTATCGGTGGAGGGAAGAAAGCAAGGTTTGCAACCGCAGGACTTATGCAGAATAAAGCAAATCTGGAATATGTCTCTAAACTCTTTCTCGATGGGCATCTGAAGCCTGTCATCGATCGTCGGTACAAGCTCGAGCAAACTGCTGAAGCGCATCGTTACGTCGAGACGGAGCGGAAGCGTGGGAATGTCGTTTTAAATATCGGGGGGGAGAATTGAAAGCGTTTGTATATCACAACTACGGCTCGGCTGATGTTTTGAAATTCGATGAGGTCGAAAAGCCTGCCCCAAAAGATGATGAAGTCCTGATAAAAGTTGTCGCGGCTTCAATAAATGCTTATGACTGGCGGCTGATGACAGCGAACCCGGCAATGGTAAGGCTTATGGGCGTAGGCTTCTTCCAACCCAAGAATAAGATTCTGGGGGCAGATGTGGCAGGGGTGGTGGAAGCAGTTGGAAAGGATGTGAAGAGTTTTAAGCCTGGCGATGAGGTGTTCGGTGATCTCTCCTACTGTGGGAATGGGGCTTTTGCCGAATACGCCTGCGCGGAGGAAAAATATCTTGCCTCCAAGCCGCCTAAAATGCAATTTGCTGATGCGGCCGCGCTGCCGATGGCGGCGAACACGGCGTTGCAGGGACTCCGCGATACAGCGCAGATAAAAGCCGGGCAGAATGTATTGATCTACGGCGCATCGGGAGGGGTTGGGACATTTGCAGTGCAAGTGGCGAAACACTTTCAGGCTGAGGTGACGGCGGTGTGCAGCACGCCGAAGGTCGAAATGGTGAAGGGGCTTGGCGCAGACATTGTCATAGATTACAAGACGACTGATTTTGCAAAGCATAATGGCCGATATGATATTGTCATGGGCGTAAATGGACATGTGCCGCTTGCAGTGTACAAAAGGATGCTTAATCCTAGAGGAATTTACCTGATGGCAGGCGGCAACAGCAAGCAGTTATTCGAGGCGATCCTTTTGGGTCAACTGACGTTTGCTTATAGTGGTAAGCGGATGGCGCTGGTTTCGTCGAAGCCTAACTCGGGCGATCTGACGAAACTCGCCGAAATGTGCGAGGCAGGCAGCTTGAAGCCGGTTATCGACCGCAAGTACCCGCTCGAACAACTTCCTGACGCGATTCGCTATGTCGAGGCGGGTCACGCGGCAGGGAAAGTGGTTGTGGAGGTGGGAGGGTAGGAATCACATCGCGTAGAGCCTGCCCCTGCGAAAGCAGAGGTCGGGCATCCTGCCCGACAAAGATCGGTACGACAGACTTTAGTCTGTCACCTTAGAAACAAGAGCTTTTATTGAAGACATTCACAGCTATTTTACTAGCAGGAATCAGCGTAATTGCTGGATTCCATCCTTCTTTCGCCCAAACAGACACGATCTTTGCGAGCTATACCTACACGATGGGCGACAACGACACCAAGTCCGACGCACGTCAGAAATGCTTACTATATGCGAAACGGGAATGTCTTGAGAAAGCTGGGACCTTCGTTCACAGCGAATTGAGCATCAGGAAAGAGGAGCGAATGGATGGCTCAGAGTCTATTTACTTCGAGGAGCTGACCAAACAGGAGCTCTCAACTTTTACCGGCGCGTTTGTGAAGGTTGATATTGTGTCGGAACAATTTGCCTATTCGGGTGAGACAATGGCTCTTACGATCAAGGTCAAAGCCATTGTGAATGTTGATTCTATTCAAGATCAAATTCTTGCGCTCAGGCAGGACAAGGAACTCCAACAGCAGGTGAAAGGGCAACAAGAGAAGTTGTTGGCTATGGAAGGACAGTTTGTAGAGATAGAGAACAAGTTGACCGAAATGAATGATCGACCCACACCACAAGATTGGTTGAATTGGTATAACAGTCTCACATTCAGCAAATACTCAACTTTGTTCGAGTATGAGATGGAGGATAGGGTGAAAATATGGCCAAGTGATATGAACGGAAGACTACACTGGCTTCAAACTAAAAGCGAGCTACATGGGATTGCGAATTCCCACGGCGTGATATTTTGGATAATACCTGGACAGGCTTTTGGAACTATGAGTCCTGGAAAATCGGACGTTAATTGGCTATGGGATCATAAACAAAAAGGCAAGAGATTAATCGCCGTATTGGATTGATTTTACAGATCCGATTGCAAGATTGGCATTCGATAAATCTAACAGCAAGTTTCGCAGAATACACAGTTCAATCCTGAAATCCGCTTAAGCTACTGGTCTGTAGCTTTTTACAAGCTAACTGCAGTTTGTTTCTTTTGAACCGTCTTCCGCGGCTGTTTCGGTTTGGTCAGGCTAACATGCACTTCAACCCCGAGTGCATCGGCGATCCTCAACAACATTGAACGAGAAAGCTTGGAGTTTGCTCCTCTTTCAATCTTTTCAGGGTTTCAGGAGATACTTTTGCAACATCTGAGAGTCGCTCGATGGAAAGATTTTCGTTCGTTCGGAATGTAGCGATCTGGAGTCCTACAGTCGGACGCCAATTATTTTCAGTATTTTTGATTCGATTCATTCTTCCTCCAATTTGGTTAGAGTCAATATAAGAGCTTAGGTACCCTTAGTCAATTCAGAGAACTCCAATGTCAGAAACAACCACAACTACTCGTCCCCGTCCCCGCCCGAAATTCATTACCAATGAAAAAGGCAGGAGGACAGCCGTGATCCTTGATTTTGAGACCTACCAAAGGCTCATGCGAATTCAAGAAGACAAGCTGGACAACCACCTGATCGATGAAACAATTGGTCAGGAGACTTATCCTCTCGAAGAAGTTCTTCGGGAAGAAGACCTTCGACGGAAATGCTAATTGTATCGCGTCGAATTAGTTAATCGGGCTCGGAAAGATCTTCGTGCGCTATCGAATCCGTTATATGATCGAATTCGAGTTGCGCTCCTCTCGCTTGCAACAAATCCGTTTAAGCCCGGTCATATCAAACTGACCGAGTACGAGAATCGCTACCGGATTCGGGTCGGCGATTGGCGCATCCTTTACTCGATAGACGATCAAACCCGTATGGTAACCGTTCATCGCATCGCTCACCTTAGCGACGCTTACGAATAATTTGGAGATCAAATAACCATGTCCGATAAACCCACATCCCGCGCCCAATGGCAGGCCGAATACGCCGCCGCAAAGACGCGCAACGACCAACTCTTCACCACCGTCTCATCTGCCGACGTGAAGCCGCTCGTTTCGCCCGAAGACGTTAAAAACTGGGACCCCGAAGAGAAAATCGGCTACCCGGGCCAGTACCCCTACACCCGCGGCATCCACCCCAACATGTACCGCGGCAAAGTCTGGACGATGCGCATGTTCTCCGGCTTCGCGACGCCTGAGGACACCAACCAGCGCTACAAGATGATCCTCGCCGGTGGCGGAACAGGCCTCTCGGTCGCCTTCGACCTGCCAACCCTGATGGGCCGCGACGCCGATGACCCGTGGTCAGAGGGCGAAGTCGGTCGCTGCGGCGTGGCGATCTCGTCCCTGCGCGACATGGAAGTCCTCTTCAGCGGCATTCCGATGGAGAAAGTCTCCACCTCGATGACGATCAACTCCCCCGCCGCGATCATCTGGGCAATGTTCATCGCCGCCGCCGAAAAGCAAGGTGCCGACCGCAGCAAACTGCGCGGAACATGCCAGAACGACATCTTGAAGGAATACATCGCCCAGAAAGAGTACATCTTCCCCCCGGCTCCCTCCATGCGCCTCGTCGTCGATACCATCGAATACGCCGCCAAAGGGATGCCCGAGTGGAACCCCGTCTCGATCTCCGGCTACCACATCCGCGAAGCCGGTTCGACCGCCGCGCAGGAACTTGCCTTCACACTGGCTGACGGGATGGCATATGTTGACGCCTCGCTCGAACGAGGGATGAAGATCGACGACTTCGCACCGAGGCTCTCTTTCTTCTTCAACGCCCACATCGACTTCTTTGAGGAGATCGCCAAATACCGCGCCGCAAGACGCATCTGGGCACGCAAAATGCGCTACAAATACAAGTCCGACAGCCCCCGCTCGTGGATGCTGAGATTCCACACGCAGACTGCCGGATGCAGCCTTACCGCCCAACAGCCCGAGAATAACATCGTCCGCACGGCTATCGAAGCCCTCGCCGGAGTGCTGGGCGGGACGCAGAGCCTCCATACCAACTCGATGGACGAAACGCTCGCCCTTCCGTCCGACAAGGCTGTCCTTATCGCACTGAGAACCCAGCAGATCCTCGCCTACGAGACCGGCGTCATCAACACCATCGACCCGTTCGGCGGCAGCTATTTCATGGAAGATTTGACCGACAAGATCGAAGCCGAAGCGGAGGAATACTTCGAGCGAATCGACGAGCAAGGAGGTGTCATTCCGGCAATCGAGAACGGCTACTTCCAGCGCGAGCTTGCCAGAGCGGCTTACCGCCACCAGATGGAGCTTGAGAGTGGGAAGCGGAGGATGGTGGGTGTGAATGACTTTGTCGAGGCAAACGAGCAGATTGACATCCCGATCCTGAAAATCACCCCTGAGGTTGCCAGACATCAGGAGGCAGGCCTCGCCGAGGTTCGCCGTAAACGCGACCCGAAGGAAGTAAGACGCTGTCTCGACCGCCTGGCAGAGGTTGCTCACTCGAACGAGAACCACATGCCGACCCTGATCGAGTGCGCTCATGCGTACGTGACGCTCGGCGAGATGGTCACCGTGCTGAAGGATGCTTTTGGGGAGTATCGGGAAGCGGCGTTTTTTTAGGAATAACGACTTCTATTCCAATATTCGGAATAGCGCACTTGCCTTATTCCATAAAGAAGGTTAAATTGGATTAAGAAAAATCACTAATCCAATTTACGGAATAAGGGGTCGTTCATGCCCATAAGAGTCACCGGACATTACCGGACGACTTCGACGGTCGGAGAGGCTGTAAAGGCGTTCGTGCCCGATCCGCTCCCGCCCGATCCACCGCTTCAGCTGGATGGAAAATTGACCAGTGCGTTATTGCAAGCTTCGGTGGCGTTGGGTCGTCTCGATGTTGTCTCGTCATTTCTTCCCGACAAGAGTCTCTTCCTCTACCACTATATCCGTAAAGAAGCGGTGCTCTCTTCACAAATTGAAGGAACCCAATCCTCATTTGAAGATCTGATTCTCTACGAAAATGATGCGGTTCCGAGCGTTCCCATCGAAGATGTCTCGGAGGTTTCCTGCTATGTGGCTGCGCTTGAACACGGTATGGCACGGATAAAATCGGGCTTCCCATTATCGTTGCGACTCATTCAAGAAATGCACGGAGTGCTTCTTTCCTCTGGTCGTGGTTCGCATAAAAAGCCGGGTGAGTTTCGAACCTCACAAAACTGGATTGGCGGTAGTCGGCCCGGTGTTGCCCGGCATGTTCCACCTCCACCGGAAGAGCTAATGAATTGCATGGGAGCGCTTGAAAAGTTTCTACATAACGATCCGGTTGTGACTCCACCTCTCATCAAGGCTGGTATGGCACACGTTCAATTTGAAACGATTCACCCTTTTCTTGACGGTAACGGTCGAATTGGCAGGCTTTTGATCCCGTTGATCTTTTGCGTTGAGGGGATTCTCAGCGAACCGATCCTCTATGTCAGCCTTTTCTTCAAACAAAACCGTGAGGCATATTACGATCATTTGCAAGCAGTGCGGACTGATGGCGATTGGGAGGGATGGCTCGGCTTTTATCTTGAAGCGGTACGCACTTCAGCCGAAGACAGCATAACGAGGTCGAAAGCGTTGTTGGAAGTCATTAATCGTGATAGAACTAAAATAGAACAAGTTCCGCGAAAAGCCGGAAGTATGTTGCGCGTGTACCAGATATTTACGAGGCGGGTTGCGGGCAGCGTCAATCGGGTTCGCGAAGAGACCGGTCTCCATTTCGACACAATTCAGGCCTCGCTTCGTCAATTTGAGAAGATGGGTATCGTCCGCGAAGTGACTGGCAAACAGCGTGACCGCGTCTGGGTCTGGGAAGAGGGGTTAAGGATTTTGGAGGGGCAAAAAAATGAAAATAGAAGCAGTTAGGATATGACGCATACGTACCAACTTGAATTTAGTGCGATATGAGCAACTTGGAGCATGCCATCACAATTGCTACAGCCGTGCACGCCGATCAGTACGACAAAGCGGGAGCTTCCTACATTTCTCACCCATTGCGCGTGATGTCGAAGTTTACCTCCGAGGATGAACAGATCGTCGCCGTGCTTCACGATGTAATCGAAGATAGTAATTGGACATTGGATGGGCTGCGTCAGGAGGGGTTTGCCGAAGAGATTGTCGCTGCAATAAACTCCTTAACTAGACAGGATTATGAGAACTATGATGACTTCATTCATCGGGCAGCAGCTAACCCAATCGGCAGAAAAGTGAAACTGGCTGACCTGCTGGATAATTGTGACCTGAGTCGAATTTCGATTCCAACTGAGCGGGACTATGCTCGATTGAAGAAGTACCGAAGAGCGATTGAGCTAATTGAGTGGTTGTCGCACTCCAGTTGCGCGACGATGCCCGACCTCATGAGGCACACGCATTAAACAATAAAGGAGCTTTAATGCCAACCTTAACCATCAAATCCGACAAGCCGATGATGCTCGTGTCGGTCGAAGAATACGAAAGTATGCAGGAGACAATCGATATACTCTCCAGTCCCGCCCTTGTCGCGGATATCCGCCAAGGGCTGAAGGATATCGCTGAGAGTAAGACCTACAATCTTTCCGACCTTAGAGCGGCGAGAAAGCAACGAAATTGAACCCGTATCCCTATTCTCAATTCTTAATTATTAATTATTAATTATTAATTACAAATGACAACCCTAACCGACAACACCTTTCCCGCCTTCGTTCTCGAATCGACCAAACCCGTTCTGGTTGACTTTTGGGCGACTTGGTGCGGGCCTTGCATCGCGCTTACGCCGATCGTAGAAGATCTTGACAAAGAATGGGACGGCAAAGTCACAGTCGTCAAAGTCGATGTCGATGACTGTCCGATCACGGCTCGCAAGTACGGCATTATGAGCATCCCAACCCTGATGCTCTTTAATAATGGCCGCTCAGTCGAGCGCATCGTGGGACTTGTAGGTAAAGGCGAGATACTGAAGCGCGTTAAAAATGCGTTGATGGATTGACGACAAACCACCTCTAACAAATTCGTTAATAACAATTTACAATAACATAACATCCAAAGGAAAAAGTAATTGAAAAATCTGATAGCAATCACGCTCCTTGCCAGCGCAACAATCTTCGCCGCCTGCAAGAAAGAACCACCACCACCTCTGCCAGCCAAAGCCAATCCTCACGGCGGGATGGAGATGGGCAATCCGTCAGCCGGAATGAATAAGGCTGATCCTCACGCGGGCCTCGACATCGGCTCGAAAGGCGATCCTCATGCCGCGATTTCGCAAAATCAAGGAATGGCCGGGACATTTGGAGCGCCAAATCCATCGTTAAAAGCTGAAGTTTCCGCGGGCGGAAAATTGACTGTAGGAAAACTATCGGCGACGCTGCCTACGGGCTGGAAGTCGGTTCCACCAGCCTCGTCGATGAGGTTGGCGCAGATGGAATTACCAGCCGCTTCGGGGGATTCAGAACCGGGAGAATTGACCGTTTTCTATCTTGGGTCGGATGCAGGAGGGATTGAGGCGAATATCGACCGCTGGTGCGCTCAATTCAATCAACCGGATGGTCGCCGCACGCAGGAAATTGCCAAACGCGAAGAGATGATGGTTGGCAACCTCAAAGCAACCATCGTCGAGTTCACGGGGACGATGGCGGCTTCGACGATGCCGGGAATGCCTCAGAAAGGCAACAAGGAAAACTGGGCAAATCTTTCGGCAATAGTGATGACTCCTGAGGGGCCGTTCTTCTTCAAAGGTACTGGACCGGTGAAGACGATGCAGGCCCAAAAGCCTGCGATGACAAGCTTTGTCAAGAGTTTGACATTCGGCGGATAGGTTGAATGTTCAAGGTTGAAGGTTAATGGGAGCCGCGCCGGGTAATCCGGGGCGGCTCTTTATTTTTGGGGAATTGTTAGTTATTTGTAACATTACCGATACCATTCAAAATTATCTTCACATCGTCACAATCGTCACAGAGCCTATTGGATAGGCTTGTGTGGCGATTTTTATTTTTATTTTCCGTCACCAACTTCACAGAAACAGGCGACGGGGGGTGTTCAAAAATCGTCATTTCTTGAATGTGACTGGTGACTTGTCGATTGTCTATTATAGACGATAATATACGAAATAAATTGGCAAATGTCAAGAGAATTGTGGGGCATATTGAATTAGAAAGAAGAAAGTAGAAAGGAATACCGGCTTCAGAGAAGCTGGGCTACGCTACGGAAATGTGCCTCCATGTTACGCTTCGCTTGAAACATGGAGGGAACAAAGTAGCGTGGACAATTGTCCACGCTACTGCATCAAGCCGACTACTCGTTCGGTCAGGTCTTCAAGACCTGACCTAACAGGCCGGTAGGGTGAGCAGCTGTCCGCCCTATCGCATTAAGACGACTTTTTGAGTGGAAACATCAGAGCCGGATTGGAGGCGGACGAGATAGACTCCTGCGGGGACGGCGGAGGCGTTCCAGACGACCGTACGGGTAGAGGATGTTGTAGGGGCGTATTGCAATACGCCCGTACGGCTGAGAAGGTCTGTGACAAGACGGCCGGAAAGGTCGTAAATGGCAAGGGAGACAGGTTTGGAAACCTGTCCTACCGAATATCGGATCGACAGCATCGAATTGAAGGGATTGGGATAGGCGGAGGAAAGCTGAAAGCTGAAAGCAGAAAGCTGAGGGTCGTGCGGGACTGCGAGGTCGCGGATGGTCACCTCCCACGTCACAGTATCCGCCTCAACGGAATCTGCGACAATTGCAGAAACTTGGTAGTGCGGATTTAAATCCGCCCTACCGAAACGCCACTCCATCCCCAATTCTCCCTCCCGCACAAACTCCCCCTCGACAAACCACTGAATCGTTAGCGACTCGTTCTCCGGCTCGCTCGGAACAACCTCGAAGTGTACGACGGTTTCGGGTTCGACGTCGAAGACAAGATCCTCCGGCACGTACGCCCAGATCGTTCCGCGAACAGCGACATTCCAAATCACCTGATCCGACGACTCACCTCGGGTAACCTTCCCCTCAACAGTATAGTCCCCCGACCAAGGAAAATCGATGGTAGAACCGGACTCTGTGCCGAAATCTTGCTGCTCTCCGTTACTCAGATTCGATTTTGTCCAGAGGTATTCCGGGGCGTCGCCCGCAGTTTGGCGAATTCTATCGATTGAGAAATCAATCGTAGTACCTCTGCGCAAGGTTAGGTTAAGAGAGTCAGGAGTAAATGCCGAAATATAGAGTTCTGCAACCATGACCTCCCATTCAACCTGATCCGAGCCGGTGCTATCGAAAACGGTACATCTGATCGTATCAACGCCCAGAGTATCAAAATGAATGATTTCAGTCGGGTCATCGCCAATTTCAACCCCGTCTCTCTCCCAAAGAAACCAGAGGGAATCTTCCTGATGATCGATTGCCCAAACGTTAAATCGGAGCCCATCACCCAGCAGGACTGTCAATTCGGTACGGATTGGTGAATAATCGACTATAATAGGTGGGCTAATATCGGGCATAAGTTTGATCAAAACTCCCACTTGGCTGTTGATGCTCCCTACAGCATAAGCGAAGCCATTCGCGTCGGTGATGACTGATTGCCATCCGCCGGCAGCAGCATCGTTCTGGTTAAATCGGTCCTGACGGTGCCACATCAAATTACCACCATTGTCAACTCGCAGAATATGGTGGCCAAATACTGGACCACCGCATATGACAAACCCACCATCCGGCAGTTTTGCCAAACCAGTTGCACCGTCATTTAGCTCGTATACATTTCGTGTTACTTCATCACCATCTGATTCGAGACGAAACATTGAATATCCTCCAGATGCTACCCCCGCTGTAGCAAACCCACCCTGACATGAAACCACTGAACGTAGTATCCCGCCATCCAAATGCCGAACCTCATCGATTAAGTCGCCATTAGAATCAATTCGACCTGCAACAGCGTGACCATCGTAACCAACAAGAAAAGCTCCTCCAGCTATTTCTCGCATTGATGTCCATTGCCGTACTTGTTCATAACTGAACTCCCAAATCGTCTCACCCTCAAAATTGAATTTTACTATTTTCCCTACAGTACCGTTCCCGGAAACAGTCCCACAAGCCAAATATTCACCTGATTTCAATTCGATTACTGAATAGCAACGGCCCGCGCCCCATTCCCTCCACCAACAAAATGCACCATTCTCATCAACTCGAATAGCACCAAAACTGCGTGGTATTTCATCATTGTCGATTTCACCACCAATTACGTAACCTCCATGGTCATCTTGTATGATCGAGTAACCAGCACAGCGTGCGTTTTCCATATTGGGTGGATGCAAACTCTCGTCAATGACTTCCCCATTCCCGTCTGTTATCAGTAGCCAGATTGATCGCCCCGTCTCTGTTGAAGCATACCCCGTCATAGCAAATCCACCTTCAGCGGTGGCAAAGATATCGAACAGTTGTCCCAAACTGTCACCACCGGGCGCAGGGAATCGCTTTATCCATCCTTCACGGGGTTGGGCTACGCCGATTTGGACGAAAATAAGAACGATCAAGATTTTAATTGCCATCATTTCTATTGCACCGTTTTTTACATGATGCGAAGGGTTTGACCCTCCGCATCATGTTCACTATTTCTTACGGATTGTTAGTATCGTCAATATACCAGAGTAGTGTTGTTGAAGAAGAACTTTGGGGAATTGACGGATTGGGGCAGGCAGGAACAGGGAACTCAAAATCTTCGGGTGGTGGATCTAACGAAACATCCCACGTCAGAAATTCGGTGGGCCATGCGTCAGCTGTATATGAGTAAACCCCTCCGTCTTCAGCATCGGCAGGTCCGGCCTCAAGCAACCCAAATTCATCATACAAATGAAAGTGCACAATATCAGGATCTATTCCTTCGATGAAATGAAGGTCATCGACATCGATGATTGAGACATAGATTGTCGTTGATTCTGCCCGTGCCTTCTCCGGCGGCGGCCACCAGAGCCGCATACCCGCTTGAACGATGAACGCGACGGTCAAGACCATCAGAGCGACCTTGCCGAATTTATTCCATTTCATTTCAACCTCCAGATTTGACTTCCTTAACGATTTTTCGTATCTTGGAGGTGCATCCGTTTCACGACGGACGCACCTCCACATTTATGAGCGTCTCTTCAACTTTTACGGGTTAGGTAGAGACGCTCGTGGTTTTTGGGGTAATTTTCCTCCCCAAATACCTGCGATCTCTTATTAATATAATTGACCAAAAGCGTGTTGTCAAGAGATTCCTAACTTTCGTAAAAAAAAATAAATAGGTGTTTTTGAGGGGGCATTTGAGAAGGAATCTGCCACAGGGTGGGGACACCCTGCGGCAGTCAAAGAAGGGCGAGAACAAGCTTCGCCCGTACCGGAATAAGGTGACAGACTAAAGTCCGTCGTAGTGAGATTCATCGTCACGTCCCTAACCCATACTGGACAGGCATTGATGGCTCTGTGATGATGAGGTGAGTAATATGTCGAATGTCCGCTAACAACGAAAGCCGTCACACCGAATGTTCGGCATGACGGCTTTCGCTATTGTGGGCTACCTCAGGGTAGCTTTTTCGCGCTCATTACTTCAGTAGCGTAACCTTGCGAGTATCGCTGAACGAACCGGAGACCATCTTCACAAGATAGAGGCCCGCCGGTGCCGCGTCGGCATTCCAAAGAGCAGTGTGGTTTCCGGCGCTAAGATTGCCTTCCACCAACGTGGCAATTTCACGCCCGGAAAGGTCGAAGACCTTGAGCGAGACGTTATTGGCTTCGGGAAGTCCAAATGAGATCATCGTAGTCGAATTGAATGGGTTCGGGTAGTTTTTGCCAAGGTAGAAATTGGCCGGAAGAGTCGCTTCAAGTGAAGCTTCCCCAACGACGATTTCGTCCACCTTGAAGCCACTGCCTGACCCAAGCACTATCTTCAGGTTGACCGTTGATTCGGTACCGTTCTCGATGTTCCAAAGCTTCAACGTAAAGAGCTCGCCATCGGCCATTCCATCGACAGGATCGGTCGATTTGTCGTCGCCCCAGATAGCTACGCCTGCCCTGCCGTCAATCACGCTGCCGACACCGACGATTTCGCCTGAGACGTTCAACGCGCAGATCTGGCTTCCGTCCTTGGCGGCAATTCCGGTCACGAGGAGGCTCATCGATGAGCCAGTCGGCGCGGGAGAATTCCAATAGCCGTCAGAGACAACTTCCGAGCCGGCGGGTTGGACTCGCTGTTCGCCCGGGTAGTTCAATGTACAGGCGGCATCGACCTTGACCTGATAGCCCTTGCCTTTTGCCCAGGGATGCATGTTGGAGAATCCAAACTCGGGGAGCATGAACCGGCCCATATCGTCCTTGGCAATCATGACGTGATCGCGGATCGAGGCGATGACCGGCAGGTCTGGTGCATCGGCACTGACCAGATAGGTCGGGTAATAGGGGACAGTATTCCAGCCTTCATTCAGCGGAATATCGGCGCCAGCGGCGATAGCTTCGCCGGTCCACTCAATCGAGACATCCTCATCGACTTTGAGCTGGTAGCCATCGACAAGGCTCCAGTATGCGATGTTGTTAAAGTCGAATTGCGGGAGGTAGAACTCGCCGAGGTCATTCTTGAAGACCGACACGTGATGATTGTTTTCATCGACACGAAGGCTGGCGAGCATCCGGCGGATGTCAGCACCCTGACCACCGACCCACATATTGCGGGGCGGAATGACGTTGATCGAAATGGTGTTCCAGCCACGAACGAGGTTCAGCGTGATTGTCCGTCCCTCAGGAAGAGCGTCGATAGCGGCCTGAAGGATGTCACGGGCGTAATAGGCGTTGTGCATACCTTTGGATTTATCGTCAGTGACAAATTTCCAATTGAAGTAAGCCTGCTTCTGGGCAAGAGTATAGTTAGTGTCAGGAACCACGGCTCCATGGGGGAGCATACCAACGATAGTGTCCATCAAACCCTGGATTTCATTCTGAACACTTTCATTTTCACCGTCATGATCCCAGTCACCACTGGCTTGAAATGCTTCGAAAGACTCAACCTCGCCGTGGCAACTGGCGCAGGCATCGGTGTTCTCAACACCATTGGCAGTCATCTTAAAAGTGTGGGCACCAACTTCGTTCAACCCTGCACCAGCGGCAGGTGTTGCTGCCATATGGCAACCGATACAACCATTCTCAACGATCTCACCATGAGGACCGTTGCGCATCTCGCGGCCGTACTCGACACCACCCGTTCCTGCCAACATTTCACCCTGTGGACCGTAATGCGGTCCGAAGCGAGCACCCGGACGTGTAGCGGGGTAGGTTCTTACGTCAACTCGGGAATGGTGGCAGTTCACGCAAAGGTTTCCCAACCCGAAGTCAACCTGAACGCCGTTTAAAAGCGTGTAAGGTGCAGCGGTACGAATCTGGTACTCATTTTCAGCGCTATGCGGGTCATGGCAAACAGCACATCCGATCGGAACATACTCGAGATTACCCAAAGAATCTGGCACCCCGGCGATGTTCTCTATGAATCCGCGACCACTATGGCAATCAACGCAACCTCTTCTGCTCTCTTCAACCTGGTGTGAGTGTTTTGATTTTGCCCATTGAGAGGTCTTGATGTGGTTCGAGCCGGAGTCATGGCACTTGGCGCAGATGCCGACGTCAAGGGTTTTGGTCATCTTGTTGTCAGCGGTAGCTCCATTGTGTCGGGAACCCGGACCGTGGCAGGCTTCGCATTGAACGTTAGCCTTCTTCGCAGTGTTCGGGAAGTTCTCCTTCATGGCGTCGAAGGCGCCTTCTCGTAGTCCACCGTTAGCGGAATCGATAAAGACCCAATTTTCAGCTCTCGCGACGTCATCGAAACCTTGGTTGACAGCCAAAGTGTCGACGTTGTACCCGGTCGTATGGCACTTGAGACAAAGCGAGCGATATCCGGAACCGTCAGCGCCATCATAATTCCGACTGAACATCGTAGCGTGCTTCGTATTGTTAAAATCGGTCATGACGTCCGGTTGAGAGTCGCCATTATGACACGCAGCGCACTCAGGGGCATTAGCCTCTCCAACGATGCCACCAACGCCGACGAAGTTTGCGGCGTTGACTTTGTATGTCACGGGATTGCTCTGACCTGTCTGATTGGTAACCCTAAGCGTAATGGTGTATGTTCCCAAAAGATCGGGTCTCAATGTAACTACTGCTTGATCGGCTACATCGAAATCAGCATTCGAATTGTTCGGTTTTGCGGTCAGTACCCATTCCCAAGCTGTGATAGACGTATCTCCCTCATTACCGGCGAAATACGTTTTCTCTCCAACACCGACATTGCCAAGACCAGTCGATGTGACAGTATAGATGTCATTTGCGGCTATGGCCACCGTGCGTGGAGTAACTGCAAGCACCTTGATTTTGGCGGTTGGGAGCGCATAGAGTGTTCCTGCCAGACCGACCATTAGGATGGCAGTGATCCATAATGTAACGAAACGTTTCATTCTTTCTCCTGAACGGTTTCCTTGCGAGTTGTGCGTTTGGTGTAATTATTGTGAATTCCCATACTTTTCAGTACTTTCCTACCGTCCAACGCGCAAGGCAATTGATGATATTGTCGGGATAAAGGCGCTATTGATTGCCACTATTCCGGCTATGTTTATGTTTAATTCTATTTTATCAGTACCAGTTTCTGGACAATACGCGCGTCCATCGCTTCCAAGCTGGCTATGTAAATCCCAGCCGGAAGTCCTGAAGCGTCCCAAGCGAAAGAGTATTTTCCCGCAACCAAGACCCCATTTAACAGTGAAGCAATTGTACTGCCATGCTGGTCGCAAATGGTCAGCCGAACGGAAGATTGTGCAGGCAAGTCAAAAGAAATCATGCTCGAGGAGTTGAACGGGTTGGGATAGGCTGGCGCAAGTGCCAGTCTTTTCGGTGCAATCACGCCATCGTTCTCTACAGAGACTGGAGAATTAATGACTAACCTTCGCTGTGACGCTGAGGCTACTGTAAATTCTGCGTCGTTTGCCGTTACCGACCAGGTCACTCCGACATCGAATGACGTTCTGTGGTGGACCAATCCAAGCGCCAATAGTATGTTTCCAAGGTTAACGCGGAACGAGTCCGCCAAAACCGGGCCTACCGAGAGCGTTGTATCAAGTTGTTCATACCTGACCCGCAGTTTGACCAAATAGTCGATACGGTCAGCATCGACATTACCGGCATATTGCCAGCGGAAGGCGACATTGTAATGGGTCGAGTCGATCACTTCATCGTTCATTGGAGACAACAGGTCGAAAGCACCTGGCGGATCGTTGACGGGTCTGATGGTGACTCTGAACGCGAACGTCGATTCCTCTGCCGCATCGCGAGCTGTGACGATCACAACCTCTCCCCTGACCGAATTGAAATTGGCAACGGGCCGCATTGTCAGGATGTTGCCTGCCTCTATCGACATTCCCAATGCCTCTGTGGCAATAAATCCAAACTGGAGCGCATCTCCATTCGGATCGACAAAGACCGTATCGAGATCGGCGATCTGAATCGCCTGTGCCGGATCTTCGTCAATAGTGAACGGGAAAATCGGGTTGACGACATCAGGCGGCAATTCGACGTGATGGACCGTAAGGTTGAGTCGAACTTCATCAGTAGCTCCCGTTGGATCAGCAACTCTCACAATCGGCGTATAAGGAGCTTGTCTGGCTGAACCGAACTCAGGCGTCCACTCGAATACAATCGAAAAGTCCTGGTTGCGAGAAAGACTATAACCTTCATCATCTCCGATAATGCTCCAGACCTGTAGCGAATCGTGATGATCGCGATCGTCGGCTTCGAAACGAACCCTATAGAGGGAGCCTTCGTTCAGGTCGGCGTTGATTACCGGAATCGGTGGATTGGTGATAATCGGCAAGTCATTGACCGGGAGCACTGCGACGATAAAGCGGTGACCCGCTACAAGATCACGTCCGGGAGTAGCTTCGGCTTGCGTGGATCTGAGCTGGCGATGTTTTGGGGCATCGGCAACAGGACCTGCTTTTAACTCTTCGTCTGCCGAGCCATCACCGATTTGACCCCTGACAACAAATTCTCTATTCGGATCATCTTCGGCGATAACAACGACTTCGTTCTCACCGCTATACTCGGCAATTGGATTAATCGTGAGGATGTTTTCATCGTCAATGCTGAGATTGAGAAGAGCCGCTCCTTCAAAGTGATAGATAAGTTCATCGCCATCAGGATCACCAAATACATTGTCGAGATCGGCAATTGCAACCAAACCGCAGTCTTCGTCAGCTTCAAATCTATCAATCGGCTGGATCACTTCAGGGTTGTGATTATTGATTACACCCGCACCACTCAGCGATATTTGGACTTCTGATCTCTCAAGATCATTCGAGGTTACTGTCAGATTACCTTCGAACTGTCTCTCCTCGTTTGGGGAGAACCAAACTCGCATATCATAAACTTCACCCGGCTCGACGCTCATATTTTCGAAACTGGCTGTCAGTACTACAACGGAAACGGCTTCGGGGCGGAATGTGTCGGGTCCCTGGAGGAATTCAGCGGAGGCTTCGATCAATCGTTTCGATTCGTTATCCCAGATTCGGAATGCGAACTCCTCGTTTTCACGGAACCCATCGATTGCCATCGTTGTTGGATCGTCCCGCCATGTCGCGACTCCAAGTCGTTCGCCAACCTCCGTTACTGGTTCAGATCCGGCACAAAGCCCGTTCGGTGTGAAGAGTCCGACCTCGGACCCTTCAC
The DNA here is from genome assembly GCA_945865405.1 of Caldithrix abyssi DSM 13497. Taxonomy (GTDB): domain Bacteria; phylum Electryoneota; class AABM5-125-24; order Hatepunaeales; family Hatepunaeaceae; genus CAMBDS01. The sequence goes on from CAMBDS010000002.1 coordinate 222,564, forward strand.
CCAAGGGAGCACCGTTCAGCAATATTTCCGTGATCAGGATCGAATGGCTTTCGTTAGTGCGGGCAAACTCGAATGGCGACTCTTCAATGACATTTGCGCCAGGAAATTCTACGTAAAAGGCTGGTTCGTCAGACTCAACCTTTTCGATTATCAACGGAGCGTTTCCGTCATTCCAGATGCTTAAGCTGTGGAAATCATGTTCGCCGACCTCGACATCACCAAAATCGATTGATTCTTCCTCGATGCGAATAATCGGCACCGGTTCATGGAAGACTAGTCCGGAACCAACAAGTTCAACCGAAGCCTCAGGCGTAGCGGGATCATTTGAAGTAATGACCAGGGATGCCTGGTATTCTGACTCTGTCAGAGGCATAAATCGGACTGAAACTGAGAGACTGGCTCCTGCTTCTAAACGTCCTTCGTTACCGATCTCGCCGTTTAGTCGGATGATGGTTAAGCCATTGGCCGAGAACACTTCGGGTCCACGAACGACTTCGGGAAGGGCAGAAACCTCCCGGCCTGAGACAGAGTCCCAATACCGGTAATCAAGAGTTTCACCCTCGACGAAACCATCGATAGCGTCACTGTTGGCATCGTCTCCCCAAGCTGCCAGACCGATCCGCTCGCCGGTTCTGACAACTGCAGTTGCACCTGCACAAATTCCCCCCGAGGTGAAGATGCCGATCTCGCTGCCGACTTCAAGTGGCTCGCCGCCCAAAAGTGCAGACTCAATAAGTATGGAATGGCTCGCTTCACTTCTTTCGAAAATAAATGGCGAGTTGTCGTACTCGGCTCCGCTGACGAAATTGACACTAAACGCCGGATCGGTCGTAACCATACTTGCGAGGATCAGCGGACTATCGCCAGTGTTTCGTATGATTAGCTCTTCCGTAGAAGATTCATCAATAAAGATTTCTCCAAATTCAAGGACGTCAGGTTCGACTGAGATCCTCGCCTCGCCCTCGACCGGCTCGATACCAATCCCATTTAGCCCGACAAAGACGTCACCCGCCAACTCGTCATTCGATTCAATCATCAACCGACTTTCAAATTCGCCTGAAGCTGTTGGAATGAATTCTATTGTGACAGTGATATCAGCGCCCGGTTCGATACGCGCCGAACCTGAATTGCCTACCAGTCGGAGAACCGTCACGCCATTTGGGGTAAAGGCATTGAGACCTTGTTCGATTTCCGACTCAATAGCTATTTCACGGCCTGAGGCTGAATCCCAATAGCGAAAAGTGAACGCCTCTCCATCTCTAAACCCATCGACGGCGTCGCTATTGGGGTCATCTCCCCATGCTGCAAAACCAATCCTTTCTCCTGCTTGCACCGCAAGCCCAAGTCCCGCGCAAATTCCACTTGGAGTGAAAACGCCGATTTCGCTGTTGGCGGAAAGTGATTCGCCGTCAAGAATGGCGGAATCGATCAATATCGAGTGACTGACATCGGTTCGACGGACTTCGAAAGGTGATTCTTCGTAAACCCTATCCCCGACAAAATTGACCAGAAAAACGTCAGATTCGGAAGTTATCGCGTCGATACTTAGCGTCGCATCGCCGCCGTTGTGGATCGTAATTTCGCGTGTCCTGGTTTCACTGACCACAACTTCACCAAAATCGACATCATCAGCAGATAACTCAAGTGATGGTTTCGGGGTGTAAGGCTCAACTCCAACGCCGCTAAGGTTGATATGTTTTGACGGGCGCTCTGGATCATTCGATTCTACTGTCATTTCAGCTTCGTGGATACCAGCTTCATCAGGCGAATAATTGACAGCGACAAACAAGCCTTCACCAGAATTAAGTTTCGCCTGCCATAAGCGCCCGGCAAGACGCACCACCGTGACGGCGTTTGCAGCAAATCGATCAGGACCTTCGATGAAGTCCGCTTCAGTTGTTACCTCGCGCCCCGAAACAGTGTCCCAGTAGCGGAAGGAGATTGCCTGGCCTGAAGAGAAACCGTCGATAATTTCACTATTGGCGTCATCAGCCCAAGCCGACATACCGATCCGTTCGCCTGCATGGGCAATGAGACCGATACCAGCGCAGAGACCATTTGCCGTGAAAGCTCCTATTTCACTACCAACAGCAAGCGCTTCGCCTTCAAGAAGAGCTGACTCTATCAATAATGAATGGCTGACATCGGTTCGTGCGAAGTTAAAAGGAGACTCTTCATAGACTGGATCGTCAATATGCCCGGTCAGGTTCACCACGGTCACGCCGTTTCCGGTGAAAACTCCGGGGCCATCGATTATGGAGCTTGTTACAGATATTACCCGACCTGAAATCGCATCCCAGTAGCGGAAGTTGAGTGCTTCGCCCTCCTCGAACCCATCGAGTGCGTCGCTGTTGGCGTCATCTCCCCAGGCAGCAAATCCGACTCGTTCTCCAACTCTGGCTATGGCAACCTTACCTGCGCAGAAGCCGTTGCTTGTGAATAGACCGATCTCACTGCCTTCACTTAAAGCTTCCCCACCCAACAGTGCCTCTGTTATTAATAGAGAGTGACTAACCTCGGTGCGGCTGAATGAAAAGGGCGATTCATCGAATGCAGTGACTCCGATGACTTCAGATGTAAAGTTCGGATTGTTTATTGTGATATTGCCGAGCAACAACTCGCCCGCTCCGGTATTGTCGATGCGAATTTCCGTAGTTCTCCGCTCTCCGAGGATTACTTCGCCAAAATCGAATTCGATGGGATCGATGGTAATTGCGGGAAGATTCGCCTCGTCTTCGATCCCAAGCCCAGTCAGCTCGACGGTCATCGACTCTTGACCTGGGTCGTTGGAAAGTAGGGTGAGCTGACCTTCATATTCGGCGACCGTCTCAGGTCTGAAGGAGACTCGCAATGTCGCTTCGCTTCCGGGGAGCAAGCTGATACTGCCGAGGTAACCGGTGAGGCTTAGAACTGTCACACCGTCGGCGACGAACTCAGCCGCCCCGCTGATGATCTCCGACGTAACAGCTACTTCACGGTGTGATTGGGCATCCCAATAACGGAATGCGAATGCCTCGCCATCTCTGAAACCGTCCAGAATCTCGCTGTTAGCATCGTCGCCCCAAGCTGCAAAGCCGAGTCGTTCGCCAGCGCGGACAACTTCCCCAACGCCGACACATAAATTACCCGGTGTGAATACACCGATTGTACTACCTTCGTTCAGCTCCTCGCCATCCAGCAATGATTCATCGATCACAAAGGAGTGGCTTCGATCAGTGCGAACGTATTCGAATGGTGAGACGTCATAGACCGATACGCCTACCCTGCCAGTAATCCGAAGTACCGTCACTCCATTAGCCGCAAATTGATCCGATCCCTCGATTATTTCGATTGATGCAGGAATATCTCGACCTGAGTTTGCATCCCAATAACGGAAGGAAAACACCTCGCCTTCTTGAAATCCTTCGACTTGCTCGCTTTCGGCATCGTCCCCCCATGCCGCAAAACCAATTCTGACACCGGCACGATCTACTTCTCCGACACCTGCGCAGACACCTCCTGCCGTGAAGACGGCTATCTCGCTGCCAACACTTAGAGAAGATCCATCAAGCTGAGCAGATTCGACCAGAATCGAATGACTAAGATCTGTGCGAACAAACTCAAAGGGAGATACATCATATTGAGCGCCAGCAACCAATTCGAAGTCAAAGGTGACGCCTTCCGACCTGATTTCTGAAATTTCCAATACGGAATTCCCCTGGTTTATCATCGAGACGTCGGCAGAAGTTTGTTCCCCAACGACAACCCGGCCAAAGTCGAGCGACTGCGCCGATAACTCTATCGACGGTTGGGAATAGAGATTGGTTGTGAAGGCCAGACCGCATAATAACGGCAACACCAGGAGCCTGTCGAACGGGCTGCGGCTAAAGCGATTCATTGGCGAGATCGGGTCGAAGTTCGATCCGACGATTTGGGATGAAGTTGTCATTGTTGTAATAATCGAAAGTTGATTTATTCAGGGCAATTGTTAATTCGTATTTACGTATTCATTTATATTATAATATCTTAAATGAATAGTTGCTTCCTATCTAATTGGCATATACAATAGGTTGTTCAACCATAAATGAACCTGATATTCGTGGGAAATGATGGCAAATTCAATTGTGTAATTTTACACAATCTGAGTAATCTGACACTTTATTACTTCTAAAAGTCCACAACTCACAGTACTCAATTCGAAGCATCCAACGAAGGTCAGTCCCCCATTTGCCATACTCAGTGAAAATATTAGCAAAGTCCGAGCCACTATTTCAAAACCTGAGTTCGGGTGAAACATCCTTTTTCATTTAGACTTTAGGCAAATACCATTGCAACAGCCTGTCAATAGGTTGTTTAACTTGAGATTTATGTCGATAAGAATATGTGTCAGTGCCAACACTTATCATCTCATTCCGTTTCACTTAAATAGCAGTGTCAACTATAGAACCGCTCGCTCCGATTCTTGCAATTATCAACCCTCACATTTTCTTCAAGTAATCATCTAATTCGAGGTAGCCATGGCGTTCAGAATTTTCCTTGTTCTCCTGACCTTCACTGCACTTTCACCCACGATGCTGAAGGCTAACGTTACTGCTGATCTCAATGGCTTGGCAGTGGCACTCGATGAAGGTGACACCGCAAGTCATACTATAACATTATCAAATGACAGCGAAGAAGCTGTTTCCTATAAGGTTACATTCGCCTCTCCTCCCGAACAGCGTGGAGTGCGTGGCCCCCGACGCGATCAACCAGAGTCGCGCTATCTGTTGATTCATGAGCGGAATGGTTGGGGCTACGATCTGGCAAGAATTTTTCAAGGAGTTCAAGACCTCGACTATGACCACATCCAGACTCCTGCCAATCTCGACAATCTCGATCTGGCTGACTATGACTGTCTTTGGATCGGAAATTTCCAGTCGGAAGCATGGGTCGCCCAATACAACGCTCGACGTGAATCAATTGAGGAGTGGGTCGATCGCGGCGGAGCCATGTACTTCAGTTCTGGCACCAACAACCATGGCACCCGTCCTGTCAACCCTGGCGGACTGCGTTACCATCATGGTGAAGAGAATGGTGACCAATCACAAAACGACTGTCCCCTCACCGTTGACCCGGATGAGAACTGGTTTATCAATTACATGAATGAAAATGATCCTAACGATTTCGCATGGGTCGCTGGAGCCCGTATGCGGGGCAACGGACATGCCCACGGGGTGTTCTATCAAGACGATATCGATGATATCGAAAATTCAGATTGGCAGCAGGTACTTGTGATGGGAAATCCGGTTAACAAGCCAGTTACTCTCGTCTATAATTATGGACGTGGTCATTGCTTTGTTTCTACCTCCGTCGATGGATTCTTACACGCCAATCCTGACCAATACCATTGGGGTCGCACCGGTCCTGGCGTAATCTGGTACCTCGATTACCTCTCCAAGCCATCCTGGGTTGAAGTCGTACCTGACGAAGGCGAGATCGAAGCCAATGGCGCTGTTGAACTGGAAGTCATATTCGTCTCGACAGGAATGGATGAAGGCATAAACGAACTTCTCCTGCAGGTTATGGTTGATGACATTGATCTGCCTACGGTCGAAATGACAGTCCTCCTGACCGTTGGCGGTGACGCTTCGGCCATCACCGGTACTGTCACCGATTCGCGTACTGACGCTGCTATCGAAGGGGCGGAAGTCAGCATCGATCACTTCATTTACTCACGTCATTCTGACGAAGATGGCAACTACGACCTCGCTAACCTTCCGCAGATGGCTTACACCGTCACCATCAGCGCACCGGACTACCTTACGACCACTGAGGAAGTCGATCTTGGTCGCAACGACGTCGAGCTGAACGTCGCCCTGCTCCAAGCCGAGTGCAATCTTTCCGTTGACCGCATCGACGAGCAACTCGCCCCCGACACCGACACACACGTCTTCTTCGACCTCTCCAACGACGGCAACGGGCCACTGACCTACACCGTTGATCGCCGCCTGATCGGTGACGCCAATGCCGCACCTTGGGAACGCCGTAGCGAGTTTCAGGTCGCGCAAGCCTTGCAGGACAACCGCATCGAAGGCGTCGCCTTCGATGGCACAAACTTCTACTACGCAGGTGCCAACGACGCCGATCCCAACACCATCTACGTCACCAACCGCGAAGGCGAACTGATCAACTCATTCGTCCAACCCGGCCAATCCAACTTCGGCATGAAAGACCTCGAGTGGGACGGCGAACTTCTTTGGGGCGCTGGTGAAGCCCGCGTCTTCGGCTTCGACACCGAAGGCAACATCCAACACCAGTTCCAAGGTCCCTTCAACCCCTCGACCAGCTGTGTCGCCTACGACTC
>CAMBDS010000003.1 GCA_945865405.1 Caldithrix abyssi DSM 13497
TCGACTCAGGCATTTGGAAAGTGAGTCCGTTCGCCCCGGCGCTACCGAATGTGACGCTCATCTGTTCCTTATCGTGAGTAAAATTCTACAACCAGCTGCTCTTTGCAAACCACCGGAATTTCTTCGCGATGCGGCAAAGTCACATAAACGCCTTCCATCTTCGCCTTATCGAGTTGAAGATAGGGGACGGCATCGCCTTCGCGAAGACGACGCATAGCATTGTGAATGATTGAATCGGGATTCTTGCGCATTTGCGATTTGTCTTTGACCCGAATGATATCACCGGGCTTAAGCGTATAAGACGGGATATTTACAGCCGAGCCATTGACGTCGAAATGGCAGTGGCCGACAAGCTGTCTTGCGGCGCGTAAAGATGGGGCCATTCCCAGGCGAAAAACGACGTTATCTAATCTGCTCTCAAGCAATATCATCATATTCTCGCCGGTGTTTCCACGCTGACGGGCAGCTTTTTCGTAGAGATTGCGGAACTGTTTTTCCATCATTCCATACGTGAAGCGGATCTTCTGCTTCTCCCGAAGCTGAAGTGCGTAGTTGGAAAGCTTGCGGAAACGTCCCGCGCTTCCACTTTGTTCGGCACCCTGCCGTCCCGGAACGCTCTCGCCCAGCCGACGGAAAACCTTAAATACTGGACCGGTATATCTCGCCATACCGAATCAAACTCCTGAACTTCTAAGTGTATATGCACATTACATGTTGAAACAATTGTGCGATTCTTGCCGGGTCGATATTTTTTTCGCCCGCCAAGAGTTTCAACTTAAATACGACGCCTTTTCTTCGGGCGGCAGCCGTTATGCGGAAGCGGTGTGATGTCGCGGATCGACATCACGAGCAACCCTGCGGCAGAAAGAGATCGGATCGCTGATTCACGCCCGGAACCCGGCCCTTTTACAAGGACGGATACTTTTTGCAAACCAAGTTCCATAGCTGCTTTGGCAGCGCTAGCTCCGGCTTGCTGAGCCGCAAACGGCGTGCTCTTGCGTGAACCTTTGAATCCCATGCGCCCGCAAGTTGCCCAGCTAAGCACGTTTCCGTAATTGTCTGTAAGCGTGACAATCGTGTTGTTGAAGGAGGCTTTGATATGGGCTACGCCAATGGCGTCAACCTTTTCCTTCTTCTTATTAACTTTTTTCTTCTCGGCTTTTGCCAAGGCTATCTCTTCTTTTGAATGGTTACGCGGATCAATAGGCTTCCATGCCAGTTACCCGTCTTCGGAATTTAGATTATAACTTCACAATGGAAAGGCGGCTTCGCCAATCCATTCAATCGGCCTGCTACTTCTTCTTGGAAGGCGAAGACTTTCTCTTGCTGCGGCGGGTTCTGGCGTTATTACGGGTGTTCTGGCCGCGAACGGGCAGACCCTTTTTGTGCCTTGTGCCACGATAACAGCCGATATCGATCAACCGTTTGATGTTCATCTGAACTTCGGTACGAAGGGGACCTTCGACCTTGTATTCTTCGTTGATGATATCACGAATCTTCTTGACCTGATCGTCGGTAAGTGCGTCAGAACGAAGATCGGGGTTAATCTTGGCTTTGCTGAGGATCACGTTGGAAGTGATCCGGCCGATGCCAAAAATATACGTTAGTGCTATTTCAATCCGCTTGTTGCGCGGCAGGTCAACACCTGCTATACGTGCCATCTCATATCCTGGGAGTGCATAACTGACGGCGAAACAACTTTTTACAACTGCCGACCCGCCGTGGTCGGAAGCTCTCGTTCCATTGATTAACTGCATCCAAATCGGACACAGGATAGTAATCAGCCTTGACGCTGCTTATGCTTGGGGTTCTTACAGATTATCCTGATTACGCCTTGACGGCGGACAACCTTGCAGTTATCGCATATGGGTTTGACAGAAGCTCGGACTTTCATTGGCGTGTCGCCTTGGTCTTAAGTTATTGGTTTTGGGAGTTAGAATCAACCAGTCGGTCTTCTAAACCCAATTCCTATTTGTAACGATAGATGATGCGGCCTCGCGAAAGATCGTAAGGCGAAAGTTCAATTGTGACTCGGTCGCCGGGCAGAATCTTAATGAAATTCATTCGCATCCGGCCGGAAATATGAGCAAGAACAATATGTCCTTGTTCAAGCTTGACTTGAAAACTGGCGTTGGGTAGTGTTTCTACCACAACACCGTCCATTTTTATCGGTTCTTCCTTAGGCACGCAAATCCCTGGTTACACCGGTAATAACTTCCCATGGATCTCGACCGTCCGGTAGTAGGGTCAGAATTTCGGGTCCGTTTTCAGTCACGGCGATCGTATGTTCGAAATGACAACTTGGTGAAGCGTCTTTCGTCGCGGCAGTCCAGCCATCAGAAAGCGTCTTCATTCGATAATCTCCAGCGGAGATCATCGGCTCAATGGCAATTGTCATTCCAGGTCGGATAACCGTATTTCCGTCCTGGTTGCGAAAGTTGGGGACTGCCGGATCTTCATGCAAAGCAGTTCCGATCCCGTGCCCTACCAAACCTCGAATTACTGAAAAGCCCTGCTTTTCGACGTAATCCTGAACGGCTCCACCGATGTCATTGATCCGGTTGCCAACTATAGCCTGGGCAATTCCTACATATAGCGCTTCGAGAGTCACCCGCCAAAGCTTTCGCTTAATGTCACTAACCTCCCCGATCAGGAAACTCGCCGCCATGTCAGAATACCAGCCGTCTAATTCCAATCCGCAATCAATCCCGACAATTTGGCCGCTGATCAGCTTTCGCTTCGATGGGATTCCGTGAACGATCTCTGAGTCGATTGAGATGCATGTACTGCCGGGAAAAGGATACTTGGCACCGCCTCGATAGCCTTTGAAGGCGGGTCGCGCTCTTCGTGCGCGGATGGCAGATTCAAATGCCTGATCTATATCAAGGGTAACAGCGTCCGGCTTCATCCTGAAGGCAGTTTCAAGGAACACTTCAGCAAGTGCTCCACCGGCCAGTCTCATTCTTTCAATGTCGCGCGAGCTTTTAAATCTAATCAATCGAGTGTTGCCTGTATTCTCGCAAAGACTTCGTCTGGTTTGCCCAGTCCATCCACTTCGACAACGCTGGAAAATTTCTTAAAGAAGTCAATCACCGGTTTGGTTTGCGCATGATAGACTTCAAGTCTATGCTTTATGGTCTCGGGTTTATCGTCATCTCGTTGATAAAGTTCGCCGCCACACTCGCATGTACCTGTGCTACCCGGAAGCGAATCGCTGTATATCCAACTGCAAATCCTACAGACTCTTCGGGCAGACAACCTTTTAACAACTTCTTCGTCCTTGAGGTCAATGGATATCGCCTTCACATTGTCTGCGCTGACGGCTTTGCTTAACCCCTCAGCCTGAAATACCGTCCTCGGAAATCCATCCAGTAGCAGTCCCTGGTATCTATGGTGGTGGATATAGTCGAGAACAACACCGGTAATCACTTCGTCAGGGACAAGTTGCCCGGAACTCATGTACTCTTTGGCCTTGATACCAAGCTCCGAACCTTCGACGACCGCGGCTCGTAAAAGATCTCCGGTTGAGAGATGTCTTAGTCCGTAATGGGCGGCTAACTTCTGTGCCTGGGTTCCCTTCCCTGCCCCGGGAGGTCCCATCAAAATAACAATCATTTTCTGACGCCCGAAACTTATTTATCGTCTAATGCGGGCGGTTCGGTAACCGGTTGTGAACCTACATTCTCCGCGCACGACCCCGAATATGACCACTCTTCATAAGGCCCTCGTAATGCCTCATCAACAGGTGCGACTCGATTTGCTGCAAAGTATCAAGCGCTACACCTACGATGATGAGTAGTCCTGTTCCACCGTAGAAGGAAGCGAAGTTATAGGATACGTTGATGTTCATCGTGATCAAAGTCGGAAATATCGCGATAAAGCCGAGTGCAATCGCACCGGGTAAGGTAATCTTTGAGAGAATATTGTCAAGATATTCGGCGGTCCGTTTGCCAGGTTTAACCGATGGGATCAACCCGCCGTGCTTCTTCAAATTATTGGCTACATCTACCGGGTTAAACGCGACAGCAGTGTAGAAATAGGTGAAGAAGACAATCAGAAGCATATAGATCGCGAGATAAGCGAACGAATCGCTCGCAAAGCCATTCATCATTGTGTCACGGAAGCCACCTTCGGGCAGGAACGTTGCCACTGTCTGTGGGATAAAGAGAATTGTCTGGGCGAAGATGATCGGCATTACACCCGCTGTGTTAACGCGGAGCGGAATATGTGTCGATTGACCGCCATAAACCTTGCGCCCGACGACTCTTTTGGCGTATTGAACAGGAATCTTACGTTGACCCTGTGTAAGCGCAACGACACCGGCAATGGTAAAGAACATGACTGCCATCAGCAGTACTTCGGTCATCGGCTGGCGAAGACCTTGGCGAAGAAGCTGATATTCATCGAGGAATGCGTAAGGAATACGGTCAACAATTCCGATGAAGATGATCAGCGAGATTCCGTTACCTATCCCCCGTTCGGTGATCTGTTCACCGAGCCACATAATGAAAACACACCCGGCAGTCAAGGTAATCATTGTGATTGCAATGAAGCCAAGCCCCGGATTAGGGACAACAAGCTGACCCTGCTGCGTGACCGGAATTTGTGACAGAAAGATACTAACTCCAACGGCCTGTGCCGCTGCAATACCGACGGTAAGATATCGCGTCCATTGCGTGATCTTCTTCCGGCCTTCATCGCCTTCCTGCTGGATCTTTTGCAATGCCGGAATGACCGTACCCATCATCTGCAATATAATGGAGGCACTGATGTACGGCATGATACCGAGTGCAAAAACGGTAGCGCGCCCAAGGTTGCCACCGGCGAACATGTCGTAAAGTCCAAGAAGGGTATTCTGCTGTGCGCGAAGGAATTCCCCCAAGGCGTGGGCATTGATCCCGGGAACTGGAACGTGACCGCCGATTCGATAAACGACGAACACTAGCAACGTAAATAAAATACGTCGCTTCAGCTCGGGAATCTTAAAAATGTTCTGGAATTTTTGCAGCATAGATCAGCCGCGGTCACCTGTTATCATTTAGCTACTTGTTGCTCGCATTATGCGAGTCAGATAGTCGATCAGCGACAAGACTTATGCAGCCTTGGCTTTCTTTTTCGGCTTCGGTTCGGGACCCTTCTTAACTCGACGGTCAAACGGCTCAAGAGGTAAAATCGTGATCGAACCACCTACGGCCTCAACGGCTGCCCGAGCGGTCGTCGTGATCCTATGAACCGAAAGCTCCATCTTGGACAACGTAACCTCGGTTGGACCTTTCCGTCCGAGTATCACAATCGGGCCGCGACCAGCAACCAATCCTGCGTCACGTAGTGTCTCAGGTGTCGCAACTCCGCCTCCAAATCTGGCAAGTGCGTTAAGGCTGATTTCGTGATAATCGGTACGGTTGGGGACGTTGAAGCCTCGCTTCGGCAAGCGCCGTTGCATCGGCATTTGTCCACCCTCAAATCGCGGACGGTAGGTATAACCCGAACGTGACTGAGCGCCCTTGTTACCTTTGGTAGCGGTATCGCCGTGACCTGAGCCACGTCCACGTCCGATACGTTTTCTGTTTTTTACTGAACCTTCAGCGGGTCGCAGATTGCCGAGGTCGCCTGAATCTTTATGCATTATTAATAGTCTCTTACTTCCCGACGCCGAAATTCGGTTCGGCGGGTGCTTCGGCTGGCTCTACCGTGACAAGGTGAGCAACATTTTTCAACATTCCACGCAATGACGGACAATCGACAACAACACGACTTTGGTGAAGCTTACGAAACCCGAGGGCGCGGATAGTTCTTTTGTGAAAGTAACTATTTCCAACAGAACTGTGGACATAAGTCAACCGAACGTACTCAGACATTGACCACCTCACGACGATGCGTATCGATCAATTCTGAGACCTTCATGCCACGCTTGCGAGCCATCGAAGCGGCGCTGTAAAGTGTGTCGAGTCCGGCAAAGGTTGCCCGCATGACGTTGACAGCGTTGCCGGTACCGAGTGACTTGCAGAGGATATCTCTGATGCCAAGTGCTTCAAGAACTGCACGGGCCGCACCACCGGCAATGATTCCGGTACCTGGTGAGGCTGGCTTCATGAATACCTTCCCTGCGCCGTAAAGACCCCAGGTTTGGTGAGGGATCGTCCCGCCGGTCATCGGATATCGTTTCATGGCTCGTTTGGCGACATCGGTTCCCTTGGCGATGGCATCGACAACTTCGCGTGCCTTGCCAAGACCATAACCGACGCGTCCCAAACCATCACCGACGACAACGAGTGCGTTGAAGCTGAAGTTTCGACCACCCTTTACGACCTTGGCGACCCGATTAATGTAGATCACCTTCTCGATGAGGGCTTGTTCTGAGTTACTAATCTGTTCCAAAAGGAATTTCTCTTTTTCATCTCTGATACTGTCAATCAAATTAACTGACAGAACGACCACTAATTAATATATCTAGCCAGCCGATCAAAGCCGCGCTCACTCAAACTAAAACTGCAATCCGCCTTCGCGAGCACCATCGGCAAGTGCTTTGACTCGTCCATGGTATCTTCGGCCATTTCGGTCGAAGGCAACCTGCTCGATCCCGTTCTTCTTTGCAAGTGCCGCGATGTGCATCCCGACAGCCTTGGCTTCATCTAACTTGCCCTTCATAGCGGCAACTTTTTCTCGAAGGTCGGGGCTATTGGTTGAGCATCCGGTGATGGTCACTGAGGTCGTATCATCGACCAATTGCGCATAGATATGCTTGTTGCTACGGTAAACCATCAACCTTGGCCGGTCTGGTGTTCCGAACAGTTTTTTTAAACCGTGCTTTTTACGACGGTTGAGCTGTTCTAACTTTTTTCTGATTGTGACGCGGGGATCACTCATTGATCTGCTTTCTCATTGCGCCCTGCCGTATGCCGGGATCAAACTGGCGCGGGAGGGTCTTATAGGATTATTGAATATTCTAAGTAAGTAGAGAGTAACTCGGATTAATGCGAATTACTTACCTGCAGACTTACCTGCTTTGCGTCGGACAACTTCATCGGAGTATTTGATGCCTTTGCCACGGAACGGTTCGGGAGGTTTGACTCCGCGAATCTTCGCCGCTACTTCACCCACCAGCTGCTTGTCAATTCCTGATACGGAAAAGCTCGTCTGTGTCAACACCGCCAAAGCGATACCTTCGGGTGGAACGATCAGCACACGGTGAGAAAAACCTATCTGCATTTGAAGGGCTTTACCCTTCATTTCACAGCGGTAACCGACACCGACAATATCCAGTGTCTTTTTGTAGCCTTCGCTTACGCCGGTGACCATGTTCGCAACGAGTGTCCGCGAAAGGCCATGCAATGACTTCTGAGTGCGGCTATCGTCCTGACGGGCGACGTTGAGGGTATTGCCCTCAAGCGTGGCTGTAATACCGACTGGCAGGTTATGTTCGAGTTCGCCGAGTTTGCCTTTGGCGACTATGTGCTCCCCCTCGATAGCCACTTTGACTCCGGCGGGGATTGTGATCGGTGCGCGTCCTACGCGTGACATTGTCTCTACTCCTTCGACGCTGCAGGTGCAGCGATTACCATACGATACACAGCGGTTCACCGCCGATATGCAGCTTCCGTGCCTGACGATCGGTGACGATTCCTGCCGGTGTAGTTAAAATCATGGTTCCGAGACCGTTTAGTACACGGGGAATTTCAGTCGTCCCGTAGTAAAGTCTTCGGCCAGGTCTGGATACGCGCTCGAGACCGTCGATTACGCCGGTTCCTTCTTCGGTATAGCGAAGATAGACGCGAATAAGTCCTTGTTTGCCATCCCTGATACGAACATAGCGGGCGATAAAACGTTCCCTCAATAACACCTTGACGATCTCACGCTTGAGAGTCGATTCAGGAATATCTACCGTGTGATGACGGGCTGACGATGCATTCCTGATCCGGGTAAGGAGGTCGGAAATGGGGTCTGACATGCTCATAGATTAATCCTCCTCTACCAGCTTGCTTTGGTGATACCGGGAATCATTCCGGAGAGAGCCAACTGCCTGAAGCAGAGGCGACAAAGACCGAAACGACGCATGTAGGCGCGCGGACGTCCGCATCGCCGGCATCGGCTATAGGCGCGCACGGCGAACTTGGGAGTCCGACGCTGCTTTGCTATCAATGATTTCTTTGCCATCTGCGGCTTTAGTTCAATCTCTTAAAATTTACTGTCACTATCGATGATCGACGATTTTGTCGTCTATCTACCTTACAGATTTACCTGCCAATAAGAGTCCCAAGATCAGTGAGGATCATGCTCCCGGAGTGTCACCGGTTCGTTTTCTGAACGGGAACCCAAGCGCTTTAAGCAGTTCAAGTCCCTCTTCGTCGGTGCGGGCGTTTGTTCCGATGCAAATGTCCATCCCGTGCATTTTGACGATCTTATCGTAATCGATTTCCGGGACGATACTCTGTTCTTTGATGCCGAAGTTAAAATCTCCGCGGCCATCGAATGATTTATCTGAAATACCCTTGAAGTCGCGGATACGGGGAACGACGACGGATATCAGTCGGTCGAGGAATTCATACATCCGGTCACCACGCAGCGTCACGCGGCAGCCAACAATCATTCCTTCGCGCAACTTGAAGTTTGAAATCGACTTCCTCGCCTTGGTCAAAACAGGCTTCATTCCTGAAATTAGTCGTAACTCCTCTTGAAGAGACTCGGAAAATTTCTGATCGGAGTGAAGACCGCCGACGCCGACATTCAGGACAACTTTTTCGAGTTTGGGAACCAGCATGATATTCGTGAAGCCAAATCGTTTGGTCAATCCGCTGACAACCTGATCCCGATACAATTTCCTGAGACGGGGGACATAACCCTTCGGCAACGGCGCAGAAACTTCGCCCTTAAAAGTCTTGGGGGCGCTTTTTTTCTCGGCCTTTTCGGCGGAGGGGTTCGGGCTTTTTGCCCCTTTTTTCGATTGTGTGTCTTTGTCTGCCATTACTCTTAATTCTTACCCGACAAGTGTTTCGCCGGATTTTTTAGAGACACGAACGCGAACCATTTTGCCTTCGACGTTCAGTTCTTTATATCCGATGCGTGTTGGCTGACCGATTTTCGGGTCGATTACCATTACATTAGACGCGTGAATTGTCCGCTCTCTTTCGACGATTCCACCCTGCGGAACCTTCTGGTTCGGCTTTGTGTGACGCTTCATAAAAGCGACGCCTTCGACAACGATGCGATCTCGTTCAGGAAACACTTTTAGCACTTTGCCTCGTTTTCCGGAGTCATTCCCGGAGAGGATCAATACCAAATCACCTTTGCGTACAAAGAGACGGTTTCCCTTGATCTTATTTAGTTTTTTTATTAATGCCATTTAGAGCACCTCCGGTGCCAGCGAGACGATCTTCATATAGCGTTTGTCGCGTAATTCACGTGCAACAGGACCGAAGATACGGTTGCCAATCATTTCCTGTTTATCGTCAAGCAACACGCAGGCGTTTTCGTCGAAGCGGATGTAGGAACCGTCCTTGCGACGAACTTCCTTGGCAACACGGACGACAACTGCCTTGGAGACAGAACCCTTCTTTACCTTAGCAGTCGGGGTGGCGGTCCTGATCGAGACAACGATTATGTCGCCGAGTGAAGCATACTTCTTCTTTGAGCCACCGAGGAGGCGAAAGCAGTTGCATCGTTTGGCGCCGGTATTATCGGCGCATATTAATTGTGTTTCTTCCTGGATCATTTCTTTAATTCCGGAATTGGGTCGAGATTTCTATTCGTACGTTCTCAACTATCTCAAAAGCGGTCAGGCTTTTCACCTTTTCGGTTACATGAGGTTGAGTTGGAAGAATGATCTCTTCCCTTTACGCTTTCCGCTCAACGACTTCCAACAACCGCCAGCGTTTCAGTGCTGAGAGCGGCCGACATTCTATGATTCGCACCCGGTCGCCTTCGCGGCAGGTATTCTCTGCATCGTGGGCGAGGAATTTCTTCGAGCGGGTGAGGAACTTTTTATAAACAGGGTGAGGCAGACGGCGTTCGACTTTGACTGTGATCGTTTTATCCATTTTAATGGAAGTGACGACGCCTAACTGCACCTTCTTGTGAGTCCGTTGTTCCAATCTTACTCCGCTCTTCTGGCTGCTTGGGCAGCGCGGGCGACCGCGATCCCGAGATCAAGCTCTTTCTTGATAGTCAACATTCTTGCGAGGTCCCGTCGTACCTTTCGCACCTTCACGGTATTTTCGAGTTGGTGCAGTGAGTGCTGGAATTTCAAGTTCGCAAGCTCTTCGGATATATCATGAATTTTGGAAGTGAGATCTGTGGAACTCAATTCTCTGATTTCTTTAATATTCATATTAAACGAATTCGCTCCTTGCTACAAACCTGCAGGAAATTGGAAGTTTATTAGCGGCAAGGCGCATCGCCTCACGAGCCAAATCTTCGCTTACTCCTTCCAGCTCGAACATCACCCGACCCGGCAGAACCACTGCAACCCAATATTCGGGAGCGCCTTTTCCTTTACCCATTCGGGTTTCGGCGGGCTTCTTCGTTACGGGTTTGTCCGGGAAAATTCTGATCCACATTTTTCCGCCGCGTTTGACGTGGCGGGAAATGGCGATACGAGCCGCCTCTATTTGCCGGGAAGTGATCCATGCTGGTTCGAGTGCTTTCAAGCCAAATTGGCCAAAAGCTATCGTTGACCCGCGCTCGGCCTTTCCTCGACGATTGCCGCGATGTATGCGGCGAAATTTCATTCTCTTCGGTGCAAGCATTTACAGTTTTCCGATTGCCTTAGCTGTGCGCTTCACGTTCGTTACGACGACCCAGGATTTCTCCCTTGCATATCCAGACCTTGACGCCAATGGCTCCCATGGCTGTGAATGCAACCTTCTGGCTATAATCGATATCTGCACGGAGTGTATGTAGCGGAATACGACCGTCCTTGTAGCTTTCGGTTCGGGACATTTCCGCGCCCCCAAGACGGCCGCTACAGGTGATCTTCACGCCCTCTGCGCCGATCCGGCGCGTCGATTGTAACGCCCTTTTCATAGCCCGGCGGAAAGAAACACGACCCTCAAGTTGTTTGGCAAGTGTCTCGGCGACAAGGGCAGCTTCCAGTTCAGGTCGTTTGATCTCGATGATGTTGATCTGAACTTCTTTGCCTGTCAACCGCTTCATCTCATCACGCAGTTTATCGACGTCCTGACCTTTTCGGCCAATAACCACGCCCGGTCTTGCTGTATTGATGTTGATGGTAACTTGCTTCAGCGTTCGCTCGATTTCTATGCGTGCGATGCTGGCGTTCTGCAAACGCTTTTCGAGATAGTTGCGAAGGAAAATATCTTCGGCCAACTTATCAGCGAACTTCTTCTCGTCGAACCAATTCGACAACCATGTCTTGTTGACGCCGAGTCGAAAACCAACGGGATGTGTTTTCTGTCCCACGAATACTCTTAACTTTTACGAATACCAGCGCTATAAACGCTATTTGCCTGATGTCCCCCCCGAGACTTTCTGCCTGCTGGCCGGTCACTTTGAGCTTCCGGGTTCAGCAACAATTCCGATTTGATGCAGATTACTCTGCTGTTACAGTCGTTTTTTTGGCTTTGGGTGCCTTAACAGTCTTTATCTTCGGCTCTGCAATGGTGACGTTTGCGGAAAGGACGACTGTCAGATGGCTTGTCCGCTTCATGATCCGGAAGGCACGTCCCATAGCGCGGGGTCTCCAGCGCTTCTGGGTGGGGCCTTCATCGACGCGAATTTCATGGATATAGACATCCGCCGGGTCAAGCCTTGCAGCTTCATCCCTCTGCATCATGTTTGCGAGGGCAGAGCGAACGGTTTTTTCGACTGGAGTCGAAGCACGCTTCAGAGAATAAGTGAGTGCATCGACGGCGTCACTAACTTTCTTGCCGCGAACAAGGCTCGCCACAAGCCGCATCTTACGCGGGGTAATTCTCACCCAGCGAGCAATAGCTTTCGATTCAAGTCGGGTTGTTTGTGCATCACTCATTTACTTCACCTTGGTCGCTTTGTCGGTTTTCTTACCACCATGCGCACGGAAAGTGCGGGTCATGGAGAATTCGCCGAGTTTATGACCGACCATGTTTTCGGTGACGAAGACCGGAAGGAACTTCTTGCCGTTATGAACGGCAAGCGTGTGCCCGATAAAGGCGGGCGGGATCATTGATCTACGCGCCCAAGTCTTCACAACCTTCTTTTGATTGACACGGTTCAGATCTTCGATCTTCTCGAAGAGCTTCGCGTCAATAAAGGGCCCTTTCTTAAGGGACCGCGCCATAATAGTGCCTTGTTAACTCAGTCGATACAACAGACTTACTGTCTGTTTAGAAATTCAAATACTTGTCGGCAGATCTTTCATCTGCCCTGCATTCAACCCTGCAGATTACTTCTTGCGACGTTCTACAATGTACTTGCTTGACGCCTTATTCTTCCGGGTCTTGAAACCTTTGGTTGGCTTGCCCCACGGTGTGCAGGGATGACGACCACCTGACGAACGACCTTCACCACCACCCATTGGATGGTCGATCGGGTTCATTGCGACTGCTCTGCTGTGCGAGCGTCTGCCGAGCCAGCGAGAGCGTCCTGCTTTACCAAGTGAAATCTGTTCGTGGTCGATGTTGCCAACCTGACCGACGGTGGCGAGGCAGTTGCGATTGAATTGCCTGACTTCACTTGAGGGAAGTCTGAGCAGAACAAACTCACCGTCTTTCGCCATGACCTGTGCGGCAGCGCCAGCTCCACGGGCTACCTGCGCACCTTTGCCAGGCTTCATCTCTATACTGTGGACGAATGTTCCGAGCGGGATTTCGGCAAGAACCATGGCGTTGCCAGGTTGTACTTCGAGGCCGGAGCCGCGTTGAATAACGTCGCCGGTTTTCAGACCCTGCGGTGCAACAATATAACGCTTTTCTCCATCTGCATAAAAGAGCAAAGCGATATTTGCTGTACGATTTGGATCATATTCGATAGAATGTACTTTTGCCGGAATTCCAGCCTTGTCGCGCTTGAAATCGATGAGACGATATTCGCGCTTATGACCACCGCCGCGATGGAACGACGTCACCCGTCCGAGATTATTTCGACCACCGCTTTTGCGCAGAGGGCGTAACAAACTCTTCTCAGGCGTCCGTGTCGTAAGTTCACTGAAGTCTGATAGGACTGTGAACCGCATCGACGGTGTGTAAGGTTTGTGTGATTTTACAGGCATTTCTTACTATAGATGAAGTTGATGATGATGACGGGGATGGTGAATTGAAGCATCTTGCACCATCATCATAGTCACACGGAATTATGCGTTCTCAAACAATTCGATCTTCTCGTCCTTGGCAAGCGTCACAATCGCTTTCTTGCGATCCGGACGACGCCCGCTGAACCGTCCCATGCGCTTGACTTTACCGGGAAGAACGATAGTGCGAATGGAAGTGACGTGAACCTTGAAGCGCTCCTCGACAGCTCGCTTGATTTCGATTTTGCCTGAGCCAAGGTCAACTTCAAACACGTACTTGTTCAACTTTTCCGTCAGCTTCGTCACTTTCTCGGTGACGAGAGGCCTGCGGATAATGCTTAAAATACTACTCATGAGCAAGTCCTTCGGAAAGTCCCTTCAAGGCTGAACGGCTGATGATTAAGCGACGGGCCCGAAGAATATCATAGGTAGAAGCGCCAATGCCATCTTTCACTGCAAGCCGCGGGATATTCCGGCAAGATTTGACGACTAACGGCTGGTTACCGTTGAGAAGTATCAGTGCAGACTGGCCTTCAGTCTTGAACGCCTTCAAAGTTTCGGCGATAGTTTTGGTTCTCGGGACATCAAATTTGAAGTCTTCGATGATATCGATGAAACCCTTCTGTGCCTTGAGCGAGAGTGCTGTTCGACGGGCGAGTCGCTTCACTTTGATCGGCAGTTTCAGAAGATGGTCATGCGGTTGAGGGCCGTGCATCGTTCCACCACCCACCCAAATAGGCGAGCGATTCGAACCGGCTCGTGCTCCACCGCTTCCTTTTTGCTTCTTCGGCTTGCGACCACCACCCGAAACTTCGTCGCGGGTTTTGGTGGCGTGCGTACCCTGTCGTCTATTCGACAACTCAACCTTTACAGCCAGATACATCACATGATCGTTGCGAGGAAGCCCAAACAGGTTTGGATCGAGTTCGACTATTTCGCCTGTGGATGTACCGTCAAGTCGCTTGATCGGGAGCGAAATTTTGACAAAGTTTTCTTTATCGAGTGTCATTGTCGTTAGCTCCCTTTCTTAGCTTTGCAAATCGTCAGGATACCACCGGGCGCACCTGGAACTGCGCCGCGGACAAGTACCAAGCTGTTCGCGGGATCAAGTCCGATAATCTGAAGATTTTTTGTGGTGACTCGACCGCCGCCTGAACGCCCGGCCATTTTCATACCGGGCCATGTACGCGCCGGATCGGAGTGCTGACCGATTGAGCCACCGTGGCGAAAGGCTTCGTGCGTCCCATGCGTCTGATTCGGACGATGGAAGTTATGTCGTTTGATAACTCCAGTGAAGCCCTTACCCTTTGATACTCCGATAATATCGACCTTTTCGCCGACCTTAAATATATCGAGGGTAAAGATCTGACCAGGAGTAACCTCACCGGGGAAATCGCGAAATTCACGCAATACCTTGACCGGTTCAACGCCTGCTTTCTTAAACTGACCTGCAGCGGGCTTGATAGTGCGCTTGGGGTCTTTTTTTCCAAAGCCGAGTTGGACCGCATTGTAGCCATCGCTATCGATCGTCTTAACTTGAACGACCGGACAGGGGCCTACTTCTATGACTGTGACGGGTGAAAGGCGGCCATTATCAAAAATGGCGCTCATCCCGCGTTTTTTTCCAAGCAGCCCTATCATGTCTTGATCTCAATATCTACACCGGCAGGCAATTCCAGACGCATCAGAGCGTCGATTGTGCGCGGGGAGGAGTTTAGAATGTCGATTAATCTTTTGTGAATTCGCGTCTCAAATTGCTCACGCGATTTCTTGTCAACGTGCGGACTACGAAGAACGGTATAGACCCGCCTTTTTGTCGGAAGCGGTATCGGCCCGGAAATGGCCGCACCGGTTGCCCGTGCCGTACGAATGATCTTCTCTGTTGACTTGTCGATCAGGTTATGATCGTAAGCCTTCAGCTTGATGCGGATAGTTTGGCCCGCCATACCTATTCAATGCTCCGGTTTCTGATGGATGATTGCTGCGGCAATACTCGGAATTTGTTGACCAATTCTAAATACAATCTTATTGCTTTACTAACACATTCGAGAAAATGAGGTCCCCATCGCAATCCCGAACCGCGAAGAACTGCCGGTAGTTTAGAAGCCTCCGGCGAGCTTAAACCTTAATTTCCGAAGAACCAGACCAACTTGTTCAGGAAGAATAACTGACTACCAAACAGACCAGCCCTGCTATCCCGGCGACTACAGCGACAATAGTCAAGACTCCGCCATTCTCGCCTAAAAACCCTGTTGCGGAAGCTATCAACCAGAGGTAACCCGCTCTCCTTACCCAATCCCCCGAACTCTCAGCGGCACTATGACGCAATCTATAACCGCTTGATGCGAAGAAGAAGTTTGCCGGGAAATGGCCAGTAATTACCATGTAAAGACCAAATACGACGCCCACACCAGGGAAAAGCATTCCAAGAAGACTGAAATTGTCCATCGCAACTCCCGAACCGTGAAGAACTGCGGCAGTTAATGGCTCCGGCGAAGCCAGCAAAAAGCAGTGAGTCTGCCGGGCAAATCCCGTGGCAGACTCAAAACATGTTCCTTACGCGATCACCTTTGTGACGAGTCCAGCGCCGACGGTACGACCGCCTTCACGAATAGCGAAGCGAACCTGCTCCTCCATCGCGATTGGGGCGATAAGCTCTACCTTGATATCGACGTTGTCACCGGGCATGACCATCTCACGACCTTCGGGAAGCTCCACCGAGCCAGTTACGTCCGTCGTGCGGAAGTAAAACTGCGGACGGTAGCCCTTGAAGAATGGCGTATGACGGCCGCCCTCTTCTTTCGAAAGGACGTAAATTCTGCCTTCAAACTTCGTGTGAGGTGTTATCGAACCGGTCGCGGCGATAACCTGTCCACGCTCAATCGCTTCCTTGTCAATTCCGCGAAGCAACAAACCACAGTTGTCACCGGCACGACCCTCGTCAAGCAACTTGCGGAACATCTCGATTCCGGTCACGACAGATTTCTTGGTCGCAACAAAACCGACAAGCTCAACTTCATCGCCAACCTTGATGATACCGCGCTCGATACGTCCGGTCGCAACTGTTCCACGACCCGTAATCGAAAATACGTCTTCAACCGGCATCAGGAACGGCTTCTCGGTAGCACGAACTGGCTCGGGAATGAACGTGTCGCAGGCATTCATCAGGTCCATGATGCACTGGTTGTACTTCGGGTCTTCCGGGTAGTTCATCGCGTTTAAGCCTGAACCGCGGATGATCGGTGTCGTGTCGCCGGGGAACTGATACTGGTTAAGAAGATCGCGCATCTCAAGCTCAACGAGATCAAGAAGCTCAGGGTCATCGACGAGATCGACTTTGTTCATGAAGATCACAAGATGCGGCACACCGACCTGACGGGCGAGCAGGATATGCTCACGAGTCTGGGGCATCGGACCGTCGTCGGCGGAGACTACCACAATTGCTCCGTCCATCTGAGCTGCGCCGGTGACCATATTCTTGATATAGTCGGCATGCCCCGGGCAGTCAACGTGGGCGTAATGACGGTTCTCGGTCGAATACTCGATGTGGGCGGTGTTGATCGTTACGCCACGGGCGCGCTCTTCGGGAGCGTTATCGATGGAGTCGAACGAACGCTCGGCGGAGAGACCTTTCTTGGCCAACACTAACGTGATCGCTGAGGTCAATGTCGTTTTGCCGTGATCTACGTGACCGATTGTGCCGATATTGACGTGCGGCTTACTCCGCACAAATTTTTCTTTTGCCATCTCTTAATGTTCCGGTCTGATTTCCTGCCAAATTCCCGTTTCCGGGTCGGCTTGCATTAATTAGGTAGAATTAGCTTATTATTCTGTAAAGGACCGCTAATACTACTTTTTCGATTTTTCGATCATTTCGTTCTGGACATGAGTCGGGACCTGTTCGTAGCGGAGGAACTCCATCGTGAACATCGCCCGTCCCTGAGTCAACGACCTGAGAGTCGTTGCGTATCCGAACATATTCGCCAGTGGCGACTCCGTCAAAACCACCTGGGCGTCATTACGAACATCAATACCCATAATTCTGGCGCGGCGGCTGTTAAGGTCGCCGACCACATCACCGAGATAGATGTCGGGAGTGACAACCTCCAACTTCATGAACGGCTCAAGGATCATAGCCCCTGCCCGTTTGACCGCATCCTGCACTGCCATTGAACCGGCGATTTTGAACGCTAATTCGGAAGAGTCAACTTCGTGGTAGCTTCCGTCAAGCAATGTCACAAGAACATCGATCAGTTGGTAACCGACGAGGACACCATTTTCAAGTGCCTCTCGCGCACCGCGATTGACAGGCTCAATATACTCACGGGGAATGGTGCCACCAACAACTTTGTTCTCAAAGTGATAGCCACTTCCCTTTTCGCCCGGTTCGATTCGCAGCTTGACATGACCGTATTGGCCGTGGCCACCGGTCTGCTTGACATACTTGGCGTCGGCTTCGGCAGCGCGGGTGATGGTTTCACGATAGGCAACATGAGGCTTGCCTTGATGTACCAATACACCAAACTCTCGCTTCATCCGTTCTACGAGAACTTCAAGATGAAGCTCGCCCATACCAGCGATCAGCGTCTGGCCCGACTCAGGGTCCGTTCGAACTCGGAATGTCGGATCTTCATCAGCAAGCTTGCTGAGAGCTTCGGCAAGCTTATCCTGTTCTTGCTGGCTTTGCGGTTCGATAGTGACGGAAATAACCGGTTCCGGGAAGTTCATTCTCTCCAGAACAATCGGATGCTTCATATCACAGAGTGTGTCGCCTGTGCGAGTGTCTTTGAACCCAATCGCGGCAACAATGTCGCCAGCAAATACCTCAGTGACATCTTCACGCTTGTTGGCGAACATCCTGACGATACGATTGAAACGCTCGCGCTTCCCGTTTGTCGAATTCAGAACCTGTTCACCAGACTTGATACTGCCTGAATAAACTCGGAAGTATGTGAGCCTGCCCATGTATGGGTCGGTCATAATCTTGAATGCAAGCGCAGAGAAAGCGACATTGGGATCGGCGGGTCGTTCTTCTGGAGCTTCTGTTTGGGGATGATGTCCAACAATAGCCTTCACATCGACAGGACTTGGTAGAAATGCAAGGACTGCATCGAGGAGGTTCTGTACGCCCTTATATCTGAACGAAGAACCACAAAGAACTGGAGTAACCTTGCCTTGAATTGTCGCCTGACGTAAAGCCGCCACAATCTCGTCTTCAGCAATTGCCTGACCGTCAAGGAACTTCTCCATCAGCGTATCGTCAATATCACTGACTGATTCAAGAAGCTTCTCGCGCCATTCCAACGACACCTTCATCATATCGGGCGGAATATCGCTGTCATCCATGTGCATACCAAAGCTGTCTTCACGGAACGTAATCGCCTTCATTCTTATGAGGTCAATCATACCGTTGAAAAGCTCACTCTGACCAATAGGAATCTGAATCGGGATAGGAGTCGCACCGAGACGCTCCTTAATCATTCCGACCACGCGATAGAAGTCAGCACCCGAACGGTCCATCTTGTTGATGTAGGCAAGCCTTGGTACGTTGTATCGGTCGGCTTGACGCCAGACCGTTTCCGACTGAGGCTCTACGCCACCAACGGCACAAAAAATAGCGACAGCACCATCGAGAACTCGAAGGCTTCGTTCGACTTCAGCAGTGAAATCGACGTGTCCCGGAGTGTCGATGATGTTGATTTGGTAATCTTTCCATGGGCAGGTGGTCGATGCTGAGGTAATCGTGATACCTCGCTCGCGCTCTTGATCCATCCAGTCCATCACGGCGGTGCCGTCGTGGACTTCACCCATTTTATAAGTACGGCCTGTATAATAAAGAACGCGTTCGGTCGTCGTCGTCTTGCCAGCATCGATATGAGCCATAATTCCGATATTACGAATCATTTTCAGATCGTAATTCATGTTACCATCTACGGCTTTCGAGTTCGACGATTTCGCCTTCCCGGTAGTTCGTACTTCCGTTGGTGCAGCTGTAAGGCTCTCGGCCACTTGTAATAATCTTTCGTATGTCAATTAGAGAGAAAAAGACAGCCGCAAGGCTGTCCTCTAATAGAAAGAGATCACCCTTGGTGCTATTCGCTTATATATGCGGTCACAACAATCAACGTCCGTCTCCGCGTTTACGGAAACAATTTTATCAGTCCCCCAACCCCATCTCAATACCCCCGCCCAACGTCGGCCGGAAGCCAACGGTTTAGTCAGATCGCCACAGGTGCGGCGTCTCAATTACTTTCCACTTTCCGTTTAGTGGGACAGGTATCTCACCCTGTCATTCCTACCAAATCAACCCTAAAATCCTACCATCTGAAATGCGCGAACGCCCTATTCGCTTCTGCCATCTTGAGCGTATCCTCACGCTTCTTAATGGTTGACCCTTCACCGTTGGCAGCAGCGATCAATTCGCTCGCAAGGTTGGCGGCCATGGTCGTTTCCTGACGGGCCCTGGCATAACTGAGTATCCACCGGATGGCAAGCGCCTGCTGGCGGGAGCCGCGAACCTCGACCGGAACCTGATACGTCGAACCACCAACGCGGCGGGACTTAACCTCAACCGGCGGGCGGGCGTTGTCAATAGCTTTGCGAAACACATCGATGCCGTTCAACTTCGTTCGTTTTGCAATAATATCGAATGAGTCGTAGAAAATTCCTTCAGCGGTCGATTTCTTACCTTGCTTCATGATCGAGTTAATAAACTTCGATACAAGGATATCGCCGTATTTGGGATCGGGAAGAATCTCCCGCTTCACTGCACGTTTACGCCGTGACATATCGCTCTGATTATTCTGGGGTTGCGACCGGACGATCCGGCATTACATAAAAAACGTCAGACAGCAAGCCTGACAGGGAAACTACTTCTTCAGCGCTACTTTCTTGGTACCATACTTGGAACGACCCTGCTTACGCTTGGCAACGCCAGCCGCATCGAGTGTTCCACGGATGATATGGTAACGCACACCGGGAAGGTCTTTCACACGACCGCCTCGGATAAGTACGATTGAATGCTCTTGAAGGTTGTGACCTTCACCGGGTATGTAGCTGGTAACTTCGATGCCATTCGAAAGGCGAACACGGGCAACCTTGCGGAGCGCTGAATTCGGTTTTTTCGGAGTCGTTGTATAGACGCGTACACAGACACCGCGTTTCTGCGGACACTGTTCCAGCGCCGGGGCCATACTCTTCGCTTTCTTTACAGTACGACCTTTGGTGACCAATTGATTCAGGGTCGGCAAAGCAATCCTTTCGAACTCAAATTAATTCCATACCAGCCGGTAATAGCTACTCGCTTTTTCCCGGAAAACTCAAATCTACAATTTTAATACCGGTTTGTCAACCGTTCTCGATGTTTATATCGTCCACCAGCTCCGATTCGACGATTTCTATTTCAGTCGCGTCCGGTTCGGCGATAAACTCCCCGTCTGCTTCCGATTCAACAGACTCAGCTTCTTGAACTGGTTCGCCTCGAAGTTGCTCTTCGGCGAGAAGTGCGGCAATCTTGACTTCCTCTTCAAGGTCTTCCTTCACAGGAATAACCTGGAGATCTGAGTCTTCGCCTTCGGGTGGCTTCACAATAAGCGTTCTGTACCGCATCAAACCGGTTCCTGCGGGAATAAGATGCCCCATAATGACGTTTTCTTTCAGACCACGCAGTGTATCAGTCTTCTGCTCTACTGCGGCGTCTGTAAGGACGCGTGTCGTCTCCTGGAACGACGCCGCCGAGATGAAGCTCTCTGTGGCAAGTGACGCCTGAGTAATACCGAGCAATATCTGCTGGTAACGGGCAGGCTGAGTCGGTCGTGTCTCGGGTTCCTTGCCTTCGATTTTCTTCAGCCGTCTCATTTCTCGTCCAAAGGCGGCTCGATCAACCAGATCACCAATCTCAAACTTCGAGTCACCCGGCTCGAGAATAATCACTTTACCGATCAGTTGTTTGTTCTCTTTGTTCAAACGTGAGAAGTCAACTTGATCGCCTTCCAGGTACATCGTGTCGCCAGGATCTTCGATGCGAACTTTCTGCATCATCTGACGGACGATTACTTCGATGTGCTTGTCATTAATGCGCACACCCTGAAGACGATAGACATCCTGAATTTCGTTGACCAGATACTCTTGAACCTTCTGGTGACCGAGGATCTGGAGGATATCCTGTGGAGAAACAGCACCTTCGGTTAACCGTTCGCCAGCAGTGACATGTTCGCCGTCATGAACCAGCAAATGCCGTCCAACCGGTATCATATATTTCTTGGGATCAGGTGAACTGGTTGGGGTGACCGTGATTTCACGAACACCACGTCGCAATTGTCCAAATTTGACGATACCGTCGATTTCGGTAACGATAGCAGGATCCTTCGGGCGGCGAGCTTCGAATAGCTCGGCAACGCGTGGCAAACCACCGGTGATGTCCTTGCTCTTCGACGATTCACGCGGAATCTTCACAATCGCGTCACCGGCCTTAACCATCTGATTGTCGGTGACCATCATCAAAGCGCCAATCGGCAGAATGTACTGACCGGACGACTTCCCGTCGGTACCGATAATATGAATATGGGGATTGAGGCGACGATCTTTCGATTCCGTAATGACGCTCATCCGTTGACCGGTTGACTGATCCGTTGACTCGAGGACTGTCAAGCCCTCTTTGATGTCGTGAAACTGTACTTTCCCAGCATTCGCTGCAAGAATGAATGCGGAGTAAGGATCCCAGGTAAACAGAATCATACCGGTAGTCACTTTCGCGCCATCAGCAGCCTGAATCGTTGCACCGTAAGGTACTGAATATTCGGCTAACTTTCGCCCGTTGTCATCCATTAAGCGGATGAAGCCGCTACGACGGAGCGCGACGAATGTATCGTCGTCGCGGGGGATTCCCTCGATATTGACCCAACTGACCGTTCCGTCTCCCTTGGCCATCACTTGTGACTCAGCCGCCACCAGCGATGCAGTACCACCGATATGGAACGTTCGCAGCGTAAGCTGTGTACCCGGTTCACCAATTGACTGCGCAGCAATTACGCCTACCGCTTCACCAAGATTGACGATTTTGCCACTGGTGAGGTTTGTCCCGTAGCAAGAAGCGCAGACGCCTGTCTCGGCTTCACAAGCAAGTACCGACCTGATCGTGATTTTGGCGATACCGGAAGCGGCAATCATTTGCGCCTCTTTGTCGCGGATCATCGTATTGGCGGGAATCAAAAGCTCGTTCGTGTCGGGATGGAAAATATCCATTGCAGTAATACGTCCGATAATGCGGGCGAACAACTGCTCCGATATCTCTTCGCCTTCCTTGGATGCCTCGACCGTCGAACCTTTGTTGGTTTTGCAGTCGAAGTCCGAAATAATCATATCCTGAGCCACATCGACAAGACGACGTGTAAGGTAACCAGCGTCGGCTGTCTTAAGCGCTGTATCGGCAAGACCCTTTCGAGCACCGTGAGTTGAGATAAAGTACTCGAGTACCGTCAAGCCTTCTTTGAAGTTGGCGGTGATCGGTTGCTCGATAATTTCACCCTTCTGCCCGGTCATCGTCTTTTGTGGTTTGGCCATAAGACCACGCATACCTGCCAACTGCCGAATCTGCTCCTTCGAACCACGAGCACCGGAGTCTGCCATCATAAAGAGCGGGTTGAAGCCCTTTTGTGACAACTTCATGTGCGTGAACATCGCCTCGGCTACGTCGTTATTGGTATGGGTCCAAAGGTCGATGATCATGTTATACCGCTCACCGTCGGTGATGAGACCCATTTCGTATTGGCCCTGAATCTCTTCGACCCGTGACTGGGCGATTCGGATCAGCTCGGTCTTTTCAACTGGTACTTCGATGTCAGATAGCGAAATTGAAAGACCGGCTTTGGTAGCGGTCTTAAATCCAAGGCTCTTCAGAGCGTCGAGATAAGCCGCTGTACCATCGAAGCTGACTTCGTTAAAGACTTGCAAGACAATTTCTTCGAGCCGTTTCTTGGTGATAAGCTCGTTAAAATACTTAACACCTAATACTCCAACCGGCAAAATCTCATTGAACATGAGGCGCCCGGCGGAAGTCTCGATCATATTGCCGTTCACCTTGCACTTGATGGGGGCGTGAAGCGAAATAGCTCCAGCCTGTTGAGCCATCAGCGCACCGCGCGGCGAGGAGAAGACCTTCCCCTCCCCTTTTCCGCCTGGGAGCAATTTGGTGATATAGTAGCAACCAAGTACGATATCCTGTGACGGTATCGCAATTGGGCGACCATTTGCCGGATTGAGGATGTTTCTCGGTGACAACATCAACAGCCGCGCTTCGATCTGGGACTCGTAAGAAAGCGGTACGTGGACCGCCATCTGGTCACCGTCGAAGTCAGCGTTAAACGCCGCACAGACGAGCGGATGAAGCCGAATTGCCTTACCCTCGATCAACTGCGGCTGGAAAGCTTGAATACCGAGTCTATGCAGTGTCGGCGCACGGTTAAGCAATACCGGATGATCCTGAATGATCTCTTCCAAGAGTTCCCAGACGACATCGAGTTTACGCTCGACCATCCGCTTGGCAGACTTCACTGTTTTGGTGTAGTCGCGCTCGATCAGCTTGCGAATAATGAACGGTTTGAATAACTCGACAGCCATGTGCTTTGGCAAACCGCATTCATGCA
Organism: Caldithrix abyssi DSM 13497; assembly: GCA_945865405.1. Classification (GTDB taxonomy): domain Bacteria; phylum Electryoneota; class AABM5-125-24; order Hatepunaeales; family Hatepunaeaceae; genus CAMBDS01. The sequence continues at coordinate 23,863 of CAMBDS010000003.1, forward strand.
GTTTCAGTTCTGGACCAACCACAATTACCGAACGACCGGAATAGTCAACGCGCTTTCCGAGCAAGTTCTGGCGGAAACGTCCCTGCTTACCACGAAGGTTATCGGAGAGTGACTTCAAAGGGCGGTTGCCGTCGGAGCGCATCGCAACTGACTTCCTGCCGTTGTCGAACAACGAATCGACAGCTTCCTGCAACATCCTCTTTTCGTTGCGAAGGATGACATCAGGGGCTTTAATCTCGATCATTTTTCGCAGACGATTGTTGCGAATGATGACTCGTCGGTAAAGGTCATTCAAATCCGAAGTCGCAAATCTACCGCCATCAAGCGGCACGAGAGGTCTCAAATCTGGCGGTACAATCGGGACAACTTTCAAGACCATCCATTCGGGGCGGTTCCCACCTTCGTGGCTGCTGGCCATGAACGCCTCGATAACTCTAAGGCGCTTGATATAATCTTGCTTACGCTGAATAGAGGTTTCGATGGCAATCAGACGACGAAAATCGCGCGACACGGTGTGGACTTCAACCCTGCGAAGCATTTCGAGGATCGCCTCACCACCCATGAGGGCGATGAACTTGTTCGGGTCGGAATTGGGCAATAACCGGTTTTCATAGCCAATCGTATCGAGAACATCGTTGTAATCGTTCTCGGAAAGTACTTCGCAAAATCTCTTGCCTGATGGTCCCGGTTGGATAACAGCAAAAGATTCGTAATAAATGATCTTTTCAAGGTCGCGGCCAGAGATCCCCAGCAGGTTCCCGATCTTCGATGGCAACGATTTGAAGAACCAGATATGGACAACGGGTACGGCTAGCTCGATATGTCCCATCCTCTTCCGGCGGACGTCTTTGCGAGTGATCTCGACGCTGCACCGGTCGCAGATGATTCCCTTGTATCGGATTCCGCGATATTTACCGCAGAAGCACTCCCAATCCTTCGTCGGCCCGAAGATTCGCTCGCTGAAGAGTCCGTCTTTTTCGGGCTTATAGGAACGGTAGTTAATCGTCTCCGGCTTTGTCACTTCGCCATGGGAGCGATCGAGAATCATCTCGGGAGACGAAAGCCCAATCGTGATTTTAGTGAAGTGTTCGGTTTCTACATCGAACTGTTTTTGGCTGTAAGCCACTTAACGCCCCTGCTTAGTCGTTCGGAAGTGCTGCTGAAAATCGAACCTGAGGAAGGTCTGGAAATGATCCTACCTATGTCTCTTCCCAAATCGGTTATTCGCCGCTATTGACTACCGGAAAAATGTGCCGTACCAAAGCTTTGCCATTACCAGAAAAACCATAGCCATAAAAACAGGCTTGATAAATCCGACGCCTCTTTTCATTACCAGTCCCGACCCAATGGTTGCACCTGCAACCTGCCCCATCCCCATCACCAAACCGATCTGAAAAATGACTTGACCGCCGATTATAAAGACAATCAGCGACGCGAAATTACTTGCAAAATTCATCACCTTCGTTTTTCCTGTCGCAGAAAGTAGATCGAGTCCAAGAAAAAGAAGTATTGCCATTGTCCATAGCGACCCGGCCCCAGGCCCGAAAAAGCCATCATAGAAGCCAAGTGTCAGCCCGAAAATCAGGTGAAAAAGCCCGTAATTGATCCGTTGTTTGGTGGCTACTTCGCCAAACCCGGGCCTAAACAGCATGTAAAAAAACACAGCGGCCAACAGAAACGGAATCAAGTATTTCAGGAATCCTGCCGACATTGATTGTACAACCAATGCCCCGCTGGCAGCTCCCACACCAGTACAGAAAACTCCGAACCACTGTTCGTTAAGCTTGACTACCCCTCCACGCGTGTAACGATATGCCGCGGTAAAGCTTCCGAACGTTGACCCAAACCTGTTCGTTCCAAGAGCAATGTGAGGCGGAAGCCCCGCCCACAACAACGCCGGAAGTGTAATCAAGCCGCCACCACCGGCAATGGAATCGACCAGACCGCCGGTGAAGCCGACGGCGGCCATAGTCGCTAATAAAAGAGCATTATCCAATCAGGCGTGGTTGTCCACTATTCCAGCTTTACATCGAGCCCAAGTCCCATCAACTCATTGATGAGCACATTGAACGATTCAGGGATACCCGGCATCGGTAACAGATCACCCTTGACGATAGCTTCGTAGGTGCGCGATCTACCTGACACGTCGTCGGACTTGACCGTAAGGATTTCCTGCAACGTATGTGCCGCACCGTATGCTTCCAGCGCCCAGACTTCCATTTCACCGAATCTCTGGCCACCGAACTGCGCTTTACCACCCAACGGCTGCTGGGTAATCAGTGAGTAAGGTCCAATACTCCGGGCATGGATCTTGTCTTCGACGAGATGGGACAGTTTCATCATGTAGATAACGCCAACCGTTACCGGCTGGTCGAACTGTTCGCCTGTTTGTCCGTCATAGATCCGCGTCTTGCCAGAATTGGAGAGGTTGGCTTCGGCAAGGTTTCTATTGACGTCATCAAGCGTCGCACCGTCGAAAACCGGCGTGCTGAAATGCACTCCAAGTGTCTGGCCCGCCCAACCCAACGCAGTCTCAAGTAGCTGTCCAAGGTTCATACGTGAAGGCACACCGAGCGGGTTCAGGATCATATCGATCGGCGTTCCGTCGGCAAGGAAAGGCATATCTTCCATCGGAACGATCCGCCCGACGACACCTTTGTTACCGTGACGACCTGCCATCTTGTCACCGACCTGCACCTTGCGCTTCTGAGCAACATAGACTTTGGCGAGTTGAACAATTCCGGAAGGAAGTTCGTCACCCACTTGAATCTTGTGCTTGGTATTGCGGTACTGCGTATCTTCCTCAGCAAGACGTTCGTGGAACCGTTCGATAAGAAAGTTCGCAATATTGCTCACATCCTCATCCTCGCACCAACGGCAATCTGAGGGAATGTCATTCAGGTTAAGCCCATCGATCAGGCTACTGCTGAATCGCTCGCCTTCCTTGATCAGAACTCGTTCACCGTTCCTGTCGGCGATTTCGAATGCAACTGACCCAGTTAGAATTTTGGCTAGCTCGCGTTTCGTCTCGTGGATTAGATCGGCTCCGGTCTGATCGAAACCGCTCTCAAGGTCTTCGATCTTCTGCTTGTCTTCAAGCCGTGCATCTGCGTCCTTCCGCTTCCGGCTGAACAGCTTCGTATCGATGACAATTCCGTCCATACCTGGTCGGGCTGTTCGGGAAGCATTTTTGACGTCACCTGCTTTGTCACCGAAGATTGCTTTCAGGAGCTTGTCTTCCGGAGTTAGTTCGGTTTCACCTTTCGGCGTCACCTTACCGATCAGAATGTCACCTTCTTTAATGACCGCACCGACGCGGATAATTCCGCTTTCGTCGAGATCTTTCGTCGCCTCTTCCGATACATTCGGAATTTCGCGGGTCAGATCTTCCTGCCCACGCTTCGTCTCACGAACTTGAAGCTCTACCTCTTCGATATGGATCGAGGAAAAAGCGTCGGTTCTTACAAGTCGTTCCGATACAATGATCGAGTCTTCAAAGTTATATCCGTTCCAGGGCATGAATGCTACGAGGATGTTTCGTCCAAGTGCAAGATCGCCGCGCTCGGTCGCACAACCGTCGGCAAGAACGTCACCCTTCTTCACCACGTCACCCGCATCGACGAGCGGACGCTGATTGATGCAGGTATCCTGATTGGTTCGGAAGAACTTTCTCAGCTTATAGTTGACCTTTTCGACTGGCTGTTGACCTTCACGATTGCGAGGATCATACATCTTTCGTTCGGCAACAATTTCGTTGGACGAGACCTTGACGATCCGCATGTCCTGGTCGGCAACCAAAAGTGTTCGGGAATCACGAGCTGCACGTGCTTCCATACCCGTACCGACAATCGGCGCCTTCGGGATCATTAACGGAACCGCCTGTCGTTGCATGTTGGAGCCCATCAGGGCGCGGTTTGCGTCGTCGTGCTCGAGGAACGGGATCAATGCCGCAGCAACCGAAACAATCTGATTGGGCGAAACATCCATGTAATCAATACCTTCAGGTCCGGTAACCGGATAGTCTGAGCGGTATCGCGCACTGATCTTTGCCCCGATAAATTCACCTTTATCATTCAGTTCTGAATTCGCTTGAGCAATCGTCACATGATCTTCATCGTCGGCATTCAGGTATTCCAATTGCTTGGTCACCTTACCGTTCTTCACCTTGCGATAGGGAGTTTCAACAAAACCGAGTTCGTTGATCCTCGCATAGGTGCAAAGACTTGAGATCAAACCGATGTTGGGGCCTTCAGGCGTCTCAATCGGGCAAAGTCGTCCGTAATGGGTATAGTGAACGTCACGAACTTCGAAGCCAGCGCGCTCTCTGGTAAGACCACCTGGTCCAAGCGCTGACATACGACGCTTGTGGGTCAACTCCGTCAATGGATTGACCTGATCCATAAACTGCGACAACTGGTTGGTGCCGAAGAACGTATTAATGACAGATGAGACCGTCCTCACATTGACAAGGTCCTGCGGTGTAAGCTGTTCTGTGTCACGGATGTTCATCCGCTCCTTGATCGTCCTTGCCATACGGGAAAGAGCAATCGAGAACTGATTGGCGAGCTGTTCGCCGACGGTTCTAACGCGACGGTTGCCAAGATGGTCGATGTCGTCCGTTTGTTCCTTGCCGATTCTAAGGTCGAGGACTCGCTTCAAAATGGCGAGGATGTCCTCATTGGTCAGGACAGTCTTTTCGAGGGGGACTTGCAAGCCAAGCTTGTTGTTGATCCGGTGCCGACCGACGGTTCCGAGATCGTAACGCTTTTCATCGAAGAACAACCTGTCGAGAAGTTTCCGGGCGGTGTCAGTATCAGGTGGGTCACCATTTCGCAGTTCGCGATAGATGACAGCAAGAGCCTCTTCTCGGTTAGCTGAGCGATCCTTGCGGAAAGTGTTGGTGAGAATATCACAACCAACGTCGTTCTCTTCCCGCTTGAGAACCATCACCTTCTTAACGTTCCCTTTCTTCAGTCGCTTGAACGCTTCGATATCGAAGATCTGACCAGCCTTCAGTAAAAGCTCGCCAGTCTCGGTATCGACTTCACTCTTAAGCGAAGGCTTACCGTAGAAATCTTTGATGTTCTTGGAGTTTAGAGATACCTCTTCGGCATGGCCGAACAGATCCCAAATCTGCGAGTCGTCGGAATAACCGACCGCACGGAGGAGGGTCGTAATCGGGAAGCGTTTGCGCCTGTCGATGTAAACGTAGAGAACATCGTTGATGTCTGTAGTAAATTCAATCCATGAGCCACGAAACGGAATAACACGTGCCGAAAATATGCGTGTACCGTTGGGATGGATCGAATCACCAAAGAAAACACCGGGCGAACGATGTAGCTGGCTGACAACTACACGCTCAGCGCCGTTGATTATGAATGTCCCCTCGCTCGTCATCAAAGGCAGGTTGCCCAGATAGACGTCCGATTCAATGGTGTGTCCGAATTCACCTTCTTCGTCCACATCGTCCCGACTGGATAGACGGAGCTTCGCCTTGAGCGGGGCTGAATAGGTCACGCCGCGCTCGCGACACTCTTCTATTGAGTATTTGGTCGGAGCAATATAGTACTCGATGAATTCCAAGACGTGTTCTTCACGATTGTCGAGAATCGGAAACACGTTGAGGAACACCGCCTGCAAACCTTTTCGCTCCCTTTTGTCGGGAGGAATGTTTTGCTGGAGGAATTCCTCGTATGAAGTTACTTGAATCTCGAGCAGATCGGGCATTTCGAGGACGTGTTGCGTTTTGGCAAACGAAATCCTCGGAATCGAATTTTTGGACTTCAAGCTCTCTCCGGAGAGGTCAACAGGTGTCGGAATCGAACTGTTTAGATACTAAGTCTTTTTTCACACAATGCGAACTATGCGGGACTGAGTTATCAAACAAACCCTTCGACGGAGTGGCAATTCAACTATAAACGTTGAATCCCTCTCTCTTTGTCGATGAAGGGATTTCCAGGATTCGATCTTGCTGTCGGTTTGTCAAACCAGAATTAATTTTGGTCAGCAGACAAACCTGTCGATCGGTTGTGTGTGAATTTAGAAGACTGTCTCTGCCCGGCAGGAAACTAATAGGATCATGCCGGGCATTTGTAGCAGATTCAGCTTCTAAGCTACTTGAGTTCGACCACGCCGCCTGCTTCTTCAACCTTGGCTTTGATCGCCATGGCTTCGTCTTTGGAGACGGCTTCTTTGATTGCCTTCGGAGCGCCATCCACCAGGTCTTTGGCTTCCTTGAGGCCAAGTCCGGTAATTGCACGGACTTCCTTGATTACCTGAATCTTCTTCTCGCCGGAGCTGACGAGGATGACGTTGAATTCCGTCTGCTCTTCAACTTCTTCGACCGGAGCGGCTGCGCCGCCCATAGCCATACCGCCACCCATCATCATGGGAGCTGCAGCTGTAACGCCGAATTTCTCTTCGAGGGCCTTCTTAAGTTCGACCAGCTCGAGGACTGTCATTTTCTCGATTGCTTCAATTATTGCTTGCACGGATCCTCCTGAGGCGCTTATTCCCGGTCGTCCCGTTGGATTGGTTCCCGCCATTTCGGCAACCTGCTCCACAACCGAGACGAACGAACGTAGAATTTCATTTAGTACATTCACGAACCCGCTGAGCGGGCCGACCATAGCTCCCACGACCTGTCCAATCAAGACTGAACGGGGTGGAATGTTCTTGAGTTGCTCTATTTGAGCCGGATCGTATAGGGTGCCTTCGATCAATCCACCCTTTATCGATGCCTTCTGCTTCTCTCTGATAAAATCGGAGAGAATCTTTATCGGCACAACTGGATCGTCGTATCCGATGAAAAACCCGGTCGGTCCGGTAAGTATCTCATCGAGTCCTGTGTGACCCAGCCTTCCCAGCACCAGTGTGGCGAGGGTGTTCTTGGCTACCTTGAATTTAACCCGGCTTTTGAAGCAGGTTAACCGCAGTTGATCGATATCCGAGACGGGCAGACCGGTGAAGTCTGCCATCACGATGGATCGCGCCTCTTTGAGGACGCTTTCCAATTCATCAACCGCTGTGATTTTACCCGCGGCGGGTTTTGCTGCACGAATCATTTGTTTTATACCGAAAAGGAAAATTTAATTGTTAAAGTGACTTAGTCAACTCGAACGCATATAACACTGATCTTATTTTCAATTTAACCCCCTGATAGATGTCAGACTCGTGGCATCAAAACAGTTGGAGTATCACAACACTACAAATCTTCAGTAGACATCCTTTCGATGTCGCACTTTTACAACGATGATCTGATAAAGCTCATCAAAGATTTCATAGACGACTCGATAATCCCCCACCCTCACTCTATAAGTGTGAGAATGTCCTCTCAATTTCCGAACACCAACTGGTCGCGGCATCTGCCGAAGCCTTTCTATCGCTTCTTCTACTCGAAGAACGACAATAAGCGGCAATCCTCGAAGTTCTTTTGCAGCAGACTCACGAAAAGCAATCCCGTACTCAGCCAATGTTGTTTTTTTTTGTTGCAATCTCCGCCTTCAGAACAGACCATGGGATTAATGGTTCATCCTTCCGCAATTCACCAGTCAAACCGTCGCAAAAATCCTCAAACTCAACCCCCCATTTCTTCAGATCAACCAAGGCAGCTTTTCGCTTACCCTTCTCATCGTAAATAAAATCAATGCCTTTCATTGCAATCTCCTTATAGACTCATACCCCTACTTCACCCCCGCAACCACCGCCTTGTTAAGCTTCACCCCAGGTCCCATCGTGCTGGAGAGGTGAATCGCCTTAACGTACTGTCCCTTGGCAGTTTGTGGCTTGAGTCGCAGAACCGCCCCAAGCAGTGAAGTGACGTTATCGAACAACTTCTCTTTCGTGAACGATGACTTACCGACCGGAATATGCAGGATTCCGTACTTATCGACGCGGAACGAAAGACGCCCTGCCTTGACTTCGGTAACCGCTTCACGAAGATCGTTGGTAACGGTTCCTGTCTTCGGGTTAGGCATCAAGCCGCGAGGCCCAAGGATCTTTCCGACTTTACCGACTATTGGCATCACGTCCGGGGTTGCGATGATCGAGTCTATCTCGAACCAACCACCTTGAATCTTGGTGATGAACTCATCTAGTCCAACGTAATCGGCCCCGGCCTCAGTTGCCTCTTTCCAGCGATCTTCGCGGCAGAGCACAAGAAGTCTGACAGTCTTGCCGATCCCGTGAGGAAGCGAGACCGTCCCGCGAATCATTTGATCTGCTTTACGGGGATCTACGTTGAGTGAAATGGTGATTTCAACCGTCTCGTCAAATTTTGCTGTGGCACACTCTTTGACTTTGGCGATTGCAGGTTCGAGGTCAAACTCGGCGCGGCGATCGATTTTTGCGAACGCGGACTTGAAACGCTTGCTGTGAAACATTGTCTTCTGATGTTAGGAGGTGCATACGGCTTGAAAAGAGCCTCCCTCCGGTGTAACTTATCGATTGCGCCATCACATAGATTGACGCATTTGAAAGAGATCTTATGGACGGTACAATCAGTCAAGACTGACCGCTTGAAACGAGACGGCTATCCCTCTACCGTAATTCCCATATTTCGGGCAGTCCCGGCGATGATGCTCTTCGCTGCTTCCAGAGTATGTGCGTTGAGATCGACCATCTTCTGAGTGGCAATCTCACCAAGCTGTGCCGACGTAATCTTGCCGACCTTTTCTTTGTTGGCAACTTTGGAGCCGCTCTTTATCCCGGCCGCCTGCTTTAACAGGATCGAAGCTGGTGGAGTCTTTACAACGAACGTAAATGACTTATCAGCATATATTGTGATAATAACAGGAAGCACTACCCCAAGCTGATCCTGGGTACGGGCGTTGAATGCTTTGCAGAACTCCATGATGTTGACGCCGCGCTGACCGAGCGCAGGGCCGACCGGTGGCGAGGGGTTCGATTGTCCGCCCTTAATCTGGAGCTTGACATAACCGGTTATTTTCTTCTTACTCGGTGCCATTTTCAGTTCCCGTTATTCTGCTGAACGCAGAGTTGGCGACTATGTCGCTGGTATGGTAATTGTGCCACTTCAGTTAGTGGCTATAGTCTGATAAATCTGTCGCCTGAGAGGCTACCTCAAATTAGGACGGTGAAATGTTCGTCGTAATTTGAAGAAAATCGACTTCGACCGGGGTTGATCGACCGAAAATCGAAACCAAAACCTTTGCCTTCCGTTTCTCATGGTTGATTTCTTTGATGGCGCCGACAAAATCTTTGAACGGTCCGTCATTGATCTTCACCTTGTCATCAACTTGGAACTGTATGTCCATCGTCACAGATCCACGCTTCTCCTCGACCCGGCCGAGAATTCGATCAACCTCTTCACGTCGAAGTGGCGGCGGGTCCATCGGATTGCCGGCAAACCCCATCACATTGGGCGCTTCCAGTAACAAATGACGCGATTTCTCGTTCAGCACAAGCTCGATCAAGATGTAGCCCGGGAAAAAGGTTCGGGTCTTGATCTTCTTCTTGCCTTCCTTCATCTCGACGACTTCTTCTGTTGGAATCAAAATGTCGCCAAAAAGTTCCTGAAGCCCAAGCCGTTCTATCTCCTGCGTTATCGCCGTTTTTACAACAGCTTCCATGCTGGTAAATACGCGCAGAACGTAAAAACGCTTGACTGGCGGAGATACCTCAGTTGGCTGTGACGTGCTTTTCGTTGATTTGGCAGAGATCACAGGATAAACTGAAGAATTCGATTCAGGATAAAGTCAATCGAAAATGTAAAGGTCGCAAGTAACAACGACAAGATTACGACAATGGTCGAACTTTCGCGCAACTCTGCCTTCGATGGCCAGATCACCTTGCCGAGTTCTATCCGAACATCGGCCAGGTATTTCTTAATTTTGTCAATCAATTGTAACTCCGGAGTGTTGCAGGCCCGGAGGGACTCGAACCCCCAACCCTCGGTTTTGGAGACCGATGCTCTACCAGTTGAGCTACGGACCTACGCATCACTACCGCGATTCCCGATGGACGGTGCGGTTGTGACAGAATGGGCAGAATTTCTTATATTCCACGCGCCCGGTCTGCTTGCGTTTGTTCTTGGTTGTAGTATAATTGCGTCGCTTGCATTCGTTGCAGGCGAGGATAACGAGATCACGCGGCATTTTGCAATCCTTGCTGGAAAATACTCCTCATCGGGAGTAATAGCTTGAAATCTACTCTCAAATCAATAGGGCGGGTCGTTAACGTCTAAAGCCTTGGCCCATTCAGGCCGCGGAGCAATCCGATACCGAGGATGACAAATCCCCCAATACTCAGCCAAATACTGACCGAAAACCACCAGCCATCATGACCGCGACTAAAAAAAATTGGCAAGAGACCTGCCAACGTAAAGCAAGCCCCCATTATCCGGATCATCAAAGCTGAAATATTATGCAGCCAAGCCTTTTGATTGCTGTGGCCGTAGAAAATCGGAAGTGGCGCGCTCCCGAAAATAAGGAAATAAGGCCCGATCAGCAGAAAAATAAACAGTGCAAAGAGACCCATCGACTTCCTCCTATCGATTTAAGCCATCATCAGCTTCATTGGCTTAAGTTCCCTTTTGAAGGGGTTCAACACAAGTGCAAGTTGCTCAAGTGTGATGACACCCAAAAGTGCAGCGTCTCCCTTTTGGCCAAGAACCACTCGCGTATGAATCTCGTCGTCGAGAATTTCGATATGACATTCAGATAGGTTTCTGATCATCTCGGTTCCATCAGCCATTTCGAAAGTCATGCTTCGCTTCGGCATTATGCCAATTTTCTTCCAAACGAGCTCTGGCAGAAGTGTAAAATGCGCACCGCTATCGACCAGAAATTTCACTTCCCGAGAACCTTTCGGACCGGTTACCTTGCCTGTAATATAGACGATGCCCATTAGCTGCCCTTACGCGATCACCTTTGTGACGAGTCCAGCACCGACGGTACGACCGCCTTCACGAATAGCGAAGCGAACCTGCTCCTCCATCGCGATTGGGGCGATAAGCTCTACCTTGATATCGACGTTGTCACCGGGCATGACCATCTCACGACCTTCGGGAAGCTCCACCGATCCGGTCACGTCCGTCGTGCGGAAGTAAAACTGCGGACGGTAGCCCTTGAAGAACGGCGTATGACGACCGCCCTCTTCCTTCGAAAGGACGTAGATACGACCCTCAAACTTCGTGTGAGGTGTGATCGATCCGGTCGCGGCGATAACCTGACCACGCTCAATCGCTTCCTTGTCGATACCGCGAAGCAACAAACCACAGTTGTCACCTGCCCGACCTTCGTCAAGCAACTTGCGGAACATCTCGATACCGGTCACGACAGACTTCTTCGTCGCAACAAATCCGACAAGCTCAACTTCGTCGCCAACCTTGATGATACCGCGCTCGATACGTCCGGTCGCAACTGTTCCGCGACCCGTAATCGAGAAAACATCCTCGACCGGCATCAGAAAAGGCTTCTCGGTGGCGCGAACAGGCTCAGGAATAAAGGTGTCGCAGGCGTTCATCAGGTCCATGATGCACTGATTGTACTTCGGGTCTTCCGGGTAGTTCATCGCGTTTAAGCCTGAACCGCGGATGATCGGAGTCGTGTCACCGGGAAACTGATACTGATTCAGAAGATCGCGCATCTCAAGCTCGACGAGATCCAAAAGTTCAGGATCATCGACGAGGTCAACCTTGTTCATAAAGATCACAAGATGCGGTACACCGACCTGACGCGCGAGAAGGATATGCTCACGAGTCTGCGGCATCGGGCCGTCGTCGGCGGAGACTACCACAATTGCGCCATCCATCTGGGCTGCACCGGTAACCATATTCTTGATATAGTCGGCATGCCCCGGACAGTCAACGTGCGCGTAGTGACGATTCTCGGTCGAATACTCGATATGGGCTGTGTTAATCGTTACGCCACGGGCGCGCTCTTCGGGTGCGTTATCAATAGAGTCGAACGAACGCTCGGCGGAGAGACCTTTCTTGGCCAACACTAACGTGATCGCTGAGGTCAATGTCGTTTTGCCGTGATCTACGTGACCGATTGTGCCGATATTGACGTGCGGCTTACTCCGCACAAATTTTTCTTTTGCCATCGCTTAATCTTCTCCGGGGCGCATGTTCGTTAATGTCCCGCGCTGTGCGGGTGTTCTAAAATTGGTGAGCTCACGACCGGACTTGAACCGGTGACCTCGTCCTTACCAAGGACGCGCTCTACCAGCTGAGCTACGCGAGCAATAGAGAGTCGGTCTCCCTCACCTATGTTCTGATTACGAGCGCAAAAAACCTTCCCTCCAGCTTAAATCGTGCAATCGAAGCCGGACGGCGGGCTCTGGTGAAATTCATCACCCAATCACGAGCGGGAGACGGGATTCGGACCCGCGACCCTCAGCTTGGAAGGCTGATGCTCTAGCCAACTGAGCTACTCCCGCTGAAAAACCAATGCCAGTGGGACTAAAGAGCGTCCCGCGTACTTTTATGGGGTCGGCGTGGCGAGAGGTGGTTTCGAACCACCGAAGGCCTAAACCAACAGATTTACAGTCTGTCCCCTTTGACCGCTCGGGAATCTCGCCAGATAATTAGTAACGGCCATCGTAACTTAAGGCAGAGCCGGCGATGGGACTCGAACCCGCGACCTGCTGATTACAAATCAGCTGCTCTACCAGCTGAGCTACGCCGGCGTCACCCGATAATAGACCTATCAATATACTACACCAATTTCAGAAGTCAAGAGAGAATCGTCCGATCTTTCCAATTCGCTACTATCTCGTTGAAGAGCCTCCCTCCCTCGCCAAGGGGGCAGGCATTCATGATCTCTTGGAGGGCGGGTTTCAACCCGCACTTCTTTTATGAAGAAAATTTTGATCTGCATTATTTTTAAAGAACTTAGGAAGAGCATTAAAATTTATCTTCACATCTTCACAATCGTCACCGCGCCTATTGGACAAGGGTTTCGGGGAATACTTATTTTTTATTATCTTCACCAACTTCACAGGATTGAGTTTTTTGGGGACTGTATTGGGCAACTTGTCGGAGGAATTGATGGTTGCTAATATACGAAATAAAATATCAATTGTCAAGTGAATGTGTCGTCAATAGGCGACCAACCTAAAAATAGTCGTGAGTCAAGGGCAATCAAACCGGTATTCGGTACGCTAGACTTCAGTCTGTCACCTAAACGTATGGGCGAATTACATAAAAGTCCTTAAGGCAAACATACTACCTTCTTCACCACCCTCGCGCCTTTCGGCGCTGTCATTCCCGCGCAGGCGGGAATCCAGACGAATTGTTAACGAAGCAAAACAGCCTTCTTGAGTTGTTGAACACCATTGGATTTGTTCAAACAACGAATGAAATATATTCCGGCGGGCAGGTTAGAAGTGGATAATTCATGCTTGAATGAGCCGCCTTGGACTGTCTCAAGTGAGTCCTTTGACATGAGTCTGCCATCGATGTTCAGGATCGATATCGAGTAGTTTCCGGAAACTGGACTCTCGACGGTGAGCGAGAGCGATTGATTGAATGGATTCGGAAAAATTTCGATAAGAAATGGAGTAATTGGAATGGGATTGTCGGGAACAACAGAATTCACCCAATCTTCACCATGGGAGAAGATGAAAACTGGGCCATTCTTACCAACAAAATCTTTAACGTGGTCGCCATTATAGTCTCCAATAGCTCCTATGTTGTGAGGAGTAATGAATCTACCAAAACTCTCCATCACATCAATGGTTAACGAAGCGTCTGGGCTCATTTGCCGACTGCCAAAATAAAATTGTATCTCGCCGCCTTCACCAACCGTGGTGTGAGTCGTCATAATATCTCCGAGTCCGTCTCCATTAAAATCACTACCACCTATTTGCCCCTCGGTATCGTTGCTATGATTATCATCCAGATCGAGATCGGGTTCGAAATCGGGATTCTCACTCCCGAAGAAGACGTAGAAACCTGATTCATCCCAACCTTGCCGCCCTTCTGCCCACTGAATTGCCCAATCGTCATAGCCATCACCGTTGATATCGGGAAGGACAGCGAATTTTTCGTAGCTAACGTCTCGCGGAGCTATCGATTCATTAAACTCATTCAGCGACCACGAATAGGCCGCTACCGTATCCATCGGATCACCCCCATAGTATAGGTCGATCCTATGGCGAGAGCCGGGCTCTTCGACAACTACAAAGAAATCTTTATAGTCATCAGAATTGAAATTGCCTTTGTAGAATGGTCCAATAGGTGAATATCTCTCGTCTCCATGAACCACGAACACAGACCAGTCGGCTACCGTGTCGAACTCTGCACCACCCATAAACATCTTTAAATAGAAGTACTGATCGCCCGCATGGTACCAAGTTAGCCAATCATCGTAACCATCATTATTAAAATCAGCAGGAGAAGTAGTGAGGGTTGTGCCATAAAGGTATCCCGTTGCTAGCCTGCTGGACATCACAAGGTCCGGAATGGAATCAAGCTCGCGACCGCCTTTGTAAAAAAGATCACGGATTGCATGCGGCTGATTGTTTGTAGCATAAGAGGATTGTATTAGAATCCACTTATCACTTCCACCACCGAGGTTTCCGAGATATGCGATCTGAAACCCAAATCCACCAGGCTCAAAAGGCCGAAAGGTGAAGTCAGGTGCGTTGTCCATTCGCTCGCCACCAAAGTAGAGATAGACCCGGTTGACATGACCCTCAAAATAGGCTGGATCATGTCCGACTAATAGCTCATCGAATCCGTCCCCGTTCTGGTCTCCGACCCAGCAGTACTGCTCACCGAACAGTTCGGGTGGTTCGCCACGGAGTTCACCGATGATCCTCGGTGGATCGAAGGCCCACGCCGACCCCGTCGTCAGCAGCAGTGCCATTAGCATTAGCGCCAACATTAGCATTTTCATCTCACTTCCCCACCCACCCGCTCCCGCTACTCGCCCCTGTTGACCACGTCACATCGACGCCAAGCTTTCCATCCTTGATCTGGTAGCCATTCGCAGCAAGCTCTGCCCTGATCGCATCGGCACGCGAGAAGTCCCTGCCTTCTTTAGCACGGGTTCGCTCGCGGACAAGTTCGATTATTTCAGTTGGCAGGTCATCCCAGAACAGGAACCCCAAAGCCTTGTCGAACTGCCGCCAGACCGCCAGTACAGCCTCCCCCTCCGCCAGATTAAAGGCAACCGCCGTCGCCAACCGGTTCCCCGCGCTGACAAGCTCAAACAAAGCCGCCAGTGCCGCCGAGATGTTGAGGTCGTTCTCCAGACCCTCTTTGAACGAAACGCTCCATTTTCCGATCTGTTCTGTCAGTTCGGGACGCACCGAGCCGTCCCCCAAACTCTTCTCCGCCGCAAGTCTCAGCGTATCAAGCCTCTCCAACGATGCCTGTGCCGCACCAAAAGACTCGTTGGAGAAATTGACCCCCATCTTGTAATGCGTCCCGATCAGCACATACCGGATCGCCCGCGCCGAATAGCCTTTATCGATCAACTCCCTGAGTGTGAAGAAATTCCCCAGCGACTTCGACATCTTCTCGCCCTCGACCTGCAAGTGCGCGCTGTGCAGCCAATACCTGACGAACTCCTTGCCGGTCGCCGCGCAAGACTGCGCGATCTCGTTCTCGTGATGCGGAAAGATGTTATCGACGCCGCCAGTATGGATGTCGAACGTCTCACCCAAATATTTCATTGACATTGCCGAGCACTCGATATGCCAGCCGGGCCTTCCCCTGCCCCATGGTGAGTCCCACCCTACCTCTCCGTCGTCCTCCGTCCAGCCTTTCCAGAGCGCAAAATCACGGAACGACTCCTTCTCCTCATACTCATCGGCGTCGATCCGAACACCTCGCTCCAACTTTTCGAGATTCATCCCTGAAAGCTTCCCGTACTCCGCAAATTTCTCAATACTGAAATAGATATTATTCTCGGCTGGGTAAGCGATCCCCTTCTCTATCAAAGTCTTAATAATATCAATCATTTCAGAGATATGCTTCGTCGCGTGGGGATAGACCTCCACCCGCTCAATTTTCAGCGTATCGAGGTCGTTGAAAAAACGTTCGACAATCGGAGCCGTCACCTGCTCAAGCGATATCCCTCCCGTCTTAGCCGCTCGAATCGTCTTGTCGTCGATATCGGTAATGTTCATCACCTGCGTCACTTCGTAGCCGAGATATTTCAGCGTCCGCCGCAGCAAATCCTCAAACATATAGGTACGGAAGTTCCCGATATGAGCATCGTTATAGACCGTCGGCCCGCAGGTGTAAAGCTTCACCTTGCCCGGTTCAAGCGGTTCGAACGCCACCTTCTTGCGGCGTCGTGTGTCATAAAATTGGAGAGGCATAATTCTGAGTAAGTTTTAACGGAAGGAAGCACATTTGTAGTTTTCCATCCCCGCGAAAGCGGGGATCCAGTTTGAAATTTTGGATCGGAAAATCAGAATCTGGATTGACTGCGCAAGCTTGTCCCGTTCCGGTCCCGCTTTCGCGGGGATGGAAAACTGAAGCTGGTGAAAAACCTGAGTTGAGTATCCATCTACAAAAAAAAGTAAGAGCGGACACCCTGTCCGCTCAAGACCGTTTCAGGCTTTGGCAGACCCCTACAATGCCGAAACCGATCCCGTCGCCTGAGCGGCAAACTCTTTATTGATCTGTGTCGCCCGCCGGTAGTAATTTCCTACCGTGATTATCGCAAACGGTATCAAAAAGTAGGCAATCCAAATCGACTCTTCGATGCGAACCGTCATCCCGATCACCATCAAGCCCAGCGTCACCATATAGCTCTTCCCATAAGGATCCGACGAGAGTACCACTCCAGTACGTCGCAATACTCTCCCGTTCAGTACAAGTATTCCTACATCACGCAATAAAATTACCGTCGCGATCCAGATCGGCAAATCCCTGTGCAAGACAAGCAAAAAAAGCATCGACACCGTCCAGAGCTTGTCCGCCAGTGGGTCCATGATCAGCCCCAATGCTGATTTCATGTTGAGTCGCCGCGCCGCTTCCCCATCGGCAAAGTCAGATATGTAAGAGAGCGCCAGTAACCCCACGGCCCAGTAGAAAGCCAACTGTGATGGTTTGGTGTAAAGGATCGCTATCGGGATAATTAACAGTATCCTGATTAACGATATAATGTTGGGTAAAAGGGTAATTTCTGAGAGAACTTTCCGTCGGTCGAGGTAAAACTGAGTCTTCGTTCTCACCAACGGCGACCTATCCTGGCTGATCTCCATTTAAACGAATGCCCGGATTATGTCAAGTAGCAATGAAGGCTGGTTCATCAACCCAATCAGGAAAGCCCTTTTCAATGTCCTATCTTCCGGTGGCAACGCCAGCAACTCATCGGCCGTCCGGTTCAGCATGTCGTCGGTCAGATTGGCGACACCATCCTTAAGTCGGTAGGCGCGATTATTCGGCTTCCCGACATCCTCCTGAAGCCGATCAACATAAATCGAAAGTGCTTTGGCAGAAGTTTCGCCGCTTTTCGCCGCTTCAGCTGCAGTTAGCCCCGCTTGATACCCGGCAAACATACCGGTCGCGATGCCTCCGCCAGTCAACGGATTGCAATGTCTGGCAGCGTCACCCGCAAGCATTATCCCGTTTGCATAAGGCACCTTAATCGGCTTGGAAACAGGTACACCACCAGCCATCTCCCCAACTATTGCCGCGTTGGGATAATGGTCGTCGATGAAACTCTTTAACTTCCGATATGCTGTCCCTGCCTCGTTATCCCTGACACAAACTCCAATCCCCACCGAGGCTACCGTCGGACTCTTCGGGAAAACCCAGACATACCCGCCAAGCGCCACGTCCTGCCCGAAGTAAAAGTGGCAGTATCGGTCATCGTAGTCAAGCCCCGCCAGATAGAACTGGTAGGCGCTTTCAAGGTCTGCCGCCCGGATATTTGTGTATATCCCCGCCCAACGCCCCACCCGCGAATCGACACCGTCGGCAGCAATGACAACCTTGCAGTCAGCCTGTTGACGCTTCCCAAGTCGTTGATAAATTACCCCCTTCACCATCGACTCTTCGATAACTAACCCTGTCACGTCGCTCCGCGAGATCACCGTCACTCCCGCCTCAGCCGCAGTTTCAGCGAGATACCGGTCAAAGATGCACCGCTCAAGGATAATCCCGGTCGTATCCGGCGACACAATCGGCACTCCGCTGCCATTAGGCGCATAGAGCACCGCTCCGGCGACCTCAGCCGCTACCCACCGCGGATCGATGGTAACAAATCTTTTTAGATTCCGAGCCGCAATCGCTTCACCGCAACGTACCGGCGTCCCGATTACAGCGTCCCTCTCCAGCAACAACGTCCGGGCCCCATTCTGCGCCGCCGTCCGCGCTGCAATTGACCCCGCAGGCCCTGCCCCGACAACTATGACGTCATAGTTATCTGCCAGCACTGGCCGTACCGTTCTGTTTCAACAAATCAGCGAAACTTGCAACCCCTGTCTCATTCCACGAGAGCGCCTCAACAGGACAGGCCGGGATACAAAATCCGCACTTGATGCAATCGGGCCCAACAATGCCCAGAGTATATTCGTCCAGCGTGATGCAGTCTGCCGGACAGATACCGACGCAAGCCCCACACTGGTCGCAAAGTCGCGGATTGACCAGAATAGGAGTTTCCGCCGTGATATCGAGTCTGGCTTTTATTTTGCTCATTTATTGGTATTAAATTGATTGGATGGCGTCACAAAGCGATGGGACGCTCGTTCAACTTCCCGCTGCCGACACGCTTAGGTTGGCAACACTTTCCCACTTTCCCACTCCCCCCTCTCCTACCCAAAATCAGTCAACAACGACCTGAACGCATTCAAGAAGACCCCCGGATGGTTCTTCAAAATCTTATATAGTATTGTCCCAAACGTCCGGTCTTCCGGCTTTATCAGATTAATCTCTTTCGCCGCATTGTTGAGCGACTGATCCGTCAACCCTCCCAACGACCGCCTGATATTGTGAGCAATCTTATGCGGAACGATCACCTTCTTTTCGATCTTTTCAACGTACTTCAACAGCCGCTTCGCCGAAAGGTCTCCTTCGCCAATCGCCTGCACTGCCGTCTGACCAGCATGAAATCCTCCGGTCATACCCGAAAGTATCCCCGCTCCGGTGATAGGATTGCAATGTCTTGCCGCATCCCCCACCAGCATCAATCCGTCCTTGGTCGGCTTCTTCAACGGTGGCGCACCGGGCACTCCCCCCGCCATCTCCCCCACTATCGAGCACTTTGGGAATCTTCGTTTAAGAAAAGTCTCAAGCCGCTCGTAGGCTGACCCCATTTCGGTCTCAATAGCCGGAAACCCAATCCCTACCAGCACCGTAGTTCGACTCTTGGGAAAAAGCCAGATAAACCCGCTCGGCCCAATGTACGACCCGACATAAATCTCGGCGCTCGTCGGATCAAAATCGACTCCTGCCACAATAAACTGATACGTTGGTGCCAGATCTTTCAGAGTCATCTGTGTGTTGATCCCGGCAAACCGTCCGATCCGTGAGTCAACCCCGTCCGCCCCGATCACCACCGACGCTTCTACCTCAGTCCTCACTCCAAACCGCGAATAGCTAACCCCGGTGATTCGGTCGCCATGCTTCAGCACTCCATTCACATCGGCGCGAGTGATTATCTCACTTCCCGCATCGGCTGCAAGTTCCGACAGAAATCTATCAAACAGGCTCCGTTCCAAAATCACTTCAGGATTGTCCTTGCCGACAATCTCGACCTGCTCACCCGACGGTACGACAATGTAGCCATGATCGACAATTGTCGCCACCCAACGTTCCTGAATCGGGATGAACTCTTTGAGCACGTTCAGTGATGTCGCTTCCCCACACCGTACCGGCGTCCCGATAACAGGATCGCGCTCAAGCAAAAGAGTCTTCGCCCCTGCCTTGGCCGCTTCACGCGCGGCCATCGATCCGGCTGGTCCCGCCCCAACAACAACTACATCGTAGCGGTCATTTTTCATGAACGGAGTTCATTCGCGTCACAGCAGCACCATTGGCGTATTCGGCACGAAAATTGGGGTAATCAAGGCCAAAGCGGTTCCAATGGTACCATCTCGCTATCGGTAGGTAAACCACCATCGCCACCAGGAAGTAGGGATAACCTATAGCGATACCCATTGCCAATAAAAAGATCGCCGCCTTATTTCCGGCGACCGACAGCCGGTAATCCCGCCTCTTCAAAGCTAAAGCAATCAGTATGGTACATGCCACTGCCGGCACAACTACCACCCAATCGCGAACGAATATCCCAATCAGCCCCGCAACAAATACCATCACCCCGGCGAAAAGTGCCGTATTACGCTCGCCAAATGCAACGGCAAAGCTTCGTTTCCCCGTCTCCCGGTCACCCTCAAGGTCGGGTATCGACGTAAGCAGACACCCCGCCGAAAACGCCAGGATATACGGAAGCTCTCGCAACAGGCCAATATCCCTGCCTGCGATCAATTCCCCCAGTTGCAACAATAGCCAACCGCCAATAGCCCCGGAAAGCACGCCTCCGACCGGAGTTCGCTCAAGTGCCAGTGGTGTATAGTTGTAGAGTATCCCCGCAACCGCAAATGTTGCGATCATCCAGTACCCAAGATGACCAAATCCGGAATAAATCAATGCGGCTGGAGCGATAATCCCAAGCAATATCCCGACCACATGTTGAGTCTTTCGGCTGACGAGATCGTTGGCAATCAGCATCGATTTCCCGTTCCGTCGGTCTCCTTCACGGTCGCGCATCTGATTCAACAGATAGACGAGCCCAAACAGCGCCGACATCGAAATAGTGACAATCAACCAGCGTGTCGCACCAATCTCATCATGATCTTTCACCAGTCCATGCCCGGCAAGTAACATCGTCCAAAGTGGAAAGATCAATGTCGGCCTGAGCAAGAAAAACCAGTCGAGTAGTCTGGCGATGCTTTCGTGCTTCTGTTTTTCAGCAGCCAAGCTTGATCGTTCCTTCGTCTTCATCATTATCAATCGGGTATTTACCCGTAAAGCACGCCGTGCAGTAACCCTGACCATTCTCATGCGGAACGCCGGATACAAGCTCTTCCACACTCAAATATTCGAGCGAATCGGCGGCGATGAAATCGCAGATCTCTTCCAGAGTCATATCGTTGGCGGCAAGTTGTTCCCGTGACGGAAAATCCATGCCGTAAAAACAAGGGTGCCTCACCGGCGGCGAGCTGATCCTGACATGCACTGCCAGCGCTCCCGCTTCGCGGATATGTTGCACCAGCTTCTTCAACGTCGTCCCGCGAACTATCGAATCATCGACCAGAATTACCCGCTTCCCCTTCAGGACGCCAATCACCGGGTTGAACTTTACCTTGACGCCGAAGTCGCGCAGCTTCTGCTCTGGTTCGATGAACGTTCTGCCAACATAGTGATTCCGGATCAACGCGATCTCAAACGGCAACCCTGATTCGTGAGCATACCCCAGCGCCGCCGTGTTGGACGAGTCTGGTACCGACATCACAAAATCGACATCCGCTGGTGCCGGGTGGTACTTGGCGAGGATATGGCCGAGCTTACGGCGCGTCTTATCGACGTTATCGCCAAACACACGACTGTCAGGTCGTGAAAAATAGACATACTCGAAGATGCAATGAGTCGGCTTGTTCGGCGGTGTGAACCGAAAATTCCGCATACCATCGTGATCGAAAATTATCACTTCCCCGGGTTCCACGTCGCGAATATATGTCGCCCCGATCAGGTCAAGCGCGCACGACTCGGACGCCACTACCCATCCGCCATCCTTTTGCCCAAGACACAACGGTCTGAATCCATTCGGATCGCGAGCTGCTATCAGGCTGTTTCTGGTCAACAGCGTCAGCGAGTAAGCCCCCTTCACCATCCGCAACGCTTCGAGGAATCTGTCGAGAAAGGTCGGCGTGTGTGACCTCGCCGCAAGCTGAAGGATCAGCTCGCTGTCGCTGGTCGTCCGAAAAAGCGACCCCTCTTCCTCAAGAAACTTTCTAAGAGGCAGGTAGTTGACCAAATTTCCGTTATGAGCCATCGCAACCGATCCCGACCTATCCTCGACCAACAACGGCTGAACGTTCTGCTCCGATGAAGGCCCTGTCGTCGAGTAACGATTATGACCAATCGCCGCGCCACCTTCGAGGCTGTTCAGAACCGCTTTGTCGCGGAACGCATCGGCGACAAGCCCCTTGGCAGCATGCCTAAAGAGCAACTGCCCGTTCGTCGAGACAATTCCCGCAGCCTCCTGACCACGATGCTGGAGCGCATATAAACCCAGATAGGCTATATTTGCCGCCGCAGGTAACCCCCAAACGCCAACGACCGCACAGTTAGGCCTTACTGCGTCAATATTTCGACTCTCATCCATAACTATTTCGTTACGATCCAAGTATTATTAATTCTACCTTGCAATATTTAAGATTCCTGCAGGCAGACGTCTCGTCTGCCTGCACAAAACTTGGAGGGTGGACTTTCAGCCGCTCTGTCTTCAATCAGCAATCAGCCGCGTGTAGCCCGGCCAGCTTCGCTGGGCGGGCCCTATTCCTTTGCCCTACCTCACCGCCCAACCCAAACTGATCTTCACTCCGTCCCAAGCTTCGACATTCACGGAGAGCTTATCACTCACGTCAAAATCGAAAAGGTGAGCATCCACGTAGGCGTCCAGCGACGAATAGATTAGCCACCCCGCAAGGATCCAGACCATCCGATTCCGCTGATCCTTGTAAATCGTCGCTGATCGATCATCGTTAAACCGTCGTGCGTCGCGAAAAAGCTGATGTTCGCGCACAATCCCAAAAATCAACCCCTGCTCAACAGCCCCGACAATCACAGCTTTAAGAGGCCGCCTATTATACGCCTGCCCCCAGCCCGGAAATGCCAGAGATCGCAACGCAGCCCCCCCCGGCGAAGGTTTCCACTCAGCTTGGGCGACTACCGTCGAATCTGCCAGTGCCGCACCCGACCAAACCATCAGTGCAAAAAAGGCTATAGTGCCGAAGCGATACAATCGATCTCCACAAGTCCGCCCTTGGGCAGGCCAGCTACCTGAACCGTGCTTCTGGCAGGCGGCGTATCGTTAAAATAACGAGCATAGACCTCATTGACGGTCGCGAAGTCATTCATATCGGCAAGAAAAATCGTTGTCTTCAAAATCTTATCGTAATGCGATAGTCCCTTGTCCAGTATCGCGCCGATATTCTTCATCGCCTGTTCGGCTTCCGCGGCGACGCCACCCTCTATGATCTGGCCAGTCTCAGGCACAATCCCCAATTGCCCCGCAACGAACAACAATTTGCCGTCATACATGATCCCCTGACTGTACGGCCCAATTGCGGCAGGCGCTTTCGACGTTTCGACGATATTCTTCACTGCGAACTCCTTTGTGATTTATTATCACGTTTTATCTCTTCGAAATCTGCGTCCTCAATCTCAAGATTTCGAAAGGCTTCTTTTTCCGGTTCGACGGGACTCTTCGGAATTTGTGAACCACTCCCCCAATTCCGGAACATGCTTCTGACAATTCTGTAAAATAAGCCAAACAACAAAATTAATACTATTAGCCTCATCATGTCAAGCCTCCGGATTGAAGTATGTCGTACCGGGAGGAAAGTCCAGGATTAGGTCCATCAATCTCTTTCGTTGTTCTGAATTGTTGACGAAATCTATCCTACTTGTGTTGATGATTAACAGCGGCGACCTTGTCCAATGAATAAAAAAATTGTTATAAGCTTCTGTCACGGTCTGTAGGTATTCTATCGTAATCTGACGTTCATACGGAATATCTCTTATCCGCAGGTTCGTCATCTGGCGTTCGGTAGGAGCCTGCAAATAGACCACGAGGTCGGGCTCAGGAATATCGGTCGCCAGAGCATTTGCCAAAGTCAGGTAAAGGTGTAGGTCCCGCTCCTGCAAGTTCATCGAAGCGAACATCCGGTCTTTGTCGAACAGATAATCCGACACCGTCCGTTTGCGGAACATATCGAGCTGTAGCAACCCGGCAAGCTGCCTGTGTCGTTGCAACAAGTACGTCAACTGCGTCTGCAACGCCCAACGAGCCGGATCCCTGTAGAAATCGGCGAGAAAGGGATTGGATGCCGGATCTTCCAATATCAGATCCGCCTCCAACTCTTTGGCAAGCAGCTTCGCCAACGACGATTTTCCTACCCCGATTGATCCCTCAATCGCGATATAGCTACCGGGCTTCAAGCTCATATTCGCAAAGCCTTTTGATAGAGTTTAACTCGCTCTTTATCGTCGCATTTATCGAGCGCCGATTTTACCGTGATGTTGGTGCCTGGAATATTCAAATCAGGGGCAATTTCCGAAAGCGGCGTCAGTACAAAACGTCGGTTCAACAGGAACTGATGAGGCAGGATTAATTCCGTCGAATGCAGTGTTACCTCTCCAAAAATCAGGAGGTCGATATCGAGTTCCCGTTCGACCCAACGCTGCTCGCGAGTCCCCCTTCCAGCCTCAATTTCAATCTGCTTGACTATCTTCAGCAACTCCTCCGGCGACGACACGGTTTCGATTTCTACCACAGCATTCAAATATAAGGCTTGAACTACCCCGCCCCAAGGAGTCGTCTCATAAACCCTGCTACAACGGCAAACCTTTTGCCCCCCGTCTCCCTTTAGGTTATCGACAGCAAACTGCAACTGCCCCATTCGGTCGCCGACATTTGACCCCAACCCAAGGTAAACCGTAATCTCCCCAATCTTCATTCTTCAATCTTCAATTTCCGTGTGACCTCCACCTCCACCGTCCCAAACGGCCCCGGCAAAGGTGCTTGCGGCTTCCTCACCCTGACTCTCACAACGAGATCCGGATAGATAGCAAGAATTTTCGCGCAAAGTTCTTCTGCCAACGCTTCGATCAGGTTAAACCGTGTCCCCGTGACGACCGACTCAACCACCCGATAGACTCTGTCATAGTCATACGCCTGACTGATTTCGTCTGATTTACCTGCCAGAGAGAGATCTCCTGCCAGCTCGACGTCGATTTCGAAGTTTTGCCCGTTCTCTTGCTCATGTGCCAAAACCCCATGATGAGCAAAAAACGTCAGATCTTTAAGTCTAATAAAATCCAAAACTTTTCAAGAAGTAATTTGCCTTCAACCGACCAGTCACCAGTCACTAGCCACCTGACACCAGTCACTGACCTATCAATTCCCCAAGATACGCCGTCACCCCTCCCCCCAGCCCCTTAAGGTCGTAACCGCCCTCAAGCAGTGAGATCATCCTGCCTTCGCAGTATTTATCCGCAATTGCTTTCAACCGCCTCGCGAGTTCCTTATAGCCAGAGTCCGTCAACTTCAGCGCCCCCAGCGGATCTCTGAAATGAGCGTCGAACCCAGCCGACACCAGCAGGAATTCCGGCGCAAACTCTTCCAACTTCGGCATCACATACCGGTCAAATGCCGCAAGGTACTCCCTGTCCCCACTACCCGGCGCGAGAGGCACGTTCAGCGTGAACCCTTTTCCCGCTTCTTCTCCCGAGTCTTCCCTCCGCCCCGAATTATACGGGTACGAGTCTGCCGTATGCAAGCTGACATACAGCACCGTCGGGTCTTTCCAGAATGCTTCTTCGGTGCCATTGCCATGATGAACGTCGAAGTCAACAATCGCCACTTTCCCAATGCCATGTTTCGTCTGCAAGTATTTCGCGAGGATCGCGATATTATTGAAGATGCAGAACCCCATCGGCCGGTCATAAGTCGCATGATGTCCCGGCGGCCTCGTCGGCGCAAACCCGATTTTCTCCCCACTGCTTGCGGGGGGGGTAGGGGGGGGTGTTTCCTCCTCTTTCCGCTTTCCGCTTTCAGCTTTAGTCAGGGTGGGTGTCTCTTCCTCTTTCCACTTTCCACTTTCCTCTTTCGCCATCACCGCATCCGCCAACGTCAGCCCCGCCCCAACCGCTCGCATCGCCGCCGGATACGATGCCTCCCCGACTGCCGCTTCCATTCGAGGCAGGAATTCCCCGCCCTTCTCGCAGATCCGCCTCATCGCTTCGACGTACCGCGGCAGATGAACGAGCGACACCTCCGCTTGCGTCGCCTCACGAGCTTCCAGCCGGACTATCCGGTCAGCCCAAGGCGCCATCTCAAGTGCAGCCATTACCGCCTTGATTCTGTCAGGATATTCGGGATGCCCCAGCCCCGCGTCATGTTCGAGGAACGCGGGGTGATAGGCGAGAAGTAGGTTATTTTGCAAATTTCAATACCATGCCAAAATATTTTCTACGGCTGCCTTAAGAGAGGATAGATCGTTCGTGGCGATTACCCAAACCATCTCATAATCGGTTTCTAAGTAATCGTGAGTCAGTACATCCCGCAAACCAGCGATTTTTCGCCATGCTATTTCAGGATGACTTTTTCGGGATAGAGGCGATATGTGCTTCACTGCTTCACCGATGTTAATCAGTTGCCGAACAAGAGCATCCTGCCAGTGACGTAAAGCTATGAAGTCGTCGTGACCAACCTTGATATACTCCTCAATTTGTTGAATTGAGTCTAAAATACTGTGAAGATAAATCTCCTCTGACTTCACAGCGGTACCGCCTCAGCCAATATATTGTCGCGTAAATACTTATTAAGGCCTCGTTCGGTAACGACATCGACTTTACGACCAAGAATGTCCTCAAGGTCTTGTTTTACGCCAATCAAATCAAGCAACGACCTGCCGTCTTCAAAATCGATCAGTAGATCGATATCACTATCGGGACGTTCCTCGCCTCTGGCGAATGACCCAAAGATACGGATGTTTCGACCGCCATACTGCGTGGCGATCCGAAGTATTTCAGCTTTGATTTTGGGATTCATTTTAACAACGTGATTGATTTCGATGTGGAAAATCCGGATCCCTGAAGGTAAATAACATACTTCCCCGCCGGTAGCCCTTTCGCGTCCCAGACGACCCGCTGCTCCCCCGCGTTCGTGTAGGTCGGGCTGCCGAGCCCGACATTTGGAAACAAACTCGCCACCTTCCTCCCCGTCGGGTCAACGATCTCCAGCCGCGTCGGGGCCGGTTTATCGAGCCCAAAAGAGATGTTCAGCGTATTATTGAACGGGTTCGGGTAGGCGGAAAGAAGGTAAGGGGTTGATGGTACATTGGATACAATGGGATCACGGACGGATACGGGGTCGGGGGTTGTTTTAACAAGAAACAGACCATCTCCGAGTAAAGCATAACTGCCATCTTCATTCATAACAAGTGCTCGTGCCCAATCCGTTCCGTTATCAACAATTAAAGACCATAGTGAATCGCCTTGCTCGGAAATTCTGACAAGAAAGTGATCATTATTGGCATCGCCAAATGATTGCGAGGAGCCGTAAAGCGCCATTCCACTCTCATGAGCTGGTATCATTTGCGCAGGAAACTCCGCTTCAATACCACCGTAATATTTCTCAAAAACTAAATTTAAATCTCTATTAAGAAACAAAATTTGGTAAGATTTTCTTGATTGAAACGTCGGGAAACCCTTCTCCCCAAACACGAAGTAACCACCTCCCCTTTTCTCAATCGAACGGATTGTACCCGTGTATTCTTCAAAACTATTTCTCTGAATCAACCTTCCCTGTAAATCGAGTGTTGCGATCACATAAAAAGTTACTGTAGTGCCTTCGTACTCTACGGCTCTGTTGCAAGCGACTGTCACAATTTCGGCTTCAAATACAAAATCAACAAAATCAATATCTTGGCCACTATCCAACAATTCCACATAAGGAAGTGGTACACTGCCTAATGAGTCACCATTACTGTCGATTGAAATTATCCAAGCACTACCATCATTCAATGAAGATGTCAAAAGCATCTGATACTCATCTGAATCTACCTGTCGTACTTGGCGGCAAGAATTAGTATTTCCGGTTCCGAATGTTCGTGACCATAGTGAATCTCCAGATTCATTTAACTTCATCACCCATGCTGATGATTCAAATTCACCAATAGAATTCGTCGTTCCAAATATCAAGAACCCTGCATCTTCGGTTTCAAACATCTTTTTGCATGATTCAGTTTGATTGCCTCCATACTCCCGAAACCAATCTTGCTGACCAAGCGAGTCAATTTTAGCAACGACTATGTTTGTGCCATTACGATTGGCTTCACGATGAACCAATCCGGCGATAACAAAGCCATTATCGTGTGTCGAATTGATCGCTGAGGCATATTCAGGATCCTCATCCAAACGAAACGTCTTCTCCCATTCCACTTCCACCTGCCCATACCCTTCCCCCACCCAGAGTCCCCCCACCACCAACAGCGATAGAAGTAAAGTCTTCATTCTAGGTCTCCCATAAGTCTTTCTTCAGCGAATTTCAGGAATTCTTCTGCACGTCGGATATGAAACGAAGCTTCGTCGATTGTCACATCCCTACCACGACGGGCTTCGACAACAGCGCGAGCCTTCTCGGCATCAGCGAGATATTCGACGAACCTCGCCAAGTCCACGCGTGAGCCGAACTTCCTTCGGAATGTCGCAATAGTCGCAATATGATTTGTGAAAGCTCGCTCTTTTACGCCAAGTAAATCACTTGCAAGGTAATAAATCGAGAAAAATGCTCGCTCAACGGCAAAACCTGGATAGCCAGAGTCGAGTAACATCTTCGCGGCATTTAAGCTCTCCGAAGCCTTAACAATCCATAGATTATCAATCTCGTCAAGTATCGGCGCAATATCTTCCGGAATCTTCTTCATCCCCTTAACCCTTAAACCTTCAACTCTTAAACCTCTCCCACCATTCAACTGCCGCCTTCATGAACTTCTCTAACAGCTCTCGGCTCTTCTCGTCTTTAAGGTTGCCTTCAGAGTCGAACTTCTCTGCCGACATCCCCAAAAGGAACTCCGGGCGAGGCATCGCGTACGCATTCAGGTACTGCATCAGAAGCCTCATCTGAATCTGCGCTCTCGCCGTCCCGAACATCCCGCTCGACGCCCCCAAAATAACGACCGGCTTTTTATCGAACGGTTGCTTCGGCGGCCTCGAAGCCCAGTCTATCGCGTTCTTCAACACCCCCGGAACTCCGTAGTTGTATTCGGGTGTAGCGATCAGGATCCCGTCCGCGTTCTCGATCTTCTTCCGGAACTCGACCACCACCTCAGGCAATCCCTTCGCTTCGACATCGCCATCGTAGAACGGAATGTCGTGAAGTTCATATATTTCAGTCGTCACGCCCTTCGGTAAGTGGCTGATTGCAACCTTGAGTAATTTGCGGTTTGTCGATTCGACGCGAAGCGCGCCCTGAATAGCAAGTAATTTCAATGGTAATTCCTAATTCTTTAATTTCATTCGTAATTTGTAATTCGTATTTCGTAATTTCTGTTGAATCTTCCAAAAAAATCAACAGTTTATTTCACCTAACAATATACTCGTCTTTGTGACTCTTGCAAAGCCCAATGACAGCCCAAGCAAGCTCGCCACGTGCAACTCCTCAGTGATCGATCCGGTCGCGTCGGCAGGAAAATGGACGCGGTAATCACGGTAGTAGGCGTCGCGAGCCGTCGATTCACAACAGAGGTTCGTCATAACTCCTGAGATGACGAGATCTTCGACCTTTAGAACCCTTAGTACTGTTTCGAGGTCGGTGTTGTAGAATCCTGAGTATCGATGCTTGAAAATCTGTTTCTCTCCCGGCTTGGGTGCAAGTTCGGGAGTGACTTCTGAATCGACCGAGCCCTCAATGCACATACCTTTCCACCACCAGCCCATGATCCCGGCATCGGTGAGCGCCGCATCGTGGACATGACGGGTGAATATGACTGGAAGACCGGCTTTTCGAAAGGTTTTCAACAACGAAACCGCGTTGTGCATTATCGCAGGACCACCTTCCGTATAGGTAGGTGAAGCTGGATCGAGAAAAAAACGCTGCATATCGACAATGATTAGAGCGGAGGCTGGCGCAAGCCTGAAGTCATGAGTATTAAACGGCGATATCTGCTTCAACCAACGTTCAGTTGAGGCGTCGAGTGTTTCAGGGGTAACGTATGGAGTCATTGTATCCTAATTATTAACTGAAAGAATCCAGCACTTCAAATACTCCGTCTCGGGATGTCCCGGCAGAATCGGATGATCCGGCGCATGACTTCCCGTCGCGATGACCCGCACCCGCTTCCATTCCTGAAACGCCGCCCTGCCTATCACTTCAAGGTGTTTCTCCCGCGTCAACAAGTGCGAGCATGAGCACGTCACCAGCAGCCCTCCCGGCTTCACAACCCTAAGCGCAGCCCGGTTGATCGCAATGTAAGCGTTCACCCCTTGCGACACAGCCTGCCGGTTCGGGATAAGTGCCGGCGGATCGACAACCACCACATCCCACCGTTGTTTTCGCTTGGTTGCATCCTTCAGGAACTCCTCCACATCAGCCTGCACGAACACAGCCCTATCTTCCAGCCCGTTCAGTGCCGCGTCTTCCTTCCCCCACGCAATCGCTTTTGACGACGAGTCAACCATCAACGCTTCCGCCGCCCCCGCCTGCAACGCCGTCAGCCCCCAGCCACCCGTGTACGAGTAAAGGTCAAGCACCTTCTGATTACCATTCCCGCGCAAGCGGGAATCGGCTTGACGCTCAGATATACTGCCACCTCCGTCATTCGTAATTCGTAATTCGTAATTCGTAATTGCCTGCGTCAGTAGGCTTCTATTTCCCCTCTGATCCAAAAAGTACCCCGTCTTCTGTCCTTCCTTGGGTCGTGCCGTGAACGTCAACCCCCCGCTCGCAAACAGCACCTTATCGGGCGTCATCCCGTAGATCTGCCGGTCTTCTTCGGCGAGCCCCTCCATCTTCCGGTACGGACTTTTTCCCTTAAAGTATATCCCCGCAGGCTTGACCACCTCCACCAGTGCCGCAACGACCTCATCCAGCCGCTTCTCGATCCCAACTGTCAGCGACTGCATCACAAGCTGATCCCCAAATCTATCGACTATCAGCCCCGGCAGCCCGTCGCTCTCTGAGTAAATTAAACGACATGCATCAATTTTGGGGACTTCAACTTCATTGCCAGCAATTCGAAATTCGTAATTCGTAATTCGTAATTTTCTATACTCCCACGCCGCCCTGACCCTCCTCAAAATTAGCCCCCCATCCCAAACCTCTTCCCCTCTTGTCAACAACCTCACTGCGATCAGCGACTGCGGGTTGACGTACCCACGTCCCAGCACCGCTCCGCGCGCCTCGCACAACACCACCGCTTCCCCCGGCTCAAGTCCCTTCAGCGGTTCGACAATCTCTCCGGCGAACGCCCAGAGATGCCCGTTCTTGATTCGCGCTTCATGATTTGGCTTTAGATGAAGAGTTTTCATGCCCGCGTCAAAACGTAGCAGTATTCATCGCTAGATGCGCCCTTAAAAAAGTCCGCATTGACCTTCATTTCCCCCCGCTTAAACCCCAGTCTCTCCAGCAGTTTCATCGACGCGAGGTTCCGCGTGTCGCACTCGGCTCTGACCTCAGGCACCCCCGCTGTGAACAACGCCTCAATCACCCGTTGGCAAGCCTCTGTCGCAAACCCATGCCGCCAGAACTGCACGCCAAACTCATACGCCATCAGCGCCCGCCCGTCCGCCTCAAGCGTCACCTGCACCACCCCCAGGCATTGCCGCCCCTCCTTCTGCCTCACCGCCCAGTTGAACCACCCCTCAGCCCCATCCGGCGACTGCCTTGCTTCCAAAAACCGGAATCGTTCGGCGAGGGCTTCGACAGTTAACGGCGGCTCCTGTGGAATGAAGCTGTACATCCGGTAGTCCGAGTATATCTCGAACAGCTCCGCCGCGTGACCGGCTACCAGCGGTTCAAGCCATAGCCGTTCCGTATCGTAATATTTCTCACCGATTGGCAAATTTTACTCCCGTCAATCCTTCATCCTCACCACCAGCATCGTCATGTCGTCAAATTGAGGTCGCCCCTTCTGAAAATCTCTGCACTCGTCCAGGACATGCCTCGTCAACTCGTTCGCCGACCTGGCCGGATTGATCTCAACCAATTTTGCCAGCCGTTCTTCGCCAAACTCCTCATCCGCGTTGTTAATCGCTTCTGTCACTCCATCAGTGTAAAGCACCAGCGAATCACCCGGTTCCAATGACAAAACCTCCGCCGAATAATCGACCCGCTCCATCACGCCCGCCACTAACGAATATGTCGTCTTAAGCTGCTTGACAGCCACTTCTCCATTCCGTACAGTCCGCAGGAACGGCATATTGTGCCCGGCAGAGGCAAAAATGAATCTGCCACTCTCAATATCGAGAATCCCGTAGAAAATGGTTATGAACATCGAAGCGCTCTGGTCAAAATAGACCAGACGTTCGTTGAACAGCCGCAGCACCTCATTCGGATAAGCCCCATCTCTGCTCAGCGTCCTGAAAAGCGTCCGGCATCCCGACATGAATATCGCCGCAGGCACCCCCTTACCGGAAACGTCGCTGATGACGATCCCATAGCGTTGCGGATCTATCTGGAACACATCGAAATAGTCGCCGCCGATTTCCCGCGCCGGTTCGCAAGTCCCGTAAATATCTACTGTTGGCAGGTCGGGGAACTTGCCCGGCAGAAACCCCTTCTGGATATTCCACGCCACCTGCAGTTCCGCCTCAGCCGCCATAGCTTTCGCCTGCTTTTCAGTGCTTGACTGCAAGCGATGAATGACGTTGTTTGCGCTCGAAAGCAACAGTTTGACTTGAATTTCGTGAGGTAACTGCGCCGGATCCTTTATGACGACGACGGTGCAGATACTCTTCGCCCGTACCGATGCCGATGTAGGCTCACCGGTCATTACCGACATTTCGCCGAAAAGTGCTCCGGGGCTAAGGGTATCGATCAGAAAATGATCTTTACCGGTTGAGCTTCGCTTCCAGACTTCCGCTTTGCCGAGGTATAGGAATTGAAACCCGTCGGTCGTTTGGCCTTCTTCAAGGATCGTTTCTCCCGGCTCGAACGTCCTCATATCGACGATCTCGACGATGTGTTGGAGTTCATCATCGGAAAAATTGCGAGTCAGCTCAAGCTGTTGAAAGAAGGCGATTATTGTTTTTTTCATCTAAACTTACTTCTCTGTTCGATTTTTTATTGGGGAGGATAGACATTCCTGTCTGTCAGGAGGACGGATCACCGAATCCGTCCTGAACATTACTTACATAATACTCTCGTCATCGTCACAGATCTGTCAGCCCCAATCCAGTAAGGTTTAGAGGCGTGACCATGATCGTGAAAATTTGCGATCTTAAAAAACTTGAGAAAAAGTAGTGAATTTTATTGACTTTGCGAAGGGCAAGGGGGAAGGGTCCCAGTACCCGTCCCTATTCCCGTAGGACAGATGGTCCCCGCCTGTTAGTACGACAGACTTTAGTCTGTCACCTTACCGTACGGGCGAAGCTCGCCTTCGCCCTCAGCCTCGTGTAGGTTATCCGTCCCGGTTGACTAAGGAGGACGGTTTTTTTTAACTACTGTCTCTAAAACGGAAGATTGTCTTCAACTTCATCAGTCCCGTCGTTCGAACCATTGCTATGTAAAGCCGAGAAGAATCGTTTTACTCGAGGATCCACTTTCACATCAGATTCTCTTATCGCTCTTCCTAAGGTAATTCGTTCAAGCACCCTGCATCTGCTTAATGCAACATATACTTGCCCAGAAGCAAATGCCCCATTCCCAAGATCAATGTGAATATTTTCGATTGTTTTGCCTTGACTCTTGTGAATCGTGATCGCCCAAGCGAGCATAAGAGGATATTGAATATACCTACCTACGATAATGGGTTTTATTTTGTTCTCTGCTTCATTGAAGACAAACTCATAGTAATCCCACGACACCTTTTGAACGTCAAAAACCATTCCTTTATTCTCGTCTGATGTTACCTCAACCGAAATACTATCGATGCCGAATGTCCGTATTTTGCCCAATGTGCCGTTAACCCATCGCTTATTTACATCATTCTTTGTAAACATGACCATAGAATCATTCTTAAGAGTCAAATTATCTGGAGAAGGGACTCTCTTATCTTTGGGAAATTTACCCTCAAATCGCCCTATAAACACTTTTGCTTCGCTTTGAAGCCGCATCAATTCGTCTTTGTTTATTTGGTCAGCATCTTTATTTGTACTACAGAGGGTTATCTGATTTACAATTTTCTCGCCTACCCGACTATTAAGAAGTGGAAGGACAACCGAAAGTCGTTCTCCAACTCTAACCTGATCCAGAATGTCAATAAATGCTGAATCCTTCTGCCTGAATACTCGGGTCAATTCTATATGATCGATCTCTTGATTTTCCAAAAGTTTCGCACTAAAGAAAAAGAACCCAGAAGAATATCCTAAGTTTATTAATACGCGTTGTTCTTCCTCGTCAGTTACCGGAGGAAGCTGAAAAAGATCACCAATGACAAGAACCGATACTCCACCAAAGGGGATGTTTTTTTGGCCGCGCTGGACTCTTAGAAATCGATCTATGCCATCCATTAGGTCTGCCCGTACCATTGAAATCTCATCGACTATGAGTAGTTGGAGTTTTGCGAAAAGTTTTCTATCAGGAAGTGGTTTGATGTCCTCCGAGGTAATTATTCTAGGAGGAAATCTAAAAAAGGAATGAATCGTCGATCCTTGAACATTCAGAGCAGCAACACCTGTTGGAGCCACTGTTGCCCAATTTCCTTTGAATTCGTGCCTAATATATCGAATAAGAGTTGACTTACCTGTACCTGCCCTACCGCTGACAAATGTCAAGGGATTGCCAGCGCTAACAAGTTGCAAGATTTTCTGATACTCAGGAATAACCTCAATGTCTTCAATAGAATCAAAGAACTCAGAACTTCTCTTGACTTGCCCTGTGAGAGCGTCAACACTCCGCCTGACTTTATGTGCTGATTCGTCTACACTTCTGTTTAATTCTCCAACTCGAGCAGTTGTGAATCCCAACGCCCGTTTGAGGTCATCCAATAATCCCATGTATCATTCCGTAAATTTTAACATCAACGGTCTAATGTGACTTTTTCTGGTAATTTCTGCATCCTATTGGGGAATCCAATACTATTCCCACCCCAAAAAAACTCGCCTTCTTCCCATGCCTCTTCGCACCGATCCGATGAACACGATAGTGCTCCGTCTGACTTCCGAAGATCCATAGATTTGCAAAAAGGGCTGTTTGAGGTCACAATCTGTGACCTCAAACGACTATCTCTATTCCAGCAACAAACTTCCGTTGTGATATCAAACCTTCTTCCCAACCCTCAACCCCTTCCTGGCTTCCCCTTCCAGCTTTCGTTCCACTTTTTTCACGTCCTCTTCCGCTGGCAGACTTTCCGGCTTGATCCCTTGTTTGGTGAGCAACCCTCTCACCTCGTTGTTGTTTTAACATGCTCGCGGGTAATCGTAGGTTCTGTCGATATTTTGTTGTCGCGCCGGGTATTGAAAACGGTGATCTCATTGGCGAAATTCTTGGCGGATATGGTGATCGTCGGGAGGAAGTCGGCAAGCGGACGGTTAGCAGGAACGCCAAGTTTATCCTTCATCTCCTTCGTCGAGAAACCGCCGAACAACTCCTGATCGCCCTTGCTCCTGATTCGCGCAAAGCCCGCCTCATCGACGCCACGTTCATAGATGAGTGCCGAGAGTTCATTTTCCGTCATGGCAAGCCGCTTTCGCGCCACAACCCGCTCGCGGAGCTTCAGGCGCTCCTCCAACAGCTCCTGCTTGCGTGTCTGCAATGCAAAGTAGGTCTGGGCGAAGGCGATGCGCTCCTTGCGCGGATCTCCATTCTGAGCAATCAGATAGCAGGCGTAGCGAGTCAGCAGGATGTCGTCAGCCTCCCTCTGTCCGCCCTTGCCAATCTCGATCATTTTGTTGACGTCAACAAAATGATCCGACACTGTATGTCCTGCATTTGCACAGGCTTCCTGAGCCTTTTCCACTACCTTGAGGAAATTTCTCCACTCAGAGTACTCTAGAAGCTTTTGATAATCCCGGGCATACCAAAACTCAACATCATCTTCACGATGAACTTTCTCCTCGAAACCTTCGACGAGACTCTTAATTAGATCGTTTTTCATTCATCGACACCAATCAGTTTCCTCTGATGGACTTGTCTGGATGTTTCACGGCCTTCGGCTCCCGCCTACGCGGGACCAACAGGCACATTCTTCATCGCCTTCACAAACTCCCTAAACAGCGGGTGAGGCTTCGTGAACCGGCTCTTCAGTTCCGGGTGGAACTGACAGCCGACGAACCACGGATGACCTAGCAACTCAATCATCTCGACCAGCTTATGATCTGGTGACAGCCCCCCAAAGCGCAACCCGTGCGACTCCAGCGCCTCCCGGTAGTCATTGTTCACCTCATACCGGTGCCTGTGCCGTTCGCTGATCAGCTCCTGCCCATAAATCTCATGCGCTTGCGTCCCCGTCAGGCAATGGCACGGCTGAGCCCCCAGCCGCATGGTCGCGCCCTTCTTGTGGAGCTTCCGCTGTTCGGGCATCAGGTCGATCACTGGATACTTTGTCCGCTCGTTGAATTCGCTGGAGTTAGCCCCCTTCAGCCCCAACACATTCCGCGCATACTCAATCACCGCGCACTGCATCCCGAGGCATATCCCGAAGAACGGCCTGTTGTTCTCGCGGAAGTACTTGATCGCCGCAATCTTCCCTTCGATTCCTCTGTCCCCAAATCCTCCCGGAATCAACAGCCCCGCCATCCCCGCGAAGAGCTCAGGCGCGATCTCCGACGTCACCTTTTCCGAGTCAACCCAGTTGACTTGCACCTTGACGTCATTGGCGACTCCCGCATGGATGAACGACTCGATGATGCTCTTGTACGCGTCGTGCAGCCCGGTGTACTTCCCGCAAATCGCCACATCGACCGTTCTCGACGGGTTGTGCAGCTTCTCCAGCGTCTCCTTCCAGACCGTCAGATCCGGCGGCGGAGCCTTTATCCCCAACTGCCTCAGCACAATGTCGCTGAAGTTCTGCCGCTCAAGATTAAGCGGCACATCATAGATCGAAGCCGCGTCGATAGCCTCGATGACGGCGTCGTTCGGCACCGAGCAAAACAGTGCGATCTTTTGCTTCATATCCCTTGGCAAAGCCCCGTGCGTCCTGCACAGCAGAACATTCGGCTGAATCCCGATCTCACGCAATTCCTTTACTGAGTGCTGCGTCGGCTTCGTCTTCAATTCCCCCGACGAGTCGATGTAGGGAACGAGCGTCAAATGGACGTAACAGCAGTTCTTCGGCCCCACTTCCAGCCCCAACTGCCTGATCGACTCAAGGAACGGCAGGCCCTCGATGTCGCCGACCGTCCCGCCGATCTCCAGCATCACCACGTCATAGCCTTTTGCTGAGTCGGCAACGGCGTGGATGCGGTTCTTGATTTCATCGGTGATGTGCGGGATCACCTGCACCGTCCCACCAAGGTAATCTCCCGCCCGTTCGCGGTTGATGACCGTCTCGTAGATCTGGCCTGTCGTGGCGTTGTTGACACGTCCCATTGAGATGTCGAGGAACCGCTCGTAATGCCCCAGATCGAGGTCGGTCTCGGCGCCGTCATCTGTCACATAGACTTCGCCGTGCTGATACGGGTTCATTGTCCCCGGATCGACGTTGATGTACGGGTCGAGCTTCATGATCGTGACGCGAAGACCTCGCGCTTTAAGGATCGCGCCGAGCGATGCGGCGGCAATTCCCTTCCCCAGCGATGAGACGACGCCGCCGGTGAAGAAGATGAACTTGGTGCGGGATTTTGATGGTGTGGACAAGGGGGGTTCCGAATTTCAATAAGCTTGGAGGGCGGACTTCAGTCCGCCCTATGGGTAAAATAGCACTTGGAGGGCGGACTTTAGTCCGCACTGTTTTCGGTAGGACCGGATTCGAACTACCGTGGTGATTAGTATCCACCTTCTCTGATTTTTTTATTTGTCAAGTAAGCCCACGCCTCATCCTCCTCAGCACTCAACCAATCCTCGGCCAGGAGGGGTTGCGCAAGAATCATAGCCTCACGCAGTTCCGGATCGACGAGCAGCTTTTCTTCCGGTAAATCGTGAAGACGAGTCTCGATAAGTTCGTGTGTGTCTAAACCGCTTTTATGGGGCATTATCGTTCCGTAGCTAATTCGCTAATCTGTGAAATTCTGGATGAAAGTATCTCGTTTGATATAAAGGCTTATCGATTAGCCAAAATAACTCTATTTTGGCCAATCCCAGTTACAACTACGTATCTGTCAACAACAAGAACTCTTAGACAGGCCGACATACTTCCAGATGTTGGCTCGTATTCTCCAAGGCGTCTTACTAAGTCATCGTACGTAATTTTTCGTTCTCTCAAAATAATTGATTTCATTTTAGATATTTGAGTATCTGGATTTCTTAATTGCCTTCTATACTTATCAATGTATGGCGGTTCTCCCGAGACTATTCTTGGTTTAGGTGGCCCAACTATATGGTCTAAAGGCGGGGGCACGATAATTGGGGTTTCTTTTTCGATAATCGTAGGTTGTTTCTTGACATCTAACATTTCATTGATCTTTTCCTTTACAAAGTCTCTTATATCTCCAACTTTGAATTGAATATCAGGATGATTCGTACCAAGATTTTCTTGAAATACTGGGATAAGCACCATAATAAAATCATCCTTTTTCTCGCTCATTTCCCTCCAGACATCGTTCATAGCGTTTCTTAGATTTTGGCGTTCATTGTCTCTTTGTTGTTGTCTTTTCGATTCTCCTTCTAAATCATCTATTTTATCAAATGAGATCATCGTCAAACGGTTTGCAGCATCAGCATCATTTTCCAACTCCAGATCAACAGCCCAAATTTGATTATCCTCAAATCGAGTCCCTTCTTGAAACGTTCTATAAAGAACGTATCGAGAACCATCGGTCAAAAGTCCGTAACGAACCCCCTCGCTAACTAAGTACCGGGCAAGTTGCCTAATAATTTCCGAATTGAACGGAGAGCCGAGCTTTTTAACTTCGATAAGAAGCTTCTTGCGACCTTCTTTTCTTAACGTGTAGTCTGGGCGACCATCAATTCCCCTCATTTGAGGAATGATGGAATATGGACTCCAGCCAAGAGTATGAAGTAATGGAAGCACTAAATGGTCGCATACTGCTTGCTCAGTGCCTGAATATAAAGAGCGCTCTTCATCGATGGCTTCCAATACTTCTTTGATCGCGTCTTCAATTAACATTGTCTCCTCCCTTATGGTTAGAGCGTTCTGTCTCGTTAGGATACATAAATCACCCTTGACTCTGACAGTATCGATTCCCTACGATAAGGATTCCGACTCCGTTCCACCGCCCGTCTTGTCAACAGATCAACTTCCCGTCCGAAGACTGCAACAAGCTCATCGCGCATATGTCCCATATCAAATAACGTCCAGTGAGCATCTTCAGTCCATGAAACCATCACATCAACATCGCTCTTCGGCCCAAAATCATCTCTGAGTACTGACCCAAATAACGACAGTTCCGTAATCTTCCACTTTTTGATAAAGTTCATCAACTGACGTTCCGTTATCCCCAGCCTCCGCAACTGTTCTGCCTCTATCTTCAAACCGTCCCTACTCATAAGCCCTCCCCCACATCGATGATTCTCGTCTCGCCAACATACTTCTTTGATTTGTAAGTTGTCGTTCGGGAAAGTCTCCCTGTAATCTCGATCATTCTTGTCGCCGAATTCAGAATCTTCTCAACTGTTTTGGCAACTTCGATATTGTCGGGAAACCTATATAACAGCAACTCGGTCGCAGTCACAATAACTTGCATCGGTTGGTTGATCTCATGGCTAAACGCTCCCGCCATCTCCAACATCCCCTCCAGCTTTTCTCGCTCACGCCTCGCTTCGTCAGCCTCTAGCTGTATCGTGATGTCCTGCAACGTTCCCGACAACCTTTTACCTCCTGTACCATCTGTCACCCACTCCCCTAAAATATGGAAGGTAGGTATCCGGCCATTATCCTGACGGTTTGCACGTCCAATCACATCGACAATGGAATTCCACTCAAACGCCGATCGGAAAGACTTCCGCACCTGACCGCGATCCGCCGAGTGAATCCTTGTTAAAAACTGTTCGAGGGAACAATCACCTTCATGATCCTGTCGATTCATCAGCCGGTAAAACTCCTCTGATCCCGAAAAAGCGTCCCGTTCCGTATCCCAACTAAAACTTCCCACCCGCGCCATTCGCTGCGCCTTGACAAGTTCCACACTCTTGATCCGCTCAATTTCAGCTTCTTGTTTGACACGTTCCGTTTCGGCTTGAGCAAGCAGCCTTCGCTCCTGTTCTTCGATGGAAGTTGTGGTCAATTGTTCGCGCAGATCGTAAGCACGTTTGATATGTTCAAGAGCTGTTTTATAGTCACCAAGCTTTTCATGCACTTCAGCCAGACTCTCTTCGATCTTCAGCACACCTTTTTTTGATCCCGTTGGCTGCACTACTAATAAAGCTTCATTAAGCAGTTCTATTGCCTCAGCCTGGTTACCGTTAACTGATTTCAGCATCGCAATATTCAGCAACGCCATCGCAATGTTGTAGGGATCCCCAACTTCACGCCTTAAACTCAAAGATTCTTCAAGGTAACCAATCGCTTCCTCGAGCCTATTGTCACGCTTAAGTATGATTCCGATATTGTTGAGAATATCAGAGATAAGCAGCTTATTGCCTATGCCTTTCTCTATTTCAAGGCTTAATAGCAAACACTTCAATGCTTCCCGATGGTCGCCTAATTGACTGTGCGAAGCACCAAGTTCACGATAAGTTTGCGCAAGAGTAGATGTCTTTTTCTCGGGATCCTGTAAGCTTAATCCCCGCTTAACCGACTCTAAACCCCTCTCAAATTGCCCCGATTCACGGTAGAGCTGGCCTAAATTCAGAAACGCTATCGCCTGCTTGCTCTTGTCCCCCAATTTCTCGGCGATCTTTGAAGCTTGGAGCGTCAATTCGAGTGCCGTTGCTAATCTGCCATTCGCGATCTCTATTCCACTGAGTAAGTTTAACAAGCTAAATTGCAAATGTTTGTCGTCGATCTCACGCGCAATAATCTGAGCTTTTGTTGCATAACTAATACTTGATTCAAACTTCCCGGCCGCATAATCAGTCCAACCAAGCTTAAAATATGACTTTGCAATCCCTTGTCTGTCATTGGATCTTAGCGAAAGCTCCAAAGCTTCCCCGGCAAGAACTCGCGCCTGTTCCTGGTCGGAATAGATGTGCTTCTCTGCGTCGCGGAGCAAAATTTCTAAACGCTCTTGATGTGGCTGCTGAGTTGCTATAGGAATCTGTAATCCCGGTTCTGCGTTCGGATCAGACAATTCCACCTCGATAAAGTCGAATAAAGTTAATTTTACACTCCTCGCTTTCGCACTAATTCCAAATCCGCGGCAGTATTGATTTCAACCCCGGCGTGCTCGACAATTGCCACCGAATACCTTACCCCCTGTTCGACAAGCCTGAGTTGCTCCAGCCGTTCGGTCAACTCCAATTGGCAAGGCGGCAGACTCGTGAACTGCTCCAGCGCCTCTCGCCGGTATGCATAGATCCCGATATGCCGCAAAGCCGACTTCCACAGGCCATTTTCCAGAGTCAATTGCGACGGTATCGGCGATCTCGAAAAATATAACGCCCGCCCATTTTTATCGACCACTACCTTCACGACCGCTGATTCGGTGTAGTCTTCGAACGACTCGATTTGCGCAGCAGCTGTGCCGACCCCTGCAAGTCCGTCGGCAAGTAGTTTTTCAACAACAGCGTCGATCGATTCGGAATGAATCTGAATTTCGTCGCCCTGTATATTGATGACGATGTCGTCCATCCGCTGGTCGCTCTGTTTCGACAATTGCTGATAAGCCTGCCATACCCTGTCCGACCCGCTTTGGCACTCCTCAAAAGTCTCGACCACGTCCGCCCCCCACGACCTCGCCGCCTTGGCGATGATCTCGTCCCCTGCCGCGATTACCAGCCTGTCGAGCTTCGTCGCCTTCGACGCACGCGTCCACGTATGCCACAGTACCGCCTTGCCCTCCACTTCGAGCAGCATTTTGCCGGGCAGTCGTGTCGAACCGTAGCGTGCCGGTATGATACCGTAAATCAAACTTTTCCTTCCCCCACCACCGCATCTGCTTCGATCTCCACCAGCAACCCCGGCTCAACCAGTCCGCTAATCTCCACCAGTGTCGAAGCCGGCATCACGTCTCCGAAAAACTCACGGTGTGCTTTCGAAATA
Source organism: Caldithrix abyssi DSM 13497 (assembly GCA_945865405.1). Taxonomy (GTDB): domain Bacteria; phylum Electryoneota; class AABM5-125-24; order Hatepunaeales; family Hatepunaeaceae; genus CAMBDS01. The sequence continues at coordinate 65,995 of CAMBDS010000003.1, forward strand.
GCTTCGAACTGGCTGATATCGGTCACGTAAACCCTTGTCCGAATCACATCCTTAAGCGACGCCCCCGCCTCTACAAGTGCCTGTTCGATCTTCGTAAAAGCTGTAATCGCCTGAAGATAAACGTCCCCCGCCCCGATAATCTTCCCTTGATCGTCCACACCTGCGGTCGTTCCTGACACAGCAACAACATTCCCGATTCTCACCGCCCGGCTATATCCGTAAACGGGCTCCCACGGCGCTCCCGAGGATATATTCCGCCTCACGTTTCAGCCCCTTTGATGACTCGCGGCACGATAAAATAATCGCCCTTCTTTTGCGGTGCATTCTTCATCACTTCGGAGACGGGCAGCGAAGGCCGAACCACATCATCCCTCAGCACCGAGTGGAGATCCAACACATGATGGAGCGGCTCTATCGACGTGGTATCGAGTTCATTTAACTGCTCGACGAAGTCGATAACGCTGCTCATCTTCGCTGCAAGCTGCTCCCGCTCGTCTTCTGAAGGGGACAGTCTCGCCAGTTCGGCGATCCGGTTCACCTCCTCAAGTGAGATTCTTCGTCCCTTCGTTTCTTCGTGTTTCATTATCGAATTGGGTCTTTTATCACCACTTCACATGGTGCAAGCCGCTGAAACTCTTCCGCATCCTTTCGACTCCCGACTACATCCGGGTCACCCCAATGAATTGGGATCGCTACTTTTGGCTTCAGCATATTCACCGCATCGACCGCTTGCGACGGGTTCATCACATAAGTCCCCGAGACCGGCAGCAAGACGATGTCGCACTCAAAGTCTCTCATGTGCGGAAACGCGTCGCAATCGCCTGTCTGATAGATCTTCACGCCATCAAGCTCGATGATGTACCCGACAAACCCCATCTCACGGGTATGAAACTGCTTGTCAGTGTTGTAAGCCGCCGTCGCATATACGTCCAGCCCGGCGATCCGATGCTTCATATAGGCAAGCGTGTAGAGGCTGGCGGTCGGAAACTGCTCACGGCAGCACTCAGCAACGAGCGTCTTCCCATCCTTTGCCAATGCCTTCTTTATGTCCGGGACGCTAAAGTGGTCGTAGTGGTTGTGAGTCACCAGCACCAGATCGCCGTCACCACCCATGCTCGCCGGTAATTTCCACGGGTCGATATAGATCGTCTTCGATGCAGCAATCCTCACTGCCGCATGACCGATCAACTGAATCTTATCGACCATGTTCTTGATTTTTTCGTCCATTTCATTTCCCTTTTCTGTAACTCCCCCCTGCTATTGCAGGGGGGTAGGGGGGGTCATTTTACCGCTTTCCCCATCCCTCCCCTTATGTCAACGCAAAAATTACTGTCTTCGGTGCGCCTTGTGCCGGCTGGTACATGTAAAACATCTGACGCGGGTCGCGGCTTCTTCTGGCAGCAACTCGTTCCTTCAGCAACTCAAAACTCTTGCTCATGTTGCCTTTGGAGAAGTAGTGAACCTTCGAATCGGCACTCGTATGAATGTCGTATGTGAAGACCTGACTATCGTACTGATCCTTCTTCTCGACTTCTATCATGATACGGGCGTTCATTTTGCCGTATTCGATAAACACCATCGAGTTCTTGACCTTGTAGTTATTCGTCTTGATGTCACGATTGAGCTTTTCAAGTTTGCCTTCGAGTCCGATGGCATTCCCCAAAATGAAGAAACAGTTCACAAAATAGAACGATTTGCCCGTCCATTCATGTTCTTTATTATCCCAGACTTCGTCACTGATGTCTCGTGATGGTGCGAAACTTGCCATTTTACCCTCTCGATTAGTTCTATTGTGCCGTCACACGTCTCGTGTGACGGTTCTTCTTACTGCGTCACAGGAGACCTGTGACGCCACGTTCCAACTCTCTACTCTGCACTTTGCACCCTGCACTTTGCACTTCCCCTCTCCCTACTTCCTGACCTTGCTAATGAACTCTTCCACTTCGGGAATGCCACCTTGAAGGATCAAATACCCATTCGACGGTTCCCGCTCGGTGATCTCCCCCGCAATCGGAGTATACATGATCTCCTTCACTTTATCAAGATCATTCGTCTGACCCAGCGCCCACCCCAGCTTAACGTATCCTACTTCCGGCAGCATATTCGCCATCGGGACAACGCCCAGCTCCATCATATCGCGCCCCGTATCATAGACGTACATCTGGACATATCCCCAAAGCGTCTGCACCGTCATATAAACCGCGATTCCCTTGTCCCGCGCCCGCTTCAAGGCCGGGTAGAGCGGCTTGTTGACATGCCCCAGTCCCGTCCCGGCGATAATGATCCCCTTGTAACCATTGTCGATTAAGCTGTCGATGATATCGGCTTTCATATTCGGATAGTAGTAAACTATCGATACCGCCTCTTCGAACGCCGTATTGATGACGACGTTACGGTCGAAGCGCCTACGCTTGTAGTCCTGCCTTAGTGGAGAGATCGTCTGACGGCTGACGGTAGCGATGGGAATATCACCGATAGTCCTGAACGTCGAGCGGTAGCTCGAGTGCATCTTTCTGACTCTCGTCCCGCGGTGAAGGATGCCATACTCATCCGAAGTAGGCCCAAACATGCAGACCATAACCTCGGCAATATCCGATTCAGCAGCCGCCTTGACGCTGTGCATCAAGTTCAGCGCCGCATCCGATGAAGGCCTGTCTGACGACCGTTGCGAACCCACCATCACAATCGGCACCGGTGAGTTCTGCACCATGAACGATAGTATCGCCGCCGTGTGGTGCATCGTATCCGTCCCGTGACCAATAACGATCCCTTGCACTCCTCTCTCGATCTCGCGCCCAATAGCTTCCGCCGTCCCCCGCCACTGCTCAGGCCCCATGTTCTCGCTGAAGACCCCATAGAGCTTCTCAGTCTCAAGATTGCAAATGTCGGCAAGTTCCGGCACCGACCCGTACAACTCCCCCGGCGAAAAAGCCGGTATAACTGCGCCGGTCCTATAGTCCAGCCGTGAAGCTATAGTCCCCCCCGTCCCGAACAGTTTCACGCGAGGCAACTTCGGATCGAACGGAAACGCTTTCTCAGGAATCTTGTAGTGAGCTTCCTTCCGACCCGTCACCTCTATCGCCTCGACCTGAGCCGACGCTATCCCGACGTTATATCCGCTCCTCAGCTTGATAACGATATGGAGAGGATCTGCCGTCTCGCTTCGCGGCAGGATAATCCCGGTGAACAGCCCCCGCTTCGTCTTGATATTGACGTCACTCCAGACCATCGCCCCGAAATTCTTCAGGGTCGAGAGCGCTTCGCCGCGATAACCTTTATAACTTTCTTGATCCGACATTCTATTACTTCTAATTTTCTTATTTAGTATCGTTCCGGAGTGCGCATGCTTGTTTGCGCTTAAATGTCTGTGCAGCCCAATCAGCTTTGCCGCGTGGGCTATCTGACCTTCCACTTTCTACTTTCTACATCCACTCCGCCAACTTCACATCGACTCTCTCCGATAGTAATCTCCCCGGCCATCTTCCCTTCAACTGCCCCATCAATAGTCCCATTGCCGCCCGCTTCCGAATCTCAATATCCTTCAATCCAATCGAAGCGGCAAGGTGAATCCCCTCCTCGACCCATCCGGTAATTTCTGACTCGTTGGCTGGTCTCGGTAGCATATCGTCGTCGAATCGCCCCGCTTTAGCCGCATCGGTCAGCGCATCGATGATCCCCTCACGAGTAATCTTCCCCGCCTTGAACGCCTGCAAAATCTCCCCCATCATTTGAGCGGAAAGATTTTCGGTTGCGATTCTCTTCCTGCCCAGCGACTTCGGTAATTGTATCAAAACAATCGCCACAAATGTCGGGTCGAGCTTCCACTCCTGCACTGCCGTCTTGAAGAGAGGCGCATATTGCGAGATTGCCAATAGCCTGATGCAATCTTCCGGCACGCCCAGTTCGACATACCATTGTTCCCGCTCCCAATAGAACTCCGGCAGCGCCGCCCTCAGCATCGCCAACCGTTCCTCTGTTACCTTCTTCGGAGGCAAATCGGTATCGGGGTACATCCTGTTCGGCCCCGGCAAAATCCGCTCAAACCCATTCGTCCCGTCGTCGAAAGCCTGCCTCGTCTCAGACGGTATCCCGACCGTCGCTTCCTGGGCACGAATCTCGATCTCCCTCGCAGCAGATTCAGTGTCCTGAACACTCCCCCATACCAGCACCAGCGTGTCCTTATCTGTGGCTCCGACTGTCTTCTTCAAAGTTGCCCACTCCGAGGCTGCCAAGAAATCGCTGTGGCTATCGGAATGAAGTATGTTCGGGAGAGTTGTCAGACACGAGATAACCCTCACCCTGTCGGAAATCTCCGACCCGAAGTAAGCGTCGGTCTGCGTGGGCCAATGGAGTAACTGCTGGAATCCTTTCAACGAAATGCATTTGACGACATGCCCCTGCGCAATCGAATCGTGTATCGGCGTATAGCGCGATTTGCGCAAGATTCTCGTCACGTCATCTCTTCGTGCCTGGAATGTCTCCGGCGTGATGCCGCGTCGTGCAAGCTCTTCCCTGAGCCTTATCAGGTTGAACTGCCGCATCGCTTCGTTGTAAGTCAAAATCGGCACTGTCGCCAATTTATCAACGCCCTTGATCTCAATTCTCGTACCGCCGTGCACCGAAACATTGACGTCCTGCCTTCCCGCCCCAATCCCTGTCCTAACTCTTCCCGTTGATCGCGCCAGACGCCTTATGATTTCCCCCACCTCAGCCACTTCCTGCGGCGTAATCATCTGCGGGCCAGTCACCGTCTCCATCAGCGGCATCCCAAGCCTGTCGGCGAGGTAAATCCTTCTATGCCCAATATCCGACACTTCACGGCACGAGTCTTCCTCCAGCCCCACCTGAAAAATGTCGATGATCCGGTCCTTATACGGGATAGTCCCATCGACGCCGACTAAAGTCGTCCGTTGAAATCCTGTTGGAATCGATCCGTCAAGATATTGCTTTCGGGCGATATGGATCTCATCGACTAACGCGCAATGATAGAGCATCGCCGCTTGAATTGCAATGTCGAGCGCGTCCTGGTTCAAGTGAAATGGCGGAGTGTCGTCCATCTCGTATGTACAGACGGTGTCACGATTGATATGGTAGATGATGTCTTTGCGAGTCTTGAACTCCATCAGCGCCGTCCCGTCATACTCGCCAAGCTCTGAGAGTGTCGGGCGCATATGGCGAAGCATCTCGGCGTGGAACACATCCGAGTACCGCCCCGCCGGGCAGTGGCAGAACAGCTTCTTGGCCGTCAAAAGTTGTTGATGAACTTCCAGGCCGCATCGAAACCCGATTCTGGCGTAGTCATCTTCCGTCATCTCCGCGAACGGCTTGAAGCGAAAACTAAGGTAGTCGGCCGGATCGTCCGGCATTGGGCGATGCACGCCAATTGGTGGGATAACTTTGGGCAATATAGTGTCAAATCATCGACTGCAAGCCCGCCGTGGCACGCAGAAACTAACGATTATACTGACAATTACTGACTACGGCGCGTCAGCAATCGGTGCGATTCATGGAATCCAAAACATTTAAATATAAAGAAACGCCCCGCCAAAAAGTAGCGGGGCGCTTCTGTTTCAGAACAAGTTCGCAAAATGGACTCGTTCCGTCAAGTCTTAGTGTAGCGTGAACTGAAGGTTGTAAAAGTTCGGTTCCGTCAGGTCAAAAGACCTGACGGAACTTCAATCTTCATTTCCCCAAAACTCCCCTCACCAATTTCTGCGCCGCCTTCCTGATCTCATTCGACCTGTCGCTCACTTCCTGCACTCGAGCTGGCGGTGTCATCTCCCAAAAGCGTTTCAACAGCAGTTGCTCTGCCACCCTTCGCGTCCTGTCGATCCGTTGATCCGTCCTCCTTGTCAGCAACGTCCCGTCCTCCTTCGATGACGCGAACCGTTGCTCTATCCAGTTGCAAAATTCATCCATTCCGTCGCCATTGCGCGCCAGTGTCGGGATCACCCCCGGCCTGACTTTATAGCTCTTCAATTCAAGCGCCCCCTCCAGATCACTTAAATACCTCTGCGACCCTCGTAAATCCATCTTATTGACCAGAAACAGATCGGCAATTTCCATCAGCCCTGCCTTCATACTCTGGATCATATCACCTGATCCCGGTTCCAGCACCACAACGGTAATGTCACAAGCCCCCACAATGTCTGTCTCAACCTGCCCCACGCCCACCGTCTCGATAATGACCCGGTCGAACCCCGATTGATCGAGAATATCTGCCGCATCGACCGCCGTCACCGCCAGCCCCCCGGTCGATCCACGCGTAGCAATGCTCCGCACAAAGACACCTTCGTCCCCCGCAAGATCCGCCATCCTCACCCTGTCGCCCAACAAAGCTCCTCCCGTGAACGGCGAAGATGGATCCACAGCGATGATCCCCACTGTCAAGTCCCGCTTGCGAAACCTAACGGCGAGTTCATTAATAATGCTTGACTTTCCCGCCCCAAGAGGCCCCGTGACACCAATGCGGAGTGCTTCCCCGACTTGACGGCCTCCAATGACCACCGGCATCGGATCGTCGGGGCCAAGCCTGTCGAGTTGGCTCAGCATACGCGAGAGAATGAGTTGTCGTGATTGAGACAAGGGATTGCTTTCATAAGAGATATTAGCCACCGGGCATCCTTACCCGCCGGACTTCAATATACTACCTGAGGTGAATTGTAGCAACCGCTTTCCCCTTTTCTGCCTTCTCAACTTGCCGACATTTCCACTTTCGCACTTTCCCTCCCTTCCAGAAATTATTTTTTTCACGATTCGAGAAAATTGTTGCATATCACACTTTCAAGCAATATATTATTGATGCAGTTAATCCGCTCCCCAAACTTTTTGGAGGTAGAATGCACCGCTTTCCTTTTCGACCAACCTTACTTCTGCTCACCCTTGTCATAATCATTGGGTGCGGCGGAACAAAACACACCGGAATCACTCCCGAAGCAACCAAAACCGTCATCGACGACGCTCCCAACTGGTTCCTCAATCCTCCGCAAGACGATGATTACATTGCCGGAGTTGGCACAGCCACCTCTCGCGACATGCAACTCGCCAAGGACAAAGCTACAGAGTCCGCCCGCTTCGAAGTCGCCAAAGGCATCGAGACCAAGTACGAAGCCATCTCCAAGCGCTTCCAGGAAGAGGTCGGCACCTCTGTTGACGCCCAGTACCTCGACCAATTCACCCAGGCCACGAAAGCCACTGTTTCGCAAATCCTTACAGGTGTCAGCGTCGATAAAGTCTCCCTTGGTGAAGAGAGCGGCGTCTTCCGCGCCTACGCATTGGTAAAGCTACCTTTAGGGGCCGCATCAGAGGCTTTGATGAATCGCATTAAGCAACAGGACGAGCTTTACACTCGTTATCGTTCTACCGACGTCTTCGAAGAACTTGAGAAAGATGCCCAAAAATTCGAAGACTGGAAAAAGACCCAAAACCACTAAGAGTTCCGCTGTCAGACGCCCTCGTCTGACAGCAACAAAAGTTCTTCTGCCGCCCTCCCGCGGTCGGCAGCCATAGTGTCCTGGCGGACGCCCTCGTCCGCCATCCCAAATGCTCTGTCAGCAAACGAACAAGCAGATAGCGGTTTCGTCATGGCAAACTCGAATTACAACACGCTTATCTTAAGGCCCCCCAACCGGCCCATCCTGTCACTCCTGCTCCTGACAATATTCCTCTCTGTTTCCCAGCTTCCCCTTTTCGCTCGCGACGACACACACTCTCGCGTCGAGTCGCTCCGCCAAAACCCACGCTACATCTCGGCCTCCGGTGAATCTGCCGATCTCGAGTCTGCCCGCCACAGTGCTGAAAAAGCCTTGGTCAGCCAGATCCAGATTGCTATCGGTGTCACCAGCTCCTACAATTCCAACGCCGTCGAAACCAATGACGACCTGAAGCTTACCACCGAATTTGTCACCCGCCACCAGAGTTACGCCGGGATGCTCTTCAAAGGTCTCGGCTATATCGAGAACCAAAACAAGCAGAACTGGTCGGTCTTTGCCTACATCCACCGCGACTCACTCGCCGCATCGTATGCTTACCAGAAATCAAAGATCATCGCCCTCACTTCTGCCGGACTCGAATCGGTCAAACGTGGTAGCCTCAACGACGGGCTGAGGAACCTCCATCAGGCATGGCTATTATCGCATTTTTACCCTGATGCAATCGACTTCTCTGCCTTGCAACTCCATCTCCCTTCCAACCCCAAGGTCGCAACGGCGGAACTGATCGATGGATATCTTGCACGACTCGAAATCTCCGCTTCTGATTGTTACCGGGACGACCCGCTGGTTATAGCCCCCTTAAAATTGACGCTCGACGGCATTCCCGTCAAAGACATGACAATCAGCTACTACGGCGGGCACGGTATGGAGTATGCTCGCGTCTTGAACGGTAAAGCCGATCTCCCGTTAAGCTTTCAGCCCATCTCGTCTCAACAACGAATGCTTATCACCGTTGAATACATCTTCGAGACCGAGTTGAAGTCTGACCCTGAGCTTGCCGGACTTTACGAGATGTTCGGCACCGGTGATTTCCCTAATCTGAAAACTGTCACTCTCCGCTTTCCTTGGATTATGCCCGCGCCAGCCGAGCCTATGCCCATCCAACCGACCGCAACGATGGCGACTATAGGCGCAATTCAATCAACCAAAAGTCCCGATCCTATTCCTTCACTCTCCGAGCCTCTCGCCAACCTCTGGTCGCTCCACTCGACGCCTGAATTTCTCGAGATGTTGGTGCAATACTCTAAGCTTGGCCAGCTCTGCTACGGTCGCAAAACCGACTTCGGGGACGGGATCGGCTGCCACGTAGCCGTCTTCGACGACGACGAAGTCATCGTCTTTCTCCTCTTTGATGGTGTGCAGTACCGCACTTTGGACGACCGCGGCATCTACACCGACCTGTCTGGCGAGTTCCGAGGCCGCCGCCAGGTCTGGATCAAGGAGTCCGACAAATGACTCAACCTCTCAACTTTCTTGGAGAGCGGCTTTTCAAGCCGCTCGATTCCCCACCGCTTGCGGGGGGGACAAAGGGGGGGTGTACACTTAACGTTCCCCTGCAGACCCGCCGTGGTCGGCAGAATATCAACAACAACGCGCGTGTAGCCCGGCCAGCTTCGCTGGGCGGGTCCCATTTTCCTCTTTCCGTTTTCCTCTTTCCTCTTTCTCTCATTCTCTTATTCTCTTCCCCCTCTTTCGCCCTCACCAGCACCGTCAACCTTTCCGGCGACTTCGACCCGAATCTCAAAGAGCAAATAAGAGCCTCCCTTACCTTGACACTCAACCGCTTGGTTCCCGCCAACTGGGACGACATCAAGTCTAAATTCACCCCCGGAGGCTTGAAAAGCTTGGCCGAGCTTTCCACCCAGACAAAAATGGTCAACGTCAATCCACTTTACGAAACCGACCTGCTGGCATTGCCCGGCGGTGGTTGGGAGGTTCGCAACATCAAAGTACTGCTCGACACTCGCGGCCTTCCCGGCAACCCCTACCAGCATCTGGTCTTCTCCTTCACGCCCGAAGGACTGATTGCCGATGTCCGTTTTGCCATCGAGCAACAACAGTACGAAAACGTCTTCAAGCCCTCGCTCCATTTGCAGGACGCTGCACACCGCCAGCAAATCCTCCAGTTTGTCGAGATTTTTCGCACAGCTTATAACCGCAAAGACCTCGACTTCCTGAAAGGCGTTTACAGCGATGACGCCCTCATCATCGTCGGCAAGGTTCTAAAACCGAAGGCTGGCTCCGGCGACCTGCTTGAGCACTCGCACCTGACTCGCGAGCGAATCGCCTTCATCCGCGAGAGCAAACAAGAGTACATCACCAAACTTCAAAAGGTTTTCGCCAACAACGAATTCATAAAGGTCGGTTTCGCTGACATCGAGCTTCTCCGTCACCCGACAATTGACCAGATCTACGGTGTCACTTTAAGGCAGGATTGGCGCTCCTCATCTTACGAGGATCACGGCTGGCTCTTCTTGATGATCGACTTCCGCAAACCGGAACAACCCCTGATTCACGTCCGTTCGTGGCAGCCTGAGCGCTTCAGTGACGGCTCTGTCGTCAGCCTCGGCGACTTCGAGGTCATTGAATGAGCAAAACACTCTCCACTGCCGACTCAACTCGGGTATGGGCGACTTCAGTCGCCCATTTTCCGCAGGCAGACGCCCTCGTCTGCCTGCGATCAACGTCGCGTGCAACCCGCACAACTTCGCTGGGCGGGTCCTCGGGGAGGACAGACATTCTTGTCTGTCACCATGTTTCTGCCGCAGGGTGTCCTCACCCTGCGGACTTGGAGGGCGGACTTTCAGTCCGCTCTTACCCTAATCCCCACCGCTTGCGGGGGGGACAAAGGGGGGTGTACTCCTTGATCAGTCCCTTCTGCCGCAGGGTCTCCCGACCCTGCGGAAATCAAATCTCTTTGGCTCAGCATGACATTACTTAGCCTCATCACACTGCTTGCGCTCGCAACCTCCTCCCTCGCCGCTGACCTCGGCGAGCTTCAGGTCTCGCCCCTCCCCCAGGGCAGCGCCACCTTCGTCGTCCGCGACCCTCAATCTGCCGTCCTCGTCGTCCAGACGACTGTCAACCCGCTCAGCTTCGAGTGCAACATGGGGATTATCCGCGTCGATAACCCCAACCCCGGCGAATACCGGCTCCATCTCTTCGCTGGCACAAATATGGTCACCTTCAAAGCTGATGGTTACCTCCCCCTCCGCGAACGCTTCTACCTTGAGCCTAAAACCGCTTCTTCCGTACGCGTTGGGGCAAAAAAGCGAGGCGCATCCGTTCAGGAGCGCCCAGAAATCAAGCTGATCTATGCACCCCTGCTTAAAACCGAACGGATCGGCGGCAGTCTCGACAATCGTATCTTGAACCTCGACTTCTCGCACGGTTACGTCCTGCTGAAGCCTGAGGCTGGCAAGCATCGCGTCCGCCTCGTTAGTGAAGGTCGCATCTGGGAAAAAGAGTTCAACCTCGCCATCGGTGACCGCGTCGAGGACTCAGTCCGCTTCTCTGCCGAAGTAGTCGATTTGACCCCCTCTACCCAACCAGGCGGGCTCTACATCTCATCGCCGATCCCGAGTATCAAAGTTTACCTGAACGATGTCTTTCAAGGTTTAACCCCTCTGACTCTCGACAGCGTCCCCGCCGGAAACTACGAGGTGCGCCTCGAACGAACCCTCTTTCAGCCCAAGTTAATGGAAATCGCCGTCAAGTCCCTCGACTACGCCGCCTACGAAGTCTCCCTCGTCTCCAACTTCGGCTACTTCAAGATCGACTCTGCCCCAACCGGAGCACTTCTCCAAATCGACGGCGTCGAGCGTGGCTTGACCCCTTTCACCCAGCAGAGAGTCGATGCCGGGACTTATCTCATCAGGCTTTCCCGTCCCTACTTTCAACCGAAGGACACCACCATCGAGGTCATCGCTGGCGACTCGCTCCATCTGACTCTCAAAATGACCCCCCGTTTCGGCAAGCTTCTCGTCACCTCGACTCCACTCGGAGCATCAGTCTCGGTCGATGGGCGTGAAGTAGGCGTCACGCCACTGGATTACGACACCTTGGTTTCCGGCTATCACCTGTTGACAGTCAACGCCTCTCATCACCTCGACCGTGATGATAATTTCCTGATCTCAGACGGTGAGCAACTTGCCAAACATTACGATCTCGTCCCCAACTTCGCTACGTTGAACGTTCTCGGCTCCCCCGAAGGAGCCGAAGTTACCATTGAAGGCGATGAGAAAGTCGTCACCCGGCTCCCCTTGTCAGGCCAAAAATTGAACCCCGGCATCTACAGAGTCAAGGTCTCCCATGAGGGTTATCGTTCCTTCGACGATGTCGCCCTGCTGGATCTGAATGATAACGACACGCTTGTGATCGACCTTGAACGGTTGACTGGCTTGCTCCAAGTTAGCTCCTCCCCTCAAGGCGCAAAAATCCTGCTCGACGGCGAGGAAGTCGGCGTCACCCCTACCTTCCTGCACGACATCCCGACCGGCTGGCACAGCCTACGCCTCGATAAGTCCGGCTTCGACATCGTTGACGACTCAGTCACCGTCAAAGTCAAAGAGCTTTTGTCGATAGATTGGCCACTATCAGCCGCCGGTACCAAGGAGTGGCGCAAACAACGAGCCTACGCCACCTTGAAGTCTGCCCTCGTCCCCGGTATGGGGCAAATATCGGCAGGAAAATGGCGTGGCGGATTGTGGCTGGGGGCTTTCGCCGGAGCACTTTACTTTGCTTCCGAAGCAAAATCTGACCACCAAAACCAGCAGGACATCTACGACCGCGAGCGAGCTGCTTACCTCCAGTCCCGCGAAGAAACTGACGTCGCCAACCATCTCGCCAGCACCGAGTCGGCCTATAAAGAAATGAACGACCTTAACGGCAAATGGTCGCTCTACCTCGGTTGCTCCGTCGGAATCTACGCCCTTCAGCTGACCGACGCCTGGCTCTTCGGTGCCGGTTCACGCCCCCACGCCAAGGCTTCCCCTCTCCAACTCGGCGCGACCATTCACGACAAAACCCTTATGGCGTCCCTTTCCTTCACCATCTTGGAGAGCGGCTTTTCAAGCCGCTCTTTCGGAGTGCGCAAGCTTGCTTGCGCCTCCTCATCTATCAACTCAAGGGAGTCCCAATGACCTCCCGCTTTAACAAAATCCTCGCCCTACTTGTCGCGACACTCTTCCTCCTTGCCTCCTGTTCTCTCGACACGCCGCAAGCTCCCCCCAACGATAACCCCTGGGATCCCGCCAATCCCTCACCGCCTCGTGCGCCCATCGGTCTATCCGGTCAGGTCTTAAGTGAAACCTCCGTCTCGTTGCACTGGCAGGACAATTCCGGCAACGAGTCAGGCTTCTTAATACTTGAACCTTACATCTGGTATGGTGACAATGTTGACTGGAGAATCGTCGATTCGGTTGCGGCAAATTCCCAAACAGACAGTTTGACCGGACTGCGGCCCGCCAGTGAATATAACTTTATGGTTGTCAGCTGGAATAAATACGGCAACTCTACACCAAGGCTCACTTTTCCGGCCTCGCGTAAAGGTCTCGTATTGAACACGGCAAACTCTTTGCCGACTCCCCCCAATGGCGTCACTCTTCAGCACTTGAACGGCCTCCGCGTCAAAGTCGTCTGGCAAGATAACTCAGCAAATGAAACATCTTTCCAGATCGAACAGACAGTCAATCAGGGTGCATTCCAATTGGCAGCGACACTCCCCGCCGATTCAACGACGTGGACAACCGAAAACCTCAATCCTTTCGAAACATACAGTTACCGCATCCGAGCCACTAACGAATTCGGAACTTCCCCTCACGCAGAGGGCACCCCGATCCAACCCGGCGAAGTCTCCCTCTCCACCCCATACGACGTCACCGCCGAAGCCCTCTCTGAAACCGAAGTCGAAGTCCGTTGGAACGACTCCAACCTTGTCGCCGAGTCCTTCACTATACTCCAGAGCCTGAACGATTCGCTCCACTTCAACCACCTCGCCACAGTCGGCTCGGACACACTATCCATCGAGCTTGCCTCCCAACTCCCCAACACCAGCTACTTTTACCGCATCGTAGCCCAAAACCGGCTGGCAAACTCCTCTCCGTCTCTGGTCGCCCACGCCTCCACCGCCGAGACTATCCCCTGGCCCCCCTCTAACTTTTCAGCCCGGATAGACAACGAACTCGACGTAGTCCTGAATTGGCGGGATAACTCAAGCAATGAAACCGGGTTTGAGTTGAGCGAGAGCGTTAACGGCGACCAGCCTTTCGCCACAATCGCCATACTTCCACGTTCGACCACAACCATCACCTTTCCAAATTGTCCTCTTTTTGTATCAAGGCGATACCGCCTTCGCGCAATTGGCGATTTTGGTAATTCGCCGGTTATAGCTTCTGCGACCGTAACACCCGGTGCATTCCCTCCTTTGAGTCCTACTGACCTCGAAGTTTCCGTTCTAGGCGCAACCGAAATCCGAATTACATGGAGGGATGCATCTAAAATCGAACTTGAGTATGAGATTCACGAAAAATCGACAATGGGCGACTGGTACCCCGTCGCAACCGTCGATTCAAGCGTATTCGAATACTCTTTTGTCAATCGCCGCCCCAATTCGCCCTACACTTACCGCGTTCGCGCCAAAAATAGCTTCGGCAATTCTGCATGGTTAACCTCGAGGCAGGTCACCACCCCCGGCCCCCCGCAATCACCCACCGGCTTCTCCGCCGAAGGTGTCACTTCATCGCAAATTGACCTTTCCTGGTCGATTAACGGCGCAACGCACCAGGGCTTCATCCTTGAAGACAGCCTCTACGGCGCCGAAACGTGGCGTTTTGTCGATTCGATCAAATCCCCCGATGTCAGAACCTATCAGCACGGCAATGCAACGCGGCATCAGCGCACTCATTTTCGAATTAAGTCTTACAACCAGTATGGTGCGTCTGGCTTTTCCAATATCTACGGAGCAATGCCCTACGCCAAAGTCGCTTTCGTCGCCTGTAGTGACGCCGGCATAGTCGCTGTTGACGTCACCGACCCCGCTAACCCAACCGAGATCCGCCGCCTCGACACTCCCGGCTTGGCACAGAGAGTTTTTATCGAAAATAATCGAGCTTATGTGGCCGATTCCTACGGCGGAGTCGAGGTTTGCGATATCTCTTCACCTGCCTTAATGTTTGAAGTCGGTTCGTATGAAACGTATGGCAGAGCCTACAACCTGATCGTCGAAAATTCGATTGCCTATATTGCCGCAGGTGATTCCGGGCTTGAGATCGTTGACCTTACGAATCCAGCATCGCCTCAGCCTCTCTCTCGATTTGCAACTGCACCCGGTATCGCCAGAGGTGTTGCTAAAATTGCTGGCAACCTATATGTTTCGACTCAGGATCGCGGAGTTCTCCGGCTTAACGTCTCTAATCGACGTTCCCCCTCGCTGGTAAATGAGATCGGTTCACCTTCATCTTCGCAAGGTATTTGCGTCCACCACCGCAATACTCACGTCATGGTTGCGGAGTACTCTGCCGGAGTCCGTGTATTGACTGAGTATCTTGAGGAATTCGAGACCATACCCTTGGATGGCAATTCGTTTGATATTGTCAGAGGACCTTCTGATTATGTCATCCAGTACTATGTCGCCAATTTAAATCGAGGTGTAATTGCACTGAGCATTAATCCGAATGCAGCGGGATTCATTATTTCTACGTTGCCCATGCCCGATGATACATGGGGGGTTGCAGTGGCGGGTCTAAATTTGTTGCTTGCTGCTGTTGATAATGCCGGTTTAAAGCTCATCAATATAGCCGACTCTTCCAATCCGTCAATTACCAGCACATTCGTCACTCCAGGCCCCGCTCGCGGCATCGCCATCCGCGAGTACAAGTAACGCTGTTTTCTTGGAGCGCGGGATTTCAGCCCGCGTACAACATTAATCCCTTGGAGCGCGGGATTTCAGCCCGCGCGGATCTATGAGTACAAGTCAACCAAAATATCCGCGTGGATTACCTCATTTCGATTTAGGCCAGGCATATTATCATTTGATCTTTCGGCTGAAAACTGGATTTCTTAATCCGGAAGAAATCGAGTTAGTCCGCAATCAGGTTATAAATGGCAATACCAAGTTTTACAGGTTAATCGCAATTCAAGTAATGGGAAATCATGTTCATATCGTGCTTCAACCAAACGCTGGGTATTTGATCAACCGAATTATCGGAGGTATTAAATCCGAAACAGCGAAGCAAGTTAATGCCATACGAGGAGTGGAAGGCAGGTTATGGTCAGATAAATACTTCGATAGAGTTGTTCGTAGCAAAGCTGACCTAGACAAGACACTCCAATATCTCGAATACAATCCTGTCAAAAGCGATATTGTGGACGATCCGTCTAAATATCCCGGCTGAAAATTCGAACAAGAATAAATTCCCTTGGAGCGCGGGATTTCAGCCCGCGCAATACACTATTTCTCTTTGAGCGGGCTGAAATCCCGCTCTCCAAGATTGTCTATTTAGTACTAACCAGTTAATTCCTTCATTTTCCGGAGACGACCAATGCAAACCCTTAGATCCCTCACCCTGCTCGCCATGGCTGTTGCTTTCACAGCCTCCACAGCCTTCGCCAATGGCATCCTCCGCATGCCTCGCCCCCATGCCGACGACCGCTACATGAATCTCGATGAAATGCACATCGAAATCGAAATTCATGATCAGGTCGCCATCACCACCGTCAGGGACGTCTTCATGATCCCCGGCGACGAGCACATTGACGCCAACTTCCACTTCCGGCTCCCTCCCACAGCCAGCGTCACCGGCTTCGGCTACTACTTGGGCGACGAGCTAATCAACTACAACATCCGTCCCGGCGAACAAGGCGGCCCCGGCGGCGGCGCACCCGGCAACAGCGACCTCCGCAACTACCTCGCTGGCAATCCGTTCAACATCTTCCTCGACTCAATCCCGCCCGGTCACTTCTCTGTTCGCCTGCAATATGTCGAGCTGCTTCCCTACGATTTCGGAGTTGTCAGTGCTGTTTACCCCTTCAACCTTGGCGATTTCTTGATGAGTCCAATCGACTCAGTCTCCCTCGAAGTCACCATCAACTCCCAACGCCAAATGACCGAGATACTCTGCTCTGGCGAACAAAATCAAATGACCGCCATCGAAATGCAAGGTCAATACAACGCCACGGCAACTCTAAAAACCCGCAATCTTTCCCCTCGTGCCGATTGGCGGCTTAACATCCGCTTCAACCAGGAGGACATAGGCGGCTGGATCTACACTCACCGCAGCGACAGCAGTAGCTCCGGCTACTTCATGCTCGTTATGGAACCCGGCATCGTCGATCCCGAAGAACAGGTTCAAAAATACTTCACTTTTGTCTTCGATCGCTCCGGTAGCATGTCCGGTGTAAAGATAATTCAGGCGCGCTCTGCAGCAACTTACTGCATAGATCGAGTCGTGCCAGATGACCGCTTCAACATCATCGACTTCGCCACTGATGTAAGGCAGTTTCGCCAGGACATGATTCCCGGCACCCAGGCAAACCGAACCGCTGGTCGAAATTATATCAACGGGCTTGGGGCAAACGGTACGACTAACATCTACGATGCTTTGACACGGGCAGTTTCGCAAGACATGGGCGATGGTACCGTCAATCAGGTCGTCTTCATCACCGATGGTCAACCCACAGCCGGTGAATCGACCGATCCCGAAGAGATCATGGAAGCCGTAGCCAACGCCAATCAACACAATGCCCGCATCTTCTGCTTCGGCATTGGTCAGGATTTGAATGCAGAGCTACTGAACGGCCTTGCCTTCGGCAATCGTGGTCAGGCATATTTCGTCGATCCCAATCGTGAACGCGTTGACTCGACCGTCGCCCAATTTTTCCGTTATATCGCTACCCCCGCCCTCGGTAACCCCGTCGTCCAGTTCGGTGACGGACTTGAAACCGACAGCCTTGCTCCGGCCGAACTACAGGACATTTCAGCCGGTCGTCAGCTTTACCTCTTCGGACGCTACGACAATTTCGGCAATTACGAGGTTGCTCTCACAGGACGCATGGTCGATGGCGACACAACCTTTTCCTTTGCCGATATGGAATTTCCCGAAGGCAACAGCGACAACGCCTTCATCCCCCGCATGTGGGCGAAAGCCACCATCGACGACTTGATCGACTGGATTGATGCCCACGGCGAGCGAGGCAATCAAGCCGTCATCAACAAAATCGTCGAGCTTTCGATCCGCTTCGGCATTCTGACTCGCTACACCGAATACGAGGAACCCCCCAACGCTGTCGAAGAACCCGCCATTGCCATGGTTATGGCAACGCCTGTCACCAACGGCGTCGAAATCTCGTGGAGCACCATCGGTTCTGCTTCTTCAGCACTATACAACGTCTATCGTGCCGACGGCGTCGAGTCCCCCTTTGTCAAGCTGAACGACTCGCCGCTTCGTAGCACCAAGTTCTTCGACTCGAACGTAAAACAAGGCGATCACGCTCGCTATCGGGTTGAAATGATTATCGACGGCAAGTCCCTCTGGTCGATCATCATCGAGGTTGGCGCGATGCCGCTTGAGATCACGCTCGGCACACCGTTCCCCAACCCGTTCAACGCCATTACCAGCATCTCCTTCTCGTTGCCGGGTTTCCTCCCGGTTGAACTTGCCATCTACGATTCGCGAGGTCAGCTTGTCGAAACATTAATGAACGGTACTCAAGCCGCTGGTTCTCACAACGTCGTCTGGGACGCAGGCTCCCGTCCGGCAGGCATCTATCTGGCGAAGCTTACCGCCGGCACTTCCACCCGCACCCAAAAGCTCATCCTACTGAAGTGATAATTCTTGGAGGGCGGACACTCCTGTCCGCCCGTCGAATCCGGTACGACAGACTTCAGTCTGTCACCTTATAAAAGAAAAGCAGTCATGCCGACCCTTCGGCATGACTGCTTTTCTTCATCCTTCATCCTTCATCCCTCATCCTTTTCTATCGAACCCCAATTCTCCCAATTCTGCCTCTACCGCCGTCACAATCGCCCCGCTCTTCACAAGCTTCGCAATCGCCTCAATATCCGGGTACAGCACCCTGTCATCGACCAGATGCGGCACAACCTCCCGCACCTTCTTATATGCTATCCGGCTCCCCTCCCCCGGCACAAGTGGCAGCCTGAAATCAAACGCCTGCGCCGCCGACATAATCTCAATCGCCAACACATTCCCCACATTCCGCAGGATTTCCGCGCACTTCCGCACCGAGATCGGCGTCATCGCCACGTGATCTTCCTGATCTGCCGACACCGAGATCGAATCGACTACCGCCGGATGAGCCAACACCTTGTTCTCGCTCACAAGTGCCGCCGCAGTATATTGCGCTACCATCAGCCCCGAGTTCAGCCCCTCCCCCTTCACCAGAAAGTCCGGCAGACTCGAAAGCGCCGGGTTCATCAGCCTGT
This sequence comes from Caldithrix abyssi DSM 13497, assembly GCA_945865405.1. Classification (GTDB taxonomy): domain Bacteria; phylum Electryoneota; class AABM5-125-24; order Hatepunaeales; family Hatepunaeaceae; genus CAMBDS01. Next base: position 84,928 of record CAMBDS010000003.1, read on the forward strand.
TCGTATGCCGTTCCGAAAGGTCGGCGATCTCCGCCATTGCCATCGCCAGAAAATCTATCGCCAACGCGATGTTCTGGCTGTGGAAATTGCCCCCCGCCAGATAGACCTCCTCCTCAGTAAAAAACAGCGGATTGTCGCAAGTTGAGTTCATCTCGGTCACGACCTGCTCGTGGACATACCGCCAGCAATCGACCGAAGGCCCCTGCACCTGCGGCGTGCAACGCATCGAATACCCGTCCTGCACCTTCGCCGACCCTTCCTTGATCACTTCCGAGTTCGCCATCAACTTCCGCAGATGACCCGCCACTACGTTCTGCCCGTTGAAAGGCCTCACTGCATGAAGCCTCGCATCGTAAGCTGTCTGCACCCCCTTCAGAGCATCTATCGTCATCGCCGCTGCTATGAATGAGTTTTTCAACAGGTTCCGCGCATCGAACAGGATCAGCGCCGCCCCCGCCGTTGACATCTGGCTCCCGTTAATCAGCCCCAACCCTTCCTTGTAAGTCAGGTCTATCGGCTTCAGCCCCGCCTTCTCCAGCGCCTTCCCGCCCGGCATCCTCACCCCCTCGAAGAACGCTTCACCCTCGCCAAGGGCCACCACCGCAAGCTGTGATAACGGCGACAAGTCCCCCGACACCCCCAGCGACCCCTTCTCATAAACGACCGGCGTCACCCCTTTATTCAGCATATCGAGCAGCATCTGCGCCGTCTTCAGCCGCACCCCCGAATTCCCCCGCGATAGCGTATTCGCCCGTAACAGCATCGCCCCCCGCACATTCTCAAGCGCGAACGGATCGCCAACGCCCGCCGCATGGGAATAAATGATCCGCCTTTGCAGTTCCGCCCCTTGTTCCGGCGAGATTCTGATCCGGGCAAATTCACCGATTCCGGTTGTAACGCCATAAATAGCAATATCTTTTTCGACGAGCTTCATCAGGAACGCCGCCGACGCATTCATCCGTTCTTTGGCGACCGCCGAAAATTCTACCTTGACGCCGTCCCTCGCAACTGCCGCGAGTTGATCGATGTTAAGACCGTATCCTTCAATTTGCAATGTCATCTGTTATTCCGTACTGTTATGTTATTTCCATGCTTGGAGCGCGGGATTTCAGCCCGCGCATTCCCCCACCTTCAACTTTCAACTTCTTCTCTTCTTCATCAACTTAAACGCAATCCCCGCCGCCATCTTCCGTGAAATCAACCGTGTCCCGAACGCCAGCACCGCATTCATCCCTCCGGTGACGACCGTCCGCTTCCCTTTCATCATCGCCGCGTACCCCAGCCGTGCCACTTCCCCCGCGCTAAGCGCCCCGCGAAAATCGACTTCCTGCTTCGACGCCCCCGCAACCCTTGCGAACCCCGTTTCGGTCACCCCCGGGCAGACGCACGTCACCGTCACCCCCGTCCCTTCCAGTTCCGTCGCCAGAGCCTCGCTGAACGAGAGCACGAACGCCTTGGTCGCCCCATAGACCGCGCTGAACGGCACTGGTTGGAACGACGCCGTCGAGCCAACGTTCATCACCCACCCCCGCTTCCGTTCGATCATTCCCGGCAGCATCGCTCGCGTCAAATTGGTCAACGCCGTCACATTGACTTCGATCATCGACCTGAAAGCCGTTTCATCGACATCGGCGAACAGCCCATACCTCCCGAACCCGGCATTATTGATGAGTGCATCGACGGCGACGTTTCGTTCCCGCAGCTTCTGCGCGATCATCCCCACGCTTTCCGGCTCTGCCAGATCCACCGCGATGACTGCGCACTTGACGCCATGCTCCACAATGAGTCCCGCCGCCAACTCCGTCAGGATTTCCTCTCGCCTTGCCACCAGCACGAGGTTCCACCCCTCCTTTGCCATGACTCGCGCCAGTTCCCTCCCGATCCCTTCCGACGCCCCGGTTATCAACGCTGTCCGCCCTTTTTTTGCCATTTCCACCATTTCTCAATTAAACTCTTGGAGGGCGGACTTTTAGTCCGCTCTTTCCTCCCCACCGCTTGCGGGGGGGGGGGGTAGGGGGGGTGTTTCTGCCGCAGGGTGTCCTCACCCTGCAGCACTAATAGGACTGCGATCCAGTTCCGGGTACCGGCGACTTCAGTCGCCGCCCACTCAGTACGACAGACATTTTTGTCTGTCACCTTTCCTCCCCACCGCTTGCGGGGGGGGGTAGGGGGGGTGTCTTCCCATCAGTATGACAGACATTTTTGCTGTCACCTTACCCGTACGGGCGAACCTTGTGTTCGCCCTTTCCCGTAACGCCAGCGTCTCGCTGGCACGTACCGCCGCTGTCCCGGCGGCTTCCCCGCCTCGGAGTGCGTCAGCTTGCTTTCGCCTCCCTCCCGCCTTGCGGCCCTTCATCCCCGCGTAGGCGGGGATCCAGACTTTCTTGGAGAGCGGCTTTTCAAGCCGCTTCTCTTTTCCCCATTCGTCCCTTCATGGTCTTGCCTTCCCAATCCACTCAATCCGCTTAATCCGCTGTCTTTCCCCTACTCCCTCACCGCAGACAGACTAACTTCCTGACCAATTTCTGGGCTTTAACTCCATTTTCACCTGCCGACAAAACCACGAGATAGATCCCCGAGTTTTCAGGCGACCACGTCACCGAATACTCCCCCGCCGCTTTCATCCCCTCCGCAACTACCCCAACGCTCCTCCCGCTAACATCGAAAACCTCCAGTCTGATATTGACCGCAATCGATAGGGAATATTCGAGTGAGACAAAGCCATTAAATGGGTTGGGGTTTGCCTTCAGCGAAAGACTATATTGCACTGGTCGATCCGGTTCGCGCACATCGACCCGCCAATCAGAATCACCTGCAAAGATTAATAAAACGGTTGAATCTCTGCCAGTAACTCCGCGAGCACAAAAATCATCGATGCCATCCCCATTATAATCGCCAACGGCTCCAACCTCAGGCATATTTGTGTATCTCCCGCCATATTCACTTTCGGAATAAAGATAAATGTCTGCCTGTCCATCAATATGCCGCTTCCCAAAGTGAAGCATGACCTCGCTTGTACTTGATGGGCCAAGGCTCAAACCGGTAACGATATCTCCGATACCATCGCCATTGAAATCACCACCTGAAATATACCCGATCACTGTTTCAAATCGCCTGCGACCTTCAAGCGTCAGATCGGGCTCCAAATCAGGTTCGGCAGACCCAAAGAAAATATAATATCCATCCAATTGTCTCATTCCGGGATGATCCGACCAGTAAACTCCCCAATCGTCATACCCGTCGTTATTCACGTCTTGGAGAAGGTTGAAACCGCCACGTAAACGTAACTCACCCAATGGTCCTTCAAAGTCTGTCTCCCGAAATCTAAAGCAAGGAGTTGTATCCATCGGGGCTCCACCGAGAAAAATCCAATACTCAGGTCTAATATCTCCACGGGGACTGCTCGATTCTAAAAGCATGTCATCATACCCGTCATTGTTGATATCACGACCGACAGAAAATGTTGGCCTCCCACCATAAGGCATCCGATAATGCCAATCAGGAATGGAATCAAAATCCTCACCGCCAAAACAGATTCGTAACTCATTCCATTCAAGATTTCCGATGCAGTACATAAAATCAGGTGTTCCATCGCCATTGAAATCGGAAGGACGTAGATCTGGATAAATGGGATTCGATCCTGTAACTAAGGGACCATCGGCACCATTCCAGCTCCATTGTGCTACCGGGATAGTATCCAAATTCTCAGATGATTCATATACGAATATTGTAACACTTGTTGGCTCGAAAAAATTGTTATAATGAGCTCCTGAAATTGCAAAAAGGGAGCGATGATTTGGAAGCAAACCACCTAAATACCCTGGTGCACCGTACCCTGAATATCTGTCTCGATACTCGGGGCCTGCACTGAAGAGTAAATCAGGATCATTGCTCATTTGATCGCTACCGAAGTGAAGCCGGACAAGATAGGGATTCCGATCAGGTTGACTTCTCTGTTGAATAAAAAGGTCATCTTTCCCATCGAGATTTACATCGCCAAAGCAAAAATGTCCCTTTCCCCAGGCTTCGCCCCAAGCTTCCGGATCTGGTGCGTAGAACTCACCAATAATTACGGGCGGATCAAACGCCCAACTCGTTCTCACTGTCAGCAGTAGCATTATACCAATCGACCTTATCACCGTTCTTATCTTCTTCATCCTTTCCCTTTCAAGGTCTTGCAGCCAGCGTAGCCCGGCTTCCCCGAAGCCGGGATTTCTCCTCTGCCTCGTCCAGAGTTCACCGTTAACGTGTCTGGAAATCCGTTCAATCCGCTTAATCTGCTGTCCTTCCCAATTCCCTTCGTGTCCAATCTTCCTCCCCCGGCGAACGCTGCCTTCCACCAACCGCCTTCCCAATTTTACAATTTACAATTTACAATTTACAATTAAGATCCGTCACCATTCTTTAAGCTTGATCGAGCTGTCTTAAGGGAGGCAATGACAATGTAAAGTAACTCCGAAGCTTCCTTCGTGGCGGCTTCGCCTTTGTCCGCCGCCAACAGGTTTGCCTCAACCAATAGTTCGAGCCAATACAGGCACTCATCGATCTCCTCATGAACTATCGGGAGCTTGGCAATAAAATCGGGTTTCGACTTACCACAGCAAGCCGCGCGATAATTAGCTCCGACGGATGTACCGCTTCTGATTAACTGCTTTCCTATAACGCCTGCAGTTAGTCCCTTTGGCAGACTTTCACAAAGTCGAATTATCGCCAACGCAAACTTCTTCGTTCTTGTCCGAAGCACCTCCGACTCCGCAATCTGTGACATGGACGATGACCCCTCCTAATTTTACAATCTACAATTTACAATTTCCCGCCCCACGCCTGCAACGACTTCACCGAAATTTCCCGCCCCTTCCGCGCCTGCAACGCCTGTATCGCCGCAGTCGCCCCCGACAGCGTCGTGATGTTCGGGATCCCCCTTCTGTAAGCTTCCGCCCCGACCGCCTTCTCGTCGTAGTGTGACTCCCGCCCCAGCGGCGTGTTGATCACCATTTGAATTTCGCCGTTGATGATCCGGTCAACCACGCTGGGCCGCCCCTCGTTAGCCTTAAAAATCGTCTGCGCCGCGATCCCCGCTTTGTTCAGCTTCCCGCACGTCCCCTCCGTCGCCCAGATCTTGAACCCAAGTGCCGCCATCTCCCGCGCAATCGGCACGATCCGTTCCTTGTCGCGGTCGTTGACGCTGATGAACACACCCCCGCCGTCGGGAATCGGCATATCGACTGCCTGCATCGCCTTATCGAAAGCCTCCCCGAACGTCGCCCCGATCCCCATCACCTCGCCCGTTGACCGCATTTCCGGTCCCAGGAAATAGCTTATCTTGTCGAATCTCGTGAACGGAAACTTCACCGCCTTGACCGAAACATGAGAAGGCCGTGGATCGTCAGGTAAATCCATCGCCGCCAGATTATCCCCCACCATCACCCGCGCCGCCACCCTCGCCCAAGGTATTCCCGTCGCCTTCGAGACAAACGGGATCGTCCGGCTCGCGCGCGGATTGACTTCAATGATGTAGAGCTTCTCGTCCTGCAAAGCGAATTGCAAGTTCATCAGCCCCTTCACCTTCAACTTGATCGCCAAAAGTTTCGTAATGCGGATCATCTCTGCCCGCACTCCATCCGACAACATGTACGGCGGCAGCACGCAAGCCGAGTCCCCTGAATGAATTCCAGCCTCCTCAATATGTTGCATGATCCCGCAAATATTGCAAGTTTCCCCGTCCGCCACCGCATCGATGTCAAACTCGAACGCATCCTCGATAAACCTGTCAACTAACACCGGCGAACCGTCCGACGCCTGGCTCGCCTCGTCATAAAATTCGGCAAGTCTCTGCGGATCGTACACGATCTCCATCGCCCTGCCGCCAAGCACGTAAGAAGGCCTCACTAGCACCGGATACCCAATCCTCTCAGCGACCAACAGCGCCTGATCGACCGACGAAACCGTCCCAAACGGCGGGCAAACGACGCCGTTTTCTGCAAGCAACTTCGCAAATCGGGCGCGATCTTCCGTCAAATCTATCGAGTCTTGCGAAGTCCCCAGGATCGGCACTCCCGCCCTGTGCAGAGGACCCGAAAGCTTAAGCGGTGTCCCCCCACCAAATTGCAGCGCCACCCCGAACGGCTTCTCAAGGTTGCAGATCCCGATCAAATCTTCCGCCGTCAGAGGCTCAAAATAAAGCCTGTCCGCAATATCATAGTCTGTCGAAACCGTCTCCGGGTTCGAGTTGACCATAACAACTTTATACCCCATTTTTCGAAGTTCCGTAACTGCCTGAACACAACAGTAGTCGAACTCGATCCCCTGCCCTATCCTGTTAGGCCCCGACCCCAGTATCACAACAGTCCCCCCCCCTGCTATTGCAGGGGGGGTAGGGGGGGTTCTTTCTTCCTCTCCCCACCGCTTGCGGGGGGGATCAAGGGGGGGTGTCTCACCAATATATCCATTCAATTCCAGCCCATTTTGCGTACCCACTCGTTCCCTCTCTTCTCCTCCCCGATTCCAAACGGGAAGAGGGGCTCCGGGTGAGGCATGGAGTGGATGTTGTGGATTTAAACTAGAGAGTGGCTCCGCCTCGTTCTCTTCTCCGTAAGTCGAATAATAATAAGGAGTTTGAGCCTCAAATTCGGCCGCACAGGTGTCAACAGTGAGGTATGCAGGTGTGATTCCTAATTCCTGCCTTAGCAAACGGATAACGTTTTCCGTAGAATGTCTAATATGCGCAATTTGACGATCGGAAAAACCGTTCCTTTTCGCTTCTAATAGCACTTTATTCGACTGAGAATCGCTGAACGGCTCTTCGTAAGCCGTTATTTTACATTGACCTAATTCACGTTCTATTACTAACAATTCTTGCAATTGTCTTAAAAACCACGGATCGACCCCCGTCGCCGCATAAATCGTCTGCATCGGCACCTCAAGTGCCAGCGCGTAACGCAACAGAAATAGTCTGTCATGCCCCGGTACACGGAGCTTTCGGACGAATACATCTCGCCACTCTTCACGTAAATGCGACTCAATATTGCCTATCAAAAATGCGTCCATCCCGTCTGCCCCCAGTCCCCCTCTCCCTATATCGAGGCTTCGAACTGCTTTCTGTAACGCTTCCCTGAATGTTCTCCCAATCGCCATAACTTCGCCTACAGACTTCATTTGCGTCCCTAAAGTCCGATTCGCCGCCGGGAATTTCTCGAATGCCCAACGTGGGATTTTCACAACTACGTAATCCAAAGTCGGTTCAAAAGCCGAAACCGTCCGTCCGGTAATGTCATTGGGGATTTCTCCGAGTGTCATTCCCACTGCAAGTTGCGCCGCAATTTTCGCAATTGGAAATCCTGTCGCCTTGGAAGCTAATGCAGATGAACGACTTACCCGCGGGTTCATTTCGATCACAACCAGTCGCCCTGTCTTCGGATCCAACCCAAATTGTATGTTCGACCCCCCCGACTCCACCCCCACCGCCCTCATCACCGCAAGTGCAGCATCCCGCATAACTTGGTACTCTTTATCCGTCAAAGTTTGTGCTGGAGCAACGGTAATGGAGTCCCCGGTGTGGATACCGAGTGGGTCAAAATTCTCAATTGAGCATACTATTACCGCATTATCCAACCTATCCCGCATAACCTCCAATTCAAATTCTTTCCATCCAATCAAAGATTCTTCTACCAAAATTTCCGTCACCGGCGAAATCGACAATCCTGTCTGAGCTAACGCTCTGAATTCCTGAATGTTATAAGCTACAGATCCTCCGCTTCCGCCAAGAGTATAGGCAGGCCTGATGATAACCGGGAACCCGATTTCGGTCGCCGCAGCTTCAGCTTCTTCAATAGTATGAACGGTTTTACCTTTGGGAAGTTCGAGTCCACACTGCCGAACGATCCCCTGAAACCGCCCTCTATCTTCTGCACGGTCAATAGCTTCGAATGATGCTCCAATCAGTTCAACATTGTACTTTTTGAGCACTCCAGAAAGGTGGAGCGAGGTAGCAAGGTTGAGCGCCGTCTGACCGCCCATTGTAGAGAGCATTGCATCGGGCCGCTCAAGCGCAATGATCCGCTCAACTGTTTCCGGGGTCAAAGGCTCGATGTACGTCGCATCGGCAAGCTCCGGGTCGGTCATGATCGTCGCCGGGTTGCTGTTGACAAGCAATACCCGGTAACCAAGCTCTTTCAACGCCCTGACAGCCTGTGTACCGGAGTAGTCAAACTCGCAGGCTTGCCCGATGACTATGGGTCCCGAACCAAGGATCAGGATAGATTTTATGTCTGTACGGTGGCTTATTTTAGATTTCCGATTGTTGATTGATGATTACTGATGAGAAGTTGATAATTGTGTCACAATTTCGTATCATGTATTGTAACACAAAAAGGAGTACGAAATGAGCACAGTTTCAGTCGCGCAACGACCTCGTTTTATCATCCCTGTGTCCGAGGAGTTGCGCGAAGACGTTCTCGATTTTGCGACAGAAAATAAAATTAAAGTCGCAGAGCTTGGCAGGAAGCTATTCGAAGACTATGTAAAAGCCGAAAAACGGAGACGCCGTCACGAGGAACTTCGGCAAACTTTAGTCGAATACTATGATGTTATTGTCGAAGTTCAACATGAATGGCGGCATACAGAAGTCGAAAATTGACCTGATTATGAGTAAGTATCTTCGTGGGGATATAGTCCTCGCCAACTTGGAACCTACAGTTGGTCACGAACAACAAGGCGTTTCGCGACCATGCCTTATTGTATCGAGCAATGATGTGAATTCGATCGTGCCTATCGTTATATTATGCCCAATTTCAAAATCAAAGCCGGGAAGAATAAGACGTTACGGTGTAGTAACGATCCCAAAGAATGATGGCGGGCTTGAACACGACAGTGACATTCTGACTACACAAATCAGAACAGTTGGTATTTCAAGAATTCGTGAAGTAATCGGCCAAATCTCACAAGCTCACTTGGTTCGAGTTGAACTATCCTTGAAAATGGTCCTCGACCTCGACTAACCTCCCATTCGCTTCCTGAATTCCATGAACAAATTCCCCGCGTCATGAGGGCCCGGCGAAGCTTCGGGGTGAAACTGAACTGAAAAAGCATTAAGATCGGGAAAATCCAACCCTTCTATCGAATTGTCGTTCAAGCTCCTTAGCGTCACCACCGACCCCTTTGGCAGAGGATCGTCCGCCACTGCAAAACCATGATTGTGCACGGTGACAAGTACCCGCCCATCTGCTCGCTCCGCAACAGGATGATTGATCCCCCGATGCCCGAATTTCATTTTGTAAGTCTTCCCGCCAGCCGCCAGTGCCAACAACTGATGTCCAAGACATATCCCGAAGATCGGTAGCTTCCCGAGAAAGTGTTGGCTGAAGGGCACAGCCCCTGCTACAGCCGCCGGATCTGCTGGACCATTTGACAGGAACAGACCGTCCGGATTGAATTCCGCAACTTCTTCGGCTGAACTATTGCACGGAAAGACTCGAACTTCGCAACCGACCTCCACAAGCCTGCATAGAATGTTCGCCTTGACGCCATAGTCGATAACAGCCACGCGATACTTCTTCAGTCCCTCCGCACGTTCCAACAACCCGCTCCAGCGCGGGTGGTTGGTGATGTTCCAATCGAAAGGTTTGGGGCAGGTTACCTTTATTGCCCCGTCGATTCCTGAGATCGACGGATGAGCCTCGACTTGCTCGCGAGCCGCTTCCAGCGAAGTCTCTGCAGAAAAAACCCCGCCCTTCAAACAGCCTACTGTTCGTAAGTGGCGGGTGACGGAGCGTGTGTCGATGCCGCTTAGACCCGGAATCGCGTGGTCAGTCAGATGATTTTCAAGTGATTGTTCGCTTCGCCACGATGAGGGTAACTCGAACGCCCGTGCTATGAAGCCTGATAAAAAAGGCCTGACCGATTCGTAATCTTCACGATTGACACCAGTATTGCCGATATGGGGCACGGTCATAACTACAATCTGCCCCCAGTAGGATGGATCGTAGATTACTTCCTGGTAACCGCTCATGCCTGTGTTGAAGACAACTTCTCCCAGCGCAGGTGGCGGCGAACCGTACAAATTCCCGCGCCAGATGCGACCATCCTCGAGAAGAAGGTAACCGTCAGAAGTGTAATTGGTCAATGAATTGATATTTAATGGTTTTGAGGAAAGTGGCAGGAGGTAGAAAAATTACTGCTCTGGTGAATATACATCGACCTTCCTTCCAAGTCAACGATGACAATCATCCTTGAGCTTGACTTACAAAAGTGAAGATGATATATTCTTATGATTGTTTAATAATCAACCCCTTCCCAACATGATCTGAAGGTAAGGGAGAAAAGCCAAGGAGTCCCGCATGAAGATCGGTAATATTTTAGGCGCTATAATAGTTTTGCTCGCACTGTTTCTTGCCGCAGGTGGCGTCTTGATCGGTAGCCCGGAACGTCAACCGGGAGTATCGGAACGGATTAGTCTTCCGTTAAATCACTCATCCTCGTCTCCAATACGCGACGGTGCAGACGAAGTCATTTTCGAAGAAACCTGGGAAAACGGCATGGATCGCTGGGAAACGAGCGACCAGGCCCTTCAACTTTGGCACAAATCAGATTTCATGACCCAGGAAGAGAATGACGACCTCGCCTGGTGGTGCGGTGATACTCTTGTAGGCTATGCCGAAGAGTACATCGGCTACGAAAACTACCAAATTCAGTACATCCAAACCCCCGTACTCGATCTCTCGCAAGCTGGAAACAACTTGCGTTTGACCTTCGCTGCCAAGTGGCTTCTGGAAGACCCCAGACGCGTACCGGGTGGCTTAAATGGAATGGATGCCTGGGACGGCTGGACTGTGCTGATTTCGACCAATGGTGGCCAAAGCTTTTCAATCATCCGCCCGACAAGCCCCGCTTATACTGCCGAACATATCTCGGCCGCCGAACGTTTTCATATACTTGGTGGCTCGTGGCCAGGTTGGACATTTGAATCGACAGACAACGGACGCGATGGCTGGGAAGCACCCGAAGATACTCTCGTCGAGCCTGAATGGGTCGATTGCGTCTTTGATCTTACGAACTTTCGCCGCAACAACATCGTTATCAAATTCGAAGTCCTTTCCGATCTCCACGTAGCGGCTCCATACAACTACTACTTGAAAAACAGCGGCGTTTGGATTGACGATCTGGAAATCAAGGACGCCAACAACCGCGTTTTCCTCTCCAACAACGGTACCGACGACCCTGAGCCGGCTGACCTGATTCCCGGTCACGGACTCGGCTTCACAGATACTTGGGAGTTAACACGTGAGAACGTCCACTCCGGCAACTTTGCCTTGTGGAATGATGATGACAACTTCGGTGTCACCAACGCTATCGACAGCCCACCCTTCGAAGTCCCGGCAGATTTCAACACTCACTTCGAATTTTGGATCTATTGCGACTTGCCCGACTCGATCTACCGTGCAGGGGAAAACCTTTGCGACTTTTATCAGGTCTTTGCCTCGGATGATGATGGCGAAACTTGGACGCGAGTACTATACGATTATAATCGCCCCGAAGCTGGTGGAGACGATTGGGAACATTATATTCCGGGCCTTAGCTTTATTCCCGAATATGTTGATCTCAATCTGACTCCTTTTGCGGGTAGTGAGATCAGGATGCGCTGGATGATGAGTTGCGACAACAACCATATAAATGTTTCTGGCGTCGAGCGCAACGGAGATGGCCTCTTCATCGACGACATTCAGGTCATCACCTCAAACCAAGTTCCGCGAGACGCTGGTTTTGAGAACCTTAGCATACCCTATCCGACGACTGTTCGTAACCGAACCAGACTCCTCCACTCGACGATGTACAATTACGGGTCCCGAGACCTGACGCAAATCTACTCTTTCTGGGGTTGGGACGGCGGTGAGTATTTCTCGAGATCGGTTCCTATTATCCCAAGGCCAAGCATCATATCTGGCGATTCATTGGTGATCAATATCACTGATTACGCCGACAGGCAAAACCCCGGCTGGACGCCTCCCTATCCTGGGGTCTTCGACGTTTACAGCAGGTCCGCCGTCGGTTTGGCGACACCGGGTGACAATGCCGACGATGATGAATATACTGCCAATGACTCTATCGGGATCAGTGGCGTCAGGGTCTGGCCAGCCGGTCTATTCGAGCTTGGCTATGACAACCGTTCGATCCGTTTCCGCAATGAGTTTGCCCGTGGTTCAGGCGCTGCAACACGGTTCTCACCTGCGGATGCAGGAGTGAACGACTACTCGCTCGCATTTGCTCATTTCCGGTTTAATGGCGGACTTGACGCACCTGCTTCATTCCGACTTCACGTCAGGTCGGCTGGACAAAACGACAACGTTCCGGGAGCGGATCTGGTGGCGTTTAACGTCGAGGTTCACCCCGACTCAACACTTCCGGGTCACATGACCGTCGATCTTTCTGGCTATGATGAGCTAAAGGATTTGAACGGCGACTTCTGGCTCTGGGCAGAGATCACCCGCGACGATTTCAACCCGCAGATCCTTTCTGATCAGCAGGTTCGTGGCGCAGGCCGGTACTTCACTTTCAACGGCAATCAGGCACAAGCCTTTAACGGTGACCTGATGATGCATGTAGCGGTCATTCCTGCGGCTAACGTCGCGCCAAACCTCGCCGAGTCGGAGCAGTTGCTTGACTTTGGCGAAGTTGTCATCGACGACAGTAAACCGCGTGAGTTTGGTCTCTATTCGACAGGCATCAACCCGGTTACTATTACCAATGTCACGGCTTCTGAAAACTCCTTCGCAGTCGATTTCCCTGGTGAGACGACGCTTAAGACCGGCGAAGCAGTTTGGTTCACGATCACATTTACCGCTCCGGACGATCAAGTTCACGCTGGTGAATTAACCATTGAGACCAACGACGGAACTCCGCCCAATGTCACCATCATTGGTAGTGGAACAGTAAGCGTCAAGGATGACGGCATAGAAGCACCACTCAGTTTTGGCTTGTCCTCACCTTTCCCGAATCCGTTCAACAGCACCACCCGGATCGACTATACGTTGAACCAAGCAGGTCGCGTCAACCTCGCACTCTATGACCTCGCCGGTCGTCAGATCAGGGTAATCGCCGACCAAGCCGCACCTTCCGGAAGGCATACTGCAGTTCTGCAAGCCTCCGAATTACCTGCAGGGCTTTACATCGTAAGACTTCAATCAGGTCAGAACGTCTCATCGCAGAAGGTTCTGTTGGTGAAGTAATCTTGTTTCCGCTGGCAGACGCCCTCGCCTGCCAGCGGACTACCAGTATTAGCATAAAGAAGCCCGTCTCAACAGTTTAGATGGGCTTCTTGCTCCGGTAATATCTATCTTCCTTACGCTTCCGGTTGATGCGTAAGCTTCAAAATATCGAGCAACTCCTTGAGTTCCTCTTCCTTGAATTTACCAGATCTCTTCACCGCCTCGGTCACCGCGATGTCCTCTGCGATAGCTTTCTTGGCGATCTCCGCCGCCGCCGCATAGCCGATCTTCCGGTTCAAAGCAGTCACCAATGCCAGCGACGACCCGGCGAACATCTCGCCGCGCTCGGTCTCGACGGTAATTCCATCGACACATTTGGTCGAGAGGTGGTGCATCGCATTGCCGAGTATCTCAAGCGCATGAGGAACGTCGAACGCCAGAAGTGGCATCATGACGTTAAGCTGAAGCTGCCCACCCGCCGCCGCCGCCGAGACTGCCACATCCAACCCGCGAATCTGACAGCAGACCATGTTGGTCATTTCGCAAAGGACAGGATTGACCTTTCCGGGCATGATCGACGAACCGGGCTGAACGGCTGGCAGGTTTAACTCGCCAAAGCCTGTCCTTGGCCCTGAAACCAGCAAACGAATGTCGTCACAGATTTTTCCGAGGTCAAGGGCAAGGTCCCGTAGCGAGCCCATCAGATTTGTCAAAGGCGCAAGCGACCACATCGCCATGAAAAGGTCGTGGGCGTTGGCGAGTGGCAAATTTGTCTGTACTCCAAGGTATTTTACCGCTCTACTGCGATAGCCATCCTCACTGCCCAGCCCCGTCCCTACAGCCGACCCGCCAAGCGGAAGCTCACGAAGGTGGTACTGAGCGTCGCCGATGCGACGATGCGCCGCCTTTAACGCCGAAGCCCAGCCGCCGAACTCCTGTCCGTAAGTGATCGGTACTGCGTCCTGAAGGTGTGTCCGCCCTGATTTGACCGCAGTCGCATACTTGATCGCCAGCCGTTCAAAGGAAGCCGTCAGCTCCTCAAGGCTCGGCAACAATGTCTCTGACAAACCGATCAACGCCGCAACACGGATCGACGAAGGTATAGTGTCGTTGGTCGATTGACCGTAGTTGACGTGGTCGTTCGGGTTGACAAGCTTGTACTGGCCTCGATGCCCGCCCATGATCTCTTCGGCGAGATTGGCGATTGCCTCGTTGGCGTTCATGTTGTGCGAAGTTCCAGCCCCCGCTTGATAAATATCGACGACGAAGGTGTCGGGAAACTCGCCAGCCAACAGTCTGTCACAGGCTTCTACAATGGCGGCGGCTTGAGCTGGCTTCAGCGCGCCTACTTCACCGTTGGCACGGGCGCAGGCCTTTTTTAATTCGAGCGTCGCCCGCACAAACCAGCGATGCGGGCCGATGCCTGAGATGGGGAAGTTATTGACCGCCCGGGCCGTCTGTGCGCCGTAAAGAGCGCCGGACGGTACCTGAACTTCACCGAGGGAATCTTTTTCATATCTGTGGGAGTGCATAATTATTCCGAGACTAAATGTTAATTATATGTTTTACAATTATGTAAACGTGAGTCAATTCTGATATGTCTCACTGAATTTACTCCAATATTATAAGGGATTTTTGACACCAAAACACGCTGTACCATCTAAAAAAGAGAATTGGGGTTATCTTTGGAGCCGAAGGTTGCATTACGGTACTAAATGAGGCTAATTTTGGGGATCAGGTTTCAATATTTTCACTATCATTTTAGCCGCTGAAATTGCAAACCAACCCTATGGAGACTCGTATTCATATTATTGTATGAGACTCTCCCGCTTCAGCGGTTCACGAATTATTAATCGTCCCTTTAATGGAGAACTTCCATGTTTGCACCCTCGCCATCCGGCCCCGCGCCAGCACGCGATTCCTCAGATATCTTAAAAAGCATCCGTCACATCGACCATATTACCTATGTAACGGCTTACGAACGCGAAAAGAACTTCATCACTCGTTGGACGCAACTCGGCTTCAGGGAGCACGTCCGCCTCTTTTGCCCGCGCTGGCCTGCAACCCATATCGCTCTGGTCAGTGGCGCAACAGCCGAATACCCTTGGGCAACTATGACTGGTCTTTCGATTTCAGAAGACCCCCACTCTCCCGTTAACGAATATGTCCGCCGCTACGGTGAAGGCGTTCAACACACAGCTTACAACATCGATCCTGAAGTCGATATGGAAGAATTGTATATCCAGATGAAGAAGCTGGGTTGGGATTTCATGACGCCTGTTCTGACTTATAAGAACACTCACGGCGCAGCGCTTCGTCAGATATTTGTCACACCCAAAGTCGCTTTTGGTACCTTCGTCGAATTTGTTCAGAGACTCCCCGGCCCAGACGGCCAGGCGTTCGACGGCTTTGATACAATGAATATCGACGACCTTTACCAGTGTTACTCGGATTACTCGAAGAGTATCGATAAGTAACTTCCCGTCTTTCGTACGCATTTGAGTGGGGCGCAATTTATCGAAAGGCAGAATCAATGACTGCCTTCGGCAGGTAAATTGCGCCTTTACTCGTCGTTATCAGTAAGAAATCAATCCTAACCCCCGACCTCGCTGGAGGAGCTCTTGAAATTCTCCCTTTTTTCAGTTTCCGATTATTACCCTGATGTACAGACCGACCCGACGCGCTTCCTGGAAGAGCAGGTCGAGTTAATTCAAATCGCTGAAGAATATGGTTATTACGCTTATTTCAATGCAGAACACCATTTCCATGAATACGGGCTTGTCCCCGACCCGGCTGTACTATTTGCTGCTGCGGCAATGAAATCGTCCAAGATTATGCTTGGACCGGCAGTATCACTCCTCACATTTCACAACCCCTTGCTCGCTGCCGAACAATGGGCAATGGTTGATCAACTTTCGCGTGGAAGACTAATCCTCGGCGTCGGTAGCGGTTACCTTATGCACGAGTTCGAGGGCTTTTCGATGTCCCCAGCCCAAAAGCGCGAACGCTTTGATGAGACATTGGCGATTATGGAGTTGGCACTAAAGGGCGAACGCTTCAGCTACGATGGCCAATTCTACAACTGCAAAAATGTTCGCCTTAATCTGACTACCTACCAGAGCCGCAAGCTTGAGATTGCCATCGCCGTTTTATCCGAAGTAGCCTCCTACTACATCGGCAAGCGTGGCTATCAGATCATGACGATCCCATATGCTACCGTCGATAATGTCGATGAGCTTAAACCGATCTACGACAACTATCGCAAGGGCTGGAAAGAGTCAGGAAACGCTGGAAACGGAGAAATTCTCGCCGCAGTTCACACCCATGTCGGCGACCAGTCCTGGACCGACAGTGCACTCGGCAGAAAGCACCTCGAAAAGTACGTCTTCAGCCGCCTCTACGCCCGGCACGCATCCTACGAAGAGTGCATCAAGCGCGGCGTTGTCGCCATCGGCAACCCTGACGAAGTGACCGCAGCCTTGCAACGTCTGATTAACACAGGCGTCGATCACTTGATGTTCATCTTCAATTTCGGCGCTATGCCACTGTCAGAGGTCCGCAACACCATGAAGCGCATGAAAAGTGACGTTCTGCCACGGTTGAAGGACGCGCCTAAATGATCATAGCCGTTGTCGGCGGTACAGGATGGCAAGGCGCAGGCGTAGCGGTACGGATTGCCGCAGCAGGGCACACAGCGTTGATCGGCTCGCGAGATGTCGAGAGAGCCAAAAGTCTCGCTGAAAAGTTGCCCGCAGCGCTCGATCTGCCTGCCGGGCTCTTCGATGCTGCTACCAACGAAGATGCGGCCTCAAGGGCAGATATTGTTTTCGTCACCGTTCCGATGACCGCCCACGCTATGACTCTGGAAGCGATCAAACCCTTCGTCATAGGCAAAATCGTCGTTGATGTTACTGCTCCAGTCAATCCGAAGAACCAGATCGAGAATCTTTGGCCACCAGAGGGATCCGCGACTCAGCAGGCACAAGCAATCCTAAAGGGCGTTGCCGATGTCGTCGGCGCATTGAAGAACATTTCGGCGACTGCACTCTTTAACTATAAGAAGCCGTCGAACTGCGACATTCTTATTATGGGCGAAGATATAACCTCCAAGCACCGTATTTCAAGTCTGTTGCGCGAGATGAAACTCAACTCGTATGATGTCGGCTCAGGAGAGATTTGTCGCACAGTTGAGGGACTGACGTCGCTACTGATTTACCTCAATTACGCTTATCATCTTCGACAGCCCGGAGTCAAAATCGCCCAGATCGATCCGGGGCTCGACTTTATCCCGACCGATGGGATACTTCCCGGAACATAGAAACTCTGTTTCTTGAGCGGGCGTCCCGATAACTTGGGACGCCCTTGTTCGTCTTTGCCATTTTCAATTTTTATAATTTAGCATATACTCTTGAAGCCGATAACCCGTCCCAAAGGTATCCTTTTCGATTTGGGAGACACACTTCTTCAGGTGAAGGGGTTCAACCTCGATGGTGGAATCCATCGCCTCCGCGAGCTGACAGATCAGGCGGAACTATTCAACGCCGCCAAACTCGACGAAACAAGTGAGGCTATGCTTCGTGGAACGTCATATTCCTATGAGAATTCAAGGCGGATTGGCGACGATTTGGGCAAGGCATCAGAGTCAATCCGCTTCGGTGCCAATTACGAGATCAGCTTCACCGCCTTTCATCGGAACCTTTTCGACCGATTGGGTCTTACCAGCAAGCATAGCTGGGAGTACCTCGACCTCGAATTTCTGAAAATAAGCCACGTTTTCGGCTTGGAACAGGGTGTCGTGGAGATGCTGAATTCTCTGAAAGAGAGCGACATCCGTCTGGGGATAGTTTCCAACTCGTTCCATGGTGGGAAAAGCCTCGAATGGATGCTGGAACAAGCGGGCATTACGAATTACTTCGACTTTCTGATTTCAAGCGCTGATTACGGCTTCCGCAAACCCCACCCGGAGATATTCGAAACAGCCTTAACCAAGCTTGGTGTTGATCGTGAAAATGTCTGGTTCATTGGCGACAAACCAGAGGCTGACGTGGCTGGAGCCAATAGCGTCGGCGTCACATCAGTCTGGTACAATGCCGACAACGCACCGCCACGGGAACCGACCCCCGATCTGATGGTCAAAAGTTGGCAGGAGTTTTTAGATGTTATTCCGGCAAAGTCGGGATTCAAAAACCCGGTCAAAGCCTGAATTTCCAATTGATCTTCGTAATACTTAATAGACTTAATCGACGCATCATTGGCGCGATAGAACTCCAAACTCTAAAATCCAAACTCCAAACTTAATTATCAACTATGTCTGTCGAATTAATCGCCCCCCCCGCGATGACCGCGGAAGAAAAACAGCTTATCAAAACTGGCGGCAAGTACGGCCTCTATCAACCCCAGTTTAAGTACCAAATTTCCGACGCTGTCGATGTCGAGCGCGTCCATCACTTCGAGATCTGGGCGGGCAACGCCCTCCAGTCAGCCTATTTCTACCGCGAAGCGTTCGGCTTCAAGCTTATCGCCTACGCTGGCCCCGAAACCGGCGTCCGTGACCGTGCCAGCTATGTCCTGGGCCAGGGTGACGTCCGCATCGTCCTGACCACCGCGCTCGGTCCCGACAGCCCGATTGCTCGCCATCATCTCCTTCATGGCGACGGCGTGGCAATGATAACCTATCGGGTCCAGGACGCCAAAAAAGCCTTCGAGACTTTGGTGAAGAACGGCGCAAAGCCCGAACTTGAGCCGACCACCCTGAAAGACGATTACGGCTCGGTGGTCATCGCCGGAATTAAGGCTTTCGGCGACACTTGCTACCGCTTGATAAGTGACCAGAACTACCGCGGCCTCTTCCTGCCAGGCTACGAAGCTCGCCGCGAACCGATCCGCGCTACCACTCCAGGCGATCTGAAATTCATCGACCACATCGTCACCAACGTCGAAGATGGCCGCATGGAGCATTGGGTTGACTGGTACAACAAGGTCTTCGGTTTCAAGCTCCTCGCTACCTTCGACGACGAAGACATTTCGACCGACTACTCTGCCCTCCGCTCGATGGTGATGTCGAGCCAGAACGGCGTCGTCAAGATGCCGATCAACGAGCCTGCTCCCGGCCTTATCAAGAGCCAGATTCAGGAGTACATCGACTACTACCACACTCCCGGCGTCCAGCACATCGCTATTCACACCGATGACATCATCGCCTCGATTGCCCGCATGAAGAACGCTGGCGTCGAGTTCCTCTATGTCCCCGACAGCTACTACGAAGACCTCATCAAACGCGTCGGCGTAATCGACGAAGACGTGGAAGCCTTGGCAAAGCTCGGCATTCTCGTTGACCGTGACGACCGTGGCTACCTGCTTCAGCTCTTCACCAAACCGGTCGAAGACCGCCCGACACTGTTCTTCGAGATCATCCAGCGCAAAGGCGCAATCTCTTTCGGCAAGGGCAATTTCAAGGCCTTGTTCGTTTCGATTGAGGAAGAGCAAAGGCGGCGGGGAAATATCTGATGGGACTTACCTACGCACGAGTAACGGTCACGCCTTATGGTGGAGCTATGAAATTCACACAGGAATTTCTTGTAGTTACCGGCGCAACCGATTCTGTAATACCCCAAAGCAAACTACACGCGATGGGCGTCGAACCGGAAGGCCGTATGCGTTACGAAATGGCTGATGGAAGAAAGGTCTTGCTCCAATACGCTGCAGCAAAATTTGAAGTGATGGGCCGGATTGCCTACGGAAAGGTTGTTTTTGGTCCCGATGGCATCGAGCCTCATCTCGGAGTCACAATTCTCGAATCTGCTGCTCTACGTGTGAATCCCGTTTCAAAGAAGCTGGAAAAATTGACAGCCGGATTGATGAAAGCAATCATCGCTCGGTGAGCGATGTATCAGTTATCTCCACCCCACGCCTTCGACTTCGCAACTGGCGGGAGTCGGATGTGCTGCCTTTCGCCAAAATTACCACCAACCCGGAGGTAATGAAGTACATCGGTATGGGTGGGCTTTGGGGGGTGCCCCAGGCAACCGAGGTCGTCACCAAGCGCATCAAGCAAGGCTCTGAGCGCGGCTACTGCATGTGGGCGGTTGAGCTGATCGAAACGGGAGCGCTGATCGGACATTGCGGCGTTCAGTGGTTGGGCGACACTGGCGAAATCGAGATCGGCTGGATGCTCGACAGACCGCATTGGGGGAAAGGACTCGCCACCGAAGCCGCCAAAGCTGTCCTCGCCTATGCAATGGGAGATTTGGGCTTCAAACGGATTGTGGCGATCACCCACGCTGAGAACCGGGCTTCATCGAAAATTATGGAAAAGATCGGTATGCATTATGAGAAGACGATTGAGTGGAAGGGACTGGAAGGCATCTTGTTCTATGTGATCGAAACTTTATAATCACAAAGCCATAACATAAGGTGGGGTTCCTTTTCTATGGCAATCATCAGAAACAATTTCGTCCGCGTCGGCGCATTATTCTTCGTTCTGCGCGGCATTCTCAATCTTATTATCAGCCTTGGCGGCGTAGTCAATTTTTACAAGACTGGCCCCGCTGGAATGTTCTCGATGTATGGCGAGACCCTCAAAAAGTCACAAATTACGCCTGCGCTTGAATTTGCTTCACACATCTCGCTCAACTACTCACTGATTCTATTCGGCTACGGAGTTCTCGCCGTCTGGATGGCATTCCACATATGGAAGGGTGCCCGCATCGCTCTCTGGATCAACACAGTCATGCTTGCGATAGCCGACTTTGCCTTGATTTTATCGCTTGTGATCCCTGGCTATGTTCCACTTGAGCAAGGCCTAATCGGTCCAGGAGTCACCCTTTTGGGCGTCGCTTTTACCTTTTTCGGCTTCCGAAAACTAGATGAAGACAATGCCCTCGATAAAGTTACCGCCGGATGGGTCCCTCAAGATCGTCGGACCCGGGCAAGAGATTAACCTTGTTTCCCCGCTGACAGCCGCCCCCGTCTGCCAGCATATATTCCCTGGGGGGCGGACTTTTAGTCCGCTCTTGCGACGTGATCTTGGAGGGCGGACACTCCTGTCCGCTCGATCATAATATTATTTCTTCAGAAATTAAAAATCAGAAATCCACAATTAAATGAAACTCTGCAACTTAATTATCGACGGTAAAACCTCGCTCGGTGCCGAAGTCGATGGCAAAATTGTCAACCTGACCGGCACTATCAAACAAATGAATGCCCCCCTTCCCGGTGGTACCATCGAGGAGTTGTTGGGCGACTTCCCGAAATCGTTCGACAAAGTCCGCGAACTGATCGGCGAAGCAAAAAAGCGGAACGTGTTAGTTCTTGCCGGGGCAGGAGCTACCTTTCTCCCGCCCGTCGGTCGCCCCGGAACATTCCGCGATTTCTATGCTTTCGAACAGCACGTCCGTAACGCCCGCAAACTGCGCGGCTTGGATGTCAACCCTGAATGGTATGAAAATCCCGTCTTCTACTTTTCCAACCCCAACACAATCTCCACCACAGGAGCCGAGATTCGCTTCCCCGCCGAGTCGAAAAAGTGGGATTATGAGCTTGAAGTCGGAACCATCCTTGGTGGCAGTGGCAGCAACCTGACCCCCGAAGAAGCTGAAAAGCTGATCGCCGGTTACGTAACACTAAACGACTGGTCTTGCCGCGACATTCAGCGCCATGAGATGGCCTCCAGCATGGGCCCCGCCAAAGGCAAGGACTTCGCCACCTCCATCGGCCACTTGCTCGTCACACCCGACGAACTGGAAGACAAACGCGCAGGAAAGGGTTACGATCTAAAAATGACCGCCCATGTTCGCGGCGAGCAATTCTCTGACAACCGCTGGTCAACGATTAACTTCTCGATCCCCGAAATGATCGCCCGCGCCTCGAAGAATGCCGGAGTCTTCGCTGGCGACCTTTTCGGCTCAGGCACGGTTGGCTTCGGTTGCTTTCTTGAGCGCGGCTTCGACCACGATCTTTGGTTGAAATCTGGAGATGAGGTAGTCATCGAGATTGAGCGATTGGGGAAACTGGTAAATAAAATTGCGTGAGGCAAAAATGGATCAAAATGGCGTTACAAACAGGATCACAGTTGATCCCAAGGTGATGGTCGGCCAGCCTGTAATTCGTGGGACTCGACTTTCAGTCCAATTCATTGTTGGATTGCTCGCAAAAGGTTCTTCGATTGAAGATATCCTGAGCGAATATAAAGGGTTAGAGGAGGAGGATGTTCGCGCCTGCCTTGCATTTGCTGCTCACAGCCTCGAAGCAAGCGAGTATCTTCCGTTTCCAGCAGCCTAAGTGAGGTTCCTCATCGATGAATGCACCGGCCCGGAAGTTGCCGAATGGCTTCTCGAGCAAGGTCATGATGTCTTTTCAGTGTTTCACTCCGCCCGTGGCCTTGACGATGAAGCAATTATTGAAAAAGCATTCCGTGAAAACCGAGTGCTTATCACCAACGATAAAGGATTTGGTTTACTTGTATTTCTGAAAAGAATACCTCGTCACGGAGTCATTCTATTGTGATTGGATGATGAGCGTCCTGAGGCGAAAATTGCAACAATGGAGCTTCTAGTTCAATTTCATTCGGCCCTTGTTCCCGAATATTTTTTGGTTGTCACATCGAAGGGCCTCAGATCAATTCGAGATTAGCCAAACAAAAAAACTTTCAACCATTGACCTAAAAACCTTCTAACTTTCAAACAGAGAATCACAAATGCCAAAACTCAATACATATCTCATCTTTCCGGGCAATACCGAGGAAGCCTTCAACTTCTACAAGTCCGTCTTCGGAGGAGAGTTCATGATGGTCGTTCGCTTCAAGGATATGCCGATGGAAGGCATAACCATTCCCGCCGCTGATCAAAACAAGATCATGCACATAGGCCTTTCAATCGGCAAAGACAACTTTCTGATGGCGGCCGATACTCTTGACTCGCATGGGCAGAAGCTTGTGCAGGGCAACAACTACTATATCTGCATCGCTCCCGACAGCAAGGAAGAGGCGGACAAGCTGTTCAACGCGCTCTCCGCCGGTGGCAAAATCGAAAATCCCATCGCCGATCAGCCGTGGGGCGACTACTATGGCAGTTTCACCGACAAGTTTGGCGTGCAGTGGATGGTTGACTACGCCCCGCCCAAGAAATAGTGTAACAGAAGGAGAATCATATGTCCCGCCGATACACAAACATTTTGCTCACGATAATCGCAATCCTGCTCGCCGTCGGCATCTCGCGCATTGAGAACCCTAGCTTCATTGGGAGGGCCTTCGCGGAACCGATCAGCGGGATGCAACTCGGCAACTTCTCGGTCAGTCTGACCGTGAAGGACATCGCAGCATCGAGAGCATTTTACGAGAAACTCGGTTTCAAGGTCGTCTCAGGCAATCAGGCACAGAATTGGTTGGTCATGAAAAAGGATGATGTAAAGATCGGCCTCTTTCAGGGGATGTTCGAGAAAAATATCCTGACCTTCAATCCGGGCTGGGACAGCAATGGGCAAGAGTTGCCTTCATACACCGATATCCGGGAAATTCAGCGTCAACTCAAAAACCAAGGCGTAACAATGACTCTCGAAGCGGATGAGAAGACCACTGGCCCGGCGTCGTTTATGATCCAGGACCCGGACGGCAACCCGATTTTGTTCGATCAGTTCATTTGACCTCCGACTCCCGATCAACAACCAACACACCCAAGGAGGTCAATTCCTATATCACGAAATTTCAAATACATCCTCCTCTTCGTTAGCGACCTTGAGAAGTCGGTCAAGTTCTATTGCGACAAGCTCGACTTTACGCTGGCTCAATCGTCCGATCGCAATGTTGCACTCGTTCAATTCGGCCAAGCGCTGATGATCCTCCACTACGACGATGGCGACCTCGAAGGCCATTTCAAAGGTCTTAAACGTCGCGGTCAGGGCGTCATTGTCGGCTTCGATGTCGATAATGTGGACGCGTATTACGACCTGATCCACGGCAAGGGAGCGCCTTTAAAGCAGGCTCCCAAAGATGAGCCGTGGGGGGACCGCGACTTCGCAGTTATTGATCCTGACGGGTTCGAGATCTGGTTTTCGGAGTCGATTAAAAAGCGTTGAATTGGTGCTCAAAAATACTTTACGGATGAATCGCATCAATGGCACAATGATGATCCTGCTCACTGCGTCAGTACTTGCAGTTACACTCTTCCCACTCAAATCGGAGGCCAACTCCGCCCCGGAAGATAAAAAATTGAAGATACTGGCAATCTCCGGAGGTTACAACAGCGGCAGTGACTGGAATAGTGGGATCGGTTGGCAATTGTCTTATGCAAGAACTACGCGTAAAGCTGACAGTGATATTTCTGTCTTTAGGTCACTCAATTTCACGGCCGCAGATGAAATTGCCATATTGGGAAAGCGACCACAGGAAAAATTCAGGGAGCTTTCTTCGCAAATTGGCTGGATTCTCTACCTTGGGAAGTTGAATTTAGCCTTGGGATGTGGAATTGGTTACTCTTGGGGCATTGATAGAGGCAGAATTTTAGGTGGCCAATGGAGGTATTCGCCAATTCTTGATCATGAAAGAAAATCTTTCGGTGGTCTCAGCATCCCTCTTCAAATTGATATCTATTGGGCTGAGTTACAATGGCTCGGCGGTGGAATTTCTCTGATGGCTAAGCTAAGCGGCGAAACCAATATGGTGGGGGTACACAGTTCGATACAGTTTGGAAGTTTGAAATAGTAGCTTCCATTTCATCTTTATTGCAACATGCTGAAATACAGCCCATTTTCAAACTATTCATCAGACTGAAAACCAATTTATAAATTTAAAGAGTTAGAAATCAATGTCCAAAATGAACCCTGTGGTCCATTTCGAAATGCCCTACGAAGACGTAAAACGCCTGCAGGATTTCTACACCAAGGCCTTCGGCTGGCAGATGAGCAACACCGGCGAGGAGATGGGCCACTACGTCCTTGCAGGCACAACCGAAACCGACGCCAACCGCATGGTGAAGACCCCCGGCACGATTAACGGTGGTTTCTACTCGAAGGCAACAATGCCAGAGGGCGTTGCAGCCATTCCTTCAGTCGTCATTTCGGTTGAAGACATCAAGGCCTCGATGAAAAAAGTCACCGCTGCCGGAGGCAAACTCCTCGGCGAACCGATGGAGATCCCCGGAATCGGCAAGTACGTCTCCTTCACCGACACCGAAGGCAACCGCGTCAGCATATTGCAGCCGGTCACGGGCAACTAATAACTATAGACTTTAAGGGCGTCTGTTGGCTAACGGGCGCCCTTAATAAAACGATGAGCAACATCCACACTTTCATCGTCTTGCTCCGCGGCGTCATGCCGATGGGTAAGAATCGAACTCCCATGGCCGAGTTGAGGAAAGTTTTGGCGCAGGACGGCTTTGCAAACGTGCGCACTTACATCGCCAGCGGAAATGCGCTGGTCGATAGTGATTTGACGCCTGTCGAAGTCGAGCAACGTGTCCACGACCTGATCAAAGAGCACATCGGCCCCGACCTGGCCGTCATTGCTCGAACCGGGATACAGCTTCAGAAAGTTCTCAACGAGAATCCCTTCAAGGACGGATACGACATCAGTCGCGTTTTCTTTACCTTTTTCCAAGCACCGCCTCCTGAAGCCAGGATCGCTGAACTGTTAAGCCACAATTATTTACCGGAAGAGCTTGCATTCACTCGGGACTCCGCTTACCTCTTCATCCCCGGCAGCGCGGCAAGATCGCAATTGTCCAATGTCTGGTTGGAAAAACAGCTCGGAGTCGCTATGACAACCCGCAATTTTAATACTGTTTCAAAGCTGATTGAGATGGCTAACCAAAAGCATCTCGCGAACAAAAACCTTTAACTTTCAACTTCTCATGCAAAACCTAATCTCTCGCAATATCCACATCGTCAAAGGCAAGGTCGCCAAATGGGCACACGCCTTGCTACCGGAAGGTACCTACGAAGAAGAGTGGGGGCGCTACGGCTTCTCAGGCCCAATCACCCACCTCTACCATCGCAACCCGCCAACCGGCTGGACCAACATCGAAGGCCCCCTCCGTCCACACGCTCTATCCCCCTTGAAAATGCCTGTCGGCGACGGCGAACGCAAAATCTTCATGGACAACCCCGACGTGGCGCTCGGCATCCAGCAGGTCAACACCGAAGGCGACCACTTCGTCCGCAACGGTGACGCCGATGAAGTCCTCTTCGTCCACGTCGGCACCGGCCTCATCCATACCCAGTTAGGCCCCCTCAATTACCGCAAAGGTGACTACCTCTCTCTGCCCCGCGGCACAACCTATCGGTTTGTCCCCAACTCTCCTACAACCCTGCTGACAGTCGAAGCCTTCAACGGCCCCTTTCAGCAGCCCGACCGCGGTCTGATAGGCCAGCACGCCCTCTACGACCCTGCCATCCTCGAATACCCTGAGCCTTACGCCGACCCTCTCCCCGTCCGTGAATGGAAAGTCAAAATCAAACGCAACGGCGTGTTCACAACGTTCACCTATCCATTCAACCCGTGCGACGTGGTCGGCTACAAAGGCGACAACCTCGTTTACCGGCTCAACATTGACGACATCTGCCCGGTCAACAGCCACAAGATGCACCTCCCGCCTCCGGCGCACACAACGTTCGTCGGCGTCGGCTTTGTCATGTGCAGTTTCCTCCCCCGCCCGCTCGAAACGATGGAGGGCGCGGTCAAAGTCCCCTTTTATCATTCCAACGTCGATTACGATGAAGTCCTCTTCTACCATGACGGCGACTTCTTCAGCCGTTCCGGCATCGACGCCGGCATGGTGACGCTTCATCCCGGGGGCTTCCCGCACGGCCCTCATCCCAAAGCTGTCCGTAGCTCTGTCACCAAGACCTTCACCGACGAATCAGCCGTAATGCTTGACACCAGGCGACCGCTTCGCCTGACTCCTGACGCTGAAGAAGTAGAACGCAAGGACTACTGGAAGAGCTGGATGGACACCATCGGGTAGTCCCATTTCCATTCCCGCGAAAGCGGGAATCCACATTTTCCTTGGAGGGCGTCCCGACCATTCGGGACGCTCTTCCTTTTCCGGAGTGCTGAAGCTTGCTTCAGCCTTTCTTCCGGTATGGCAGACTTTTCGTTCTGTCGGGTCTTAGACTGAAAGGCGTGACCCGACAGTTTCCAGCACTACTGCCGAACCCCTGCGGTCGGCAAATCACCCAACACCATACCCTAAATCCAATACTTTCTTCAAGTTCTTCACTCCGGTTGAGGGGACAGAGTTTAATAGCTTTGTCCCCTTTCTTTGCATTTCGTTGGAACGTGCCCTATATTGATAATACAATCAATCCAACTTCAATGGATTACTCAATGCATTCGCTCAGATTACTTACTATCCTCGTCATGCTCACGGCGCTAAACAACGTCGCGCTGGGGCGAACATTGAACGTCCCAGAAGACCACCAGACCATTCAGGCCGGGATCGACGCGGCGGAAGAGGGAGATACGGTTTTGGTGCAGCCGGGAACGTATGAGGAAGCGATCAATTTTGGTGGCAAGCCTATCACCGTTGCCGGAACGCATCTACTAACTTGTGATCCGGAAGACATCAAATCGACGATCATCGACTCCGGAGGCAGGCTAAACAGAAGCGTCGTCAGATTCGACAGCGCTGAAGATGAAAATTCCAGACTCACAGGCCTGACCTTGATGCGAGGTCTCGGCTCTGACGACCTTGACGGTGACCTTTCAGGAGGAGGCATTCATTGCCTTGAAGCATCTCCAAGTCTCGACCACCTGATTATTACCCGTTGCCATGCGACTTTTGGTGGCGGGATATTCATTCAGATCGGTTCGCCGAGTATTTCAGACATTATCATAACTCGCAATCATGCCTGGCAATCTGGAGGCGGAATCTATTGCTCACGTGAAGGTACCAATCCAGTCATAACCCGCACAATCATTACTTTCGACAGCACCAACACCTGGGGACTTTCCTTTGGTTGTTACGGAGGCGCTCGTCCGACGCTGATAAACTGCACAATACATCCCACACAAGTTCGTAATTCCAGCGCCATTTCAGCCTATGATAGTAATTACATTAAATTGATTAATTGTTCTGTGTATGCCGCCTATCCTATTAATCTCGGTTGGGATAATCAGACTGACACCCTGGAAGCAACATATACACACTTCTTCACTGAAGAAAATTTTGTTGTTGTTGATCGAAGTACCTTAATTCTCGGAGAAGGCAATGTTTTCGGCGAACCGCTGTTCGCCGATTCGCTCCTCGGGGATTTCACGCCGACCTGGTCGAATTTCCCGGAAAACGACGAGACAAAGTCACCGTTGATCGATGTCGGCGACCCGAATTCGCCGGAAGATCCTGATGGGACACGCGCCGATATAGGAGCTATCCCTTTCAAACAAGGCTGTAACGTCATCGGCACGGTTCGTCGTCACAGAGATAACGCAACCATCGTTGGCGCTATCCTCAGTGCAACCGGCGGCACAAGTGACACGTCAGATGGCAGCGGTGAGTTTATCCTGCGAAATGTTGCTGGTGCTAATTTCGAGGTACTTGTCCGAGCAGCCGGCTACATCGACACGACAATTGTCGATTTGCACGGCGAGCGACTCGAAACTCTCGAGTTGAACATTCGACTGCGCAATGGACAGCTCTATTACAACGGCGAAGATCTCGAGCTGAGCCTTGACACGAACCAATCCGGACAAGTCGCCTTCAATATCGAGAATCTCGGCAATGCCGCATTACTCTGGAAGGCGGATACTCGCCCGGCTGGTGAGTTTGGGTTCGATGTAGGACAGACGCGCGACGAGATTGCTGTCGCCGATCTGATCGGCGTCGATCGCGTTTACGCAGGCGCATTTGTCGATGGTTACTACTATGTACCAACGTACGACAATAACTCTACCGAGAAGAAAATTTCAGTGTTCGATAGCCATGGAGAGTTCAGCCACTCCTTCGATCAACCTCCTATTATTGAAAACCGATATGGAATAAGGAGCTTGACATGGGACGGTGCAATTTTCTGGGGAGTAGCAAACTCAGATACATTGTTTTCATTCACAATCGAAGGTGATCCGGGACGAATGATGGTTGTACCCGGAAGGAATAGCCCCACAAATATCACATGGGATCCGGTTGACTCACTATTTTGGGTATCTAACATTTCTGGTAGCCTACTTGCTTATGATCCTGAACTTAACGAGGTTATCCAAGCCATAGAATACCGAGGACTTCGCAAATATGGATTAGGATTTTACCCTGAAGATCCCGACAATCACCCCCTCTATATTCTTGCCAATAGTGGTGAAAATCCGCGATACCGACTCTACAAAATGAACCCCGTTGATGGCGATACTATCCTCATTCAGAGCCTCGACAGTACAGTTTTAAGTGCTTCAGGTGCTTTTGTTGTACCCGGTTATGACCGCTTCTTAAATTCAGTCGTCTTGATCTCGACAGGTATTAACAGGCCTGTATCGATTCAGATCATCCAGATCGACAAAAACAGGCATTGGGCAAGTGTCACCCCATCCGAGGGCTTAATTCTACCCGGTGAGTTTACTTGGTTGACGCTACTGCTTGACGCCACCGACCTGATCCCTGAATTCTACCCGGGTGAGATACGCTTCGACCATAACGCACTCGGATTGCAACAGATGATCCCCTTTTTGTTGACCGTGACGCCGCTTTCCATCCCCTCCGACAATCTTCCTTCATCAACCTTCGATCTTCTCTCCGCCTTCCCCAATCCCTTCAATTCGATGTTGAGGATACAGTACTTGCAATCCCCCCATGCTATTGCAAACCAAATGCAATCCCCCCATGCTATTGCAGGGGGGGTAGGGGGGGTCTCACTCACCATCTACGACCTTTCAGGGCGACTTGTCGCTGATTTGTTGGATCCTCTTCATTCCAAAATCCAAACTCCAAATTCCAAACTTCACACCGCCATCTGGAACACCTCTGCCGCCCCCGCCGGAGTCTATCTCGTCCGCCTCCAGTCCGGCACAGAAATCTCAACTCAAAAAGTCGTCTTAATGCGATAATACTTGCAAATAATTGTCAATCATCTTGCTTTTTTCCTAATTATTTCGTATATTATCCACATAATATTATTGATTTACTCATGCCCAATGTGATCGATTTTATTTTGAATCACAAATCGATCACGCCTGTAGCCGCTATCTGATAAGCCTTTCCAGCATTCTGTGACTCAGTGATCGATTTTTGACTATAGCCCCCTATCCTCTGGAAATGTGAAGATAAATTGGGGTGCTATTAATATGTATTATATATTATACATATACCCAAAAAGATAAGAGCCGCCCCGATTTCCCGGAACGGCTCTTACTTATTATTTGGCGATCCAATCCCCGCCCGAGTCCGTTAAGCGTTTCTGCGACGCCAAAAGAGAATCAAGCTCACGACGACCACCACAGCTGCAGTCAGCCAAATCGCGTTGAACCGCTTGAACGGCCTGAACATAATAATTACCTTGAATTGAGTTTTTAATTCGGGAGTTACCCAGCCTCACACTTCTTAATAAAGGTGAATTTGAATCCATAGTATGGTGATGGCTATCACTTAAACGCAATACCAGCACCATTTATTTTACCCCAGCGACCATTTATTTAGCAACGCAACCCTGTCCGGCGTGTCTCGACGCAGATCGAGAGGCCTGCCTCGCGTATCGATCACCAAACCAACCACTCCACCGGTCAACGTTCTCTCGACGGGCTTGCCCGGACCTTCGCCCATATCCCAGCCTTTAGCAGGCTCAATAACCGCCTTGACCGACTCACCGAGTTCCAGTTGCGTCAGTAGCAGTTCCCCTGCCCCTACTTCAAGCCTGAACTCTTTGCCCTTGTCGCTCTTGCCGGTAATCTTGACAACAGTCCCCTTTGCTCCCTTCGTCGAGCCAACCGGCGCGACGCAGCATCCAAGATGAATCAGGCAATCCTTCTCAAAGACTTCCGTCGCCGCCTTTTCGTTCACTGTCGCCAGAACGCCCAATTGCGGCATCATGAATATCGAATCGACTGCCAGCCGCGTCACTCCCTCCGGCTGAAACGAGTCGATCATCATCTGCGCCGATTGAGCCCGTTTCGGTGCATGAGAAAGGACTCCGCCTGACCCAACAAGCAGATTGAGCGACATCATATTGACAAGCGATTGCCCGGACGAGGTCTGCTCGAAGGCGTCGGAGATCGAGCGCTCCTGCTGGACGCCTTTCAAGCCTACCGCAAAGGATTTGTGCTGAATGAAGGCAAGTCTAAGCGCTTCTCGAGCGATAGCCTGCTCGACGCGCAACTCTTCCAGCGTTTGAGGTATCGTCGTCGGGCGGATCATTTTATTGGCGATGCGGTTGCGAAGCTCACCCTCGGTGATCTCAATAGGCACCCAACGCATGATATTGTCAAATCCGGCTTCGGCAAGCACATTCGAGATCGAGTAGCTCATGCCGAGATTGGCAGATACTGTCCGGTTAAAGACGCCGCTGAAGACGCTGAAAACGTCGGTAGTAGCTCCGCCTATATCGACGCCGACGAGGTCGATGCTGTCACGTTTGGCAATAGTCTCCATGATGAGCCCTACTGCGCCCGGCGTCGGCATGATTGGCGCGTCTGTCCAGCTCATCAACTTTTTGTAGCCCGGAGCCTGCGCCATGACGTGCTCCATGAAGAGGTCGTGGATCTTGTCGCGGGCAGGTCCCAAATTCTCACGCTCCAGTACCGGTCGCAAGTTATCGACGTTTTTCAGATCGACAACTTCGCCAAGAGTAGCTTCGATTTCCTTACGAGCCTCTTTGTTACCGGCATAAATAACAGGCAGAGCGAACCCGATGCCGAGACGCGGCCTTGGTCTTGCGGCGCGGATAAGCTCGGCAAGTTCGACAACGTGCTTGGTGGTTCCACCGTCGATACCGCCAGAAAGGAGGATCATATCAGGGCGTAACCTGCGGATACGCTCGATCTTCTGGTGAGGCAGCCGACCGTCATTCGAGGCGAGCACGTCCATCACGATTGCGCCTGCTCCCAAGGCAGCACGTTCGGCAGACTCAGCAGTCATCGACTTGACGACACCGGAGACCATCATCTGAAGACCGCCTCCAGCAGATGATGTGGAGATGTAAATGTCGCACCCTTTGCCATCTTTTTCGGGGCGCATGATCGTCTCATCATCACTGATGAACGTTCTACCGGAAATTTCCTCGACTTCTCGAACGGCATTCAAGACGCCTTTGGTGACATCCTCGAAAGGAGCTTCGACAGTGGTGGGAGCTTCACCGCGTTGTACAAGGCGATACTCACCCGAAGGTTGTCGCTCAATCAGGATGGCTTTGGTCGTAGTCGAGCCACAGTCGGTGGCAAGTATCAGATGGGGTTCTAATTGGGACATGGAAAATGTAATTATTCTTAATGAAAGTTGATCTGCGAGCCTTGGAGTACCGATCTATTACAATGGATGTAACCTTATAGAATACATCCAATCCCTGACTAATGCAACATAGGATTAGTGGGTAGAAAGCTCTGTCTGAAATAGCCTGAGAATGCGAACATCACGACCTGCTCCAGACACCCAAAACCCTTCTCATGGCGACGATCTGCGCGGCGTGGTAACTGTTGTGGCTGTGCATGATGCCGACAATCTCGGCGAACGGCAGGTTGTCCCATTCGGGATAACGTTTTTCAAGGTCCATCGTCTCGACCATCTCTTCCATGCGGATCAGAGCGGCTTTGAACTCGACCTTGAATTGCTCCCACTTTTTTTCTGAGGCAGGGGCGGCGTCGGTACCAAACCCGTGCCCCTCAGGCATCTTGATCTTCTTCCCGTCGAACATATCAACCTTCAACGTCACCCACAGGTGCATATGCTCGGCGATCTGCCAGATGGTGTTGGGAATCGGTGAGGCGTACAGCCCGACAAAGCGGAAATCGAGCCCGTCAAGAACGGTAGTTGTGTCGAGATGTGAACTGGTGGCACGAATGCCGCGCTTCAGAAACGAGCGAACCATTGCTTCCATGAAATTTCCTCCCTTTCCTCGTAGTGTTTTAAGTTCGGTGATATGCTTTCAGAAGCCTGAGCATTGTCACAACCTGGGCTGTGTGATACGCTGTGTGTGCTACTACAAACAGAGCGGCTCGCCCATTGTTAAAGCTCTTCCAATCGCTGTGATCGGCAGTGTGGTCGATTCCGGGAAGGGCTGTCTCAAATTCTTGAATCATTTTGACCAGCGAGCTTTTTACTGCAGTCCATTGAGCCTCAGTAGGAGACTCATCGGCCGGGAAAAAGTTCATCTCTTGATCACCTTGCGATCTGATAAAGGGATTGCCTGTTGCTCCTTTTAGACCCCACGTCCCCCACGATACAAGATGGTGGACAATCTGGTAAATTGTATTGGGAAGGCCATCAACCTGACTGCCGGCGAGGACAAAATCGATAGGCTTGACAATCTCCAGAATATCGGGTGAGATGAAATCGCCATGAATCGACTGGGTGAACGCCTTGGTAAAATATTGATCCATCCTCTACTCCGTAAAAATTAGAACTTCCACCACTTCTTTTTTGCTTGTGATCCGCCCTGTTTCGCGGCGGCTTTGGCGGCTTTGCGCTCAGCTTTCAGCCGATCCTCTTCTGCGAGTATAACAGATTCTTTCGCTTCTAACAGATCGAGGAAGTAGCCGATTGACTCACGCCTTTCAAGAACAAGGCGCAATTCGTCCCACTCAGGCAAGCCAAAAAAGCCTCGCACGACAGGTGCAAAGAAGACCATCACCTGACTACTGACATAATTCAAGGGCCGAACAGATTCGAGAAAAAGTATCGCCGGGGTCGTCATTCTCATCTGGACAACACGAGTGGCAAACTTATCCAATAGCTCACGCTGACGGTCGGTAAGCGACGCTTCGAACCCAGATAGCGGTTCACCAGCCACAATGAATGAGGCCTCTCATTTGAGAAAACTTATCCACAGGCAACCATCACGAAAGGGTGAAAGTCAGTACTTTGGCGCAGTACATCGATACAACCGGCTATGGTCGCGCCTGTGTGGATGACGTCATCGACAAAAAGTATCCCGGAAGGAACCGTGTCGGTGCTGGAAGAGGTCAACTCAAACGCTCCGAGTAGGTTGACGAGACGCTCTTTATCAGAGAGTCGCGACTGTGCAGAAGTATGTCGGGTTCGTCTTATCAGGTCAGTCCTTATTGGCAAACCAGTAATTTCTGCAATTCCATGAGCGAGACTCAAGTTTTGATCATATCCGCGCTCGCGAACGCGAACAGGATGAAGTGGTATCGGGACAATCGCTTCGACAGGCCACTCTACCCCGTCCAACAAGAGGCGCTCTGCTGCGAATCTGCCCAACTTCTGCGCAATGTCTTCCCTGCCGTAAAATTTCATTTGATGAATCAGTGTCCGGGCAAGGTCATTGTAGTGGAAGGCGACAAAGACAGGCATTTTGAGGGTGCCTTGCTTTGCCCAGAGTCCTTTCCTGGCTGGCGAGAGTTTCAGCCAACAACTTTCGCAAGCCCAACCTTTGCCAGTAGGAAATTCTTCCTGGCACTCAGGGCAATAGTTCGGGAAGACTAACGAAGTTAGCGATTGACCGAATGTTCTCAATCCATCAAGTCTCATCAATTGGTCATTTCAAGCTGGACATTCAGGTTCAGTTCGCGGTTGGAGGCTTCAAATTCAACCGTTTCCTCCCAGAGCTTGTAGTTTGGATTGCGTAATTCGATCAAATGGCTACCAAATGTGACAATAATAGGTTTGGCGCGGGGGGTTAGTCCGTACGAGACATCATCGACGAAAATTTCTGCCCACGGCTTGACCGAAAGTACCTGGATAGTTCCGACAATCTCCCAAAGATTGGCGTCGAGAGTGAGTGATCCACCCGGGGGGATGTTGATCGTTTCCGTGAATGGCGTCGGAAACTCAGAGTTGCTCAAGGTTAAATTATGGATGCCTGGAGAAAGCTCAATAGGCGCACCAAGCGGCGTTTGTCCGTGCGAGACATTGTCGATCGTTACCATTGCCCAGGGGCGTGAAGTCAGTATCAGCATCCCAGGAGCAGTCGAAACAACTGCCTGACCATCCGTAATTCGTACATTGACGGGAGTCTTAACCGGGCCTCTCGCCGGAGGATCCTCGAACTGGCCCATGGGATTGTCTACTTCAGAATCGACTAAGGATCGCCGAGACTCATTTGCATTGGCGGGGTTACGCTTTCCATTTAAAACAGATGCACTAATCCTACCAGCAAGTTCGGCGAAGGAATTTTTCAATTTGGGAAGGCCGTCCCCGATCAGCTGTGATCGAGTGGGTAACCAGAAAAGCATCATCGCGACGAGTGCTGCCGTAATACCGAATGCCCATACCGGGAATGCGTTTTTGGCGATTGTCGATTGACCGGCAGGAAGGGTTACTGCTGGTTTTGGTGTGGAACCATTATCCTCAGGGTGAAGCGAGTCTAATACCGTAGTTCTGGAAAGTTTCACTCCCCTTTGCGTGGCTAATTTCCTCACATCCTCCAGAGCCGCCTCCGCAGTCGCCGTCCTCTTCGACGGTTGTTTTTCCATAAGGTGCGCTAAAATCTGATCGAATTCCTGCGGGATGTCAGGAATGAGGGAAGAGAGAGGGGGAGGGGTGTAGGTGAGGATTTTTTTCAGCGTTTCGCTGAAATTTGCACCACTAAACGGAGAAGCACCGGAAAGGATCTCGTAAAAGGTGACTCCGACAGAGAATAGGTCGCCCCGATGGTCAAATTTGCCGCCGCTGACCTGTTCCGGCGGAAGGTATGACGGCGTTCCGACGACAGAGTCTTGCATAGTCATCCGGTTGGAATCTGCGATTGTTGCCAGACCAAAGTCAGTTATTTTCACCCGGCCGTCTTTTGAAACCAGCAAATTGTCGGGTTTGATGTCACGATGAAAAACACCTTTGGCGTGAGCATGTGAGAGACCTTGCAGGACTCCCTCCAGCATCGTCAGAGCAACCTGCCACTCGACCCGCCCTTGTCGCTTCAGGAGGTCGCCAAGGTTTTCGCCCTCGACGAACTCCATAACGAGAAATGTCGCGTCCCCATCTGCCCGGTAGCTATAAATATCGACAATATTTTCATGTTTTACACGCGCACAAACCTGCGCCTCACGCTCGAATCGCTTGCGAATATCTTCTTCGCGAGCCATTTGCGGGTGAAGCTTTTTTATAAGGACCGGACGGTCGAGATTCTCCTCGTATGCACGGTAGATGGTGCAAATGCTGGAATGGGCGATCTCGGCGTCTATCCTGTATGGCGCTAATCCCCCGGTTGCTTCCATTCATTCAATTTATAGTGTAACCAACGCAGCGAGACATCGAGTGTTTCGGCGGTCATTGTTTTATTGCCGCCACACTCTTTCAACACCCTCAAGACCACATCGCGCTCATAATCCTTCAAGGTTTTGCTTTTCAGAGCCAAGCGTTCGGCTTCGGGGATGAACAGATCGTGAACTTCGATGATATCGCCTTCGCTAAGCAGGTGGGATCTTTCGATGGTATTCTGGAGTTCGCGGACGTTCCCGGGCCATTGATAGTTGACAAGAGCTTGCATCGCGCGGGGCGAAAGCCTTTTTTGCCC
This sequence comes from Caldithrix abyssi DSM 13497, assembly GCA_945865405.1. Taxonomy (GTDB): domain Bacteria; phylum Electryoneota; class AABM5-125-24; order Hatepunaeales; family Hatepunaeaceae; genus CAMBDS01. The sequence goes on from CAMBDS010000003.1 coordinate 121,725, forward strand.
GGTTTTAGTCTTATGAGCCAGTTCTCGTAAAAAGTGGTTCACGAGCAATGGAATATCGCCAATTCGCTCCCTGAGGGCTGGGAGGTGGATGGAGATGACGTTGAGGCGATAATAGAGGTCTTCACGGAAATTGCCAGCTTCGACTTCGCCTTTGAGACTCTTATTGGTTGCCGAGATGATGCGGACGTTTACGCGGTGCGAGTCGGTGTCGCCTACACGCCTGATTTCACCGTCCTGTAGTACTCGCAACAGTTTGGTTTGGATAGTGGGAGAGATGTCGGCGATTTCATCGAGAAAAAATGACCCCCCATCGGCAATCTCGAACAATCCCTTTTTATCGGAAATTGCTCCGGTGAACGACCCTTTTTTGTGACCGAACAGCTCGGACTCAAGAAGAGATTCGGCAAGGTTGCCACAAAACTGTGTGACAAAAGGCCTGTCACGTCGTGGCCCATCGTAGTGCAATGCCTGCGCTACGAGTTCTTTTCCAGTTCCCGACTCACCTTCCAAAAGCACCGAAATGTCCGAGTTCATCACCCGGCGCATCAAATTGAAAACTTCTTGCATTTTTGGAGACTGACCGACGATTTTCTCTCGTGCCCAGTTCATTTGACGAAGCTGTTGCAACTGCTGATTTACCTCGTCGTAGCTCTTGGCATAATCAGAAGCGAGCGCGGCAACCTTGGCGAAAGTAGAGACGAACTCGATGTTCTCGTCGGTGAAGCGGGAGCGATTGCGGCGGCTGTCGAGATAGATCACGCCAATGACCGTCTGCTCATGAAACATCGGTACGCAGATGATCGAGGTGATCTGGTGAAGGATAACGCTTGCCGCCTGGCCAAAACGAGGATCGGCTTGAGCGTCGTGAGTCAATAATGGCACGCCGGTACCCAAGACTTGCCGGACAACGGATGTCGATAAATCGGTCAGATCGCGGGCACTTTCGTCGGAGAGATTGCGTGAGGCGACGACTTTCAGTGCAGAGCCCTCGATATGGATTAAGGCTGCGCGGTCGGCACTCATCATATCCAACGCCCAGTCAAGCAACGTGTCTCGCAACCGGACGATATCCTGCCGGGGAATGACAGTGGAGGTTGTTGCCGTGGGTATTACTCCTCCCAACGTTTTTTCAGCCATTAGTTTGATCCATCTACAGTGAAACTTAATCTTGGCGACCGGGTGCTATTGCCAAAATTATCGAGCACCAGCACGTCCCAAAGGTATATACCAACAGGAAGATGTATATCTACATCATGCTCACCGCTGGCACTTGGTCTGGGAACTACAATCCGCCAATAGATCTCTTCCAAAGGAGGGATATCAACATAAATTCGAACGTGGTAATTGAATGTGCTTGGGTCCGATAACTCATTGAACGACGGATAGGTCCATTCCAAGTGAGTGGGAGGAGATCCATTGAATAGCGACACGATACCATGTAATACTCGGGCAACGAAGGCGGTGCGAGGGGGTGAAGCATTTCCGACAGCGTCAAATGCACGGAATGTGAAAGGTAGAAACAACGCATTATCAGTTTTATCGTTATGGAATGAGTCAGCCGGAACATCGCTCCACCAGAAGGATGAGTCTGCGTTAAATCGCAAGTCGATAGCAAGAGAATAATCATTAAGGGTATCTACCAAAACGGCTTCAACTCGCAGTAAGTGATGAACACCATCCGGATCAAAAACCGTCGATTTAAGGCGAATCAAATATGTTGGATCTATTGGAGTGTCGCTATCCGCAAAAGCAACCGAATAGGCATAAGCGGTTTTAATTTCTGGTAAGCCATCGAGTTGCATAGTCATCTCCGAGCTAGCTTTTACGGTGATTGTCACTTGTGCGGAGTCGGTAGCATAGACGTCACTCCCGCTCAGGTTGCGGTAGGCGACGATCCACCAGGTGCCGGTAGGAATCTCCTCAAACTCTGCCAACCCATTAGAGTCTGTGACAGCGAAGCGCTCTAACTCAGGTAAAAGCACGGTTGCATCCGCTATCGGCTGTTCAATCAAAGTCCTCACATGGACCTTGAGTGAACCGAACGGGTAGTGATAGGCGTTGGAACCGGGATCGAGTGGATTATCGCGAGGTGGGTCCCACTGGCAACCGGAGAGGGTTGCCATGCAAAATACGACAATTGAAAGCCAGAGCTTCAAACTCTTTTAAGTCCTTGTATAACATGGGATTAAAGGGATGTCACGGGTAATGTGCTGTGCATTTCTTGCGCTATTTAAAATAGCAGTTGAATCGTTAATGTGCAAGCATCGCTTCAACATTCGGATGGAGATTTTGTGAAAGAACCCAATAACAATTGTGAAGAACAGTGAACAGAATATCTCCTTCATGTGATTGTCACTTCCCGAGTAGCATCTTGAGTGAGATTAGAAGCAGGACTGACGCGAAGACTTTCTTCAATGTTTCGGGGGGGAGGCCGATTGCTAACTTTGCACCAAGTGGACTGCCGATAAGGAAACCGATGCAAAGCAATCCCGCCAATCTCCAGTCTATCATCGCTTTTTGTTGATAAGCAAGTACGGCAAGTATTCCGATGGGGGGCAACATCATCGCCAGTGTCGTTCCTTGTGCCATTGGCTGGGCAATTCCAAATATTAGGACGAGAGCAGGCACGATTATGACTCCTCCTCCCAACCCTATCAATCCACTGAAATACCCAGCAACCATGCCGAGAAGGATAATACCTGATACCTTCAACATGAAGAACCTTTACAAATAAAGTCGAGAGATAAAAATTCGTTTACTTATTGTGAGAAAACGAATTGAGGAAGGAGCCAACGCCGAGGCGTTGGCTCCTTTTTGCCTTGGAGCACATAGATTTAAAATGTTAGTTTCGCTTCTTAGCACCTGCAGAGGCTGGCTCAAGCAATCCGGCATAGCTGTTTTTATCGCGCAAGACGCGGATAGCTTCCTGAAGCTGGACATCCTCATCGAAGGTGGAACGAGTCCGCCATTCCCTGCCGCCTAATGCCGATGCCATTTCGCGGTCGAGACTCTGGCGGATGAACTCGCGCAGTTCAGGTTTTTGGTGATCAACTTGGGCGGCAAGGGTTTTTTGTAATGCCTCAAGTTGAGTGAAAAATGTCTGGTTCAGCGAGTCATGCTCGCCGATTTGGCGAAGTGCACGGAGTTGATCGGCACCAGGGATTGGTGGTTCGAAATTTGAGCTATCGACAAAACGATCAAATTCAGCGAGCATCTCGATAGTAACATTTGTGGTATCAGGCCTTCCGTGCTCTATCAACCACTCACCCATGAATGTGAAGAAAAGATCGCGGCGAAACATTTCTACTTCAATGGGATCGAGCAACGGTTGTTCAACCTCGATGTCAGGGGAAATACCACCGCCACCAAAGACCTTGCGCCCGGACCTGGTGGCGAATATTTCGATTGTAGAATCGGGCTTTGCTTTTGCTTCCTTTTGAATCAACTCGCCATCTTCTGCCATCAACCCCTCTTCTTCATCTTCGGGGCCTAACGGCTGGCCGTTTTTAGCACGGTCGCGCTGAATTAACCGCCCCGACGGCGTGTAGTAACGGGCTGTTGTGATCTTCAGAACAGCACCCTCAGATAGATCGACGACAGACTGAACGAGACCCTTGCCGAAGCTTTGTGTACCGATCACTACTGCCCGGTCGAGATCTTGCAAGGCTCCAGCGACAATTTCCGACGCAGAAGCACTTCCGCCATTGACAAGTACAACCAATGGGACGTCCGGCGCGCGCGGGTTACCACGAGCTTGAAAGGTCCGGTCGCTGCCAGCAGCACGCCCTTTGGTAGAGACGACCACGTCGCCGGGCTTCAGAAATTGTTGGGCGACAGCGATAGCAGCGGGCAACAACCCACCGGGGTTACTGCGCAAATCGAGGATCATTCCCTTTGGCTTCTGAGCAAGCAACATCGAGAGAGCGCTATCGAGTTCCTCCCCAGCAAGACTTGAGAAATGGGCGAGGCGGATATAGGCGATATCTTTGTCGATCATTCCGGAGTACGATACATCGTGGATGCGGATCTGCTCGCGGTTGAGAGTGTATTCAAGGGGCTTATCAAATCCGGGACGATGAATGGTGAGGGTAACCTCGGTACCAGCTTCACCACGTATCAGTTTGGTGGCGTCCTGTGTCGAGAATCCTGCTGTCGATTTGCCACCGACGGCGATAATGACATCACCGGTTCTGATCCCTTTTCTTGCGGCAGGAGTATCTTCGATGGGAGAGATGACGGTCAGTTCACGATTTTTGCCACGCAAGCCGATTTCGATGCCTACTCCGCCGTACTTGCCTTTGGTAATTTCTTCGAGTTGCTCGGTATTGTCCGGCTCGAAATAGACGGTATATGGATCGAGAGTCTCCAACATCCCTTCGATACCAGCTTTAATGAAATCGGTCTGGGAAATCTCATCGACATAGCGACGATTCACTTCCTTGTAAATATCGCCAAAAAGCTTGATCTGCTGGGCGACCTCACGGTATTGAGATTCCTGTGTTGCCGGTTGGGCAGCGCTTTCAGCCAGAAGCGGTAAAGTCATACCGCTGCCGATGAGAAGGCCGATCAGGAAAAGGGTTACGATGCTCTTCATCTATTCACGTTCCTTGGTGAAAAAAATCCGTTTGTAGTACGGTTGGAAAGTTGAAAATCGACTCTATGATTGGGTCATTGAGTCTGTATGTGTTACGTTAGAAAACGCTTCCTGCTTGTAACGAAAAAAGGCTCTGATTGGTCAAACCGCCAGCACCGAACAACCTTGACCATTGCAGGTGAATGGGTCCGACGACAGTATCGAGGGCGAAGTAAAGGGCGACCGAATTATTCCACTCGATCCTGTCGATGTGCAACGTCGGGTCATCCCAGCCGCTACCGACGTCGTAACGAGCGCCGATATAGCTATCAGCAAGGACACGGCTCAGCATATCGAAGCGATATTCGAGGCCAGTGGCAAGTTGTCGCGAATTGACAAGTTCATCCAGCTTTAGACCGGGAAAACTATGCATTCCACCCAGCCTGAACTTTTCGTCACGTGGAGCATAGTCAGAAATTGTCCCGCCCATCAATCGCCAGCCAACTGTGTGCCGCCTTATCGGTGTTACAAAAGACTCCCAACTGCCCCAAAGTTTCGTAAATTCCCGCTCCGAGCCAATTTGTTCAGCGGCAGTTTCGATGATTGCATGAAGTCTGACGCCTTGATTTGGATAAGGCGAACGATCTTCAGTGTCCAAGCCGAGTTCTGCACCCAAGCCGACGATATCGAATTCACCGTATGCCGATGGGTGTCTGAATCGGTGTCGCTCCCAGCGCCCTGTCAGCGAAAGCTGTCCCCAACTGAAGGCTTGTGCTCCCATCTCAAGTCTTCCACCCCAACGGGTCTCTTCCGTTTCGCCACTTTTTCGGTGCTGCATCTCATTCTCAGGGTAGAAATCCCGATTGCGGAAGGAATAGGTGCCGACAAGACTGATTGCGAGTGGCTGCCCAAATAACTTGTCGATATTTGATTCAACTCGGTGAAGTTGATCTCGTTCCCCAACCGAGGCGAATAAAACTCCCCGGGTTGCATAGTTGAAGGGCCCCGGGTAAGTAATCTCGGCAAATCCCTGCGTTTTCTGCTCACTTTGATAAACCAAACCAAGTCTGATAAGGGGAGAGGGATTTTCGACAACGTGATATTTTACAATCCATTCAATTGCGGGACTATCCGAAGAATCCGCATGTCTCGAAACTTCGATCACTGGATAAACGTTGCGGAATAATCCGGTGGCGTAGAGATTCTCCATGCCATCGATAATACCGGCGCGGGTTATCGGTTTGCCTTCTTCAAGCGGGACCTCGCGCTCGAGCCACAGCGCAGAGACCTTTTCCAATCCGCTAAACTCAATTCGACCTAATTTCCCCTGATCCAAATGGATAGTAAGTGTTCCGCTCTCTTCTTGAAAAGTCGTTTTTTCAACCATCACCGCAGGAAAACCGGCGTGCCGATAAATTCTTAACAGCGCCGCAAGTCCTTTGGAGAAATGTATCCGGTTAAAAACTCCACCGATCTGAATTTGAAAAATGCTGTCGGAGATTGCAGAAAATTCGGAAATTCCGCCTTCGATATGAATATTTCGAATCGTCGGCGTCATCTTCAGGAAAAAATCGAGCGAGCGTTCCTGTTTGTCGTAAATGGAATGAGCAGCAAGCACCATTCCAGTATTATACATTCTTCTTAGCCTATCACGGATGTCTCCTACTGTGCAATAGCCCCTAACTCTCCACTCACGAGGCAGACGCAACTCCTCTGGTAATCCTGTTGGCTCATTTACTCGGATAAATCTGAGCGTATCATAATCGTCCGGATCAGGGGAAAGGCTTAAAAGCGCACGAAGTGTATCAAGGTTTAACTCTGCCTCTCGAACTCCTGATTGCATAATCTGATCGAAAAGAGATGTAGTGAACGATTCGCTGTCACCGTGTGCCGGAGTCAGAACCAGAGAAGCTTGTTGAAGAGAGCGTTGGTTGGGAAGTCGTTCGAGGATGGTGGTTACCTGATCGACGATCTCCCACGGTTGCCAAAGGGTATATCTTCGCTGTAAGTCTGCTGTGACGTTGACCGCAACAACCACGTCCGCTCCCATTTTCCATCCCGTTTCGACCGGTATGTTGGACGAAACGCCAGCGTCGATCAATTGCTGGGTATCGAGCTGGACCGGTTCAAAGAGGAGTGGAGCCGACATCGATGCCCGGATAGCGAGTGCCGGATCGCCTCGCTCGAAATTGACCCCTTTACCTGTCAGCAAGTCAGTCGCCACGACGTTAAGACGTGTCTCCCATTCGAACCAGGAACCTGAAGTGGGATAAAATGGCAAATCGAGGGTCAAGTTCAGTAACTGATGATAGAGCTTCTGCCCCGGAGTTATCGCACCAGGTACTACCGGCGCGAAGTTGTCACCCAGTCGGAGGGTCAAAAGATGGCGGGAATGCTCCGACTTACGAGCCATCAATAGCGAGCGACGCTCCGGCTCGTCCAACAAAAGGCTATTCCAGTCAACTTTTCGCAGACGGCCTGCGATCTCATCTGGCGAATAGCCACCGGCGTAGAGGACTCCGATCAAAGCTCCTATTGAAGAGCAAGCGACACCATCGATTTGAATTCCTGCAGTTTCGAATGCTTTCAAGACACCAATATGAGCTGCTCCGCGAGCACCTCCACCAGAGAGTGCCAGAATTAGGCGGGGTCGAACAGGCTCGACCATTGGAAATGGGTGCTCGCCTCTTGCGGGTCTAAGTGGAATGTCCACAGTTCGAGCTACGGCAAAAGTAGCAAGGATAAGCTGGAAAACGAGTCCGATAAAACGGACGCTTAATGACAATTCTTTATCAGGTTACTTTACCAATACCATCTTTATGCTCGCAGTTCGGAAAAATCGTTCGGAACCAGCACTTAACTTTGCGAAGTATATTCCGTTTGGACAATTGGATGCGTCCCAACCAAAGTTAACAACTCCAGGCTTTTGCGCCCCAAGTTGGAATTGCTGCACCAATCTGCCAACTGAGTCGAGAATTTTGAGTGTCAGATCGGCAGGATCGCTTATAGTCATCCGTAAATTGGCGCGTCCATTGAAAGGATTGGGATTTGAGCTTAGCGTCATTTCCAGAGGAACCGGAGATGACTTCATTTCGACTTCAAGTCGCTCAAATTCATCCGTTTTGAAAATCGGTTTTCTATTCGTCCCGATGAACTCGAGTTTACTCTCGACTCCATCGTTGGAATGCCAGTACGCACGGAGAGGCTCGCCTTCTGCATAGCCAACTCCCCCCAGCTTATCTTCCTGCCACGCTGCCAGACCGACCCGCCTGTCACCTGCATCAACAAAAACACCACCGCAATAATTTCCTTCACGATCATAGAGCCTGATTGAACTTTCTGAGTTGTTGGGCGGCAATGCAAGCAACAGGCTCATGTTGAAGGGAGTCTCCGGAATGAATCCTTCTATTGGAGATGCCGTTTCGCTGATAAAATTGGGGGCAAATCGAGGAAGGTCTGGGTAAGTTAGAGTATCAGATTCGCTCATTTTGATAGAGAGTGCCGCACCAGGTTCAATGACTCGCATATTGCTGAAGCCCTCTTCAACGAGCCAAAACTCACCGTAGCCATTCTTAGCAAGGATCAGGTTATTGGCAATGTCGTTCAGGGCAACCTCAACTGCCAATGGTTCAAAAGGCAAATACCCGATAACGTTCCAACCGTCCAAAACCGGCAGAGGTGAATTGACTGGAATTCTCTCTCCAGGAAAGACGAGCGTATCTGCACTACTCATTTTTATGTAGTAACCGGCAAAAGGGCTCCACTCTCGAATTTGGTTGTAATTAAACTGTGGCAGGAAAAATCGACCCCAGCCGTCCTTCATCATGTAAAGGCTTTCCCGTTCGAGCCAGCTTGAGAAAATCTCTAACGGCGATGGGTCAGGAGCTTGAAAAGGTGCACTGACGAGATTCCAGCCGACGACGCAACGAAGGACAAGCTGATCGATTCGCTCTTCAGCAGGAATCGGAATACTGAAAAACGACTCTTCACCATCTGCATCCTTTGCGATCACTGCATAGAATAAGTTCTGCTCGTGGTTTTCGATTCTGCCATCCCAGCCCGATTCTTCGACGTTTTCAGCAATTGCATCGATACGACTATATGTCGGCATTGGCGAGATGTCGTCGATATAACAAAATTCACTATTGGGGGGATTGGGGAAAATGTTGAACGAGTAATATCTGAAACGCAATTTGATGACCTTGCCAGCGTAGTCACCCAAAAGCCAGTAATTTTCTTGCCAACCACCTGAAATTCCGTAAATGCCGGGGCCTATGCTTCTTTGGTTGGCGACGACATCCTGCGTACGGTTTCCGGGAAGCGGTTCCCATGTATCGCCGTCCATGGATGCTTCGAGTGCAATACAGTGCGAGCGATTCGATCTGAGGTTGTAGCTGAGCCATGCTTTAAGCGTATCGGGTGCGACAATCGGCTCGGCGAGAGTCATAGTTGACATAGGCGATTGGAGTGCCGCCCGGTAGCTATGCGTCCCACTATGTCGTTCGGCCTGCGACATATTGAAGTTAGTATTCACCCATCTGGTCTGATCCGGTGCTCCGCCATCGACAACCGAGGCACCCGGCAAACGCCCTTCGATGTCGTAACTGACAGGTTGATTGTGCTCGTCCTCAGGCGACTCCCACCGTAGTCTTAGGCCCCCGTCACGAGTTATCGAAGCGTGAGTGATTTGTGGGCTTTTAGGAGGGAGCACTCGATTCGGCGAGTCAGCATACTCGATCAAGGTCAATACCGCTTCGATGTTTTCTGCGACGAGTGGCGCAACCCGGTCAAGAGGGGGCCAGAAATAATCGTCACGAGTTCCGACTTCGAGCGTAAACGCCAGGATCGGATCGTGGTCATCATCCGAATAGAGCCAATCATCGCTATCACCATTTGTCCGGTAAATCACCTCCCACCCTGTCCCGGGCAAGTAGCGATTGTTGGCGATCATTCGCTTGGAAAGGGCTGAAAAAACAGATCGATCCGGTGGTTGAAGTACATCGTAACCGTATGGGTAAAGGCAGAGATTGCTGTAGGAGTGGAAGAATATTGACGCTTTGAAGCGATGAGCACTGACAAAATCCCTGATCCCTTGCGTTTCGGGTTCGGAGAACGCTTCGGTACCTCGATACGTTTCGCTGGATCCAGTCGGACTTGATCCGACATTATCGTAACCCCAATGCGCTCCGAAATTACGATTGAGATCGACGCCTATCCCACCCTGACCGCCATTCCTCCTCCGATTCTTTCGCCACATTCCGCCACCATCGGGGTTGTCTTCTTCGTTAAAAACATACCCGTCCGGATTCACAACCGGAATAAACCACGACTGCCGTTCATCAACGAGTCTGGTCAGGCGTTCATCGTTGCCATAACCTTCCACAAGATGCTCGATGACGCCAAATAGGACATAAGAAGTGACAACTTCACGACAATGGATTAACGAAGTGAACAGCGCTTCCGGTTCGTCTTCCTCATCATCTGGATTGTCGGAAACTTTTATCGCCCAGATTGGCCGCTCCTCTATTGATTGGCCGATCTCAACCGGAGCACCGATAATATCGGGGTATGCTTCGTGAAGCCGGTTCATTTCCTCGACAATCTCATCGAATGTCCTGAACCCACCCATATCATCCCGACCGGGCGAAAGCCGGGAGCGATTAAACGCCTCGATGTTTTCCAGTGTGACAAAATAGGGCAAGCCAGTCCGATTCAGTCTTGCTCTATCATCTTGATTCATCAGGACTACTTCGGCAAGACCCCCATCAGAGTAATAGCATATATCCAACCCGGCCCGTTGAAGCCTTTCAAGTTGGGAAATATCAGTGAGTGCTACCTGAACAAGTTGTGAGGCAAAGGCGGGTGCGATGGCGAGCACGAAGGAGAGGCAGAGAGCAGGAAGACATCGCGAGATTCGCTTAATCGTGTAGCGTTGCTGTATTTGAACAAACATTTTTCACTCGCTTATTAGGAAAATCGGATGGTAAGTGGCAAACGCCCACCTAACCCATTCCAATCCATTCGATTGATACTCCGGTTTCCATCTGCAATAATAGATTCAGTTGCGCAGTATGGTGCTGAATGTGTCGAATGTTATAAAGTTGCAATTCCAGCTTATTAAATGGGAGCCAATCAAAGCCGGAAGAATCGCTCAACTCAATTCCTTCGATACTATCATCCAAGATAGAATGGATATAGAGTATATAACGTAAGATATGTTCTTTTGAACAAGGTGCACTGATGTTCGGTTTTTTATCGCTTTCCCAAGGGAAATTGCCTAAATATTGATACTCAGGAATGTACTGCGGCGATGGTTGATAACTTCGCTCGTCAGATGAAAGGTAAAAATCAGTATAAAACAATACGTGGTAACTGATATGCCAAAATCTATTTTTGTATTTATCGTTGTCCCATAATTCTGCTGGACAAGCTTCAACCGATCGAGCCAGCATCTCAAGCGAGGCATGATATTGAGAAAGTATGGAAGGTAATGGATTCAAAATTTACTCTCCACAAAATATTGATGGATTTACCGAACTGTCAATACAGAACTTTTTTCTTTACGGCTACCCTTTCGTGGTCTTGCAACTTCCGCCACGGGCAGGTAAAGCATGATGTCAAGAACCTGATCGACGGTTTTCACCGGAATAATTTCGAGAGGTTCTTTGACAGCTTCAGGAACTTCCGCCAATTCCTTGCGATTACGCTCTGGAATGATAACAGTCTTGATCCCGGCACGGACTGCAGCCATGAGCTTTTCACGCAAACCGCCAATCGGCAGAACGTCGCCGCGCAGATTGATCTCCCCGGTCATCGCAATATCACCGCGAGCAGGCTTGCGAGAAAATGCCGATGCAAGCACAGTTGCCATCGTCACACCGGCTGAAGGACCATCTTTGGGGACGGCACCTTCCGGGATATGAACGTGAACTTCGTACTTCAGGAAGATGTCAGAGTCGAACCCGAGCCGCTCAGCACGCGCTCTGACGACAGTCAAAGCTGCTTTGGCAGATTCTTGCATCACGTTACCGAGTTGACCGGTCAGGGTAAGCGTCCCCTTGCCCTTCATCGTCTCGGCTTCGATAACGAGGATATCGCCGCCAGTCGCTGTCCAGGCAAGCCCGACAGCACTTCCAACCCGCGCTATCCCATCTACGGCCGGTTCCTCATAAGGGGCAACGCCCAACATAGAAATCGCTTTGGCGGCGTCGATGATAAAGGGTCGGGCAAGGTCTTGGTTCTCCATCAATTGTCGAACAGCCTTGCGGATAAGCTTGGCAATTGCCCGCTCTAACTCGCGGACTCCGGCTTCACGTGTGTATCGCTCGATCGTGATGTTGATCGCAGGGTCGGTGATCGAGATATCGGTCACTTTCAAGCCACATTCAGCCAACTGTTTCGGAACAAGGAACCTTCGCGCAATCTCGAATTTTTCCTGATGCAGGTAGCCAGGCAACTCGATGATCTCCATACGATCTTGAAGAGGCCACGGGATACCGTCGCGATTGTTGGCGGTGGTCAGGAAGAGAACTTGCGAGAGATCGTAGTCAACTTCAAGATAGTGATCTGAAAACTGATGATTGTGTTCGCTGTCAAGAACTTCCAACAGTGCCGAAGATGGGTCGCCACGGAAATCGTTTGACATCTTGTCGATCTCATCGAGTAAGAATACCGGGTTGACCGTACCGGCTTTCTTCATCGATTGAACAACACGCCCTGGCAATGCGCCGATATAGGTTCTGCGGTGGCCTCGAATTTCTGCTTCGTCCCTCACCCCACCCAACGAAACGCGGACAAACTGCCTGCCCAACGACTTCGCGACAGACTTCCCCAATGAAGTCTTGCCGACTCCGGGAGGACCAATCAGGCAGAGGATCGGGCCTTTCATTTTTCCGGCAGTTGCAAGCACCGCAAGGTGCTCAAGGATGCGCTCCTTCGGCTTTTCCAAACCGTAATGGTCGTCATCGAGGATGTTGCTCGCCGCAGCAATATCCCGGTTATCTTCGCTTGCATGGTGCCACGGGACGCCGATCAACCAGTCGAGGTAGGAGCGGATAACGGTTGCCTCTGGCGACATCATCGAGGTAATTTCGAGCCGTTTCAGCTCTTCCTCAGCCTTCAGGCGAGCCTCTTTCGGCATTTTTGCCTTCTTGATCTTCCGACGATATTCTATGACGTCGGAAAGATCATCCTCGCCCTCTTCGCCAAGCTCCTTTTTGATGGTTCTAAGCTGCTCTTGAAGGTAATAATTCCGCTGTGATTTGGATATCTTTTCGCGAACTTTACCTTCGATGTTCTGCTCGAGATTGAGTATCTCTATTTCGCGTACCAGCTCTTTCGCCAGCATCACCAACAGATTATAGACCGACTCAGTCTCCAGCATCGCTTGCTTCTGAGCCGTTGTCCGACTCAGATGCATAATCACGAAGTCAGCAAGCCTTCTGGGCCCAAGAAAATTCTCTACCGCAACCGCGACTTCGTCAGGTATCTGGCGATTGAGCGTTACGAAATCCTTGAATATCTGAACAATATGGCGACGGGCGGCCTCAACCTCGGAATCTCCGGCAATCTCATCCTTCATCACAGTAACAGCCGCCATAAGCTGCTGACCGGATCGATGGTAGCGAGTGACCTTTATGCGAACCAAGCCCTCAAGAAGCACTTTGGCGAGGCCGTTGGGCAACTTCATCATCTGTGCCACCCTGCCAACAACTCCAACCCGGTACATGTCGGCCGGGCCTGGCTCTTCGGTAGTGGCATCTTTCTGGGCGATCAGGGCAATCAGCCGGTCGCCCTGAAGGGCAGCCTCGACCGATTGCACCGTGCCAGCACGACCGACGACCAGAGGGATCACGGTGTGCGGAAAGATTACGAAATCACGAAGCGGCATCACCGGCAATACAGCCGGTACTATCAACTCGCTGTCAGGGACTGGAAAGAGATTCTTTTTTTTCGCCATGTTCCAATTCAGAGGTGTCTATCTTCTTAAAGGCTATCCCGAAACACTGCGTAAGCCCTCGAGATATTGCTAAATTCGGCCTGATGAATACTGTGCGCGCCTGCCGCGAATCGAACGCGGAACCTACAGCTTAGAAGGCTGTTGCTCTATCCGATTGAGCTACAGGCGCTGATAAAAAATCGCTTGACAAAACGGATAAGCGACGTTATATTATATGAAATATACTATTCTAATGTGCAGATAAATGTCCCCCCGAAATCTCAGACGGATCGGCCACTCTCACTCAAGAAAAAGCCATCCATCCCAAATCCAGTTCGACTTCTACTCCAGCGCAGTGGCGTTATCAACCAGCCCTGTCGAAGCCTCGCGTGTCTGGTTCGAGACCGAGTATGACCTTTCCTGCCCTCAGTGCGGCGAGACAGGGTTCGTCTTCGCCTGTGGCCATCGCTGCCGTTCGTGTGGCTTCAAGGTCGCCTGTGACGACTAACTTGACGTCGCCAAAAGTTTCAGCCATTCCTGTGACGGCTGGTATAGCTTAACCCCTCCCGCCCACCTTTGCCCCAACCCCCAAAATTCCATAGTCTCTATGAAGCGATCATGTCCTGATAGTCCTTCGATTTGAAACACTTCCTGCTTGCCATCGATCCTCGACAGGGCTTCTTGCCAGTCTTTTGAGACAGTCCCGTCATCTTCCCTGATCGCATCGATAGCACGCACAGCGACAAGCTCAGGTCTTACTGTTTCACGCCCATCGTCGGAGAGGTACGCAACACCCGCTTGCCTTGACCATCGCCACTTTTCGATGCGAATGGTTTTGCCATAGTCCAGATTGATCCGCTGCAACAGTCGTAATTCGGCTGGAGTGAGCCTGATGAATGAGGTTCCAATGCCCATCTCCCGACACAATCGATCCGCTTCAGACGAGAGCCTAACCCCGTCCAAGCAATCCCAGCGTGACTGAAGAAAGCCTCGAATTTCATCCAACAGTGCTTCGTTCCTGCTAATCTCAATAGCAACGAGGCGAATAGGTTCCGAAGTGACCGTTTCCCCCCACCAGCCAAAAAGAGCATTGCCCGCCCAAACCTTATTCCACCCGCACCCAATGTGTGCTAACTCCTTGCGGACGATTTCGAACGCTTGAACGGCGTTCTGAAAGCGGAATGATTGCTTAAGTTCACTCCTCAGAGCTTCGGAAATAAAGTTCTGTTTGACTGTCTTGTCAACAATTGCCACGGCAGCTTCCTGCCAGTTCACGAAGGCTCCCTGGATACTCCAAGCGCCACAACAACCGCCGCTGTTACACCCGCATCGTGAGTCATGCTGACGGTGGTGCTAAACCAACCGAGTGACGCCGCTTGCGCCGCAGCTCGTCCGTTCAGGCGAAGCATCGGCTTGCCGGTTATCGCGTGAAGAATCTCCATCTCCTTCCAGCCAAGACCTCGCAACCCCAACCCCAAAGCCTTCGATGTGGCCTCTTTGCAAGCTATCAATCCAGCCATCCGTTCGACCCGACCGCGCAACTGCTTTTGCTCAGCAAGTGTGAAGAACCTGCGCATGAACCGGTCACCCCACCTTTCGAGCATTCGTGCGACACGGACAGTCTCGACGATATCGATCCCGACTTCGACAGTGAAGGGTACTATTGGGGGAATGCTCAAGCCTTTAGTTGCCAGTCAGCACTGTGCCGCGCTTAACTCCGGCTTTGTTGCCGAGTGAAGCGGTGGCAATCGCGACGATCTTCCCCTCTCTGCCATCGATTGTAATCTCCCAGCCCTCCCGGTTGCGCACGCCAACCTCAGGGTAAGCACTCTGGATCTCCAGAATTGTTGGAAATTTTCCAAATTCCGTAAAGTATCGATTGCCCAAAGCACCCATTTCAGGAAGTGACGCGACGACGCTCTCCAGCTCTTCATATCGGCGTGAGAGGATGATATCATGGGCGCGGAGACGGCCGGCAGTATTCGAGTCGTGCCCGATCGCACAATTGATAAAGAGCCGCCCGGCGTCGCCAGAGGAATTAAGAAACTCCAACCCTCGTTGCCAAGCAAGCCCGACGACATCAGTGGTCGTCGATGGATCGTACAAGACTGCGCTGTCGAGGAGCGCGACTGCATCGCTGGCTCTGATCTTCTCTCGAGCCGCTATCCTGCCTGACCTCAACAGAACCGTCGCTGCCTGAATGCGACCATCGTCACCAGATCCGGCAATCCTGTCGATCTGCTTGAAGCCTTCGGTCATGTTGGTTTCGGCGAAATATGATATGGCAAGCAGGGAAAGGCTTTCGATATCGGTCGAATCGATCTCCTGGCTGTTCAAGAGTTCGAGCGCTCCAGCATACTCGTGGCTGTTGACCAGTTGCTGGACGTTCTCAAGCGGAGTTGTCCGGCATGCAGTAAACATCATCGCCACCAGCCATAGTAGGCTTACCTTCATCCTCACTCTTATCCCTGTCAGATTGCTCCCATGCACCACATCATAATGCTCTTCTGTCCGTGCAAACGGTTTTCAGCTTCGTCGAATACGACTGAATTCTTATGCTCCATCATCTCGTCGGTAATCTCCCGGCCCCTTTCGGCAGGTAGGCAGTGCATAATCAGGCACTCTTTTTTGGCGTGGGACATCAGTCCGGCATTGATCTGATAGGGCACCAAAAGCGACGCGCGTTCATCGGCTTTGTCCTTTTCGCCCATCGAAGCCCAGACATCGGTGTACACTACGTCTGCATTCTTAACAGCCGCAATCGGGTCCGAGGTGACCGTCACTTTGCCCTTGCCACCCTTCATAACGTCCGCGATAAATTCCTTGCCCGGATCTGTCTCTGGTCTCGTCCCGACCCAGAGGTCAATATCGAGCAATCTGGCGGCTTCGATCCACGAGCGCGTCATATTGTTTCCGTCACCGAGGTAGGTGATTTTCAACCCTTCGACGGTACCAAGCTTCTCCTTGATCGTCATCAGATCGCAGAAGACCTGACAGGGGTGGAGCAGATCGGTCAGGGCGTTGATCACGGGTGCATCCGACCACTGCGCAAGTTCGACAATGTCGGACTGCTTGAAGGTCCTGATGACGACCAGATCGACGTATCGGGAGATCACCCGCGCAACGTCGGCGATAGTTTCACGCTTGCCAAGCTCAATCTCTTTGTCGGTGATAAAGAACCCGGTTCCCCCCAACTGCCTTACTCCAACTTCAAACGAGATGCGAGTCCTGAGCGAAGGCTTATGAAAGATCAGTGCTGCTGATTTGCCAAATAATGGCTGTGGGCAGACGCCAGCCCGTGTCTGGTCTTTAAGTCGAATCGAGTGGTCGATCAGGTGCAGGTAATCAGCGCGGGATAAATCCGCGAAGCTGAGGAAGTCTCGCTTCGTTGTCATTTTAGATCCATTTTAATTGTGATTTTGACTAATCAACTAATATTAGCCAAATATTTAATATAGTATCTTAAGAGACAGAAATAGAGTGCTGAACGACGGTTCAACCAACTTCAACTTAAATTTCACATAAACAGATGGAGGGCGGGATGTAATCCCGCCCTCCATGGATTCGATCACAATCAACAGACAACGACCTACCTGAGCAGCACCATTTTCTGAGACGTAGAACCGGCTGCGGATTGAATCCTGACCAGATAAATTCCACTGCTAAGTCCCTCGCCGTCGAACCAGGCAGAGTGTCGTCCTGCGTTAAGTTTGCCAAGGTCCAGTCTGCGAAGCTCGCGTCCGGTTGCGTCATAGACTGCGATGCTGGTCAAGCCAGCCTTCGGGATGGTGAAGTCGATGTTGGCTCGCGAGTTGAATGGATTGGGGTAAAGCGACGAAAGGTTTACCGAAGTCGGCAACAGGTCTTCATCCACGATATTCACTTCATCGCCAACTGTGAAAGTCACCGGTATCTCGAAGACTTCGCCCTCAGCATTGTGCGACAGTTCAAGGACGACATGGTATACGTCGCGTGGAAGGTCTTCCGGGCTAAAGGTAACATTGAAGTCCTGACCCTGACCAGGCGCAACAGAGCCTGAAATCGGGTCGTAGGAGATCCATGATGTATTCGATGCGAGTTTATAACCGATCAACCGGTCACCAGCCTGACGATTGACAAGTAACGCAAGCGTCCAGGCGAGCGGGTCATAGCGTTTCGTTATGACAAGATCAAGTGGGGAGTCGCCTTCTTGAAGATCAAAAGCTCTGATGAAAAGCCATTCGTCATTCATCGGATTCATTTTCCAGAGTTCTGTGAGAACAGTCTCCTGATTGAGTCGCAGTACATAGAGATTGTAACCGTCGGGATCTTCTGGAAACCAAGCAAATCCATACGTTCGGAACGTACCTTCAGGCAATGTATGTTCTGCGATAAGATTTCCATCCTGATCTAATTCATAGATTGTAGATCCAGTAATGGCTTTGCTGAAGTACGTTCCTGTTAGTGGCGAATATGCAATTCCAAGAGTGGTCGCTTCATCCGGCATTGTTATTGAGCGGACGAATTCACCATCTCTTGTAAACTCTACGATGCTGACATCTTCTGCACCAACCAGATTTTCGCCGTTGTAGTCGAGACCGGAGTATCCTCGAGCCGCTGAATCGACCGAAAACTGATTGAATTCTCTCTGCATCTCGCCAAGTTTATTCAATACGAACATCGGGTGGGGGAAAACGGCGCGTTGACGCTGACCGGAAAAATAGAAGTACTCATCGTCTGCCGCCACACCTCGTAGTGTACCCTCGCCAGTCGCCGCAGTAATATCCCAATCGAAAGTAGTGCTCCAGAGCGTATCCTGATCGGGATTCTCGACCGCCAGAATCATCTGCAGACTGAAGTCGAGTGGGCCATTTCCTGCGTTGGTCACCCGGAAATTTCGGTGACGAACCGAGTCGGGGGGTACCGTAACATCTATCCCCTCAATATTGATGGCAAAGGATGGATTGGTAAGGCTGAAATTGACCTCAGTAAACTCGTCACGGCGAACCTCAACCTCGGCTTCGACATCGTTGTTGAAGTAACGTTTTTGAGCCAGCACCGAGTAAGTCCCTACCGCCGCACCTTCGATAATGTAGCTTCCATTGGCGTCAGTCATTGCGTAGAACCCGGTACCTTCAAGCATCACCCGGACTCCCATCATTGGAGCGCCATTGGCTACGTCAGTCACATTGCCTTGTATCGAGCCGATATCCTGGGATGGGCCTGTGGTGAACTTGATCACCATCCCTGTCTGTAAAAGCCCAGTCTTCATATTGGAATCGTGGGCATGGCGGACAGTCAGCGAGGTCTTGCTGTCGTGAGCACTCAAACCGATTGTCACTGCCTCGTCCGCCGCATCTCTCTGAGCAGGAATTTCCAGATAATTCACGACAATTTCACCGTCTCCGGTCGATGTTACTACAACCGTTGGATCGTATAGAGCAACGCTGAAGCTTACCCGTCCTGCAGGTGAATTGTAGCCTCGCCACTCGATGACAAATCGTGCATTATCTTCGTCAAATCGAGTAAACATGTTCCCCTCATAAAGGTCATCCCACCATGGCGCAACCAGCGCGGCAGGCGTAAGCCCACTACCAAGCTCCTGATTATTCCAACCTATCGAGATCGACTCGCCAAAAGCGAGGAAGCCGTTGGTGCTGACGGTGGCTCTCCGGTATTCCTGACCATAGAACGTAAATGTGAATGGGAGATCAATCACACGCACTGATCCGCCTATACCAACTGGCGAAGCATTGTCATTGTTATCGGCAATATTGAGGTTGTTGTTCCCCTGTAGGCGTTCAAATGTCGGTGCCACCCCCGTCAATGTATCCCGATTGTCTATCGCCCAATATCCGTAATCATCCGGGCCTTGCGGCGAATTGACCTTGGGCTCGCCGAGAACCATTGTAAAAGCTACGCTGTCCCGAAGTCCGTTTTCATCTTCAAGCAATAGCCCAAAATTGAATGAGCCACCCAAATATGCATGTGCTCCTGCCGACAGTTCGAACGGGCGATCTGTGTTGTCCGAACCCTCTCCGACCTCAATCGGATCAAAGCGAGTTTCAGCTCCGCGAATCTGTATCGAACGATCTGAGCAGTAAAGAATCCCATTCAGAGTCGGGCTGGAAAGTTTCCCGATGTTGTCGATTGCAACAGCTAATCTGCGTGTTGTGCCAGGTGCAAATGGATCCTCACCCTGAATTTGGAAGCTACTGACTTCAAAATCGTAGCCGACAACAGTTCTGGAGAAGTGGATTGGGAAGCGATCCTGACCAGAAGCGACAGTGAGCAGAAAGTCGATCCTGGTTCCGGATGGTGTGCCATGCTCAACCTGAACGAGATAGGGTTCCTCCGAAACGCCTTCTTCATCGTGAGCGATGCTGCCAAAGTCGGCTGAACCGCGACTGATGTTGACGAAGGGACTCGATGTTTCGAGAGTTGCGCTCGTATTTTGCAGATCATCGGATCCACGATTGGCAAGGGTTACCGAAAATTCGAGCGTTTCGCCGGATGTAATCATTCCGTCATCATTCCCGCGACTTTCACCGTCATTGTCGTCGCTAAGTTCGAGAGTCGCAAATGAGACCGTTCGCGATTGTGCGACAACTGCCACGTCGTCAAGTAGCGGGACGTAGTTTGTCGCGGTCACGGTCAACTTCAAAGTCCCTCGCTCTAACGGATCAACTTCGATTAAAGCCTCGCCATTTTCGTCGGTATAGGCGCCGTAGCGATGGTCGTCGTCACCAAAGAAGTGGATGTAGGCTCCAGCCAAGGGAGCATCGTCTTCGCCTGTCACCGAAACCATCAAGTTGGTCGAGCCAACCGGAACACTCTCATCGAAAGTGACGCTCATCTCTCTCGGGTCAAGAGTCCTGACCTGCATGCTTGGATCGCCCAATAGGCAATAGGCAAAGAAGTAATAACCTACGGATGTGCCATCACCAAGTCCCTGGAGAAGTGAGGGATAGTTCCTCAAGAGTGAAATTTTAGAGGCCGTACAAAGCGCCCCCAACGTGTGGACGCCCCGACGCAACAACATCCGATAGAACTCGCCGTCCATCGTATTGTTGAACCACGTGTGGGTGTGGCGATCAGTGGGGCCAAAGCTGGCGACCGCACCGGCTGGAACGTTGTTATTGTATGCTCTTAGCCAGGCTTCGCCTATGCCTTCAGTTCCAAATCGATTCGCAAAATCGTTTGTCGCGCAGACCATACCGGTGACAATCGGAAGTTTCCAGCCATTTCTGAGTTGCCGAATTTGACTTGTGACTTGAGGGATATTGGCTCCACCCCAAAGGTCATAACCTCTGAAATTGACGAAGCCTACGCCATTGTTAACGCCATTGTTCATGATATTTGCATCAACAACAGGTTGGCCCGCATGATACTCGGCATACGCTTCGCTGACCCTATTGCGCTCGTAGCCGTATTCGATCATCTGCTCACGAATTGCCTGATTGGTTGTTATGCACGAGTGCACACCGCAGGCTATCATCACACCACCCTCGACCCATTCCTGCTGGACAAACGGTGCGCTTTCATAGCCGACGATCTTGGCAACCATCTGATCGACTTCGCCTGTGCTTTGCGCAGGAAGTCTGCCTATGAAAGTCTGTGGAATCCAACCTGCAATTTCGTTCCCTTCATTATATCCATAGGTTACGTACTGATTATCGGAAATATACCAGCTCGCGCCTTCAGCGTCGCCGTCGTGAAAGCTTGGCATTAGCCCGTCGTCACCAATCAGCAGAATATATGTCGGCGGCATTTCCCATTCTTCCCACGCCGTCTGGAGGTAACCTTTCAGAGCAGCCGCTGTTGCAATATTCTGGACTCGCCTCAACACCGTCACGACATAACCCATCCTTGTTTTCCAAGCCACAAGTGGGGCTACAGCGTTGGCATATGCATCAGTGTTTGGGATAACGATCAACAAATGACCAAGGTTATCAGTATTGACTGCGACGTCGTCACGCGAGGGACCGTCGCGCAGAGCCTCTGACAACTCACGCCATACCGGTGCATCGAACTTTTGTGTTGTGGGTGTTGATTGTGAAGGGACAAAATTTACCGTTGCCTGAACTTCGGGGTGCACTTGCAGAGATTGCAGGCGGGGATTGTACTGATAGGGTGATATTTTCAAGACCGCATAACGCTCGCCACCAATCTGGAATGGCGTTGTGAGCGAGACAATTTCTTCCGGGATGAGGATGTCGGACTCGAACAACTCATTGCGCAATAAATTTATGGCAACATTGGAATTGTCGGATTGGGAGAGCGGTTTAGGGGCGAGCTTGATATGTTCGGTCAGCTTGAAATTGCCCGCGTCATATGTGACGACCGGGTCCATGCCGTGAGGGATCTCGATCATCATCGATGTCCCCGGCAGGTTAAGCCCTCCGGCGCTTCCAAACGTAACCTCGGATTGAATCTCTATCGATTTGAAAGTATTACCTTCGATAGTAACATCTACCAACTCAACAGGAGGCGTGGTCACCGTAACATTTATGCTGTTTTCGTTATTCACAATGGAAGACGAAAATTGTGGCAGGGTCGATGCGGAGACGTTGACCGTGAACACCGCAAGTACGACAAAAACGAGAATCCGCACTGGACTCATTTCATTCCTCACTAAAGTTTTCTTACCAATGAGATGTTATACGAAGGATTCGATGATCCTTGCAGGGAAAGATAATCCGAAATTTCCAAAACTGTCTCAAATTAGCTAATCGTTATGCTAATATACGAGACCTTGCATGTTTACGATAATTAATTATTCGGATACAGAAATCAGATTAATTTGTGGTGAGATCAACATTACTCTCTTCGACTTTTCGCACAGATATCTGCGCAAAAAGAGAGTGATCCTAGGAGAATATTTCGTACGGTTATTGAGTTTGCGGTTCTATAAATTCTAACTACTTGTGAAAGCTCTCCCCCCTAATTGTAGGGGGGAGTTTGGTGCTTATCAACCCTCTGTGCTACTTGCCCAGCCTTTCAGCCTCAGCTTCAAGAATATTCTGTCGTTCTTCAGCTTTGCGCTTGGCGTCATCAGCGATTACTTTCGCTTCGACAGCAGTCTGGCGAGCTTCGAGAATTTTGTTGTCTCGAGCCAATTCCTGTGCTTTTATCAGCAACTCTTCCGCCTTCATGTAGTCATCCGAAGCGCTGGCATCTGCGCCAACTTCTAACGCGTCATTAAGAGCCTTCTCAGCTTTCTTCAGCTCAACATCGGCGTTCGTTTCACAACCTGTAAGTCCTGCTGAAAACGTGATAAGCAGTGCGAGAAGCATCGCTTTTAGGGGGAATTTCATTCGGTAGATTCTCCTTTGGTTCTTTATCAAAAACGGAGGTCGTGGGTCACGGCATCTTTGACCCGGAGGCGACTCAGAAGTTAGTTGTGTTGTGCAAGTCTATTTAGTGGCCCGTTGCTTGCTGGGCCATACTCATCATGTTCCACATCGGCAGGAAGATAGCGAGCGCGAGAACGATCACCATTGCTCCCATACCAACGGTTAGGATCGGCTCTATCATTCCGGTTAGACCTTCGACGGTTGACTGGACTTCACCATCGTAATACTCACCGATGTTGCCAAGCATTTCGTCGATAGCACCGGAATCCTCACCAACAGCGATCATACGCACGACCAGCGGTGGAAACAGTCCGGTTTCGGCAAGTGATACTGCTACGCCACGACCGTGCTCGATCCCCTCTGATGCTTTAAGTAGCGCATCTCCGAGAACCTTGTTTCCGATGGTTCGCGAGACGACTTCGAAAATTTGCAGGATCGGAAGTCCTGATCTGGAAAGAGTTTCGAACATCTTGGTAAATCTTGTCATCGCCGTCTTCATGACAAGGGGCCCGAAGATCGGTAATTTAAGAAGCGTTCCGTCCCACCAATACTGTCCTTTTTCAGTGGCAAGGTATCGTTTGAGAAAATAAACTCCGCCACCAACAACAATAATAATCGCCCACCAGTAATTTTGCATTATGTTGGCAATACCGATCAACAATTTGGTTGGTAAAGGCAGCTCCATGTTTATCTGCTCGAATACCTTGGCGAACTTCGGTACGACAAAAGAAACCAACACAAGGAATGCTACCACCATACCGCTGACGACGATAATCGGGTAACGAAGCGCTCCCTTGACTGATTTGCGAATCTCAAAGTCCCGCTGCATAACGCCCGTTAGCCTTGTCAATACTTCGTCGAGCACACCGCCAACCTCACCCGCTCGAACAGCGTTGCAATAGAGTTCGCTAAAGACTTTGGGGTGTTTATTCAGAGCGGCTGAAAAATCGTTACCTGCCGCGATATCGGTTGCAACAGTGATAAGAGTCTCGCCAAATGCCGGGTTACCAGCTTGACCAGCGAGGGTCTCGAGCGAGGATAAAATCGGTACACCAGCCTTCAACAAAGTTACAAGCTGTTTTGTGAAGTCGATGATGTCGCGTTCGCTGACCTTTTTGCGCTTTGCCCCGGCATTCGTAGCAGGAAGGGCAATTTTAGCCGTATTCTTTCCCTTCGCATCGGACTGGCTGACGCGAAGCGGCATCAAGTCTTGTCCCTCGAGCAGTCGTTCTGCAGCGCTCTGATCTGCGGCGTCTATCGAGCCGGAAACCTCGCGCCCTTGCTCGTTAATCGCGGCGTAAGTGAAAGATGGCATGTTTGGGTTAGGTTCTGCTTTCTGTTAATTTTGTCGGGAATGCAAATTGTAAAATACTGTTTAATAGAGAGCTATATTCTTTACGATGTTACTTCGATTCACTGGTTAAGTAACCTCTCTTATTCAAAAGTTCCTAGATGTAACGGAAAGCACTCTCCGTTTGTACCATTGCCTCAGTAGCCACTTCAAAGGAAATTTCTCTCGAATCATCAGGATATCTTGAAGTCACTGCATAAGGAAAAAGGTTATTGGCAGTTTCAATAAAAATAGTGAGCTCCGGCTCTTCCACTATGCATTCTTCCAACAGAAATGGGAGATAGTGTGACTTGTGGATATGCTTAAGCCTCGATACAAGAACTGCCTTAAAACATTTTTCTATGCATTGCTGGCAATGGAATGTAGCCAATTCTGTTATTGGCGATACATCGTTCATGTCGTTCCGAGCAGACCGTAGGTCATGCTCAGCTTTTATCATCCATCGCATCACTAATTCTTGTAACTCGTCAGGCATCAATCAGACACCCTGTCTCGAAAACCTCACGTGCCAGACTCATTGGAAGAAATTTGCGTCTATTAAATTCTACTGAACTCATTATAAATAAATCCATCGAAAAGTCATGCTTGGCAAAAGATCGGACGACTTTCATCTTGACCTCACTTTTGGGCAAAGGCCCGTCATAAATCACAAGAAAATCATAATCGCTTTCATCGTTCCAGGTTCCATCGGCTCGAGACCCGAAGAGGTAAATGCAACTTGGGCTTATTGCATTGATTATTGTCCGGACTATTCGCGCAAGAGTCGGATCTGAATCTGCTTTAATTTGTCGGATCGACTCAATGGGCATTTCTGTGATCCTTAAAAGACAATCCGTGCTCTTCCATTTTCTTGTAGAGCGTCCCCCTTGCGATCCCCAGCCGCCTTGCCGCCAATGCAATGTTGCCATTGGTAGCTTCGATAGCCTGTTTTACAGCATCGCGTTCGATATCGGCAAGCGTCCGGATTGATTCGCCTCCCATCCCATCCGACAATTCCTGATCCTCATCGTCCACTTCGAGGGTCGAAGGTATCGCCAGTTCCCTATGTAAGTCCTGCCAATCAGATTGCGATGGAAAATCCGATGGCTTCAATTCGATGCCATCACTTAAAAGTAACGCACGCTCAACCGCATTCTCTAACTCTCTGATATTGCCGGGCCATTGATACCTAAGCAATAGATCCAACGTATCGCTGTGGATGGCTCGCACCTGCCGGTTATTGCGAATTGCCGCGTCCATGAGGAAATTGTACGCCAATAGAATAGCATCTTCTCCGCGTTCACGCAATGGCGGAAGCTTAATTGGAAAAACATTTATCCGATAATAAAGATCGGTGCGAAACGATCCCGCCGCAACCATAGTCTCAAGATTTCGATGAGTAGCCGTAATCAGTCTGACGTCAACTTGAATCGATTGTGATCCACCTACCCGCTCAAATTCCCCGTATTCTATTACTCGCAATAATTTAGCCTGCAACGAGGGCGTCATCTCGCCGATTTCATCGAGGAACAAAGTCCCGGTATGAGCCAGCTCAAACTTCCCGATAGACCTTTGAATAGCGCCTGTGAAAGCCCCTTTTTCATGCCCGAAGAACTGGCTCTCAAGTAAACCCTCCGGAACTGCCGCGCAATTAACCGTAATGAAAGGCTTCTTCGACCGCACAGATGTCGAGTGGATCATCCTTGCGACAAGCTCTTTCCCGGTACCTGATTCCCCGGTAATGAGCACCGGAACCTTGCTACCTACGACCCGTTTCAACCGCTCATGCACTTCACGCATCAGGGTATGATTGCTCAGAATTCTGTCGAAGCCAAAGTTCCTTATTAACTCTTCCCGCACCGATTTGGCGCGGCTCAACCACTGATTACCTTGCAAAATACTTAACGAGACGTGGATCAACTCGACCTCATCTTCCGGAAGCTGAAAGACACGCGGGTAGCCAAGATTGTACAGCTCGGCAGCATCCGATTCCGAGTCCCCCGTCGAAACTGCAAGCAGTGGTATCTCAGGACGCACTTTCTTTAGCTTCGTCGCAAGGGCGATCCCACTGAAAAGCGGGAGTTTAAGCTGCGTAATTACAAGATCGACGCGTTGCAAAGCGATGATGTGAAGAGCTGTATCCCCCGAAGATGCCCGATCAATCGTGACCAACCCACCCAATCCTTTTTCGACCAGATTGCTTAACCTTTTCCCTGAATCGACCACAAGCACTTTGTTTACTTCCGGTCGTAAGATTGCTGGCTCAAATCGACTCATATATCCCGTTCGGCCATTGCTCTAAACCCTGCCCTGATCGGGATCAGTAAGGCCAGACAGTTAATTACAAGAATTGCCGCCAATGACGTCAACACCCTATCAAGCGGGAAAGGCGATCTACCAAGTAGATACAAGAAATAACCTCTTGCAGGCCAGGCCATCACTGCCACCATGATTCCAACATAAATCAACGATATTACAACCGTTAGGACTCCACCGGGAGTAGATGCTATCCGCATGGGAGACTCCTCCTTAAAGTCCGGGAATATCGCCCCCATACCAATTGCCAGACCGGTCAACGTTGCCCCCATCAGGAACGTCCCTGTCGTCATCAGAACCATCATCGCGCCGCGTACATGCAGCACATGGCTCGATATATATACGATAAGTTCGCACAATCCCATAAACACTATGAAAGCAAGCGCAAATTTCTCAATAAATAACATCCTTGTAGTAACCGGCGCCGCCTTAACAACCCAATACCCTTTCCCTTCAAGACTTACCAGAGGAAAGACAAACCTGACCGAAAGTGTCGCAAGTATGAAACCGGTAAAAGAGAAGTTCAGGAACAAAACCAGCGTCTTCCAATATGGAGCTTCGAAGTTAAATCGACTCGATACGTAAATCAGGTTCAGAAGGTAAATTATTAAAAAAGCGATAAGGATCATAAACTGCGCCCACTGGCTAGGTGACCTTAAAAATTGCAGGAGATCCTTCCGCAACATCGCTCCGGCAGGATTGGGAAATAAGCCGTTCTGAAACTTGTTCGCCAGATGAGGAGGCTCACCTCTCTCCTTTTGGCCAATTATTTCACCGAAAGAAGTCCAGCTTTCATAATAGTACATCCCCGCAAACAGCCCTATCCAACGGAGCCATACAATGGAGGTCACTGTTAAAAGTCCAAGGAGAAAAATCGCTCGATTGGGATCGCCTCTGCTTACCGATTTCATAGCTGTCGTCAACCAGGTACTCGGCATCAACGGAACTCCGCCATCCCTCGAGAGCCCTGAAACATACCGCTCGATGGTAGAGGTTCGCGCCGCCCCTTCGACAATAAACTGCCTGTTGCGATTAAGTGCTGTCAAAGCTATCGCACCGGCAACGAGTAACAGAACGACTCCCATTGCCACAGAGGAACTCGTCTTTCGAGCGATGTAGATCAATCCCATCAACCCGACCGTTCCAATGATCGCCGAGATGACAATCATCGGCCATAAGCCGAGTAATATCGCCCCGATCACCCAAAGTGGGTTGACATCGAATGTTGTCCCCCATGCAATGATGAGCGGCACACCCAACACCGCCAACGACCAGGAAGAGTACGCAAGATTATCGGAGAATTGGTTGAGAAATATCTTCCTTACAGGGATCGGACGAGTCATCATAAAGATGATCTCGTTCGACTTGTAAAGGGTTGCTATACCAGTGATCAAATTGCTGACGATCAGCATCGCAAATACTGTCGTCAACGTCATGCCGACCACCCGCCAGAGGAGCGGTTCGCCGATCCCCTCCAACTCGAGAAGGCTCTGAAACACTTTTTGAAAAAAGATCGTGGCTGCGACTGAAAAACCGACGATTATTACAAAAGCGATTAACTTGCCGACCCGGACACTCCAGCGGTCAAGCTTATAGCCTCCCCACAACGCCCGCAATCTCCAGCCAAGCTCTGACTTGGGAAAATTACTCAACTTCCGTGCCGGATTGATTGCGCCAAGACACAACTATCATTAAGCGTTGCAAGGAGATCGAAGATCCTGAAATCAATACGATTATAATAATTTGTCAAAGAGCGTTCTCCCCTTGGGTCACAAACATATATGCCGCCTCAAGGTTTTCGCCCTCCCTCCTCACCTCATCGAGTCTGCCACAAGCTACCAATTTGCCGCGGTGAATTATCCCGACACGGTCGCAAAGCTCCTCCGCATCGGTAAGGGTATGCGTCGAAAGAAACGCCGATCCACCGGCATCGACAAAATCACGCAACACTTTTTTCACCATCCGCATCGCCGCCGGATCAAGTCCGATCATCGGTTCATCGACCAGAATAACCTTGGGGTCGTGAAGAAATGCCGAAGCCATCACAATCCGTTGCTTCATTCCATGCGAGTACTGCCCTGCTCGCCGGTCAGCCCAGTCGGTGATCTGAAACAGCGACAGGAGATGGGCGACCTTATCGAGTGTCGTTTGCAAATCCATCTTGTAAAGCCCGGCACAGTAATGAAGAAACTCCCGTCCGGTTAAGGTTTCGTAGATATATGGATTATCGGGAATAAACCCCAGCAAATGCTTCGCAGCCAATGAATCACTCTGGATATCGTGTCCGCCAACCATCACCCGGCCCGATGAAGGCTTGACCAGACCGGTGGCTAATTTCATCGCCGTCGTTTTTCCAGCACCATTAGGGCCAAGACAACCAAACAGTTCTCCGGGCGGAATCGTCAATGAGAAATCTGAAAGAGCACTTACGCCATTATAGTTCTTTGAGACGTGATCGAAAAAAATTGAAATTGAGTAGCCCCGCCTGTTTGCTGAAATCGAGAACGTTTAGGTAAAACGCGGTTTGATCTGATTCACTGACCTAACTTGAGAATATACTGCTCAACTACCAAAAAGTCAACCGCCGATTATACCGTGATTTTACTGTGTGAAGGTGAAATGAGAGGTACAAAGCTTGACGAGAGGCTAATCTGCCCATATATTTATTTTTTTCGGGAGAGGCGCTTACGGACTTCGCCCGTCGATGGTGGGTGTAGCTCAGTTTGGTTAGAGCGCCAGGTTGTGGCCCTGGAGGCCGTGGGTTCAAGTCCCATCACTCACCCGACTGCAGATTGCAGATTGAAGAGTGTCAATCTATTACCTGCACGTTTTTTTGTTTTTCTGTTCTGGCCTCATCGTTCAGTGGTAGGACACGAGGTTTTCGACCTTGCGACGGGAGTTCAATTCTCCCTGGGGCCACTCAATCTAAAACGCCCACCTTCCGGTGGGCGTTTTCTGCTCTAATGATCGACAACCTATCGCGGATCTTGCTGACGAAGCTGAGCGATCAGCATCTGCTTCCGGTCAATCGGCAACGCCAGAACTCGCTTTATCAGCTCAAGCGCGACGGGGGATGTCTTAATCGCTTTCGGTTCTTCACCAATGCGAGCAAAAAGCGAAGTCGGGATGGAATGAGGTGAATCAGCCGGTCTCGGTGGAGGTGCAGGTTTTTCGCGGCGGAAGAACGTAACCTTGATTGTTTCACTCTTCTCGGAATGGAGACGGATCTGACGCGGCTTGCGCGGCTTCGATTCTTTGACAGGATCAATCTTTTTGACAGATTCGACGGGCTTTTGAACCTTCTTCTTCTGCTCTTCAAGAAGAGTTGTCATTTTGCGGAGTTCTTCGCCAATTATACCGTGATCTGTCATATACTTTTCGAAATGAGCCCGGTCAAACTTATGCAAAAGCGCGATAAACATCGGTTCGGTGACCGGGTGCATCTGCTTGCGAGTGACATCGTGACCAAGATCGATCAGATAATCGATAATCTCAGGGGTGGAAATCTTAAGAATACGGGCAACTTCAAATACACGTTTCGGAGTATATTCATCGGACATTCAGTTCATCCTATCAGGTAGTTAAAGGAAATTGAAATTGGTACTTTTGCCTAATTTAACTCAATTCAACGGGAGTTGCAATGGGTTAGAATGCAATTCCTGAATTTTTGAGCATCGACGGATTGCATTATGGCTTCCTATAGCTCTCGTCGGCCCACCACTCCTGAAGTGTTCTTTGCAGATTGTTAAATAGCAAATCCCCTATCTCGTCCTCTTTGAATCCCTGATTGAGCAACTCTTCCACTAACGGAGCATCGGAAGGGATGCCGATCTGCTTCCATTCCGGTTTTCCACGGTACTTCTTCATCAGATCGATATCTCGAATCAACAGAAACCATCCATATCCAAGTAGTGGCTCGACACCTTTTTGAGGAAGCCAATAATAGATGTTTGTTTGATAGACTGTTGTGAAATCACAAATGACCTGACTCCCCCATAACCTAGTGAACTCTTCTGGTATTACAACTGGCCTATTGTTTGGATCTGGTGGCAACGAATTGATCCAGGGTCTGATTCCTGCTCGTCTTGCATTGTAGGCAACACTGCGTGCTCCCGGAACGGTTTTGCTCCCATCTAAAACCGTATCATTCAACCATAATCCCTTGTCCCAGCTTTCATTTACTGGTAAACCGGTACGAATGAAACCGAGTCCTAACTCGGCAAGTGCCTTCACGACCAAGGAATCAGCCGGGAAATTTGATCTAGTTATCATGGAAGTGACCCCCCGAAAGGGATTACCATTGTATCCTTTCAGCGTAGAATCGGAAAGGTAAGGCGCTCCGTTCGATTTTGCCCATTCTCTTGAAAGCTCTATTGCCTGCAGGAAAGTACTTTCCATCACATCGTACTTTCGGGAATCCTCATCATGCTTAACAATGTTAAAAATCGTCATTGGTACGGTATATTCAACTCCTGACAATCTATCTTGTGGCTTCGAGTAGCTCATTCTATTGGCGTTAACTTTATCACGATAGCTTTGAGCAGGCAACAAATGGTTCGGTATCCAGTTAATATCTTTGGTTGCGATTTCCATTTCACGTACCCCCCCATACTTATTCACCAGCCACTGCCCCCTGCCGCTGAATGGCTTCAGCGTCGTCGGATAACTGGCAAGCGAGTTAGCACAATGGAACATCATGTCGCCAACCGCCTGCATCACCTCCGGCTTGATGTTTGCCGCCGAGTCACCCGGCGTGTGGTAGTTGGGATGCGCTCCCAGAGCCCCGATCACGTATGACGAAATTCCCGCATCGCGGAAGCTGGCGTGGTCGCTCGCGTCGTACAAACCGTGAAACTCAATCGGCTTCAATGACGAGTCAGGCCACCCGGCGAACAGCGCCTCGCCAAGCACCGGATACTCGCTGATCCCACCTACTCCCAGCGAACAATTCCCCTGCCCGACCATATCCATGTTCAACATGGCAACGATTTCCATCCCTTTCGGCAGGCGCATCTCTTTCACGAACGCTTTCGACCCACACAACCCCTCTTCCTCCGCCGCAAACCCCATGAACATAATCGAACGTTTCGAGCGCAGCTTCTTTTCAGTGAAGACCCGCGCCAACTCCATCATCGTCGAGGTTCCCGACGCATTATCGTCGGCACCGGGATAAATATTCCCCGCCGGATCGACGCCATGATGATCCATATGCGCCCCAACCACGACAATCTCGTTACGAAGGATCGGATCGCTGCCAAGGAGTAGCCCCGCAAGGTTTTGCGTCTTGCGCTTCGGGTAATACTTGCCCGAAACCTGCATCTCTACCTCAACATCGAGAACTCTTGAGATCGGAGTTTTCAGCGAATCGACGAGTTGTTTCCACTGATCTTTAGTTTTGCCGGTTCCTTTAAGTAGCGTGTCGGCGAACGTCTTCGAGACCCAAACCGCCGGCAGCTCTTCCCGATAATAATCTTCGGTGATCGTTGCGAGCTTGGGAGGGTCATTTTCGCAAAAGACGAATCCGATGGCACCTTTTGACAAGGCATTGGTTGACTTCCTGCCGCTGGCTCCCCAGCTTCCGAAACTCTTCCCCTCGATCTGAGGCGTCCCGCGCCACGCAAGAACAATCGCTCCCTTGACATCGACTCCGGCGTAGTCGTCCCAACCGTTCTCCGGCGAGCTTATCCCGTAGCCAACAAAGACCAGCTTGGCTCGCACCTTGCCGAAACCGGAGTACTTGAAGACGTTGATCTCCTGCCAGAAGTTGGCGGTATCGACCGAACCGTCGCCAAAATGAGCGACCAGTCCGCTCGGCATCAGGTATTCTCCCGCCCCGTAATTAAAGCGGTGCATGTACCCGTCGCGACCCCAGGGCGGCTCAAGCTTCAGATCGCTGAAATGTCCGCCGATGTAGAGGTTGGCTTTATCTGTGCCTTGGAAGCCGCTATAGCGACCCTTCAGGGAGTCCGACGCAAGAACCCGCACGTGCTGCATCGCCCTTTGGGCATCGAAGCCGGAGTCCCACCCGGGTTGACCGGGGAGAGGCGACGCGGAAAATGAGGTGGAAGAAATCGTTAAAAGCAGGGCGAGTGCGAGCGAAGCGGTGCGAAGGTTGAAGCGATTCGGCGATAGCCGGTGGTTTTCAGAGGGCATAATCTTTTCTTAATTGGATTTAGTTTCGCTGGCAGACGGGACATCTGCCAGCACCAAACAGAATTTTGTTGTATTTATATTACTTTTGCTGTAGTGCCATATTTATCTTCACATCTTCACAATCGTCACAGGGCTTACTGGATTGGTGTTTGGGGCGTGATTTTGAGTTTCATTTCCGTCACCAACTTCACAGAATATGGTTAAGGATTAAGGTTCAATGGGATTCAACCTGAACGCAACCAATATACGACAATTTAGTCAAAAAAGCAAGTGGCTTATGGCAATATGTTGCTTATATTAAAATAAATTTTCGAGCAGGTACTCTTGCCCGCCCGATTCTAGTCCGGTAGTGCCGATTTAAATCGGCACTACCAAGACCTGCACTACCAAGCATGATTTTGGCACGGGCGGACAAGAGTGTCCGCCCTCCAGGAATCTTTTACTTAATGCAGACTACCTTCATCCGATGCGTCACTCCGCCAGCCTTGAATTGCACGGCATAGACCCCGGAAGGCAGGTCAGTCGCGTCGAACGTCAGCTCATGCCTGCCAGCCTGCTTGAAGTCGTTCGCCAGTCGCGTCAGCATCCTGCCGTGCAGATCATAGAGCGCCAGGTCGATGTTTCCCGCCGCGGGTAGTTCATACGCAACCCGGAACGACGCATTGAACGGCGATGGATATGCCGAAAGCAGTGCCGCATTAACTGGCAGAATATCGCTCCCGTCGTGAACCTCCAGACCAATGACGCGCAACGAAACCGGTATCACCAGCCGTTCACCAGCCGCGTTATGGGTAATGATAACGTCACCGGTGACCGTCCCTGAATCGAGTCCCGCCGTGTTCAATTCGATGATAAACTGGCTCGAACTGTCTGCCAAAATTAACCCGCTCTCCTGCCGAAGTCCAAGCCATGTCGTCACGATCCCCAACTGATAAACGTCGATGTGGTCGCCGCCGTGGTTGTTCTGCATATCGTCTTTCAAAACAACCATCGACCAGTCGTAAACCGCGTAATCAGGGCTGATGTCAAGCCCCATCGGAGCCTCCGGTTCGTTCGGGATAAACTCCGAAACGTACATCGTATCGCTTCTGCCCGCAAGCGAGTATTTGTGTAGCAGTGACCTCGGGTTGTTCAAACTGTCATTTGCGGTGTGGAAGACGTAAAGGGGAAAGTCGTCGGGATCGTTGGGCCAGTACCCCAGCCCCGTGATCTGGAAACCGCGCTGACTTAATACGGAAAAGACCTGACCCGCCCGGTTACAGCCGTAAATGCCGTTATTCCTCTGCGATCCACTCACCCAAAGCAATTCACGTACAGGATCCCAGGCTATACCGACATTTTCAGCGTAAGGCCCAATAAACTGGCGCTGGATTCGACCATGTAGATCGAATCCATAGATGTTGCGCCCGCCGGCACCCCAAAGCAGCTCTCCGTCCCACGCAAGGTCTGGCATCGGCGCCATCAATACACCCGGCTGAGGGAAACTATCGACCAGTGCACCTCGCTCGTTAAACTCATAGAGTAGCGGCGTCCGGCCATCGTATCGTCCAGTCGCATAGAAGCGGTCACCAACATGCGCCACGCCGACCAACCCCAAATCGCCCGCCCGCCTTGCCGCCGGAAAACTGAATCTGCGATGGCCAATAGGCTCGCCTTCTCCTTCGACGATCTTTTCGGCTTCCCACCTGAGCGGCCCGTTGCCTTCATTGTGCATCTGCAGTTCTATCAGCTCGGCTTCTCCGGCATCAAGAGTGCGCTCAATATCATTAGCTGGGATCGAGAATTCGGGATGTGTCAGGCTGAAATCGACCGTGACGGTGTCGTTATGTTCAATGGCAATCCCTTCGCGTGACTGCTCGTTCCAACCCTGTCCCTCAGCAGTAAGGATATAGCCTTCGCCAATCGCCAGATCGAGATAA
Source organism: Caldithrix abyssi DSM 13497 (assembly GCA_945865405.1). Lineage (GTDB taxonomy): Bacteria > Electryoneota > AABM5-125-24 > Hatepunaeales > Hatepunaeaceae > CAMBDS01. The sequence continues at coordinate 156,289 of CAMBDS010000003.1, forward strand.
TAAAAACCGGCATTATCCGTGACGGTTCGCCCTCGCCGGTTGGCTTTGACGGTCACTCCGCTCGCTCCACGGCCTGTCTCAAGATCGGTCACTCGGCCTTTGGCAACCCCGGATAACACCTGCAACGTAGGCGAGAAGGTAATCGCCATCCTGTCAGCAATCTCGCGCGCTCCGGCCGGGTATTGCGCCCAATAGGTGTATTCCAGCCCGCCGTCGTCCTCGAGGTTACCGATGCCGATCATGCAAAACGGCAGGTCATTATGTGCAGGACGATTCTCGTTGGTGATGTCGAGGTATTGGAACGTGATAACCCCGTCACCGCTCGGCGTCGGCAAGGAGCTTTGGGCATAGAGAATAATCTGGAAAGTTTCAGTTGCGCCCTGCCTGTCGTTCTCCAGCAGTCGCTTCATGCCACTCCACTCGATGATGAACTTGCCGCCGGCTTCGTCGTAGTAATAGTAAATTCCCGATCCGTTGGGCGTCACCAGATTGTCCCACCACGGGCAGAGTTGAGCGGAAGGTCCGAGCGCCTGTCCAACGTGAGTTTTCCGAAAATCCGCCAGTTCGCTCTGGTCTCCGAACGCCGCCCAACCATTCGTGCAGACGGTTATCTGGTCGAACTCTTCACCGTAGTACTTGAAAGCAAACGGCAATTCGATCATCCGGCTCTTATCATCGTTGTCGCCGGTGTCGGTAATGTTAATGCGAGTTCCTTCGAAATCGCGACGCTGAGCATTCGGGTCGATCTCTATCCAGTCATAATCAGGAGCCATTGCCCACGATGTATCGTAGGAATCGAAACAAAGGTAGCCATATTTGTCAGGCCCGAACGGATCACGTAAGCCCGGTCTGCCAACCGTAATCATCGCCGAAGCGGTTGTGCTGGTATTATCGTCAAAGTCGATTTGCATTTCGAGCGGGAACTGCCGTCCCGGGACGATGTTGTTGTTCGTCGAGATGCGGAAGGGCTGGCTGATCTCCCACTGAGTGTCGCCGATGTCGAGGCCATCATAGCTTGCCTGATTCTGATGCACCGTCAAGTCGCGGTCGCGGCTGATCAACGTGGCCGTAAAGCCGACCGATGGGATTGAGCCGAAGTTGCTTAAGGAGTAGGAAATGTTACGGATGTCACCAGGGTTTAAGATCCCGCCGCCTTCGACTTGTAGCGCACCGACGGTGATGGCGGTTGCTCCGCTGACAGGTTCGATTGCCGAGACCCAACGTCTATTCCCGACGAATAAAGTTATCTCGAGGCGATGCTTCACAAGGTCTGGGCAATCGGGGGTGACGCTGATTTGGTGGTTGACCTCAATGCTCTCGCCCGGTGCAGGTGCTTCACCCAAGTAGATCGTGTCAGCCACAACATCGACCCACGGGGACATTGAAGCGATTTTGATCCCAATTCTTCCGTCGATTTGATCCGAGCCGCTGTTCACAACGGCAAAAGTCAACTCCACAACCTCCCCCGGGTTCAATAACCCATCTCCATCCCCATCCTCTATCCACCAATCATCGACTCCAAGAAATTCCACACGCTCCACAACGTCAGCCGAACCGAGATAAGGCCTGACGTTGTGCTTGGTGACGGTCACGAGAATCTCGCCTTCGCTCATTGCATTGGGGTCAAAGGAAAATTCAGCTATGCCGTCAGCGTTAGTGTAGGCTATCTCGTGGAGTTCATCACCCTTGTAAAGGCATACCAGTGCCGCTTCGACAGGCCCGCCATCTTCGTCGTCATTGGTGACCGAGACTGCATAGTGACTCTGCCCGATAGCAAGTGTGGCAGGATGGTCAACCTCTATCCGCGTCGGCAGTCCCGTCCAAAGGTGGGTTCCGGCGTCGCCCATCAGATTGTTCCACTCCATGTGGGTAAGGAAATTGTTGTCGAACCCGGAGTAGGCTCGCCATAGCTCAAACTTACCAGCATTCAGCCCCCAACCGAAGGCGAAAAGATCGTCCTTGTAGATGCCTTTCCAGACGCCGCCAGCAACCAGATTGTTGTACTTGACGTTGGTGTTGGGTGTCGCAGTACCTATCGCCCCTACTGCCCCGAAGCGAGCGCGCAAGAAGTGCTCGGTATGGCCGTCCGTCTGCTGGGTGAAGTTTCCCGTTTCACAGGAGATCGCAAGGACAGCTGGCCAACGACCATCAATGCCGGGAAGGTTGTCGATCACATTGACATTCAGGTTGTTCATCAAGTGAAACGCCCGGTAATGAAGTACGGAAATCCCCCAACGGAACCATTCGGCGAGAAAAGGCTGCTCGCCTCGTGCGTCGCCATTTTCAGGCCAGAAATACCCACGAACTTCCGAGAAGCCGAGGTTGTAGAGTTCCTTCCTGACATATTTGGCGACAAAGACTTCCGATATTCCGTTGATGCTGGAGCCTGCGACGACTCCACCATGCAGAAACCACTCTTCGTTGCCATCGAACGGATCAGCCTCGTAGGTAATAAGTTTATGCACAATCGTGTTTAACTCGGCGGTAGTTCGGCAGCTAAGTCTCCCGATAGCGAGATCGGCAAGGGCATCGTTGCCTTCTTGCAGAGTATATCCCCAATCCCCCTGTTGTGAGTAAGCTGGAATGTTGAATTCCCCGCGGGATGCGTCGCCGACGAGAGTGACAAACTCAACCGGCGGTTCAGCTCGATAAGCGTCGCGAATGATCGGTGCAATGACGTTCTGGTTGGCGTTGTTGGCCACGATAGTGACCACGACTTTGTGCCCCTGACGGCGACGCCACTCGAGCAGAGGCTGCATTGCGTCAATTGCACCTTCGTGATTGGGGATGATGTAGAGGTAACTGCCGGAGAGTTCGTTGTCGCGAGGTGGAGGTGGTGGGTTATCGACGAGCGAGTTTAACAGCTTGTAGGCGTAGCGCGACGGACGTGGTCGGGCGGCATCTTCAACCGGATTGACTTCGTCGCCCTGGTATTCGAGCCGGAAGTCGAAGTTGTCATTATGGCGGACTTCACCGGTCGCGAGATTGACTTGCTCAGGGAACATCGTAACAGTGACGATCCTGTAACCCCGCATGATAGCTGGTTCGCCGATGATGACCTTTTGCTCGGGCCAGAAGCCGTCATCACCGGTCTCAAGCAACGTCTGCATCGCGTTATTGGCGTCAAGACCCGTCACCACAGACCTGAGAGTTCTCTCAAGACGGCTGTCGGCCTTGACATTCGCCAACCTGACCCCTCCCGTTGGGGGGATCAGCAGATTGCGCGAAATGAACGGTACCTCAGGCTTGTCATTCTGAGTAATAGTTGCAAAGCCGGGGATAGCCTCCGCCGCTTCGAGCGAGTTCTCGAACTCGAAGACCTCGGCTGGAATTTTCGCCTGGATGTGAAGGAATTGCGGCGTCGATTCGAGGATCTGTAACGATCCGGGGCTGACCGATTTCTCAAGTCTCTCTGCGGCGCCGATTGACGACGCGACGGATAATATTGCAATCCCTATGAAATATGCCACGCGTGAGCGCATCTTTTGCATGATCTCTCTCGATTCTGAGTCATAGTCTTCCCGTTATCAGCTATTGAGGTAACGGGGTTAAACTCATTGATTTCGGTAATTTTCGCTTCAATCGAATCCTTTATTCCGCATGGTTAAGGCGTAACAGGATTAAAATACGAACTCCAGACCTGCAAAAATACTTCCAAGTCGTTAAATAATTTTTCTGGCTCGATTTTTGAGGTGCGAGTATGGTAAAAATAGTTCGTCTGATCCTGGGCAATCTCTTGACAGAAGGGCAGATCTAAACTATCTTTAAGACGGTTCGGAGTCTCTCAACCAAGCAAATCGGGACGCACATCTCTCTCCAGAAGCCGGTTCGGCTCGACATAGGTTGCTCATATCACAAGTTGCCTGGCTGGCTTGGAGTCGATATTGAGCGTGGCGAAGATACCGACATCCTCGGCGATCTTCATACGATGCCGTTCAAAGATTCTTCGGTCGATGAGATCCACTCAAGGCACACCCTTGAGCACGTCCGCGAACCGCTCCTTTGCTTTGCCGAGATGTACCGCGTCGTGAAGGAAGGCGGCAGGATCACGATCATCGTCCCGCACTATTCCAACAACGCCTACTGGTCGGACATGACGCATCTGAGGCCCTTTGGGGTGCGGGCATTCGAGTATTACGATCTCGATCATGCCCGTCGTTCCGGATTCCCGATTTACCTTCCTCATGTTAACTTAAGGACTCGCCGGATCAGCCTGACGTGGTGGCCTGAGCGAATCTTAATTAATAAAAGTCCGTTGAAGCGAGGGCTCTTAAGATTTGCAAATGGAGTTTTCAGCGGTCTTGCCAATGCCAACCTTTTCCTCTGCGAGCGGTTCTGGTGCTATTGGGTGGGCGGCTTTTACGAGGTCACTTTTGAGCTTGAACCAGTGAAGGGGGGAAAAGATGCCTGATGACAAAAAGCATAAACTCGATATCGGCCCATCATACTATAAAGCAAAAGATTTTATTGGCCTCGATATTCTTCGGTCAGACGGTGTCGATGTTGTTGGGGACGCACGATGTATGCCTTTGAAAACATCATCTATAGACGAAATTTATTCAAGTTATTGTTTAGAACATATCGATGACCAGCTTGCTGTGGTCAAAGAGGTTTTTCGTGTCTGTAAACCGGGAGCCATGATCCGGCTAATATTGCCCCACTTTTCCAATCCCGCCTTTTTTGACGACCTGACACACCAGCGCCTTTACAGCACAAGAAGCTTCGAGCATTATGATCACGATATGCACGCCTTGACAGGCTATCCCAATTACCTACCGGAAGTGAACATCAAACTGATCAGCGCCGAGTTACGCTGGTGGCCGCCTCAAATTATCGCCAGAAAAGGCGTTGGAAAACGGCTGATTCTCAATACCTTGAATGGTATTGTAAACTGGCTGGCAAATGCTCATCCCTTCCTTTGCGAAAGAGTCTGGTGTCGGTGGATTGGTGGCTTTTACGAGGTTGATTACGTTATGAAAGTGGTTAAATAAGGCAATTTATTTTGCAATACAAGATTGAGATTTTGAATTTACTTAGCTACTCAGGAGGAAGAAATGTGCTTTCATGCCAGATATTTGTTGATTTTTCTGGTGGTAGTTTTCTCGATAATTAAAGGCGTGGCTTTCGCTGTCGAAGTTCAGGGAGATGTGCAGGGAGAGTGGACGCTTGAAAATTCGCCTTACATTGTAATTGACAATGTCCGCGTTCCTGCCCAACGAAATCTGACCATCGAGCCAGGTGTCGAAGTTCGGTTTAATGAAGCGTTGCGACTTGTGGTAAACGGGACAATAACGGCCGTCGGAAATGAGGATGCTCCTATCACATTTACATGGAATCATGAAGAACAAATGTGGCGGGGGATAAGAGTTATCGGGTCGAATGGTGAAAACACATTTCAATTTTGTCACTTCTTCCATAGCCTACAAACTGACAACTATCCGACAACTGATTCACGTGGCGGCGCACTTTATGGCGAGAGATCAAATGTTATCGTCAAAGATTGCCTTTTTCAGTTCAACAAATCGAGCGGAGAAGGTGGCGCTGCCTGCCTTTATAATTCTACGGGTGAGTTCACAAGAACTAACTTTATTGAAAACTTTGGTTACACGGAAATTGTCTGGCTTGAGCAATGCAATATCCCAGTTACATATTGCCTATTTGCAGACAATACAGGCAATTACTGTGCTGGACTTGAGTTTGAAGGTGGCGATGCACCAATTGAAAACAATGTCTTCGTCCGCAACAGATCTATAGATATGAATTGGGGCAACGGTATCTATCTTGTTCATGGTGCCCGGCCTATTGTGCGAAATAACTTGATTGCTGATAATATCGGCGCCGGGGGGATGTTTATCGGCTACGACGCTGAACCGCAAATTTTCTCCCAAAATACGATTATCAACAACACCGGCAGATGCGGCATCTTCATGGTGAATGGCGGTCGTCTGAATGCTGTTGACTGCATTATCCGCGATAACCAAGGCCCGGACATTGAGCTTTCCAACGGGAGTGCTTCTATTAGCTACTCCAACATTAGCCGAGTCGATGGTTTCGATGTTGGCGAAGGAGTTATCGAAGATGACCCCCTCTTTACTGACCCCGAAAATGGTGACTACAGCCTCCAGTTAGAATCTCCCTGCCGCGATACAGGTGACCCCAACTCCCCCGAAGACCCCGACGGAACTCGCGCCGACATGGGCGTTTTCTTTTCGTTGCCTGCACAATTCGAAATTTCTCGCGACACGATCCTCTTTGAACCGGTCGGAATTGGCGGTCGAGCCGTCGAAGAATTCCAACTCGAATACCTCGATGGCGCTCATCGCGAGATTTTTCTCCAATTCAGGCCCGGCGAAGAAGACGATTTCTTTTTCGTAAGCCCTGGTGAAGAGACTATTGAGTTGGGCGATATACTCGACCTCAGTGTGATCGTTCAACCAGCTCGGGGAGATGCAATCGGTGTCAGACACGGATCAATCGAAATCTTCTATGACGAACGACCAAACCCGTTTATTTTCATTCCGGTCGAATGTACAATTGTCGAAGGCTACGGTCGGATTTACGGGCAGGCTATCGACGCTCAATCGATGAGGCCCGTTCCCGGAACAAGACTGCTATTGGAAGGCTTCCCTGAACATCCCTACGAAATACTTGCTGATGAGAACGGAGAAATCGATCTTCCCAACATACCTTGTTGGAGCTATCTGGCTACAATCACCCACCCCGATTTCCAGACAATAGTCTCTGATTCGATTTTCCTCCAACCGGGCGAGGAGCTTGAATTAGACATGTTGCTCCGGTATTCTGCCGCAGTAATAGACATTGAGGAACTTGCTGTCGAAATCGAGGTAGATCACGATACCACCCGTCAACTGACACTGGGCAACACTGGCAGCGCCGACCTAACGTTTAACGTCAGCGTCACTTTTCCAGAAGTAGAAGATTTAGAATATCTCGCATTGACCGAAACGGTCGGCATCGAGCAACTTCTTCAAGACTCACGCATCCAGGGGCTGGAAGTTGTCGGAGACAAACTTTACGTCTGCGGTGGCAACAATGGCGAAGGAACAGGTAAGGTTTACGTGCTTGATACTGACTATAATCTTCTCGAAGAGTTCTATCAATTTATGCCATCCAATTTCGGATTTCGTGACATGACGTGGGATGGGGAGTTACTTTGGGGTATAGATCAGGGGATCGTTTTTGGCTTTACTCGCGAGGGCCAGCTACTTCATCAATTTGACAGTCCTGCTGTTCCCGGTCGAAACATTACCTACGATATGGAGCAGAACCTTTTCTGGATCTCGGACGTTACTGCCGACTACTTTTCTGTAGATCGTGGAGGAAATGTGACTCAACGGATCCAACGTCCTGCTTCGAGAGTTTACGGGATCTCTTGTCTGCCTTCCGACCCTGACAGTGCCAGGCTCTACCTCTTTGCCAACGACCCGGGCCATCCCCACCAACTGAATAAGCTCAATACTGAAACCGGAGAAGTGACCTTAATTGGGGACCTCGATGCGGGAGGCTCAACCGCAGGAGCGACCTCTTTTTCAAGCAACTGGTCTCCGATAAATCTTCAATTTGTCGCTCTGTTGAAAAACGGGATCGATGGCGATGGTAACGACCAGATCGGTTTCTTTCATTTGGAAACACGAAAGGAATGGATAAAAGTCTCGCCAATGGAAGGCTTTGTCGCACCAGCCGACGAGTTCAACCTCGAGCTGACCTTCGACGCGACGAATTTCTCGGTGGCTCGCCTAAACGCGCTGGTGAATATCGCTCACAATGGACGTGGCGATACGTTGACAGTGCCAGTGGAGCTTACCATCCGACCCAACGACGTCGATCGCTTCGACCCTCGTGCAGACATTCCCTCGAAATTCGCTCTTCATGCCGCCACCCCCAACCCGTTCAACAGCACGACTACGATCCGATTCGACGTGCCTGCGACGAGCGAAGTGTTGCTTCAAGTCTTCGACCTGCAAGGCCGTGTAGCGAGAACTCTGGTCAGCGGTAGGCGTCAAGCGGGCGTCTATCAAGCGATCTGGGAAGCTGGCGATGCTCCCGCCGGAACGTACATCTGCCGCATGGAGGCGGCCGGGTTCCAGAAGACTGTGAAGCTGATGCTGGTGAAATAGTTTTCACGGCCGCCTAGCTGTCAAAACATTGTAGGGGCGCATTGCAATGCGCCCCTATTCATTTCTACGTATTGCCCCCCCTACTCCACACGCTTCATATAAACATTGATCGACTTCCTCGAAATGCCTGAGAAAATCCCTAACCCGCCATGGATATTGCAGATGGGCCTGTCAGCCATCCCCTGCCGGATCCTGAACGAGCTGAAAAGGTAATCGTAGTAACTCTTTGAGACGGCTTGTAGTTCGATGCGCGTCGGGCCCTCCCATTGGAAGAAAATCCACGCTATCGAAATCCTCCGCTGATCTTCACGCATCACTGTAAAGTTGGCACGCTGACGCTCCTCCATCTTTACCGAGTCTGTCGCCGCGTCCCAATCCGGGTCGAGCGGCACCAAACTATCACGGTCAGTCAAAGCCACAATCGTTCCGGCATAACCTCCCGCTGATTCGGTGGCGGGCCACTCCCAGAACATGAGCGGGTCTTCACGAGTCAATGTGTCGCCATCCTGCACATCGTAGCGCTGTCCGGGAACGTCCATCAAGTACACGTCGAGGTCGGTGAAGGTGTCAGGAACAACCGTCTCCGCCCAGAGGAATTCATTCGACGGAGTCATCGCCTCGATACGATAGTTGACCCTACCGCGAGGGATTAGAAACTGATTAGCCTCGGGGATGTAACGCCCGTGGAAGCCCGGGTCTTCAACCATGTTCAGCGTATCTCCCCCGCCCATAATGCGTATTGAGGCGTTCCTGATGCCAGCATTTTGCGGGTCGTAGGCAGGATTGAACGTCGCGATGCGCTCCAGATAGACTGCCTCGACTGGTTCACCATTGTAGAGGTAGGCGCTAAACACTGGTTCGGGGGTGTAGCGAGCAACCTCAGTCGGAGTGTTTTCGCAACCAATGAAAAGAGTAACGATAGCTATGAATGCCATTGAAGACTTCAGATAGCGCCAAACTAATTCGCAATTCGTAATTCTATCATTACATTCGTAATTCGTAATTCGTAATTCGTAATTCATTAAAATTTCACCTCATAGCTGGCAAGTGGAAGGATCGGGAGGAGCTTGACGTAGTCTGTCTCCATCTTAAACGTATCGACGCTGTAAAGCCAATAGCTCCTGCGGCTGTACAAATTGAATATCGACATGTTCACTTTTGCCGGGTGGCCGAAGAAGGTGTGGTTGTAAGTTAAAGTTACATCGAGCCGGTGATCGTCGGGGAAGCGGTAGTTGTGCTTCGATCCGGGAAGGCTCATGCGTCCCTCGTCAGCGAAGTCGTACGGATCCATTCCTGCGTAGTACATAGTATAAACACCTTTGGTTTGGGTAAAGCCCTGGCCGGTATTGTAGCGCCACGAACCCGCCATCTCCCATCGCTCGTTAAAAGCGTAATTCCCGACCGCGATAAAGTCGTGCCGACGATCCCACTTCGGATAAAACCATTCACCCTGATTAATCTGCGATTCCGGGAACCGTCGCTTGGTCCACGACAGCGAATACCCCGCCCAACCTGTCACCCTCCCGAGCTTTTTCATCAGCATCGCCTCCCAACCATAAGCAACACCGTGACCGATAACGAATGCGTCTTGAGCAGAAATGCTTTTGTCGGTCATGGCGTCGAAGCTGGTGATGTTCTTCATCTCGGTGTAATAGGCTTCGGTTGTCAACTCCAACCCGTCCTCGCGGTCCCATTCACAGCCGATTATATACTGATCGGCTCGCGAAGGCTCCATTGACTCATCAACAGGGATCCAGAGGTCGAAGTTGGTGAAGCCTTCGCCAAAAGTGATCAGATTCATCCACTGTGTATATTGCCCGGCAGTGAATTTGAACCTAAGCCTTGGGTCATAGTGAAAGACTGTGCTGAGGCGGGGATCGAGGGCGGAATGTTTACCAGCCTCGTGGTAGTAGGCCCTGACGCCCGGTTGCAACTCCCAGAACGATCCGACGCGCCATGAGTCCTGAACGTATGCGGAATAATTGTTGGTAGTCTCATCGACATCGACGAAGGTGAGGTCTTCGTTGCCCTCAATGAAACGGATATCGTAGCGGCTGATCCAGTATCCGACCTTGATCTTGTGACCTTCGATCCCGTGGTATTCGGCGTCGCCTTTCAACGATAAGTCCCGCATTTCATCCTGCCCATCGTCCAGTAGCACATCTTCGGTGCCAACGCGCCAGTGCGAGTTGTACTTGCTGATCGCGACCGATCCTGAGACATAAAGATCGCGGTTCATTGCGTGGCGGAGCCTTGCCGAAAGTGTCTTGTTGCCCCACTCCAAGCTGAACTTAAGCCGCTCGTCGGAAGGCCCAAAACCGAAGTCCAATACATCGTCGCCAAAGTAACCCGCGACGGTCAGTGTAGTGCGGTCGCTGATATCGAGGTTGATTTTGCCGTTAGCATCGTAGAAGAAATAGTCAGGCAGATCGGTGTCGAGCGAACTCCTCATTGCCGCAAGCATCGGGTCGAAGTAGGTGCGTCTGCCAGAAAAGGCGTACGAACCGCGACCACCCGGCAAAGGTCCCTCGTAAGCGGCTTTGGCGGAGACAACGCCAATCGAGACCAAACCCTGACGCTTTTTACGGTTGCCTTCGTTGGTGACGACCTCCAGAACCGAGCCGCTTCTGCCGCCATACTCGGCGGGAAAGCCACCCTTGATAAGCTCAAGATGTTTGACCGCATCAGCGTTGAAGGTGCTGAAGATGCCGAACATGTGGGAAGGATTATAGACTACGTTGTGATCCATCAGGATCAACGTCTGCTCAGGTGAACCACCTCGAACATAGAGTGCCGAGGAGATGTCAGATGATGCTTTCACGCCCGGAATCGTCTGCAAGGCACGCATGACATCCATCTCCGCACCGAGAGATGGCATCGACTTGATGAGCTTGCCATCGACCGGGACGGTTGAGACACGGGGTGAATTGCGCCGGTCGTCGGTCTGTTCCCGCTTGGTTGTGACGACTGATTCAGCCAGGATAAGTCCCTTGCGGACAAGTTCGACCCGAAGCGGCTTCTGATCTCCGCCAGTTTTGGCATTTAGCGTCGTGGTTTCGTAGCCGAGATAGGTGACGCTGAGGCGACATGTGCCCTCTTTCAGGTTGGTCAGGACAAAGTAACCATCAAGGTTGGTCGTTGCGCCAATATCGGTACCTTCGACCATGACGGAAGCCACCGGGAGTGGCTCGGAGGATGCCGCATCGATTACGAAGCCGCGGATCTGGGCGGCTTCGGCGAAGGTGCAAGAGAGTAGCACCAATATCGTTATGACTATGAAGCGAACCTGTTTCAATTATTGCTACCTGATTTTGATAAGGGGCTGAAATTGGTCAGTTAAATTTATGAAAAAATTAGGCAATCTACCAATGGGAAATTATAAACCATTATCTTTGGTGACAAAATAGAATTCACTTCATGGCTTTCAATTCTTTAGCCCAAATCAACCCGATCAGCCCGCACAATCCTCCGCCGATGCCGATGCTGAAAAAGAGGATTCTCGCTCCGTACAGATCAAGCGCTACCCCGGCAAGTCCTGCCGAAATCGCCGACATACCGACGACGGCGATGTTCACCAACGCGAAAATCTGCCCCGTCATTTCGCGAGGGACGAGAGACTGAATAATCGACGCGCGACTTACCGTCAACATCGGAATCGCAAGCGAGTGGATGATGATCGTTATCTCCAGCGCCAACAGAGACTGAACCCAGAAGATCGGGATAAATGTAATCCCGTCCAACACCATTCCCACCAATAATACCTTCCCTTTGGGTAGATTTTTCCCCAACCATAACAGCAACCCTATCCCGATCAGCATACCGATAGCGTAACAACCTTCGATCAGGGCGAACGAGTCTGCGCCGAGTCCAAGATCGTGCTTGATGAATACAGGCGTGCCGACAATCGCAGGGCCCATTATGAAGATATTGTCGGCGATGGTGATCAATAATAACGGGCCGATAACCTTGTCTTTGGCGGCGAAGCGAAGACCGTGAAGGATGTCGGACCAACGATTACGGGGATGGTGGACATCTGTAGGTCGGTCAGCTGGCACCACCCTCATTGCAAGTATAGTCCCCAGCGAGAAAGCATAAGTTGCCGCGGCGGCCCAAAAAAGCGGGATCTTGCCGAAATAAAAGAGTACCCAACCGGCAATCCCTGGCCCGATCAACATCGATAGCTGCCACGATGTCTGGATCAACGAATTTGCGCGAACAAGGCCTGATTCTGGCACGATCTGTGGCACAATAGCATCACGAGCCGGATTAAAAAACGTCGCCGCTATCGCTATTGCAAACGCGTTTAACCCCAAAAATAGAGGCGTTATGCCATCTGTCAATGCCAACAGCGGAACCGCCAACACCAACAGCAGTCTTGCGCTATCAGCAACAATCATAACTCGCAGCCGGTTGTGCCGGTCGGCGATCACTCCAGCAAGCAAGCTGAAGATTACCGCAGGTAGGTATGACGCCATCGCAACGAGACCGGTCGCTGTCTCCGACCCGGTCAACTCAAGCGTGATCCAGAGCAGTCCGATCTGGTAAATCGAATCGCCGCTCTGCGACGCCATCTGTCCGAGCCAAAGGAACGTCAGATTGCTATTTTGAAAAATCCGTTTAAGCAGTGGCACCTTCTTCTTGGAGGGCGGACTTTTAGTCCGCTCTCGCGTAGGATAAGCGTCTCGCTTGTCTTCTCGGAGGATGGATTTTAATCCGCTTGTTTAGCTGAAGCGAGCATCAGATGTTCCGTCAGGTCTTAAAGACCTGACGGAGCCCATAACAAAACTAAACTATTACTTTACCACCCAAAATATAGCATCGGAAAGTGACTAAATAAGTTGACAAAAGCTCATAATTATGGTTATTTTATTTGGTTATAGACTGGAACAATAAATTCCAGTTCCATACTCGCGTACCGTCTTTTCAAGCAGATTTTCCGAACCGAAATATACGAGATTTTTCCATACAAAAACCGACGATCCGACGTATCACCTTATCACCATACCAATTACTCAACAGCGCTGGCTGTCAATTTCACTACAAGTCAACCATTTGGGAGAGAAATGAGAGCAACGATACTGCTTACATTGATGCTTTTAGTTACAACAATCGCCTTCGGGTCGCCAAGTTTCGAACAAAACGCGACCATTTCCCGAGCCAAGTTGCTCGCCTCAAGTCCGACCTCTGTTAAGATCAGCTACGATCTGGCAGAGATTAATCCGGAGACTGTCGAAATAGAAGGGGCTGAACTCTCGAGCTTCTCGCTCCCCGGCGAAGGCGTTATTGTCCAGAACGGAATGCCAGCTCTCCCCGGCATCAGCCGCTACGTCGTAATCCCACCCAAATCGGCAGTTGAATTAATTGTTACCGAAGATGGCACTCCCCGCAGGACTCGAGCCGAAAATCCTCCTCTCCTTACGAATGAACCGTCCATTGGTGAGCCAACAGTTTTCCCCAACGAAGGTGGTCTTTTTCCGCCAAATATGGCTGAACTTTCGGAGCCAATCGTCGTTCGTGGTGTCCGCTGTGTGCTGGTCACAATTTACCCAATTCAGTATGACCTCAATTCCGGTGAGTACGTCCATCACCAAAATCTGCAAGCCGAAGTCAGGCCTTGCGACGGCGAAGTCATCAATCCGGTTATATTCCCTGAAAGACGTGGAAGAAGCCGCGAATTCCTGAAGATGATTAGTCTGTTTGCGATCAATGGTGATGAGGTCGGTCGCGACGACCCCGACCGCGATGCCTTACCCCGATACAACGGCCATTACTTGGTTATTGCCCATGAGTCACTTCTCAGATTTGCTGGCACTTTTATCGAGTGGCGACGCAAAGCCGGATACAAGGTCGATCTACTTTCCGTCCCTAATGGAAATGCAACTGATGATAGTTGGATTCTGGCAAGAATTCGTGAAAAGTACAACGCCTATTTGAACGCAGGTCAGGACCCATTCGAATACGTTCTAACGATAGGTGATCGAAGTGGTTATTATGAGATGGGGAATCCCGGCGCAGTCCTCGAATCCCCACAAGGAGCGAACGTTTTTGGTGCCAAACATGGTGACTGGCTCTACGGTTGTGTAGAAGGCAACGACGAAGTCCCCGACATCGCGACAGGACGCTGGCCAGGCGGTAATTCTGACCTTGTAGGCTTAATGGTCGGACGAACACTTGCCTATGAAGCCACTCCCGATATGGAAGACCCAAGCTGGTTCACTCGTGGTGGAGCCGTTTCGCAACACTGGGGTAATAGTCAGGAGACGGCATACCATGTTACCAATCCGTCGATGGTCCGCTGGGGGGAGTCTGTCCTTCGTAATCTAAATTATCGCGATATTCGCACACATGAACTTTTGAATTGGGATCAGTACGGACGCGAATCGGGGCCTGTCTTCAGACGCCTCCTGAACGACGGCGCTAATGCCGTATTGGCACGGTCGGAAAATTACTTCTGGTGTACACGCAATCCACAGCGAAACTATTTCGATCAGGATATTCAGACCAATACTTCTTTCCCGTTCCGCTTGAACGCTTCAGGACACGGCGAATGGTCAGCCGAGATGGAGTTTCGAACCGGTTCCACAAACCAACTCAGAGGCTGGGTGGCGGTGACTTTCAGCTGGAATGGGCCGTTAACCGGTGCTTCGACCAGCCTCTGGTCAGATGAAGTACAAGCTGTAATGCTACACGACCTTCCGCTTGGCTGGGGATATTCTTATGCTCAAGCACATATACCTGCCAACATCCACAACGATGGGATGATGCCGTACTATCGTACTGATCACAACTTCTTCGGCGATCCAGGCCTGAAGCACTGGCGAGGTGTCCCGCGTGAGGTTGAGATCGAAGGTCCTGCGTCTATTTCGACCAAAACCCGCCTTGTCGAAGTCGTTGTTCACCAGCCTGATAGCGACACTCCCGTCGCGAATGCAATCGTCAGTTTCTATGCGCCGGGGAATATACCCGCATTTGACAACGCCGGTTATGCCACTTATACCAGGATGTGGGTCAAGAACACCCGCTCAGACGCCGATGGTATCGCCCGTGTGGTTCTCGAATCGACCGACACTCTCATCAACCAGACTAATCTCTTCGTTACCGTTACCGGACCCGACATCGTTCCTTGTTTCCATCAAGCCCGAATCGGAGCACAAAATTCCCTTGTGGAATTGCGCACTGTCGGTTATCAGGAAGAGCAAGGCAATGGCGACGAACGACTAAATCCGGGTGAAGCATTCTCGGTCTCGTTATCGGCACAAAACCTTGGTCAGGATGTTGCTCCCGGAACTGTGGCAACAATTTCCACCTTTTCCGAATACATTGAGGTCATCGGCGAAAATACAATCACCTTCGACGATATCGCCGCAGGTGAGACAAACGCTGGCAATTCAAGCGTTGTGCTCTCTATTCTCCCTCACTGCCCAGACGCATTAGCTCGACCAGTGCTGAAACCTTCCATTAAGGTCGAATTCACCTCTGACGATAATGTCTGGAAATCAGCTTTTAATCTCGACGTCTGGGCTCCTCATCTCGAGTTCCGCTCAGTAGTGGGAGGCATCGAAATCCCTGACTCAGCAACCTCGATCAACGTCGAAATAGCCAACATCGGACGCGTCAACTCCGGGGCAATCGCGGTTGATCTGCATAGCATGGGCCAAGGCGTCACCGTCATCGATGGCAGTTCAACCTTCCCGGCGATAGTCCCAGGGCGGACGGCGCGGCTCGACGGAGGCCCGTTTGATATCAGTGGCAACAAAGTCGTCGTCCCCGGCTCTCGCTCACCACTTTACATGGTCTTCGCGACCGAATCGGGGTTTGTCGATACCAGTTTCTTCGAGTTACAGATTATGCACCCGCGCACGCGAGCCCCGATTGGTCCCGATAAATACGGCTACATATGTTTCGATAATACTGATACTCTATGGGATAACGCGCCTGTCTATGACTGGGAAGAGATCAATCCGAACGATCAGCAATGCGAATTCGAAGGTTCCGCCCTCAACTTCCGCGGACAATCGGAGCGTGACCTCGGTGAAGCGATTGTCGTGCCGCTCGGATTCACCACCCAGTTTTATGGTCGTGAGTTCGACACAATTACCGTCGCCTCGAACGGTTTTATCACGATGGGTAACCACCCACGAATGACCAACCATCACAACTATCCGCTCGATTCTGGAATCGGCGGCGTCGGGATGATTGCTCCTTTCTGGGACGACCTCCGGTTTAACCAAAACTCGCGTATCTTAATTTATCGGGACCGGGAAGACAGCCGGACTATCGTCGAGTGGCACCGTCTCAGACCTGCCACCGGAGATGCTGACTTAACTTTTCAAGCTATCCTATACGACAAAGATGTCTGGATCACCCAGTCTGGCGATCCGAACATTCTCATCCAGTACAAGGCTGTCAGGGACTCAATCGAGAATATCCGTAATGGCGATGCTGCCGAAACGACCAATAACCCCTATGCCTCTGCCGGTATCTGTAGCCCCACCGGCGAAACCGGCATCAACTACATGTCCTTCAATCGTTATGCTGTCGGTGCAGCTCCCCTTGAGCCGAACAGAGCCCTGCTATTCTCAACTTCCGTCAAGTTTAGGGCGGGTATCCTTTATGGCAGGGTTACTGACGCCGCTACCGGTGAGGGCATCCCCGGAGCGACAGTCTATACAAAACACGGATTTGTGGCGACCACAGAAGATGACGGCTACTGGCGAATTGCCGAAGCCTTGGCCGACATTCTCTTCGACATTACAGCTCACAAACAAGGCTATAACGACTCAACTTTCTTGGCAGATGTTGACAGCTTGATTATCCCGGAGGGTGATTCTCTCGAAATCAACTTTGACTTGTTGCATCCCGAGTTCTCCCCTTCGACTTACGACCTGTCAGCACGGCTTGACCCCAACCGCTCTATCGATATTGGATTTTCCCTCTTCAACAGCGGCAACGGACCAATGGATTGGACCGCCGACAAACGACTCCTCGGCGATGCAAACGCAGAGCCTTGGCAATTAAGACGCGCTTACAATGTCAGCGACACGGTCGAAGACCTTCGCATCGAAGGCGTCCTCTTCGCCCAAGAGATGTTCTTTCTTTCTGGCGCGAACGAAGCTGCAAACGTAGATGATAACCTTATCTACAAGCTTGATCGTGATGGAGCTTTGATCGATACATTCCTCCAAACCGGTTCATCTCGCTACGGCTATAAGGATATGGATTGGGACGGCGAGTACATCTGGGCGGTTGGTCAGGACAGCGTTTATGCCTTAACGACTTGGGGTGAGGTAGCAATAAGATGGGCTCTGCCAATGCAAAATCCAGCCCCATACATCGCTTACAATTCGGACGATGGAATCCTATATATCAGCGGGACAACTTCCAATATCTTCCGCTTTGACAGGGACGGCAATCGTCTTGAAGGCGACCTCGACAATCTCGAATTAAAGACTTATGGTCTCTCTTATTGGCCCGAAGACCCAGATGGGCACAATCTTTACATCCTGAACAAACCAAGTAATATAGAAAATCGTACAGTAGTCACCAAAATGGATGTCAACACCGGCGATACGCTTTCCGCCTTCGAGATTCCCCAACAGGAAGGATCAACTGGCCAAATCGGCGGCTGGATAACCAACGAGTTCGACGTTTACAGCTGGGTCTTCATGAGTCTACAAAACGTTTCCGCCAATGGCGGAGGCGACAAATTGCAGATTCATCAGCTTGACGCACGCAAGGATTGGATGAACCTCGATGTCTGGGGTGGCAGGTTGGAGACGGGTGAAACACAGGAATTGGTGCTGACCCTCAACTCAGCAGCCCTTCCCGACACCTTATTCCAAGGCGAGATATTCTTCGTCCACAATGCCGATAGCGGTGTCGCTCATATCGCCATTTCACTCGATGTTATCGGCCCCGAAAGGCCTTCCAATTTCGATCTGCTGACTCCTGTCGATGGTGACACTTTGCGAGCCCTCCCGTCACGAGCCGACTCGCTTCGATTGGCTGAACTCCGGTTCTCCTGGATGCCGTCGTTTGACGCCAACTTTGACGATAATGTAACCTATATCCACTGCCTGCAAACCGGTGACCAAAAAGTCAGCTTTGCCGTCGCTGATACTGCCAATACCTTAAGCCTCGATACACTCGATCTGCCACTCTGGTTTGACACCCCGTTGATCTGGTGGGTGCAAGCCGTCTCCGGGCAGGATACTGTCGAGAGCAACGCCCGGTTTACGTTGCAGATCGTCCCCAACAGTCTTGACCCGGTCGAAGTGATCCCTGTCGAATTCGGTTTACAATCAGCATTCCCGAACCCGTTCAACGGTCGCACCGCCATCCGCTTCGGAGCTGATCTTCGTCAGCAGACGACGCTAATCGCCTACGACCTCGCCGGACGTGAAGCCGCCCGGCTCTTCGATGCTGTACCCGAAGTAGGCTACCACACCGTTGCCTGGAATGCCGACCGACTTCCAACCGGAATTTATGTCCTCCAATTGAAGTCAGCCGGACGGACAAGAGTTGCTAAACTCGCTCTAATTAAGTAAATTGTCATAAGAATATGCTTAGCGGCAAGCATCCCTGATTTGACGCGTAAGAATCCCCGCTAACGATACGTCGAGCAATCGACGCGTCGATCCTGAAGCTTGTGATCCTTCTGCGCCCATCAGGTTAGCCTCATGGGCGCAGTCACGTATGATCCAAAGTGTATGCACTGCCGGATCACCTTTATTTATTCCGGAGTTACCTGACCGTAATTCCAATTCACCTGAAATCAACCGTCAAAGAGTAATGCGCACAACTACAATTTCCTCGATCATAACCCTTTTCTTCGCCGCGACGCTATCGCTCGCTTCTGCATCTGCCGATTCCCAACCAGGCGCTCTTGAGCGTTTTGCCCCCGCAGCGACCTTCGATGTCTCGAGCAGCGCCTCTAGTCTCGACCTTCGTATCGAAATCGAATCGGGGGACGCATCGAAGCTATTGAAAGAGGCGAGTCTCCAATCTTGGGACGGCTCACTTCCCGAAGCGCTCATTCGTTGGGTGGTTTTGCCGGATCACGGAAATGCCGAAGTTCACGTCAGCAACGTCGAAGCTACCCGCTCCGGTGAATCGTCGAACGATTTGCGGTCTACCCGGTTGAGTTCATCCGAGTTGAGCCAATTCACGTCGCTCGGTGCCCCCCAGACAATGCGTGGCATCCGGATGGTGCCATTGGCAGTAAGGTCGATGATCGTTGACAGCAAAGGCAAGACAATCGTCGCCAGCCGCCTCGATGTACAGGTTGAGTTTACGGGTGGTCAAGGCTTAAACGAGGTTGTCCATCCTTCACCAGTCACGGAAGGGTTCGCAAGTCTTATCCGCAACATGACCCTTAATCCTCCTGCAGAGTTTCCGCACCGCGACCCTGCCGCCGCCTATTCTTCGCGAATGTTGATCCTTCGACCTTCATCTCTTGCAAATCAAGCCGCCCTAAACAGCCTGAGCGCCTTCGCCGACTGGAAGCGTCAGCAGGGATTTGAAGTCACCCTGACCAGCGTAAATACCGCCAATACAACTCCTGTCCAGATCCGTGACCTTATCAGCGACGGCTACCCCGAAGATCCCTACGACTATGTCCTGATCGTCGGCTGGTACTACTCATATTTGGATACCCTTAGGCCCGACGCAACCCTGGAATTCCCTGCGTTTGAGGTGGAAGACGATGAATCCATACGTCCCGGTGACCTTTTCTATGCTACTCTTGACAACGAAGGCGATGAGACCGACGATTGGCTGCCTGATGTGATGATCGGACGAATGGTCGCTCACAGTCCTGCTGACCTTCAAGCAGTCCTCAACCGCTCTATTCGATACGAGAGAGATCCGTATTCAGGTCCAAATGGTGATGGAGCTTGGTATCATCGAGCAGTTCACTGCGAAGATGGCGTAGATGCCGATTCATTGCTCAAGGATTCAGATTTCGAAATGGCTCGTTGGGTTGGTAATTTGCTCGCCAGAAAAAGTATGACTACCTCTGTTTATATGGGCGGCAGGAATGATACTGAAGCAGATGAACGTACATCGCTGGAGGAAGGAGTCTCGATCGCTTCAGCCGATGGTTACCTCTTTGGAATGGCAGTAGGGACAGATGAAGGCGATTGGGACGAGGCCAACACAGGGAGGATGCATCCGTTTGTTATTGCCAATGCACATTACTACGACTATCCACGGCTATTCCCGTTCTTCAGCTCAGGGACACTAAACGATCCCAACGGACCCATTGGTGCTGTAGGATTTGCCTTTGGCCATTGGGATCGCATATCGCGACCCTTTGTCGCTGGCGCTCTCAGGGCGATAATTAATGGCGACGACAAAACCATTTCTAACTTCTGGTTGGGTAGCGCGCTCAACGTAATGGGAAATTTGGTGACAATACATCCTGACAGTTCGCTTGCCATTTTAGAGTTGAAACAAAAATTGTCACAAGTAATCATGCTGGGAGATCCGACCGTAAATCTCTTTCTCGATCTTCCAAAAACACTTGCCACCGACTTGCCGGAAACACTCTACCCCGGCACCACGGTTCTCGCTTTCAAGTTGACTGATGCAGATAACCAGCCCGTCTCCGGTGCAACCGTCGCAATCAGTCAGTCTAATCGCATACACCTCGTCGCGTGGACAGATGAATCAGGTAACGTCGCGATCTCCATCCCCAACGGAATCGCAGAAGGAAACGTTCAGTTGACCGTTAGCAAGCAAGGCTACCAGCCGGTCTTTCTTGCAAACTTGCCCGTCGAATATCCCCCGGTCAATCTTGTCCTGCAAAATTTTACGCTCGATCCCGACCCGCTTGTCAACGGCACCTCCTCAGCATTGGGTTTGACCATCGAAAATGATGGTGAAAATGACGCAGAGGAAGTCGATGTCGAATTCAAGTCCGACTCACCGTTCCTCACTTTCTCGCGCAACAGCGCGGCTCTCGACAATATCGCATCGGGTGAAAATGGCGGGCTCTCCTCGGAGGTCAATCTGATTCTCTCGCCTTCCTGCCCCGGCGGGACAATCGTTCAAGTCTTGCTCAACATGTCCTCCAGAAATGACGCCTGGCAAGCCGCTTTCGAGTTCACCACATCAGGTCCTCATTACGATGCTCCCTCCGTAGTCGTCTATGAAAATGTCCGCCCCGGCGCCGAAGGAACAGTCTCGCCACGACTCGTCAATAGCGGCGACCGCGCCGGAATTGCCCTCAATGCGACGCTTGTCAGTCTGACCGAACATGTCAGAATCGTGGAGGGCAACCGTAATTACGGTGCCATTGCCACAGGCGACACAGGTATGCCCAACAGCGCCTTCAGAGTCGCAGTCGATACGCTCTTCGTTCCGGGACAGTGGGCTGAGTTTGAGCTAAGGCTCACCGGCGAAGGGAACGTCGCCACCGCCCTTCGATTCCGCAAAGTCATTTCCCAAGCCGATGTCAACGACCCGATAGGCCCCGACAATTACGGCTACTACGCCTTCGATAGCCGCGATGCAGGCTGGGCACAAGCCCCGACATTTGATTGGATCGAAATCAATCCCGATTACGAGGCTGGTAACGACTTTGATGGCGTTCGACTCGATCTTCAAGACGAAGGTGATCGAGGCGGATCATCGACGCTTATCGATTTGCCATTCTCATTCAGATACTACGGCAAGGACTACGACCAGCTCGTCATCTGTTCGAATGGTTGGGTCTCATTCGATACTCTGTCCCTCGATTATCACAGTCCGAACAATGAAGGAATGCCCGCGATTGGCCCGGCTCCCGATGCCCAACTCGCTGTCTGTTGGCAGGACATTTTCAATTTTTATCCTTGGAAAAACGGTATCTACACCCATTCAGATACAGAGAATGGCATAGTTGTGATCGAATGGAGCGACCTTCAATTGGAGCAAGCCCAACAGGTTGCCGATTCTGCTCAGTTTCAGATAATACTTTACGATCCCGCCAAGTATCCGACTCGCACTGGTGACGGTGAAATCAAGTTTCAATACCGCCGGTTCAGCGAAGTCAGTGGCAAGGTCGATTACCACTGGTACTCTACCATCGGCATCCGTAACCCAGACGGAACCGACGGTATCCAGTATCGCCACGCCCTTGGCTACAATGAACTTGCCAATCCGGTCGAGAACGGCTTTGCGATAATGTTCACTCCCTCGCTCTCGAATACT
Source organism: Caldithrix abyssi DSM 13497 (assembly GCA_945865405.1). Taxonomy (GTDB): domain Bacteria; phylum Electryoneota; class AABM5-125-24; order Hatepunaeales; family Hatepunaeaceae; genus CAMBDS01. Next base: position 178,620 of record CAMBDS010000003.1, read on the forward strand.
TATGGAACCGTGAGCGGCAGGTTTGCGAGGCTTGAAAACCAACAATTGGCTCTCCCCGACGTTCAGATATTCAGCTACCGGGGTATCGACGTTGTCAGTGCTCAGGACGGAAGTTTCCAGTTCTCCGCCCGCCCGGGACATTACGAAAACGTTTCCGCCACCCTCCGCCATTTCAACGACATGACGCTGACGTTCGATGTCCGTGAAGGCGAAGTGACCAATCTCGGCAACCTCCTGATGGTTCACCCCGAGATCTCCCAAGTCCCTGAACGCGTCACGACAGGTCTTCAGCCCGGCTTCCCGACCCAACAACCGGTCTTTTTCAACAACTCAGGCAATGGCCAGCTCGACTACACAACATCCATTGTCCGTGCAGATGGTCAACGGGCAACCTTTGAGATCCTCGACACCTTTCGCATCGGCACTATTCTTGGTGATAACTCTACGACCTCGCCTGTCTATGTTGATCAAGTGCTCTTCTTTCCTCGCAACAACGGTGGCAATGGCGCACAGGTTATGACTGCTGTCGGCCTGAACGGTGCGCGAACTGGCGAGGAAGTGCCACTTCCAGGGCGGGATTCGCTGGATGCTATTCCGCAAAGTGTCACATCGGACGGAGCTGATTTCTGGGGAAGTTTCAGGTATTTGGATAGCCCCGTTAATGATATTATCGAATTTAATCGTCAGGGTGCTATACAACGGCGCTTTATTTCCCCTTTCAATAGTCAGACCATTAATGCTATCATTACGTATTCCCCTGCTCGAAATTCGCTCTTTGCCATCCAACCCGAAGATGAGCTAATTGTTGAACTTGGTTTGGACAGCGCCCATTTTGGCGAGATAATCAACAGTTGGGAAGTCTCCTTCCCTACTGAGGAATTGATTCCCACGGGCATTGGCTGGAATTCTTACGACACAGATAATATGCCCCTCTATCTTATACTCAAAAATTGGGCAACGCTCCCAGATGGTGTTCGCGGCCAACGTATTGTTCGCTTCGATCCCGAGTCAGGGAATTTCGAAATTTTCACCTATATTAGAAATATCAACCTGCCAACAGTCGATGGAGTCGATCGCTCCAGCTTCGGCCTTGCCTTCATTCCGGGCCATAAAGGCGCAAACGTCGCAATGGTTCTTAACGAAAATGTGAACCCCGTCCGCAACGACATCCTCAAAATCGTCGAAATCGGCCCCTACGTCCCCTTTGTCTCTGGCAGATTGATCCATACCCCCGGCTCAGTTCCCGCCGGAGGCCAAGGCTTCTTCACCATTCCGTTCGACGCGACCGGGTTGGAGGAAAGCGACTACTCCTTCGGCGTCAAGCTCTTCCACAACGCCCTCGGCGACAGCGTCTTCATTCCAATTACCCTAAATGTCAATGACACCAACGGTGTCGGCGACGATCCAGTCACCCTCCCAATCGATTTCGGCATCACCAGACTTTACCCGAACCCCTTCAACTCACGCATCGGCATCGACTTTGTCATGCCCATCGGTGAGAGGTCTGTCCTCAAGGTATTCGATCTCGCAGGTCGTGAGGTCGCCACCCTCTTCGACGGTCGCTCCGTTAGCGGCAGCGAGAGGCTCTTCTGGGACGCCGCCAATTTCTCGACCGGCGTCTATATTGTCAGGCTTGAGTCCGGCGACCGGGTCGTCACCCGCAAAGCCGCCCTGATCAAATAGATTATCATCTCTGCAGGCAGACGTCCTCGTCTGCCTGCTTCTAACACCATTCGTTGCAATAGTGTCAAAAGAGTGTTGCCGCAGCCATTTCAATTCATTACTTTTCACTCCGACTGATTTCAACAAATTACCCTTTTCGATCTAACATATTACTCCAATTTCAAAATGACTGATACCGAACCTCGAACCGAAAATAGTCCCGATAAATCACTAAACACAGTTTCCAATATTCCACTCCGCAAACAAATCCGTGCCCGAGTCGATGAACTTGAGGCACAGGTCGGAAATCTGACAACCGAAGTCGAAGCCGAGCGTGACAAACGTCTGCGCCTCGCCGCCGAATACGATAACTACCGCCGTCGCACAGCCTCCGAGTATCGCCATCTTGCCGACACTGCCGGCGAGCGCATCCTGCTGAAACTTCTGCCCGTCTTGGATGACTTCGACCGGATGATGGCTCACGCCGACGCCGATCCAGTAGCCATGCGGCAAGGCTCCGAGATGATCTTCCGAAAGCTTCAGTCCCTCTTCGATTCCGAAGGTCTCGTCGCTATTCCCTCTGTCGGTAAAACATTCGACTCTCTGCTCCATGAAGCTGTCGCTCAAGTTCAGGTGCCAAACAGCGAAAACGGCACCATCATCGCTGAAGTTGAACGAGGTTATCGCCTCCGCGATAAGATCATCCGCCATTCCAAAGTAATAGTCTCCCAAGCCGCCGATCAGGCATCAGATACCGATGGAGCGCAGAATGGCTAAGCGCGACCTCTACGAAGTCCTCGGCGTCGAGAAAAACGCCGCTGCCGAAGACATCAAAAAAGTCTATCGCAAACTGGCAATGAAATATCACCCCGACCGTAACCCCGGTGATAAATTTGCCGAAGAGAGTTTCAAGGAAATCGGCGAAGCTTACTCTGTCCTTTCCGACCCTCAAAAGCGAGCCAAGTACGACAAATTCGGCCACGACGCGCCAAACGTAGGAGCAGGTCCCGGCGGGTTCCAGGGCCAGGATTTTGGGGAAGGCTTCAACCCCTTCGACATTTTCGAGTCTGTCTTCGGTGGCAGATTTAGTGGTGACGTCTTCGGTCAACGTGGCGGACATGGCGGCAAACGTACTGCTCCCCGCGGCGGCGACCTTTCCATCGAACTGAAGCTGACATTAGAGGAAATTACCGAAGGTACGACCAAAAAGGTGAAGGTCAAGGTGCTCGCGCCCTGTGACACCTGCAACGGTTCTGGCTCGAAGTCGAACGCAACCGAAGCCTGCACGAGATGTAACGGCACTGGCGAAGTCCGTCAAGCCGCCGACTCAATCTTTGGCCGCATCGTCAACATCACAGCCTGCCCGAACTGCAACGGCGAAGGAAAGGTTGTCAAGGATCGTTGCTCCGATTGCAACGGCTCTGGAGTCGATAGGACAGAAAAAACAATCACCCTAAACACCCCGCCCGGCGTTTCAAGCTCTAACTTTCAACGGCTTGAAGGCGAAGGGAATGCAATCCGGGGCGGATTGCCCGGTGACATTATCGTACACTTTGCCGAGCTTCCCCACGATCTCTTCACGCGTCACGGCGACGATGTGTTCTACGAGATGGAAATAACTTACCCTCAGGCGGTTCTCGGTGCTGCGATAGAGGTTCCGACCATATCTGGTCTGGTGAAGCTAACAATCCCGGCAGGTACCACCCCCGGTAAGCTATTCCGCCTCAGAAACAAAGGCATCCCCCACCTTAACGGGCAGGGTCAAGGCGATCAGCTCGTACGGGTCACAATCTTCGTTCCCAAAAAGGTCGGTCCACGCGAAAGGAAACTTCTGGAGGAACTTGACGAAGGTGACAACACCAAATCAACCGCCGAAAAGCCAATCTTCCGAAAAATCAGAGACTTCTTCAACTAAGTTGGCCCTATCGAAGATCGTGTTCTGGTTGCGTCAACAAAGGAAAAGTTGGGGATTTACGATCCACGAACGCCGGGTTCTCTGGTTGCTGATGGCACTTGTCTTGATCGGTTCTTCTGTTCGGTACTATCAAAATCGGAAAATGAATCGCCGGATCGAGGTATGGAACAATCATACTTCTCGTAACGATTCTCTTGCGCTGAGTAGGATGTCGGCTGCATTATTGAGCCCTCTCGATCTTAACTCTGCTAATGAATTTGAGTTACAGCGCTTGGAAGGTATAGGTCCCGCGCTTGCCGGACGAATTCTCGATTATCGCAAAGAAAACGGTGACTTCAAAGACGTCTCTGATCTTGAAAAGATCAAAGGCATCGGCCCCGTGTTGATCACCAAAATTCACGACAAAATAACCGTTCATCCGGCTCCGAATCCCAAATAACTCTTGGGAGAGGACGGACATTGCTTTGTAGCGTTCCGCTCTTGTCTATCACATTGCGCCTCCGCTGCCGACCCGCCGCGGTTGGCAGCAATGTCAATTTGGAGGGTGGCTCTCCCTGTCCGCCCGTAACGCCACCGTCTCGGTGGCCTCCGCAATCAGAAGCGTACCCATTCCAAAAAATTCTCATCACCACGTTAGTTTTGTGTTAAATACCGTAACCTGCTTGGGAGTTGGAGTAAATTGCTTATATTAGAGTGAAATTTTATCTGGAGCGAACCGCGCTAAACGGAGGCCATATTGGCTGAAATACTCGCAGTCACCTGGGGTGAACAAGATCTCGCACTGCGCCGCGTTCCATCCGAGGGAATCTGGAACAAAGACGCCAAATTACTGAAGCGCGTCTCTCTGCAACGCCCGACCCGTGCTGGCCGTCTCACACACCCCGAAATAGGTGGTGCTCTCGGCAGTGCCCTAACCGAACTCTTTGCTGACGTCGATGTCAACGTCCCGTGCTGGTTGCTCCTGCCAAATAACTGGATTCTCCGGTTCGTCTCCGAACCTCCCGACCTCAAAAGCCAGGAATTAACGCTCAACCAACTCCGCTGGGAATCGATCCAAAGAATTTCCGGCGACCCAGCCGACTACAAGATTTCCGCCGCTCTGATGATGGGCGGCTCCCGTTATTACATCTGCATAACTCGCTCTGAGGTTATCCAGCGCTGTCTTAATGCTGCCGAAACCGCCGATCTCGAGCTTGCCGGCATCGGGCTTGAGCCTGACCCTAACGAAAACTACACCTTCGAGCACCCGCTCGATTTGCGCGACGCTTTACCGTTGGAACTCGAAAATACCCCCGGAAAATCGGTCGGCAAAAAAAAGACCTCCCCCGCACTTATTGGGATCTTCATCGTCATAGTCGCTGCCGTCGGTGGCTACCTCTACTATTCCTCCCAACCGGCTCCGGTGAAAAAACCGGTAGCTCAGCGCGCGACTCAGAAGCCTATGAGCGCAACCGAAGCGATCACCCCCCCGACAACCGAATTGCTCGCAACCGCTTCGAGCGATACTCTTGCAGCCAAACCGGAATCACAGACCGAAGCTCCTGTTACTACTCCCGAAGTTCAAGAGAAGGTTGCCGAGACTCCGGCTAAAGTTGCCGAAACAATACCTGCCCCGAAGGAATCACCCCTTGTCGAGAGATCAGTTCCTGCAACCCATACCAGAACAGTTTCAACAGGAAGCTCGATCATCCGTTCGCTCTTTATCGGGTTACCCGCCGGATCTAAGGCCGAGATGGTGATCCTCTCGCCCGTCGATCTGAAAATCGAGGCGAGCGGAGTCGGTAATCCTGAGCAGTGGGTTGCGACGTTGAAAAAACAGAGTGGTTGGGGCAATGTGAAGTTAGTGGCGAATTACGAAACGGTCGTGGGTAAGGTCGTCTCGGTGCGGGTCGAAAATCCTGGCTGGGGCGTCGTAGAAGGCAAGCCGTCAGCGAAGTGGCAGGAGCTTGCCAAATCGGCAGGAATGTCGGTGAGGGATCATACTGCAACCGGAAAACTGGAATCAGCCCTCACACTGATTGACCAATTGTGGAAAGATTCCAACGGTCTTTCCAAGATCTATCTCACTCCTGTCGGCGATAACTGGCAAGTCGTCGTTCAATGACGTTCTTCTGCCGCCCCCCCGTGGTCGGCAGAAATCTGTACTCTGGAGTGTGCAGGCCTGCCTACGCCGTTCCTTATCCGGTCTGTCAGGAGGACAGGGCTCAGTACCCGTCCGATGCTCCTTGGAGCGCGGGATTTCAGCCCGCGCGTTTTCAGTCCGCTATTATTTTTCAACAATTTCAGCACTCACCTATTGTCCGTGAGTGCATTCTGGATCAAAAATGCCACGCATCGTAGGCGGCGACGCTAAAGGACGCCGGCTTAAGACTCCCAAAGGGGATGTCCGCCCGGCGACAGCGCGCGCCAGAACAGCACTTTTTGACTATCTGAGTCAGGTGACGCCCGGCTCAAATATCCTCGATCTCTACTGCGGATCGGGAGGCCTCGGGATCGAAGCCTTATCGCGCGGAGCAAATTCGTGCCTCTTCGTCGATCTTTCGCCCAAAGTTATTAATGTCGTCCGCGACAACGTCAGGATGTGCGGATATTGGGAGAAGGCGGCGTTCGAAATCCGCGATGTCTTCCGCTTTCTGCACAACAGACCCGAGGTTATCGTCGGCGCAATCGATATAGTGTTGGCGGCTCCACCCTACAAGATCGCCGAACCGCTCAGGCTGTTAGACATCATCGACTCATCTGGCGTTCTGGCAGATGGCGGGATCGTCTGCCTTGAGTATCCACGTCACACGGAGGCACCCAAGCCCTCGTTTTTCACTCTCGCAAGAAGGAAAATTTATGGAGAAACCGTTATCGAAGTCTGGGATAAAGGTGGAACCGAAGGTGGGGGATCTCAGGAGGTTACGGAGGATCAGGAAACTGCGGCGGTTACGGAAAGTTCAGATCTTTAAGAAATAGTGATCCGGATGGTGGTACGGTGATTGAGTATCTCTGTAGGTCTGACTCTCCATCTGACCCGATTCCAATTGAGTAATTTCCGTACTCCAAATTGACAAATTTTGCGTATCCATTTTCAAATTTTGCCCGCCGAAAATACTCCCTCCCGTCACTCCCCATTCCCACACTCGCAAAGTATTGGTTTGAATTAACTTTCGTTTTTGAGAGGAGGATCGTAATGGAGGGAAAATTGACAGCCTCCACTGCGTCCACCATCCCATACCCACACCCGTCGTCCGGCATGTAGCTTTGTGATGCGGTCATGCGCAAAGCTTGAACGACCTTGCTTCCGGGCCATTCGGGGTGCGCTTCGATCACCAGTGCCGCCACGCCAGCGACAATCGGGCAAGCGAGTGATGTCCCGTTCCATCTCGTATACTCATTGGTACTCAAAGGCTTAACGCACACGACTTGCCTTCCCATCGCGGCAATGTCTGGCTTTACCCGCCCGTCCGATGAAGGGCCCCGCGAAGAAAAATTGGTCAATCTGCCTGACGAATCGACTGCCGCAACCGCCAATATCCCCGCCGCATCAGCCGGCGCGCCAATCGTAATTGCCCCGGGCCCCGCATTGCCTGCCGATATGCAGATCACCATTCCAAGTTCAGCCGCTCGCTCTGCCGCTCGTGAAATTGGCGACCGCCCGTCGTACTCTTCTATGTTATACCAATCTCTGTAACTTAGCGAGCTCGAAACTACATCCGCACCCAACTCCTCCAGCCACTCAAGTGCCTCAATCCAGTAATCTTCTTCAATCGCAGTTTCCGACCGGACGTCTTCGGTTTTCCCCAATGCAAAGCTTGCCCGAGGCGCTATACCGACAAGCCTCGCCGGGTCGTAACCCCCGATCACCGAGAGGCATGCGGTTCCGTGACCAGCTTGACCGCTGGCGTCGGTTCGTGGGTCATAAGATGGGTCGGAGTCATGATTAATAAAATCGTATTGCGCGATTAAATCAAGGCCTGCAAACGCACAATGGTCGAGTTGGAAGCCAGTGTCGAGCACGCCGATCAAGACTCCCTTCCCCATTCCACCCTTCCGGTGAACTTCATTGGCTCTCGCAAGTTCAGCCTGGCGATACGAAAACCCGTAAGCGCCCAATGGAGTTGCCTCATTGACCGGTAACGAAGCATTCGCAATAGCTGTGAACTGCTCGTCACGCGAAGCTTCATCCCTTCGGAGAGATTGAACCGCAGTCACACTCATTACGAATGGTAGTTTCTTAATTGCAATAAGTTGTGCTGAATTTGCTTCAACCGAAATTGCTGAAAGCCAACGCGATTGACATACGAGTTTCGCTCCAGTTTGAGTAATTTCGGTGATCAGAGAGGGTTCTAATGGTAGGTCATTTACGCTATATCCACATCCATTCTTCCTCCTCCTTGCCGATGATCGCTCAGGCCAAATGTGCTCGAGATTGCTTATCTGAGTCTCTGTTTCATAATGATTTCTGTTTAAGCGTTGAACGATTATCCAGTAACGTGAGGAAGGCGCGGATCGGGTCGGATGTTGTTGAGCAGTTAAAATCGGAGAAACTGATAGGAAGAGTATTAAGAATATAGCAATACGAATTTGCGGCTTATAATTCATAGAAATGTCAATCATTTGACGCGAGATAAAATCTGAATTCCGCCACCGGTTATGTTACACACCACCTTTTCTTGAGTAGGATGAAGATCAGGATTTTCTCCATAATTCGAAATTTGCGTATCCACTCCATCGATATTTATCCATATTCCTAACCATGTTGACCCGCCGTTGCGAGAAAATACGACCTGATTACCTGTACGATTGGTTGAAGAATTAACTACATAGGCTGTCAACGAGTCCAAGATAGCGGGGTTATCTCCATGAATTCGCCATAAGCTGCCCCGCACAAAGCCGCTTGTGTAATTGTTTATAACAACAAAAAGATACCTTCCGTCTGCAGACCAATCCCAATGCAAAGCCCCGACTGGCGACGCCTCTACCGGGTTCGTGCCTTCACTCGATATCCAAAGCTTGCCGGCAATTAGCCCATCCGCATAGGCAACCTGATTGGAAAGCGGGCGACCCTGCGGCTTCAAACCTCCGCCTGCAATTAATCGGGCGAGGGTATCACCTACGGTTACCGCATAAATTCCAGGCGGACCTGTTACTGGATTTTCAATGTGAAAATAGAGGGCATTTCCGGAATCACCCCATGAGACATCACGGCCCCGATCATATATCCTTGACAGATCATGTGTTGCAACTGTTACCATCCAGACACCACTTAACGAATCGCCTGACCCGGCAGGTGAAGTGAAAGCGATTTTTGCGCCATCGGGTGACCAGCAGTAATCCCAATTGTGAGGCGGCAAATTCGGAATCAATTCTGGTTGAGAATTTTCACCCATAATCGCAATTCCGAGTGAGCCGGGACGATCATCGCCAAAAGCGATCTTTATCCCGTCAGGACTCCAGCGAGGCACAAGTCCGTAATTGATCGATTGAGCAACTGACCACTCCTCCGGCTCAACCTCTGTCCCGCCACAACCGACCGCGATTAACAGAAGCAACGAGAGCCAAACTGGGAACGATTTCGACACGCCTTAAAGACCCTCAGAGCGATTAATTTCTTCAACCTTCAGGTTTAAGATCCCTGAAGGGACATCGATGGTTACAACTTCACCGACTTTTTTGCCCAACAGTCCCGATCCAATCGGTGATTGAACTGAGATCAACTTAAGGGAGGGATTCGATTGCATCGGATCGACCAGTGTATATTCGAAAACTGTCCCGTTCGACATATTTTTCAGCTTGACTTTGCTCAAGATTCGTACTTCATCGGTCGCCATATCGCTTTGATCGATGATCTGAACGCGCGAAAGTTTTTCCTGCAAGTCTCCGATCCGACGGTCGATATCGCCGAGCTTTTCCTTTGCTGCGTCATATTCAGCATTTTCCGACAGGTCGCCATGCGCACGGGCGACCGCGAGCTGGTGGACTGCCTCAGGACGGTGCTCTTTTACCAGCAATTCCAGTTCTTTTCTCTGTTTTTCAAGACCTTCGCGGGTTAAATAAACTTTTTCCATTGATCTTTGTTTTTTAGCGGCCTCGGTGTATCAGCCGTTCGTGTACGAATGATGTTATGCCTTTTTCGACGGCTCTCGCCAGTCGGTCGGGGTAATCCTCTCTGCCAATCAGCATTTCCTGATCCGGCAGCATCAAATAAGCGGTTTCCAGCAAAATTGCCGGTTGTGCGGTCGGACGAACGACCGCCAGATCGTTGTAATAAATTCCTTCATCGTAGAGACCAAGCTCTCTTACCACCTCGCGTTGCACTGCAAGAGCAAGTTCACGACTTTGGGGGCGGTAAAAGTAGGTTCCGGTACCAAAATCACCGAAAGGATTGACGCCATCGGGCAACGCATTGTGGTGGAGGCTTACAAAGAGATCAGCATTAAACTGTTCAGCCAGTGCTGTACGTTCTGGCAAGCCGAGCGCAGAATCGTGATCCAATGTCAACAGGACGGTTGCTCCTGACTTCTCAAGACGCTCGACCAAGACTTTGGCGCAGACGAGATTGGCACTCTTTTCTTTCAAACGGGTGGGGCCAATTGCCCCGTCCTGTTGCCCGCCATGACCGGGATCGACGGCGATGCGCAACCCCTCCAGCCGCCTTCCGACAGCGGGTGACGACCTGAACTTCAGACGGTAGCCTTTCTCTTCCCAACGACCGGAATAGCCCCACAACTGCCCTGCAAGCCGCACGTCGATCTCTATGCAAGCATCTCCGGTCTGTGCCCAGGTCACCTCTTCGATAAATTCTGTGCCGGGTGGGTAGGAAACTTTATCAATGTGGGATACTGCGCCAAATAGTTCGATCAAAATCCTGTCGCCGTCAGAGTCGTCGGCAAGCCTGACTAACAATTTACGGTCAACGGGAATGAAAAGTGAGACGCCGTTGCTTTCTTTCTCGACTTCGATCTTCCATATAGCAACCGGATCGGGTGGCAAAGCTTTGGCGAGATCGGTGCGAATAGTTCTGCCTTCGACCCACGCTGACCTGCCTGTCGTCAAGTCAAGGCGGTAATATCCTGCCGAATAACCGGATGCAAGAGCGCGAGTCCCAGCCGTCGGAAAGATGAAGTAAGTCCCACGTGGATCAGTTCGCAGCGGTTGCCCCGAAAGCTCAATCATTCGTGGAAACTCTCCTGTCGGAGAAGATGCACCTGCCGGAGTTGGTAACGGCTTGGTCGTAAAGCGAACCTCGTGTAAGGTTGTATCCAGTCCGGCAGTTGCGACCAGAGAGTACCGCTTCCCAACCCAATCGACCGGCTGAAACACGAGAAACGAGCCGTTGCTGTTCAGCCTCGCTTCGATCCCGTTTATCCAGAGACGCGAACCGGCTGGCTGAACCGAGCCGAACACGAAGTTACTGTCAACCTTATTGATGTAGGGTATCGTGTCTCCGGGGGCGATCCTCGGATAGACGACATCTACTATCGGGGCGGTCTGAACCGCCACCCAAATCACCAGAAACCCAAGCGTCGTCACGATTGGCTCGCCTCATATCGGGCAAACTCGGCAATCCCTTCGAGAGTCAGATGGGCGTGGTAATCGATGATATTTTTGCTCAGTTCGGCGAAAATTCTCCCGTTTCCGCCGGTCGCAATAGCTGGAATGGGCAGACAAAGGGAAGCCTCTACCCGCTCGATCAGGCCATCTACGAGTTCAACCAGACCATAAGTTACACCGGAGGCAATCGATTCGGCTGTCGATTTACCGATGGGTGACGGAGGAAAATCGACGGTGATCTCCGGTAGCTGACCCGTTCCACCAGCAAGTGTCTTCATCATCAGGTCGGAACCGGGGGCGATGACGCCGCCGAGAAATACACCCTCTTCGTTGACAATGTTCAGGGTTACTGCCGTACCAAAATCTACGATAATTAGTGGCCCACCAAATCTGTCAAAGCCACCGAGCGCATCGGCCAACCGATCACTGCCAAGAGTTTCAGGTGTCGAGTAGTCAATCCCGTAAGGGTAGTTATCCGCACAGACCTTCGTGACGGGAATTCCGCGATATTGACGCTCCAGCCAGGCTTCAAGCAAGGGCTTGGCGGCAGGGACAACGCAAGACCAGGCAATCCAATCAAACCCGCCAGCCCCAGTCGATATTTGGAGCGAAAACTGATTCCATCCTGTCGGCATAAGAAGTTGTGCGGTAGCTTCACTTACTGAGAAAAGCAAGTCCTCGTCGTCGAAAATGCCTACTTTGGTTCTGCTGTTGCCGATGTCGATAGCCAGAATCTTCATGACGATAACTCGCCGGATCTGACGGTACGCCTGACGCCACGCCCCAAATTTAGCACGAGTGCTCCATCGACGCGGATCTCCTCGACAATCCCGGCAATGCGTTGGTTTCCATCTGCAACTTCGACATGTTCACCTGTTAAGCCTGAGCATTCGATCCATTCGCGGGAGACCCATGACCAGCCTTCTGTCTCAAGCCTGTCAAGGTAAAATCCGATTGATTGCAAGAAAGTTGGCAGGAGCTTCGCCGGAGAACTCCTTTTTCCGGTTATCATGTGAAGCGAAGTCGCTGGAGTCCGAAAGTCGCCTTCGAAATCGGCAGTTGTCTGGTTGACGTTGAGGCCGATACCGGCGATGGTCAGCTTTTTATCGTCATCGGAATGGGTTGACTCGCAGAGAATGCCGGATAATTTTTTGTTATCATAAAGAATGTCATTCGGCCAGCGCAATTTAAGCTGGGAAGTGTCGCCGATTTCTTTGGCGATTCCGTCGAACATGCCGAGCGAGATCAATAAACCGATCAGCGGCAGAAGTGACTCCGGTAGCAATGGCTCCAACAACATCGAGAACATCAGACCGTCCTCTGACTTCGACTCCCACTTGCGCCCAAGTCGCCCGCGTCCATCCGATTGAAAATTCGCCTGTACAACAGCACCCGGTTTGATGAAACCTTGGACGGCGTTCTGTTTCAGCCAATTATTAGTCGAATCGAGAGAATCGAAATGATAAACCTGAAATTCCAACCACGTCTCTTCGTTTGACCGTTAACTGGCTTCGACAACACTTGACAATTGCCATGAAGTAATCTTAGGTTGATACTGTGTCAAGCAAAATTCTAACATTACTGCCAAGCCCCGCGTTAGCCATTGCCCTCGGACTGGCGACTGCCGTGAGGGTGATTTACTGGCTTGCAGTTGCTGATCAGCCGTGGTTTCAGACGCCGGGCATGGACCCGGAGTTTTACCGAACTTGGGCATCGGCGATTCTTGCCGGGCATGGGGCGGAATACATCCCGTTCCCCCGCGCGCCACTCTACTCCTATCTGCTTGCCGGCATCCTGAAACTTTCAGGATCCGCTTGGCTTCTTCCCCGCCTTTTCAACCTGATCTTCGACCTCGTCACTGTTGGCGCGATCTGGTCAATCGGGAAAAAGATTGGTGGCAATCGAGCAGGGTTCATAGCCGCTCTATTGTTCGCGCTCTGCGGAATGGCAATCTATCAGAGCGGGGAGCTGTTGATGACGTCGCTCGAAATGGCACTCGCGGCACTCTACCTTCTAATGTTCATCCGGACGTTGGAGTCCGGTAAAATCAGTTCAGCGGCGGCTTCCGGGCTGCTTTTGGGACTCTTCGCGCTCTGTCGCCCAAATGCGCTGGTACTGATGTTGTTAGCACCATTGGTGCTGGTTCTGTTCTGGCGCAAAGAGCTACATCGGGGGCTGATTTTAGCACCAGTGATGGCGACAATCGGGCTGTTGGTAATCGCACCGGCGACCTACCTTAACTATGTGGCGACCGCGAAACTTGTTCCGGTCGCCACACAAGGCGGGGTAAATTTTTTCATCGGTAATGCCCGAGGTGCCAACGGCTGGGCTTCATCACTTCCCGGAGTCGGGTCCGATTGGGTCGATGCCGACGCCGAAAGAATCACCGAGCTTGATGCGGGAAAGCCGCTGGAAACCTACCAGGAGTCCCGCCAGCTATGGAAAATGGGGCTCGCTGAAATTAAGGCAGATCCGGTTGCATGGACCGCTCTGATGGCGCGAAAGTTTTTGCTGTTAAACAACATTCGCGAGATTGGCAACAACCGCCCGTTGGCACTACCCATCGAGGCTGCGCCATTTCTGCGCTTGTTGTTCCTGATCTCTGTCGGTGGACTCCTGCCCTTCGCAATCGTCGGATTCGTTCAAACGCGAAAGAATCGAGCTTTCGCGATAGGAAGCCTGACGTTTATCATGATCTACGGCGGAAGCCTGTTACTCTTTTTCATCTCGAGTCGCTACCGGATGCCGTTGATGCCAATAGTGGCGGTACTGGCGGGGGTCGGGGTTACTTATCTATTTGCCAACCTTGCCAACCTGTTGCGAAGAAGCAGTTTGATTGCACTGACGGTTGGGTTGGTGATTGCAGTGCCTCCATGGGGAGGAACAAAGTTTGAGAACCCGGCCCAGGGATACTTCGTCGTCGGTAACGCGTTGCAAAAGCAGGGTCGTTACGCCGAAGCGATGCAATACTACGCTCGATCTGCTTCACTCGAACCGGGTTACCCCAAATTGCACCTGAACATGGGCGTAGCGTTGATGGCGAGCGGAGACACATTAGTGGCCGCCCAAGAGTTTCAGATAGAATTGTCGCTAAGTCCAGAGCGAGGCGAGGCGCTGAACAATCTGGCCGTTATCGCCGAAAGTCGTGGTGATCTAACACTCGCCAAAGAGTATTATCGACGGGCATCCGAAATGGAGTATGGCGGTCAAGAGGCACTCGAGAACCTAATCCGTGTGGTGTTAAAGCAAGGTGACGACCTGTTTCAGCACGGGAATCTTGAGTCGGCAACATCTATTTATCAGGAGGCTTCTTCGACGTCACTTACTGATCCGAGACCCTTATACCGCATGGCGTTGATAGCGGCAACCAAAGGAGAATTCCAGGAAGCGAGAGGCTTGGCAAGGGAAGCGCTTATCCGGGATCGGGAATATCAACCGGCTTCGAAGCTTCTTGCGGAACTTCCCCTGGAGGAATAAGCTCAAGCAGTGAGTGCTTATAAATGACGTGACCCTTGAGAAATATATCCACCTTGGTCGCCCTAATACCAAACTCCTCAAACGAGGCATCTGAACTATATCGGGGGCTCTCAAAGTAGTGGATTTTCCGAGCGTCTTTTGCCCTGAGCTCTTTTATCAACCCTGACATCGACTCACCTTTACGCAACACAAACCACGGCTGGTTATAGCTTGCAATGGCACAATCGCCAGGAAGCCACCAGTTTCTTGTAATTACAAAATCATCCTCACATTTAGCCGTCCACTCATTCAAAAATTTGTTAATTATAGTATGACGGAATTCCAAAAAGAATGATACAAACTGATTCATCACAGAGAGACTTGCCAGAATGATAATTATCGCCCGCATCTCAGCGCGCCTCTGCCACCAACGTTGTAATCTAACGCTTGCCAATAACAGGACAATTGGATAGATCATCAATAGGTGACGTGGCCCCCAATGCACGCCTTTTACAGCAGGACTGATGGCTGCAAGAAGCACAATGGTCAGCAAACTCCCCTTCCACATCAACTGCCAAAACTTTCTTCGTTCTCCACTGAGCGGCATAAAGGCCAAGGCGATAATAGGTGAAATCCAGATCATTCCACCCGACTCGGCGGTATAGGCGATCATATTCTTTGACTTAAAAATCGAGAACAGATAAATCATTCCAACCATCGCTACGCTAGCGGAGATGTAAGGGCCAAGTTTATTTTCATCACGCCATAGAGGTCTTAACACGGCCAATGCAATAGGAATAAAGCAAAGCAAAGATAATACATTAGACGGAAATCCTTGAAGTAACAGGATGTAGATATTCTGCAACCTGGTTATTACCAACTCTACTATACTTGAAGGAGGTCGTGCAATTAGATTGGCGAGAATGTGCATCGGGTAAGGAACAGTCGTTTGCCAGAAGTTTATCAGTGCGATTGCCAACAACCCTGCGGTAATTCCGAATATAAATCTCAACATCGATGGTAGTTGTCGCCCGGTATCCTTCCAAAATACCACAAGAATCACTGCCCACAAAATTACTTCGCTTCGAAGCCCTGAAGCTATGGCTATCAATAGTCCGGCTGGAAAAATTCCTTTCGCATCGCTCGACTTAACCTTGACGGAATGCGGTGGAAATAGCAATACAATAGCAAATACAAATAGAGCCGTCGCGAGAGTGTGTTCCCACAATGCCATTGTATAAAATAAAATTGGAGAACCAACTCCAATAAGTCCAAGAAATACTCTGGCATCGTGATTTTGGCGTTGATTTCGCCACAATTGCCATGATCCAAACAGAACTCCCCATCCGCCTATTAGCGGCAACAAGTATGGACCCCAATCGCCAAACACTTTAATTAGTAGTCCACCGAGTACCATAAAAAGTGGTGAAAATACAGGAATTTGTCCGGTTGCGGTAGCTAAACCGAAGGGCGGCTGTAACGGACGGAATTTGGAGTCGATACCAAATTCGATGCCCCGATTTGGCAAGACAATGCTTCCTGTCTCAGCAAAAGCCTTCATTCCCTGGAATTTGAACCCATTGTCAAGTCCCCAGAAAGACGGCTTTGGAATTGTCAGCCAAAATAAAAGATACAGCGCCGCGAGACTGAATACTACGTATGCTTCGCGGCGCCGTGTAGGAGAGGATATCATTTATTGAGAGACCAGTTAACTAAAACAGAGAAACTCTCACGACTGTTTGGGTTAGTGCGCGAAGGGATAAAAGAACCAGTCGAGCATTCCGTTGAACATCTCAGTGACAGGACCTTCTGTATGTCCAACCTCACCGCTGTCGCTCAAGAAATAGAGCGGGAAAGTGAATATCGCAACCCGATAGCGAACCTCGAATGCACCACCAGGTTTTTCAACCACCTTCTCGTAGCGGATAGCTACTGGCTTCCGGTGAAAATCTGAAGATGGTTGGAACTCGTAATCGACCTCAATCGAATCGTCCACACTCCAGGGTTCACCAAACTCATAGCTGATGCGAACAATCGTCTGGGTGCCACCAACGTTGTTGGTAAGTGATTGAACCTGTCCCAAGGCACCTCTGGTAACGTTCAGCACACGGTGAACGTGCAAGACTCGTCTGCGGTCTATTTCGATCAGACAGTTGACCGAAGTGGGCGGGAAGTTGATCGTATCGACACTGACCTTTACAAATGCCTGCTCATTCCGAACGTCACCTGAGGCTGTATCGGTATATGATTCGAACGTATAGACAGTTTCTGCACCACTTCCGGCCGTCATAACATCGACAGACGGCAGACAGGGATAAAGATCGTAGCCACCACGCCAGAACGGACGATAGGCTGTACCTGTTTTACTGGTATCAATAGATAGAGATGGCAAGTCCCGCACACTGGAGATAGCACCGGTAAACTCAGCAGAAATTGACGGTGCGGATACTGCTACCGGCTGGGCCGGGTAACTCGATTCAGCAAGCGCAATGGTCGTGTCGCTTGTCCACGACCGTACAAAGGCTCCCGCAACCCAAAGCCTTCCGCCAGCTCGAACATATTCACGCAGCCTCCCTTCAAATGGTGCGCTTACACGATCCCTGTTTTCAGAGAACCAGACTACCAGCTTGAATCTGCCGAGGAACGCTTTGAAAGGCTGAATCGTGTCGGTAACTGCAGTATAATGGTGATAATGTGTATCAGGATATCGCGAGGCTAACTGGCGGTAAAACTCACCAATTTGAGTTCCGGGCTGGATATTACCTTGCGCTCCTCCGCCTTCACGCGTTGTATTGAGTAGCAGTATCGACTGCTCGAATGTCGGCTGATAGACATCGAAGCTTGCCGTCGCCGGTCGCTCGGAAATCTCATAGCCGTCATCGCGCGCCCAAACCGTTAATGTATAATGTCCCGATTCCAGCCCAGAAAGCACCAGATCCTGTCGCGTTGTCCAGCCCTGTGAGACCCATTGCCAGATTGTGTCGTGAGGAACTTTCTCAAGATAATACTTGAATTCCAGCGGAATTCGATAAAGCTCCTTATCGTCAGGGTCGGATGATCTCCAGTTGAAACCTATCCCGGGCCACGATTCGGTCACTGCACTGAGTGAATACGAGGTATCAATGATTGTAATTCGCTCGTCGAATGAACCATCAGGAGCCGTGAACCACTTAATCTCAGGAACACGCGGCGGTCGGTTTGACCTAAAAAATGTCCTGTAAATTACGGCAGACTCAGTCTCGCGGTCATCGACGCACTTCAAGTAAAAAACGTGTTCGGTGACCTTACCGGAAGAAGTGAGCAAATAGACCGTGTCGGATGTCGCTTGTGTACGAATCCAGGCGTCTTCCGGGATAAACGGGATGTAATATGCTGGATCGAGCAACGCCGTGGAGTCGATCACGTCGGCATACATATATTCCTCGACAAACCCGTCGGGGTCGCGCCCTTTCCAGTGAATGACCGGTGCAAAGGAAAAGGTGTCGTTATTGGCAGGAATATTCGTGTATTCGACGATAGGCAATTGGTTCATTGTCACATCGCCGTCAAGTGACCCGCAACCGGTCATTATTCCAGCAGTCATTGCGAAAATGACCAGCAGGAGAGTCAGAATGAGGCGTTCGCCGGTTTTAGATACGATTCGAATGTTTTTTTCAGCCATTGACTCGTCTCAGTCTCTCGATTTCGTCCAGCAGTTCGTGGCGACCTGCCGGTTTGGTAATATCTGCTTCGAACAAGGGATTCAAATAATTGACTACTGTAGAGTAACTCGATGCAAAGTCACCCAAATTGTAGTGCGCCGCCGCCTTCAACAACTGTACGTCGTCGTCGTTGAGAGTCGCCTCATGAAGAAACCGCCAGCCCGGACGACGATGCAGAAGCGAATCGCTCTTTTGGATGGCGCTCGACCAACTGCCAAGCTGATAGGCGGCAAACGCCCAACCGCCAATAGCATCGTAACGGGTTGTATCGATCTGAAGCGCACGCGCAAAGCACACCGGAGCGTCATCCAATCTGTCAGGCAGTTTTCCGAGAGTCCAGCCTTTACCGTTCCATGCGTCGGAAAGCGAAGCGTCCCGCCCGATTGCGCCTTCGAACTCTTGAAGTGCTTTGGTGTACTCACCTTCCTCATAGTATGTCCACCCTTGACCAACCTGTTGCGCCGGGCTGAGATTAGCGCCAGAAGTCGGTGAGTCGTCTTCTTTACTGCACCCTGCGCTGATAACGGTTACAAGCCCAATCAGCAGGAAGGTCTTTGGGTGCCAGTTGGTTCCGTTTTTTTTCGCGATTACGATCATCTGAAGGTTACCTCACCAATAGCAGTTTGATGGAACGGACGCCTTGTCCTGATGTCAATTTCGCCCAATAGATACCGCTCGGCAGCGGGCTTCCGCCACTAACACCAGCATCCCAATGCACTTCATGCCTGCCCGCCTTGAAGTTCCCGGCGGTTAGTGTTTCGATCTGACGGCCGGATAGGTCGTGAACTGTCAGAGTGACATTTCTTGTTTCAGAAAGGTCAAAGGCGATAGTAACTCCACCGTTGAACGGATTGGGAAAGGCTTCGATAAGTTCGGCTGACAGCGGCACAATCGGGCTGGAAGATCGTTCATCTCCGATTGCAAGTACATACTCGCCGTCACCTTCGATTTCGGCATTCAACCAGCCTTGTTCGTAGTGACCTGCAACAATTTGCCAACCGATACCGTTGCGTTGATAAAGACTCAAGCCTTTGACTTCGGCAAGTGCAGAAGCAAAGGTCGGGATCTTGATGAGAGCCTTTCCGGACAGTCCCGAAATCAAAGTCGAGCCGCTGGCGGGCAGGAAAGCTGGTTCAGGCTTGATGGATGACTCGCCAACAGTTGCCATGACAAGGCGATTTTGCGAGTTTTGATGACCCGGTAAAATCAACTCGCCGCCCAGATCTGCCAGATATATTGTGCCGTCACTGGTATTGGCGAGCTTCACTTCGAATGTCCTGCCAACTTTCATCGACGAACCTGCTCCGACCTGACCGTTCGAGGTGAGAAAAATCGTCCCTTCTTCCGGCACTTCAATGCTACCGCGGTAGGCTGACCCATCGATCTGACCAAGTGTTACTGACCGCATCGGGCCAGACGAGAACTCAACAGAGCAGACAGGAGCTGACGTGAAGCCCTCTTCGCTCGAAACGATCACGTCACACCAGCGCGGGAAGGCGGGATTCTGGAATAGATTGATCGAAATGTCGGTCATCCCCCAGCCGCCACCGAGAGGGCCTCCATAAGCACCAATGTCGTTGCGGGAAGTCATTTGTGCTGGCGGGAAGAAAAAGTCGCGGTAAGCCGACTCAGGGTTGCCTTTATCGAGCAAGGGCGAGTTACTGGCAAGTTGATATGGCATGGCCCCGGTGCCGACAAAACCTGGATTGACAGCGAGATTCTTATTCACGACCGCATCACCGGGGTAATCAGAGTAAGTGACGAGAGCGTTGCTTTGATCTTGTAAATCGAAGGGCTCTGTGTTACCCCAGATGATAGAGTTTATCACCGCCGGAAGGGAGCTGTCGGTAACCTTGATACCGATGCCACTGTTATCGGCGATTGTGCAGTTGACGATTCGAGGCGCGGATCGATCAGAAACGGTAATAGTCGAAAAGCCGTTTGGAGCGGTGTTGTGATCGATGATGAGACTCTGGTACAAACCACCGGTTAAAAACTTGACGTAAATTGCCGCACCGTCATTAGCGCTGTTGTTGCGGATAGTGCAGTTGGCAATGGTCGGCTTGGAGTTGACTATATAAGCTCCGCCGCCCAGTGCAGCTCGGTTGCCTTCGATCAGGCAGCTGATAATCTCGGCTCCGCTGTTCTCGATGCGAAGTGCACCGCCGCGACTGGTGCCACGAGCGGTGGTGGTCGAATCGCCGTTGTTGGTGATCGTTGAGAATTCAATTCTCGGTGAAGCCTCGCTAATAACAAGCCCCGTCCTACTTGATTTAATCGAACAGTAGGAGAGTCTGCTGGCGTCAACGACGGATAGTTCTATGCCTTTCCAGCGGGCAGCCTGAGAACCGGAATTGTCACGCGGGAGGAAGTAAATCGAGTCGGTCGGAGTACCCACTGCACGAACTTCGCCTTCAGCAATGAATGCAGCGCCTGGCTCGAACAGAATGCGAGCACCAGCCTCGATCTTCAGTCGCTGATTAATCGGGACGTAAACCGAGTCGAGAACGATATAATCGTCATGTCCATCGAACCAGTCCCAGACGCCACTCACATGCCCGAACACGTACCTTCCCGGCTCTGCCATACCTCTACCAGAAAGCCGGACAACTTGTGATTCGGGGTAATTAGAGCTTATCGTGACCCGACTGTTGCGAACCTGATTGGCAATCGGTGGGTGGAACCTGATAACAAGCTCGCCGGTCGATCCGGGTGCGATAACCAAACCGCCGTTGGGAAGAAGGGTACTGAACGCGACCGTGTCGGCAACTTGCGCTGAGTTGATGACGAGATTTTCGTCGCCTTCGTTGCGGATTGCAATTGATGAAACTGCCGTGTCACCATTGACATAGACGTAGCCGAGGAATCTCATCGAAGTATCGGGCAGAACCAGTTTGGGTCCGTATCCTCTACCGAGCAGATAGATGAAGAGGTCGCGGTCGTTGGTGTCAAATCCAGCGGAAACTGAATACGATTCGGGAAGTGATGGCGAAAATGTGAACTGCACCTCGCCAGAGTCACCACGTGCGATGTTAGCATCAACGACGATGGCCGAGAATGCATCACCTTGAATAGGGTTTCGCTCGAGAGTCAGGTTGCTTCGTCCGGTATTCTTGACCCAGACTGACTTGGTTCTCTCGCTTCCAATAGCGGTACGTTCAAACGTCAATGAGTCTACCATTACCGCGACCGGATCGATACCGGTTCCGTTCAAGGTTAATACTGGAACCTGCGTGATTGAGTCGTTGGTGACAATCGTCAAGGTTTCCTGATAGGCGCGGATATCATTGGGACGGAAAAAGATCGTGTATTTTGCAGACTCACCAGGCTCAATTGGAGCGGCAAGGTAGGATGGGATCAAGCCGCTGTCGCCTTCGGTAGAGTCTGTATAAAAGGCTCGATTGGAGAATTGGAAGTCGCTGATAATCAGACGGTAATGACCGCGATTCTCTATCTTGATCTCTTTGGGTGTCGCAGCATTTAAGCGGAAGTTGCCAAAATTCAACGCATTAAAGTTGACCCTGACGACCGGCACGGAAAGCGTTGCCTCCTCCGTGCCGCCATAAGCCCCGACATCGATCCGGTTGACAAGCTGATCCGGCTCTGCAGTCGCGTTATATTTGGGGTCACCGCCATCGACATCAGGCGAGAAGGTGCTCAAGTGAAAATCAAGCGGCGGAACAAGACTCATGAACTCCGGGTCGAGATAAATGTTGCCAGACCCGGGAAATGGCGAAAGAGGTACCATTCCAACGTTGCTGAAACTTACTGAGGCTCGCGCAGATTGCGCCCGCCCCAAATCACGGGTGTAGTTGTCTCCTGGCCCAAGATCTCCGCCCCAGAGTTGGTGTACGTTGTGTGTCACAATCGAGTTGACGATCGTCGGTCGTGACTCGGCCCCTGCAAAGATACCGCCACCCCAAGCACCAGCTGTATCGAGGGCTATGGTGCAGTTGATGATCTCTGGGCTGGAATAGGAAAAAAAGAGAGCGCCGCCAAAGTTCCTTGCGTAGTTGCTATGGAAGAGGACGTTGGTGATACTTGCATTGGCAAACCAACTAAAATAAGCGCCACCGTCTGCATCGGCACGATTACCAAAAATCTCACTTCTGGTGATGGTCGGATTGCAACTCTCTGCATAAATTCCGCCGCCACAGTTTCTCGGCCATGCTCCACGAGCCCAGCCATTAGTGATGCGCACAAAACTTAATTTACAGCCGTTGCTCGCCTCAACGAATCGAATCCCACCCCAGCGCATCGAATCAGGTGAACCAGCTACCGAAGTGAAGGTCACCATATCGTCTTTGGTGCCAATGGCGCTGAGCCAGCCGTGAACAACAAAGACATAAGGGCCGGCAAATTCGACTCTGACGCCTGGTTCAATGCGTAAACTGTCGAGTGCCCCCAATTCGATGTCGCCAGTTACGATATACGGGCTGTCCCCTACCCGCCAGGTGCCGCCCGCAAGCATACCGTTGACATTCAATGCCGAAACAGGCGCTGCAAACATCCCCAGCACCAACAGTGCAACTATCAGGGGAAAAGTCATGGGAAGGCTCTTCACGCTTTGAACTCCAAATTGTACTCGACCATTCCGGTTCATCATATTTTGCCTCACCATAACAGTGCGGCGAGTTTATAACCGACCGTGAAGCGATGCGCTCCACCAAGCGTACCCATGCCAGCCCAAGCATAATCGACAGTGACGCCCGCTTCTGGAAGATTCAGCCCCAAACCTGCCGAGAAGCCGTCCAGCGACAAGCCGCCATCTTCGTTGATTAAAGGAAACTCAACGAACGGATCTTTCTGCTGGTCATTCTGGTAGTCTTCCCATGAATCGCGGGTGAAGGCGTTGATCCGTTTGCCAAGGCGGAAACTGACCATCTTCATTGCTGTAAATTCAGCACCGATGTGATAGAATTCGATGTTGTCGTTTGGGTGAAGGAACTCTCCAGCTAACAAAATCGAGTAGAGCGGAGTCTCCCAGGCATACATCGAAGCGCCAAATTTGAAGCTGATCGGCAACGGAAACGGAGTCGATTCAAACTTCATATCAGGGCCGAAATTCTGGATCACCATACCGATGCTGATGTTCTTCCAGCCTGTCGTGTAGAAAGTCCCGACATCAGCCGACCATCCGGACGCATTCTTGTCGGCTAATCTTTCGTTCAACATCTTGAACGTTCCACCAACCGAAAATTTGTCTGTAAGTCGATGACAATACGTTACTCCAGCCGCGAAATCACTGGCAGTGAACGTCCGACCGGTACCGTATGGGTTGCCGGGTGTCGTCTCTACCATATCGTCGGTGAAGAGGCTTGTCACTTGCAAGCCGATCACTCCGGGAGTCCCTTGAAGCGGTATTGCGCCACCGATATAGACAAACTTCACTCCCGCCACGTAATCGATCAGTGTGAAGAATGCTTCCGGCTTCGAAAGCTGGATCAGTCCGCCCGGATTATAATAGAGGGCAGAAACGTCGTTGGCGACTGCGGTGAAGGCGTCACCCATTGAGGTGGCACGAGCACCCGGACCGACCTTCAGGAACTGAAGCCCGGCAGTGCCGACCTTCGCCTGTCCAAAAGCCATTGGACTCGTACAGGCAAGTAAAACGAACGCAAGGAGGACTCCAATCAGCCTCTGCATCGGTCGGGCTCCTATCTTTACGACTCCGAAAATCGAATCAGATTGATATGTCGGACGAATTGCGGACTTGCTCATCGGATCACCACAAATTTACCGGTTTCCATTTCGCTACTGCCACCCGCTGTAAGGTCTTCCACCGTATATAGGTACAATCCGGCGACTACTTGCTGGTGGTTGCGTGAATTCAGATCCCAGCTCTCCGCGTAGTCGGCACTCCAGCCCTGATTATCGTCGCCATCGACGTTGTGGGGAACGATATCGACCAGATCGCCGGAGACCGTATAAATTCTGACCAGGCACTCTTTCGGCAGGTTGTAGAAGTAAATTCGCCTGTCAGTCTGCGGGAAAAAGTCTGGCGTCCCGTCATCGCGGTTTTCCCATGAAACACCACCGTGCAGTTCGCGATAGTCGGCATTTGCCCGGTAGGGGTTCGGCACAACGCCAACCTTCTTATTGTCTGTTCCGGAAGGCGCGATATAGACAGCGTTGGCAATTTTGGCAGTCTCTAGCGGCTGTGTACCGGTCTTATAATCGCCATAATCATACGCTGTCACCGCATAGTAACGGGGGACCATCGGATGGGCGTTATTGATGACGTAATAATAGGTCCAATCGTCCTCGTTCGAGGTTGAATCGATCACCATTTGATCGAACCCAAGAACACCTGTATTTTTTCGCACAGGTTTGAGGTAAAATCGTTCGCCACTATACGAAATCTCGCGTGGCATTCCCGTCGTATCGGTTATAGGCTTGGTGGCAAGTGAGTCGGTGATGCTGAAGTAGGCGTAATCTTCTATATCAAATTCGTCAAGGAACGAAAAATCCTTTTCGGAATTGGAGTTTGAGACGTAGATGCGATAACCTTCGAAGTCACGTTCGCGAGAGAAAGGGTCTTTGTACCCCGCGTCTTCAGTCGGCGATTGTGTCCAACTCAAGACGACATTTTCGGTCAGGAACTCGTCAGAAAAAACCGTCTCGCCATCTGTACCACGGTTCACCACAACAGGCTCGTCAACATGTGACAGGAAGGGAGCAGGTGGCGGCGGTGGACCTTGAAAGTCCGGGTGCCCATCACCAAAGTCAAGTTGCTGATTAAAACGGGTATAATCAAGATATTCGGGACGTTCAAGGATATCCTCGGTCGCCAGATCGACGTGCCCATCGTTCTCTGTTCCGTCTGCGTCGGGCCCAGGATAGATTCTCGTCTCTCGCTGGCCACCAATCCAAACATAGCAAACATCGCCGGGATATAACCCAAATAACCCATCGGTACCGACATCTTCCCCGAACCAACCATCACCAGTGTCAAGAACCCCATCATTTTCAGAGTTGTCGCGGTCACCAGTTCCAGGCTGATGGTCGTTGCCCCAATCGTTGATAGGTGTGTCGATCATCGGGTTATCGTAAACGCGTGCTGCCCAGTCTGAGTTATATCGCAGGCTACCGAAATTGAACAGGTTTGGATCGATGATTTCGTTATCGATTTGCGCCCGATTTCGATCATGGAAATTGTCTCCGGCGACATAAGCAATCGTCATAGAAAACTTTTCGCCGGGATTGAGGCGATAGATTCGATTGCCTTCTATATCGACATGATCGAAAATGCCCAGCGGCCCCCACGACAACAGGTATCGCGTGTCGAATCCGTTCGCAAGATCGTTCACGAGGTTTTGAGGTGTATCGTCCGGTTGAACGCCCGGAACTTTAAAGTTGTGGGCAGGCTCGGTGAATTGCCCCGGCTCAAGACGGTTGGGAAATTCTTGCGGATTGTTTCCAATGTAAATCGGATCGTTGACATAAGTCTGGTCGTAGTCGAATTCACGATTTTTTAAGACGAAATACTTTCGAACGTCACCCATCGGAGTTCCATACGCGCCTGTCCAGCCACCCGGAGCGCCATCATCATCCCATGACGGCCCGAAGTCGAGATTGGCAGCTCCGTTCGAAACCCACCAGTTAAAGCTGGTTTTGAGGCTCGGATTGGGTGCTCTAACTACCCTGACGCCCGTTACGCCGGGTGACGTGAAATCGTTACCCGCCGCAGTGTTCCTCGGACGTCCATCGTTATCAGCAATCCAGGCTGTATTGATTATGGACGAGTCAGGCTCGCCGTCCTGCCGGGTGTAGTAGTACCATTGCTGGAAGCCGCAGATATCATCATCGTACCAATTTTGTTCGCCCTGCCAACCTACATCTGCGTCGATATAGAGCCCTACGTAGAGATTTTTCAGGTAGTTACCGGCTATGTTCTCGATTTCCCAGTCGATAATGATGAAGTTCTGCGCATAGTTGTAGGTCCAGGCGTAGGTCTTCTGCGTAATCTTAATTCCGAGTGGGATATGAGGGCCGTCGATCGGGTCATCCTTGACCCAAAAATCTTCGGTGAGGGTGTCGGCGTAACTGGTGACGAAATCTTGCTCGGATATAGCAGATTCCCGGAAGGAGCCGATGTAGTTGCCGAGGCAGTCGTAGTCGATAGGAAGTGTGGAACGTTCGACGAAACCGTTGGTCTGGGAGTTCGTCGCGCCTTCACCGGGATTAAACTCATTGATGCCGGGGTTGCCGATCCAGCCATCGGTACCGACCGAGACGCGAGGATACTCATAACCCTCAGCGCGGATCAGAGCTCCTAACCAAAGTGCGCCTTGAAAAAGATACTGAACCTGTGAGCCGCCGGGAAATTCACATTGCGGTGCCCATTCACCCGGTCGGCACGGATCGTCGATTGCGGCGGACGAGCCGGGACTGCTATTTCCGAAATAACCGTAGTTGGTGAAGTTCATCCAGATGTTTGACCGTCTTGAAACGCGGTTCATCTGGTTGAGCTGAGAAATGTCGATGCGCTCCGGGCCGACTCGCTTGCCACCCTCCACCGTTGACCCGTCAAATGCGGCGAACGCGGGCTGTGATGTGAGCAACAACAGCCCTAATAACATTGCTACAAGAGAACAATAGAAATTGAGCGATGCCCGCAATGATGTTAGTCCGCCATGATCCGCTGAACTGTCGAATCTCCTGCGCAAAGCTGCCCCTGTATCTTGTGAAGTGCGCAAGCCTGCTTGCGCTTCCTGACCGTTAGCTGAAGAATGATTCAGCACACCAAATTTCATCGTTTTGCCAGTTACAGTGCTGTTATCGTGCACCTGGTCCGCCGAAAGCTCCCATATCACTCCTGCTACCATTGGGATCCAGAATCGCCGGATCACCGGCGTCTATGCAGAGCGAACCGGCCTTGAGCCAATACTCTTCGTAAGCTGTTCCAGCGGCACCTACAAATGACGGGTCGGTAATGATGTTGGTAGCCATGTTGAGTGTTGTGTCCGATGAAATCGAGACTGGCGAGACCGGGTTGCCCCAAAAGTCATTATAGGTAATCTGTGGGAATGAGGAGTTCTCGGCGAAAATTCCTCTTCCTCCACGAAGCACACTACCGTTGCGGTAGAAAATGTTGTTAGTGACTACTGGCGACGAGTTGTTCGAGCAAACAAGTCCGAAATAGCCGTTGCTGGCAAAGACGTTGTTGACGATTTCGGCGTTGGAAAGGTTCTCAATCCGCATTCCGTCGGTTCCATTGAAGCAGATCACGTTGTTCTTCACTTCCGGTCGAGATGAGCCTGCGGCATGAATGCCGTAGCCCTGCCCGCCATAGATGAAGTTACCGGAAATCGTCGGCGAACTGTTAAACCGGCAAATGATCCCTGCGATAGAGTTTCTAATGAAGCGACAATTTTCGATGGTCGGATTGGAGATGTTGTCGCAATAGACGCCGACCGAGTCTGTATCCATGAACGTGCAGTTGACGATCCTGATGTCTTGTCCGATCAACTTGACACCCCAGCGAGCATGGGAGATCTCAGTGTAGGATAGGACGCTTGAGGGGTCGCCGCCGCTATCGAAGATTAGCCCAAGCCAATCTCCTTTTATCGGCGATAATGAAGCCGATTTAATCCTGACAGGATTTGCCGAAGTTCCGGATGAAAGGATGCGCCCTTTGGCGCGGATCGTGAAGCGTCCTTCAACCCTTATCTCGACACCGGCATCGATATTAAGGTTTTGGCCTGACGGCAGATAGATGTCGCTGGAGAGGGTGTAGGGGCTTCCCGCCGCAGTCAAGGTTCCCACCGTGAACAACCGGCGAATTTCGCCGGGCCGGTAGGTGTAAGAGTAAACGCCAAGGTCAAGTCGCGTTCCGTCGCCATCGAGTGATGTTCCCACAGGTCCCGCATCGATTGCCGATGACCATGGGTTTAAATGGAAGTCCCAACTGGTGCCGTTCTTAATCTTGGATGCGTTGACAAATTCGGGATTGAGTCGAAGATTAAACTTGTAGTCGCAGCTATCGAGATTGCCGTTTGCCCCGGCGATTCTGCCGAGCCTGACTGGAGCCTGGAGGTTAAACTCGCCCGAAAAGTTCTCGATGACGATGTTATAGCTGACATTGACGTCATCGCGGCGTTCTTCGGTCGGCATGGCGCAGAAAACGCCGTAGTCGTCATTTTCGGCGATAATATTGTATCTGATGTTCGGGTTAGCGCCAGATTCGATATAAACACCATTTCCAGCGTTGTCAAAAAACACCGATCTCTGGATAACCGGGTCGGACGTCGAATCGCAGTAAACACCGTGAAATCCACTGGCGAGAAACCACGAATGGGATACTGTGGGGCTCGAGTTCAACAGAGT
Organism: Caldithrix abyssi DSM 13497; assembly: GCA_945865405.1. Classification (GTDB taxonomy): domain Bacteria; phylum Electryoneota; class AABM5-125-24; order Hatepunaeales; family Hatepunaeaceae; genus CAMBDS01. Next base: position 207,222 of record CAMBDS010000003.1, read on the forward strand.
CAGACAGCCATACTCGATTCTGGTGCTATCAAGCTCGCCATTGGTGGTGTCATACGAGAAGTGCCGCCCAAATTTCGCGCCGTAGATGAAGCGGCAATACTCAAAGACGGAGGCTGGGTCGGCCGAATTGAGCCATATTCCATCCCAATCCCCACGAGTCGGATTGCGAGATCCTGATGTGAAAGTGATCGGGGCGATTTCGTTCCCTCTCGCATCGATCTTGCCGTTGACGACGAGTGATACGCCAGGCTCGAAGCGGATCTCTGTTCCGGCTTCGATAGTCGTTGTCTGACCAGCCGGAATCGTCAGTGTGCTTGTCGCGAGGTAGGGACCTCCGGCGGCAGTGACTCTAACGGGCAGGTTCCCGGAGATCGGATTGCCGCGAAACGTATCGACGACAATCGGGTCGGTATCTGTGCAGCCAGCGACGATTAATGCTATCGCCAGCAAAGCGGTGATGTGTTTCAACAAGTTTTCTGAACTCTCCTAAAGCTCACAATTCCTCTAACTCAAGGCTTTTCATTCGCCCGGCTCTAAAGGCTACGAATTAGACCCCAACCTCGGCTGAACAGGTTGTAGTGCAGGACAGGATAAATCATATTCTCTTTTCGACTTCCGACAACATCTGACTTAGAACGTCATCCCTGCTCTGAACAATACCTGCCGCCCCGGCTCAAAGTTGCGCGGGTTGGCGTCATAGTCCTGGTCGTTATTGCCCGGATTATAGGCCGGATTTGCCGGATGTACCGCATGAGTCGGACTGCCCGTTTCAGCGTAAACAGCCTGAACGTTTCTCTTGTTAAAGAGATTCTCTACCGTGAACCCGAAGAGGAAGCGCGTCCCTTTCGTCGAATTCAATGTGTAGTATTTCTCCATCTTCAGTACTGTTCTCTCACGCCACGGCAACCGCGCAGAATTCGGCAGGATCAGATTCGCGTTCTCGATACCCGTCGTGTATTTGGAGGGCGAATAAGGCAATCCCGAGCCAAACTCCCACTGTAATGTCGCCATCCAGTCGTCCGGGAAGACCATCCCCAATATACGGGGGTGCTCGTTCTCCTTATAGAGAACCGTCAGATAGGCGTTGATCTTGTGCGTCTCATCCCAGTTGAGCGGGTGCTCATCGTAGTTGTAAGGGATGTTCTTCAATCGTGACTGAAGGTTGGCGTGCTGATCCGAAGCCTTGCCGAACGCATAAGAGAAGTCGTAGTTGAACGTCAGGGCGTAGTGATTTGCCGGGCGCTTCTCAATAGACAGCTCGAAGCCTCTCATTCTACCGTAGTCAAGATTGATGTAGCGGTCGAGGGTCAGGTTTTTCCAGCGCTCGTCAGCCGTCGAGATGAGGTCGTACTGATCCTTATAATAACCAGCCACATCGATGACAACGTAGTCGGAAATCTGCGTATTGACCCCCAACTCGTACTGAATAGTCTTCTCGTACTCAAGATTGGGGTTTCCTATTGTCGTGTTGGCGTCGAAGTTAGCCGTCGCTGACTTGTAGAAGTACTGGAAATTCGGCGACTGGTAGAAATGTCCGTAGTTGAAGTACAGCTTCGAACGTTCGGTGATCGGATGTGATATCCCGAGCCGCGGGCTGACGCGATACGTCCCCCGTTGCGCCAGAATTGCCCCCGGTTCGTCGCGGGCGAGACGGTCACGGAACTCGTCGATAGCTTTCTGGTCGTGGATGATAAAGTCGAGGCGAAGACCAGCATTGACGATCAGACCCTGGAACTCCATCTTGTCCTGAGCATAAGCCGCGCCTTCGATCGGTTTGTAATGGTAAAAGTCTCTGATGCCGCCTCTGTCAGGCCACGGGCTACCGGCAGGCAGCACGGCTTCACCGGAGTAAGGCAGGTCCGGTCTCGAGATTGACTGCATCTCAAGATTACGGTATTTGACCTCGAACCCGCTCTTCAATTCGTGATGCGAACCAACTTGGCTTTGGATGTCGCTCTTGAGCGTGTACTCCGTAGAAGTACGATCCTGCCAGAACGCAGTCGGATCCCAAAGCCCTTCGTTCAGGAAAGAGTCTTCCCTGTCCCACTTACCGTTCTTGTTGTAATCGTCATACCACTCCTTGCCTTCATCAGCAGTGAAGTTTCGGATGTCGAATTTCGGATTGGCTACGTCGTGCAGGGTGCGGTTAATCCAGGTTGAATGCCCCGGCATGAAGGCGAGCAGCGAGTCGTTCGGCATGTTGGCCCACTCTCTACCACGAGCATTTTCGTTAAACTTATAGATGATCGGGCGACTTCTATCGCTATTGAAGTCCCAATTTGCCGCCTGAGTAAATAGCTCATACTCATCGAACAGGAAGTTCGGGCCGTCGTACTGGCCGTTTAAGGTTCTGTCGGTGCCAATGAAATAGAGTCCCGCGCCAAAAGTAGCCCCGGCCGACGAAGGCAGGTCAAACCAGATTTCGCCCTGATCCCATGAGCCATTGACATGCCCGGTTATCGGATCTGGCTCATCGATGAACGGTTCGCCGGTGTCCCAGAAGAAGTCTCCGTCGATAAACGGCTCAGGGTCGTCGGCATCTGTTGTTCGTGCTTGCAAGTCTCGCCTGTCAACCGAGCCGTTCTTGTTCAGATCGTCGTAACCTTCGCCGTAATCAAATTTCCCGTTGCCGTTCTTATCTGTGAACGGTTCGCCGAGATCCCAAAGGTAATTGCCATTCAGATCTGTCCACGGCTCCCATGGGTCGTATTGACCGTCTCCATCTGCGTCCATGAAGCGCTCACCGTCCCAAGTGCCGTTGCCGTTCCAGTCATGTTCAGGTAATTGCGGTTCAGCGGCATCCCACCTGCCGTTGCCATTCAGATCCGAGAACGAATCCCACGGATCGAACACTCCAAGGTTATTCTGTCCGGTCTGTGGGTTGACGACGTCGATCCACGGTTCTGATGCGTCAAAGACGCTGTTGCCGTTCAGATCGACCCAATCTTCACCACGATCCCAGCGACCGTTAATATTAAGGTCTTCGTATCCCTCGCCGCCACCCTCAAACACATTGTCGCCATTAGCGTCGAGGTAGCCGTCCATATAGGAGTTACCATCAGAGTCAACAAATTCGTCCCTATCAAGGCGACCATTTGCATTCCTGTCAAAAGCAATCGTCTGTTCGTTTTCGATATCGTCAAGCAAAGTAAAGTCACCCGGAGTCTTGCCTCGCGGTTGAACGACGGTATGCGTTCGGAAGGTGATTAATTTGATCGAGTAGAGGGTCTTGGAGGTCGGCTGGTTGGTGTAGGTGATCGTACCGGAGAACTGCTTATTCTGCGCCCAGGGACGATTTTCAAGATTATACTTATATCCGTACCCGTAATTTCCGTCGATACCGCCTTCGCCCGATGGATAAATGTCCCAGCGTCGGAACGACTCGGTCATAAAGAAGGTCAGCTTCTGCTTCGTGTCGTCTGTCAGGTTATAGGCAAGCTTCAACGAAGTCGAATAGTTGTTATCCTGTCGTTCCGGAAGGTTTAGCCCGAGACCAAGATAGTCGTTGCTGGGGCGATTGATCGCAAATGGTGTGTAGGTATTTGTGAAGCTGTTGACAGAAGTGAAGTAGAACGTGACCGGTCTCTTGAACCAGGCACGAGTGTTGGGGATGGGGCCTCCGACCGAAATCTCGAGGCGGTCGGTGTCGAACGAATAGGTGTCGATGACCCGGTCTGTCTGCATCTCGACGCGACCGGAGTAGTTATTCTTGTCACCTTCAGAGGAGGTAATCGATACAATCGCACCGGCATTACCGTACTCAGCGTTAAAGCCACCACTCAGAATGTTGATCTCTTCGACAGACTCGCTGGTGATGCTGACGTTGGTGTTGGTGGAAACCTGAACGTCACGACGGTCAACGCCATCGACCAGAATCGCAACTCCGTTTTCACGGCCGCCACGAACATGGAAGCGTCCTTCGATATCGATTTTAAAGCCTGTTGTCGCTTTCAGAACGTCACCGATCTCGACCGCTTTTATCGACTCGAGTTCCCGCCTGCCGACCTTGTTGTCATGACCTGTTACGTCTAAAACCACGGCCGGAGCGACATACCTGACTATAACTGGACCCGCCTGAATCGTGCTAAGGGCAAGCTGCACCTTGATATCGGTGGTTAGGTCGGTGCTGACCGTGACCCCTTCAATCGTCTGCGAATGATAGTTCAGACGCGAGACCATAACTTCATAAACGCCGGGCGAAATTCCGACTATGGTTGCGACACCCTCGAAGGTTGAGCCACCGAAGTTCTGCCCCTTGTCCATAATGCTTGCAGCATCAAGGAGTTCCCCGGATTCTTTGTCGGTGACGGTTACTCTAAGCTTTCCGGCAGCGGCAAAGCTGGTTGCAGAGATGAGTAAAATGACCGACAGGGCGAGCAGCGCACGCTGCCAAAATGAGTTGTCCCGGGTTGCCATTCTTTTTCCTCGATGCTTACAGGTCGATACGATCAAAGGGCAAAATTGACGTGAGGTGGTAATGAACCACCTGAGGTATTCTTACAAGGTATTAACTTTTCATCAAACTGTCAACCCCTGCTCACCATAAGAAAGGGGGTTGTTGCGTAGATTGCAATTAGTCTGTTCTATTATCGGAGTGCGCAAGCTCGCTTGCGCTTCATCTTTCCCTCTTGAAGAGCGGCTTTTCAAGCCGCTCTTCCTCCTCTATCCCCAAAGCTCGTATGTAATACGCTCAACCTGCCTGTGTGATAGGGTTTCAACCACCCAACCAACAACCAAAATAGGCTTGCAGCAGGGCATTACGACTCTGCTGCAAGTTATCTACCATAATTACATGTGCTTGACAATCGCTTCTGCGTAGCCTGAGCACGAAACTTTTGTCGCACCGTCCATCTGGCGATGCAAGTCGTAAGTGACGGTCTTGGCGTCGATGGTTCTTTCGATAGCTGTCTCGATCATTTTGCCAGCCTCTCGCCAACCCATATAGTTCAACATCATCACCGCTGAAAGCATCAGCGATCCCGGGTTGACCATATCCTTACCGGCATATTTCGGGGCGGTTCCGTGAGTCGCCTCAAAGCAGCCTACGAAGTCACCAATGTTCGCACCCGGAGCCATACCGAGTCCACCAACCTGTGCCGCTGTTGCGTCAGAGAGGTAATCTCCATTGAGGTTAGGGGTGCAAAGAACGTCGTACTCTTCGGCGCGGGTCAGAACCTGCTGGAACATCGAGTCGGCAATGCGGTCCTTGACGATGATCCGTCCACCAGGGTTACCGGCAGGAGCGCCGTTGCGCAAATGAGCGAACTCACCCGGCTTGGTGATCGGGGTTACACCATCAGCGGCGCGAGTCTCATCCCAAAGCTCCGCTTCGGTGATGACGTCATCGCGAAACTCCTTCAGAGCAACCTGATAGCACCAGTCCTTAAAAGCTCCCTCAGTGAATTTCATGATGTTGCCCTTATGGACAATTGTCACCGAACTGCGTCCCTCTTCTTTGGCAAACTGAAGCGCTTTGCGCATAAGGCGGGTCGAGCCGGTGATTGAGATCGGCTTGATCCCGATACCGGAATCGAGGCGGATCTTCTTACCCAGCTCGTTATTGATAAAGCTGATGATCTTATCGGCTTCCGGGGTCCCTTGCTGCCATTCGATACCGGCATAGACGTCTTCGGTGTTCTCACGGAAGATAACGATGTTCATTTTCTCCGGGCTGACAACCGGTGAAGGGACGCCTTTGAAGTAGCGAACCGGACGAATGCAGGCATAAAGGTCGAGCATCTGGCGGATTGCAACGTTCAGGCTACGGATTCCGCCGCCAACCGGGGTAGTCAAAGGTCCCTTGATTGCGACGATGAACTTTTCGATAGCCTTCAACGAGTCGGTTGGAAGGTATTGGTTCGGGCCATAATGATCTACAGCTTCGTCACCGACATAGATTTTCATCCAGGCGATAGCACGCTTGCCGCCATAAGCTTTTTGGACGGCAGCATCGACGACGCGTTGGGTGGCTGGCCAAATATCGATACCGAT
>CAMBDS010000004.1 GCA_945865405.1 Caldithrix abyssi DSM 13497
AAGAGTTGCTCATCGGAGACCTTGCTGACCGATGCTTCGTGGCCTACGGTGACGTCGTCTTCGTGGATGTCGTTGTAGGGATAGGTGTCGGAACGAGCCTCTTTATTTAGCAAGAGTGCATCGCAGACGACACTTGCTTTTGAGCCGTACGCTCCGGGTTGGATATCAACCAAACCGCGGTAGCTTGTTCGACCATCGAACTGGCTGATCGACTTGGAGGTGATCTGTGAGGTTGTGTCCGGGGCGGCGTGGATGACCTTGGAACCGGCTTCGGTGTGCTGACCTTTGCCGCCGTAAGCGACAGAGAGGATTTCAGCGTGAGCGCCTCGACCAATCAGATAGACGGAGGGGAACTTCATTGTCACTTTGGAGCCGAGGTTACAATCGACCCATTCGACAGTGGCATTCTCGTAGGCTACAGCGCGTTTTGTGACGAGGTTATAAACATTATTGGACCAGTTCTGAATCGTCGTGTAACGGACGCGCGAGCCCGGTTTAGCGATTATCTCGACGACGGCTGAGTGGAGCGATGCAGCCGAGTAAGCGGGGGCGGTACAGCCCTCGACATAGTGAACGAACGAGCCTTCTTCGGCGATAATGAGGGTGCGCTCGAATTGGCCCATCTTTTCGGCGTTGATGCGGAAATAGGCTTGGAGGGGTATGTCGAGCTTGACACCTGCCGGGACATAGACAAAGCTACCGCCAGACCAGACGGCTGAGTTGAGTGCTGCGAATTTGTTGTCGCCAGCGGGGATAACTTTGCCGAAGTATTTCTCGAAGATCTCGGGGTGTTGACGGAGGCCATCGTCGGTACCGAGGAAGATGACGCCCTGTTTTTCCCACTCGGCTTTGAGGGAGTGATAGACCATCTCTGACTCGAACTGCGCGCCGACTCCGGCGAGGTACTTCCGCTCGGCTTCAGGAATGCCGAGCCGCTCGAAAGTGTCTCGGATTTCGTCGGAGACATCGTCCCAGGAACGTTCGCCTTTCTCTTGAGGGCGGAGGTAGTAGGTGAGGTCGTCAAAGTTGATCCCGCTGAGGTCGGGACCCCAGTTGGGCATAGGCTTTTTGAAGAACCACTCGAGGGCGTTTAAGCGGTAGGCGAGCATCCAGGGTGGTTCGCCTTTTTGCTGAGAGATCTCGGCAACGATCTGTTGGGAGAGGCCGCGTTCGGTGCGGAAGAAGAAATTACTTGCGACATTAAAGCCATGGCGATATGTCGAGAGATCTATGTCAAGCGCCTTTTCAGGCATTTTAGTTCCAATTTTTGTTGTTTAGAAAAAGACGAGGCTTCCGCTTAATTTCAGGCAGCAGGAGCCGCTTCCTCTTTCAGAAGGTCGTAGCCGTGTTTTTCCAGATCCAAAGCCAGCTCGGGGCCGCCGCTGAGGGCAATTCGGCCCTTATGTAATACGTGCACTCGGTCCGGTTGTATGTAATTGAGTAATCTTTGGTAATGCGTAATGACCAAAGCGCTGAAGTTGGGGCCTCGCTGAGAGTTTACGCCATCGGAGACGATCTTTAAGGCATCGATGTCAAGGCCTGAGTCGGTTTCGTCAAGGATAGCGAGCGTCGGTTGCAGGAGCATGAGCTGAAGAATCTCGGCACGCTTTTTCTCACCGCCGGAGAAGCCGTCATTCATCGAACGAGCGAGATAAGCTTTATCCATTTGGAGTTGGCTCATGGAAGCGTCGAGACGATCCATGAATTGAGCAAGCGAGAATTTGCCCGGATTAACCGCCATGGTGGCTGTGCGGAGGAAATCCTGCATGCGGACGCCGGGAACTTCGTGGGGATATTGGAATGCAAGGAAGACTCCCTCTTTGGCGCGTTCATCGGGCGAGAGATCGAGGAGATTGGTCTCACCGTAGATGATTTCGCCTGAGGTAATCTCGTATGCGGGGTGACCCATCAGTGCGTAGGAAAGAGTCGATTTGCCAGAGCCGTTGGGTCCCATCAAGGCGTGAATTTCACCTGAAGGGACGACGAGATCGACGCCGCGGAGGATTTCGACGCCGTTGACGGAAGCGTGCAGGTCGCGGATCGTAAGAGTTTTGTTCATTAAGAGAGAGTAAATATTTTAATTGATTGCTGCCATGGAAGCAGTTAGTTCGAACATTCGATTTATTGCCCGGCTCGCACCTATTCGGACGGAGTCGGGTAGATTGATTTCGGGTTGCATGGTCTCCAAAGAGCTGATCACATCGTCGAGAGTGATCATCTTCATGAACCGGCAGACCTTACAGGCACGGTAAAACGTTTTCTCTGGAGCCTGAACAGCCAGAAGATCCGAGAGGCCACATTCAGTGACTGCAAGAAACTCGGTAGCGTCACTATCCCGTGCATAATCTACCATGCCCGAGGTGGAAAGAGCAGCATCGGCAAGCTTGACAACATCGTCCCGGCATTCGGGGTGAACAAGGATTTTGATGCCGGGGTGCATTGCGCGAACGCTCAGGACCGAGTCGGGGTTGATCTGCTGATGAACGTAACAGTGTCCATCCCAAGCGATTATCACTTTATCTGGCAGTTTTCCTGCGACGTGTGCCGCAAGATTTTTGTCCGGAACGAAGAGTATAGTTTTGTTCGACATTGATGCGACAACCTGAACTGCATTTGCCGAAGTGCAGACTGAGTCGCAAAGAGCTTTTACGGCGGCAGTTGTATTGACATAACAGACGACACCAAGATCGGGATGATCTACTTTGAGTTCTGCAATTCTGTCGGCTACATCCTTGACATCAGCCATATCGGCAAGAGAACAACCGGCTTTGGCATTGGGAAGCAGGACTATTTTTCCGGGCGACACGACTTTGGCTGTCTCAGCCATAAAGTGAACGCCACAGAAGACGATTACATCGGCTTCGTTGACAGTCGCGGCTTTCATCGATAGCCCGAGAGAGTCGCCGGTGAAATCTGCGACTTCGAAAATTTCCGGTCGCTGGTAGTTATGTGCAAGCAGAACTGCGTTGCGCTGGAGCTTTAGCTCTCGAATTCGATCAATTTTGGTTGCGATGCCTCGGCAAACTTCGACGGTGTAATACCCGGCATCAGCGCGGGAGAGCCGACTTTGAAGCTCTTCGGGATCAGACATTTTTAACTCAAAGATTAAACTGGTTCTGTTGTCGAGTGAATTTGATCAACTGAGGTGATCGTAGTGCATTTTGTGTGCCCGACGGAAGCCGATTTGAAATCTAGTGGCTAACAGGGGACTATTTCAGTTCGACAACAGAACCATAACGATCCGACCCTATCTTCAGCCAGCAAAGCGAGCAGAGACATCTTCCCAGTTGATTACGTTCATGAAAGCTTTGGTGTATTCAGCGCGCTTGTTTTGGTATTTCAGATAGTAGGCGTGTTCCCAGACGTCAATCGCGAGAAGGGGAATGACGCTCCACTGGGTGAGATTCTGGTGTTTTTCCGCCTGCAGGATAACCAACTTTTTGTCGTTGTCACACTGGCAGGCGAGAATTGCCCAGCCAGAGCCTTCAACCGCGTTTGCGGCGGCAAGGAACTGCGCTTTGAAAGCGTCAAAGGAGCCGAAATCTCTTTCGAGAGCCTTGGCAAGTGCGCCGGTGGGTGCCCCGCCGCCATTCGGCTTCATGTTCTTCCAGAAGATGGCATGAAGAAAGTGACCGGAACCGTGAAAGGCTTCTTCACGTGACCAATGCTTGACGAGAGCAAAGTCGCCTTTTTCTCGGGCTTCGGCGAGCTTTGTCTCGGCGTTGTTCAGTCCATCGACATAAGCTTTATGGTGGATGTCGTGATGGAGGTGCATGGTCTGGGCGTCGATATGAGGTTCAAGGCCTTCATAGGGATAGTCGAGGGATGGTAATAGGTGCGGCATATACAGCCTTTCTAATTCTGGAATGTTTGAGAGTGGCGAGCGATTGTTTGAAAGAATGATACTATTTGTGACAGGAGTTCTACCCTGCAAAGGTTGAGACGAGTTGGATAAAGAAGTGTTGGCAGTTTGGCAGGGGTTGAAAAAGTTTTAGACAGTTTCACAAAGTTTTGTCAACTGAACATTCGACTGGAAGTGCATAAGAGGGAAAGTGGTTAATTGTCAGCTGTATTGGATTAGGCGTTTTCGGGTTAAATGATCGATAGCAAGGATCAATGAAGCTAACCCGAGTCCAACGTAGATAGGTTCGATAGTGAAAGGGAAGTGGGGTGCTGAGACTGTGTCGCGGACTATAAACCATGCCCCGACAACGAGAGGAGCAACTATCATCGTGATGGCGGCGAAAGGTTTTCGATAAGCAAGGCGAGGGAAATAGCTTAAGGCGAGCGGGAGCATCAGACCAGGAGTACCAAGCGAGCCAACGCGGTTCCAGATTTCGATGACGGAACCAGCGAGGAGGGCAATGGCGATTGCCAGCGTGCCGCTGATGATGAGGGCGAATCGCGTGAGCCAGACTTCACTGACCCAATCTCGGATTCGTCTGGATTTATAGAGAATGTCATGAGAGAGAGTCGATGCCGTCAGAACAGTATAGGAATCAACGGTCGATTGGATTGTGGCGATCATGCCTATTATCATGATTGCCTTGAAGCCATAGGGGAGGACTTTATCTGCAAGCAGGGGAAAGGCATCGACACCATTTATATCGGGGCCGAGGATTGCCCGGCTGTAGAGACCGACGCTGGTGGTCATAAAATCGAAGATGATCCAGAAAGGGATCGAGAGCAGTGTGCCAGCTCTTGCGACCTTTGGGGTTTCAGCTGCGTAGGCTCGTTGATAAAAAGACGGTTCTATCAGTGCCGAAAGAGCGATGAAGTACCAGCTGAAGATGTAGCCTGCGCTGTTTCCGCCGTGCCATTGGAGCGATTCGGTCGGGACGTGAGCCTTGATGTAATCGAACCCGCCGTAATTCGTAACTAACATCATCAGTATTATAGCAAATGAGGAAAACATCAGGAGAAAGTTAAGTTTGTCGCTACGAACATCTGCTTTGAAGCCACCAAGAAATACATAGAAGGTTGAAATCACCGTTCCGGCGATCACGCCTGTGACTAACGACAAGCCAAAGAGAAGCTTAAGAATAATCCCAAACATCAAAACATAGGCGGCCGGGACGGTCATCATGAAGACGTAGATCGCGCTACCTATGCCGAGCCTTGTCCCGTAGGTGGTTTCGATTTGGTCGGGGATCGTCATCAGACGGGCTTTGTTGGCTTTACCGGAAAGGAACATTGCAAATAGGAATGCGCCGAGATAATAGGGTACACCGAAGACGAGCCAGTTGGAAATGCCATACTTATAACTATATTCACCGACACCAAGGATACCGCCGTACCAGGTCGAAACGGTCGTGGCAATAAAGGAAGGAAGGGTCAGTCGCCTACCTACTAGGAGGTACGACTCCATGCTCGTCGCACCTGACCGCACCGGTTTGAGTGAGACGTAGAGTAAGAAGCCGAGGTAGATTGTGAGGAGAATCCAATCGACGGAATGGAGTGCCACTGGGAAGGTCCGATAAAAGATAGACAGCCCAATGATACGAATTTTCCCAAGATATCACAATACCGCCTTTATATGTTCCTCTGACTTAGTACATCAAAGTAAAGTCCCCACACCATTGAAGGCGTGGGGACTTTTATCAGCAGTTAGGGAGAGACGTTCTGCTGAAATAACCGTTATCTCTAAAGCTTATGAGCTCTTTGATCTCTCCAGAGTTCAGACAGTTCTTTACTTGACCAGAACCAGTTTCTTGCTGGCGTGGAAGTCATTTGCTTCCATACGGACAAGGTAGATGCCGGAAGGTCTGCCGAGAAGATTGATCGGAGCCCGGTACACGCCTGCTTTTTGATTCTCTGCGACGATGGTCATAATTTCGCGCCCTGCCATGTCGAAGATTTTGATGTCAACATTGGCGTTGGTTGGGAGTGCGTAGCTAAAGGTAGTCGTCGAGTTGAAGGGATTCGGATAGGCATCGTTCAGGCTGAATTCGCCAGGAATTTGGCTGTGATCTGCCCAGACGCCGAGTCTCTGTTCCATTGACTTCTTAAGAATGCTGCGAGCGTACTTCGGATTGTGAACACCTCTGGAGCCGTCTTCTTCGACATACTTCCAATTGTAAAGTGCACCGCGTTGGGCAGGGGTCAGGTCGTTAGAGTAAACGAGGTTACCGTCGTTGTCATGGGGGAGCATCGCTTCGAGTGCGTGCATCATGCCTTCGATTTCTTCCTGAACACCTTCGATGGTGCCGTCTGTATCCCAATCTTCATCGGGATGGATATCGGAGAAGGCGTCGATATCACCGTGGCAGTCGGCACAGGCGGCGACGTTTTCAACGCCGTCCTCAGAGACCAAGGCGAAGCTGTGACCACCAATTTTACCGTAACCCGGGTCGTTGACTCCGGCGGGTGTGGTGCTCATGTGGCAACCGATACAAGCGTTTTCGATAGCTTGAAGATGTGGAGTACGTTCAATACCGTTACCGTCAAATTCGATTGCGTTTGTGCCTTTGACCATATCACCCTGGACTCCGTAATGGGGACCGAACCGATTGGTGATGTTACCAGCAACTGCTACTGTAGCGTTGTAGCGTGAATGGTGGCAATTGACACAGAGGTTACCGAGTCCTGCGTCGATTTGCACATTGTTGAGGAGTGTATATGGCTCGACAGTTCTAAGTTGACGCGGGTTAGTTGCGTTGTGCGGGTCGTGGCACGTTGCACAGGTGATCGGAATGTAATCGGTATTTTTGAGTGAATCGGGGACACCATTCATCTCATCAACGAAACCGTAACCGGTATGGCACTTAACACAGGCTGCGCGGGCAGCTCCCTGAACACGATCAGTAACTTTGGAATGGCCCGAATTGTCCCATTGGTAAGGGAAGACGTGAAATGTGCCAGAATCGTGACATCTTGCACAGGCATCGATCATCATCGAGGAGACCATACGGCTGTCATCGGTACGACCATTGTGAGCAGATCCGGGACCGTGGCAAGCTTCGCATTGTACGTTGGCGAGACCTGCTGTTCGCGGATAATTTTCTTTCATCGAATCCCAATTGCCGGCGCGTAACGTATCAGGGAATCTCCAACCTTCATCGGCTGCTATGTCATCAAAGCCAGCGTTAACAGCGCTTGCATTAAAGCCGGTTACATGACAGGATACGCAGTTTGCGGAAAAGCGATTGGAAAGGATTCCGTCGATGCCAACTGCAAGGGCTTCGGAATGCTTGGTATCAGCCCATTCGCCCACCTTATCGTCGTGACACATAGCGCATTGACCACGTGTTGGTTCGCCAACGATGCCACCAACACCTACGAAATTCGCGGCGTTAATTGCCAGGACGATTGGTTCGCTTTGACCATCGGTTGTAGTGACGCGAAAAGTCACGCGGTAGGTTCCGAGAAGGTCGGCGGTGAACTTGACGAATTCATTGTCACTATCGTTCAGAGCGGCATTGGAGCCGTTCGGTCTCGCGGTTAATTCCCAAGACCAGCCAGTAATGGTTGTATCGGCTGGGACAATTGTATGACCAGTAAAATAGACGACTTCACCGACACCCACATTCGAAAGACCACTTGATGATAGATTGAAGATATCAGTTGAGTCCTTGACGACGTCTCTGGGCGAGACACCGACAACCTTAATGACAGCGGTAGGCACAGCAAAAGCTGAAGTGCCAAGAATTAAAGCGAATGCCACTGCCAGGAAAATATTAATAGAACGTTTCATTATCTCTCCCGTTTTCGAAAGTTCCGTGGCGATTGTTCGCCTGGAATTAACTTGGATTTGTAATTGCGCAGGTACTTTGAAAAAGAGTCAAGTGAGAAATTCTCATTGACTGTCGAAACCATCCTAAGCTTCGACTATCTGGTTTGGTTATACCCTTTGCAAACCATGTGCCGTAAAAAAATGGTTGAGTAAGACATTCGGTATGTTGCGAAAACAAGCGACGATGTTGCATTGATATAGGTGGTATGCTATCTTGTTAAGTCCAAAGCAATGCGATTCTGTTCAGCATTACCTTCACCCAAGTCAATTAGGAAAATGAACCCCTCAAAAACGGACAACCGTTCGAGATATCGTGGGGCATTCGAGCGTGGCCGAGATAAAATCGGTTCGATCCTCGGAGCTGAGACGCCTTCCGGACGGGTGACCGTCACGCTATCGAACTATTTGACAATAGGACGGCTGATAATTGTCCCGTTGTTCTGGTTTTGCCTTTTCTCGGCATCGTGGGCATTAAACGTCGCTTCGACTCTATTGCTGGCAACGGGGGCGATAACCGATCTTTGGGATGGTAAAATTGCCCGTCGAAGGGGACAAATTACTCCATTTGGTGATTTCATGGATCCGCTTGCTGACAAGTTTTTAGTGCTATCCGGATTTTGGGGGATCGTAGTAAAAGAGAACTTCGGCAGATTTTGGGTCATTGCACTCATACTCGTCGCAACAATCAGCATTCGAGAGATCTGGATCACGGTTTTGCGAGTCTATGTGATAAGGTCGGGTTCGAGCATAAAAACGAGTTCGTGGGGGAAGTGGAAAACCGGTATTGAATTGACGACTCTTTTGGCGACACTTGTAGCGATGAACCTGAGAGATTATTTGATTAACAACGGGTTTCCCTATAATCCATTTATTGGAGACCTGTTTAATGGCGGTGTCCTTGTCTTGTTTATGCTATCGACGCTGATTGCTTTGATATCAGGGTGGATCTACATGCGAGATGCCCGTTTGGCAAAGGCGAAGTTCTGAACATTGCCCAAATTGCCCGTACTGTCGCGACGCTTGGGCCTGTTGGGTATCTCCCGATTGCTCCCGGCACATGGGGGAGCGGAGTAGCGGCGATATTGTGGTGGTTTATTGCACCGAAAGCAACCCTTTTTAGCGAGTTAGCAATTATCGGGATATTGATTCCGATAGCGATTATGAGTGCAAATAGATCGGAAAGGGAGCTTGGTCATGACGCAAAGCCAATCGTCATCGACGAAGTTGCTGGACAGTGGATAACATTACTAACGGCACCTCGAATTTGGTACATCTACGTAGCGGGTTTTATTCTATTCAGGATTTTCGATGTATTGAAGCCGTTTCCCGTTTATCAGTCGCAAAAGTTCCCCGGAGGGTACGGGATTGTAACCGATGATATCCTGGCAGGACTGTATGCCATGATGACGCTCTTAATATTGCAGAAAGTTTTCCTTGGCTGAGTTACGCATAGAGTTGATCGCGGTAGGTGACGAGTTGTTGATGGGGATGACTCTTGATACAAACTCACATTACATTGCGCAAAGCCTTGCGGAGGCTGGATTAAGGCTACAGAGATTGATCTGGGTTTCTGATAGTGAGGAAGCAATCGTTGCCGCGCTGAAGGAATCTTGGGAGCGCTCGGATGTGATTATTGTGACGGGTGGGTTGGGACCAACGCACGATGATTTGACCAGACCGGCGATTGCGGCTTTCTTTAAGGATAACCTTGTGGTTCGGGAAGATTTGCGGCAGGATATACTGAAGCGATTTGAAAGCAGGGGGCTTAAGCCTGCACCGGGGTGGGAAACGATGGCTGAATTTCCGACCGGGGCGACGGCAATACCTAACGAACGAGGCGCCGCGCCGGGGATTCACTATTCACGAGATGGTCGCGAACTGTTTGCAGTACCGGGGGTTCCATCGGAAATGAAGGGGATGACCCAGCAATTCATCATCCAGAAGCTCTCGGCTCAACGGACTGGCGCGTACCAGTTTCGGGTTATCAAGACAATCGGGGTTGGGGAGTCGCATTTGGCGCAACTGATTGGCGACCCCACGAGATTACTGCCAACGACGCTGGCATTCCTGCCCAGTGTCGACAACGGAGTGACCCTCCGGTTGTCGATTTATGCTGAAGCGGGTTCGGAGGAAGAGAAGTCGTTGAATCGATCTGAAGCGATTGTCTGCAGGGCGGTTCAACGCTATATTTATGCGACGAAGGAGACCAGCCTTGAGGCTGTCATTGTCGAAATACTGCGAAGCAAGGGTTTGCGCCTGGCACTTGCAGAATCTTGCACCGGGGGGATGATTACGTCGAGGATTGTCAATGTGCCCGGATCGTCAGATGTTTTGGACCGGGGCTTGGTAACTTATTCGGATCGGTCGAAAACCGAACTATTGGGTGTCGATACCGGTCTAATAGTGGAATATGGCGCAGTGAGTGAAGACGTTGCGCGTGCTATGGCGGAAGGAGTACGCAAGCGGGCTGGAGTTGATATTGGGATCTCGGTGACGGGAATAGCCGGGCCAGGAGGAGCTTCAGATACCAAGCCGGTCGGGTTGACGTACATTGGGCTATCGGATCAGTCAGGGTGCGTGGTCAATAAATATTTGTTTGCTGGAAACCGCCAGGAAAACCGACGTCGCTCGACTCTCGCGGCACTGACTCTTTTACACGGTTACCTTGTGAAATGATCACGATTGAGGAAGCCATTCGGACGTTCATCGCTATTGATGTGCCTGAAGATTTGAAGCGTTCGATCTACGAAATCCAGCAGGAATTGGGACAACTTCGAGGCGACAGGGTTGCCTGGGTGAAGACGGAAGGTGTCCATCTTACGTTAAAATTTCTGGGGGATGTCTCCAAGGAGACGATGGCCAGAGTGATCGAAGCGGTTCGAAGGAGCGTCCAATCGGCGGAAGATTTTTGGCTCACGACGACGGTTAAGGGCGGATTTCCGAAACTGAGGCATCCCAAAACACTATGGATTGGGGTAGATGGTGGGGAGGAGCTGTATCGACTTCAGAAATCGATTGAAGCCGAGTTGGAGCGGGCAGGAATTTCGCTGGAAACGGCAAAATTTCACCCTCATTTGACTGTTGGGAGGGTGAAGGAGCTTGGAGCAAACTCGGTATTGACAGCGAAATTCGCCGAGTTTCCGCTTGATATTGTCGAATGGCGTGTTTCGAAAGTGAACGTTATGTCGAGTCGCCTTTCGTCATATGGCGCAGAGTATGATTGTATCGAATCGATAGCATTGAAACAGATCAGTTAAGAGTCAATCGTTGGCTCGCTAAGGACAAGTGGTTTAATCTTGTCAAATATTTGCAATATCATAAGGTTGCCATCATAAAGTCAGGAACAATGTTGGATCATAACAAGACTGCAAAAGGACAAAGCGTGGCTGATAAACTTTCAGAGAAGACACGCGCTCTCGAACTTGCTTTGGCAGAAATCGAGAAACAACATGGCCGAGGGTCTGTCATGCGTCTGGGAGATGACAGTGCCACAGAAAAGGTCGATGTAATCCCGACCGGCTCGTTGTCGCTCGACTCCGCGCTCGGCGTTGGCGGAATGCCACGCGGGAGGGTGATAGAGATTTTCGGACCTGAATCGTCAGGTAAGACGACCCTTGCACTCCATGTGATTGCCAATGCTCAAAAAGCGGGCGGGACTGCTGCTTTCATCGATGCAGAGCATGCTCTCGACCCGACGTATGCGTTTGCTTTGGGAGTCGATACAGCCAATTTGCTTGTCTCGCAACCCGATACGGGTGAGCAGGCACTGGATATTGCCGAAACGCTTGTCAGGTCAGGGGCTATCGACGTGATCGTTATCGACTCTGTTGCGGCACTCGTGCCGAAGGTTGAGATCGAAGGTGACATGGGCGATCAGCAGATGGGGCTTCAGGCACGTTTGATGTCTCGAGCACTCAGAAAGTTGACAGGATCGGTTTCCAAATCGAACACCTGCTTCATATTCATCAACCAGATCCGAATGAAAATCGGTCAGGCTTGGGGTAACCCTGAGACGACACCTGGTGGCGTTGCTCTGAAGTTCCATGCGACGATCCGTATTGATATTCGCCGCGTAGGTGCTCTCAAAGAGGGTACTGAGATCACAGGCAACCGCACTCGCGTAAAAATTGTGAAGAACAAGGTTGCACCGCCATTTCGTGAAGTCGAGTTCGACATCCTTTACGGCAAGGGAATTTCAAGTCTTGGCGAAATCGTCGATCTTGCTGCCGATTCTGGCGTTATAAAGCGGAGTGGGACCTGGTATTCGTTTGGCGATGAAAGGATTGGTCAGGGTAGAGATCGGGCGATCCAGTTCCTTGTCGGAAACCCGGACTTGAAAGACCAAATCGAAACCAAGGTTCGCGAACACCTTAAGATTAATCGACTTCCTACCGTTAGGACTGCTGCCTCGGATGAAGGTTAGAGGTCATCTTGAATGACTCTCAGCTTAAGGAGGCGCGACTTGCGGCTTTGAAGCTGTTGACCGTGCGAGCGTTGACGTCGGCAGAGTTGCGCAAAAGGCTGAAGGGAAAGGACTTTTCCGAAGGAGAGATCGATGTTGTCATTTCGGAATTCGCCGCAAAACGATTACTTGACGACTCTGGCATTGCCGACGATGTCATCGAGTACTCCCTTGAGCGCCGCCTTGAAGGTAAAAGACAAGCTCGCAATAGATTGATGAAGCGTGGAGTTGCACCGGAAGATATTTCTGAAAAGCTCGATGAAGCTTACACGTTGGAGAAAGAGTTTGCGGCAGCGCTTGAGTTTGCGACGAAAAAGCAGAGATCGGTTAGCAGTTATCCGCTTGATGTTCAACGGAGACGAATTGCTGGAGCACTTGAGCGAAGAGGGTTTCCATCAAATGTGATAGGGAAAGTGCTATCAGTGTTAAGTTTTTCAGAGACAGAGAGCTTCTCAGAAGATGATGAAGATAATTGATCTGTGGGATTCTCGCAACAATACCTGGATCATTTCTCCAATCCGCGTGGTATAGGAGAGATAGACTCGCCTGACCTTATGTCAGAAGTTGCACATGAGGGCGGGGGGTGCTTCGATAAAGTTAGATTGACTCTCAGGCTCGAAGGTGAGAGGATTACCGAAGCAAAGTTTCGCGCACGAGCCTGCTCAGGGACTATCGCCTGCTGTTCGGCACTTGTGGAAATGGTAAAAACCAAAACGATCCCCCAAGCCCTTTCATTGAATGCGGAAATGATCGTTGATTACCTTGGAGGTATCCCCAAGTCGAAACAGCATTCGGTCGATCTGGCGATTCGGGCGATGAAAATTGCGATTGAGTCAAACGATAACATTTCACAAACTTAGGCAAAACCAAAAGCATGACATTTTCAGCGACCAGTGCGATTTTCTTCAAGGAAATGAAAGATATTCTGCGAGACAGAAGAACGGTCATCTCTGCCGTTCTTCTTCCCATTTTGATTACTCCGCTGATGCTGGTGGGAATTGGGGGATTTGCGGAACGTCAGGTCGCGGCTATAAAGGAGAAACCGACAAATATCGGCTGGATTGGACCCAGCAACGGAGCCGGGACGCGGGAGATTCTTGCAAGTATTCCCAATGTGAAAATCAACGACCTTGAGAACGATACTGCAGTCGCATTCGAAATTCTGCGTAAAAAAGGGTTTGATGTCGTTGTCGTAATGCCCGATGATTTCGATGAACGGCTTCTTGCTGTGACTGCCAATCAGGATTCAGTTGCACCCAAGATCGGTGTTTACAGCGATAAGACCCGAGAGAAATCGGGCTTCAGTGCAACACTGGTGATTAATGCTATCGATCAAGCGCGGATGGTAAAAGTCGAACAGATTCTTAAGGGTTATGGACTCCGGCAGAGCGCCATTCGACCATTTGAGTTTCAGCGATTCAACGTCGCCGACGAAGAGAAAACTTCGAAGTCGGGGCTGGCGTCGATTCTGCCGTATATGTTGATTATTATGGTGCTTAGCGGAGCGATATACCCGGCAATCGACATGACTGCCGGTGAGAAGGAAAGAGGGACGCTTGAGACATTGCTCGTTTCGGCGGTTTCGCGAACTGATATCGTATTGGGGAAATTCCTAACAGTGTTTTCGATTGCGATGATAACTGCCGGGTTGCAACTGATCAGCATGGCGATAACGTTCCGCAATGCAGCGACTATTGCCCCCGCGATGGTTTCAGAAATGCAGTTTATCCTTACTTTTCAAGATATTCTGCTATTGGCGTTAACGATTATGCCGCTTGCAGTAATGTTTTCGGCTTCGCTTATGGTAATCGCAATATTTGCAAAATCTTACCGTGAAGCTCAGACTTACGTCGCGCCGATCATGTTCGTCGTGATTTTCGCTTCGATGATGTCGCTTTTCCCGAGTGAACCGTCACAAATTATGTCGATTATTCCTGTGATGAATGTTTCATTATTGCTGAAGCAATCACTGGTTGGACAGATGGCGATGACTTCATTGGTATTGACGATGTGCTCCAATCTAATAATGGCAATCTTCTCTTTGTATCTTGTTTTCAGGATGTTCCGTAAAGAATCGGTACTTTTCAGGTTATAATTTGAGCGAATTCTCACACACTCCTGACGAAAATCAGTCGCTCTTCCCGTTCATGGGCGAGGTTCCGGTCGCCCGGCCGGGTTATCGGGTTGGGATCGTTGGAGCATCTGGCGCGGTTGGCGGCACGCTGTTGCGCGTGCTTAAGGAGCGGGAAATCCCTATCAAGGAACTGAGGGTGTTTGCTTCAGCAGCGTCTCGCGGGAAATGGCTCGAAAGTCCTTTTGGGCCACTCTTGCTCGAACAACTTTCGAAACGAAGGATGCCTGGTCTTGACTTTGTTTTTTTCGCGGCAGGTACTGATATTGCTCGCAATTGGGCGTGGAAATTTGTGCATCGCGGCGCGACGGTCATAGATAAGAGTCCTTATTTTCGGGACAAAGCGTACGCACCGTTGATCGTTCCCGAAGTGAATGGCGACCAGATCGAAGCCCATCGGGGGATTGTCTCCAATCCAAATTGCACTGTTGTGCCATTGATGACCGCTCTCAATCCGTTGCATATGAAATATGAACTTCGGCATGTTACTGCCGTTACCTTCCAGAGTGTCTCTGGCGCAGGGAAGAAGGGGATTCGTGCTCTTGGGCGAGAGATTGCTGATAACGAAGCAGAACCGACCGGATTCAGTCATCGAATCGCATATAACGTGATCCCATGGATTGGCAGCCCGAAGGAGTTTCATAGCGGCGAAGAAGTGAAATTGGCGGCTGAATCAAGGCGAATATTGAGATTGCCGAGACTCTCGATTCAAGCGACCTGCGTCCGGGTACCGACTCTCGTAGGGCATGGACTTGCGGTTCATGTCGAGTTTCGCAAACGGGTTGCGGTCGAAGCGGCACGAGAGATACTGGCGAATGTGCCCGGAGTAGAACTGATCGACGATTCATTGCATTCCGAATATCCGACTCCGTTGCGCGCTGCTGGTAACGATGCCGTTTATATTGGCAGACTGAGGCGCGACCGGGGGCAGACCGGATTGGCGATGTTCATTGTTACTGACAATCTTCGGAAAGGCGCTGCAACGAACGCAGTGCAGATCGCAGAATTACTGATTTCGAAAACTACTACTCGATAGATTAGGCACAGATGCTGTTCCCAATCCGAGATGAGGTTCGTTCGGAGACGGCTCCACTCTTTACGATCCTCTTGATAGGGCTGAACGTAACGATTTTTCTGTTCAGTTCGTTCGGTGGAGCGCTTGAAGCGATGGTTGCCAGGTTCGGATTTACGCCAGGGGCGGTTATTCGCAACCCGGAAGTGATCGTCAGTTCGATTTTTCTCCATGCGAATCTGCTCCATTTGGTGAGCAATATGTGGTTTTTGTGGTTATATGGAGATAATATTGAGGATCGATTCGGAAGGTTGCCATATTTAGGGTTGTATTTGGTTTCGGGTGCGGCAGGCAATCTGCTCCATACGATTTTCACAGGTTTTAGCACGACTATGCCAGTGATAGGAGCCTCCGGGGCAGTGGCAGGAGTTATGGGAAGCTACGTTGTCTGTTTTCCTCGAGCGCGTGTTAAATCGATATTCTTTTTGGTCTTTTATCCAATCTTTTTTCATGTACCAGCCTTACTATTGCTCGGTTTCTGGATGATCGGTGAATTTTGGATGGCGCTGATTGCTCAACCGGGCGATCATGTTGCACACTGGGCGCATGTTGGCGGCTTTCTACTGGGGGTTCTGTGGGGGTGGCCCAGACGACATCGATTTGCAAGTTCCCGTGGATGGTGGTGGTAGGAAGTCGCAGGATGAACTCTATCTTGCCGAACAAGTTCCGGAATTTATCTCGCGAAAAACTTTAACACAAGATTGAATACCTTACCCCCTAAAAAGCGAGCCGGACGTTGGAGCTACCGCGAAGCAGTCGGGTATCTGAACAGCTTCATAGACTTCGAACGCAATCCGGAACCACGTTTGCAGACGGAGGCGAAAGATATTGAGCGGTTTAGACTTTTGCTTCAACGACTCGGCAATCCACACCTTGCTTATCCCACCATTCACGTTGCCGGAACGAAGGGTAAGGGATCGACGTCGCAGTTGCTTGCTTCAATTTTGCAGTCAGCTGGTCTGAAGGTAGGGTTGTATACTTCTCCGCACTTGAAATCGGTCAGGGAACGGATAGCTGTATCGAACAAGCTTATCAGCAAGCGCGATTTTGCATTTGCGATGCAGCGGATAGCTGATGAGTTCGACGCGCTAAGGGATGACAAAGACCTTGCGTTTCGGACAGTGTTCGAGTTGCTTACTGCCGCAGGATTTCTGGAGTTTCAACGGGAAAAGGTCGATATCGCGATCATCGAGGCAGGGCTTGGGGCGAAACTGGATGCAACGATTGTCGTAGAACCGATTCTGGCGGTGATGACCCCGATTGGTCTCGATCATACTACGGTTCTTGGAAATACCGTCGAATTGATTGCTACTGATAAGGCTCATATCATCAAGCGAGGAGTAACCTGCATCAGTGCGATTCAGGTAGAAGGAGTTGAGAAGAAGCTACAAAGCAGAGCGGAGGCGGTTGGCGGTTCAGTCAAGTACTCACCCGGAGCCGAGGAATTTGAGGTGATCGAAGTTTCGTGGTCGGGAACGGATCTGCTAAGCAAGCGCGAGTGGTTGGCAGGTAATCGATTACATCTGGCATTGGCTGGCAGTTATCAATTGACCAACCTGTCGGTAGTGCTGACTGTGATAGAGGAGCTGAAGTCGAAGGGATTTGCAATAGGCGCTGAGGCGGTTGAAGCTGGTTTGACAAGTGCGCGATGGCCAGGCAGAATGCAGGTGATAAGCAGAAAGCCGCAGGTGATTGTCGATGGAGCGCATAATACATTAGCGGTCGAGGCATTTGCCAAAGCTCTAAAGGAGTTGTCTGGCGATAGTCAACCGCATGTTGTTTTCTCGTCAATTTCAGGAAAACCTGTTGATGAGATGGCAGCCATTTTAGTCTCGCTTGCAAAGTTGATTCACATTGCTCCGCTCCAATTTCCCAAAGGCTTGCCAATCGATCTGATTGAGATAGCGGTAAAGAAAGCTGGTGGCACGTATGTCTGCTACAAAGACGTGCCAACGGCACTTGAAGGAGCGAAAAAAAGCGCTGGAAGCAATGGTGTTGTCGTTGTTACAGGTTCACTCTATCTTGTCGGCGAAGTATTGCGATACAGCAAAGGGTTGGCACTTTCATCTCCCGATGGTGGAATAGATGATTCGATTTAACTGCTATTGTTGCAGTCGAAGGAGAACCTGTTGAACGAGGAGAAACCGAAACTTCCAGTCTCTGAAGCTGATATCGGTGCTCTTGTAAATGCGTTTCGATATTTCAACGAGACTGCAACAAGCTTGAATACTGCTTATCAGCGGCTTGAAGCCCGGATGGGGGATCTGAACCATCAGCTTGAAGAGAAGGATCGGCAGTTGTATTCGAGACTGCGTGAACTGGACAGAGTCACGAGATATCTTAACAGCCTTGTCGAAAGCCTTTCTGCTGGAGTTATCGCCATCGATATGGAAGGTAAGGTTACGATCTTTAACCGGGCTGCGGCAGAAATGATAGGAATTCAGGCGGAATTGGCAATCGGAAAATCGTACATGGAAATTCTGCTCTCGGACGAAGTTCCACGCGGAGCCTATCAAACATTGATCAATGGACCGGAGATACGAGGCGTTGAACGGAGATTCCCTGGTGTTGGTGTGACAGTGACCTCACAGACTGGCTGGGTTGTAGATTCGTTCGGCGAGCGAATTGGCGTCATGGAGCTGTTCGAGGACGTTTCGATTGCCAGGAGACTTGAGGAGAGGCTGGAGCAACAGAAAACGCTCAGCGCCCTTGGCGAAATGGCGGCGTCGGTCGCGCATGAACTCCGCAATCCGCTTGCAGGTATTGGCGGGTACGCCGCAATGCTAAAAGAGCAGTTGACCGGCCATCCGAACCTTGGCAGTATGGCGGATGCAATTGTCAAAGGAGTACAAAACCTCGACAAGATTGCGACAAACTTGTTGTTCCTGACTCGAAGGACCACCGTCAACGCGGAGCAATTCGATATAGTGATGGTCCTGGAAGAGACGTGCGATCTATTACGTAGTGAAGCGCAGATGTTGGAAAGCGAGACGAAGTTCAACCTCAAAGTGCCCAAGGAACGAGTTCCAGTCGTTGCTGATGAAACACTGATAAGGATGATCCTGACAAATCTCGGAAGGAACGCCTTGCAGGCAATTGTCGAGAATGGTGAGGTTAACTTCAAGCTGACCTGGCGGTTACTTGCCAATCGATTTGATATTACTGTTACTGACACCGGGGGCGGAATGACAAAGGAGAGCCTTGGAAGGTTGTTCAGCCCTTTTTTCACGACCCGCGAGATGGGGACAGGCTTAGGACTGGCGTTAGTAAAGAAGGCGGTCGATTTACATCATGGCGAGATTTCGGTCGAAAGCGAAGTTGGTATTGGCAGCAGGTTCACTATCAGTGTGCCAATTATGCAAAACATGAGTAGTGACGAAAGCGGTAATTAAAAATCGATCCTGCCTGAATTTCTCCCACCAAGAAAGACCCCAAATTGTCCTCCGTCAAACCCAAGCTGAAACAGCGGATTCTCCTTTTTCTAATCGATCAGTTAGGTGCTCCAATTATAAAGATACTTGGAGTAATGTGTAGATACGAGGTTGTTGGTCAAGAGAACCTGACTGATGTTGAGTCAAACGGGAAAGGCATGATTATCGCGCTGTGGCATGGTCGGATGTTGCTTCCGGTTTATCATCTTAGGAATAGAGGAATTTCTGCGCTAATAAGTTTGCACAACGACGGCGAGATGATCGCGAGAGTCGTGCGAAAACTGGGTTACATAACACGGCGTGGATCTCCCAAGGAAGGCGGGATGGAGGGATTTAAAGAGATGCTTGCCGATTTGAAAACTGGAAAGTACGTGGCTATCATGCCGGATGGACCTACGGGGCCAAGGCATTCGGTAAGAGACGGTGTCATTCATTTGGCGCGGTTATCGGGTGCGCCGATTGTGCCAATTAGCTATTCGGCGAATCCAAGGTGGGTGGCTCGGAGCTGGGATAAATTCAATGTGATGAAACCGTTCAGTCGAGGATTTGTAGTGATCGGTAAATCGTTCACTTTGGAAAGAAAAATGGCAGGGGAAGAGGCACTATCTTCGGCGAGGACAGTGATTCAAAGAGCATTGGTTAGTGTGGAGGTCGAAGCGGACAGACTTGCAGGATATGAAGGCGAGGGAAATCGATCTTGAAACCGCACGGTTTTCTTTGGCCCCTCTCGATTCCTTATGGCGTCGCAGTGGGAGTTCGAAATCGGCTACATGATTTGGGGATTTTCAAATCGGTTCATGCCGGGGTTCCGACAATTTCGGTTGGTAATATTTCGGCGGGTGGAACAGGAAAAACTCCGTTTGTGTTGGAATTGATTGAGCGAATAAGCAAGTTGGATCCGCGCATCAGAGGCAAGATCGCCGTTGTTAGTAGAGGCTATGGAAGATCGACAAAAGGGACTGAGATCGTCTCTGATGGTAAGAAAATTTATGGTGACCCCTTCACATGTGGTGACGAACCATTCATGATTGCCGATAACTCTCCCCGTACCATCGTGATTGTTGACGAGGACAGGGTGAGGGGCGCAACGCTGGCTGTCGAGCAGTTCAAGGCTAAGGTGCTCGTTTTGGATGATGGGTTCCAGCACAGGCGTATCAAAAGAGACCTTGATATCGTACTACTTGATGGTCGCAATCCGCTTGGCAATAAGCTGCTGTTGCCGGCAGGATTTCTAAGAGAATCTGTCGCTTCGCTTGCGCGATCTGACCTGATTGTGTTGTCGAAATCAGCGGGTGACGATTCCGAGCTGGCGGAACGGTGCGACCGAATGAGAGAATTGACAGGTAAGCCGGTGATTGCGACGAGATTGGTGGCGAAGCATTGGCGGAGAATTGGCAAGGCAGAAATCGAAGGCGTTGAGCAGGTAAAGGGGAAGAGAGTCGTAGCATTCGCGGGAATCGCCAACCCAAGATCATTTTTTGAAACGGTTGAGGGTTTTGGGAGCGAAATTGTTGCCTATATTCCGCTACCAGATCATTGTAATTACGGGAAGTTCATCCTCAATAAAATTGCACACTCATTTTCAGCGAATCGCGTTCAATGGCTGGTGACGACTGAAAAGGATGCCTCCAAACTGCCACCAATTTTGAAGCTTTTGCCTGCTTATGCGCTTGCCGTGCGGCAAAATGTGGTTGTTGGGGCTGAAGTACTTGATGAAATGTTAAGAAAAACAATGATTTCCACATCGTAAGCTGTAATAGATGGGAATGTTGATAATTCCATTGAAAAATCTCTTGTGTGATAGAATCGTTAGAATTATATTATTGTCTCAACCTTTTTACGGTCAATTAGAAGACCGCACAAATTCAACCGGGAGTTTCCCCGTACATGATCAAACCAAAGAAGCGGCTGGTTAAAGCTCAGCTTAAAGAAGACCATTTCATTATCTTCACCGCCAAGGCGGAGACATGGCTTGAAGCTAACCGCAAAGAAGTGCTTTATGGCTTCACAGGGATAATATTGGTCGTTGCGCTTGGCTTTATCTTCAACTGGTCAAAGGCTAATTCAGAGAAAACAGCCGCGTTCGAGGAACTGCTTGCTCGCGATGCATTCGCCCGAACAGCGCTTGACTCAGCTCTTATTCGCTCGGACATGATCCTCGACGATTTTTCCGGTTCACCTTCAGCCGCAGTTGCGCTGATTATCAAAGGTAGAGTGTTTGAATCTCGCGGAGAGTTTGACAAAGCTGTCGAGGTTTACGAGAAGGCTCTTGAAGACTATTCCGAAGAAGAATATATCGGGTACGGAGCATGTTATGCTCTTGGGACGATAGCTCTCGGTCGAAATGATTTTTCCAAAGCAGCCGAATTTTTCGACAAAGCGGCGGCAAAGTTTCCCAAGCATTTTTCAGCACCTGACGCATTGGTTGAGGCCGGAAAGGCCCATGAAAAGGCCGGGAAATTTGCCCAGGCCAAGTCATCATACCGAAAGGCGATGGGCGACTATCCGAAGTCGAGGTCGGCAGATGCTGCGCGTGACAATCTTGCAAAGCTTGAGTTTATGCCTTGATCCTCCTTGTAATGAAGAGTTAACGGGTGTATATTACGTGCGAAAGAGTGGGCTGCAACCCACTCTTTCGTTTATTGAATGGGAAACATGGAAATCACACAGACCCGGGTTGAGGCGATAATTTCGCCGGTTTTAGAGAAGCGCCAGGTCAAGCTTTGTGGCGTCAAAGTATCCGGAAGATTGTCGAGTCCGCTTATCCAGATTTTTATCGATTGGGAAGAATCTCCAATCACAATCGCGGAATGTGTCAAGGTCAGCAGGGAGATTCAAGACCTATTCGATATCGAGGAGCGATTTGCACCGGATTATCGGCTTGAGGTTTCATCGCCGGGCATCGATTCGCCGTTGGAGGAAGCGTGGCAGTTTCGTCGCAATATTGGAAGGGTGATTCGTGTCGACCACGAAGGCATTCAAGTCGAAGCGACTATCCTTGATGTTACAAGCGATGGCATTTCCAAGCTTGAAATCGAAGGCGAAGAAGTTCGTAAGCCATTTACCGAATTGTCAGGCTCGTTTGTAGTCCTGTTTCCCAAAAAGAAGAGTTTAGCCAAGCGGAAGCGTAATGAAGCATGAGATCGTTGACGCCGTCTCCCTGTTATTAAGGGAGAAGGGGATTGAAAAAGAAGTATTTCTGGAGATCATCGAGTCGGTATTTCTCTCGATGGTGAAGAAGAAATACGGTCAATCAGATAATTTTAGTGTCATTTTCAACCCTGAAAAGGGCGACATCGAAATCCAGTGCATCAAGACGATTGTCGAAGATGCCGACCTCGAAGATCCGGGTACGCAAATCCGCCTCTCTGAAGCTCTTGAGATTGATCCCGAGTGTCAGGTAGATGAAGAGACGATGGTTGTGATCGATTACGAAAAGGAATTTGGTCGGCGTATTGTCGTTTCAGCCAAGCAGTATCTTGCCCAGCGCATCAGAGAGATCGAAAAGGAAAACCTTTATAAGGAATTTAGTCAGCGAATTGGCGAGATCGTCATTGGCGATATTCATCAAATCAACAGGAATGAAATCCGCTTAAATATCGACAAGACCGAAGTTGTGATGCCACGCTCTGAAATGGTTCATGAAGAGCGTTATCGCCGAGGCGAAAGCATCAAATCGATCATTCTCGATGTCCGCAAGACAACGAAAGATCCAGAGATCATCGTCTCCCGCAGAGATCTGAGTTTTGTCAGACGGTTGTTCGAGCTGGAAGTGCCTGAAATTTACGATGGCATCGTCGAGATCAAGTCATTGGCTCGCGAAGCTGGCGAACGTACGAAGATTGCAGTTGAATCGAATGACAAGAGAGTTGATCCGGTTGGAGCCTGTGTCGGTATGAAGGGGGTACGGATTCAGGCGATCGTGAAGGAGTTGAATCACGAGAAGATCGATATTATCCATTGGACTCGCGATAGGGATCTCTTCATTCGACGTGCACTTGCTCCGGTTATCCCGTTGGAATTGGTGTACCTTGAGGGGGGTAATAAGGTGTTGACTGTTTTTCAGGACGATCAGATTGCACAGGCAATCGGACGTCGTGGGCAGAACATCCGCCTCGCTTCCCAGTTGACTGGCTATGATATTGAGCCGGTCAAGGCGAGTGAGTACTTTCAGGAAGAGCTGTCGTTGGACGAGGTGGAAGGGCTTGATGAGAGCCATGTGGCGATCCTCAAAGAGGGTGGCTATCGTTCAGCTGAAGAAGTTATTAACGCAGGAAAAGATGTGATTGCAGGTTTGCCCGGGTTCGATGAAGATATAGCTAATCAAGTACTTGAAGTACTTGGTGGATATTTTGAGGAGACCGAATAACCCGCTGAAGATTTGCGGCGTGGGGGGCCGAAATGGTGGAAAATTAATTCAGTGGGCGGAACGAGTTTGATGACGGAAAAAGTTAAAGCGCGGAAGGCCTTTGAGGTAGCAAAGGAATTGAATATCGCCACACCGACGATACTCGATTTCTTATTGTCCAAAGGCGGAGATATCAGCCGAAAGCAGATGCAACCGGTTGATGAGGAGATGTACATCGAACTTCTCAAGAAGTTCGATAAAGCGAGATTGCTGAAGTACACTTCCGATCAGGGTGGAGCCAAAGGCGACGACCAAAGGCTGGACTCTGCCCGTCTGCGCGAAGCTGAGATCGAGGCCTTAAAGGCCGCTGGCGAATCTCATGTTGCAGTGGAGACACTTGAGGTAGCACAGCCAAGCGTTCCAGTTCCGCAGATTGCCAGGAAAATTGAGCTCCCGAAGCAGACAACGCTCAAGGTAGTCGCACAGCCAGTAAAGCCAACCCCACAACGAGTAGATGCGAAACACTCGCAGGAACCAGCAGTCAGGCAAGATCAGCCGAAATTTTCGGACGAATCGGAAGTTGCTTCTACCCTTGCTATCGATGAGAACGATGAGCAGGCTTCGGTAATCGAAGCCCAGACAACTGCGCCTATTATCGATTTCAGAACCTCATCCCCCAAAAGTTCGATTGGACCTCGTAAAATTGAGTTGCCTCAGACGCGGTCTCTTAAGATCATTCAGCATGCGCCTCCTCCTCCGCCACCTCCTCCTCCGCCTACGCCGAGATCTTCCCAGTCTGCAAAACCGATGCAGCCTCAGCAAAGACCTACAACCCAGCAGAGACCACAACCTCAATCACAAAAACCGACGGCGGTAGCGTTACCGGTTTCGATGGTTGGTGGTGGTGCTCAAGCTGGTCAAAAGAAGAAACTTAAGCGCAAAAAGATCGTTATTCGGGCCGAGAGTCCGGAAGAGTTGATTGAGAAGACTGTTGATCAGAAGATTCTTCGGGAGGGTGGAAAAGCACCTGTCAAGGCTAAGACGACTGCCAGACCTGCCGAGACAGGCAATCAAGGTGCCCGCAATAATAAGAAGAAGAAGAAGGGGAAGGGAGACGGTGCATCTGCCGGTGGTGCAGGAGCTTCATCGGCCGGGCGAGGCGCTGGTGGCCGAAAGCCGCGGGTGGTCGATCAGCAGGAAGTAACTGCATCGATCCGAAAAACAATGGCCATGATGGACGGGGGCGGGACAAGAAAGCGTCACGCACACGGCAAGGGTGGATTAGCTGGCGTTGGCATGGAGGAAGTTATCGGCGCTGATGTTCTGCGAGTTACCGAGTTTTTGACGACTCAGGAACTTGCGAACATGATGGACCTCCCAGTGCAAGACGTTATTCGCCGATGCCTTGAAATGGGAATGATCATATCGATCAACCAGCGACTCGATAGGGACACTGTCATATTATTAGCCGCTGAATTCGAGTACGAAGTCGAATTCGTTGCCGATGAAGAGATTGAGGAATCGGTCGAAGAGTTGTTGCCTGAGAACATGATTTCCCGTCAGCCCATTGTAACGGTAATGGGACATGTAGATCACGGCAAGACGACGTTGCTTGACTATTTACGCCGGACAAGGGTCGCCGAGAAAGAATTTGGTGGGATCACCCAGCATATCGGTGCGTACGAAGTTGTACTAAACGGTAAACGAATCACATTCCTTGACACTCCAGGTCATGAGGCGTTTACTGCAATGCGTGCTCGTGGTGCTCAGTTAACCGACCTTGTGATTCTTGTTGTAGCCGCTGATGACCGCGTTATGCCTCAAACGTTGGAGGCAATAGACCATGCCCGCGCCGCATCAGTGCCGATTGTAGTCGCTGTAAATAAAGTCGATAAAGCGAATGCCGATCCGGAAGCAATCTATAAACAGCTTGCCGATGCAAACGTGCTGGTTGAGAGGTGGGGTGGTAACTATCAATCTGCCGAAATTTCGGCGAAATTTGGGCAAGGTGTCGATGAGCTTCTGCAAGAGGTTCTTGTTGCATCGGAATTACTCGACATGAAATCGGATGCCACTGTTCGCGCAAGAGGTGTCGTAATCGAATCACGTCTTGACAGGGGTCTCGGTGTCGTTGCAACTGTACTTGTGCAGAGTGGAACTCTAAAAATAGGTGATCCACTTGTCGCCGGACAGCATTTCGGAAGAGTCAGAACCTTGATGGACGAAGCGAATCAGCCATGGACAGAGGCTGGCCCCGCGCGACCAGTGCAGGTGATCGGTTTCAGCGGTGTTCCGCAAGCTGGAGACAAATTCCTTGTCTATCCGAATGAAAAAGAGGCTCGAGAGGTAAGCCTTCGCCGTCAGCAACAACAGCGCGAAGTGGCGATGCGACAGATCAGGTCTCTCTCGCTTGAACAGATGTCGAAGAGGCTTAAGGAGCGTTCACTTCAAGCGTTGCCGCTCATTATCAAGGGTGACGTGCACGGATCAGTGGAAGTACTTGCCGATGCGTTGATGAAGCTTTCGACTGGCGAAGTGAAGGTGAACATCATCCATCGTGGGGTGGGCGCTGTCACAGAATCGGACGTACTCCTTGGAGCAGCTTCAGGAGCCATTGTTATCGGCTTCCACGTCCACCCGAACCCACAGGCGCGCGAACTTGCACGCAACGAAGATGTTGAAATCCGTTCCTATCGGTTGATCCACGAAGTTGTCGATGACATCCACAACGCAATGGAAGGGTTGCTTGCACCGACAATTGAGGAGAAGGTTATTGGTCAGGTCGAGATCAGAAAGGTCTATAAGATCAGTAGACTCGGTTCCATTGCAGGATGTCATGTCCTTGATGGTAAAATTACCCGTAACAATAAAGTGCGTCTAATTCGCGATGGGGTCGAGCTTTGGAAGGGCGACCTCGCCAGCCTTAAGCGGTTCAAGGATGACGCTAAGGAAGTCCTCGCAGGATTTGAGTGTGGCCTTAACCTCCATGGATACAATGATATACAGGTTAATGACCGCATCGAAGTGATTGAGATTATCGAGAAGAGCAGGAAACTTGAGGACACATAATCATGAGGGTTTGTGCGGCGGTTTTCGATTTACAGATTCCTGATTCAGCTTCACTGAAAGATAAACGTAAGCAGGTCAAAGGGATAGTTGATTCGTTTCGCAATAATTTCAATGTTTCTGCATCGGAAGTGGCATATCAAGATAAGTGGCAGAGAGCGGCTATCGGGGTAGTTTGGGTATCGATGACTCCACCCAAAGACGACTCATTGTTCAGTTCGCTTGAAAGTCTTATTCATTCACGATTTGATGTTGTGCTTCTTGGCGTTGAGAGATGCAGTTACTAATAGTCTGGCAAATTAGTTCAGTATTAGATTGGAACCTGATTTTTAGATGAAGTCCAACAGATTGTTACGCGTCGGTGAGGAGATCAAGAAGGAATTGGCAACCTTGCTTAGCTTCAAAGACGAAGAGTATCGGGGCAAATTCCTAACGGTCACAGAAGCTCGAATTTCAAAAGATCTGCACTATGCCGACGTGTGGGTGATGGTAATGGCAGATTCAGCTACTCAAGTCGCGAACTTAAAGCAATTGAATAGTGATGCCTGGCGCTTTCGCAAGGAGATAGCAGGTAAGTTATACATGAGACATATTCCGCAATTGCGTTTCCATCTCGATTCGACATTGGACAATGCAGAAAAAATCGATGGATTGTTAAGAAGCACAGGCATGACTCTCGATGGAAAGCAAGAGATTGAATAGTAAATTTAACCCAATTTTTGTAGAGATCAGGAAGTTTTTTGTCAGTCGGGAAGAGACACTCGTAGTCAGCCATTTCTTTCCTGACGGCGATGCGATTGGTTCCGTGATCGCCTTTAGTGGAATGCTCGAGCAATGGGGAATCCCCTACACACTTGCCATTGATGACGCATGTCCGGAAAAGTACTCATTTCTGGATGGATTCTCTTCGATTATCAATTTGAAGTCTACGCCGTTAAATCGTAAGTTTGACCGGGTTGTCATATTGGATGCGGGGGCAATTTCAAGAATAGGCTCGGCAAATGACTTGCTTGCGCCAAATTGTCAGATTCTGAATATCGATCATCACTTCACCGGCGATATTTACGGCAATATTAATCTCGTTAATACAGATGCGGCGGCAACGTCTGAGATCCTATTCGATTTGTTTGTGGCACTTGATATTGAGATTACGAAAAAAATGGCAATGGCTCTCTTTACCGGCATTTTGACCGATACGGGTCGTTTCCGTTTTGCCAACACATCAAGCCATGCGATGCATGTTGCGGCTGAGTTACTTACAAAAGGCGTCGATCCGGGGTTGCTGACCGAGAACATTTACTACAACTTGCCTGTCAGTCAGGCGGGCGCTATTGCGAAAGCGTTAAATTCGCTGGAAATGCATCTCGGTGACCGGGTAAGCATGATCGGACTGGCAAGTTCTGATAAGGTAACTGATACCGAGGGGTTTGTCGAATATGCGGCTTCGATTAAGGATGTGTTACTTGCAGCATTTTATTGTGAACTCGAGCCGAACCTTTATAAGGTCTCGCTAAGATCACGGTGTGATGTCGATGTCAGTGCTGTTGCCAACGGATTTGGCGGTGGGGGGCACAAGAAAGCCTCTGGGTTCAGGTTTCGCGGGGATCTCACAAGTCTTAAAGCGAAGCTGATCGGCACTCTTGAAAAGTATCTGGATGCTGACGCTCTGACACATGGTTAACATTTCGTTTTTCAAGACTATCAATAGAATTGCCGGATGACTTCTTCGTATGATGGAGCCATTGTTGCGGTCAACAAACCGCCGGGAGTTAGCTCGTTTGGGGTGGTCAAGAAAATTCGATATGCATCAGGAATAAAGCGAGTTGGTCACGCCGGAACGCTCGATCCATTTGCCGAAGGGGTGCTGGTTGTTGGAATTGGCAGGACGGCAACGAGGCAATTAGGCGAGGTTTGCAATCAGGAAAAAGAGTATCTTGCTGACGTCTGGTTGGGGGTATTGACCGATACAGGTGATCCGACTGGTCAGATTATTGCAGGAGCGCCCGTTCCCGATTTGACTGCCGGGGATTACGAGCGAGTTTTTCAAGGCTTCATAGGTAACATCGAGCAAATTCCGCCGATTTATTCTGCGGTCAAGGTTGGAGGGCAGAGACTATACAAGCTTGCAAGAAAAGGAATTGAGGTCGTTCGGGCTCCGAGACCGGTTCAGGTTTTTGACATTAAGCTCACCAAAATAATTGAATTCGGGTTTCAGATGCACGTTACATGCTCTAAAGGGGCATATATTCGTGTCCTGGCAGAAGACATTGGGAGGGGATTGGGCACTGTGGCGCATCTGAAGAGACTGATTCGAACGAGGATTGGTAAATTCAATCTGGTAGAGTCTGAAGATTTGACGGGATTTTGTGCAAAGCTTCAAGAAGGGCGAAGCGCGAGTTGATGCAGATATTCGATGGTTTGGACAATGTTCCGCCTTGTAGCTCAGCAAGCGTAACGGTTGGCTCTTTCGACGGTCTCCATCTCGGGCACCAGAAGATAGTAAGCTTGATGCAAGAGGCAAATTCCGGGCCGATTACAGTATTGACGTTTGAACCTCATCCACAGACCGTCGTTCGACCTGACATTCCGCCGCCATCGCAGTTAACGAGTAGGGCGGAGCGGATAGAGTTGTTTCGTCAGATCGGTATCGAACATTTGGTTTTCGCTAAATTTGATCTGGCATTCGCTGCTATGAGTGCCGCAGAGTATGTTCGAGAAGTGCTTGTCAAATCACTCGGGGCAAAAAAACTATTCACAGGGCCGAATCACAGATTTGGCAAAGATCGACTGGGGAACGTCGAGCTACTGATTGAGATGTCTATCGCGCTAGGCTTCGAAGTGTCGGTCGTTGAGCCAGTTATGATTGGCGATGAAGTGATCTCCTCAAGTAGGATTCGCAAGAAGCTTTTGGCGGGCGACGCAACTACAGCGCACCTAATGTTGGGAAAGCCCTATTATCTGGTAGGTACGGTTATCAGAGGAGAAGGCAGGGGACGGAAACTCGGCTTTCCAACGGCTAACCTTAGCAACATTGCTGAGGGCAAATTGATGCCACCGCCGGGGATTTACTCAACAGTGACTGAGGTCGAGGGAGAGCGATGGCCATCCGTTTCCCATATTGGACCGCGACCAACGTTTTCTGGAGCAATCCCCACTATCGAATCTCATTTGATTGGGTTCGAGGGCGATCTGTACGGACGTGAAATCAAAATTGGTTTGGTAGGGAAGTTAAGGGATGTTGTGGCTTTTTCAGGAATTGGGCCACTAATAGAACAAATGGAAATTGATAGGATGATGGCTTCAGATAATCTGGATGAGATGGGGTACAGGAAATTAACAGACGATAAATTGCTCAGTTTGACAGAAAACTGGTCGATAATTTAAATTTTGCATTAACAATCGAATTTATTCGATAACTCAATTTGTTTGTAAGGAGTCCCGTTACCCAACGGGTTTTAGGAAGGTGAAAGGAAGAAGAAATGGCTGATTTGGCTACTATTAATCAGGAAATGATTTCGCTGTATGGTGCTTCACCGACTGACACCGGTCGGAGCGAAGTACAGGTTGCGATCTTGACAGCGCGAATCAATTCTTTGACGGATCATTTTAAGTCACATTCCAAAGATCATCATAGTCGTCGCGGATTGCTGAAGTTAGTAGGTCGCCGCCGTCGTTTGTTGAAGTATCTTGCGGAACAAGACATCGGGCGCTACCGCGCCATTATTGATCGGCTTGGCCTGCGTCGATAGTATCACCAGTCGGAGAGAGAGATTTATCTTGCCTCTTCGACTGGTCATGATTATCCCGCAGGGGCCGGAAGGAAAACGGAGTAAGGAGAAAGCAGAGAGTGATTGTAACACGAGAAATCGAAATCGGTGGTCGAATCCTGAAGGTAATTCTTGGGAAGACCGCCAAACAAGCCGATGGCGCCGCCTGGGTGCAGTACGGCGACACAGTATTACACATTGCGGCAGTGTCCGCAAGGACACAACGTGAAGGGTTGGATTTCCTCCCCTTAACGGTTGACTACCGCGAGAAATATTTTGCGGCAGGGAAAATTCCCGGTGGATTCTTCAAGCGTGAAGGAAGACCTCACGAAAAAGAAATTCTCGCCGCACGGATGATCGACAGGCCGATCAGGCCGTTGTTCCCGGAGGGTTATGCCTACGAAACGCAAGTTCTGGCCATTGTTATCTCGGCAGATCTTGAAAACGATGCTGAAGTTTTGGGTCCGATTGCAGCCTCGATTGCCTTGAACATTTCCGATATCCCGGTTGACGACGTAGTCGCCTCGGTTCGCGTCGGGATGATAGGCAGCGAGTACATTATTAATCCGACCAACAGCCAGCTTCTTGAAAGCCGGTTATCACTGTACCTTGTAGGAAGTCTTGAAGACATTACGATGGTTGAGGGCTATGCCAAAGAAGTTTCGAATCAAGAATTGATCGACGCCATCTTCTATGGACACGAATTCATCAAGAAGATCGTCCAGTTCCAGAACGAACTCATTGCACTGGTTCGCAAACCGACCCGCTC
This sequence comes from Caldithrix abyssi DSM 13497, assembly GCA_945865405.1. GTDB lineage: Bacteria > Electryoneota > AABM5-125-24 > Hatepunaeales > Hatepunaeaceae > CAMBDS01. The sequence continues at coordinate 30,779 of CAMBDS010000004.1, forward strand.
TTACACTGTCAATCAAAAAGATCCCGAACTCGCCGCCAAAGTCAAGCAATTGGCCGTTGCGGAAGTTACAACCATATGTAAATCGACTGACAAGTCGGAGCGCAAGGATCGCACTTCTGCCTTGATTGACCGTTTGGTCACCGAGACAGGGGCTGAGACAACCAAGATCGGTGAGATCAAGGCCGCTGTCAAGGAGATGATGAAGCACGAAGTTCGCCACAATATCCTTGAGAACAACGTCCGAATCGACGGCCGTAGCGACGTCGATATCCGAGCGATTGAGTGCGAAGTCGGCTTGCTTCCACGAGCCCATGGTTCCGCTTTGTTCACACGAGGCCAGACCCAGGCTCTCGCCAGTGCTACACTTGGCACCAAGCTTGACGAACAGAAGATCGATAATTTGGACGAGAACGGCTATAAGAAGTATATGCTTCACTACGCCTTCCCGCCCTATTCGACTGGTGAAGTCAAGAATTCGTTCGGCGTGTCCCGCCGCGAAGTTGGCCACGGCAAGCTTGGCGAACGGGCTATCGAAGCAGTTCTTCCGGCTTGGGAAGACTTCCCCTATACTGTCCGTGTAACCTCTGACATCTTTGAGTCGAACGGTTCATCATCAATGGCATCTGTCTGCGCCGGTTCACTCGCGTTAATGGACGCAGGTGTGCCGATCAAGAAGGCTGTCGCCGGTATCGCCATGGGACTCATCAAGGAAGGCGATAAGACTCGTATCCTGACCGATATACTCGGTGATGAAGATCATCTCGGCGATATGGACTTTAAGGTCGCCGGAACACGCGACGGAATCACATCGTTCCAGATGGACATCAAGATCAAAGGCATCTCCGCCGATCTAATGGCACGGGCATTGACACAGGCTCGCGACGCTCGTCACCAGATCCTTGATATCATGGACAGAACAATCGAGCGTTCACGTTCTGATATTTCACCGTTCGCACCTAAGTTTTTGATCGTCAAGATACCGGTTGACCGGATAGGCGCACTCATTGGCCCTGGTGGCAAGAACATCCGCTCAATCATCGCGGATACAGGCGCGACTATCGACGTCGAAGACGACGGCACCGTCCGTATTGGTGCAGTCGATGGACCTTCTGCCGAGGCTGCAAGGCTTCGCGTTGAGTCGATCACCGCTGTTCCAGAGGTAGGCAAGGTCTATCACGGGACAGTCAAGCGGATCATGGACTTCGGCGCGTTCGTCGAAATTATCCCCGGTCTTGAAGGATTGATGCACGTCTCACAGATCGACATCAAGCGAGTTGAGCGAGTTACCGACTACTTCCAGGTAGGCGACAAAGTTGACGTCAAGCTTCTGAAGATCGATGACGCCGGGAAACTCGACCTTTCGCACAAGGTCTTGATGGAAGGCTATGAAGGAAGTGAAGACGCCGAACGCAACCGCTCACGAGGTGGTGGCGGTGGCGGCGGTGGTGGCGGGTTCAGCCGCGGTGGCGGCGACCGTGGCAGAGGACGGTAACATTGGCAAAGGCTTCGCCTATACGCAATGGGATTTACCGAAAGACGCAACTTGAGAGCGGAGTGCGGGTCGTCACTGAGACGATGCCGCACGTCCACTCTCTTGCTATCGGTATCTGGTTCGACACCGGCAGCCGGGATGAACCGGAACAACTTGCCGGGATCTCCCATTACCTTGAACACATGAATTTCAAAGGCACACCTTCCAGAAGTGCCGCAGTTATCCCCCGACAGATCGAAGGTCGTGGCGGGCATTTGAATGCCTTTACAGGGCCAGAGACGACTTGTTTCTACGCTCGCGTCATCAGTGAACACCTTCGAGACGCTGTAGAAGTGCTTTCGGATATTACCCAGAACTCACTTTACGAGACCGAAGAGGTTGACCGCGAGCGAGGGGTGATCCTCGAAGAACTTAAGAATAACGAAGACACTCCCGATGAATTGATCTTCGATCATTTCATGGATGAGGTCTTCGCCGGCGATCCTCTCGGCAGGCCGGTGATCGGCACGAGGGAAGCACTCGCCAGAATCGATCAGGCGGCGCTGAAGAGCTATCGTGCGGCCCGGTACAACGGTTCGCGGGTGCTGGTAGTGGCGGCAGGTTACCTTGACCACGATAGACTGGCGAAAATGATCGATTCCCGGTTTCGCAAGGAAGAGACGGCCGACAGGACGACGAGGAAGATTGCACCATTAGAAAGTTCAGTTTTGCGGCATGAGCATACAACCACGACTCAACAGACGCATATACTGTATGGAACCCGAAGCATCGCCTACAATGACGAGCGGAAGTATCCGCTGATGGTGTTAAACGCGTTGCTCGGCGGTGGGGCAAGCTCGCGGTTGTTTCAGCGTATTCGCGAACGTCACGGTCTTGCCTATTCTGTTTATAGCTTCATGAACAATCTCGGCGATACTGGTATCTTCGGCGTCTATGCCGGGACCGAGCCGAAACGAGCCGAAAAAGCGTTGGCTTTGATCGAAAAAGAGATCCGCCTCGTTTGCCGTGAACCGATCTCCAAGCGCGAGATAACTCATTTCAAGGAACAGTTGAAAGGTAGTCTCTTGCTGGGTCTCGAATCGCCCTCGAGCATGATGCATCGCCTCGCCAAGATGGAACTCTATACTGGTAAATGGTATGCAATCGACGATGTTGTAAAACGAATCGATGCGGTGACTCCAGAAATGGTACAAGAGACCGCGAGAGATCTGCTGGAACGCCAACCGGTCTTCACGACGATATTGAAGCCTAACGCATGATTTATATCAGTATAACTTTCACAAACTACATTTAATTGAGCCAGAATACCTCTATCCGCCCAGCCCAACGGACCAATAATATCACTTATGCCGTTCGGGACATTGTTGTCCTAGCCGATCAAGTCGCCAAGACCGGCAAAGAGATGCTCTATCTGAATATCGGCGATCCAAACAAGTTTGACTTCGAGACACCTCCTCATATCCTCGAAGCTGCTCATCAGGCAATGCTTGCCAATAAGAACGGCTACGCGCCATCGTCCGGGACAAAGGAAGCCGTCGATGCCATTGAGTGTTACGCTCGTCGCAAGGGTATCGACAACATCCTCGACATATTTGTGACTCATGGGGCTTCCGAAGCGATTGAACTCTGTCTGACCGGTTTAGTCGATCCGGGGGACAATGTCCTCACTCCGTCACCGGGTTATCCGCTTTACACCGCAGTACTTTCCAAAATCGGCGCGGTCGAAAACCCCTACTATCTCGATGAAGAAAACGGCTGGCAACCGTCGCTTGCGGATATCGTAGCAAAAATCGATGCGAAAACCAAAGCGATAGTCCTGATCAATCCCAACAATCCGACCGGTTCGAATTGCTCTAAGGAATTGTTGATTGGCTTGTTGAATATCGCCAAGGAACGCAATCTGGTGATCTTCGCCGATGAAATTTACGACCAGTTGCTGTTCGATGATGCTGAACACACGTCAATCGCATCTCTTGATAAAGATGCACCAATCATCACTTTCTGCGGGCTTTCCAAGAACTACCTCGGTCCCGGACTGCGGATAGGGTGGGGGATCTTCAGCGGTGACCGGGCGGTACTTGGTGATTACATCGAGGCAGTCAACAAGATGTTGCGAGCGCGACTCTGCGCCAATCACCCACTGATGTATTCGATCAAACCTGCCTTAGAGGGCGATCAGTCGCATCTGAAGGTTATCATTGAGAAGCTTACCCGTCGACGCGACCTTACTTTCAAGATGCTGAATAATGGGGCAGGACTGTCTTGCGTCAAACCGGGTGGAGCGTTCTACGCCTTCCCGAAAATTGACATCGATGGTGACGATCAGGACTTCGTGAAGGAGTTGCTTAAGGCGACCGGAGTAGTCGTTGTGCACGGTAGTGGCTTCGGTCAGAAGCCGGGAACGCATCATTTTAGGGTCGTCTTTTTGCCGCCAGAGGAGATCTTGACAAAAGCCTACACGGCAATTGCTGAATTTCTTCTTCAATACCGTAATAGGTAAAATAGAAACTCCTCATGTCAGTAAACTCCATTTCGGTTGAGATTTTACGCCTTCCCCATGCCAGCGACTTGCCTCTACCAGAGTACGCAAGCGCAGGCGCGGCTGGAGTCGATCTCCGTGCCGCTGTGAATGAAGATTTGGTGGTTGCTTCAGGCAAAACGATGGCTATTCCAACTGGTCTTCAGATAGCCTTGCCAGAGGGGTTTGAAGCACAAGTACGACCTCGTAGCGGGCTTGCGTTGAAAAACTCGATAGGCGTCTTGAACTCTCCCGGCACAATCGACAGTGATTATCGCGGCGAGATAAAGGTCATCCTATCCAATTTTGGCACCGAACCTTTCATCATCCATCGTGGTGACCGAATTGCGCAGATGGTTGTTGCCCGATATGAAAAAGTCGTCTGGCAGATTGCAACCGAGCTTTCCGGCACCGTGCGAGGCGATGGCGGGTTTGGACACACCGGACGTTAACTTGCGGCTTTAACACGTACCAATTTACCTGATTCCTTTCACCTCGTGACTCAATTTGAACTCTCCCCCCATACTTCTCTATCACAAAATAACCCGTGGCTGGGATGTCAGTGTTACACTTACTTCACCAAGTGCACTACGGTCGCAGATGCGACGGCTCTTCGAGGCTGGATGGAAGGGTGTGCCGTTACGAGAGTGGAACGGATCTGAAAAAGAGTTTGTGATTGCGTTCGATGATGGTTATCAATGTGTCGGCGACCACGCAGTCGAAATTCTTGCAGAGTTCGGCTTTCGGGCGTCAGTCTTCTTTCCAACCGGGTACTTGGGCAAGACAAACGACTGGGATCATCAGGTTTACGGGTTGAAGTTTAAGCACCTCGACAGGACGGGATTAAAGCGATTGGTTGATGCTGGCTGGGAGTTAGGTTCACATACGGTTTCCCATCTTTCCCTTCTCGATATCGCTTACGAACGAGTTGAACGAGAATTGGTGAATTCGAAAGCTGTGCTTGAGGACACCTCAGGGCAGAGCGTTGTCTCTATCTCTTTTCCCTTTGGACGATACAACCAGAGTATTCTCGATCAGGCGATTGCCGCCGGATATAAGTTGGGGATTGCGCCAAGATTAATAGAAAATGTCACTACTGACGACCGTTTCAAGGTTTATGAAGCAGACGCCGTCTATATGTGGGACAGATTTGCGAACCTTCAGGGAAGGCTATTGCGCACCGGAGCCGTCTATCGATTTGGCAGATATTTCAGGAAGATCGTCAACCGGGCAAGTGCCGGGACGGTTATCTATCAACGATTGGCTTCGACCGGCAGTAAAAACTTGCCATAGCAGGTACGATCAGTTATATTAAGTCTCGGGCGGGGAATCAGGGCAGTTAATTAATGCAACCCTTTAGTAACATCAGGGGGCTATGCCCGATCCGGAAATTCAAAAACTCTACTATTCAATCGGTGAAGTGAGCCGGTTGACCGGACTTGACGCGCACGTACTACGATACTGGGAAACAGAGTTTCGGGAGCTATCACCTCGTAAAAATCGAGGTGGCAAGCGGCTATATCGGGAAGGCGATATCAAGCTGTTATTGCAGATTAAGGAATTGCTTTACGATAAAAGGTTCACAATCGAGGGAGCCAGAAAGGCACTGCACGAACCGACTGGCAAAGCTCTTCCTGAACGTACAGCTACTGTCAGCTCGGTGCGAATGGACGAGATACGCAATGGATTGATCGAACTGAAAGGTTTGATCGCGAATGACAGGAAGTGACGGTTATTTCGGGGCGTGGCGCAGCCTGGTAGCGTACTTGACTGGGGGTCAAGTGGTCGCTGGTTCAAATCCAGTCGCCCCGACTAAGAAAAGTTAGAATAATGCAAAACCCACAGCGATCTGTGGGTTTTGCATGTTTAGTAATCTCAATCCGAATTTATCGGAGTAATAGCAGACACCGTCGCTCGACCTCTTCAAGAGACCTTAATTGAACGTAATAGACTCCTGATGGTTGACTTCCCGTTCGCCAGGCAATTCGATGTTCTCCAGAAGCCGTTTTGCCACTCAACAGTGTTTCGACCAAGCGGCCTGATAAGTCGAAGACTTCGACTGAAACTTCTACGTTTGAAGGCAGGGAGAAGCTGATTGTTGTAGTGCTGTTGAACGGGTTTGGGAAAGCGGGATGAAGCGCAAATGAAGTAACTATCGGTGTTGCCTTTTCAACGCTGACCTCTTCGTCAAGCATTTCAAGAGAAATGTCCAAAAGTTCGGCAAGCGTTGTCGTTCTACCAGCGCCGCCGACAGATTCCATGCCGAATGCATAGAAAATGGTTTGCGAGTGGTTTGTCCTGTCAAACCTTCTGACTGCGCCTGCTGGATTACCAGGTACTCTCATCCAAAGGAATGTCGGTTGACCATTGTTTATAGGCCGGATAACAGACGGTTTTCGCTGATTATTTGCGCCTATGCCGCCGCGAAGGTGTATCTTCAACGGCTCTCCTTCGATAGTCCGCTGCCACTCCAGGTAAGGTGTGTTTATCGTATCCGGTAAGAGATGGGCACCAAGTCGATTGCTAAGGAATTGTTCTCCACCATTCCATTTATCAATATGTTGGCCTGTGATAATCAGTTTTCCGCCACCATCGAGATAACCCTCCAGTGCCTCACGCGATTGATCCTCCAGCACACCAACTTCCGCGTCACCAGTAAACCAAATTATCTTATCAAACACTGCAAGAGATCGACTTAGCTGGCGAGATGTATCACTGGTCTCCACGTCTGCGTAAACAAGCCCGAGTTGATCCAATGCCCGGTGGAACCAGAATGAACGGTCAATATCGTGTTTACCATCGCTGACCAGGGCAATTGGCGGGCGACCCAACGGAATACGAACTGTATCGATCTCAAGTGCTTCTCCTTCAGAAGCACCTACAGTGAGATAGATGTTTGCAAAAGTCAATGGTGCCTCAGAATCGACTAATGCCATCAGCGGACTCGTCGTTGAGGCAAATTCACCAGGACGAAGTGGGGCAATCTTAGCCCGGTCGAGAACCATGTCGAGAAATGGCGAATCACTGGATAATTGAACAAAGATCGAATCGTCGTTGAAAGGGATCGGTGCTCCTGTCCGGAAGACTGATACATCTATTTGGATTTTCTCACCGGGTTCGAAGAGACCGTTGTCGTCGCCTTCACCACCACCATCTATCGAGTCAACAAGATTGACATGTGTGATCTGAAAGTGGGAAGTATCTAAAAGTGTTATCCCATGACGGGCGAACTGTTCGTACAAAATCCTATAATTTGGTGACCCATTGGTCAAATCTCCATCGTCGTCATCGGTGATCAAGACGTCAAGAAAATACTCTCTGAAATCATCAGCATAGAGATACCGGGCAAAGTGGAAAAGGCTGTCGCAATAGCGTGCGCCTAAAATCTCTCGTGTATGCCATAGAGCGGCCGAAAACATCCGACTGTCATCGTGCACTTCACCGCGTAAATCGCGTGGGTAAATGAGGTTATTGTCGATGTTGCGAATGACTCCATTGCCAAACAATCCACCCTCACCGATTCTCGATTCGTCGGTGAGTGAGCACGTGAAATAGTCAGACCAGCCTTCGTTCATTGCACCGGACTCGCCTTCGTACGGAAGGGGATTATTCCCGTAAACCGCACCGGTAACCGAATGCCCGTATTCGTGATAGATAACATCACAATAATGAGCAAAGTTATCGGCCTGTCTGCCTCGCCCGAAATATATCTGTGGGCCGTTGCTGAAGGCGTTATCTTCAAGCCCCTCAAATCCAGCGCCACCAACTCCGCATATTGCATCAATCGGGAAATCCATCCCGACGAAATCTGGTTCCAACTGCTTATAGTGGTCGTGAATGATGTTGACGTGGTAGTATAGGTTACGTTCGTCCGGGGATGAGATGTTATTATTCCAAAATACCTCGGCAAACTGGTCAGCGTCGATATCGGCAGTAAAATGTGCGTTAGGATTCTCATCAATAAACTCGCTGACGACTACCCAATGTCCATTCAAATGTGCATCTGTACTGAATGGGGAATCACCATCATCAAGCTCTATGCTGAAAATGCCTTCATCGTCTGTAAAGACCGTGCTACCTTCAATTGTAATCTCTTGATCGACGAATGGTCTAATCTCTTGCTCCTCACGACCATAACTGGGGAAAATCCCTCCCGAAGAGGCACCCTCAAAATCGACAAAGTGAATGCGGTTTTCTGCAGCGAGGACATTGCCGCTCGAAGCATCGACGTAAAGTGTGGGTCTGATTGTCGGATTTTCAGATGTGAGTTCAAGTTTATTAGAGGCAAGAAGACGGATCGAACCATTGCCATCTCGCTCTGGTAACCATGTAAATTCCTCTGTTTCAACCGAACAAGATACAGGTAAAGAACTTAGAGCAAAATTTCGCAATTGTACCGGCTCAAGGTCAAAAATTCCGATGGTTTCACCGCCAAAGGCGTCTGCTTTGACACTAATCAATGCACCATTCTGATTCAAAACAAGAACGATGTTAGCAACTTCAACTTTGACACCATCAATTGCAAGATCGAGAGTCACTATTGTCAAGTTTCTGCGATGGGATATCTCAGTAATTCGTGGCGTACAACCTTCACAACCAAGCATTTTGGCGTTTTGAACGACAAAATCGACAGCCAAATAAATAAGCTTATCTTCATTAGATGGATCGTTTATGAATGGAAGTGGAGCGCCGTAGGAAATGGAAAGAAACCGACTTTTGTCGGAAAGATGTGCAATCCAAGCGATTTCGGCTTCACCTGCAACTATCGGATGCCAGGTGATACCGCTTTCCATGGTCACTCCGTTGATGGCCTGGAAGTCGGGCGGAGGAGCTGGGAGTTGAAAGGGCTTCTCAATTTCTCGAACGGCACCGGCATGGCTGGCGAGAAGTATGATAGTAAGTGCAATGGATAATGCCAGTCGCATGAGGGATCCTTGGCAAATTTGGTTGTTGAAGAACGAAGCCGTCAACAGTTGGTCAGGTTGGCGGCTTCGTCAGTTAGGGGGGTAGGCTTTCGGGCAGTCTTAAGCCGTTCTGCTTACTTTATCAGAGCGATCTTCATTTGGGATCTGGTGTTGGTTGCTTTGATTTGCAAGATATAGACGCCGCTGGCGAGGTTTTCGCCGGAGACGGCTATCTGGTGGCTTCCTGCTGGCATATTATCCGAAATAAGGTGCAATACCTCACGTCCGGAAAGATCGAAAATACCCGCCTCAATCATACCCGCAACGGGGAGATCGAAGTTTGCGGTCAAACGGGCATTGAACGGATTAGGATAGACTTTTGTCAAGCCAAAGGCAACAGGCGTCTGTGCGGCATCTACCGCGACGACTGCAAACTCATCGGTACTATAAGTCAAATTGCCTTGCACCAAGCTTATGCTTGCAGAACGCTCACCAGCATCGTCAAGTACCCGAACGGCGAGCAATTCGCCTGTTACCGCTCCTTCGACTTCAGTTGTCTGCTGGTCATCACCGATAACGGCAACACCTGCCAAGCCTGCGTTGACTACTCCACATCCCACCAGTCTATCATTGGCATAAACTCCGATGTTCGTACCATCAGCAAGTTTGGTCTGGATCAACAGGCTCATGTTGTTGATCGATGGATCTGGTGGTGAGTAGCGACCCGGATTTTCATAAACTGATCGGTGGTTTACAACATCTTGAGAAGCGAGCCTATCCCCTATGTTGTAAACGAGGTCAACGGCTTGAGAGACTCTGATCTGGTATCCGCGACTCTCGCGCATGTTGCCCATATTGCTGAATCCGAACTGCGGAAGATAGAAGTTACCTGCACCGTCTTTACAAATGACGAGGACATTGGCGATACCGGAAAGTGCTTCAACAGCATTGATAGGAACTCTGGGATAATAGGAAATTGCCTGCCAACCAGCCGCAAGAGCGATTGGATCGGTTGCTTCTACACTTAATCCACTGAGACTCAGTTCGGTCGCCTCATTCAGTTTTAGCCAATAGCCTTCCGAAACCAACCACGGGTCAAGGTTGCTAAAGTGCGATGCAGGACGGTAGAACCTTCCGCGATCATCCTTTACGAGATCCAACAAGCCTTGATCAACCAATCCCTGTGTGATTTCAACCATATCGTTCGGGTCAGGTTGGACATTTGTCGAGATTAAATTCCAACCGCTACTCAACTGAATGACACGCTCGGCAATCACCGGACCTTCGACAACGTTTAGCTCGACAGTAACGATTGCAGCGCTGCCAATACCATTATGGGTAATGAGCAATTCACCTTCGAACAACACTGCTGGAAGGTCAGCGGCGTTGAGGTGAAGGTCGAACTCCTGTGTCTGACCGGGTTCGATAACGCCTTGGGCTGGGCTAACCTGAAACCAGTCGCGACGACCATCGAGCTGATAGACAACAGTTCTGTCACCGCCATTGTCAGGGGAAGCATTAAGAGAAACCGTCATTATCCAACTGTAATTGTCGTAAGTGTTACTGATCGAAGCACCAACCGGGCTGGCTCCAGCGGGCAAATCGAGAACCCTCGCCAACAGAGTATCGCCGGTTTCAGGATCCATTTTGGTCACTTTCAGTAACCCGGCATCAGGTGAATTCAAGATGTAAAGAGTATATCCATCTGGATCATCTGGCCAATAAGCAAGGCCATATGAACGCATCCCGAGATTATCCAAAGTATCGGTTCGTTCACCGTCGCGAGTAAGCCCGAAAATATCGCTTGTTGTTGTCGATGTCCAGATCACATCCCTGTCGGTATCGTAAGCGATAGTAGCATTCGTTGCCGCTGGACCTGCAAATTCGTGCTCAATGTTGCCTTCACGATCGAACCCGAAGATTCGTCTTTCGCCCGAACCCCAAAGCAATTCTCCGTCGCTGTCAAGATCTTTCATTCCAAAATTGGATTGACCGGGCTGGAGGAAAAGCCCTGTTGGCTGACCATCCCTGTCTGTGATATAAATTATGTTTGGGTCGGCGTCGTTAGCGCCGGCAAAGAAGAAGTTGCCATCCATAAAGGCACAGCCTTCGATCCGGTTATCCTCAAGCACTTGAGCGGAATTTATCGCGGCTCGAGCTTCCCAGGGATTAGCGTTTGCGTTGCCCGGCAAACGACGTTCGATGGAATATGTACAGGGACCATCGCCGTCATTGGTCGCGCTAAACTCAATATGTGTATCACTGTCAGGTGCAAGATCAGCTTGCAGTGCATCTTCAGAGAGGTTGAACTCGGAGTGATAAAGCTCAATGTTCAGGTCGAGTCCGTCTTCACCAAGATCGACATTTTGGGTCGTAGGCAGGAAATCGGGGGCTGTAACGAGAATCTGGTGTTCGCCCAACGGAAGGTCTTCGAGAAGGAAGTGGCCGTTATCTTCAGTCCAGCGGGAGATCAGATATTCGCCCAATGAAACTTCGACGCCTGCAATAGGGTCATCAGAACCCGGTACAACGACAGTTCCGGCAATATCGGCAGCAGGCGATTCGAACGAGAGGACGATCGCCATTGTAATCGGTTCGATGCCTTCTTCGACAAAGCTGACCATTATTTCTATATCATAAACGCCAGCATCTATCTCCTTGGGAGCAATTGAGATAGTGAGTAAGGCGTCTTCACCTGCCGCGATCTCGCCGACTTCCGGCGAAACAGTGAGCCAGTTGGGTTCGACAATACCATCGTCAATGATCATTGCAATTGGTACTCGTGCTTTTCCAGCCCAAAGATTCTCGCCATCATGTCCGATACCGAAAGAGCGAATATCGGTTTCAACTCGGAAGTCCTGAACGCGTTCGGCTTCCCAATTCTCAGTGATGTTTAATTGATAGGCACGGAACTCATAGGACATCCAGATATGCCCCTCGTCGTGCTCTGGAACCCAGGCAAGCCTGGCACGGAAATCGCCGTCACCTTCGTGACCAAGAATGTTGGGGATGTTGGCAACCTGAGCGAAATTGTCATTTATGTCGAGGACAAGAATGTTTACTGTGGTGAAAATAATCGTGTAAAGGTATTCCGTTACAGGATCAACGCAGAAGCCCATGGGAGCATTCGCATTTAGATTGATGTTGTCGAGTTTGTTTCCGTCGCGGTCATAGCGCATGATAAACGCATTTTGCCAAAATGTACAGTAAACAATGCCATCATAATATGTCCCACCCAATGGCCATTGGTTATCCCCCGGATGTATATCAGTTAGAACTTCGCCAATTTCTCTGCCATCCCATTCGTACTCGGTTATAAATCCATCAATTACTGCTTGATTTGCATCCTGGATGGTGTGAGTGACCCACATCGTACTGTTTACAGCATCTCTACAAATTCCGAGGAGGCCAATATGCCCCAACTCGACTTCCTGTAGAACTTCTCCCGCATCATCGCGTCTCGGCCCGGCCAATCTTCGGACAAGGTTATTATTCCCACCTTTTAGCGAGATGTCGAAGTTGACAGCAGCGTCGGAACCGTTATGCAGAGTGAACTCAGTTACAAGAGAATCCTCTTCTTCCGCATAAAAAGCCATACCGAAAGGGTTGATCGACGCTTGTGCCAGACCGGTTTGTGATAGTGTCAATATTCCGGCTATAATGCCAAATAAAGTCGTAAGTTTGGCGCGATTCATTATTCTCCCCGTAAAGTTGACCTGCAATTGATTCTGATGTCAGGTTGCAAGAATTTGGATTGTGGTAGTCTTCATAACGGTTAGCAATTAGGCTTGGCGTGAAGTTTCTGAAGAATTAATCTACTCAGAAAAATACAGTTGAGATATCGAGTTCTCAACGGGTACAAATTACAGAATTTAAATGACAATGTCAACAGGTACACTGATGTTATCTCAGGAATTTCTGAAGCGTAAATCGATATCTTAAACATTGTGTTAGAATGACAAGCAGATTAGTATTGAAAGTAATAGTGAGAGCTATATAAAATCTCGGAAAATGCGCCAAGAATATTGTAGATTTATTCAAGATAGAACTCTGTCGACTCAAAACCAGGGTGAATTAAGTGGTAGTTCAGTGAATATAGGCGCTTTACTCGGTCTTTTGACGGCTCTGCTATGGTCAATCGCCGTGATTTTTTTCAAGAAAAGTGGCGAACATGTCCATCCAATAGCATTGAATCTGTTTAAGGATGTCCTTGCATTTACTTTATTTATTCCGACCTCGATGGTTGTCGGTCAAGCTCTGATGTATGATGCGCCAATGCACGACTGGATTGTTCTGGCGATTTCAGGAGTTATGGGGATATGCCTTGCCGATACCCTATTTTTTTACAGCTTGCAGTTATTGGGCGCAAGTCTCAGCGCAATAATCAATTGCCTTTATAGTCCTGCAATAGTCTTCTTTTCGATTTGGATATTGGACGAGAGACTAACGATGATGCAAGGGATGGGTATCGGAGCGATTGTGCTTGCGGTAGCTTTGGCGACCGGATCCAAAAGATCGGAACACTTGAGTACCAGACAAATTGTGCTTGGACTTTTGGCCGGGGTAGGTGCAGTCACAACTTCGGGAATAGGAATTGTCTTGATGAAACCTGTTTTGGAACATTCCCCCGTTATTTGGGTGTCTGAAGTGCGTCTATTATTTGGAATTTTAGGATTGATGCTTGTATTATTGTTTAACCCGCATCGAAGAGCTATTATCAATTCATTAAGGGTCAAAGAAGGCCAAAAATTCACCCTGTTAGGGTCATTTTTTGGTGCCTACCTCTGCCTTTTGCCATGGGCGGCAGGTTTTAAGTATGGCCAGGCTTCTACTACTTCTGCTCTTCAGCAAGTAAGTTACCTTCTTGTTTTTGTTTTTGCATTAATCTTCTTGAAAGAGAAATTCTCGTATTGGAAAGTCAGCGGTATAGTCATTGGGATGGTTGGAATTTATATGGTTACTTTTGGATGATCTTTTTCAAATTTAACTTTTATTCAACGAGAGTGTGATGTCACCATTTTGGACGAAAGATCCTTTTCAAGCTCTTGAAAAGAGTATTGGTAAAGGAAAGGTTTTTCGAAAACCGGAAGACCTCGCAATTTACGGGATGGATGCGACCAAGCTTTGCGGTGAGCCGGTTGCTGTTGTTTTAGCAGAAACAACTGCTGATGTACAGGAGACTGTACGATTTGCTGTTAAGTTGGGGATTTCAGTCACAGCTCGTGGTGCTGGATCCGGGCTATCAGGGGGTAGTGTGCCGCTCGATGGCGGTATTGTGATCTCATGTGAGCGAATGAATAACGTTGAGATTATCGACCCCAAGAAGATGACTGCCATAGTTCAGCCGGGAGTCGTTACCAGTGAACTCCAAGCAAAGGTTGCAAAATTTCGACTCTTTTACCCTCCAGATCCTTCAAGTCATACAATTAGCACCATTGGCGGGAATGTAGCGGAAAACGCAGGTGGGTTGCGATGCTTCAAGTATGGTGTCACTTCACATTACGTGCGGGGAATCGAGTATGTTGATTCAGACGGCGAGCTGAAAACTACCGGTTTATTCACCGGTGAAGCATTCGAGCCGGACATGACGCCGTTACTTGTCGGTTCGGAAGGGACACTTGGGATATTTACCCGGATCGAGTTACAGTTATTGTTGATGCCTGCCGCGACTGCAACGATTGCAGCATATTTTGCGACTCGTGAGGAGGCACTTCACAGTGTTGAAGCGATAATTGCCGCGGGGATTGTTCCATCGATCATGGAGTTCATCGATAGGCAGGCGTTGAAAGCGAGTGCATCACATTCGAACTACCAGTACAATGAAAACGCTGGCGCGCTGTTGTTGATAGAGACCGACGGTAGCGAGGAACAGTGTGAGATAGATGCCAGGAAAATTCTTACGCTTGTTCGGAAGACTGCAATCGAAGTTCAAACTGGAACAGTCGCTAACGAGCGAGAGAAATTGTGGAAACTGCGCAGAGGGATAAGCCCGAGTCTGATCAAACTTGCGACCGGGCGAATTCATGAAGATGTAGCCGTGCCGAGAAGCAAGATTGCCGCGTTAGCAAGTGAAATCGACAGGGCAAGCGAGGAGTCTGGGTTGTCGATTCCGGTTTATGGTCATGCTGGAGACGGAAATCTCCATGTGGTGGTGCTGTTCAGGGCTGAAGACTCAAAAGAATCTGCTTTGGCCGTGAAGGTTTCACACCAGATATTTAAGGCGGCTCTCAACCTTGGCGGAACGATTACCGGAGAGCATGGAATCGGGTTGGCAAAGCGAAATCTTTTAAGCTGGCAAATATCTGAGCAGACAATCGGGCTATCGAGAAAGATCAAGCAGATATTTGATCCACAAGGAGTCTTTAACCCGGGTAAACTACTACCTGAACCTCCAATTGTCGAAAAATAAAGTATTGATAGTAAAGAATAACTCAATTGTTGTCCTAAGGATTATTTCACCATAAGAGTTTTTACAATGTTGAGAATGATATCAATCCCACTCATTTCTGCCATTGAAATTCTCACACTAACTCTTCCTGCTTTCTGTGGCGAAGATACCCCGGGTAGCAAGCCTTCATTTTCTGGAGTTATCTGGGCAACTTATTGGCATGCGATATCGGGAAGTCCTACCAATGTTGGAAATGGGACGGCAAACTCTTTCGATATCAAACGAGTTTGGCTCTCGGCATCGGGCATGCTTGATGAGTTTTGGAGCTGGAAAATTATCTTCGAGTCGAGCGGAACACCACCATTAACTGCCTTTGCCAAGGCTGCTTACATAAATTGGGCTCCTAAAGGCAGTTTGAAACATGATATCACTTTTGGATTACAACCAACTCTCTTTTTTGCTACAACAGATCAATTTTGGGGTTATCGCATAATTGCGATCACTGCTCGCGAACTGCTTGGAAGTACTGTCGTGAGTAATTTCATGGGCATGGGAACTGGAGCAATAGCCGATTTTGGAGTGAAGTACTCGATCAGACCACATGAGACTTTCAGCGTTTCGGTTATGATGTCGAATGGGGCCGGGCATAGAGCTATTGAGTCAAATATGCACAAAAAGTTAGGTTTCACTGTCGGCGTGATTCCAATCCCAGACAGTATCATTGAATTCTATCTTGAAGACGAACGCGGCTACATTCAAGTCGATCAGGCCGGAAAAACTGAACGAAAAAGCCATAAAGGCCTCGGTCTATTAACAGGCTACAGGACAGAACGCTTTGTCCTTGGCGTAGATTACTTTCAAAAGACGTTCCCGGATAAAAGCATCTTTGATCCTGATGGAACAATGCATGATGCTGACTCGGAGGTGATTTCACTATTCGGAAGTATAAAGGTGAAAGAAAAATTTAGGCTACTCGGCCGGTTTGACTATTACGTGCCGATTACCGACGAGGAGCTCATTTGGGATAACTTTGGGAAAAGCGGCGAGTCGCTGTTACTATTCGGTGCAGATTGTAGCTACCGTCCTCCCAATGCAAATTTCATTCTTACTTACCAATTGAAATCATTCGATGCGAAGTATTACAATGGCAACTCTTGGGTTGTGCGAAATCCCTATGGACTCATTGCGCTTGATGTGGCAATAAAGTATTGAAATAATCATTTGAGACAAATGATTGACTCTATTAAGTTGCCGGATATATTCCGGCTTCTTTCATTAGGTTGCACGCCATAGGCAAACATGATTGATTTAAAGGTTAGCTCTTCGTAACTTTAAGTTCCCAACTGCAGTATAATAAATCTTACAACTTGATAGGGAAATAGATGGATTCGGGATACAAGGCACTCGATTATTTAAAGCTTGATGAATTACTTACTGAAGATGAGCGAATGGTTCGCGATCTCGTGCGGGAATGGGTGGACCGCGAGGTAATTCCTATTATTGGAAAGGCTGCCGATGAAGGGAAATTTCCCTTTCATTTCATTCGACAGATGGCAGAGCTTGGGCTTTACGGGCCGACGCTCCCGGAAAGATATGGCGGCGCAGGGTTGAGCGAAATTGCCTATGGCTTGATTATGCAGGAGCTTGAACGGGGGGATACGGGAATTCGTAGCTTTGCTTCAGTCCAAAGCGGACTTGTTATGTTTCCGATTTTTCGATACGGTACCGAAGAGCAGAGGCAAAAATACTTGCCAAAGCTTGCCAGCGCCGAATTGATCGGTTGTTTCGGTTTGACCGAACCCAATTATGGTTCCGATCCTGGGTCGATGATAACAATTGCTACAAAGGACGGCACCGGATACCGACTCAATGGCGCAAAAATGTGGATTACGAACGGTACGGTTGCTGACCTTGCTGTTGTTTGGGCAAAGCTCGATGGAGTTGTTCGTGGTTTTGTTGTTGAGAAAGGTTTGCAGGGATTCTCTGCACCAGAAACGAAAATGAAGTGGTCTTTACGAGCGTCTGTAACATCTGAGTTGGTATTTGACGATGTGAAGCTGTCCGCTGATGCGTTACTTCCCGAAGCCAAAGGTTTGCCGGGACCGCTCTCATGCTTGACGCAAGCACGCTATGGGATTGCCTGGGGAACAATTGGAGCTGCTATGGCGTGTTTCGATGAAGCACTCAGCTATGCAAAACAACGGGTGCAATTTTCCAAACCAATAGCTTCATTTCAACTTGTGCAAAACAAATTGGTTGAAATGGCTTCGGAAATCACCAAAGCACAATTATTGAACTATCGTCTGGGGCAATTGAAACAAGCAGGGAAAATGACTCACCAGATGGTTTCGCTCGCCAAAAGGAACGGTTGCGAACAGGCACTGAAGATTGCCAGGATGTCGCGCGATATTCTTGGCGCGGCAGGAATTACCTACGAGTTCCAGTCTGGTCGTCACATGGTCAATCTGGAATCTGTGATTACCTATGAAGGAACACACGACATTCATACTCTTGCTATTGGAGCTGATCTGACCGGTATCGAGGCTTATAGATGAACAGTGTCGAGAAGGCGGGGAGTTTTCTCCCAGCCCCTCTACTAAAATGGATCGCCGAAGGGAGAGTCGAAGAACGATTTCCCGCGGTAGTTGCTTTTGCGGATGTCTCAGGGTTTACCGCTATGTCCGAAAAGCTAACTGCTATCGGCAAAGAAGGTGCCGAGATGTTGACTGGCATTCTCAACAGCTATTTCACCGCAATGATCGATAGGATTCACCGCGGCGGTGGGTTTGTCGGAAAGTTTGGCGGTGATGCAATGACGATTTTCTTTCCGGCTGAGAACGAAGAAGAGTTACCGGAAATAATCAAATCTGCAGTGGCAGCCTGTTGTGACCTTCAAATCGCCATGAAACCCTTTCATTCGATTAAGAATAAGGCCGGCGAGTTCTCGCTTGGGATGAAAGTTGGAGTGAGTGCAGGCAAGGTGCTCTTTCGGGCGGTAAAGGATAAAGAAGGCTCAAGCGATTACATCCTTGCTGGAAAAGTGCTTGACACTTCTGCAGAAGCGGAGCACCATGGCAAATCGGGTGAAGTAATTGTTTCACCAGATGTCATAAAGTATTGCAGTTTTTCAGGTGATCTTCTCGATCACGGATTTATCCGTGTAGATCCTTCAAAGGTAGCCGCACCTGAAAAAGATCATTCAGCTTTAATTCCCGAAAAATCGTGGAATGAGTTCGCTACTGCATTTATCGACCCTCCCATTTTTCATCGGATGCAATTGGGAATGGATTCAGTTGGTGAAATACGCAAGGTTTCGGTGATTTTTCTCGCATTCTCAGGTTTTGATTACGACAATGATCCGCAGGTCGGTGATAAGTTAGACTCGCTCTATGGTTGGGTGCAACAGGTTACCAAGAGTTTTAATGGCTCGATAAACAAGCTCGATATGGGAGATAAAGGTTCCAAGATTTTGATCACATTTGGAACTCCAATTGCTCATGAAGATGATGAGCGCTTGGCTGTTCGGTGTGGTTTGGAACTTGTCTCGAGTCAAGCTGCACAGGAATATTGGGGTGGCAGAGTTAAGGCTGGGATCGCGACAGGGGTTGTCTTTGCAGGTGAAGTTGGCGCTCCTACCCGCCAGGAATACACTGTGATGGGAAATGGTGTCAATTTATCCGCCCGATTAATGGGTCAGGCCAAACCCGGCGATCTTGCGATTGATGACGCAACATTTAATCGCGTAGAGCAATTGGTTAATTGCAACGCGCCAGAATTCGTAACTTTGAAAGGTATAGCTCATCCCATCCCGATCCGCTCCGTTTTAAGCTTAAAAAACCCTTCTGAGGTCTCTGCAACAACTTATAAACCATTTATCGGCAGGGTTGAAGAGCTCGGGAAAATACGACAACTCATTACCAAAGCTTATAATGGGGCTAAGGTTACAGTGATAATTAGAGGTGATGCTGGTACCGGGAAAAGCCGATTGATGGGAGAAGCAATTCGGGATATGAACGCTCTTGGCTTCAAGATAGGTGCCGGTGAAGCGTTAAGCTATGCAAAGCAAAGCCCATACTTAAGTATAATATCAGCTTTGCGTGGATTAATGGATGTTCCTGCCGCAAGTGAAAATTATCTACCGCAGTCCGCAAGTGAAAATTATCTACCGCAGTTCGAAAAATTGGTAAGAGATGCCGATCCTGAGCACCCTTACCGTACTCCAATTATTGCTCAATTGCTTGGCATTCGCGCTACAGAAAATGAGATAACGCAATACTTTGATGCCAAACTTCGCCAGGAAAATATGTTCGACTTTCTGGTGCAATATGTTAAATTTCTTTCAAAATTTCACCCTGTCGCTCTTTTATTTGAAGATGTCCAGTGGATTGATAGAAGTAGTCTTGAATTAATTGCCTATCTTCTTCAAAACCTTGACGACACTCCATTTATGGTCGCGATAGTACGCAGATCATACTCTAGACAATTTATCTCCCCGCATATTGGGTTGATTGAAAAAGCGCCAAATGCGACGACAATAGATATTGGAGAGTTGGAGAAGGAAGATCTAAAAGGGTTGATTCTTCAAGAGCTGAACGCTGATGAAATCGAACCGGTATTATTGGATTTTATTAACGATAAATCACAGGGTAATCCTGCATTTACCGAAGAGCTCCTAAAGAATCTGACCACTTTAGGTAACCTCCACTTAATCACATCAGACGGTAAAAGGGTTGCCACTTCGTCAGGCGATCTTTCAGCCGTAGAAGTACCAGACTCACTGAATAGCTTGATCATGAGCCAGCTTGACCGTTTCGGAGCTGAAGCAAAGCTGACGGTGAAACTCGCATCAGCGATTGGAAGAAGATTTACTAGAGAGTTAGTTGTTGGATCCTACCCTGTGGAGATGGATGAGTCTAGGATTGTTGAGACATTAAAAGAATTATCCACTTTGGATGTTATTAAAGCAGATGATGATGAATTGTTGCAGTATATCTTTAAAAATTTATTAACACGTGACGTTGCATATGACAGTCTATTGTTTGCTCATCGCCGGGAATATCACAGACGTATTGGATTATGTTTGGAGCATATCTATGCAGATTCAATTCAGGAACAGTGCGAAGAACTCGCAAGACATTTTTACCAATCTGAAGACAATAAGCGTGCGATACAGTACCTAAAAATTGCTGGTGACAAAGCGTTTGGGCTCTACGCAAATGAAAGCGCTGAGGATTATTTCACCAAAGCATTAGAGAAGACGCCTGAGGATGATCCCGCAAATCAATTCCAATTGCTTTCCGTTAGATCAAAAGTACTGAGTATCATTGGCAAGACAGAGGCACAAAAAGCTGATCTTGATAAAGCTTTGCAAATTTCTATCAATACAAATGATCCACGAGGCAAGGTCGAAACGCTTGATTCTCTCGCACTTTATTATATAAAAGCCAATAATCTCGATGTACTTGAGCAAGTTATTAATGAAGCGAATGAAATATTGTCCAAAATTGAACATCCTGTTGCCAGAATAGGCATCTTTGCGAAAATGGGTGCTTTGAAGTATGCCAAAAATGATTTTCGAGGAGCAATTCAACACTGGGAAGAGGGTGGGGCGGAGGCCGAACGATTAGGTGATAATGTCGGATTATCAGTATCACTCACAAATTGCGGATTAGGTCATAAAGCTTTGGGAGACCTTGACAAAGCCCTCGAACTCTATACAAGATCCATTGCAATAGACAAAGAGAGTGGAAATCTTAAATCTGAGGCTGTAAGTCTTGGCAACGTGGGAGTACTCAAATTCCAACGTGGTGAATTTGTTGAAGCTTTCGATGCTTTTCAGAGGGCATTGGATATCGGAAGTGGAATTGGATCGAAAGAAATTCAGGCTCGCAACCTAGGCAACATCGCGATTCTTTACCAGCAAAGGGGCGAGCGCGAAAAAGCACTTGAAAGTCAATTGTTAAAACTCTCTTTTGAACAAATGATGGGCTATAAACGAGGTCAAGCTGTAACTCTTGGAGATATTGGGGCATGGTATTCGGAAAGCGGCGAATTTGAACAAGCAATTGGATATTACGAGCAGGCACTAGGTATTATTCGAGATCTAAATTTATTAACTGAAGAACCGAGAATATTAATGAATCTAGGATTGGCAAAGCAATACAAAGGTGATGTTCAAGGTGCGTTGTTGTTGCTTAAGTCGGCTGTGGAGCGGTCAGTAGAGGTTAAGAAGAAGGTTGCAGAAGAATATGCGAGACGTTATCTTGGTTTTGTTTGTTTCGAATTAGATCAGTTTGATGATGCATCAAAAGAGTTCCAGCTTTCCGGTGAGGTGGCAACTGCTATAGGAAGCAAGGTTGGAATAGCCGCAGTTAAGGTTGGGCTTGGTTTGATCCGAATTGTTAGGGGTGAGGGGCAAGAGTTGTTCCTTGAAGGACACGAGGATGTTCGCGCCTTGGGTGATGCAGAAAACATTATTAAAGGTGCAATATTGTTCGCAAAATGGAGCCTTAAGTCAGGAAATGACAAAACTCAGGCTTCAAAATTACTTCAAGATGCGTTAGAGCTTGCCAAAACTGGCGGAAGGCGTAGAGATATTCTCGCAATTGAACCTTTACTTAGTCAATTCCAAACTCAGTAAGCAACTGTAAAGGATAAGGGAGAACCGATGGAGTGGTTAAATCAGGTAGTCACCGGCTTGATGCCGATAGTGCCGAAGTACTTTGTAGGAAGAGTAGCCAGCAGATATATAGCTGGAAACACACTTGACGACGCAATACAAGTAACGCGTGAATTCAATCAAGCAAATGCACTTACCACCATTGACCTATTAGGTGAACATACTGAAACGAAAGAACAAGCTGTTGAGGCTGCAAGGATATATCATCAAATCCTTGACCAAATCGACTCTGATAAAGTAGATGCGAACATTTCGTTAAAACCGACGCATCTTGGTTTGCGTGTAGATTACAATCTTTGCGAGAATTTGGTTGGGGAAATCGTCGATCACGCGGCTCAATTGCATAATTTTCTGCGTATTGATATGGAGGATCGTGAGACAACTGATGATACTTTTAAGCTCTATTATAAAATGCGTTCCAGACATGATTTATCTGTTGGGGTTGTCATCCAAGCATATTTAAGGAGAACTATAAAGGATGTCGAACACTTAATTGAATCGAAAGCTAATCTTCGCCTTTGCAAAGGAATATATCGTGAACCACGCGAAGCGGCTTTTAAAAATCGCAGTATTATTATCAATAATTATGCATTCATATTAAATGAACTCCTCGAAGGTGGGTGTTACGTCGGCATTGCTACACATTGTGAGGAGACAATCTGGCAAGCACAGAAAATCATTCATAATTTGAAACTTTCGAGCGATAAGTTCGAATTCCAAATGTTACTTGGTGTAGAAGATGATCTACGACAAATCCTGTTAAATCAGGGTCATCGATTGCGCCTCTATGTACCTTTCGGCAAGGAATGGTACGCTTATTCTACCCGCCGATTAAAAGAAAACCCCACAGTCGCCGGTCATATTATGCGTGATTTTTTCGGCATCAAATCTATCGGAAAATAGCGTCTTTCAATGAATTCTGACTTTCAATTAGTTTGCGATTATACTCCCCAGGGAGATCAGCCCCAAGCCATTAAGACCCTCCTGAAACAGCTCGAGCAAGGTGATAAGTATCAAACTCTGCTTGGTGTAACCGGTTCAGGAAAAACGTTCACCATCGCCAATGTGATAGCAGAATGGGGGAGACCAACGCTGGTTATGTCCCCGAACAAAACACTTGCTGCTCAGCTTTATGGAGAGTTCAACAGCTTTTTTCCCCACAACTCTGTCGAATACTTCATCAGCTACTACGATTATTATCAACCTGAAGCATACATCCCCTCCTCTGACGTCTATATCGAAAAAGAGACCTCCGTCAATGCTGAAATTGATAAACTACGTCTGCGAGCTACGTCTGCGTTGATGGAGCGCGATGATGTGATCATTGTAGCTTCTGTCTCTTCTATTTACGGACTCGGTTCACCGGAAGACTATAGAAAACAGCTCGTTCTGATTGGGGTTGGAGAAAAGATAAGCCGCCGTGACCTCCTGACCAAACTGATCGAAATCCATTATGACCGAAACGATTACGACTTTGCTCGCGGGACTTTTCGGGTAAAGGGCGATACAGTCGAAATTAGACCCGCTTATGATGATTATTCATTGCGAATTGAACTTGATTTTGATATTGTCCAACGTGTTAGCAGGATCAATCTCGTCTCCGGCGAAGTCGAGGTGGAATTAAAGAGAGCTGCGATCTATCCTGCCAAACATTTCGTTACGACACCAGTCAGATTAGCCGAGGCGATGCAATTAATCCGGGAAGAGCTTGGCGAAAGGTTGAACACCTTGCGTAGCGAAGGGAAACTCCTTGAGGCTCAAAGAATTGAGCAACGGACTCGATTCGATCTTGAAATGATGAATGAGGTTGGGTATTGCAACGGAATAGAAAATTATTCACGACACCTCTCAGGCAGAGCACCGGGAGAACCACCCTTTACCCTGATTGACTACTTCCCCAAAGACTTTCTTCTCGTCGTCGATGAGTCGCATATTTCAGTCCCTCAAATTCGAGGAATGATTGGCGGCGATAGAGCACGCAAAAGCGTTCTCGTCGATTTTGGCTTTCGTCTCCCCTCAGCAATGGACAATAGGCCTCTGACTCTTCAAGAGTGGGAGGGTAAGGTTAGTCAAGCGATTTTTGTCTCCGCCACTCCAGCGGATTGGGAAGTAGAGAAGTGCGACGGAGTAGTTGTCGAGCAGATTCTTCGCCCGACGGGGTTGATGGACCCGCAGATCGTCGTTAGGTCATCAACGGGACAGATTGATGATCTATTGGAGGAGATAAGAGCTACCGTCGAAAAAGGTGAGCGGGTTCTGGTGACAACATTGACCAAGCGGATGTCAGAGGATTTGACCGACTATCTAGGTAAGGCTGGCGTTAGAGTGAAGTACCTTCACAGTGAAATCCATTCACTCGAACGCGTCGAAATATTGCGCGATCTGCGACTCGCCGAGTTCGACGTTTTAGTAGGAATTAACCTGTTGCGAGAAGGTCTCGACCTACCGGAAGTTTCTTTGGTTGCGATTCTCGACGCCGATAAAGAAGGCTTCCTGCGAAGCGAGCGCTCACTGATGCAGACGTCTGGTCGGGCAGCTCGAAATGCCGCTGGAAGAGTGATTTTCTATGCTGACCATGTGACAGACTCGATGCAGAAGGTTATCGACGAAACCTCCCGACGTAGAGAGGCGCAAAAATTATACAACGCCGAACACGACATTATCCCTCAGACAATTCGTAAATCAGTCGAAGACATTTTGTTGCAGAGTACCGCTCCCGAAAGTCGTGCATCTCGAGCAATTCAGGCTTCTACACTTGACACACTAACTGCATTCCAAAAAGAGGAATTGATCGACCGGATAACTAAGGAGATGGCACTTGCCGCGGAGAACCTTCAGTTCGAACAAGCCGCTAAACTCCGTGATGAACTCTTTGCAATAAAAGGAGTAGCTCCTCAAGTGCAGAGACGGCAAGTGCGTGCGTTCAGATGAAAATTTTCATAGTCGGGTCAGGGGGACGTGAGCACGCGATTGCCTGGGCTTGCTCAAGAAGCAAACTAAAGCCTAATATTACAGTCGCACAAGGGAATGGCGGTACATGGCAGGTAGCAAAAAATGTCGATATTCCAGTCGATGATATTGCGCAGCTTGAAGATTACGTTCGCGCAGAACGGTTTGACCTGACAATCATCGGGCCAGAGGCACCAGCTATTGCCGGGCTTGCCGATAGACTTACAGAACGTGGATTTCGCGTTTTTGGGCCGTCAGCGAATGCCGCTCGAATTGAAGGCTCCAAAGCCTTTTCCAAAAGACTGATGGTAGAAGCCGGTGTACCGACGGCGCAATTTGAGATTTTTAAGGATAAACCAAGGGCTGATGACTACATACAGCTAATGCGTGCTCCCATAGTCGTAAAGGCTTCGGGAATAGCGGCTGGCAAAGGTGCCATAGTATGTAAAAGTGTTGCAGAAGCTTTACTTGCTACAAAACAGATTTTTGACGAGCGAGCATTTGGATCGGCTGGTGATGAAGTAGTCATTGAGGCGTTCAGTAAGGGCAGGGAAGTCTCGATGATGGCGTTGGTGGACGGCACAGATTTTTTATTGCTTCCTTCATCGAGAGATCATAAGCGAATTTTTGATGGAAATCGAGGATTGAACACCGGTGGTATGGGCGCTTACTCACCTGTTGAGGATATAACTGCTGAGATGTTCCAAAAGCTTGCTGAAGACGTTTTGCCGAGATTACTGAAAGGCCTTGAAAATGCCGGGTCACCGTTCAGAGGGGCTATCTATCCAGGGCTGATGGTTGATGGTGACGATTTCATTGTTCTCGAAGTCAACTCTCGTTTTGGTGATCCGGAAGCGGAGGTTTTGTTGCCGATGTTAAACTTCGATTTGCTTGAAGCAATGGCCGAAATAGCAGAGGGTAGCTTCAGTCAATGGATGAAACGCGGAGGAATGGAACCTTTTGACGGTTTGTACGCTAAAAAAGATGGTTTTTCAGCCACCATTGTGGCGGCCGCACCGGGGTATCCTGGCGATTACCCCAAGGGAGCGACTATTACCGGGATACCGGAAGAAAATGACAATTTGATACCTTTTCATGCAGGGACAAAGCGTGTTAACTCAAGATTGGTCACAAATGGCGGAAGAGTCTTGATGATAACCGGTTTAGGGAAAACGTTGCATGAAGCGTTAGATACAGCTTACGACGGTATTTCACAGGTCAAATTCGAAGGAATTCAGTTCCGCAAAGATATCGGAAAGCAGGGAGAATATTGAACATTCTGGTCACAGGCGGTGCCGGTTTCATCGGCTCACACTTCTCGGATCAACTGATCAGTGCCGGACACCGTGTAACAATTATCGATAACCTTTCGAGCGGATCGCGGGTTAACCTGCCGCCTGGGGCCGAGTTTGTTTGTATCGATATTCGCGATGAAAATGTCGAGAAATTGTTTGCAAGCCAGAAATTCGACGCGATTTATCACCTCGCGGCTCAAATGGATGTGAGATACTCAGTTCGTTATCCACTTGAAGACCTTGATATCAACATTGCAGGAAGTGTCAAGTTGCTCGACCTCTGTCGCCGATACGAAGTTAAAAAGTTCGTTTTTTCATCGACCGGTGGGGCTATTTATGGTGAGCAGGACGTGTTTCCGGCGTCTGAAAACCATCCAACCAGACCGATCTCCCCGTACGGTGTCTCCAAACTTGCCGTCGAACGGTATATGTATTACTTCTTCAATGAGTACGGCATCAACGGGACGGTGTTCCGGTTTGCCAATGTCTTTGGGCCGCGACAGAATCCACATGGCGAAGCAGGAGTTATTGCTATATTTTGCAGTAAGTTGCTTTCAGGAGAACAAGGTTTTGTTTTCGGCGATGGACTCCAGACGCGAGATTATGTCTGCGTAGCTGATGTTTCGCGAGCCAGTCTTTTAGCACTCGATCATAATGGATTTCAGACCTATAACATTGGCACTGGCGTTGAGACTGACGTTGTAACTCTGTTCGACACACTCAACAGATTGACAGGCGACACGATGCGTCGTGAACATAAGCCCGCTTTACCGGGTGAGCAAAGACGGAGTTGCATTGACAACGGACTCGCCTTGAAAGAGCTTGGCTGGAAGCCTGAAATCTCCTTACAGGAAGGACTCGATATTACTATCGAATTTTTCAAACGAAGAATTAAGGATAGCTCTTACCGATGAAAAAAATCGTTTTAGATGCCTAAATCGAAGCAAGCAGAGGTCGGTTCAGGCCCCTATGCTCTCGACTTGATAACAAGTCGGACGCCTGCGTTAGCTGAAATTAAGCGGCTGATCAAGCAAGTGGCTGGAAGCGATATAACGGTATTGGTTACCGGGGAATCGGGAACAGGGAAAGAGCTGGTAGCTCACGCAATTCACGACTTAAGTAAGAGGAGAAACGGCCCTTTGGTCTCGCTCAATTGCGGGGCAATTCCTGAGGGAATCTTCGAAAGCGAGATATTTGGTCATGAGAAAGGTGCTTTTACGTCGGCATCTGACCGACGAAAGGGCTATTTCGAAATGGCGAATCGTGGGACGCTTTTTCTTGACGAGATTGGCGAGATGCCATTGCCGGTTCAGGTGAAGATTCTTCGTGTACTTGAAACGGGGTCGTTCGTCAGAGTTGGTGGATCGGACGAAATTTCGGTCGATGTGAGAGTGATCGCCGCGACCAATAAAGACCTCGAAAAGGAGGTTGCTCGCGGCCAATTCCGTCAGGATTTGTACTATCGCCTTAAAGCGGTTAATCTCGCTCTTCCTGCACTTCGTGAACGTCCTGATGATGTTCCCGCTCTCGTCCTACAATTTGCCACTGAGTTTGCGCTACGTAATAACAGGCCAATTCCCGAATTCAGTGCAGAAGCGATCAATCTATTGAAAAGGCATTATTGGGTGGGAAATGTTAGAGAATTGAAGAACTTCGTCGAGAGTTTGATTGCTCTTTCGACGAAAAAAATTATCGAATATGAAGATGTCGTAATGCGACTCAGTCCTTCCGGCGGGTCGGTTAACCTTCCGGTAGTATTAAGCAGGCCCAGTGAAGATCTGGACAAAGAGCTTGTGTACAGAACTTTGTTGGAATTGCGAAACGAGATGTACAGCATAAAAGAGCTTTTACACAAACTCGTCGATGTAAGAACTCGCGAGATAGGCGTTCATTTCGAAACGGCGGATGAAGTCGAATCTTTTGCGTTGGATGACATGGAGAAGGAACAGATCTTGAAAGCACTTTCCGAGTATGACGGGAATCGTAGGCTGGCTGCTCAGGCGTTAGGTATTGGCGAACGCACACTTTATCGTAAGATTGGCAGGTACGGTATAGCATGAAATTCCTGATATTGATCTCTATGCTCTCTGTATTAATTCCCGGGTGCAGTTTTTATTCATTCAAGGGGCAGGGGATTGGCGGAATAAAAACTATCGCAATCGATCCCTTCGATAACCGTACTACGGAGTTTGGCATTCGTGAGAAGTTGACTGACGCGATTCTTACCAGACTTTTGAACGACCGGACATTGACCGTCGGTTCGCCTCGCACAGCCGACGCAATCCTCACCGGTGCAGTGATTTCGATTCAGGACAGGCCGTTGACCTATCAGGCGAGCGAGACTGTTTCCGAGTATCAGGTGGTGATTGCGGTAGAGGCAAAACTGATCAGACAGGGAATTGCCGAGCCGCTTTGGCAGGGGCAGCTCGTAGGTGAGGGGAATTATCCCTACACTACTGGCTCAACTTCAGATAGACAGGCAGGAATTGACATTGCGCTCGACAAAATTGTTCAGGATTTGCTCAATCGACTGACGAGTGACTGGTGAGTATCACAATTTCCGATAATTGCGCGGAACTGAATTCGGAATCAATCAATTCGTTAGTCGATGTTCTGTCCAAGGGCGGATTGGCGGTTGTGCCAGTCGATACGGTTTACGGGTTGATCGGGAAAGCCTTCGACAAGAAAGTCTTTGAACGAATGGATGATATAAAAGGTGACCGGCGACTACCTTATGCAGTCGTTTTTGAGAGCGTCAATTCTATCGAAGAGTGGATCGGGCCGCTATCCTTTCGTCAACGGCGCTTCGCCAATAAGCTTTTTCCGGGTCCATTGACGATGGTTCTTGACGCCGGGAGCAACATCCCCGCAGACTTCCGCTATGAAAACTCTGGAATAGGGGTAAGAGTTTGTTCTGATAAGCTTTTACCTGATCTTGTCGAGAGATTAGGCTCGCCGATCTGGGCAACTTCGGCCAACCGCAGTAGCCACTCAACACCAGCAGACTTTCAATCAGTCAATCCGGAAATGTTTCACGCGGTTGATATAGCGTTGGATGGCGGGCAAACCTTATTTCAAGAAGCTTCAACAGTCGTCGATCTCCGCTCTCATACTTTCGAAATCCTTCGGCAGGGGCCGTGGGTTGACCGTGTTCTGCGAGCAATCGAACATTCCCACGATCCACTCGAAGTGCTGATACTTTGCAGCGGGAATATTTGCCGCTCGCCGATAGCCGGTTACCTATTGAGGGGAGCAAACATTCGTCACATCTACGTCAAGTCGGCTGGCCTTGATGCAATGCAAGGGGTTGGCGCGACGAGGGAAATGGTTGAGATTGCCACTAAGTGGGGCATCGATATGAATGACCACCGATCCGAGCCGACGACTGTAGAGATGCTGAGAACTGCTGATATTATCCTGACAGCGACAGCTCAACATAGAAATAGAGTTATCCAATTTGAGCCGACCGCCTCCCGCAAGACATTCCTGATCGGTGAAGGATCCGGCGAATCCGATATCCCTGATCCTTACCAATCGGGCGGCGAAATGTACCGAAACGTAGCAAACTTGATCCGCAGGTCAATGGTTGGATGGCGCACCAGGATTGAAAGTATTGTAAATGTGGAATTTCCTTTGACCATGAGCAATTCTGAGTCGCAGGCCGGAGACCCATCCAAGGGTGACTGAGGCAGAACATTTTCTGATTGTCAGAAACGATCGATTGGGCGACGCTTTGCTTGCCTTACCGGTCGTTTCTGCGTTGAAGGATCGGTATCCTAAAGCGCAAATTAGCTTTCTTGCCTCACCTTATACAGCCCCAATCATTCGATGTTTTGAGGGAATCGATCAGGTAATTGAGGCGGATGATCGTCATGCCGAGAAAGCTCTCCTGCAAATTGCCGAGGCAAAGATTTCTGCCGCGATCTGTCTAAGGCCGACTTTCTCCAACGCCAGAACATTAGCTCGCGCAGAGATACTGACGCGAATAGGGACAGCCTATAGAGCCTATTCACTCTACTTTACTGAACGGGTCAAAGTTCATCGAAAAGGTACTGGCTTGCATGAAGCCGACCTCAACCTTGCTTTGGTGAAAAGACTTATACCCTTTGGAGAGTATCAGTTTCCAAAATGTAATCTACCGGATGATGCGCGATTTGAGGCTGTCAACATATTGACAGCCATAGATTGTTCATGTTATGGAGGTATCGTCATCCTTCATCCCGGGTCAGGTGGATCCGCAAAAGAATGGCCGCTGGAATATTACGCCCAAGTAGCAACCAGGTTTCGAAAAGAGGGTTGGTTAGTGATAGCAACCGGATCAGCTTCTGAAAAAAGCAGTTGCGAAAAAGCTATTGGGAGCGAACGCTTCAACTTTGCTGGAGCGACTGACCTGTTAACTCTTGCCGCAATACTACAAAAAGCCGATCTGGTTATCGCCTGTAGCACCGGGCCACTTCATCTGGCTAATGCATTGGGAAGAAAGGTATTGGGGTTTTATCCTCCCTTATCGAATAGCCTTCCATCACGATGGGGGCCGTACGGTCATCTTGACAGGACTCTTTTACCGGAGGTTCAGGAATGTCAGAGGTGTCGCCCAGGTGCAGTATCGAAATGTTGGTGCATGGAGCAGTTGAGGCCGGAAAGGGTTTTCCAAAAAGCGCTGGAAATCATCGCTGAAAGAACAGCTACTGACTCGCAATGAGGACATAGAACGGGTTCGCGGTGAGTTATTAAGCGGCGAGAAAGGGATTCTTGTCTTCCAGACGGCCTTTCTCGGAGACGTGATTCTTACTACTCCACTCATTCGTGCCATCAGAACGGTATTTCCGAACGCATCCGTTACATCCGTAGTCATTCCACAGTGTGCCGAAATCGTCTCTGGTTGGAGTGATAAGGTATTCACAATCGATAAGAAACGAGGTGGGGAAGAGGTCTGGGCGAACGCCATTAGTAAGATTGCCAAAGCTGGCATCGGCGTTGCGTTCGTTCCACACAGGTCATTCAGGTCAGGGAAACTGCTAAACGAGGCGGGGATCCCTGTAAGAATTGGCTTCGATCATGGCGGCGGGAAGTTATTTCATTCATTAACGGTTCCTTATCCAATTCATGAGTACGAAGGTGGTCGCAATCTAAAATTGCTGAAACCCTTTAACAACGGCCCATTTGATCCCTTACCAGAATTAAGAATCGATCGACCGGCAGTCGAAAAAGTGTATCAAATTAAGAGGCAATTGAAGGTCCAAGATTCTGCTTATGCAGTAATTGCGCCAGCTTCTGTGTGGAAAACCAAGGCATGGCCAACAGAATCTTATCGGATTTTGAGCGAATACCTTCTTACGAGGTTCGGGCTCGAGACAGTTGCCGTTGGTGGCCCTGATGACAAGGCAATTTGCGGCAGTGCAGTTCAGCGACCAGAATTGAATCTTTCCGGAGAATTATCGCCTATAGAGTCTGCCGAATTGATGCGCACCTCCCGATTTGTTATCTCTGGTGATAGTGCCGCAGCTCATCTGGCAACTTCAGTAAGAGTCAGACAGGTGATAATTTTTGGCTCGACAGCCCCCCGTTTTGGATTTGCTCCGGACTCCAATAACGTCCGCCTTCTCGGATTGGATATGGGATGTAGGCCATGCACTGACCATGGCAGGAACAGTTGTCCGATCTACAAGACCATTCGATGCATGGAAAATATCTCACCTTCGATGGTCATTGCAAGCTTAAGTGACTGGCTTGTTCTAAATGAAGAAACAGCCATCAATTCAGTTGACAATGACAATCAAAGCCGTTATCTTTAAGGCTTGGCTGAAAACGATAAATAGAAATTAGGATAGGCTAAATGAAGCCGAGAAAGCTTGCCCCGCGCGCAATCATCATCACATTGGTGCTGCTTGCTGGGTTGTTTTACCTCTACCCGACATTTCGCTATAGTCAATTGAAGACTCGCGAAGAGGCAGAGGCACAGGTAATCGCCCAGAAAATGGGTGTGTCGTTCCCGTTTGTCATTGAAGCTCTCTATCGGGAAGATGCTGTGCTCTTGGATAAGTTGAATAGTCTAACCGATCTCGATGCATCGACCAAAGCCGATATTGGAAGTCGCATTACCAAGATACAGACTCTTCATCGGGATCAAATGGCAGGTCTCCGCAAAAAGGCTATTAAGCAGGGACTTGATCTCCAAGGCGGAATGCATCTTGTTTTGGAAGTCGATGTCGTCCAGTTGATGCGCAACCTTGCTCGTCAACGGGATGCCCGACTTGACAAATTGTTGGGGACCATCCAACAACAGCTCAACGATGATGCCACCCGTGATTTCGAAACAGTCGTTGTCGATGTTTTCGATGCTGAGGATGTCAAACTTTCGCAGTATTATGGTGAGGCTGGCGAATCAAATACTACGGTTATCAGCATGATAACCAAGCAAGCCGACGACGCCATCAACCGCTCACTTGAAATCCTTAGAAACCGAATTGACCAATTCGGCGTCTCTGAACCGACCATTCAGAAGCAGGGCTCACGACGCATCGTCCTTGAACTTCCTGGAATTCAGGATCAATCAAGAGCGCGCGACTTGATCGGTCGAACGGCTCTACTCGAGTTTAAGCTTGTTGCGGATCAGGAAAAGACACAGTTGATACTTAAAAATATCGACAGAGTTCTCGCAGGAAGCTCGCCCATATCGCCAACAACCGAAGCGCAAGCGACAGCAGCCAATGGCTCCGATACGGTTGCTGCAATGGATTTGACCGCCGAAATGAATGCTGAGGCTGGTGCTTCCACAACCGACACTTCGGCCATTGCGATGGAGTCAGGTGCGACACCTTTCTCAGGACTGCTTCGCGGTATCCGCGGCGATGTTGCCGTTCCGACGGAAAGTATGAGACAGGTTCGAGATTACCTCGCAAATCCGATGGTACAGTCTCAAATCCCCGATGGCGTCCAATTCCTTTGGGGTGCCAAGGCAGAGCCTGCTGGCGACGGGAAAGAGTATAACCTGCTTTACCTCGTTAAGACCAACTCGGAGTTGACAGGAGCGGCTCTCTCAGATGCTCGCGTCGATATCGGTGGTGGTGGTGGCAATGACCCCAACGCTGCAGGTCAGCCAGTCGTCTCGCTTTCTCTAAACCGTGATGGCGCAAGAACTTTCTCCCGCGTAACGGGTGCCAACATTCAGAAGCGCCTTGCGATTGTTCTCGACGACAAAATCTACATGGCGCCAGTCATTCGGTCAAAGATTCCGAATGGTAGGGCAGTAATCGAAGGCAGTGCCGACGTCGAAGAAGCAAATGACCTCGCAATTGTTCTTCGGGCCGGAGCATTGCCGACTTCGGTTGTGATTGAGGAAGAGCGAACAGTCGGCCCAAGCCTTGGGCGGGACTCGATCCGCAAAGGCACCACTTCAGCATTGATTGGCGCTTTATTGACGATTTTCTTCATGTCAATTTACTATCGTTGGTCTGGGACTATGGCAGGTTTTGCCATGTTGTTGAACCTTTTCCTGTTGATGGCTGGCGTGGCGTTCTTCGGCGCATCGGGCCTTGGTGCCAGCCTTACCCTCCCTGGTATGGCAGGAATAGCCTTGACAATTGGTATGGCTGTTGATGCCAATGTGTTGATATTTGAAAGGATTCGAGAAGAACTCGAAACTGGAAAGTCGGTCTTTCATGCCGTCTCTGCCGGTTATGATCGAGCCTTCGTGACAATTCTCGACTCAAACCTGACCACAATGATTGCAGGTTTAGTGCTTCTCCAATTCGGAACAGGACCTGTACGTGGGTTTGCAGTCACACTTTGCGTTGGCTTGCTGGCGAATCTCTTTACGTCCGTCACCATTACGCGCTTCCTCTACGATTGGTATTTGACTCGTAAGAATATCACCACACTTAGCATCTAAGTCGGAAAGAAAAACGATGTTTAAAATTCTTAACAAAACCAACATTGACTTCCAAAGCAAGCGTCATGCTTGGATGACGTTTTCCGGTGTAGTGATATTGGCAGGTCTGATTTCTGTCGTCTTTCAAGGACTTAATCTCGGTATCGACTTTACTGGTGGAACCGCGTTGACGCTTCGGGCAAAATCAACTTCCGGCAGTGGTGAATTAGGCGAAGAAAATGTTCGTCAGGTACTTCAGAATATCGGTATCGAGGGTGCTGAAGTAAAGGCGAGTCGTTCCTCCGAAGGGGAAGACCTACTTATTCACTTTAAAGAAGAGAATCGATCAAGAACCGTCGAAGCTCTTGTCCGCTACCAACTCGATTCACTCCATTCAGGCAAATATACTGTCGTTGCCGATGAGCAACTTTCACCGACAGGCCTCGATGTTTTCCGCGACATGAGCTATGTTGCGATTCGGACATCAATTCCTGCCAGTGATTTGGAAAACATTGTTGGTCGGATTGGAGTCGATGAGCCAAAGGTTGCAAGACACTTAACCGAACAGGGTGAATCAGTTTATATCCTAGCAGGAAAAGGTCACGATCCGATCAGTAAACTGCGTGAAGCCTTACGTAAAGACTTCTCTAACTACGAATTCGAAATTCGCTCGATAGAGGTCGTTGGTCCCCGCCTTGGATCGGAACTGCGCAATAAGGCTGCTCTAGCAATCGTTGCGTCGTGGTTCCTGATCATTCTCTATCTTTGGTTCCGATTTGACCTCGTTTTCGGAATCGCTGCCGTTATCGCATTGATTCACGACGTGGCAATCACGCTCGGGATTATGAGCATTTTCGGGTTTGAAATATCGATGACGGTTATTGCGGCTTTTCTTACGATCATCGGTTTCTCTGTCAACGATACAATCGTGACATTCGATAGAATTCGTGAAAACTTGCGCCGTTACCATACGATGGACTTTAAGGAACTGATTAATCTCTCGATCAATCAGACGCTTTCCCGAACGATCATTACCAACGGTACCGTATTTATAGTTGTTACCGTTCTCCTGGTCTTCGGTGGTGAAGTGCTGCGCGCTTTCTCATTTGCCATGTTCATCGGAAGTATCGTCGGTACATACTCGTCAATCTATATCGCCAGCCCAATTCTGATTGACTATGTCAATAAGACTGGCAAGTCGTTGGCGCAGAAGATGAAAGTCAAGAGTGCGTGATAGCGGAGCTTGAATAAATGCCCACAACGGTAGTCGTCGGCGCTCAATGGGGTGACGAAGGTAAGGGCAAGATCGTCGATCTGATGTGTGCGCATGTCGATATTGTAGCACGGTATCAGGGTGGCGCAAATGCTGGTCATACAGTCGTGATCGAAGGTAAAAAGACGATCCTCCACCTGATC
This sequence comes from Caldithrix abyssi DSM 13497, assembly GCA_945865405.1. Classification (GTDB taxonomy): domain Bacteria; phylum Electryoneota; class AABM5-125-24; order Hatepunaeales; family Hatepunaeaceae; genus CAMBDS01. The sequence goes on from CAMBDS010000004.1 coordinate 66,290, forward strand.
CCCTCGGGTATTCTGCAAAAGGATTGCGTTTGTATCCTCGGTGCAGGAATGGTGATCGATCCGGCAAAGTTGTTGGAAGAGATCGATAACCTTGAAAAAGGTGGCGTCAGTGTTGTCGGACGGCTTTTTATCAGTCATCAGGCGCACCTTATAATGCCCTATCACAAGGTGCTTGACGAACTGAACGAGAGGGATCTCGGCTCAAAGGCTATCGGTGTTACCGGCAGGGGGATCGGCCCGGCCTATACTGACAAATATACCAGAGTCGGTATTCGGATTGTCGATTTGCTCGACCCGGAGCTATTCCGCGAAAAGCTCGACGCAAACATAACTGCTAAAAACAGGTTGATAAACGAATTGCATCACGAGCCGGTGATTGATCGTGACGCAATTCTGAACTACTATCTCGACTTTGACCGGCGAATCGACCCTCTTGTCAAAGATGTCTCTGTTTACCTGAACGATGCGCTTGACCAAGGTAAGACAGTCTTGTGTGAGGGCGCGCAGGGTACTTTGCTCGATATCGATTGGGGTACATACCCTTACGTCACGTCGAGCCACCCAACTGCTGGTGGAGCTGTTATCGGACTTGGGATCGGCCCAACGAGGATCGATACCGTAGTAGGGGTTATCAAAGCCTATACTACCCGTGTCGGTTCAGGGCCATTCCCGACAGAGTTCGACCAGCCGCTTGCCGACCAGATGAGGGAAGCGGGTGGCGAGTTTGGAGCCACAACCGGAAGAGCAAGAAGATGCGGTTGGTTCGATGCAGTGATCGCCCGGTATTCAACGAGGGTTAATGGAGTTGGGTCTTGGGCACTCACCAAATTGGATGTATTGTCGGTATTGCCGAATATCAAGATTTGCGTTGCCTATGAAGCTGGTGGCAAGAGATTTGAGCAATTCCCCAGCGAAAGCAAGGTCATAAAAGACTGCGTTCCAGTCTATGAAGAGTGGCCCGGTTGGTCTAAACCGATCAACGATGCTCGACGAGTCGAAGATCTGCCTATTGAGGCAAGACGATATATCGAACGTATCGAAGAGCTCACCGCGAGACCCGTTGGGATCATATCCGTCGGGAGTGATCGCAACGAAACAATTATACGTAACTGAATCATTTGACGTGGCTGCATTTGAGGGCGTAGCTCAGCTGGTAGAGCACCGGCCTTTTAAGCCGATGGTCGTGGGTTCGATCCCCGCCGCCCTCACACAGAATCAGAATTGGATCGTGTATCGGTAGCATCAATTGCTGAAAGTCTTTTAATACCACGGAGACGGTAATCTCGATGCAGCGGAATGTAACCCTCTTTGCCCCAGTCAATTTGCTGGGGCATTCTCTATTTTGGAACCGAATTTGACCGAACGGTGGCTAACCAAGCCTATTGCTGGCTGGTTGATGTACGATTTTGCCAATTCAGCATTTGCGACGACTGTACTGGCAGTCATTTTTAACCGATACTTCGCCGAGGTGATCGCGGGTGGAAAAACCGGCATGATCTGGTCGATATTTGGCAATGAAATTCGAATTCCTGGCTCGGCTCTATGGAATTTTGTTATTGCAGCTTCGATGATTCTGGTTGCTGTGACATCTCCTATATTTGGGGCAATTGCTGATCGACGCGGCATCCGTAAACGGATGTTGGCGTTGTATTGTTACTTTGGGGTGCTTTGCACAGGACTTTTGATCTTTGCAGGAGAAGGGGAGTTTTGGCTGGCTATGATACTTTTTATCGGAGCCAATTTCGGTTTTTCAGGAGGCAATGTCTTCTATAACGCATTTCTGCTTGACTTGGGGAACGAGAAGACTTATGGAAGGATTTCTGGCACTGCCTGGGGATTTGGTTACCTTGGTGGTGGGCTTTGCCTGGTTCTTAATCTGATTATGCTACGCAATCCTGAGCTACTTGGCTTTCCTGCAGGCACTTTTACGGTTGGTGATTGTGTTTTAGTGGCGGCGATATGGTGGGGGTTGTTCGCCCTGCCAACATTTCTCTGGATTCGTGAGAAGGCAGTCTCAAGCAACCCATACACGATGATGACGACATTTTCCCACGGCTGGCGTCAGGTCATCAACACTCTTCGTCAAGTGCGTCGGTATAAACAACTCTTCCGGTTTCTTATCGCTTACCTAATATTTAACGATGGCATAGAGACAGTGATAGTAACTGCATCAATTTTCGGGAGTGAAGTAGTCGGGCTTGGAACAAGCGAACTCGTTGTATTCTTTATAATGATACAGGGAACCGGAATGGTTGGCTCAGTCATTTTTGGATGGCTAGCAGACAAAATTGGCAACAAAAATGCGTTGTTGTTATCACTTGCCATATGGCTGTTCATCGTCATCTGGGCGTTTAATCTTGGGTTGATTTTCAGCCTCAAAGAAGAGTACTACCTTTTGGGAATTCTTGCTGGATTGGTAATGGGTGGAAGCCAATCAACGGCGCGATCTTTGCAGGCTTTGTTTACACCCGCGCAGCACTCGGCTGAGTATTTCGGCTTCTTTTCACTGAGCGGTAGATTCGCAAATGTCTTTGGAACAGCAATTTACGGAATTGCTATCATTTTGACAGGTGGACTTCAAACAGCGATTTTGGCATTGGGTCTCTTTTTTCTTGTCGGTGGTATCCTCTTATTCTTCGTAAATGAGCGAGAAGGCGCAGAAACGGCCCGCTCAATTTCTAATTCAGAAGTATGTTGACAATGTCGGTTGTTCATAAGTATATTATGTTACAAATCACCTGGGGATCGAATGTTTCAAAATATCGACGAAGTAAAGCCACGCATATTGATCGTGGACGACGAACCCCAAATCGGAGAATTCCTCGGCGAGTTCCTGATAGAAAAGGGTTACGAGGTGTTTTATGCTGAGAGTGGGGAAGAGGCTCTTCGGTTTGTCAAGCGTGTTAGACCACACATGACTTTGCTTGATGTTCGAATGAGTGGAATGGGGGGAATTGAGGCGCTCAGACAAATGAAGGAATTGGATCCTAAAATTGGGGTCATCATGGTGACAGCACTTCACGAGGAGGAAATCGGGCGTGAGGCGTTGAAGTTAGGGGCTGTCGATTTTATTACCAAACCTATCGACTTTGATTATCTGGAGACCAGTATTATGTATAAACTCTCTGCAATGATAGAGTAAGAAAATTTTTATCTGAATTAATCGGAAGCAAATATAATTAGGTTTATAGGAGTTAAAATGATCCGTCGTCTATTATTGGTAGGTGCGTTCGCTCTTGTTGCCAGTGTCGCGAACGCTCAGGAAAAAGCAGTCGCCGCCAGTCACGCCTCAATTGGCGTCAAAAAATGTATGATGTGCCACAAAGGTGAAGCCAAAGGAATGGTTCACGAGAAATGGCTTGCAACCAAACACGCTGGTGCATTCAAGACACTCGTCGATAAAAAAGACGGTTCCGAAAAGAAGGCTGAATGTCTTGCCTGCCACACAACCAACTTTAATAAAGGTGGCTATGTGGTCGAGGCGGCAACCGCTGTCGAATTTGAGGGGGTGCAATGCGAGTCATGTCATGGCGGTGGTGCAGATTACAAACTGTCCCACAGCAAGGATAAAGAAGCTGCTGCCAAAGCAGGATTTATCGCGGCACCGGGCTTGGAAACCTGCAAAGGATGCCATAACGAGAAAAGCCCTACTTTCAAGAAAGACAAACCGTTCGTTTTCGAAGAGATGCACAAGAAGATCGACCATAAGTATCGCACCAAAGCCGCTGGCAAATAGTCTCATCTTCCTCTGACCGATTATTTCCATTTTTTTCATCAGTCTCTGGTCTTGCAACATCAGAGACTGATGAAAACACCAACCGTTTGGAGTCCCTTTTGACAACCCAAGAATCAGTTGATCCTGGCCGCAGAAAATTCCTCGACGTCTTTCTTGCTGGAAGTGGACTTGCCGCTCTAATTGGATTAATCTATCCAATATTCAAATTTTTCACACCACCTGATCAGGAAGAAGCGGTCGTTTCTTCGGTCAATCTCGGCCCTGCCAAAGACTTTCCTGCGAATAGTGGGAAGATTTTTCGGTTTGGTAACAAACCCGGATTAATTATTCGCAGTGCCGATGGAAAATTCCGAGCATTTTCAGCAACCTGTACCCACCTCGATTGTATTGTTCAGTATGATGGCAAGGCTGGAGATATTTGGTGTGCATGCCACGGAGGACGATACGATATTAACGGCCAAAATATTTCAGGTCCTCCCCCTCGTCCCTTGGACCAGATGTCGGTAAACATATTACCTGAGTCTGAGGAAATTCTTGTCACACTTGAATTGAAAGACAAGACGTGATCGACAAAATTTATTCCTGGATAGACAAGCGCTATAAAATTGAGCAGCTTCTATACTTTTCGAAAGAAAAAAGTGTTCCCGTTCACCATGGAACAATGTGGTACTATTTTGGTGGTATAACGCTCTTCCTTTTTATCGTCCAGGTGATGACGGGTCTATTTTTACTTTTTTACTATCGGCCTGGTGCAGACTCTTCATTTGAGAGTGTCAAATTCATAATTACGCAAGTAAAATTTGGATGGCTGTTGCGTGGGATTCACTCATGGTCTGCCAATCTGATGGTGCTTGCCGCAATGATACACATGTTTAGCGTCTTTTTTCATAGGTCTTATCGAGGTCCTCGTGAGATGACCTGGGTAACCGGTGTCGGAATGCTATTCCTCTTAATGGCCTTTGGTTTTAGTGGGTATCTGCTTCCCTGGAATGAACTCGCTTTCTTCGCTACCAAAGTTGGAACCGACAGCGCCAGGCAAGTTCCGCTGATTGGTGACTTCCTTCTGAAGCTGATGCGTGGTGGTTCGGATGTGACGGGAGCAACTTTATCGCGATTTTTCGGACTTCACGTGTCTGTATTGCCTCCGATATTCTCGTTTATGCTTGGGTTGCATCTCTTTTTTGTTCAAATTCAAGGAATGTCGGAGCCTATGGGCTCCGAGTTGTCCCATGGAAAGAAGCGCACTATGCCTTTCCTTCCAGACTTTTTCCTTCGCGATTTATTGATTTGGCTCGTCGTTTTAGATATTCTTATTCTGCTTTCAGTCTTTTTTCCTTGGGAACTCGGCGTCAAAGCGGATCCTTTTTCGCCCGCACCCGCAGGCATAAAGCCTGAGTGGTACTTCCTGTTTGTGTTTCAATCGTTGAAATTACTCCCGCCACACATCGGTCCCTTTGAAGGAGAAATGTTAGGTGTCATGGCTATGGGTTTTGGCGCAGCTGTGCTTGTTTTATTACCCTTCCTTGAACGCGCGTCCAGCAAAGGCCGCAGAACCAAACTTGTGGATGTGATCGGAGTTTTTGGTCTGGCTTATTTTGCTGTTTTTACGATACTCGGTTACGTGATCGATTAATGAGAAACCCATGAAAAAAGGCTTTTCCGCAATCTTTACAATGGTTTTGATCTCAACATTTGTTGTCGTCAAACCCTCTTTTTGTAAACCTGCCTCAAATTCGTGTGTCACTTGCCATCAAGAAATTCACGAAAAAATAGTGGCTGATTTCCAAGAGGACGTTCACGCCAAGGCGGGCTTATCGTGTCAGGATTGTCATGGAGGTGATCCTTCTATTGCCAGTGAAGATGCGATGGATAAGAGTAAGGGATTTTTAGGGACCCCAAAGGCCAAAGAAATACCACAATTCTGCGGCAAATGTCATAGCGACCCCCGTTTGATGCTGCCTTTTAACCCCTCACTTCCAACTGATCAGGTAGAGAAGTACTGGACAAGTCGCCATGGCGAGCTTCTCAAGACTGGAGATACCAATGTTGCCACATGTGTCTCTTGTCATGGAATTCACAACATCTTTCCTGCAAATGATGCACGGTCTTCGGTTTATCCCAAAAATGTTCCTGCCACCTGCTCCTTCTGTCACTCCGATAATGCAAAAATGGCACCCTACGGGATACCTACGAACCAGTTCTCCCAGTACATTGATTCTACAAACGTACATGGCTATGCGCTCCTTGAAATGAATGACCTTGGAGCACCTGCCTGCAATGATTGTCACGGGAATCATGGAGCACTTCCACCGGGAGTTGCTCAAGTAGGACAGGTTTGTACTCAATGCCACTCTTTGAACGGAGAATTATTCCGAAATAGCCCCCACAAAGACGGTTTCGATGCATTAGAGATTCCTGAATGTTTATTCTGCCATCAGGCTTCACCAGAATTCGATAAACCGTTTGCAAGGGGACATACAATTGTTCGACCGACAAATAGCCTTATTGGTACAGGCACTAATTCTGTTTGTATTGAGTGCCATACAGAAGGAGATCCCGGGTGGGTAACTGCAGTGAGAATGTCTCAAGATATGGACAGCCTTGACAGGCGGTTAGAGCGAGTCGAAGTGATTATCGAGAAAGCTGAGCAGTTGGGGATGGAAGTATCTGATGCAAAGTGGAAATTGAAGAGTGAAGTTTTACAGGCTCGAATGGAATTGCGAACGAGTATTCATAGTTTCAATCTGGAAAAGTTTATTCCATTTGTAAAGCGCTCCGACACGTCTTTGGACAGTGTCGAACAGCTTGGCAATGAAGCCGTACTTGAGACGGGTAGGCGAAGGACTTATTTTATTATAATGACAGTCCTTCTCGGAATGGTGATTATAGGATTGTGGCTGAAGATTAACCAAGTGAGTAAAAAGAATGATTAATTCGATCATCTTTAGAATTTTTAACATAGAGGAGCAAAGATGAGATTTGGACCTTGGGAAATCGGTTTAATAGTCGTCATCGTGATCCTGCTATTCGGCGCCAAGAAAATCCCCGAAGTCATGCGGGGATTTGGTTCCGGGATAAAGGAGTTTAAGAAAGGATTGAAAGATGGAGAGGAGACCGACAATCCTCCTGACGATCCGAAGAAGTAAAGGTAAGAATCTATGATCTTTACATACGATTTATTGTAATTTCTCGAATCTAAAGACCGCAAAATGAAGATTATTAATCTTAATTTTGCGGTCTTTTCATGATACTTAGCCAGTAATCGTGCATTTGCAGAATTTGAATCACTAAATCTCAGTCACCAACCGCTGGTGTTGAAAGATCAAGGTTGTGCTCTCTGAGGAATTCACGCAACCATGTAATGTCCTTCATCATCAGATCTTCAATCAGTGCGTTATTGTGAACACCTGCAGATTGATCCAGACGTATCCTCTCAGTTCGACGGCGAACTTCAACAACACCGGGTAAATCGATTGTTCTGCAAAGATGCAATAGCGAATCGATTGAGACAAGATTATCGAAATATTTGCTACGCCAGCCTTCAAGGACTCGCTCATATCCTTCATCATGGCATCCAACACATGAAGATCCAGTTGGCTTTACAACCGCCCCATCGTCAGGCGAATGACAATCTTTACAGGAGAGACCTCCCTCTGCCATCGCATCCGGAAATGCATCCTTTCCCCAGGTTGAATCGCCATTAAAGATTGAAGCTTGAAGATTGTGGCACGCTATACAATCGGGTGGTTTGCCTTCAGTTTGTTTGTGGTGACATTGATTGCAACTTTCAGTACTTATACTAAGTGTACCATGCTTAACTTCATTCGAATGACATTCCGTACAAGAAAGTTTTTGGCCGAGCACATGCGTGGCATGGGGGAAATCGGTACCCTTTCTCTGAATTGTCATGGTCTCTACACCGTAGTGACACTTCATGCACTCTGCGCCGCTTTTTGGCAATCCGCTCTCAAAGGTTGGCAGGTTATTAATGCCGGCCAATTTTCCTGCTGAAGATAATTGTTCGAACGCCGCCTCAAGCAATGATTCTGCGAAGGGAATATTGTGTATTCCATGACCAAGATCGACCATCGTAATATTGTGCTTTGCTGAGGCGACCAGCGAATCCGCAACATATCGACGATTGTCTGAGATTCCTTGTACAGCGGACTCTACCCGTCGAGCAATCCCCTGAATCTGGCCAAGTCGTTCTCCATTGCGCCGTTTCCATCCCTCCAGTATCTTATCATACCCAGGATCGTGACAAGGGGTACATACGACGCCAGAAGCCACCATCGTTGTTCCAGCCATCGATTCCCCTCCAGTAGAGGCCTGGAGTGTGTGACATCCCTTGCAATTCAGCCCACTTTCGAACATTGTGCTAGGGTGATCTGGAACTCCTTTACCCCCCGTTCCCATAAAGAGCGAGGATTGAACCTTATGGAAATTTTGATGACAATCTTCGCAAGAGGGCTTCACCAGCTCAGTTCGGGAAACGGATTTGTGGAGAATCTCTTGATGACATGCCTGGCAATCGACCTTTCGCTTCGTAATGTGTTCGTTGTGGACAAACTCTGTATCCGTAAATCGTTCAATTTTTCCAAGTTCTGCGTGACAGGAATTGCACCTTTCTTTGCTTACATCCCCGGATCCGACTTGCATATTTCCATGACATCTGTTACAGGTTACTCCGCGTTCGATCATATGTTTGTGGTCAAATTTTACTTCAGGATTTATTGCACTCCTAACTGGCGCATCGTGGCAGGTGGTACAATTAGATATTTTATGACTCTCTTCGCCTTTGAAATGGCAGAGGAAGCAGGTAGATGCAGTGACGGACATATGTTCGCCTTGAACAATCTGACTATGACAACTTGTGCAGCGCAGAGTTTTTCCAAGCCTCAGTTCCGTTAAATGTGGTTTGTGGTCAAAGATAATACCTTGTAAATACTCGACTTTTCCATCCAGTAATCTCGTTTCATGACAACCACCTCGCAAACAGCTTGCATCTGAAATTTCAGCCCAGGGTTTAGATCGTTTATAAATTCCGGTCGTGTAATTGACGAGCATGGAGAGAGCGGTGAACTTGCCTTCGATGGTATGCTGAATGCCTGGAGGAAAGTGGCACTTGGTGCACATTACATCTTTATGGCTCGATTGCTCCCACGATTTAAAATAGGGTTCCATATAGTGGCAACTAACGCAAAATTGTGGCTGGCTGGTCACCTCGATGAAGGCTGAGGAGCCTATCGCGAAGAGAACAAACAGGATCAAAGTGGCAAGAAGCGTCCTCTTCCATCCAGCCGAATTGATTTTGTTGAACACCCGGGAGATCAATCTTATCGGTAATCGAAGAAGAGATATAACGATATCCCAAGCATCTTTTAGTAATTGCATCGAGAGGATTCCATTAAATGATTATAATTCTATGCTTAAGGTACACTGAAATTTGTATTTTGCTTTTGAGTAACAAAATGGGATTAAACTCATTTTTGTCCTGCTATTGAGCTTAGACTAAATAAGGAAATAGAACTAATTGCGATCTTGTCACTAATCATAATAATGCCACAAATTTCGCGCCACACATTTGATTAAAGAAGTATATGTTCAAATTAAATAAAAATAAGGCAATTGCCAAACTTCAATTTGATGCTTCTCGAAATTGAGTATCAGACTTATCATATGCATTGCGTTGTCAAATCAAACTTGTATTCGTATATTCAAATGCTTGAAAATTGTAATTCATAGTCCGAACTTTCGGTTTTTCTCCCGGTCCATTAGTGGTTGTTACCTTGTCAGACAAAAGTAATCAAAAATTAACGGAATATAAATGAGATCACAAAGCGATACTTCAGCTAACCGCAAACGGGGAACTGTTATTTTGTTTCTGCCAAGGAAGGGATACGGCTTTATACGAGATGAATCAAATGAGCAGGTTTTTGTCCATTTTAGCGATATCAGGGGAGAGGGGCATAAGGAGCTGGAGATTGGGGAAGCGGTAGAATTCTCAAGGATCGAAGGTGAAAGGGGGGCACAAGCGAAAGATGTCTTAAGGTTGGCACCTCCGAACCCAGTCAATTATGAAGACAATCCAAATGAGACGAAGCGTAAATGGTAAGTAATTCTCGTTACTTACAATTCACCTTCAACCTCGAATGCATTTCGGATATGATTAATAGACCAGTTGCCGAGGTTGTTTTTAACAACCGTAATGACATCAAATCTAATCTCGTTGTAGTGAGTGGTATCGATTTCTTGTAGGTATCGCGAGGCGGCAAGTATTAGCCGTTTTTGTTTGATAGCATTGACTTTGCCAGCAAGAAGGGGCGAAGGGCGCAAGGCAGATTTCACTTCGACAAAGACAAGTGCCTGGCCCTCTTCAGCGATCAGATCTATTTCGCCATTGCGAGTCTGAAAATTTGTGCCGATGACTCTCCAGCCTTGCCTTAAAAGGATGTTCCCAACAGCCTTTTCCGCTTCTGTCCCAACTTGACGACTACTCATCGAATTTCAGCGATTCGTTTGATAGAGGTGAAAACGAAAAACGATGAATCGGAGTTGCTCCCAACGAGGCGATCTGCCCCAAATGCACAGCAGTTCCATAGCCTTTGTGGCGTTCGAAGCCATAATCTGGAAATCTTATCGAGCTGAGCGACATCATTCGATCACGAGTCACTTTGGCAACTATAGACGCTGCTGAGATTGAGAGACTGATTGAGTCGCCTTTAACTATTGCTTGAGATCGAATATTTGTGATCTGCTTTAAATTAACTGTCAGCGGAGTTCTTATTGAGACTTCCGCTTTTTTCATTAACAGCCCATAAGCATATTCAAAATCTTCTGCCATCGGGGTCTTGTTCCCATCGACCAGAATGTAGTCGGGAATAACCTTTAACCTCATTAACGACAGCGCCATGGATCGCCTTACCGCTTTTCCTATCCCCATTTCGTCAATTTCCTTGGGTGAGACTGAATTTAGCGAGTAGGTCAACGCCATTCGCCGAATCTGATAGAGCAATTTCACTCTTTTTAATGAGGATAATTTTTTCGAGTCATCTACGCCCCGCAAAGCTATCTCCAGGTTTTCAACAACATCCGGGGAAGCGCAAGCGGGAAACATTAGTGCAGCAGTCACAAGATGCCCGGCAATCGGCCCTCTTCCAACCTCATCGACGCCAGCAACGTATTTGAAGCCTGAACTCCAAAGCTCTCTTTCGATTTGAAAGCTACTCAAATTGGTATTCGCTAATCTTGTAGTTTAGTTTCATTTCAAATTCCTCCCAAAATCCAGGATGAAAAAGAGGGGTGACGCCAATCGACCATCTGCCAGCCGTCCGGTGTCGCTTCCATCAAGATAGCACCTTCCTTATCGGTAAAATGTAGTTCTGTACCGACAAATTCGTATCTATTGATAACCTCCAACCTACCTTTAGCGCTAACCCGTTCATCACCCCAACCTCGTGAAACAATTCCAAACTCTGCTGAAACAGCCTTGATGAATTCGTCAGTTGATGAAGTAGGAGAACCATGGTGTGGTACTTTCAACAAATCAGCCTTTAGAATGTGATCCTTTACAAGAGAAACTTCGGCCGCTCGCTCGATATCTCCAGTAGATAAAAGAGTTATCTCGCCCTCTGCACCAACGGGAACCGTTAGTTTGAGCACTATCGAGAGGTCGTTATCCGACCAACCTAGATCGAGTGGTGGGGGATTCAGCACCTCCAACGTGTAGCCATCTGCGAGTCCTGCAATGGTGTCGCCTACTGATATCTGGTTCCATACAAGGGACTTCTGAAGTGAGATTGCTTCAAGAGTGAGTAACGTATTTGAAGAATTCTCACTGAGAGTAGAAACGGCCTTCTCGACTGTAAATTCCTTCACAAGGGTGTTAAACCCGCCAATATGGTCAGCGTCCGGATGAGTAGCCACGAGCAAATCTACTTTATCAATATTCAATCGCCGTAGGACTTTATCGACGCGACCAATAGCGGTAGAGGGAACAGGGCCGCAGTCAATTAATATCGTTTTTCCGTCTGGAAATCGCCACAATTGCGCATCACCATGACCGACATCTAAAAAAAGAGTCTTGAAGTTTGTCGGACTTGTTTTAATCGTAGCAAAGATGATCGTCGCTGATATACCAAAAACTAAAATGATCAATCTTTTTAACAGAGGTTTGATGCTTATTGCCCCCCAAATCAAGAGACCCAAAAGCACGGATAGTGACCAAGGCGGCAGAGTGTATTTCCATTCCGGTGCGATAACCGCAAAATAGCGGGTTACTTCCTGCCAGGATGCACTGATTGCCAATACACCATCAGCAATCAGTTGCGGAAATGAAGTACCAAATATTTGTGCTGAAACCGCTAACCATGCACCTGCATATACCACCCCGAGTATAGGAACAGCAATAAGATTGAAGAACGGACCACCAAGAGGTATGGAGCTAAAATGATAAGATGTTAATGGTGCTGTAAATGCTGAACAAGCAATTGAGACTACAAAAGGAACCATTATCCAATGGCGAAAAATTCTCACAACCCTGCCAGAATCTCCTCTGCGCCAATTATTCAACCGCGAGAAATCGGCCTCAAATAGAAAAATTGCGCCTGTTGCCGCGAACGAGAGCTGAAAACCGGCTTCAAAGAGATCGAGTGGCCGGTAAGCAAGGATAATTAGTCCTGCCAAGCCAATTGAGTTAAGTTGTGGGGTCCATCTACGAAATAGATAGCCAAGCATAATTGCTAACGTCATGATTGTCGCACGTAATGTACTTCCTCGTTCAGGTATTACCTGAGAATACAACAGCACAAGTACGATAGCCAAAAGGAACCTGTTGAGTAATGATAATCTTAACAGCGATCCGAGTCCGATAAAAGCTAAGGCAAGAAAACCTATGTTCAAACCAGAAAGTGCAAGCAGATGAGTCAGTCCAGTTACCCGAAGTTGTTCCATTAACGAAGGGTCGAGGTCGCGTCGGAAGCCGAGTAGCAAACCCTTCCAGAGGGGGGCGTCTTGGAGCGCAAGCCTATCGCACGAATCAGCGAGCCATTTTCTGATTGCAAGAGTCGGTGAAAGTTTGACCTGGACAGGAGCCTCGAGGATCGATTTGCAGTGGAACAAGCCGATTACATTCTCCCCTGCCCGAAACCGCTTAAGATTGAACTCCCCTGGGTTTCCATGAGCAGCAACCGGGCGCAACTCACCATTTATCAACAGTGTCGACCCAAAAGGGGGCGGAAAAGACTCTTCCCTCTCACCCATATCTTTTGATCGAACTGCTCCAATTCCAAACTATCGATTCCCGCATTAAGAGCAATAGCCTGAAATGAGTAGTAACCTTCCCTTAACAATGGAGGTTCTTCAACAACGCAAAGAACGTACAACTTTTGGCATTCTGGAATAGTCTTGTTTTCAAATGAAGTGTAGCCCACCGTCCCAGCAGATGTTAAAAGGAAATAGGTGATAGTTGTACGGAGCGCTATGGGAAAGGGAATTAGAGCGATTAAGAGTAGAAATGAAGTGAGTGTAGCAGCAGTGGCGAACGAAATCGGAATCCAGAAGGCGGCGGTGATCCCGAGCGCGAATGCTATTACAGCTTTAAGTGCGGGCAGTACCTTCATCGAGAAAAGTTATTAGTGAGGATCAGCGTCAGGCTCAACGGTGAGCAACATGCCTTCGATATGAGTAACCTTGATTTTGGCACCTTTTGCCAGTCGTGCTGTAGATTTGGCTCTCCAGTATTCTCCGTTTGCCATAATCATTCCGTAATAACCAGGTGAAGCCAATCGAGTTTCAGTCGTTAAACTCTCATCGACAAAATCTTCGAGACAGACACCCGGCATACCCGGCATAGCTTCAGCTCCGGTCTTAACTCGATTCTTTTGCGCCTTCAACCCCAAACTTAAGGCAAATAACACAAAGAGCGCCGTCGCAAGTACCGTTGAGATAATGACGCCTAATGAGAGTTGAATGAACGTGAGGCTTGATTCGAACAACATCAATGAACCCATAAAGAGCGCACCGCTGCCGGTAATCGTTAATAATCCGTAGCTTATCACCTTTATCTCCATAACAAGAAGGACGATTCCGGCAAGAATCAGGAGTATCCCGATAACGTTAACTGGTAAAGTTTGAAAGGCGAAGAAGGCGAGTAAGAGCCCAAGAACCCCCACGACTCCGGGTAGTATTGCTCCCGGGCTGTAAAACTCGAACAATACTCCATAGATGCCGATCATCAGGAAGATATAGGCGATGTTTGGGTCGCTGAGCCGGTCAAAGAGGCGTTCGCGCCAGGTCATTTCCGTCGTAGCGATGGTCGCACCCGACGTTTTGATTGTCTTTGCTCCGGATTTGAGTTGCACAGAGCGACCATCGATCATTATCAGCAATGAGTCGATGTGAGGGGCGATGAAATCGATGACATCCTGATTTACGGCATCCAAGGCAGTGATCGCATCGCTATTTCGTACCGACTTCTCCGCCCACTCAACGTTACGGCCTCGCGTTTCAGCGATTGATCTCGCCAATGCCACGGCATCGTTGGTGACTTTGTCAGTCATAACGCTGTTTCCACTGGTGTCTGACTTTTGACCGGGAAAGCCACCTCCGCCAATCGATACGGGATGGGCAGCGCCAATGTTAGTGGAAGGAGCCATTACGGCAATGTGTGCAGCCAAAGTGATGAAAACGCCAGCCGAACCAGCTCTTGCGCCGTCAGGAGTAACATAAACGACGATTGGGACATCTGCCGTAAGAAATTTCTGCACGATAGTGCGAGTCGATTCGAGCAACCCTCCGGGCGTATCCAGCTCAATGATTAAAGCTTCCGCGCCAGATTGCTCAGCTCGATCGACAGCATCAAGAATAAACTTTGTCGAAACAGGATTGATGACCCCATCGATATGAACTCGCTCAATGACTGTTGTTGCCTCAGCTAATCTGCTGAGGAGTAACAACACGATTAGAAGGGAGAACCTATTTTGATGTCTGATCAAAGGTTATGAAGGATGAATTTCCAAATGATTATTTAAAAAGCGCTTGAAGTTTGTCGCCGAGATTCTTTTCATCACCCGGGACATACCCAAGATGCCTGAAAACAACCTCGCCTTTTTTATCGATCAGGAGGGTCAAGGGAACGTCTTTCCCACCGAAGAGCTTACGTACCTCCATATCCTGATCAAGAAGGACTTTGAATTGGTAGCCTGAACCTTTGATGAACGGCTTGACTTTCGATTGACTTTTAGGGCTGTCGATAGTGATGGCAAAAGACTGCAACCCTTTGCTGCGATATTTTTTATCGAATTCGTTGATATGGGATAGTTCTTGCAGGCATGGCTTGCACCATGTTGCCCAGAAGTCGATTAAAACCGGTCCCTTTTTCAATGCTTCAGAGAGCTTGACTCGATTACCTTCCAAGTCAGTCAGAGTGAAATCTGGCGCCTGGTCGGCAAAAAGATTGCAGAATGGCACCATCGTTAGTAGAAGGATCGCTACAAGACCGCGCATTAATTCTCCCGTAAGTTTTCAGTTGTTTGAGGGGCGATAGGTGATACGCTGTTGCCGAAAAAACACACACTAATAATAAGCAATGAAGTCGGAAGAGTCAATCCAAATGGAACCTTCCGCAGTTGAGAAAGTACGACGGCATTGCAAAAAACAAGAGGGGAGCAATTAAGCTCCCCTCTGGCGCATACGATGTGTCGTGTATTACTTTACATACGCCCCTCTTCGATCACTCTCTTTATTAAAGGGGCCAACTTTTCAAGGTCCGCCCACAACGATTGATCGGATTTAACCGAATCAGGAACTATACTTCTATGATTATGCGCCGGGCCGCCGCATTGCGGGCATCTGTCACTGCTATTAGCCTTATAGCGTTCAAGTGATTTCTGGACTTGTGTCATTTCTTCATGTGAAAGTGCTTTTACTTCACCGAGTGATTTTGCGAGATGGGTAACTTTTGCAGCAAATTCAAGCCGCTCCAATTTGTGATAGGCTTCCCAGAGGGTTTTGCCAACTGTCACAGAGCCATGGCGATCGAGGACAATCGCATCGTGGTGAAGAATCTCAGTTCGGATAACCTCCGCCCCTTCAGGGGAAGCAGGAGCGGCAAACAGCGATGTCGGTATTTTCCCGAGCGCCATGACAACCTCCGGCAGCAGGGCTTCATCGAGTGATACACCGGCAAGAGTGAATGAAACGGCAACAGGAGGATGAGCATGAATTACGGCGAGTACATCGGGTCTAAGTTTATAGGCGGCGAGATGTAGGAGAACTTCGCTCGAAACACGCTTGCCTCGAATGGTATTGCCGTTCTGATCACATATTACGAGGTCTTGATCGACCATGTCGCCTTTGCAGACTCCACTCCGGGATACCAAAAAGCGTCCATTACCGAGACGAACCGACAGGTTTCCGTCAGTCGCGACGACGAAACCTTTCTCATAAAGTCTTTTGCCAACGAGAAGCATCTCCTTGCGTGCTGCTGGTTCTGTCATGATTGGCATGGTAGGTCCTTGACGGTCTCGGGTTGGATTTGCATAGCTTACTCGATTTCAAATTTTTCGATGATAGCTACAGCGGCAGCGTCGATAGGGCGTCCTGAGGTTGGCTCGGTGTGGAGGGCAGCGGTACCTCGGGTGACCATAACAAGGTCGCCACGACCTGCGCCAACACAATCAGCCGCGATCAGACCGACACCGGTTGGCGCGAGAGCAAGGTCAAGTTCCTGAATGATGAGCAAAGTTACTCCCTTCAAGGTAGGATCCTTGTGCGCTGCGGCAACAGTACCGGATACTAATCCGATAGTCACGCTGCTGCTTCCTTTGCCATCGGTGGAACAGTGAGGAGGTTTGCCTCAACGTCTTCGTGCAAGCGAGGTATTACCCTGCAGGCGACAACCTGACCGACTTTTTCCGCCAGTTCTGCACCTGACTCGACAGCCGCTTTGACCGAAGCTACATCTCCTCTAACAAGGATGGAAACGAATCCTCCGCCTGTTGGGATGAATCCGGTGATGGTGACTTTTGCGGCTTTGACCATTGCATCGGCTGCTTCAATAGCGGCAGCATAGCTTCTGGTTTCAATTATTCCCAAGGCGAGATTTGTCCCGCTCATAGTACTATCCAATTAAATATTGATTTCATGTGATTTAGTTTTCGATCTGAATTGAATCAAGGAATCGATTCGATTAGAACTGCTTGTCAACGACAGCCTGTTCGATCAAAGATTGGAGATTGCTGGTATTTTTGGTGCTAACCATTGCCACAATCGTCCAAATGGTGTCGATGATCGCGACTTGAGCAATTCGCGAAGCCAGTGCTTCGGCACGGAATTTTGTCTCCGATGAGGCAGTGTACAGAACTATGTCAGCGATTTTGCTCATCGGTGATCGCGAGAAGTTGGTGATAGCAATTGTCTTGGCGCCTCGTTTTTGTGCTAGCTCGAAGGTCGCTATCGGATCACGAGTGTTTCCAGAATGGGTTATCGCTACTACGACGTCATCGGGTTGACAGATGCTTACGGCCATTGCCTGCAAGTGGCTATCGGTGTGAGCTGAGCAGGAGATGCCGAGGCGAAAGAACTTGTTGTAAGCGTCAAGAGTGTTGGGACCCGATGTGCCAACCCCGATAAAGAAAACGTGATGAGCTTTACATATCGCTTCGACAGCCTGAGTGACGCTCTTCGGATCGAGTACCTGCAAGGTATCGTTCAACGCTGCGACATGGCTACCGAAGACCTTATGAAGGATATCGCCGTGTGTGTCATTGGTGCTGATCTCCTCATGGATGCTGCGAATGGGGGAGATGACCTCGCGTGAAAGGTGCAGCTTCAGATCCTGGAACCCAAGCAAGCCGAGTTTGCGAGCGAATCGAACGACAGTTGCTTCGCTGACGCCGCTCTCAAGAGCTACTTCGGCGACAGATCGATAGATCAGTTCGTTTGGGTTTTGCCGGATGTAAGCCGCAAGTTTGGCGTCTGCGCCTTTCAATTCGGCTTCCATCAATCGGATGCGAGTTAGGATGCTTGACATGTAGTGTTATTGCAAGAATTATTGATTAGTGTGAAATTCTACTACATTATAAGACATGGCGAAGCGCTTGTCAAGTGTTTTGGCAAATTATTTTGCATTATTTTTTAAGGTAGAAGGAGAAAAGGGAAGAAAGTAGGCGTCAAGATAAGTGATAGCAATAAAATAGATAGTAAAACTATTTTAAAATTATTTTGCCATCGATCATGTGAATGGTCCGTTGAGCAGCTTGGGCAGAGTGAGGATCATGAGTTACCATGATTACTGTAACGCCTTGCAGGGTGAGATTGGTCAGCAATGTTATGATTTCATCGCCGGTTTTGCGGTCAAGGTTCCCGGTTGGTTCATCGGCGAGCAGGATGGATGCGCCGCCAACCAGCGCACGGGCAATAGCGACTCGCTGACGTTCGCCACCGGAAAGTTGTGAAGGGAGATGATCGGCGCGACCCAAAAGGTTTACCGAACCAAGTGCCTTAAGGGAGAGTTCCTCCCGTTCTGTTTCGGGCATAGTGCGGTAGGAAAGTGGGAGAGAAACGTTTCTAAGCGCGTTTGCTCGAGGCAGTAAATTGAAATTTTGGAAGACAAAGCCGATGGTTCGGTTGCGAATCAATGAGCGTTCGCTGTCATTGAGATGACTGACGTCGTTGCCTTCGAGGTAGTAATGTCCCGAATCGGGATGATCGAGCAGACCGAGGATGTTCATCAACGTCGATTTTCCAGAGCCTGAGGGCCCCATCATCGCAATAAACTCACCACGCTCGAAAGTGATGTTGATTGAGCGCAAGGCATTGACTACAGATTCACCCATCTGAAACTGTTTTGAGATGTTTTCCAGACGGATCGGAGGTTCCAAACTACTTCCCTGCAAAAGATTGACCGACAGCCGCTTCAAGATCGCCATAGGCGGTCATGTATTCCGATTCCTGTTTGATTTTTTCTGTCTGAGCTTGATAGTAGCTGAGTTGGGCGGCATTGAGTTCTATAAGCGTTGCCGAACCGAGCCTATATCGCTCCTGTTCAAACTCCAAGGTTTGCGCGGCAAGGATTGCGTTGGCCGAGGCAACCTCCACCTGAAGGTAGGCGGATTGGAGCGTTTCAAATGCCTGTCGAACTTCCCGACGAATGTTCAGCTTTAGCTCAACGAATTCTATTTCAAGCTTAGACTGATCAACCTTACGTTGCTGGACGTTTAGCTCTCTAGTGAATCTATCAAAGACCAGCCAGTTCAAAGTCAGATCGACTGTGGTGTTCTTGTTTCGTGGATTTAGTGTGAAGGCCTCGCTCGTCCCCGACCGTTCTGACCGGTCGTGAGTCAGGCCAGCCGTCAATTGCGGGAGATAGCGGCTTTTTTCCCCTTTGACCTGATTTTCTCGTTGAATTAATGTCTTTTCAACGACGACCGCATCCCGCCTTTTATCCAAAGCCAATTGCTCAAGTTCCAAAATGGAAAACTGAGGCATTTCCGGTTGTGTAATACCAGCCAGTGAAAATGTCGTATCAAGAGGAAGGCCGATCCGAAGATTTAGCTCTTCGTTTGCCCGTTTGATAGCAAGCGATGCTTTCAGACTGTCGCTTACCGCACGACCAAGCTCCACTTCAGCTTGGAGAACGTCGCGACGGGTTACCGATCCGGCGACGAGCCTTGCCTTGGCGAATTCGAGTTGCATCCTCCGCTGTGTTGTCATTCTATTGGCAAGTTCGAGTTGACGATCTGCTAAAATGGCAATGGCATAGGCGTGAGTAATAGAACTTCTGACCAGTCTTTTTGCATCATCAGCGCGAGCGTCACGTACTTCGAGAGAGAGCAAGGCATTCTTATAGTCGTAGTAATTCTTGCCGCCGTCGTAGAGGGTCTCGTCGATGCGCACATAACTTGTTGAACCAGATCGCTTGCCTTCCGGTATCGGTATGACCGTGTTGCGAATCGAGGTTGTATCTCCTCTTATGTAACCGAGTGAATCGATGTAAGTGTCGAAGATAAGCTCGGTCTTGGGGAAAGTGGCGACTCTTCCGTCGGCATTGATATAGGTAGGGTTGTAAAAGCTCGATTGGCTAATCCCAAATCCGACTGAGATAGAAGGTAGAAACTGGCCGATTGCCGCCTGTTTTCCGGGGCGGTCGAGCGAGCGCTCCAGCTCTATTTTGCGTATTGACGGGTTGCGCACAAGCCCCCAGCCGATGCACTCCTCAAGAGTTGCCGGATAACTTGTCGATACCCATGCAAGGGATAATATGCCAAGTGCACATGCTCTCCCTGACAAGCCAAGTTTCATAGATGCGCTTTCACTATCGAATCGATACTGTAAGAAATGCGTTATTCGAATCCCAGAACTGCTTCAAATCTCTAGTCCCCACCTCTGAAACGAGAGATTGCGATCAAAACCTTCGATCTCGAGACGTCGAATTGATGTCTCGACAGCTTCCGAGGCGATATCTATTCCGATCCAGCTTCGGTTGTTTCTTGCCGCCGCGAGTAAAGTAGTCCCCGAACCTGAGAACGGATCGAGAACACTTCCGCAGGGCGGAGATGCTGAGACGACGATTCGTTCAAGCAAAGCGATCGGTTTTTGGGTTGGATAACCTGTTCGTTCGTGGGCCATATTATTGATCGAAGGAATGTACCAAAAGTCAGGAATTTTCTTTGATTTACCTTTCATCCGTTGCGATCTTGCTGGTTCAACAGGGGGGAGGAAGTAATAGCGATCAACCTCTTTAGCATACCAATGGATATCGTCATGTTTGCGTGGGAAACGTCTGGGTGAGGAGCCTCCCAAACCGTAACACCAGACAATAGTGTTCAGGTGATTTTCCTCGCCGAAAAGCAGATCCATAGCGATTTTCAAGGGAGCTGAAGCGGCTTGATCGCAATGCAGGGCAATCGATCCGGTCGATTTCAGCAACCTTTTCAGTTCAACTAATCTCTCAATCATAAAGAGGATGTAAGCTAACCGCCCAGATTTCCCCAAAATTGCCTCAAACCCGCCGACCATTGCCGCAAGTTGATCGGAAGTTAACTTCAGGCGACGAAGATCCGATTCGGATTCATCATTCCAGCGCCAGCGGTCATCAAATATCTTTGCACCCGACGTTTCGCCAGCCGAAAGAGTCGTTCTGTAGATGTGTTCAGATCGAAACGGGGGGTCGAGATAGATCAAATCAACAGATGAATCTGCTAATTTACGCAGGGCGGCCAAGTTGTCGCCCTGTATCAGGAGTCCTTCAGGCATTTAGTTTACTCGCCAGCGTCATTGTCCAGGCATTGACAATCGAAAGCACCACGAACATTGTTCCGACCGATGAGATTGCTCGCTGTTTGTTGACTTCACAGAGAGTTGCGATGCCTAATCCCATCAGCCATACCTGCCACATCAGGAAAGGATCGACAGCCAGCATAATGTTATAAAAGTAAGTCCCTTCCATCGTTTTGGGAAGGAGTGCTGCGGCATTGGTGGGCAACAAAAGCTCGGGATTGATTAAACGAGCTACCAGGTTGGCAAGTAACGGTGCACCGCTGACAAGACTCCCCCAGGCAACCATCGCATAGAGCGAAACAAAACCGACTTTTTTGCGAAACTGTATTCTGCCAATGAGATAGAGGACGCATGCAACTCCTGCAATACCTGCTAATATTACAATCGGGGCTTCGATCATTCCCATATAGGGAGCAAGGTACCGCATTTTCTCAATTTCGGCTTTAGCTTCCGTTTCAGTCAGTTTTCCGCGTTCGGCAAATTGAGCTGCAAATTCTGGTGTGTCATAAGTGGCAAGCAACTCGGGTAGCATCGTATAGTGTAATCCAGCCAATATGGCGATCAGAATGAATACCGGAAGCCAAGGCGTAAATTCAAATTCTCTCGCACTCATAAATCTGACAGGGTGACGGAAGAGCGCGCTTATCCTTTCGAAATGTCCGGCTGGTGTGGCGGTAATTTGTGGTTCTTCGTTCAGGCGGAATTCTCCTCAGGGAATTGAAAATCGTTTCCAACATTTTTGCGCATTCTCGATCTCGTCTTGATTTCCTCAGCTAATTGCTTGGGATCGGTATTCAAAACACGATCCTTTATTTCCAATAGGTAGTTTTTCGCAGCTTCGTAATCGAATGAGATTACCCCATCAAGAATCGCATCCTCGATTCGACCTTTGAGCGCACCGACCAGAGGGCCAGCCGGTAGACTACAGATTTCCATGATCTCTTCACCGCGGATTGGTGATTGAAAGTTCCGCATCTTATCCTGTGCGGTGACATCGCCCATACGCTGTTCCATCTCCTCAAAGTTGGCGAGATAGCGCGAGACCAACTTGGGGTTGGCGGTAGTAATGTCTGCCCGGCAGAGAATAAGTTGCTCTTGTAGCGCATCACCAGCCTCAACCATCAGTCTTCGAATTGCGCTATCGGTGACCCCCTCGTCAGTCAGGTTGACAGGTCGCATATGGAGCCGGACGAGCTGCACGAGTAGATGCAAGTTCTCTTTACCGAGACAGAGCCTTTTTCCGATGCTGTTCGCCATCCTTGCACCAAGTGCTTCATGGCCGTGAAACGACCAACCGATCACTGGATCGAACCGCTTGGTGCGGGGCTTGCCAATATCGTGTAGTAGTCCGGCAAGCCGGACAATTGGTTCTGTCGTTGCGTCGGCGACGTTTTGCATAACCTTGATCGAATGGACTAATACATCCTTGTGGGCATGTCTGCCGACTTGTTCGACTCCACCCATCGCGGTCACTTCGGGGATGATGAGCTCCATTAAACCGAGTTCCACCATCAGGTTCATCGCCCTCGAAGGCATCTTTCCCGATAACATTTTGAAGAATTCATCGCCAATTCGCTCGCGAGCAACGATCTTGATCCGATGAGCATTCCGGGAGATGCTTTGACTGGTGGAATTTTCGATTTCAAACTCAAGCTCGGCCGCAAATCTAATCGCCCTTAGCATTCGAAGAGGATCGTCCGAAAATGTCACATCAGGGTCGAGAGGGGTGCGAAGAATTTTTCTTTCAAGATCGTTCAAACCACCAAATAGATCGAGTAACTCGCCTGCCCGCTTACCATTGAGTCCGAGCGCTAAGGCATTGACGGTGAAATCTCGACGTTGCAAGTCCTCCTCTATAGAAGAAACCTGTGTTGTATTCGGATTTCGAGAATCGGAACTGTAGCTCTCTTTCCTCGCAGATGCGAACTCGATTTTTCCAATATGAGTTTGGAGTAATGCGGTGCCAAAACGCGAGTAAATTATTGGATTAGGAATGTTTAGTATTTTGGCAGCTTGTTCAGCTAAAATTGTCGCATCACCAACAACTGCAAGATCTATGTCACCGGCATTTTTCTGTAATAATCTATCCCTGATGCACCCGCCAACGGCATAAAGCTCAAAGTTGAGAGAATTGGCAAGTTGAACAATCTCAGCAGGAATGCACTTCAGTATCGAAGTGAACAAATTCGAGGTCGCGAAAAGTTCTATTCTACTTCCCAATCTTTGAGTTAGAGGCAATTTTCTTAATGCTTTCAGTTCTGATTTTTTTCATTCGATTGAGGTCCTTCTCTTTCCTGGTGGCAACAACGTCCGAGATTCTCAGGGCAAAAGCCTGATCTGTATAATTGATTACCTCGCTCCAATTCTCAAGATGAAATGAGGCTTGGGAAAGAGAATGAAGACAGCTTAATTCGTTATGATGATTATTGTTAGGAAGTTTTTTGATCGAGTTCAATATAGTGGAATAGGACTTTATTGCCTCGTTCCAACGCATCGATTTCAACTGGGCGCTACCAAGGCACCAGAGAAAGGCTCGATTTTCAGGGTAAAGCGCAACCAAACTCGATGCAATCACGATTGCTGTGTCATACTTTTCTTCATCGACTGCTATCCACGCCAGACTGGAGATAGCGGCAAGCTTGGTTAACAGTCCATTCTCGGCTGTCAATGCCAATAACCGTTTGCCCTCTTCTCGCTGATCCGAAACGATTCCGGTTGCTCTTAGAACACCGCTATACTTGCTTTTGAAGTAGTAGTAATTTCCAAGCCCGACATAGGCATCATAGACGGTGGGATCAATTTTTACCGCCTGTTCTAACCAATCGGCTGCCCTTTTGCCGTAGCGAATAGCCTCTACATAGCTGCGATCCCTGAGAAAGTGGATCATGCGGAACCCTTCGACCGACCCCCTGTAAAACCTGACCAAAGCCGAGCTGTCTCCAGCGGCAATTCTTCGATCGGCAATGGTGGTAACGCTATCTGCCGCCCGTGTTAGGGCGGGCATGTCGTCCTGATACTCGTAATCTATCGTTCTGTTGTTCAGTGCTGTAAGCGCAAGGAAATATCCCCCGGGGTCAGCTGGGGCCGCGTGAATTAAGCTGTCCGAGAGCCTAAGTCCCTGATCATACTCCCCACGACTGACCAAATCGACGAACTTACTGTGGGGTATTGAACTTATTGGGATCAAATCAGGAAATGGGGTAGCTCTAACTGAACCAGCTGACAGGAACGTAATGATAGTTAGTAAAATATAATAAATAAAATTCTTGCAATTATTCTGAAGCGTGATCGTCACCTTTCTAACCGTTAATTAACTTACCAAGACATAATATACTTCTCAATCTTCAACCTACAAGCGGTGAGTCTCTTTCCTTGCATGATATGGAAAGCTGATGTATCTTGAGGCTACATGAATCAGCCACAACATATAGAGTTAGGTCGACCAGCGCGGCCCGGTCAACTGATCCTGGAAAGGCGATACAATCTCGCAAGGGAATTAATACCTGACCTGAGTCAAGTGGGGTCAATGCTCGATCTCGGTTGTGGGAATGGCGCACAGACGATCTATTTTGCTTCAAGTGTTAGAAAATTGGTTGGTGTCGACGTTGTCCCGATTGAAAGTTCTGAAGCAAATGTCGGTACGAAGGCTTTCGACTTCATCAAGTCCGATGCCGGAAATCTGCCGTTTGGCCGTCAATCATTCGACCTTGTAACGGCATTCGAAGTGTTGGAACACTTTCCGGATGATCAACTTGCACTGAAGGAAGTGTCCCGAATTTTGAAATTCTCAGGGCGATGTCTCTTCAGCGTGCCGAATAAATGGTGGCTGTTCGAGTCTCATGGGGCAACTGTTCCGGGATTGAACTGGCTGCCTTGGAACAGAATTCCGTTGGTTGGTTGGTTGCCGGACGCACTGCACCGGCAAATTGCTCGGGCACGTATCTACACAATGAAAAAGGCAATTGGGCTCGCTGAGAATGCCGGATTGAAAGTTGTCAGTTGTGGATACATCACCGCACCACTTGACGTACTACCGGAAGGCTTTGTACGGCGTATTTTTCGCGGGACACTTTTCAAGGGTGATAGCACCAAAATTCCGTTTTTTGCTGTAAATTTATTTGTTCTATGCCAGAAAGAAGGTTAATCAGGACCACACCAAGGTTCGGTTACCTTGCATGGGTTATCCCCGGACTCTTATATGTTGCAATAATATCTTATATTTCGTCCACACAATACCAAATTGGCGGACGGGGTATAGAGACCGACTTTTATTGGGATTACGCTCCGGCAGCAGATGATATTCTGGATGGCAAATTCCCGATCGATCACTTGCATTTTCGCGGTCCGGGCTATCCTTTGGCCCTTGCATCTTTCGGTTGGCTAGGAGATACCTTTTTAGCTGGAAAGACAGTTTCAATCCTTTCGGCAGGTCTGGTTGTAATGCTGTTTGGCTATTTGCTTACCAAAAGATTTGGTTATCTATTTGGGCTGATAGGTGTCTGTGGGTTGATCGCAAACGGGGTGTTTTTAGAGTATTCCATTCGTGTCGGCTCAGATATGTTCTTCTTAATGTTGAATTTACTTGTCGTAACGTTACTTACTCTAAAAAAATCGTTAAAGGTTGCCCTATCTGTGGGTTTCATTGCGGCTTTGGCTTATCTGACACGATATAATGGCGTGGCGATGATTGCATTGGTCTGCTGCTGGATAGTCGTTATTTTGGTTCAGAAAGTGCCTGGTTATAAACACTACTCTCTCGCGGCAATTTCAAGCATGATGATTTTGGTGTTCTCATGGCTTTTCCTTTATTTTGAGCATTCGGATCCGAATCAGCCGATCTCAAACCTCAGCAATGTATTTTATGAAATAGAAGCGACTGCCGACGTAAACTGGGATAAATATTGGTATGGCAATGCTAACAAATCGACTGAGTCTCCGCGCCAAATCAGTGTCCCGAATCTGATTATTGCAATAAAGTATGCACTTGGAAACATATACCACAACTTCCGGGATGATATGGAGTTGGTGAATGGCGACACTTTGACGGTGATGGCATTAGCTGGAATTGTGGTGCTCGTCTTTGGTCAGATATCGGTCGGGGTTTGGGGGTGGGGATTGGTAGCAGGGATCTTTAACTACATCATATTATTATTTATTTTTCATAGTCCGCGATTCTCACTCTGTCTTTTACCGATGTATATTGTCTGTGCTTTATTCTTCTTCGACTGGATGAGAAGTAAATTGATAAATTTCAGCCAGTTCACAGAGTACGGCATTGTTTTCATTATTTTGATTCTATTTTTCAACGATCCGCCTCCGCAAACCTGGCGAAAGACCCTAAACCGTTTTGACCAGTCGCAAAACTATTTGATACAATTTTCCGATCAGATCAAAGCCAATCATCTCGAAAGTGGGAGATTAGCTGCCAGAAAACCGCATTTGGCGTATCTGCTCGATCTTCCTTTTTCAGCACTGCCGATTTTGAGGAACACGGACGAGCTGTTAGATTGGATGAAGGCAAACAATATTTCTTATCTGTTTCTGGATCTTCATGGTGCTTACGTTCGACCCGGAATAGCCGGCTTGCTTGGTAAAGACAAGCACATTAATGGCTTGCAGTTAGTATCATCGCATAACAAATCTCCAAAGGCAGCCTTTTGGCGGCTTCAGAACACTAAAAATTGAACTCCTCCATAAGCACTCTTTTTATTTAGGAAAGCAATGGACTCTTCTCAGACGAGCCCTCCACCACCAGAAAAATACCGTATTCTTGCTGTAGATGATGAACCGGCGAATCTGCATCTGCTAAGGCGTACCTTCAGGCAGGACTACGAGATAGAGCTTGCCGAAAGTGGTTTGGCAGGACTGGACATTTTAAGGCAGCATCCGGTTGACATCATTATTACTGATCAGAGAATGCCCGGAATGACTGGTGTCGAATTGCTTGTTGAAAGTCGGTTGATCCATCCTGACGCCGTGCGGATGATTCTGACAGCCTACACCGATGTTAAAGACATAATTGACTCGATCAATAAGGGTTACATTTATAGATACATCTTGAAGCCTTGGAGCCCTGAGGACCTCAAAGTGACGGTCACTCGCGCTCTCGATCACTATCGCCTTGAACAACAGAACAGACTTTTGGTCAAGAAGCTTCAGAAAAGTCTTGATGACTTGCGTGCTGCTCAACAAGAGCTTCTTCATCAGGAGAGATTGAGCACCTTGGGCAGGGTAGCGACTACTATTATTCACGACTTGAAACTCCCGATGAGTAACATCCGCACCTCAGCTACTCTTCTGGCGGACAAAGACCTACCTCAAGATCTCCGATTGGAATTTAGCCAGATCATACAGACAGAAGTTGACCGGTTGATCGAGATGACACGCGAAATCCTCGAATTCTCTCGGGGCGAAACAAGCCTTAATCTGACTGAATTTAAGCTTAGCGATCTCCTTCAGGATATTGGAAAGTCTGTCGAACGGGAATTAATGGCGGCGAAGATCTCTTTTGAAAGAGACTGGGATGACCTTGGAACAATACGAGGTGATCGTGAAAGATTGAGAAGGGTTCTCCTAAATCTGATCTTAAATTCGAAGGACGCTATGCCCGCTGGTGGAGTGCTGGCAATTTCTGGAAAGCGAAATGAGAAATTTATTACTCTTGAGGTGATCGACTCAGGAGTTGGCATTCCGGAAGAGATACTGTCCAAAATTTTTGATCCCTTCGTAACGCACGGTAAACACAATGGAACAGGGCTTGGTATGGCAATTGCCAAGCGGATTATCGAAGGTCATAAAGGGACTGTCTTTGCGGCCAACAGGTCGCGCGGCGGAGTCGTCATCACTGTAACACTACCGGTGGAAAAAGTTGAGTGAAGGAGCCTCACAACAGGCAGAGGCAACTATTGATCCTGTTGATAACTACAGATCATTCCTTATCAGCTCAGCTGCCAAAGTCGAGTTTTGCTTGGATTTGGCAGATACTCGAGGCGTTTCAACCATTGGCAAGATCATTCCCATTCCGGGTACGGTCAAGTCGATTGTCGGGCTTACGTACTTCAGGGGTGGGATAGAAGCAGCAGTCGATCTTCGGCAAATTTGGGAAGCTTCCTTAGATGAAGTTGAAAAAATTACACATGCCGTCCTTGTCGAAGCGGAAGGGCGAAGAGCAGTTTTACTTGTCGATTCGTTAATCGATTTGTATAATTGTAATCCAGTGGAAGCAAGCTCCCAATATGCAACCAGTTCATTTATTGGGCAGGATGGTGAAATTAAGTTTAATGGTCGAACAATACCAATTATCTCTGCTGGTCTGCTCCTTAAATCAATAGATAAAATCAATTAAAGGCAATTGATATGAGCCGATGGCTTCGCATGGGTTTGACAGATAAGCTCTTTGTACCGTTAGTTGGGATACTGTTACTTTCAGTGCTGTTGACAACTTACCTGACCAGTTCTGCCCAACGAATCTCTGACCGACAAAGGGTCGAACAATACACAGGACGAATAAGGGCTCAATGGATAACCTTAGTACGAGAATTGTGGATTAAGGGCGAGATAGACGATCTGAATCATATCCTAAGGGTCTCTGTCGAAACCGATTCGTTGCTAACTTACGCGATACTGTACGATTCAAATCGTCGTGTTATCGCAGGGACGAGCGCCATTGATACCTTTTCAGTTACAGGTCTGAGGTTGAACATCCCCGTCCACGGACCTGGAAATCAAGCAGGCCTGTTCGTTGCGGGGTATGCGGGTCGATTTGAAAGCGGGACATCGCTTGGGTTGAAAATGGCAATATTGATTGCAGGGCTTTCGACGATTATCATTGGGTCCCTTATCTACATGCGACTTTTAGATAAGGTATTACTAAAGCGAATTCGAGCCGCTTCTGCTGCTGCAACTGCGATAGCAAATCGAGATCTTACCCAAAAACTGGATGAGAGTGGAGACGACGAACTGGCTTCGCTCGCACATGCGTTCAATGTTATGGTCGTCAACCTAAGAAGCCTGACAAAAGCGATTCACCGGGTAGTCGTTGAGATAGACGATGAAACGGCGGGCATATTGGCGTCGGTCGATTCGCAAGCACTACTCTCAATGACTCAAAAAGAGCAGGTATCGCAAATTACCCGAACAATGGCTTCGATGGCAGAGATTTCGAATCAAATCGCAGTCTCATCGAGTGAAGTAGTCAAGATCGCCGACAATACATTAAAGGGATCAGATAAAGGCGTAGCTGCAACCGATGACAGTAGGGGACTAATGGATCAAATCGCAATCGGCAACTCCGAACGAGTTGAGCAGATCAAGGATCTGAAACGGAGAGCCGTACAGATCGGCGACGTAATGGAATTCATTGAAAGAATTGCCGACCAGACCAAGCTGATCGCCTTCAACGCCTCAATTGAAGCTGCCGGGGCGGGGGAGATGGGACGAAGATTTGAGGTGGTTGCCCGTGAAATCAGGAGATTGGCTGAAAATGTCTCCGAATCGGCTGGCCAAATCAGCACCAGAATTACCGATATCCAACAATCGATTGAGGCGATCTCAGCTCGGTCGGTCGAGGAGTCACAAAAAGTTCAATCCGGGTTGGTAGCCTCACTTCACACCGTGACGGTTCTACATTCTATTCGTGAAGGAGCTAATCGAACGACCGAGCAGGTGCAAGGTATCTCGACGGCAATTGGAAATCAGAATGAGGCTGCTGCGAATCTGTTAAACAGTCTCAAGGTAATCGACCGTCAGTCTGGCGAACTTAATCAAGGTCTCTCCGGACTCAGATTCATCGCCGGAGCATTAAAGGGCCTTTCGACAAGCTTACACGAGATATCTTCGAGCTTCAAACTGGAAACGGACCCGGAATCAACATCTTCAAGAACCAGTTGAAGATTGATCTAAGTCGGTTTTCTGGCAGGTTCAGGCAGGAAACGCGCGACAATCTTACCCAGATCGATTCGGTGATTTCCCGGATTGAAAATGATCGCCAGAACGATACTAATGAACTGGCTGTTAGCATACGAGAGTTAATGCGGCTGATCCACGCCATCAAAGGCGGTGCGAGAATGCTTGGTTTCGGGGCGATCAATCAGCTTTGCCATACCACAGAAGAGATGCTGATCGGTTTCAAAGATAGGTCTGAGATCGCTAATTACGAAATCGATCTTATTGCTGAGTCCAGAAAAGGGATAGAGAGACTTCTTGCCCTGACTCATGAACCTGACGAATCGCAGATTCAGAATCCGGTGTGGTTGGATCGTTTATTGAAACAGCTTCTTGCAGGTGATGAGACAGATATTGAGCCAGGGACGGAACGAAAGCAAGCGAGCATCAATCCGAGAGAATCTGCACCTCACAGGAACCAGGACGGTAGAAACGATTCCTGGCGGGACTCAACAGTACGGGTAGATGTCGATTCAATCGACGATCTACTATATTACGGGAGGGAGTTAACTCAAGCATTAGACGGCTTGCGCAAAGGGCAGGCTCAAATTGATTTACTGCGCTCTCAAATAGAATCAACTCTTAACCAACGCCGAAAATCAGAAAACTCCGGGCTGGGACTGACATTAGGGGAGTCCGATCAATTCCTTCGCTCTCTTGCCAAACTGTCATTTAATTTGCGGGATAAGATTGCTGAAGTCGATAGGAATGTACGGCAAATCGATTCAGGCGCTGTTGAGCTGCGTATGCGACCGATCACCGAGCTGTTCGAGACAATCCCTCTTCAGGTAAGAGACCTCTGCCGAACTCTTGGCAAGGATGTAGATATCGAATTTTCCGGCGAAACTGTCAGACTCGACGGACGAATAGTAGAACTGCTACGCGAGCCGCTTTTGCACATCATCAGAAACGCGTTGGATCATGGGATCGAAAGTTCCGAAACACGAATTTCCAACTCCAAATCACCACGGGGTAGAATTACATTGGGAGCTCATGAAAACGCAGGTTGGGCAAGGGTCGTCATTGCAGATGATGGGGGAGGAATTGATAATCCTGCAGTTTGGGAACGGGCGAAAACCTTGGGGATCATTGATCCCGGCGAAGTCCGCCCCAAAGATCAGAAACTCGTCTATAACATTCTTTTCGACGACAGATTCTCCAGTCGTGCACTCGCCACCGATGTCTCAGGACGGGGGGTCGGCTTGGCAGCGGTTAAGAGGCGGTTGCAAGAATTGCGGGGAACCGTTTCGATCGAATCGATTCCCGGGATGGGGACGAGATTCACTCTGTTGATGCCGACATCGCTATCAAGTCAACACGTTCTTGTAACCTCAACACGCTTCAAAGATGAACTAAGATTTTTTGCCTTTCCGACGGCGATGATTAAGGGGACAAGTCGGTGGGATCACAGCTCTGAAGAGATCTTTGAAAGCACAAATCTTGAAATAGAAAGTGAGACTATCAAGGCATTCAGCCTTGGTGCATTGCTGGAAGGAAAACGTACTAAGCCGGGTGCGAAGGAAAATTATTTGATCCTATGCTCAGACGGAAATATCTCGGCCGCCTTTTCCGTTGAGCAAATTATAGCAGAGACTGAAATTGTTATCGAACCGCTCCCTCATATCGCCAGATCAGCCGATATCATCGCGGGTGCAGCACCCCTTACATCTGATGAAATCGCCTTGGTCATCAATATCCCGACTATTTTGGCAAGTGCATTCTCATCACCTAATAAGGAACACTTAGTTGTCGACCAACAATAAAACTGGCAAGCGAATCCTGATTGCAGATGACAGCCCAACTGTAACGGGAATTCTCAGCTTTATATTTGGTGAAGAGGGGTGGGTTGTCGATTCTGCTGCCGATGGTGTTGAGGCACTACGACGATTTTACTCAAACCCGCCTGATATAGTTGTTCTCGATATTGAAATGCCCAGAATGAACGGTTATCAGGTCTGCCGAGTGCTGAAAGACGATTCTGAAATGGCTACTGTTCCAGTGATAATTCTGACTTCGCGCGATCTTCAAAGCGATAGATTTCGTGGTCTTGCTGCAGGTGCAGATGCGTATGTGGTTAAAAATCTTGAAGATGACCATCTATTAGAGACGGTAAAGCAGTTCCTTCTCGATGCAGAAAAAACTGATATTACAAGGCCAAAATCAAGGCAATTAAGCGAGAGCGAGATCCTCCAGTCAGTCAACCGAATCCTCGATAGGCGCCTGTTCATCAGCACCGTGACCGCTCAGGTTGAACAGATAAATGTTAAAATCTCAGATTATGGTGTTACAAGACGCGAAATGTTGGCTCTTTTCAGCACAGTCTTTGAATTCGTTGTCGGAGGTATTGCCCTAATTCGCGGGAACGAAGTAGATGTTTCGACCTCGTTGCTCGACACTTTCCCGATTGAATTTTCAGATCGTCTTCGCGAGCGATTGCATGAAAGGATGATACCTTTTGCAGAGTCATCAAGCGTTACAATTGGTGAACATGATTGGACACATCATGCGCTGGTTGGCTCAAAACAATTTCCACAGTCCCGCCATTTAGTTGATGAAAAGGTTTGGCTCCTGAAATCAGGTGGAAAAGTATTTGGGATGATTGGCATTGCAGGTACCTCGATCCTTAAATTCGACCAGGAAGGTAGCGAGTTGCTTCACCATTTCCTTCGGCGAGCCGAAATTGTCCTTGACAATTCGAGGCTGTTGAAAGAAATGGATCGCGCAAACCGTGAATTAGCCAGAGTTTTAGATGAATTGAAAAGCGCTCAATCGCAGCTGGTTCAGACCGAGAAAATGGCATCGTTAGGGCAGTTGATGGCAGGCTTGGCGCACGAGATGAACAATCCTCTCAATTTTGTCAGCGGTAACATGGATTACATTGAGCGTTATTCTTCAGACCTATTGCGAATTATGGATAAGTCAAGTGATATATTATTATCCAATAAAGAAATAAGCGATTTTCTTAAAGAGGTGGATTATGCCTTTATTCGTGATGACATGCCCGGAATGGTTGCGGATATGAAGAGCGGAATTGATCGATCTCGGATGATTATCAACGACTTAAGGATATTCGCCTCAACGGATCAGCTTGAGACGTCACCATCGGATTTGGGTCAGGTTATATCCTCGACTCTCAATCTGTTGAAACATCAATGGTCGGGTGAGATCGAGGTTACAAGCACCTTTGAAACTACCGAGCTTGTTGAATGCCATCCGGGGCAAATTGGTCAGGTAGTCTTGAATTTGATAAGCAACTCGATAGCCTCCATAAAAGAGACTTGTCGGCTCGATGGAAAAATTGAAATAAGATTGAAGCGGATAGGGGCGATTGTCGAGTTGTCTGTTACAGATAACGGAAAAGGTATTGAAGAAATTAATCTTAAGAAACTGTTCCAACCGTTTTTTACCACAAAAGAGGTAGGCAAAGGTATGGGGCTTGGTCTTTCGATTAGCTATGGTATTATCAAACGGCATAACGGTGAAATCATTGTAGATAGTATACCTGGGGTTGGAAGTACGTTTACCGTTAAACTCCCATTAATAGAGGCAAACAATGCCCGTAACTGATGGACAGAATGAAAAAGCAATTCGCAAAGTTTTGATCGCTGATGACGATCCTGCGATGATAAGGTTGCTCTCTCACATCCTCGGCACTATGGGACTGGTTGTCATTTCCGAAGGCAACGGATTAGCGGCCTACGAGACAGCACTGCGCGAAAAACCGGACCTTCTTATTCTCGACTTGATGATGCCTCATCTCGATGGTTTTGGTGTTCTAATGAGACTCTATGGTGAAGAGCCTCCCTTTGAAAGTCCCGCAATTCTATTAACTGCTCAAGATTCAAAAGAATATAAACATATTGCAGAAGCACTTGGAGCCGTGAAATTTATTGAGAAGCCTTTCCAATTAGAAGGACTAATGACAACAATTCGGGAGATTCTTGGTGACTAAAGAGCCACAATTCGTTGGAGCTGATTTCAATAAAACGAAACCTCTATCGAAAAGTGATACAAAGCTTGCTGAGATACTGCTATCACAACAAGTTGTCTCAACGTCGGACATTGAAAAAGCGAATAGTGAAGCCGCCCGAGTAGGGATATCGCTTCACTACGCCCTCACATCATTAAATCTGTGCCTCGAAGATGAAATGAATTGGGCAATAAGTCGTGAACTCGGAATTCCTTTTGTCCTTTTATCAAGCGAAATGATAGACAATGAAGTTGCTTCACTTTTTCCTTTAAGTTTGCTTCAGGAGGTTGTTGCCGTTCCGATTAGAGACGCTGAAGGTGGAGTTACAATTGTTATGTCGGATCCTCTTGATGAGAAAGGGTTTGCAAAACTTCAGGAGATATTTCCGGGACTTCTTCATCTCGCAGTTGCTCCGAGTGGTCGCGTCGCTTCTGTTCTGGATTATTTGGAACGTATCGTCACATCGTCAATCCGCACTCTATCGAAATTTGAAACAACCGACACTGGTGGCGTTATTTCTGTCTATAGCATGATTATTGACGCAAGGTCTCGTGGAGCTAACAGGATATTGATCAGACCGGCTGGTGATGGACTTGAGGCTCTATTCCGACTTGAAAGGGGTTGGGTAGTTTACCGGCTTTGGAATGATGAGAGAATGATATCTATTGCAACTCGATGCCGAATTATGATGGGTGTTTCCCCTACCAATAATTTGGATCATGAAAATGCACAAATCTATGCGCGAGTAAATAATGAGCGAATTCTAATTTTAGCAGAATTTTTTCGCGATTCATCCGGCGGTAACATAGATCTGCACCTTTTCCCGGTTATATCTTCACCGACCCTCCAAGAGTTCAAATCGATGACGAACTCTCACCGCAATTCTCTATTGAATCTTGTTTCGGCTCGCCGCCCAACCGGCATTATTTTGGTTAATTCTCCTGATCAGCGGCAACGTTATCGGATGATCTATGGCTTATTGGCAATGTATGGTCAGTTAAATTTAGATATTATTTCTCTTGAAGAGCGTAAATATTTGGATTCTAATCATGTAAGACGATTTCAGGTGAAAAACCCCAGTCTAGAGTGGGATGAAATAGTTCATCACGATTGCGACTTATTAGCTGTTCCAGACGCCTATTTCTGGCAGTGGCGAGAATTGTCTGTTGTTGCAGGAAAAAAGCTTCTCATAATAGGTCTTGATTTTGCCAATAGTTGGCTTGCGATCAAATCGTTCAACGAGATAATTGAAAGTCAATCAATTGTTGCAGATCGATTACGAGCGATTTGGACAGGAAAAAGGGTAGATTTGACTTGTATGGCATGCGGAGGCAGAACAGATTCCCAAAGGGGTATCAACAAGGACGGGCTCTGTCCAGCATGCGACGGCTATGGTCATTCGCTTGGATCGGACCTCTTTGAAGTCTTTGTCCCCGATAAACAGTTTCGCAGAGAACTTTCTGATGAAAAAAGCATTTCCAACCTTCAAGCTGCTTTCGAGAAATTGTTGACGGTTCCGACAATCCAACAACAATTGGAGGCTGGTATCGAGACAGGCGTAATTTTTAACGCATTGGTTTATAATGAATAGCCGAAATTCGGGCGAAAGTTTCGAGCACGAACTCTCTGCAAACCCGCATAGCTATGGCGAACTCGATTTAGCAGACCCGTCCAAAGTCCCTGCTTTAATCAGGATTCTTGATTTTGCCAGCGAGATGGGCGCATCCGATATTCATCTCTGTAGCGGCGCTCCAGCGATGATGCGGCTTCATGGCGACCTCGTTCGTATCAGCGAATTTGCAGAGGGCTTCGATGATGATTTTTCACCCCAGAAAATCAACGAAGTGATCGACGGCATTATGAATAACAGACTTCGTGAAGAGTTTACTCGATTTACCGAAGTCGATTTTTCAGTCAATCTCACCAGTGGCGATAGAGTCAGGGTCAACCTTTTTCGCAATATCTTTGGAGTCGCGGCAGTTTTCAGGATAGTCCCGTCTAAACTGCCTGATTTCGACAAACTTGGTGTCCCATCTGTTATGAAGAATGTGGTGATGAAAGGGAAAGGGTTGGTGTTGGTTACCGGGCCGACCGGTTCCGGTAAATCGACTACCTTGGCAGCACTCATTGACTACATCAATGCCAGCGTTCCGATGCACATTATCACTATTGAGGATCCGGTCGAGTTTGTCCACCTCCCAAAACGATGCATGATTAATCAGCGCGAGGTTGGAAAGAGCGCCTCAAGTTTCACAGATGCCCTGAGAGGCGCGCTTCGTGAAGACCCTGATGTTATTCTTGTTGGGGAACTTCGTGACCTGGAGACGGTTTCTATGGCCATCACGGCTGCGGAAACGGGGCACCTCGTCTTTGGTACTCTCCACACAATGAGTGCAGCCAAAACCGTTGACCGTATCATTTCGGAATTCCCTTCCGACCGCCAGACACAGGTTAGGATGCAGTTAGCAGAGTCTCTTACCGCAGTCATCTCACAGGCACTGATTCCCAGGAAAGATCGACCGGGGCGAATAGCAGCTTTCGAAGTTCTCATTAGTACTCCAGCAGTTCATAACCTGATTCGAGAAAACAAAACCTACCAGATAAATACCGTGATCCAGACCGGTACTCACCTCGGAATGATCGGCATGGATCAGTCGCTAATGATGATGGTGAACAAAGGTATCATCGATCCCTCGGAAGCACGCCGCTGGGCGCTTGAACCGAAAATGTTCCCGGATAGACCGGGTGGAACTCCCAAAACTACCGGTAATCAAGCTACAACCAAAAACCCTAAAGAAGAGCAAGAGGAAAAATCTTAGACAATCAAGAACCTTCTCACGCTTCCTTTTATGATACTGCTGCTGAGATTTACGATAATATGATAGGCGGCGAAGATCGGCTATTGCGTGCTCAAGAGTTACTGGAGCCTCTCGTTAGAGGAGCTTCACCCAAAACCGTCCTTGATGCAGGATGTGGAACAGGAACCGACTCGATAGCTCTTGCCAGGCTCGGGTGCTCAGTAATCGGAGTCGATTCTTCACCTGGAATGATAGCAATAGCTCGAAAACGGGCTACTGAGAACGAGGTTGTCGTCAGGTTCGAGATCGATGATCTCCTTTCGTTATCTACAGTTACCGACGCCTCAGTTGATGTAATCATCTGTCGCGGCAATACTGTACCTCATTTTAATAGCATCGAAGATCTGAAACAGGCGATCAGAGCGATGGCGCGTGTCACCAAACAGGATGGGATACTCGTTCTTGGCTGGCTCAATTACATCCCTGTAATGAAAGATCAGAAGCGATTGGTTGGTCTATCGGGAGATTCAGAAAACGCCTTCCTGCGCTTCAACGACTTCAATCAGGATGGATCACTCAACTTCAATATTGTGACAATGAATTTTGGCACTGACACTCATAAATGGATTCTAGATTGGCAAACAACACGATTGGAGCCGTGGATGGCTGATGATGTGGGTATGCTTCTGGTAGCGAACGGGTGGATGGAGTTAGAGATTGCCTCCTCACTCGATAGGGAGGAGTTCAGCATCGACAACTCAAAGGATGTTTTCGTTTTCGCTGTCAGGGGATGATGGAAAAGCGATCTAAAGAAAAAGCTGCCAACAGGTTTCTGTTGACAGCTTTTTTTATACTATTGACTTCCCATCACTTTACAAGGACAACCTTGCGCGTTTCTACAAATGCACCTGCTTCCATTTTGACGAGGTAGATACCTGGCGGCAAGTTATCCGCGTCAAGCGAGAGGCTGTAATTCCCAGGAGTTGCGTTGACATCAGCGAGGGTTCGAATTAGCCTTCCATTTGTGTCGTAAAGATTCAGCCTTAATGCACCTTTGGATGCCACCGAGTAATCGATGCGGGTTGTCGAGTTGAACGGATTGGGGTAATTCGTTCCGAGTGACCACGAATAGACTTCACCCTCACCACGATCCATTATTCCGTTGGCAACATTAATATTAAGCCTGATCGGTAGTTGTATTGTGACGCCCGACATAGAGTCGATCACAGTAACAAAACCATTAACCGTCGTA
Organism: Caldithrix abyssi DSM 13497; assembly: GCA_945865405.1. Lineage (GTDB taxonomy): Bacteria > Electryoneota > AABM5-125-24 > Hatepunaeales > Hatepunaeaceae > CAMBDS01. The sequence continues at coordinate 104,269 of CAMBDS010000004.1, forward strand.
TCTGAAGGCATACCGAAGTTGCCAACGGTACAAAACAATGTCATTAATTCACCTGGAGCAACAACTCCCTTCCCTCCAATATCAATGCGGAACCATGATGATATTACTCCTCCAGCTGGATTTGTCACTGTGGTGTAGTAATTTAGCGGTCCGTTTCCTCGATTTCTAATGTATAGACCTCGCGGAAAGTTCAGGATTGGAGGGGGTGGTTGTAGCGAATCACGATGCTCATGAATTTCCCGATCACTGTATGGGAAGCTGAATATTGGAGTCGGGTGCGTCATCACCATCCTTTCACTCAACTCATCCCCATTCAAGATTGTCAACTCTCGCTTTATTGGATTAAATCCTGCGTGACGAACTTCAATATAGTATATTCCCGGAAGAACGTCTTCGATCCTAAACTCGCCGTTATCGTCTGTAATGGTCTCCCAAAGCACTCCGAGACCGAGCGCAGTGATCCTTACTGATTCCCCAACGAACAACCTTCCGTTTGGTTCTGCAACTGCCCCGCTGATTGTCGCTTTATCGCCCGCTTCAGATTTTGGTGTTGTGACGAACAGTAGCCGCGACCCGGATCGCACTACCGGCGTAAACGCAGTCCCCGTCGAATCGAAGTTAACACCCAGACCTGTCTTCCCGTCAGGGCTTGAAATTCCGACTGAAGCAAACTGAGTTGGATCTCTTTCATCAAGAACATTGGTAATGGTTTTGTAATGAAACAGCAATGGATTGTCGCCAGTCACCGTCGGATAATGTCTGACATCGAGAATTTGGACTTGAAAATTCAAGGAAACCGTAAGATCGGATTTGGGATGCATATTAAACCATTCGATGATAAAGCGGTTCTTCTCTTCATCATAGTAACTGTAAACACCAACCGGACTCACCTGAGGTCGCAAAGTTAAATTATCCCAGAATGGAGCAATCATTCCGGCCGCACCACCTGTTGCCAATTCCATCCGTGCATTTTCAAAATTTACCGGTCTAACTTGTGAACCGACAGAGATGAAACCATTGTCGCAAACCGTTATTGAATCGAACGTTTCTCCATAAAACTTAAAGGGGAACGGCATTGCTAAGGCAAACGCGCTGTCGAGTTGGCCACCTCCCAGAGGTATTATGGTTCCGAGTCCTTCTGCCACACTGGCTATTTCCTCCCAGTTAGTAAACGGAAATCTTACCCAGTTAGTATCGCTATCGTTGAGGCAGGTGTATCCGTAAGCATCTGCGGGCTCGGGACCCCGGTCTGCGCCTTCATTGACAAGGTCAATTGTGATTGGTATTACAGAATATGAGCTGTCAGTACTTAAGATCAACCTCAGTTTTGCGTCTTCGCCAGCAATCGCACCCGGTCTCGTCCTAAAGACAAAACGGTCTTGATTGGCTGGCCAACTATTTTGACCCGGTTGTATCCGTGGGTAAATCGCTTCACCATCGACAACTTCAAGACGCCAATCATCCGAAACCAGAGTAGCAATGCCTCCGGCAAAATTTGCATGTCCATTGTTGGAGACACGAGGAGCAAGGTTGATGTCGCGCCCAAGTTGGTAAGAAGGCTCAACCTCAAGGAGAGATAAAAGTGGAGCAATTGTGGTTATGCGTGCCAATGTTCTAAAGTTTCGGTCCCCGGTTGTCAGAACAAGCACAAGCTCAGGTGTAACGCCATCTGGAGTTTCGGGAAGTAAGGTTACGGGAATGTTCCCCTGGTACTCGACAGATTGACCAGCAGCAATATCGCCCAAATTGAACCTGACAACATCCATCTCGGTATAAAGCGAATGGCTTTCAGTTTGACCCGAAACATTTTCTGCAGCTCTATTACCAACATTGCGAACAGAGAACCCAAATGTGAATTGAGAGCCCGAACGAGGCCTTCCACTCGTAATTCTGACGTTTTCGACAACCAGATTTGGACGATTATTGTCTGCAATATCGATTTCCTGCCATACAGGGCAGATGTTGCGCCCAGTTGCTGTAACATAGAGAACTCCAACCGGCAAACCGTCTTCGATATTGAAAGCGACATTACCATCAGCATCGGTCATTCCGACAAGTTGAAGCGCCGGTTCGTGAGCAGGGTAATCCTCCGGGGCCGGTAATTGACCGGGGGCATAAAGTGTGACCGTTACCCCTTCAATGGGTTCATTACCGTCAGCGAGAGTAACCATCACTCCAAGGTAATTTGTCCCGACAGTTAGCTCTTGCTCGAAAGTAATTTCAACCTGTTTCGGAACTGCAGTCCAGGGAAGGAGTCCCGGATCGCCGTAGAGATCGACGTCAGTTTGATACATTGGCAGGTCAGCGAGTCCATTTGGAAACCGTGTCTGCCACTGCAATCCAAAAAGAGTTCGTGCCCATCCTATCGGAAGGTCGTGGTTGTACAACCCGCTGACAACTGTCTGCCATATCCCGTTGTTGTACTGGGTTGCGATCTGCCCCCAACCAGTCATCCAGATCACAGCTCCCTTCAAGTTTTCCCCGTCTCCTTCCCCATAGATCCACTCAGCCGGAAATTCGCCATGGCCGCATAATGTGACACCGTAAGGAAAATGGCCATTGACATTTGGCTCTACATCTTCAAGATTATGTACCCATCCCATGATTTGGGCGCGACCTATCCAGACGTTTAAGCCTTGGTTGAACCACTCGGCCATGACGGGAGCAATGACCGTTCCCCCATTGTCGATATTTTCATTTTCGTATCTAAGAATATTCTGAAATCCGACTCGCCGCAGCGTTTCTTCACCCCACCGCACAGTGTTGAATGTCTCCAGATTAGCACCCTCATCGCCCCATGCCTGACAGGCGACTCCAGCTCTGACGAACCACTCAGGATGCTCCATATCCGGGGTTTTTTCGTATGCAAGCTGACGATTGACGGCAAGCTCCATTCTATCTTCTGACCCTGCGGTAATGCGCCCTATTGCGACGTCAACGTAGGATTCGTCATCGGGATTGTCCAATAATCCATACATAAAGTCAGCATGATTGGCGATCCCCTCCATGCTTGGAACACCAGTGAATGAAGGCATTGTCCATGGTGCTTCACCATGATTTAGCTCGCGGTCACCGATGATCAGTAGATACTCGAAAGGCTCTTCACCTGACTCAACGGCTTCATCATAAACCGCCTGAACATCGACCTTTATTGTGTTGGCTGTGGTACCTTCCGGATAGGCGATAACTTCCACCGAGTACCCCGCTTGGCGCTTCCATTCAAGTAACGGAATCGCATACGGCAGACACTCCTCACGGGCAACTACCAGATAGCTTCCGGCGGGTCTGTTGAGCGTGAGTTCGTCACGTACGGGGTTGTCATCGGTGAAAGCAGAAAAAACTTTACTTAATACCCTTGTGTCTTCGCCGACAAAATTCGATGAATTCTTCTGCAATTCGCCAGATATCGTCACTTCTATGTCTGAGTTGAAGATGTAATCGTTTGTTTTTGAATCGTATTGTACGGGAAAAACAGTGACAGGGAGGAGGGTAGTTCCACGAAATGAGACTGGTTCACCAACAGTATAATTGGTTTCTGGATACAAGAGGTTGCCATCTTTTGGCTCGAACTTTTCGAACTTGCTGGTTGACGGGTTGAATCTTGTGACATGATTCCCGGCGCCAACTCGACTGACAGAATTCACGTCAACCAAAACTTGAGGATGACTGCCTCGTCGAATTTGTATATATCGCGTCGAGGTTGGCAGAGTTGGTGAGTTCACGCCAAAATAGAGGCCACTTTCAGAGTTCATCGACTGAATCTGCGATGGTTCCGCTCGTTGAAACTGCGCGATCTGATCGTCTGAAGTTATCAACCTGTAGGAAATTCTATTGCTCGATTCGGTTATGAGCGTGCTTTCAGCTTGAAAAGCACTCGCAATTACCGTAATACAAAGGGTCGCGGCTCCTGCCCACAGATGCAAAACGTTGCGACGGTTCATTTTCAACTCCTCGTGTTTCGTCCAGTACAATTAGGGATAACGACTCAAGAAAAGAGACTAAGTCACTACTCATATTATAATCATTTTCTGTCCCATCACCAAATAGCTTTATATGCTTGCAGTTCATTTGATCTACTTCAAGACTTGCGACGTAAGTCCAAGCCGATTATATTATCATTTTTAGCGAGTCAGCGATTGCGTCTCGCTGCAGAGGCGCTTTAGCTCAGCTGGTAGAGCAATGGACTGAAAATCCATGTGTCCCCAGTTCGATTCTGGGAGGCGCCACCAAACGGGTTGCCTGACGCTGGGCAGCCCGTCTTGCATTTAAGGAGATCACTTCGATGCCGAAAGACATGAAAAAAAAGTATATCATTTTCCCATCACAAATCGGCGAGATTAGGGTCGAGGGACTACCTGACCTCGTTACCCGCTTGAGGTTGCCCGGCGAAATGGCGTCAGATTTTGAAGACCTCGAGATACTTGGCGCGAATGAGGCATATCCTGCACTAGAGGAAGCCGCCGAATGGCTTAATAAGTACTTTGCTGGCGAAGCCGTCACTTGGGAAATTCACGCCAAACCATCCTTTAATGGTTTTACGGCAAAAATTTACGAATCGTTGTTAAAAGTGCCTTTTGGAGTGACAGTCAGTTACGGCGAACTCGCCGAAATGGCTGGCAATCGTAATGCTGCTCGAGCCGTCGGACGTGCTATGGCAACAAATCCGTTAGCGATTTTGATCCCATGTCACCGGGTACTTGGATCGGATGGCAGTCTTCACGGTTACGGCGGTGGGTTGCCAATGAAGAAAGCGTTACTCGAACACGAGGGAGTCGCTTTCCGGTGAAGAATTCTGCCATGAACTCCAAATCGTTCTTCCCCTTCATATTCCGGCGTAAAGTAAAGATCGGTCTCGATGTCTCCTAAACGCTCTCTCGTTATGGTTGCCGCCTGGTTTGGGGCTGCAATGATCTTTGCGGCCGGTATGTTCCACTTCAAGGGACCTACCATCGGCATGGAGTTCCTGACCTGTTATCTGATCGAATGGTCCCTTTCGATTGACAATCTATTTGTCTTTATAATGATTTTCCAAGCTTTCGGGATTGAGCCAAAATCTCAGAAGCGAGCGTTGCAATGGGGGATTATTGGTGCGATTGTTTCGCGCCTCGTATTTATTGTTATTGGCCTTGGCATCGTTTCGTTGTTTGAACCTGTGATGTATCTCTTCGGTGCAATTCTGATTTACAGCGCTTACAAGATGATATTTGTCGTTGAAGAAGAGATCGACATCATGGACAACAAAATCATCAAGTTCGTTCGGAGGTTCATACCGATTACCAAGGAACTGGATGGACATAAGTTCTTTGTCAGAAAATCGGATGGAATTATGGCCACGCCCCTTTTTTTAACTCTTGTCGTAATCGAAATTTTTGACCTGATGTTCGCCATCGATTCAATCCCCGCTGCGTTTGCGATTTCTCGTCATGCATTGGTGATCCTCTCAGCGAACATATTTGCCATTTTAGGCTTAAGATCCCTTTATTTCCTCTTAGCCCACGCCAATAACATATTCGTTTATCTCAGATACGGTATTGGATTTGTGCTCGCATTTGTAGGTGTTAAAATGTTGATTAATCATTATTACAAGATCGACATTTTTGTTTCCCTTTCGATTGTCATCGGGACTCTTGCCATTTCAATAGCATTATCGTGGCTTAAGTCACGTCAAATAAAATCATAGCATTACCGGTCCAATTTTTAACATTTTTTTGCCGGATCAAATTTGATTTCTTGGCGCAAGTTCCAAAGCATCTAGTCAGGATTCCATGCATCTTCCAATTTATTTTGATGGTTCACTTCTTCGCTGCCTTGTAATCGGAGGAGGACTGTCTGTTTTACGCAAAATCGAACTCTTCCTTGAAGCCGGTGCAACGGTCAATGTCATTTCATCGCAAGCCGATTTTAAAATCGTTGTTCTGGCAAGTCTTAACAAAATCAAATGGGAACAGCGGACATTCTCGATTGAAGACGCTGATGGTTTTGATTTGGTCATTATCGGTAAGGAAGACGTCCCCAATAAGGCTGGGTTAGTCACTGAATTGCGAAGGCGCAACCTGCCCGTAAACGTATGTGGTGACCCGGCGTTAAGTACGTTCTTCATTCCGGCAATTGTGCGTGAAGGTGAGATGACCGTAGCAGTGTCGAGCGGAGGGCAAGCTCCTTTCCTTGCTGTTGAATTTGCTCAGCGACTCGGATCGGCGGCCAAAGGTTGGGGAAACTGGCTAAAATTGGCTTCCCGTTTTAGGGCAGCTGTCGACAAAAGCACCAAAGTACCAGAGCGCAAAAAAGAGTACTACACAAGCTTCATAAAAATTGGTCCGGTTGATCTTCAGCCGATGCCGCTCGAAAAGACGTCCATTGTCGAGTGGTTACAAATTCTGAAACACTCACAGCGCCCTGGCGTTTCTCCCAGACCAGTTCCAGCGGTAGCGCCTATTACCAAACCTGCAAGAGTTACCGGATTTATGCCAAGATCGACCTATGCCGCAGGGTACTCAGCAGTTGAAACCGATCTAATTCCTCCACCCAACGAAGTAGGAGTCCAAACCAACGACTCTCCACCTGATTGGGAGGGGCGATATGCTGCCGAACTTGGTGCACCATATCGTGTCACTGATAAACCTAAGTCTCCTGAAAAGGAAGAAAAGAACGACTAATTTTCCAGAACAGCACGTTAAAAGTAGAAAAAGCGTCACTGCATTGCAGTGACGCTTTTTCTTTAAATCCTTTACTTCTTATTTCCAGCACAATTCGTACACTTCGCGCAGTTTTTCCAACCACTCCCTCAAATCTGAATTAGGGGCTGTTAAACCGATCCTGAATCCAGATGGATCACGAAAGAATCGTCCCGGTGTGATCAGTATGTTATGTTTTTCTAATAATATTTGGCAAAATGCGTCGGTGTTTGCCGCTTCGGGCTGTCTGACAAAAATCACCAGCCCACCGTCTGGCTTCGAATACGAAACCTTGCCCCAATCATCCAAAAATTCGACAATGTACTTTCTGTTTTCGTCTGCCCTTTTTCTTGCTTTTTTAAGAAGAGTATCCGCCGCGCCAGTCTCCAGCAGCCTCAACGCCAAAGCTTCATTGAAAACCGACTGGGTCCCTTGAGTGTAATCGAGCTGTCTCTGAATTTTGTATATGATGTCCGGCGGCCCAACTATCCACCCGCATCTGAGTCCCGACAGCCCCCAAGCTTTAGTTAGGCTTCCCGTCGTGATGATCCGGTCATGGAATGCGGCAACGCTTTGCCACTCGAGCCCGGACTTGAAAGGAAGGAATATCTCATCGACTAACAGCCACCCATCTCTCGCGGCGATTTTGTCGGCAATCGAAAGGAAAACTTCCGGTGGTTGATAGACCCCTGTTGGATTGTGAAGATTGGTAGTGACAATGAGTTTTGGATCAGAAAATACTTCGAACGGAAGGTCAGGGTCGATCCGATATTTTTCTTCCGGTAGTCGTTTGAAGTACAAGGGGGGGACGTCGGATGAGGCCGCTACGACCGAGACCATCGGCTGGTATACAGGAGACTCAAGCACTACCTGATCGCCAGGTCCGATCATCGTAGAGATAACTGCGAAATTTGCCCCACTTGCGCCGGGTGCAAGGGCTATTCTATCGACGCTTACACCGAACTTAGTCGCAAGCCATTCTTTCAGCGGGGGATAGCCATAGGGATTTCCTCCCGAAAGTGGCAAATCTGCGGTCGAAACGCCCAATTCCTCAAGCGAATCTGGGCCATGAATCCCGCTCGATGCGAGATCGCAATAACCAACTGGCTTAGCTTTTAGCCATTCGAAATGATCGATAACGCCAAAATTCACGATAATTTTTCTTTTCTACAGATGATCTTTAGCGCAGCGGGGATCACCTTGATCGTGATTTCTTCTCCGCTAGAAACAGGATAGCCATCGAGATGGATATTTCCGGCAATTTGACGATGGATAACCAGCTCACTTGCCAACCTTCGTACATAACCGGGAATTGTGTCGGTTCGTTGCCGAAACATTTCCGGAGTGTACTTCAGGACGCCAAGCAGATCCTGCCGCGGGATCATGCAGATGTCAAGAAGTCCGTCATCAGTACGGGCTTCTGGAGATATTGTCACATTTACCCCCAACTCACGCATGTTGGCAACGCTCAACATCATTGGGCGTCCGCTGAAGTGCCAGCCGCCAGGTTCGGCATAAATCTCGACCTGCTGAGGTTCGTATTGAAGGAATGTGGAGAGTGCGGCAGTGGCATAGGGAAAGATACCACGAACCTTACTGCCCTCGAATACTGAGGCAATAACTGCTTCCCATCCGATACCGCAGGTTACGAGGAAAATTCGATCATCGACGCTCCCTACGTCGATGGTCGCGATGTCTGGCTCCTTAAGTAATTTCAGCGCTTTTTCTAGTTGAAGAGGGATCCCGACGTTCCGCGCAAATCCATTACCGGATCCAGTCGGAATCACGCCCAAAATCGTGTCTGTTCCGATCAGACCCTGCGCGGTCATATTAACTGTGCCGTCGCCACCAACGGCGACAACCATAAAAGCTCCCTCGTTTGCTTCACGATGAGCAATCTCACGGACATGAGCCGGATTGTGAGATTTTATTATAGAGACTTCCTGATCATCAGTTCCAAAGTAGCTTAAGATCAAATTTTGCAAGCGACTGACGAATTTGGGAGCGCCAGATTTAGGATTAATTATGAAGAGAGTTCTCAGAGCAAAACCTGTAATGAATTTGGGTGACTTTATACCGACAGGATAATTTCGATCTATTTCATTAGCCTCAATATACTTTTTCTGCCGAGCATAACGCAATTACAAGTCCCATCTCCTTTGAAGATACTTGATTTGTTCAGCAATACTTTCTTAGCTTATGAAATGATGCAAATTAATTACATGCGCAGTCTTCATCTATGTTCCACCATTCTAATGCTGGGCGGATTACTCGTCGCGCTACCCGTCTTGGCTGAGACTTCTGGAGGAGTCTCGGCTAACTTAATGTTGAATACGGGCACGCTAAGCACCAGAGTTGCCAACTTTGTCCCAGTCCTCTGGATAAGTACATTTCACGACTGGAATGTTGGCTGGATTCTCAACATCGATTATTCTGAGGCAACCCCCGGACCAAAGACAGGAATTCATAGCGCCTCGCGAATTGCTTTGTGGTTAACCCGTAATTCGGATCTGAGGATCAAAAAACACCTTTTTCGAGTTGGTGGCGGAGTAGGAGTTGGAATTTGGAAGTACAATCTCAACGGAGACTCAAGTTATCGCGGAGCGATGGGTTTCACTGGTGGCTTAGAATCGAAACTTAAGGTGGCAGAAATAGAAGGACTCAATCTTGGGTTTGGGTATTATGGACTAAACGTTCCGGGGACAGGTCTTGTTGACGATGGGCTTTATCTTCAAGTTCGATACCAGCTATTCTAAGCAGAGCCATCGCCATGCGTATACTGTCTTGACTTATGCATGGTTCGCATCTATATTCTTAAGAATGGAAGAAAATGGGGGCGTGAATGACCATCCTTTTAGCATCCGGGAAATTTATGCGTAGGGCGTTAGGAATACTCATAGCGATCTGTTTATTGGGTGTCGCCGTACCTTCATCGACGCAGGCGGCAAATCCCTACAGTATCGCTTTCGTTGCTGGTGGCGGTTTGCCAGTCGGTTGGTGGGGCGAACGTTGGGGGCTTATGCATTCGGGCGAGTTGACTCTCCGTTACAGAATTGACGAGATGGTAGGCTTTTTTATCTTCACAGGTATTAACAAAACCTATTATGTCGAACGAAGCGAAAAGGAAATCGCCGACGATTCACGCGCTGGAGACAGCTCGCCAGAGTATGAACCCTATACTACCGTCACGGAAGCATCCGAAGGCGGTGCATTCAAGCAATTGCCAGTTGGTACGGGGTTTTATGGAGAAACGTCAATCAGTGGCATAAGAACTTACGGTTCGGCTGCGTTTGTAGTCAATCTCTGGAAGTTTGAACGGGGTCAGGTATTCGAAGAGCGGATAACACCGCCCGCCTCAGATACGATCTTCCATAGTGACAGTTGGTCTGACGAGCAAGACGGCTCTAACGTCGGATTGCAGTTTACAGCCGGGATGCTCTACCCGTTGCGAAAAGGCCTGTTGCTCGACGCTTCGCTTGCCTATCATTTCACGGGTATCAGCAAGGATAATATGGCTGTCGCCTATTATGGGAAGCCTGCAAGGACGTGGTCAGCCGAGCAGAAATCTTCTGCCAAAAATCACGCCGATTTTATCGCTCTTCGGGTAGGTGTTCGATTCGGAAGTTAGCCAAAGCAGTTATGCTTTGAAAGGATAATGTAAAACGAAGAGGGCAACTCAAGTGTGAGTTGCCCTCTTCGTTTTTTTGTCTGTTTTAAGTTAAATCAGTTCGAGAGAGCAAAGCCCTTCTCCGTTTGGATCACTTTCCCACTAACCACTTTGGGATCATGCTCGAAGATAAATGTCCAACCTTCGCTCGCCGCCTGAGGCAATATTCGCTTCTTCTCTTCCAAAGTAGTTACCGGAAAAAGATCGTAAGCCATAATCCACGGAAGTGAGAACTGAGACGCCAAGGGGATCAGATCTGCCGCAAAGACAAAAGTCTTGCCATCGTCTCTAATCCGCAGCAGTTGCATCGCTGGTGTATGACCGTTGACAATAACCGTATCGATCCCGGGCATCAAGGAAAAGTCTCCCTCGTAGAGTTCCAGCACCCCTTTTTCAAGGAGCGGTTCAAAGTCTTCCTTGAAGTAGCTCGCCTTATCTCGCTCAAGGCGACTCCTCGCCTGTTCGAGCTGTTTTTGTTGCAAGTGATAACGCGCAGAGGGAAACCCTGGTTCAGGAGTGGTCTGATTCTTAATCGTTGCGCCACCTACATGATCGAAGTGAAGGTGTGTCAGAAAAACGTCGGTAATATCTCCTCGCTTAAGACCGACTTCTCGTAAACCTCCATCGATGTAGTCTTCAGATCCGGTGAAAGCATACATCTCCCTGAACCGTTCCGGGCGACCTTCTCCAAATCCGGTATCAACCAATATTACGCGGTCTCCGGTTTCGATCAACAGGCATCGAAGTGCCATATCGATCCGGTTAAGCTCATCTGGCGGGTGATGTCTCGCCCATAGTGTCCTCGGTACAACGCCAAACATCGCTCCACCATCGAGTTTGAATGTTCCAAAATCGAGGGTTGTAATCTTGAATCGGCTTGTCTGAAAAATTGCCACGGAATTTCCTTACCTGCTTCCGATTTTCTGGATCAATTCCGTTGAGACGGTTTGGGGATGATTCAAGTCAAACTCAACGATCTTTGGTCTGCCTGCCTCTTGGCGATTCACCAGGAGCTTTCCGTCTTTCCCAAAAGACCCCATCGGCGGCGACGCGATCCCCAAATAAGTCATTGCTCCAGAACTTCTTTCAAATAGAAGCTGCTCATTGCCACTACCTTGGATTAGTAACCACTTGCCGTCGGGTGAGAGCAGGGGGTAGGCGTATCCTTGCCCGGTCATCTCAAGTGTTGTAGCGCCACCAGCAAGGGCTCGTTTGTAAATTCCTCGCGCAGTAATAAACAGCAAGGAATCTGCTCGCGGGGTAAATGCCGCCCACTGCACTGGTTCAGCGATTCGGATGACCGACTCGCTTCTCTTATGAACCGGATCCAGTCGGAATACCTCAGCAGATTGACGAACACTACCTACATCCTTTCGCACTAACAAAACCGTGCCGTTTGACTCAAAGAAAGGTTCACAAAACACGAGATCGTCGTCAGTCAATTTTATCGGTGCGGAACCATAGGTTGTCTTGACTCTATAAAGGCTGAATCTTCCCTGACCACCCAATCGCCAATTTTTGTCGGCGGAACTATAAAAATAGATCCAGCCCCCGTCTGGCGAAAAGCGCGGGCACACAATCTCGCGCAATCCTTGCTGAGCCGCCTTAAGCATGTGCTGATCGCCACCACCGCCATTGCGAAAAATGTACTTATCCGATTCCGAAGTCGTTCCGAGATCCCTCACAAAAAGCAACCCCGACCCATCAGTTGACCGCGAGCCATCCCAACCTTGTGTGACTGTTCGTGCCGGAAATGGCTCGATGTCCCAAAGCGCCGAAAATGTTCGAGCCGTTGCTTCGTCTTTCAAAGCATCTGAGTTTTCGCCATTAAGGCCTTGAATCGATTTGCGAGCGAGGGCTAAATCCCACGATAATAGTGAGGCTTTCGCCAGACCTGTTAACGCTTTCGGATCCTTTGGATTTGCTTCAAGTCGGGCAGTTAATTGAATTCGGTCAAGTTGCGCCGACCCGATGAAGTAATTGAGTTCATTTCGGACAGAATCAGGCAATTCGCCTTTCATCACTTCCAATAGTCTGCCAAGATAGGCGGAAACAGCCTGCTGGTCCTGACCTCGACAAGCTGAGATAACAGCACGGGAGAGCAACTCTGGCTTGTCTCCCTTCGATGCCATCTGTTTTTCAAGGCTTACCAGCTCAATCTTACCACCCAATTTGTTCAACCGATCCTCACCCAACAGAGTGCTGGCAGCGGTGAAAATGCTGGAGCTTCTCGTGCTGTCGGGGAATTTATTGAACGCCTCTGTAACGTGTCTTTCCAATCGCGCTGGATCGTCTCCTCGCGACACCGCATCTATAAGGGCAACATGGTTCTTCCAACGATCCGGGCTCTTGGCGAGCGAACGTTCAAACGCTTGTGCAGCGGCCTGCCAGTTACCTTTTTCGTTGAGCCAATACATCCCCGATTTGAAGTCGGCATCGTCTCCCGAGCATGCCGCGATTATGAACGACAGGCTCAGCCCCAAACACCCCACCCAAATGGCTCTCATTCTGCTTCTCCTAAAAATCTCTCAACATCGATAGCCGCCATACAACCACTTCCGGCAGCCGTTACCGCCTGACGATATATGTGGTCTTGAACGTCTCCGCATGCGAATACCCCCGGAATTTTAGTTCGAGTCGATCCCGGTTCTGTTATCAAATATCCCGTTTCGTCCGTATCCAGCACACCCATGAAAAGTTCCGTGTTGGGCTTATGGCCGATAGCCATGAACACCCCAGCGACCTTCAAGTCATATACTTCGCCGGTCTGCACATTTTTTACCCGGACAGCTTCGAGTCCAGTCTCAGGTGCACCGACAAAATCTTCGATTGTGTGATGCCAGAGGAATTCGACCTTGGGATTTGACTCAACACGATGCTGCATGATCTTTGAAGCACGAAGTTCACCGCGACGATGGATCAAAGTCACCTTCGTCGCAAATTTGGTAAGGTAGTTTGCCTCTTCACAAGCCGAGTCACCGCCGCCCATCACAGCGATCTCCTTGCCTCGAAAGAACCAGCCGTCACAGGTAGCACAAGCCGAAACGCCGTGCCCCATCAGAAGCTTCTCCGATTCCAGCCCCAGTAGCTTGGCTGTGGCGCCAGTCGCGATTATCAGTGCGTCTGCCTTAATTGATCGCTTCCCGACTTTTATTGTGAAAGGGCGCTCGTTCAAATCGACTGAAGAAACCTCATCAGTAATATATGATGTACCAAACCGCTCAGCCTGTTCCCTAAATTTGTCCATCATGTCGGGACCCATGATACCTTCGGGAAACCCTGGATAATTTTCGACATCAGTTGTAATGGTAAGTTGTCCGCCTGGCTGAACGCCTTCGATGACGAGCGGTGCAAAATTAGCGCGAGCAGCGTAGAGTGCGGCAGTCAGGCCAGCAGGGCCCGAGCCGATAATAACAACGCGATAGTGGTCTTGAATGTCTGCCATAATTCCTGTTAGAGGTTGGTAACCTATTACTTTGCAAATATGTATTTATAGCTCAGTGCCGCAACTGCTGCACCTGCGAAAGGTCCGACAACGTAAATCCAAAATTGCCCGAAGCCATTGGTGAAGAGTGCGGGGCCGAAAGTTCGTGCCGGATTGAGCGATGCTCCGGTCAACGGGCCTCCCATCAAAATACATGCGGTCAATATCATTCCGATTGCTATTCCGGTTTGATCGCCTCCTCTACCACTAACGGCAGTGCAAAAAATCGTAAACATTAGTAAGAAAGTGAGAATTGCCTCGATGAGTATTCCACGAGCTGGAGTTACCGTTGACGCAAGTGTTGTCGCTCCAAGACCGCTTTCGGATCCGCCAAGAGCGACACACAAAACCCATGCACCTAATGCCCCGCCGAGAAGCTGAGCAGTCCAGTAGACTACGGCGTGCTTAAGCTTAAATTCTCCACCGATAAGCAAGCCAAAGGTTACAGCCGGGTTAAGATGTGCACCGCTGATTGGTCCTAATGTATAAATCAGAGCTAAAATAACAAGACCATGCGCAAACGCGACTCCAATCAACCCCCCGATACCTAACGCGCCAGCTCCGGCACCGATAAAGATTAATGCAAATGTGCCGATTAGCTCGGCTGAGAGTGCTTTTATATGCATTTTGAATTCTCGATTCAGTTGTTTGATTGAGATTTGTTTTGCTACTGTCTTCCGGACTTTGTTTCCTGAATAATCCAGCTCAAATATTCCATTCCACCGCCTGATGTTGGAATGGCAAGCACTTCCGGCAGATCATACGGATGAACTGAGTGAATATACTCCGAGATTTCTGCCAATCTCCCCATCGAACTCTTAATCATGAGTTGTAGTTCCTCGCTCTTCTCGACTTTGCTTTTCCATTGGTAGATCGATGTAACTCCCGGTATGATGTTGACACAGGCAGCAAAATGATTCTCAACAAGATAGCGGGCAATCTTATCAGCGATGGGTCGAGTAGGAACGGAACAGAGAATAAGTACTACGGTGTGGGTCGTTGATTGCGACGTCTGTAAGTTGATTTGTTGATTCATTTTGTAAGATTTTACTACGGAATACTTGCAGGGCCAGCCGATCCAACTCCTCGCGAATCGGCACCTCCATAAAAGAGACCCTTATCCCAATCGACTGTGACACCTTGACTAATCGACCAACGAGTCTCCGATTTAACAGGCCACCCTCTATCAGCCAAATCCCTTTTAGTCGAAGGAGAGATCTCTTGTTCGAGGTAAAGGATTGCCGGTTGCCATTGCATATGAATTCGAGGCACGTCTATAGCTGCCTGAACATCCAACTTGTAATCTACCATGTTGATTATCATCTGTGCTACAGATGAGATGATCCGCGGTCCTCCGACCGAACCTATTGAAGCGAACGGTCTGTTGTCCTTGAAAATCAGTGTTGGTGACATGCTTGAAAGAGGTCGTTTGCCCGGTTCACAGAGGTTCACTTCGCCTTGAGTCAGTTCGTAAATGTTCTTGGTCGTAGGGGTAATGGCAAAGTCGTCCATCGTGTTATTCAGGAATATGCCAAGTTCTGGAACATAAACAAGCGATCCAAACGCCCCATTGACTGATGTTGTGATTGCGCACATCCCGCCTTCTTTATCTATGACCGAAATATGACTTGTATTTTTCGGTGCAATAATCCAGGGATCACCCGCCTCTTTAACAGGTATTCGCAGTTCTCTTTTAATCGAGCCGCGCAATTTATCGGCATAGGAACGAGATGACATACCTTCGATAGGTTGCGGGACAAAACCTGGGTCGGCAAGCCATCGAGAGCGGTCAGCAAATGCGAACTCGAAAGAGGAAGCAACAAGATGGAGTGTTTCCGGGTCTCCCTGTCCGAGATACGACAATGGAAACGGTTCCAAAATATTGAAAATTTCTGCGAGGCAAAGTCCGCCGGATGAGGGAGGCGGCATAGAAAAGACTTCATAGCCTCGGTAACTAAATTTGATAGGTTCCCGCCAGACGAACTTGTAAGAGCTAAGGTCCTGTGCCGTAAGTGCCCCGCCAGCTTTAAGCGACGCGGATTCGATTTCTTTCGCTTGAGCGCCATTATAGAAAGATTCTCCGTGGTCTTTAGATATTTGCACCAGACACTTAGCAAGAGCTGGTTGCTTAAGTAGATCGCCGCGTTCCAACGGTTTCTCATTCTTAAAGAACGTGCGAACCAAATCAGCATTTTCAGCAAATTTGTCTCGAAGAGCAGCAATGCGGTTCGCCAAAATTCGGTCGACGACAACGCCATCTTTCGCAAGCCGGATCGACGGAGCGACGACATCTTTCCAAGGTAACTTTCCATATTTCCGATGTAACTCGGCTCTTCCTGCAACGCTACCCGGAACGCCAACCGCCAATCCACCCAGCCACGATTTGGTAGGGTGGGGTTCCCCCGTGGTCGAGTCAAGGAAAAGGTCTGCAGTCAAATTCGCAGGAGCATATTCTCTTGCGTCAAGTGCCTCGGTCTTTCCACTCTTAACCGAATAAACCAACGCAAACTCACCACCTCCCAAACCGCTGTGGTACTGTTCGGCAACAGACAGGGCAAACGCCGCCGCAATCGCCGCATCGACTGCATTGCCGCCTTTACCGAGAAGCTCGACAGCTGCCTCAGTCGCAGTAACGTGCGGAGTTGCTGCCATTCCACCACGCGAGCAGAAGGGAGCCCGATACGCAGCAAGTAGAGTCGTCGCATGCAAAATCTGAACTATTGTTGCGGCGAACCACACTGCGCGAATTATCAACATAGTCTATTCATACCTGATAGCTTCGACCGGATCCAGTTGACCGGCGCGCCTCGCTGGGTAGATGGTAGCTAATAGTGTCAACCCGATTGAGACGAATCCTATAATCAAAAAATCAGTAACAGCCATTTTCACCGGCAGGGAGCTCAAAAAATAGACGTCACCCGGTAGTGAGAAAAATTGATAAACCTGCTGTAACCTGCACAATGTCCATCCAAGTATCAGGCCCGCGAAAGTCCCTACCACGCCAACAATAAGCCCCTCGTACATGAATATCCGCATAATCAATTCCCGTGTTGCGCCTATTGCTTTTAGGATGCCTATTTCGCGTCGTTTTTCGAGAACAACCATTATCTGGCTTGCAACAATATTAAATGCCGCTACAACAATGATTAACGAAAGTAAAATGGTGTAAATCCATTTCTCGATTTTCATCCACCGGAAGAGTGTCTTGTGCATATCTTCCCAGGTGCGGGGATAGTAAGGATACCCAAGTTTTTCCTCAAGGTAGGAGGAGACTTTAGAAGCATCGTCCGGGTTTGTCAGCTTAACCTCAAGTCCTGATACACCTTCGCCAAAGTCGTAGAGTTCTGAGGCGCTTTTGATTGAGATATATGAAAAAGAGTCGTCGTATTCGTAGATACCCGTTTCAAATACGCCCGTGACGATGAACCTCTTTAATTTTGGCGACGAAAGGAGGCTGGTCATACCTGCTGGACTAATCAGCAGTACAGTGTCGCCAAGGCTTGCCCCTAACCGGAACGAGAGTTGCCTTCCTAAAACGATCCCTGTGATGGATCCGGTGCGTGGCGGAACTGGCGAGGTTTTGTTGCCATCAAGAATGTCACCAACAGTTCCGATCCCTTCGGCGGGCCCCTCGACGTCGAGATTACCAGCTATGATTGTCTTCGGAAGATCAGATACTTTCCCGACGCTCGCTTCGTCGATACCTTTTACCAGCGCCCATTCGACGCTTTTCCCGCGGCGAAGCAACCCCTTATCCTGAATATAGGGCGTTACGCCAACAACCTTGCCCATATTCGAAATTGTATCGGAAATTGACTGATAATTACTCATCGGAAGATCGTGAAAGAGCGAGACCTTCAAATGGGAATCAGCTCCGATGATTCTTCCACGTACTTCGCTTTCGAAGCCATTCATAACAGAAAGAACAATCACCAGCGCCGCCGTCCCGATCATCACCCCGGCCGCCGAGATGTACGTGATTAACGATATGAACCCTGTGCGCTGTTTCGAGCGGAGGTACCGATTGGCGATAAACAACTCAAGGTTCACTTAATGAATTGCCTTAGGAAATCGAGCGAAGTAATGGGAAGAAAATAACATCACGAATTGACCTACTGTCGGTCAACAGCATTGTAAGTCTGTCAACACCCATCCCAAGCCCTGCTGTCGGAGGCATGCCGACCTCAAGCGCTTGCAGGAATTCCTCGTCGATGGGTGTTGCTTCTTCATCACCCGCCGCCCGAAGTCGAGCCTGCTCTTCGAATCGCATTCGCTGATCGACCGAGTCATTCAGCTCGGAAAAGGCATTGACAATCTCCATTGCGCCAATGTAAAGTTCGAACCGTTCGACGAGTTCGGGATTGTCAGGGTGTCGCTTGGCAAGGGGCGAAACTTCTACTGGCAGATCGGTGATAAAAGTCGGCTGAATCAAGTTCGGCTCAACCACCTCCGAAAAAATCTCATCAACGAGTTTTCCGTAACCCATTTCGGGCTTAACAGCTATCCCAATCGAGTCTGCGAATGTGGCGAGTTGATCGCGCGTTTTGCCTTTGATATCGAAATTACCGTATTTTTGTATCGCATCGAGCATCGGTAATCTTGGATAAGGCCCACTCAGCTCGATCAGATTGCCGTCGAATGTTATAGACGTTCTTCCAAGGATATGACTCGCCATGGTCGGAAGCAGTTCTTCGTACAAATTCATGCAAAATTCGTAATTTTCGTAAGCAGTGTAGGCTTCCAACATCGTAAACTCCGGCGAATGCATCCTATCAATGCCTTCGTTCCGGAAATCCTTGCCGATCTCGAAGACCCGCGTTATTCCCCCCGCAATGATCCGCTTAAGGTACAACTCAGTCGCTATCCGTAAATACAACTGCATATCAAGTGAATTGTGGTGCGTCGTGAACGGTCTTGCTGTCGCACCGCCGTAAATTGCTTGCAAAACAGGAGTTTCGACCTCGATGTAACCTTTTTCGAAAAAGAACATCCGCAGTTCATGGACAATTCTACTTCGCACCAACAGCACATCCCGTGAGTCTTTGTTGATTATCAAATCAATAGTTCGCTGCCGGTACCGTTCTTCTTTGTCATCCCATGCATACCAGACCTGACCGTCCTTTTCCTTTACGGCAGGGAGGGGGCGCAGACTCTTTGTCAGCAGTTCAAATCCAACGACTTGCAGTGACCGCTCACCAGTTTTAGTCAGGAATGGCGTTCCGTTTACTCCAACAATATCACCGACATCGATCAGTCTGAACAACTCCCACAGTGTTTCGCCAATAATGTCTTTCTTGAAATAAAGCTGAATTCGACCCGTTTCGTCTTGAAGGTGCGTAAATGCCGCCTTACCCATAACCCGGGTAGAGACAATCCTCCCGGCTATTCTGAAGGAAACACTTGAGTGTTCCGTCGATTCATCCTGCCACGAGTCGAGAATTTGAGATATCGTGTCTGATTTATTGAATTTGGTGGGAAATGGCTCAACGCCCAACTCGCGGATTCGATTGAGCTTTTCAATCCTTGCAACCATTACATGGTTGAGCGATTCCTGTTCTTCCGACCGTGATAGTGGTTGGTGATTGGTTTCAGATTCCTGCAAACGTAATTACCTGTGTATGTTGGAGATGGGCGGGAGGTAGCGAAGTCGTACGAAACGCTTCCAAATGTTTATGGAAGCGTTTATGCAAGTCATTTCAGCCTATGATCCCTCCCGGACCAAGGTTAACGACCTGAACCCGGCGCGAACCGGGGAAAGCTGGCAACTGTTGCCCGTTTATCGATAGACGCGCCGAAGGTGCATTTCCAAGTGAAAGTCGTATCGGGTAGGGTGTATCGAAATTCATGTTGTTGCCTGGCCAGTGTGTCCGTTCGTAAAGGATACTATCGGAGTGCTCGATTTTCACAAAGCACGTATCAAGAAAAGTAAACGACATCGCCATCGTCCTGACGGCGACCGTGTCAACAGAATTCATAGCTACACTATCGCGGCGAGCAGGTGCTTCGGTGCTGATCACCGGGGCGGCTGCTGTAGATGCAACACTATCAGCATCATCAGACCCTGCTATCTCAGATTCGTTGTGACGCATTAAGTAAATCGAAACCAGAATCACAGCAATGACCCCGATCAACCCGTAGAAGAGGAGAGCCCTGTTCTGCTCTACCCAATCCATCAGACCCTTTGACCTGAATTTCGCTCCCTCGCCATCAGGGTCATTAGAGAGGTAAGGCTTGAATACCGCCGCCGCAACAACTACGTGTTGGAACAACTCGTCGAGTCGGTTCGATAATTTATCAGTCTGAAGACCCACAGCTGATGAATAAGCACGAATGAAAGCCTTGACATAGGTCGGAGGCAGAAAATTCCACTTTCCTTCTTCGATGTTTTCCAGAAAGCGAACATTAATCTTGGTGTAGGCCATCACCTGTTCAAGCGACATCTCCTGAAATTCGCGTGCAGATTTCAGCTCTTTGCCGATCTGCCTGCGAAGTTCAGGTGTCCCTATTTCTGGATAGGTTGTCTTACGTTGTGGGTATAGTGAATGCTCGCCATCCATTGGCGCTTGATCCTGAAAAGTGATGATGAGTTTGGGAGTTTGCGACCCTGATGAAGCGCACTTCTAAGCCATGCTCCTGTTGAGTATAAGCAATACTTCTACTGAATGCAAGCAATGAATTACAAAGCATCGTGCCTGAATAAATGCTTTCAAGAAATTAGTTATCAGAGCTACATAGAGAGGATAGAGTGAGCGAGCATTGCATTTGACCTGATGATTGATTATGATAATTAAGTTAAACTCTATCACATCGGGTTCGAACTAACTCTTGAATTTTTCGACTAAACTTCTCAACTCAATTAACAACGGAATTGGGCTTTGCGTCGGTCTCGATCCAATCCCCGACCGACTGCCTGAGAAATTTCGTAACGACTCCGAATCGCTTTACAATTTTAACTGCGAAATAATTGAGGCGACGAAGGAATTCGCCTCGGCTTACAAGCCCAATCTCGCATTCTACGAACGCTTTGGTGTTTCGGGTTGGGAGCAATTACGTAAGACTGTCAAGGCAATTCCAAGCGACAAAATCGTAATTCTCGACGCAAAACGAGGTGACATCGGTTCGACTTCCGAGGCATACGCTGGTGCTGCATTTGATTCTTTAGGAGGTGACGCAATCACCGTGAGCCCCTATCTCGGTAGGGATTCAGTCGAACCTTTTGTGACACGTGAACAGAATGGCATTTTCCTGCTTGCAGTCACTTCCAATCCCGGCGGAAAAGATTTTCAGGAATTGTTAATTGACGGTGAACCGCTATACGTATATGTAATACGAATGGCGCGCCTTCTCGCAAGCAAAAGAAATGTCGGTCTGGTCGTTGGTGCTACCAAGCCTTCACTTTGGGATAATGTACTTCGGGAAGCCGTCGATCTACCACTACTGATTCCCGGTGTCGGTGCTCAAGGCGGGGATCCGGTTGAAATTCGGAATATTTTATCAGGTTACCCGGCTCCGGCATTAGTCAACTCGTCCCGAGCAATTATACACGCTTCAAGCGGTTCAGACTATGCGGTCGCAGCACGAAATGCGGCGGCTTTTCTTTTCGATCAACTCAACGGATAAAGTTAGTGCCTTCTGCCAGTAATCCTCTTCAAATAGAGATTCGTGATCGCGTAGAGCTTCATGTACCTGCTGGCGAATCGGTGGCGATTTTCACTGTGCGAGTGCAGGAAATCTCCGAAGATGGAATAACTATCGATCGCCCAATCATCGAACAACGCTTGATGCCAGCACCTCCAGGAAAATCGGTAGATATCTACTTCCAACGGCAGGATGCCACCTATCGATTTGCAAGCAAGATCCTCAATGAGACTTTGCTCGACAAGCTTCCGGTGTTACTTCTCCAAAAACCTCGTGAAATTGAGCGCATTCAGCGCCGGGAACATTTTCGGCTCGATATTGACCTTCCGATACGTCTTCGCCTTCTAAGAGGTGCAGGTGGAGAAATTATTAGCCCCTACTTTATAGGGAAGATTATCAACCTCTCGGCAGGTGGAGTTAAATTTTCAGCCGAATTACCCGACGATATTGCGGTAATAACAAACGATATTTTTCAATTATCTTTTACAATTAGCAAGACTTTCAGTGTAGCAGGTGTAGAAGCGCTTGTCTTGAAAGTTATTCCAGATACTCGAATAGCACAAAAGCAATCTTTTATTTGCCGCTTTCTAAACATTCCTTCTGCAGTTCAGGAAGCAATTATTGTACAAAATATCCGTTATCAACAAAGTTACCGCGTCGAATCGCGGGGAAGGTAGAATAATGACCGAGAAAGAGATCGAGGGACTGCTTCTGGAATCGGGAGCTTTCTTACAAGGACATTTCCTTTACGCCAGCAAACTTCACGGATCTGTTTACATTGAAAAATTTCGCGCTCTCGAGGATCCCAACGTCACTTCGATTTTAGCCAGGGAAATGATCGATCTTGCTGATGCCGCAGGGATCGCTCATCCGCGAGTCGTAATTGGTCCAATGACTGGTGGCGCGCTACTCGCATTTGAAGTCGCACGACAGATTGGTGCTAAAGCCTTTTTCACGGAAAAGATGGAAAGTACTATGGAGTTGCGTCGCGGCTTCCATCTCGAGCCGAATGAAGCCGTCTGGGTTACTGAAGACGTTGTCAATCTTGGTGGTTCTATCCATCAGGTTTTTGATTGCATCGAAGGTTTGGGCGCAAAAGTTAGCGCAGCGCTAATTCTTGTCGATCGCAGCAAGGGGCGTGTTAAAGTAAACGCACCTTTCATTCCCCTACTCAAAGTTGTCGATCTGGTGGAGTATAAGCCCGATCAATGCCCACTATGCAAGCAGGGTGTTCCACTGACCGCTCTTGGTGGCCGTAAAGTCGCAACTAATAAGGCTGGATGAAAAGCTAACCATGGCGAGTCTTCTCATACATCCAACAGCAATTGTTGACCCGGGTTCAATAATCGGAGATAACGTTTCAATCGGGCCATTCTCCATAATTGAGCCGAATACTAAAATTGGTCATGGGACAACTATAGCTTCACATGTCTTGGTTTCCGCCGGGACCCGACTGGGAGAAGATTGCCGAGTCTCAAAGGGAGCTGTATTAGGCACAACTCCTCAGGATTTGAAATTTGGAGGTGAAGAGTCGGAACTACTTGTTGGTGATCGAACCGTAATTCGAGAATTTTGTACGCTCAACCGCGGTACTCGACACGGGCAATTGCAGACCCGCGTCGGATCTGACTGTATGTTGATGGCTTATGTACATGTTGCTCACGATTGTTGTCTTGGTAACAGCGTCATCATGGCAAATTCCGTAAATCTTGCCGGGCACGTGACAATCGGTGATTGGGCGACTATCGGTGGAGCAACCGCTATACACCAATTTGTAAAAATCGGTATTCATACCTTTGTAGGCGGGATGTCAAGAGTATCGCAAGACATACCTCCCTACATTCGTGCCGCCAAAGAACCATTAAGCTATTTCGGTCCCAATTCGATTGGCTTGCGACGACGTGGGTTTGTCAGTTCTCAATTGCAAGCAATCAAGGGTGCCTATAATCTGCTCTATAGATCAGGCTTGAATGTCAAGCAGGGGGTAGAAGCTATCAAAGAAAAACTCGAAATCACTCCGGAAGTTCAGGAAATTCTGGATTTTATCGATTCTTCCAAACGAGGTCTCATCGGCATAGGAGTCACAGGCGAAAGCCCGATTATTGATTGAACGTTCGCCTTTGCCCGGTTGGCAATTGATGGCTGGCGACGAAATTCTGGCAAACCCAAAGGTACTTTCCGACTTCTCTCCGGTTGTTCGATTCTACTGTTGGATTCCATCGGCAGTCTCGCTTGGTGTTCACCAGTCGGCGAATGCTGTCGATCACGACAAATGCACAGAGCATGGCTGGGACATCGTTAGACGACCCACCGGGGGCAGAGCATTGCTTCATCACCGCGACTTGAGTTATTCAGTCACTCTGGCTGGCGGTTCAGAGTCGCCTCATCGACTAAAAGACATTTATGAGGCGGTTGCCAAGGCTTGGATTGAGACTTTTGCTAAATTTGGATTGGTGGCTGAGCTAGTCCAATCTGGCAGAGGCTCCCACGAAGGCACGGCCCATTTGCGCGACGGTCTCTGTCTCGATAGTCGGGTTCGAGGTGAATTGATCTCATCCGGTAAAAAAATTGCCGCCGCGGCTCAGCGTGTATATGCCCAAACCCTTTTGCAACACGGGTCTGTTATCATGACCGGTGATGTCAGTGCTATAGCTGATACCCTGCCAATAGATGAGACGGCGAAAAACATAGCCGCCAGCAATTTGCGTCTATCCTCGATTTCGATTTGTGAGCTAATTAATCGCGAACTTGACACTTTCGACCTGATCGAAGCGGCTATCGACCCATTTGAAAGGCATTTAAATTTCGAATTTGTCACCGATTGCATTCACGAACATGAGTTGGAAGCAATCCACGAGCGACGACCTTTTCACGACATTCATTCAGCGCACCAAATTCTTCCAATGGTAGTGAATGCCTGAAATACGACGTCTGGCAATCTTTGGTTCGACCGGATCTATCGGCACACAATCGCTTCAAGTCATCGAGGCGATGGGCGGTTATTCGATTTCCGTACTTTCGGCGCACTCTAATTGGCGTTTTCTTGCTGAACAGGCTCTGAAATGGTGTCCCGTTCGAGTTACTCTTGCCGATTCGTCTGGTTATACTGCCCTTAAGGAAGCGCTTGCCGGAACGAACATCGAAGTCGTTTCCGGCGATGAGGCAGCTGCCCAGGCTGCACGAGAAATTGACTATGATATCGCAATCAATGGGCTGGTTGGCTTGAGTGGACTAAGGCCGAGCTACGAAGTCATTCTGCGCGGAATCGATCTCGCACTGGCAAACAAAGAGTCTCTTGTCCTTGGTGGTGATCTGCTAAGTGGTTTGCAAGCCAAAACCGGCTCCAAAATATTGCCAGTCGATTCCGAGCATTCGGCGATCTTCCAATGTCTTTTGGGCGAGCGAATCGAGGACGTCCGCAGACTGATTCTGACCGCCTCAGGAGGCCCGTTCAGAACTTGGGATCACGCTCAAATATCTAATGTAACGCCGGTTCAAGCTCTTAAGCACCCGAACTGGCAAATGGGTGCCAAGGTCACCATCGACTCCGCGACTCTGATGAACAAGGGCCTCGAAGTCATCGAAGCCCATCACCTCTTTGGTTTGCCATCAAGTCAGATCGACGTTCGAATTCATCAGGTCTCAATAGTTCATTCGCTTGTCCAGTTTCGTGATGGCTCGTTCAAAGCGCAGTTAGGCAAGCCCGACATGCGCCTTCCTATTCAGGTAGCGTTAACATACCCCGGCAGGATGGTGATGCCCTTTCTGGAGGATGATGATCCATCCGACTGGCCACCGCTTCAGTTTGCGCCCGTCGATCTTGGAAAATTTCCCTGCTTGCGGCTTGCCTATGAAGCACTTGAGATTGGTGGCACAGCCCCTGCGATGTTGAACGGGGCAGATGAGGTTGCAGTCTCGCGTTTCCTAAATCACGAGATCGGTTTTCTCGATATCGCCCGCATAGTTGAATACGCCATGAACGCTTGCGCCGCCACCCCAGCAGACTCACTTGAGGCTGTCATTGCAGCCGACGCCGCCGGAAGATCGATTGCTACCCGGTTCATTCCAGGCTAATGCAGTTGGGAACATAACCTGTCGTACGCTGGTTCAAGCTTAAAACCTAAAGCCGAGTCTTCAGGTTACTCGAAATAGTTTCTTTATATAGCCTTTTAAAAGAATTGCTTACACTCCTTTCCTTCATTGTCGTCATCGGCATTATCGTCTTCGTCCACGAGTTTGGTCACTTTTTCGCGGCAAAGCTTTCCGGCGTCCGCGTCGAAGTCTTTTCGCTCGGTTTCCCGCCAAAAATGATCAGTTGGAAACGCGGTGAGACCGAATACCAATTGGCTTGGATACCTCTGGGCGGCTTCGTCAAAATGTCCGGCATGGCCGACGAGTCGCTTGAAGACGAAGTCGATCTCAAAGATCCCCGCGGTTTTGCAGCCCAGCCCTTGCTAAACAAAGTCTTCATCATCACCGCTGGCGTGATCATGAACCTCTTGCTTGGCCTCGTGATCTACACTATCCTCATCTGGTCTACCGGCGTTGGTAAAATGACCGGCACGACGCTAACGATGGTGACCGAGAACTCTCCCGCCGCTGAAGCCGGGATGCTCGAAGGTGATAAAGTCGCCAAGGTAAAAGGCCAGTCCGTTCAAGATTGGGAGAGCCTCACCAACATCATCCGTGAGTACCCAGGAGTCCCAGTAGAGATCTCGTGGCTTCGTGGAGACTCCCTGATGTCCGCGTCGATCACCCCCCGTGCCACGCCTGAATTCAACCTCAACGAAGTCAAAATGGACACGGTGGGGAAGATCGGTATTCTTGGCACCATTGAGGTCGAGCAGGTCGGTTTTTTCAAAGCCACCTACTACGGCGCAGGTCAGGTCTGGTCGATTATTCGCTTGAACGTCGTATCGCTCGGAGCATTGTTAACTGGGCGAGCCAAAGTCAAGGAACTGACCGGCCCGCTCGGAATTGCCAAAATGTCCGGCGATAGCGCGAGGTCCGGCGTCGCCACTTTCTTCAGCTTCATCGGAATGATCAGCATTTCCATCGCTTTTCTAAATATTCTTCCGATACCGATGCTCGACGGTGGACATCTGCTCTTCATTGTGATTGAAGCGATCATTGGTCGTGAAATCCCGGAAAAAATAAAAGTTAACCTGCTCAAAGTCGGGTTGGCAGTCTTGTTATTGTTAGTCGTTGTTGTTTCTTATCATGACGTCATAAGGTATTACATTGGAACGAATTGATTTGAGTGAGCCTGTCCGACCCATTCCTATAAACTTGATATTTGTGGGATTGCTTCTTATGATAACCATCGGTTGCGCTACCACCGGGAAACTGAAGGTCAATAAGAGTTTCCCCGTAGCTCAGCCGGATTCTACCTCTAAGGCAGCCGCACTCGATCACTACCTCGCTGGAACCATCGCAGAAGAGGCAGGCGACTTGGGTGAGGCAGCCCTCGAATATCAATTGGCGATGTATTGCGACCCGACCTCAATTGAAATTCCGCAAGCACTTTCCCGTACATATCTTCAATTGGGCGAGAGAATTCCGGCGTTAAGGGTTCTTGAGGTCGCCCTTGCTCAAAACCCCGACGACCCTGAGTTGCTCTCCGCTCTCGGTGAGATCAGCTTGCGACTCGGTGATATTGACGGCTCGACCGATTACTTCAAGCGACTTTCCGGTATCAAGCCGCTCAACCGCGAAGAGACCCTCCGGCAGATCATGATGCTGGAGCGGAGTGGTAAGGACAAGGAAGCCCTCGACCTTTCTAAAGACTACCTAAGACTTTTCGGTCCGGATCCCTTCATTTACGAGCGGATCGGAGTCATCCATATCGGTAAGAAAGACTTCGAATCGGCGGATACTGCTTTTCGAGCCTTGCTCGATCTCGATCCGAATAACCACCGGATACAATTTGTGGTTGGTGGCTTCTGCGTTGCCCGTGAAAATTTTGCTGAAGCCGAAGTTCACTTCAAACGGGCTGTTGAGATTGAACCCGCCGAGGTTAGGTACTGGGCAAATCTAATCATGGTTGTCGGGCGGGAAGGTAAGGCAGATACCCTATCCATTTTGCTAAACGATGCGATAAGGCTTTTCCCCGAAGTTGCGCAATTTTACGACAGTCGAGCCGGGCTCCGGCAGGAAAATTCCGACTGGAATGGAGCGATTGCCGACGCTGAGAAATCAGCGGCACTCGATTCCACAAGGCTAACCCCTTACCTTGCCATTGGGTACATCTACCACCAAACCAAAGATTGGGCAAAAAGTGAGGATGCGTATCTGCAAGCCTTGAAGATTGCTCCTGAAAGCCCGGTCGTTCTGAACAATTTCGCTTACATGTTGTCCGTACAAGGCGTAAGGCTCGAAGAAGCACTCGAATATGTCGACAAGGCCCTCGAAAAATCTCCCGAAACATCTTCGTATCATGACACTCGAGGTTGGATTCTTTATGGGCTAAATCGCCATGAGGAAGCTTTGAAGGAGATCGAAATTTCGCTGAAAGACGACTCGGATAACGCTGAAGTTTTCGAACACCTTTCAGCGGTCTACAAGGCGCTTGGCAGAAGCGATGACGCTGAAAAGGCGACAAAAAGAGCAGAAGAACTCAAAGCCAAAGAATAAAATAATCTATTTTGATTTCGTAGGTCAGGTGGTCTCCACCTGTCGCAACGTCTATGAGGGGGGACTTTAGTCCGCCTTTCTGTCCGCTGTCAGACGCCCTCGTCTGACAGAAAAATGATTAAATCAGATCGGATTGAATTTTTTAGAGGCCGCTAACCCAAATTGAAGATGTATTGAAATATCAATATCTACAGACATTTGTATTCCTGTTACTTCTATCCGGATGTGCTCTAAATCAGCCATTCAAAGAATTTAACGCTACCACTGCAATTGCCGCCCTTGATGAAATTTCCTCTCGGCGGCGAACGTTGAACAACATCGATGCCAAGTTAACTATCGGACTCGAATCACCCAAAGGGAACATCCATCTCCGCTGTGACTTAATAATAGAATCCGGGAATGATTGGAAAATAAAACTATCCGGGCCACTCGGCGTCGATCTTGCCTTGATCGAAATACACGGCGAGCGCTACACGATGAAGAACCTTCAGTTAGGTGAAACAACTGAAGGATACACCGACGAGGTTCTCTTTATTCCAAACTTCGATGTGCAGTTGCCGCCGTTGAAAATCCTTGCTTCTATGATAATCCCGTATCCCAATATCATTTATCCGCAAGACTGGGTTATTACTGGTTCAAATCTAATGGCTAATGGAGACCTAAAGCTGTCACGCTCTTCTCAGACGGGAATTGACGTCCGAGTTCTTCATCTTGATTATAACCCGTTGCGAGTGCATGATGAAGTCATCACACTTAAGGAAGCTACGACGCTTAGTCGCAGTTTCAAATATGCCGATTCAAAGTCATTTCTCCCGAATTTTGTTGAATCGAAATTTGGTGAGTTAGTCTTGAAAATCACCTATAACGCATTGACGATCACTAAAAGTACCAAATCTTCCTTTCAATTGATCCCGTTATGAGCGCTTCTGTCATAGATTTATCCGTTGTAATCCCTTTCTTGAATGAAGAGGGGTCTTTGGTTGAGCTTCACCAGCGGCTCACTAATGTGGCTACAGCCCAAAACTTGAACTATGAACTGATCTTCGTTGATGACGGGAGTAGGGATGCCTCTAACTCGATTGTACATGAATTGAAGAAGTCCGACCCCCGGGTCAGACTGATTACATTCCGCAGAAATCAAGGAAAATCAGCCGCATTGGAGGTTGGATTTTCGCAATCGAGAGGCAATTTCGTCGTGACAATGGATGCCGATCTGCAAGACGATCCCGCTGAAATTCCCAACCTAATAGCAAAGCTTTCAGAAGGCTTTGACCTTGTAAGTGGCTGGAAACAGGTTCGCCACGATCCCATCACCAAAACTCTACCGTCCAAGGTATTTAACAAAGTTACCGGCTTCCTTTCGGGAATTGAGCTACACGATTTTAATTGCGGCTTAAAAATTTACCGTCGCGAGGTAACACAGGAACTACATGTTTACGGTGAACGACACAGGTTTCTTCCGGTTCTTGCTCATATGCAAGGATTCCGCGTCGGTGAATTGCCTGTCCAGCACCATCCGCGAGTGCATGGAAAGACTAAGTTTGGCGCATACCGATTTCTCGCCGGTTTTTTTGACCTGACGACGCTCCTGTTCCGCATGAAGTTTGTCACCAAACCGCTCCATTTTTTCGGAAGTCTCGGCTCGATTAGTTTGTTGATTGGACTCGGAATAATCGGATATCTTTCGTTTGGCTGGTTTCAAGGTCGCTGGATAGGCAATCGGCCGATCCTGCTGATTGGCGTTTTAGGGGTCGTCTCAGGTGTTCAACTATTTACTCTGGGACTTCTGGCTGAGATGATTGCCGAAAAGTCTGCCCGTACAACTCCTCCACTTCGACCTGAATCCGATTTGCTCGATCAAGATAAACTTAGGTGAAATTAGCTTTTGTAGGTCCGGTTCACCCTTATCGGGGTGGAATTGCTCAATTTAATGCTCGTCTTGTCAGTGAAATGAGCATAAAAGATGACTGCCTGATAATCAACTTTTCCCGCCTCTATCCCGACTTCCTTTTTCCCGGAAAAACCCAGTTCGACAAAAGTGCTATTCAATTTGGCTATCCGGCTGAAAGACTCATTGACTCAATCAATCCGTTAAGCTGGCGAAAGGCATCACACGGCTTGAAAAGCTGGAAACCAGATGCAGTTATCTTTCATTACTGGCATCCATTTTTCATCCCTGCATATACTTCTATTGCAAGGTCAATTGGTGCAGATATTCCTCGTGTCGCCATTTGTCATAACATAACACCGCACGAGGGCACGGCATTCCAGAAAATTCTCACTCGCTATTTATTGAGTAACATCGACGGTTTCATGGTGCATGCAAAATCTGAAGGTGTTGATTTATTAAGATTAAAATCAACGGCAATATTTAAATCAGCATTTCATCCGCTTTATGACAATTTCCCCGGTCAGGATATTTCTCGCAAAGACGCACGATATAAGTTGAACATCGAGCCTAATTGTAAATTAGCGTTGTATTTCGGGCTTATCAGACCTTACAAAGGAGTTGATCTCTTTTTTGAGGCATCCAAACATCTCCTTGACATACCCGATTTGAAAATGTTGGCAGTTGGTGAGGTCTATGGCGGGAAGAGCATTTTAGAGAATCAGATCAAATCACTCGCACAGGTAAGAGCTGAATTTATAGATAGATACATTCCCAATGAGGAAGTGTCACTATATTTTCGAGCTTCTGATCTTGTTGTTTTGCCGTACCGTTCGGCGACTCAAAGCGGCGTTGTGCCGATTGCCTATGCCTGCAATAGACCCGTCGTAGTAACCGACGTTGGCGGGCTATCTGAGGTAGTTAGTGACGGCGAAAGCGGATATATTGTTCCGCCAAACGACGTACTGGCTATTGCTGGAGCCATCAGAAAGTTTTTTAACTTACAGAATAGCAATGACTTCAACGTCGGGTTAGCAGATATGCGCAAAAAGCTAAGTTGGAGTAGATATGGTGAATTATTGAGAGAATTAATCACTGAGGTTCGGAAGCCGTGAGTAATCAACCTCTTGTCGTCGCAATTATCGTCAATTGGAATCAAAAAAACCTGTTAGAATTAGCAATCAAATCTCTGTTGAATAGTGAATATCCAAACATAAAAATTATTGTCGTCGATAATGCCTCAAAAGACGGCTCAGTCGAAATGGTTAGAAATTTCTATTCCAATGTAATACTTATAGATAACAATAAAAATCTCGGATTTTCGCGGGGGAATAATCAGGGAATCGAAGTGGCACTGCGTGTAGGTGCTGACTTCCTCTTTTTTCTGAACAATGATGCCACCATTGCCCCCCGTTGTTTGAGCAGTTTAGTCTCTATATTTCAGTCAGATCCGAAATGTGGCTCTGCGAGCCCATTTATCCTATATGCTGATAAATCAGATACTATCTGGTTTGGGGGAGGTGAGGTATCGCTTTGGAGTGGAATTGTAAAACATTTGCATATCCGAAAAAAAATGAGTGACAATTATAAAAATGCAACTACTGAATACATAACAGCTTGCGCAATGATGGTCAGAAGTGAAACTATCCAACAAGTCGGGGGCTTCGACGAACGTTATGCACTCTATAGTGAGGACGTTGACCTCTCGCTACGAATCCGTAAAGCAGGCTGGAGCCTGAACATAACACCTGGCGCACTCGCTTTCCATAGCGTCTCGGCTTCTACCGGAGGAGGATTATCGCCATTCAAAGCGTTCTATCGAGCACGCAGTACTGCGATTCTTTTGAGGAGGTGGGGACCGTGGTGGGTGTGGTGTGTTGTCCCTATTTTTGGAACAATTGGATTATTGGGAATTACTGCAGGATTAATTGTCAAAGGCCAACCTAATATAATACCTGCCTTATGGCAAGGAATTTACAGAGGTCTTACCGGAGCTAAAATACCGGAAAAATATCAACTTGAATTCACAAAATGAGTACTCTTATTTATGCCTGAATTACCAGAAGTAGAAGCCGTCTGTCGACAGCTTTCCATATCTATCCCTGAATCAAAGGTTGTTGGAACCGAAATACTTTTACAACGAATCATCCGCGAAGGCAATCCGGATATGCTTGTCGGTAGCACATTCAAATCGGTAGAGCGGATTGGAAAATTCATAAGAATTCGCACCGACACCCGATTATCTCTTTTTGTCCATTTGCGAATGACTGGGCAGTTATTCTGGGAGCCTGCTGAATATCTGAGAGATAGATTTGTCAGGTGCATACTCACAACCGACAACGGCATAATCACCTTTCGGGACGTGCGAACTCTCGGCGGATTATGGATTTGCGACGATGAAAAGCCACCGTGGAAGAAAATGGGCGTCGATCCCTTTAGCAAACACTTTACAGTGGCATACCTGACCGAAAAACTTGCTAAACGAAAGGTACCGATAAAACCTATGCTACTGGATCAGGCTTTTATCGCAGGAATCGGCAATATTTACGCTTCAGAAATTTTGTTTAATGCAGGAATTAATCCTCTCCGTCTGGCTTCATCGATTGACTCGTCCGAAATCCCAAGACTACATGATGGAGTAATAAGGATATTACAATCTGCAATCGATGCAAAGGGTACAACGTTTAAAAATTTCCGATTGAGCGACGGTAAGGAAGGCGCTTTTCGTGAATTTCTAAAGGTTTATGCTCATGGCGGAGAGCCTTGTGCAATATGCGGCACAGTATTGGAAAGAATCACTCAGGCAGGCCGAAGCACTTATTTCTGTTCGATATGTCAGCCTTTGACTTGATTCCTCGCGTCATAAGAAGATGATCTCGCTGATTCACAGCAAGTGGCTTCGAGCATCGTTGCGATATCGTTTCCGTGGAAGCAGGAGTCCATTTGAGGCGATTGCTCGCTCTGAATTGCAATGTGCGGCCAAATTATTTGACAAATTTTGCACTAATAGGGTAGGGTGGACGCTCGATCTTGGAGCCGGGGCAGGTGGAATATGGCTTTTTTCCACACCTCCAGAAAAATTGATTGCACTCGATTATGCCCCACAAATAGCCCCTTTCAGCACGTATCGTCATCGGATTACAGCTGACGCAGCATATCTTCCATTTAGCAACGACACATTTTCCACGATTTTGGCACTGGGATTGCTTGAATATATCCCTGAGATCGAGAGCACGATGTTGGCATGGCGATCTGCTTCTAAGGTGGGGGGGAAATTACTGATAACAAACTCACCGCCCACATTGCCAAACCGGCTCAGGGCTTGGCTCGGGCTTGGTGCCATAACGCGAAGCGATTCTGTTATTCGTGGGATACTTTCCCGCAACGGCTGGGAGATCGTCGAAAATTCAGAAAAACGAGCGGGCTGGCAAACACTTCTGGTCGCCGAAGCCGTACTCCTGCATGAAAATACTTGATCTCTACGTTAATAAACAATTATTAACTGTCTTGGAATACTTTCAAAATATCACTATCTTATATTGCTGGGTCAGCAATTACAATTTTCGCATTCCGGAGAATCGCAAATGAATTCCGATCGCCGCCACATTTTCCCCTTTTTAACAGCAATTTTGGTCGCTCTACCGATTCTGGTAAATGCCAGCACCATACAATATCCTCATTGGACAGGAGTAGTTGTGGTCAAGGTCTTGCCGGGTTACCTTCCAGCATTCGAAGGAACATCAAGTGAGCGAACCGGTGTTTTGCCAATTGACCGTTTTCTCGATGACATTGGTGCGACTAAATTTGAGCTGAAGTTTATCGACGCACTACCACCAGTATCAGGTGGGGTCGATATAACTCGCTTCTACAATGTCTATTTTCCCGAAACGATTTCAGTAGCCGATGTCTGCCACGATTTTCTATTGGTTGATGGTATCGAGCTTGCCGAACCGTGGCAAATCGACTATATCGTGCTTGACCACAATGACCCTCAACGAGCAAACCAGTACGGGCTTGACCTGTGTGAAGCAAACGCAGCTCACGATATTTCCACCGGAAATCGAGATCTACCAATAGCAATTGTCGATACCGGCGTGTCTATGTCCCACAACGACCTGCGAGAAAACATCTGGGTCAACCCGAGGGAAGATCTGAACGGGGACGGCAACATTTCACAGAATGAACGAAATGACCAGAATGATGACGACCGTAATGGAAGAGTGAACGATTTCTATGGTTGGGATTTTGTTGGAGATGACAACGATCCAACCGATGTCGATGGCCACGGTACTCACTGTGCAGGAATTGCTTCGGCAGTGACTAACAATGATGTAGGTATTGCATCCGTCGGTTATTCGTGCGCCATTATGTGCGTCAGATCAGGGACTGGGAACCAGATTCAGTTTGGTTATGAAGGGATCACCTATGCTGTCCGAGCAGGTGCGAAAGTAATTTCTTGCTCGTGGGGTGGGTACGGCAGAAATGATTGGACTGACCAGACGATTCAGGCTGCTCTTCAAAATGATGTACTTGTCCTTTGTGCCTCA
This sequence comes from Caldithrix abyssi DSM 13497, assembly GCA_945865405.1. Taxonomy (GTDB): domain Bacteria; phylum Electryoneota; class AABM5-125-24; order Hatepunaeales; family Hatepunaeaceae; genus CAMBDS01. The sequence continues at coordinate 138,800 of CAMBDS010000004.1, forward strand.
GGGAACGATAATGATTCAACGAAGCACTACCCTTCGGCTTACAATGCTGTGGTTGGTGTCTCATCAACGGGACGTTCGGACCGCAAATCAGATTTTTCAAATTATGGCAGCTGGGTTGATATTTCGGCTCCCGGCTCAGGTATTCTTAGTACAGTTCCCGGCAATGGGTATCAAGCGTGGGATGGAACCTCGATGGCGTGTCCTTTTGCCGCAGGGTTGGCAATATTACTAAGGACAACTTTTCCCGATCTTACTGCTCTCGAAGCGAGAGCAATGTTGCTTGAAGGTGCAGATAATATTGATAATTTGAATAATGCCTATCGTGGAAAACTGGGATCAGGTCGTATCAATGCTCTCAATACGCTTCAGTTGGCAAACAGGCCGCGACTTGTGATAGATACACTCGAGATTTTGAGTGATGATAACAGCAATGGAAAGCTGGATCCAGGCGAAAATATCGAATTTGCGGTCACCATTTCCAATGGAGAAAACGGCCGTGAGGCGGAAGATATCACGGTAATTCTTTCGACCGATGATTCTTATTTAACCTTGCAGATCGACAGCATGGCTTTCGAGGATATGGCGCCGGGTGACGTAATCGCCAACATTCAAGAGCCTTTTAATATGAATATAAGCGACGAGACTTTTCCTCATACTACGTGGATTACGGTAACTGTCATCGCCAGTCCGGGAGATGTCAGGTTGGTACATACTTATGAAATGGTAATCGGCCACCCGCCAATTTTATTGGTTGACGATGATGACGGCGGTGATATCGAACAGTATTACAAGGAATCTATTGAAGGTAGCGATCGGGGTTGGGTTCGCTGGGATGTATCGCAGAATTATTCACCAGACGCAACGACGCTTACCGACTACGAAATGGTTATCTGGGAGACCGGTGAGTCAGATCCACCTCTCGACGACCTTGATAGATACCAGATTGAATCGGCGCTAAATGACGGTGCGAATATCTTGCTCATTGGAAATAAAATTGGCGATGATGAGTACAATCGAGACATGCTTCGAGGCACATTTGGCGCCCAACATGAACGCGATTCTGTATCAGCATATACCATCGAAGGGCTTGGTGCCGACCGTCCACTCGGAGCTGGTGTGCAGATGATGCTTACCGGAGGTGGAGGGGCAAACAATGGCCGAATTTCGCCATCTTCGATGAGTCCCATTCTCAATTTTGGTGCCGATAGCCTTGGCGTTTATTATGTAGGCGCTCAAGCTAAGGGTGTTGCTGGAGTTTATCGGGAAATGGATCACCTTAACTCTAAAGCAGTTTATCTCGGTTTTGCTTTTGAAAGCGTGACCGATGCCCGTACTTCGAGAACCGAGGTCATTGATCGACTTTACAACTGGTTTACCGGGCAGGTCAACTCGATTGATCCATCAAATACTAACGTGCCACAACTGGTTTCGCTTGAGGACGTTTATCCCAATCCTTTCAATGGGCTGATAAATATTCGGTTTGAAGTCCCGCAGGGATTGGACTTTAAGCTTGGTATTTATGATATGTCGGGGCGCGAGGTGTCAGTTCTTGCATCTGGCAATGGTAAGTTGACGAGTCAGATCACTTCCTGGAATGCGTCAAGGTTTCCGTCAGGTGTTTATTATGCCAGACTTGGTGTTTCTGGAGCGTCACCGTTGCAACAACGACTCGTATTAGTTAAGTAGTTAACCGCAAACGTAATGGAGGCAAAATTGAGGAGAGCGGGATTGAAATTATCAGTACTTTTTTTGCTGGCTACGGCATTGCCAAGCTTCGCATCGACTCCGAATATTGAATGGATCGAAGGGGTCGTTGTCCTCAAGATAGACCATCATCTTTATGTCGATCTATTGGGAATCGAACCAGTTACGGAACTTGGTGTTGAGAATATTGATGACTACCTGAATGAAATAGGAGTAACTTCGATTACCCACAGGTTTCAAACCGCTCGTCCGCCTGTACGAAATGGCGTAGATTTGAGGCCGATTTATGAAATCTACTACAGTGAGTCGACCACCGTTCCTGAAGTCTGCGATAGACTTGAGGAATTTACAGGAGTCGAATACGCATGCCCTGCGGTCATTTACCAAACATTTTATGAGTATAACGATCCACGGCGAGGCGAACAGTACAACATGGATCTGATCCGGGCAAGTGAAGCTCATGATATCACAACCGGAAGCAGAGAAGTTGTCATTGCCATTAGCGATACAGGGATATTACCTGACCATCCAGACATTGCCGCCAATTTGTGGGTTAATCCGGGCGAGGACCTTAACAGCAACGGTGTCATCGACAACAACGAGAGAAACAATCAGGACGATGACCGGGACGGCAAGGTTGATGACTTTTATGGCTGGGATCTTGTCCAGAATGACAACGCACCGCAAGACTCTTACGGTCACGGAACACATGTCGCTGGTATTGCCGCCGCAGTAACTAACAACGAAGCGGGAATTTCCAGCATTGGACACAACAGCTCGCTGATGATTGTCCGATGCGGGTCGGGGCCAAACATCGAGATGCCTTACCAAAGCCTTGTGTATGCTGTCGATGCAGGTGCTGACATCATCAACTGCTCGTGGGGTGGCTATCAGAATAGTCCTGAGGGTCGTGATGCTGCAGCATACGCATTCAATCACGATGTTCTGGTGGTTGCCGCCGCAGGGAACAGCAACTCTGGGCGCGTAATGTTTCCGGCTGGTTATGAACATGTTATGTCAGTTGCGGCAACCGATGCGCAGGACGTAAAGGCAAACTTCTCAAATTACGGTGGAACGATCGACATTGCTGCTCCGGGAGTAGCAATTCTCTCGACAACGAGAGATGGTCGCTACGACACGATGGACGGGACTTCGATGGCCTCGCCATTGGTTGCTGGAGCAGCGGCGCTGTTCATGTCCGAGTTTCCCGACTTTAACTCCGATATGGTGCAGAACTTCCTGAAGTTCAGCGCGGATGATATCCACGAACAGAATGGTGACATGGCGGATAATCTCGGTGGCGGACGACTCAATGTTCCTGCTGCTTTTGAACTTACAACAACACCGTTGTTGATTTATGGTGGTGCGAGATTAGCCTCAGAAGACAATCGAAACGGTAAATTGGATCCGGGTGAACGGGGGACGATTGTCGCGACTGTTTCCAACTATAGCCATGCTCCTGATTCGCTGATTTTGACGATTAGCAACGACGATCCGGACATCGAGATTACCAGAGGCGAAGTTCGCTTTCCAAATATTGGACCTGGTGAAAGTCACACCAACACAAATACGCCGTTTGCATTCTCGATTGCCGAAAATTCGATTCCACACACGACACGATTCACAATTACGGTCGATGCTCAGCCTGGCGATTTTCATACAACCCAGACAATACCGATGCTTATCGGTCACCCGAATATCTTGATCGTCGATGATGATGGTGGACTTCACTATGAGACTCATATTCAGCAGGCAATTGAAGGGATGCGGCAGGGCTGGCTTAACTGGGACGTACGCGAGGGCGTGCCACCGGAACCGGACACGATGCTTGACTTCAGAATGGTGATCTGGATGACTGGGGATGCGTCGCCGCCTCTTGACGATCAGGAACGCTGGGCGATTGGTCAGTTGGTAGAGCGAGGTGGGAACATCCTACTGAGCGGTAGAGTGATCGGCGACGACAACGCCAATGTCCATTTCCTTATGACGAGTTTCGGGACGGCTCATTTACTTGACTCGGTTAACGCATCGACGGTTGTCTCGGTCGATGATAGACGTAGTCCTCTCGAGGCTGGCTTAGAGATGCACCTGACCGGCGCCGGTGGATCCGGTGATGGTAATATCTCACCTTCGACGGTGAGAGCATATCAACCGGCTGCAACTCTTGTAAACTATAAGAATGGCGCAGGCGGAAATGCAGGCGTGGCAGGTACATACCGAGAAGATCCCGAAAACTATGGTAAAGGCGTCTTTCTTGGGTTCACATTTGAAGGAGTTAGTGACGAGGGTACGAACCGCGAGGAGGTATTGGAGCAGGTGCTGTCGTGGTTTGCGCCCGATCTTGCCGCGCCACTTGAGCGAACGGTCACTCCGCTTGAATTTGGGTTGAACCCGGTTTATCCGAACCCTTTCAATGGAATGGCTAACCTGCACTATAGGCTTGGAGGGGCGGAGCCATTCCGGTTGAGCGTGACGGACATTTCGGGAAGAGAAATTGCACTTTTGGTGGACGGCAACGGAATCAAGGGCGACTTTTCGACTGTCTGGAATGCGTCGGCAATTCCGTCCGGCATTTACTTTTTAAGACTTGAAGCCGCTACTTCCGGCGTTGCTCAACAGCGCCTGGTACTGGTTAAATAGTGCGAATTAAGGCGATTACAAGCTTCGTTCGAAGTGCAGCAGACCTGAGGAGTATCACGGGTCTGCTGCCTCGTCTTTGTTTGGTAGGGATCGCCGCGATAGTGATAACTTTTGAGTCGGGGCGTTGTACTGAAATGGATCCGACTCTGGAACGCAATCTTTTCCTGATAGAAACAGCTCAGAGCGAACCTTCGCCAATTGCTTCGGCAAGATTGGCGGCGGCGGGACTATCTGTCTCAAGCGACCAGTCGCTGAAGGTTTTCCTTTACTTTGACCATGTTCCGAATAGCGAGGACTACACGTTCCTCAATACCTTCTCTATACGCAGTTTTCCTTTTACCTATCTTCCACCCGTTGGATTTCATCCGTATGGAGTGATGCTTGCGGAAGGAAGGGCGTCGGCAATTCGAAGCCTCCAACTTTCAGGGGTCTATCCGCGGATGGCTGCCGGCGGACGAAAATTATCGCCGAAGAATGATTTGGCGGCAGAGGAGACTGGCGTCAGCGCGGCACGAAACTGGGAAACACCGCTTACCGGGCGTGGGGTGAGGCTGGCAATTCTGGATTCGGGATTCAACTTTGACCATCCCGACCTACCCGATCCAGCTGAGTCGATGGACTATTCTGCTTATCCTGATACCAATCGTGATGCGACAGATCAAATTTCGGGCCATGGGACCCACGTCGCCGGGACAGCGTTTGGAAATGGACAACAATCCCACGAACGATGGATGGGGATGGCGCCTGATGTTGAGCCGATCTATTTCAAAATCGGTGACGATTCGACAGCGGACGCCACGTCAGAGGCGATACTTGGCGCAATCCGCGGCGCAGCCACATGGGCAGATGCCGATATCCTTTCGATGAGCTATGGTGGCTTGGACGGTTTTAATGATGGTACATCTGTTGAGGATCATGCCGTCGATTGGGCTGTGGGGGAGGGGGTAAGCGTTTTTATGTCAGCCGGTAATTCTTCGGGTGAGGCAGTCCATTACTCTGAAATTATTCGTGCACATGCAACTTCAGATCCCATTCAAGTTGTAGTGAGAAGCGCCCCCGATACCGCGACATGGGGATTCAGCGTTATATGGTTTGATGGTTCGGACACTTCGATTCATCGAGATATAGTCGCGACACTTTTCGATTCTAATAATCGAGCTGTCGGGCTTGACGTACTTCCCGGTACATCGAGTTTGCGTGGAACTGAGCATCGCGAATATATGTCGCAAGATTTCCTCCCGGCCGATACATCGTCGTTCTTGATCAGAATTACAAACAACTCCGGCGTCGATCAAAAAGTTCATCTCTGGACACAAAGTTCACATTGGTTCGTCCGCTTCAGCCGACCGGACCGGGCGACAACTGTTTTATTGCCTTCGACTGCCGATAGTTGCATCTCGGTCGGGGCATTCACTTCACGTACTTCCTGGCGTGATTTTGAGGGTGTTGATCGTGTGGACCGAACTGTTCGCGGCGAGATTGCAGCGTTCTCTTCGATAGGGCCCAGAATTGACGGATTGCAAAAACCAGACATCTGCGCCCCGGGTAGAAGACTTATCTCATGTCGCGACGATGACAACATCATTATCGGTCAAGGACTTGATTATGCAATTGTCAGTACCGATGGCGACAGTGGACTTCCGGCAGAATATGTGACCTTTATGGGGACGTCGATGTCTTCACCTGCCGCAGCTGGAGTCGCGGCTTTGATTCTCGAAGCTGAACCCGACTTGAACCCATCTCGATTGCGAGAACGGATATTTCGCACAACCCGTCGAGATGAGCAAACTGGAAGAGTGCCCAACGCGATATGGGGCTGGGGTAAGATTGACGTGGTTGGTGCTTTAGAGGTTAAGTCGGATCAGACCGGGCAAAAAGTTGCACCTGTAATATTTCAATATCTGACGACATATCCTACTCCCAGCAACGGAAGCGTGATTGTAGGGTACGAGGTCGAAATACCCTCTGAATTGAAAGTTAAAGTCTATGATCCCAATGGACGATCCGTTTGGAATTCTACTTTAGCAAAGTCAACTCCAGGTAGAAAAACACTTTCCATACCAGAGGAAGTGATAGATGCATCCGGCGTTTACCTTCTTGAATTGTCGGGTGGAAATCAGAAAGCAACAGCGCGAGTGACAATTGTTCGGTAGGTTCTTACCTACTCAACTATCAATGTGACAATTATACTTGCGGCTGTTAAGCCTTCGAATTATCTTAGTCGTTTCCACGTTAAACCACCGGGCCTATGAATACAGGACTTTCACTCATACTCTTCCTAAAACTTGGGATTTTGGGCTTCCCTGAAGCGCCTGTTCCGTCTCAGGAGGGGTATCTCGAAACAATAGTTTGGTCCTCCGCTGATTCAGCACTTCACGGGCAACTGGACAGTTTAACTATCGATCTTGCAGTTTTATCGTCAAGTCCAAATACCTCCCCGACCGAAGTGATGGAGTTGATAGGATTTATCCAGGAAGTCGATCCCGATTCGGGAACTGCCGCCAATGCCAGACGCGAAATATTACTTGAGAATGCTCGGAAGTACTACAATGGACTGCTTGCAAGGCTGGAATCGCTTCCTGAAGATATTTCGCCTGATGCGATGCTCTTCGATTTGTCTGCTTCTGATTCAGCAGTCGGTAGCGAATCACTGGAAGATAACGACCCGGAAAATTCCGTTGTAATCACAACAGATTCTGTTCATAGAACCCGCAACTCTGACCTTCTTCCAAAGATTCCAATAGTTCTTAATCGTGATGTTCAGAACTCACTGTCATTTTTTCAGGGCCGTGGCAGAAAAGTCGTTCAGAAATGGTTTGACCGCTCCGCTACAGTTATTCCTGAACTGATGCCCTATATTCGTGAGGAAGGTCTTCCGGAGGAGATCATCTATTTGGCGATGATCGAGAGCGGTTTCAACTATCACGCTAAATCGTACGCAAAAGCTGTTGGACCCTGGCAATTCATAAAGGGGACAGGCACGCGATACGGCTTGAAGGTCAATAACTGGTATGACGAACGGAGAGATCCCGAATTGTCTACCAGAGCTGCTGCCCGTTACCTTCGCGACCTCTACAACATGTTTGACGATTGGTATCTTGCCATGGCAAGCTACAATTGCGGCGAAGGAAAAGTTGCGAGACATATTAAAAAATATGGAGATAACTACTGGGCTTTGGATCGTTTGCCCAGGCAGACCCGAGGTTACGTTCCTGCTTATATCGCAGCGAGAATGATTGCCGAATCTCCAGAGATTTATGGCTTTTGGATGCCGCGAAGGATGAAGCCCGAACCGACTGACATCATTTACATTACGGCCTGTGTCGAACTTAAGAAACTTGCAGAGTTTGCTGGAATCGATCTTGAGACGTTCCAGCGTCTTAACCCGGCTCTTTTAAGAACATCAACTCCTCCCGGTGGTGACAGCACGCGAATCCGCCTCCCGGGAGGCACAATTGCAGCTGGTTTTTGGGATAAATTTGCCAATATTCCTGTTGCGAAGAAGACAGATCTCCTTACTCACCGTGTCAGACGTGGCGAATCGCTTGGCAGCATAGCTTCGAATTATGGCGTGCCGATCGATGTGATTGCCGAGTATCCTGAAAACAATATTGGGAAAAGGTATCTTATCCGCGAGGGACAGAGCCTTTATATCCCGGCATCGTTGGAGACACCGGCACCGAAACGGCTTGCCACTCCAGTAGAAGATGCGGACAAGTCTGGTATTCATATTGTTAAGGCTGGCGAAACACTGGTCGGCATCGCTAAAACCAACCGCATTCCTCTCGAGCGACTCGCTTCGCTGAATGGTTTGACGACAATAAGCACCATCTTCACCGGACAGTCGCTAAAGCTTGAAGGAGTTCCGCCAACTGAAATTGCGGTTAACAGAGATAGCTCAAGCAGACGTCATGTAGTTAACTCCGGGGATACATTATGGGCGATTGCCCGTCAATATGGGGTAACTGTCGAGGGGATACGTCGAGTGAATGGTTTGAAGAATCGGAGCGTCCTTAAGCCCGGGCAGACATTGTCAATTCCAGTAGAGAATTAATTCGATTATAAAGGTTTGAGATGAATCGAGCGGACATTGTCGAGACGATTTCTGATGCCACAGGTTTGACCCGTGCGGAAGTCTCGGCGGTATTTGAAGGTAGTTTGAAGCTGATTGAACAGGAACTTGCGCGTGGAGGAACTGTCGAGCTTCGGCGATTTGGTACATTTAAGGTGGTAAAACGAGCTCCTCGTCGCGCAGTAAACCCACGAACTGGCACACCGGTTAAGGTTCCCGGAAGAGTCGTTCCGACTTTTAAGCCGTCACCCAAGTTGCGTGCAGCCGTAAAAAACGCTGTACAGTAATTATTCATAGTCCACACAACAATTTAAGAGGCTGCATTGCCCTGCGGTAAGAAACGTAAGCGCCATAAAATGGCCACTCATAAGAGAAAAAAACGGTTGCGGAAGAATCGTCATAAGAAAAAAACTCGTTAGATGATATGGCGCGGATAACTCATTCGCGCCACTTCATTGAAGTTCGTTTGATCCCTGAACGGCATCGGCTCTGACTGACCAAAACAGTATGAAATAATGCATATTCTGGCAATATCAGATACCCATTCGCGTCTTCGATCCGAGATACCTGACTTCCTCTTGGAAATGAAAGGGACTTTCGATCTGATTTTCCACGCCGGCGATATCGTCGGCGAAGATTTTCTACTCGGTCTCGAAGAGATAGCACCTGTTGTTGGTGTCAGGGGAAACATGGATAGCGATGCATTTGCTAAGAATCTTCCCGAATTGCGACAGTTTGACTATCATGGTTGGTCTTTTGGCCTGATACATGGTCGGGGAAGAGGAGATACGGTACCTGCTTATGCGAGGTCGATGTTCGCTCGTCCAGACGTGATTCTATTCGGGCATACACACGTCCCACTGCTCGAGGTTCGTCAGGATGTCGTAATGCTCAATCCGGGAAGTCTGACTTCGCCACGGATAGGAACATCTGGATCTTATGCCTTGATCCAATTTACAGAAACGGACTTGGAATGCCGAATCTTGTCAGGTGCAGGATCTGAAGTTGAAGAAATCGCCCAATACCGAAGTAGAAGACCTCTTTGACCGGCTGATAAAGATGCCAGTCGAGGAACCAGTCGATGAGATATGGTCTGTTGGTCGGCTTTCGAGCCAGATCAAGCGGGTCGTAGAGGACGGGTTGCCGTTGCTATGGCTGGAGGGCGAGGTGTCGAATTTCAAGCTTCATTCTTCAGGACATCGCTACTTCACATTAAAAGACGATACTGCACAGATTTCTACTGTCATGTGGCGTACTCGAACCGCATTATCCAGCATTTTTCAGGATGGAGTCAAGGTTCGTGCCTACGGTAGGGTAACAGTTTGGGAGCAGGCAGGCAAGTACCAGTTCGACGTTCAGAGTTTGGTACTTGCGGGAGTTGGGTCGCTACAAGCTGCATTTGAGGTATTGAAGGCAAAACTCGGTGCAGAAGGTCTTTTCGATAGCTCCAGAAAGAAGCCGCTGCCCAGGTTTCCCAAGCGAATCGGGATAGTAACATCTCCTACAGGGGCGGTCATTCACGATCTTGCGTGGGGATTGACAACTCGATTTCCGCCATCAAAGATTTATCTGATCCCGGTCGCGGTTCAAGGAGACGGAGCCGCCGATCAGATAGCCAACGCCATTGATCTTTTTAATCGTGACGATCTTGTCGATGTGATAATCATTGGCAGAGGAGGAGGATCTCTCGAAGACCTATGGGCGTTTAATGAAGAAGTGGTGGTAAGGGCTATAGCCCGCGCCAGGATACCTATAGTTTCTGCAGTCGGCCATGAGGTCGATTTTACTTTAAGCGATCTGGCTGCAGACTTGCGAGCACCGACACCGACCGGAGCTGCGGCTTTGGTTGTGCCTGACCGCAAAGACCTACTCGAAACACTCGAAGGACGCAAAACTTCACTTTCGTCACATCTGGACCGGCTCCTGGAGTTATGGAAAGAACGACTTGTCAGGATAACAGGGAGCTACAGCTTCAAACGGCTACCGGGCAGGATTAACGATGAGCGATTGAAGCTTGACGAGATTGCACGCCGGAATGAACTTTCGTTGGAACGAAATATACTATCCCGCAGAACTTCGATTAGTTCTATGACGGGACAATTTTCAGCTCTTTCACCCAAGTCAGTCCTCTCTCGTGGATACGGAATAGTTCGCAATTCCAAAGGCTTTTTAGTGCGAAACAGCTCTGAGTTGGAGAAGGGGGAACGGCTCGAATTAGTTTTTGCCGTTGGTAGCGCAACAGCCTCTATTGACGAGATCAGGAATTAAAAGCAAGTAAATGAACGATTTGGCATCAGTTACTTTTGAGGAAGCATACCGACGGCTGGAAGAGATTTCCAGAAAGCTCGAAGATGCTTCAACTCCACTTGAATCGTCGTTCAAATTGTTTGAAGAAGGGCAGACTTTATTGGCGCATTGCCAAAGACTACTAGATGACGCCGAGCGCAGAATTCATGTGATAAAAAGTGGTAGGGATGGTTTGAAGACCGAAGAGGTACTTCTTGCCTGAGAATCTGAAGTTTCCACTTTTTTCCAAGATTAACTCTCCGTTGGATATCAAGAGCCTTACCGTTGCTGAGTTGGAAAACCTCTCGGTCGAGGCCCGTCAATTCCTAATCGAAACCGTCTCGCAAACCGGCGGACATCTCGGATCGAACCTCGGCTCGGTTGAGTTGACACTAGCACTACACTACACCTATAACGCCCCCCACGATCAGATCGTGTGGGATGTCGGTGCTCAAGCATACGTCCATAAAATGCTCACAGGGCGATTCGCAAGGTTTAACACCAACCGGAAATATGGTGGGATTGCTGGATTTCCCCGTCGTGATGAGAGTCCTTATGATACGTTCGGAGTCGGGCACTCATCGACCTCAATTTCAGCCGCGCTCGGAATGGCGGCAGCTCGCGACCTTGCTCAGAAAAAGCATAAGGTTGTCGCCGTAATTGGTGATGGCGGAATGACTGGCGGTTTGGCTTTCGAGGGATTGAATAACGCCGGATCCGAGGGACGCGATATCACTGTGATTCTAAACGACAACAGAATGGCGATTTCGCCAAACGTCGGCGCGCTATCACTTCATCTCGCAAGTATCCGTTCTGATCCGAGGTTCGAGCGCTTGAAAGATACGATGTGGCAACTTACAGGCAAGCTTCCACAGGGCTCACAACTTCGCAAAGCACTGCACGGTGTCGACGCTGGAATTCGTGCCATGCTTGTACCAGGTATCTGGTTTGAGAGACTCGGCTTTCGGTATGTCGGTCCAATAGACGGTCACAACCTACCGGAATTGGTGAAAATGTTCGCGTGGTTGAGGGATCTGCCTGGCCCGGTTGTAATCCATCTTCTGACTGAGAAGGGAAAGGGTTACGAACATGCTGAAAAAGATTTCCTCAATTTACATGGCGTCAGTGAATTTGACTATAAAGTGGGGCCCGTCAAAGGCAAAAAAGGTGAACTGACATATTCGGGACACTTTTCGGATGAGCTACTTCAGGCCGCAATTGCCGACGACAGAATCGTTGTAATAACTCCCGCAATGATCGAAGGCAGTGCTCTTACAGAATTTCAGAAAGCACTGCCAGATCGCTGCTTCGACGTCGGAATTGCCGAACAGCATTCATTGACATTCGCAGCAGGACTCGCTACACAAGGTTATAAACCGGTCGTGGCGATCTACTCAACATTCCTCCAGCGTGCCTACGATCAATTAATCCACGACATCGCGTTACAAGACCTTTCTGTTATCTTCGGCGTAGATCGAGCAGGTCTGGTCGGTGACGACGGCCCGACCCATCACGGGACATTCGATGTATCGTTCATGCGAGCTGTTCCCGGATTGAGAATTTTAATCCCACGCGACTCTGTTCAACTGCGAGCAATGCTACGAGCTTCACTCAATACTCTGCAAGGTTCTATCGCCATAAGGTTTCCCAGAGGAAAATCGCAAAAGATTGTTACTGCGCTTGACCCATCTGCCGATGTGACTTGTCCTGAAATGCTCCTTAAAGGCAGTGACGGCGTAGTGATCTCATCGGGACCACTCCTTGAAGATATTTATGAAGTTCTTTCGGACTTAAGCAGAAATGGCTCGCTTAAGCTATCTCTCGTCGATATTCGTTGCATTAAGCCATTGCATCATGACTACTTGTTGAATCTTGCCGGTGTTCATTCCAAGTGGTTTTCTATCGAAGAAAATCAATTGATGGGCGGCATCGGATCGGCAATACTTGAATTCCTTTCAGATAATGATTTCCCGGTTCAATTGAAGCGTATGGGGTTACCCGACAGATTCATTCCGCATGGTGATAGAAGAAGCCTCTTAAAGGATGCAGGACTCGATAAGTCAGATATTCAGGCTGCCTGTCTCGACTATTTCCACCCCGAAAGATCTTTCATCAATCGAATTCTACAGCCAGTCGAAGTAGGAGATTAGTATTGTGCGGCTCGGTGTAATAGCAAATACCGGTAAGCCGATGATTGTCGAGGTTCTCAAATCATTTTTGAAGTGGCTCGATCAACAATCGATCAAGTATCTCGTCGATACCGATCTTCTCGATTTCCTGAATGACTCTCGCCTTCCTCATTTACCCGCCAACAAACTCGGATTTGACGTCGATTTCGTTCTCTCGTTCGGCGGAGACGGCACATTTCTACAAACAGCTCGATCAATCTCTCCCAGTCAAACACCAATTATCGGTGTCAGTCTTGGTGGCTTTGGTTATCTTGCCGAGGTCAGTCCCGACAAGTTACGAGATAGAATTCTCGATCTGCAACAGGGCAAATTTCATCTTCAAGAACGAATGATGCTGAGCGCAAAAGTCGAGGGAGAAGAAACCGACTACATCGCTCTCAACGATATCGTGATCGATAAGGGCGGCTTCGCACGGACGATCAAGATCGAGACCTTTGTCGATGGTGAATTTATTAATCTCTTCAACTCCGACGGTTTGATACTTTCAACTCCAACTGGTTCGACAGGCTACTCGCTCTCTGCTGGTGGCCCGATTCTTGAGCCGAATTGTGGTAGCATCGTCATCGTTCCAATCTGCCCGCACACACTTGCCAACCGTCCGCTTGTCGTCTCGCACAATCGTCAAATCAACGTTATCACCACAAGCGAGTTCGGAACATTTATGCTGGCTGTCGACGGCCAACAGGTATTGGAGTTGCAAAGTGGCCAAAAAGTTGGGATAAGCAAAGCGCCATTTGTAACCAAAATTGTTTGTTTTGAGGTATCTTCCTTTTACAACGCTCTGAGAACCAAGCTTCGCTGGCGCAACCAGATGGATATGTAGCATTTATGGGTTTATTCGATAAGTTACGCTCAGGACTCGCCCGCACAAGAGAGCTAACAGTTCAAAAAATTGCGGCGGTTTTTGGTCGTGGAAAAATCGACGAGAGCACGCTTGAGGAGTTAGAAGAGATTCTTTTACAGGCAGATGTCGGCGTAAAGGTGACGACAGAGCTGATTGAAAAGCTCCGCGACAGAAAACAGTATTCTGACGCAAATAATGAGGTAGATCCTCAGGAAATGTTGTTGGAGTCTCTTCGACAAACACTTGTCGGGAGTGAGGTCCGCAATATTGAGAGGTTTTCCGCAAAACCGTGGGTGATCCTGATGGTCGGAGTGAATGGGTCAGGAAAAACCACTACAGCAGGAAAATTGGCGTACTACTTTTCAACGCAGGGCAAGAGGACGGTTATTGCTGCCGCCGACACCTTCCGTGCGGCTGCTGTCGAACAGTTGGAGGAATGGGCGAGGAGGTCGGGTGCTCGCTTTATTCGTCAAAACGATGGCGCGGATCCTGCCGCAGTTGCGTTCGACGCCTATCAATCGGCAATTGCCAGAGGTGATGACGTATTGATCGTAGATACTGCGGGGCGACTTCAAGCCAAGAAAAACCTCATGGATGAGTTATCAAAGGTGAGGAAGGTACTGAACAAGTTTGACGAAACAGCTCCTCACGAGGTGTTGCTCGTTCTCGATGCCACAACTGGACAAAATGGTTTGTCGCAAGCGAGAGGTTTTGATTCGTCGGCAGGTGTGACCGGTCTTGTCGTCACCAAATTGGATGGCACAGCCCGCGGGGGGATTATCATCCCAATTCGCAAGGAACTCGGAATACCGGTCGAATTTATTGGACTTGGCGAAAGTATTGATGATCTGCAACCATTCGAAAGCAAATCATACCTGAATGCACTTTTTGAAATTTAGATTCAGCATAGTCTTGCTTGCGCTGTTTTGCGCAGAGTTCGCCCTTGGTCAATCTTTTGATCAAGGGGGATCGCAGTGGTCGTCTCCTGAACAACTCGGTCAACCGAAGTTTCATGTCCAGCTAATAAAAAGACTTATAGAAGACACGACTCTCTCGAGAATGGACATCGTTGTCGAAGTTGTCAACGATTTTCTTCAGTTTGTCAGGTCAGACTCTGGAACCTTTGAGGCAACTATCGATATCAGCCTTTCATTGTCAGCAAAAGGTGGTGGTGAGGTTCAACGCCAAATCATTACCATTAAAAAGCAGACAAAAAGTTACGACGAGACCAATTCGCGGCGTGAACTTCTAACGGGGCTTTTCTTCATTGAGCAACCGCCCGGAGACTACAAGATTTCGATTTTGATGGTTGACAAAGAATCGAACAGGCGGGAGCGGGCTGAAAAAGATATTTCTCTGGGTGGCTATCCTGGCAACGGACTGGAACTCTCTGATTTGATGATTATAAGGACGAATGAAATTGTCCCTGGTACCAGAACCCCACGCCATCCAAACTCAAGTGAAGTCGTCGGAGAAGGAATCGAAGATGTCTATCTCTATTTTGACCTAAAAAGACCCGCGATGATCGATCCGTGTCAAGCTGTAATGAGCATTTACGATACTGATGATATTATAATTCATTCCGACAGTATGTCTGTTATTGGTGGTTCTGAATTAGCTGCGTATTCAATGAAGCTTCCTGTCAAGGGATTGAAATTTGGGAGATATAGAGTCGACTTAACATGCACGCAAGGCTCTAACAAGGCATTAAAAACCAAACACTTCGACGTAAACTCTTTTGGGTTACCCAAAACAATTCGCGATCTTGAGCTTTCAATTAAGCAGATGAAGTACGTCGCATCTGATGATGAGATCGAATCACTCCAAAAGGAATTTGCCTCGCAACGTGAACAGAAGTTTATCGATTTTTGGAACGAAAAATTTCCTGTCGAGGCTGAGAAGATTAACGGGAAGATGATCGAGTACTACAGTCGCATTAGCTACGCCAATGAGAATTTTTCCGGTACTTTGGCAGGTTGGGAGACGGATCGAGGGCGGATATTGGTGCTGTACGGCAAACCGACGGAAGTTGAAAGGAATGTCTTTGAGCAAGATGGGACTCCGTATGAAGTTTGGTACTATAGCCACCTCGGGAAGCGATTCACTTTCCGCGATGACTACGGTTTTGGCGACTTCAGGCTGGTAACACCTGCGTGGTGATTCAGCGTGCAACCACTGGTAGATTGCCTCCGCCATTAAGCTCAGGAGACCGGATTCAGATAATTTCACCTGCCGGGCCAATTCAGGTAGGGTCACTGAGTGCTGCAGTTGAATTTTTACAGAATGCGGGTTATCAGGTAGATGTAAGTGCGCATGCTTACGATAAAGATGGATACCTTGCCGGATCCGATGAATCTCGCCTAAATGATCTGGTCGATGCGCTTTTTGATGAGGATATTCAGGCAATAATCTGTAGTCGCGGTGGATACGGTTCGCAACGTCTTCTTGATGCAATTCCTTGGGAATCCTTGAAAAACGTGACTCCAAAAACGTTTATTGGCTTTAGCGATATCGGGGTGTTACAGACAGGGCTTTGGCTTCAGGCAGGGTGGTCAAGTTTTTCGGGGCTACAAGCAGTAAATGGTTTCAACTCGATTGATGAGACGGAAGCAAAGCGGTATTTTTTAACGATATTATCTGGTCATTGGAAGGGCAGATCTGGTTGGTCCAAGACCAAACCCATCACCCTTGCTCATGTTTCTCACGGCATATGTGAAGGTGTTTTATATCCGATATGTCTTTCAATGCTCGTCAGCATGATCGGAACTCCTTTCTTTCCAAATCTTAGTGGAGTGATTCTTTGCCTTGAAGATGTCGGTGAGGCACCTTACCGTATTGACAGGCTTTTTTGGCAACTTGCTAATTCTGGGTGCTGTGATGGATTGGCGGGATTGATTTTGGGAGAATTCCTTTCTGGTGAAGAGAGCGTTGTTGATGCTGCTCTTCAATCTGTTGCTCATCATTTTGGAAGTTTCAATGTGCCCGTCTGGCGTGGAATTCCTTATGGACATTTTGAAGATCGATTAACGCTGCCTTTTGCTGTAAACTGCCATATCGATGCAGATGGTGCATTGTATTATGATTAAAAAAGCGAATCTTGCAGTATTCCTATCCGGCAAAGGGAGTAATTTTGTCGCGTTACTGGATGCGATAGCTTTTGGGAAATTGGATGTTCGGGTTGCGGTGGTAATCAGCAACAATTCTGAGGCAGGGGGCTTGCGAATAGCTGCCGATAAAGGCATTCCTGCTGAAGTGATTGAGCGAACGGCCTTCACGACTGGTGAGGAATTCGGTTCGGCAATATTAATTGCGCTTCAAACTCATGACGTCGATTTGATAGCCCTTGCTGGCTACCTGCGAAAAATACCGCCGCTCGTAACACGAGCTTTTCCGAGGCGAATTGTCAACATCCATCCGGCGTTGCTACCGAAATTTGGCGGCAAAGGGATGTATGGTCATTTTGTCCATGAGGCGGTGATTAAGGCAGGCGAAAGCGAGACAGGCGCGACAGTTCATTATGTCGATGAAATTTATGACAATGGCGATATCATCGCGCAGAGAAAAATAGCAGTTCATCCGGGTGAGACACCGGAATCACTGGGGAGACGGGTGCTCGAAATAGAGCATCAGCTTTATCCGGAAATATTGCAACATCTTGTTAATCAGATACTTCAGAAGAAATATTGAATGGATTCCAAGAGTAACGTTCGACTTCGTCGGGCAATATTCTCCTGTTGGCGCAAAGAGCATGCAGTTGAATTGGCACGAAAATTACATAACTTGAATGTCGTCTTACTGGCGAGTGGCGGGACGGCTGATGCTTTTGCTTCGGCCGGGTTGCCTGTTGTTCGGCTTTCAGGGCTGACGGGCTTTGACGATCTTCTCCAGGGCAGAGTAAAGACTTTACATCCCTCGATTTACGCATCGATACTTGCCAGGGGCGGTTCAGAGGCAGATTCTGCAGACCTAAAGGGGGTTGGAGTCGAGCCGGTCGATCTGATCGTTGTCGATCTTTACCCGTTTACAGACCCGAACTCCAAGGCTCGCAAGGACCATTCTCCTGTCGAATTGATCGATATCGGGGGAGTGTCGCTAATCCGCGCCGCATCCAAGAACTTTGATCGGGTGGCGGTGCTTGCTCGTTCGGAACAATTCGAGGCTTTTAGTCAGGTAATCGAGGCAAGCAACGGTGTTACCGACCTGAAAGTCCGCCGCGATCTTGCGGCAGCTGCCTTGCGTTGGACATCATATTACGATGGCTGTATAGCTGGGTGGCTTGATCGTGAAGATAACCAATTTCCGCAGGTACTCGGGCTTCCACTTGAGGCTAAGCTCGACCTGAGGTATGGCGAAAATCCACATCAACAAGCGCAGTTTTACATTATTGGTGGGCAGGAAATTCAAGGGATCGCTGCCGCAGAAGTACTTGGCGGCAAACAGCTCTCCTTCAACAATCTTCTCGACCTCGACATCGCATTAAGATTGCCACGCGAGTTTACGAGACCAACGGTCTCTATTTTGAAGCACACTACCCCTTGTGGCGTAGGCAACGGTGAATCACCAGCCGAGGCGTACATTAACGCTCGCTCAACCGATCCGGTTGCCGCATTTGGCGGGATAGCCGGGTTCAATTGTACTGTTGATCTTGAAGCCGCGAAAGTTCTTCGCGAAGGCTTTATGGAGGTCGTCGCCGCACCTGATTACAGCCAAGAGGCGTTGCAAGAACTTCGCAAATCGAAGAATTTACGTATTATTAAGCTGCCCGGAGCACGACCGGAAAAATCGGTTGATATGCGCTCTGTCTGGGGTGGATTGCTGGTGCAACAATACGACACAGGTTTTCCTGAATTCGACGAGTTGAAGGTCATGACCAAACTTAGCCCTGATGCCGCAGTGATTGAAGCATTGAAGTTTGCCTGGGTTATCGCAAGATACGTCAAATCCAATGCAATCCTTATTGCCGAGTCGAATCGCACAGTCGGTATCGGTGCAGGTCAAATGTCCCGTGTCGATGCTGCAAATCTTGCAATCTGGAAAGCTGGTCAGGCAGGGTTGGCATTGGAAGGCACTGTTGTCGCTTCAGACGCATTTTTCCCTTTTCGCGATGGACTCGATGTGCTGGTTGACGCAGGTATCAGGGCAGTGATTCAGCCAGGCGGTTCAGTTAGAGATGATGAAGTTATCGCTGCTGCTGACGAACGTGGCGTCTCTATGGTCTTTACTGGAAGAAGGCATTTCAGGCACTAAGCCTGGATCCGTTTGCCTAATTTGATCGTATGCAAGTTTGTTGGTTCGCTATTTCAGTTCAGAGTCGGGTAATAACGCTATTTCCCGGTGATTTCACCCTTTTATTGTAAGTTCAATGGCTTCCGACTTCCTCTCACTGATTTCCAAAGACATCGCAATAGATCTCGGCACTGCCAATACGCTTGTCTATGTCAAGGGGCAAGGTATTGTCATTAACGAGCCTTCCGTTGTTGCTGTTACCCGTCGCGATCGCAAAGTCATCGCCATCGGTTGGCAAGCGCGCGAAATGATGGGAAAAACTCATGGCGACATCGAGGTTATTCGACCGATGCGGGACGGGGTCATCGATGACGACGAAGTCGCCGAGTTGATGATTCGCTCGTTCATCCGTCGCGTTCAGAATAATCGCTTGATGAGGCCAAGGATCATCGTCTGTGTTCCATCAGGTGTCACCAAGTCTGAGAAGCGAGTTATTCGTGACTCTGCCGAATATGCTGGTGCTCGTGAAGTTTACCTGATCGCCGAGCCAATGGCTGCGGCACTTGGGGTGCAGTTGCCAGTAAAAGATCCTGTCGGATCTATGGTAGTCGATATCGGCGGCGGGACGACCGAAATAGCCATTATTTCGCTCTCCGGCATCGTGACGATGCATTCTATCCGCACTGCGGGCGACGAGATGGACGACGCCATAGCCAACTTCATTCGCAGGAACTATAATCTATTGATCGGTGAGCGGATGGCAGAATGGATCAAGAAAACCGTTGGTTCAGCCATGGCAATGCCGGAGGAAATTGTCTTAACTGCCAAGGGCCGCGACCTCGTTTCAGGTATGCCCAAAGCTGTAGAGATTAGCTCTGAAGAAATTCGTGATGCTCTTAGCGAACCGTTATCTCAAATCATTGCCGCAGTACGTGAGGCGCTTGAAAAATGCCCACCGGAGTTGTCAGCAGATATTCGTGACCGTGGTATTATTCTGACTGGCGGCGGAGCGATGTTGAAACGCTTGGATCAGAGACTCCGCGATGAGACCAACCTCCCCGTCAACATCGCCGATGATCCACTTACCTGCGTAGTAAGAGGTACTGGCCATGTCCTCGAAGATGTCGATTTCTATCAGGACGTTTTGTTGACGAATAATTAGGATTTTTCAACCTTGATCTCCCTCCTAAAGCGAATGTTGCCGTGGCTAATGACCACGGCGCTTTCAATTGTGTTGATTCTTTCGACTCGAGATGGAGCCAGCGTTCCGACTCAAGGTCAGGTTACCGACCTCGTAGCGGTGGGGAGCTACCCTATTTCGGTTGGAGTGAAGGTTTTTGCTTTGTGGTCAGAGAATAGCCGATTGCGTAGGGAGTTGACTGAGCATAAAGTCGACGAGAGCCACCTCAGCGAAGTAATTAAAGAGAACGACAGACTTAGAGGCCTCCTCGAATTTCGTGTAAGATCCAACCTCGATATCACCGCCGCCGAAGTTGTCGGCTTCACCTCTAATGAAGGCGTCCGTGGCATTATTCTCAAGCGAGGCTATACAGATGGAATAGCAACCGGTCAGGCTGTCATCACGCCCGATGGATTAGTGGGAAGAGTCTACCGAGTTCATGAAAACAGCTCTATCGTCCAACTACTCGAGGACCCCAATCTCGGTATCGCTGCTAAATTGATCAAAGGATCGGAGACCGGAATTATTCACGCGGCACCTAACGGTAGAATGAGACTTCAAGGCGTGCCGCTATCAGCTGAAGCTGCACTTGGGGATTCAGTTGTCACATCTGGCGAGGGTGGGGTATTCCCACCAGGATTGATGATCGGTAGCTGCGTTAAAGTATCACCATCACCAGAAGGTTGGCTTCTCTATGTTGATGTCAAGCCAAGTGTCGATAAGCGTCGGTTAGAAGAAGTATTCGTAATTCGCTCGACATTCGTCAATGAATGAGCTTCTACGCATACTGTTGATCGGATCCGGTATTTTGCTGATTCAGGTCGGGACAGGCCCACTCCTACAACTGTTCGATGTCAGACCAGATTTCGTGCTGATATATACTCTTTTAGTGACATTACGGCACGGTCGCAAAATCGGTTTGATTATAGGTTTTGTATTCGGGTTGATTCTCGATTTACTTTCCGTTGGGCCTATTGGAGTCAACGCTCTCGCCAACAGTACACTCGCATTTTGGATAGGAATTTGGGTTGACAATCGTGTTGGCTCTGTCGCGATGGGGTGGTGGTTGTTTCTACTTGCTGGGGCATCACTGGTGCATGGAATTTTTATCGGCTTCCTCTCACCTCAGGGAGCATCTTCCGATATATTTAGATATTTCCTGCGATTTGTCATTCCCGGGACAATCTACACTTTGATCGCTGGACTACTTTGGGCGATCGCTCCAATGGGTACGCGAAGTCGCGGCCCGTTGGTACCTGCCAACACTCGAGGCAGGCGCCAGTACAAGTGAGTAGCCAGTGAAAAGTCCATCGTTTATCTGGTGGCGCGATCAGCGTGGTCGATTCTTCTATTTTTTTCTTGCCATCCTCTTCATCCTCCTTGAATTGAAGATATTCATGATGCAGGTTGTTCAGCGTCCTGAATTTCTGAAACAGGCGGCAGCCAACCGGCTACGTGCTGACATCATTGAGCCAGCTCGCGGCCGAATCTACGATACCAATGGCGAACTCCTCGTCGATAATAGACCTATCTACACTGTGTATGCCCTCCCATGGACTGTTAAGCGCAATCCCAGTGTCATATACCTCCTTACCACCATCCTTGACCTCGACTCAACCGTAATTGCAAAAAGGATAGGGCAGAGAGGCTGGCACACATTTCAACCAATTCCAGTTCTGCGTGATGTTTCGATCTCTTCACTTGCTCGACTTGAAGCCAATAAAGTTGACCTGCCGGGGATCAGTTATCAACTCGAGTCGAAGCGATCCTACGCCTTGCCTCAAGCGGTTCATTTTCTTGGCTACATCGGTGAACCTCCGCCGGATCCAAAGAATCCGAAACCGCGATTTGGCCTGATAGGTAAAAGGGGTCTTGAGAAGACGTATGAAGAGTGGCTTGGGGGAGTTCCAGGCGTCAGATATCTTGAGGTCGATGCTAATGGTCGAATTCACGGCGAAGTTACCGATCCGATACCAACTCCATCCCAACCTGGTTGGGACCTGCATCTCAATATCGACGGGGATTTACAGCGCTATGCTTTTGAGCTTATGGACGGCCGCTCAGGGGCAGTAATTGCGTTGGATCCTCGAACCGGAGCTGTGCTGACTTTGTTAAGCCAACCCGATTATGATCCCGAACTATTTTCCGGTGTGATGCCTCACGAGGTCTGGCAATCTCTGCAAAATGACCCGGAACATCCATTGTTAAACCGCGCAATTCAAGGGATTTATCCGCCTGGATCCACCTTCAAAATGGCGATACTATCGGCGGGGCTCGAGGAGGGAGTTGTAGCAGAGGATTTCGGTTCAAGCTGTAATGGTGGTTTGCAAATCGGGAATCGCAGGTTTGGATGCTGGAAAAAGAGCGGTCATGGCAGAACGAATTGGGCAACAGGGTTACAACACTCGTGTGACGTCTTTTTCTACACTCTCGGTCTACGACTCGGGGCGGCAAAAATGGGGAAGATGATGATCGAGTATGGCTTTGGTGTTCGTACCGGGATTGATCTGGATGGTGAGGTGCGGGGTATTGCGCCGACTGAGAAATACCTGAACAAGAGATACGGAGAAAAAAAATGGAGCAATGGGCAGGTAGCCAATATCTCAATTGGACAGGGTGAAGTGACAGTGACGCCAATCCAGCTCGCCGTTTATACAGGGGCTATTGCAAGCGGCTGGGTTTGCAAGCCACATCTTGCCAATGAGGTCCACAATCCGATCACCGGACAGATCATGACAAGGGATCCGGAGATGAGGCCGTTGCGCGCAAAACCGGAAACCCTGGCTAAGGTGCGCGAGGCGATGCGGATGGTTGTGAACGAGCCAGGCGGGACTGCCTATATGCAACGGCGGACTGACATCAATATCTGCGGCAAGACGGGAACTGCTCAAAACCCCCATGGAAAGGATCACGCAGTCTTCGTTGGATTTGCTCCTATGGAAGAACCTATTATCGCAGTTGCTTGTATTGTCGAGCATGGAGAACACGGATCATCAGCTGCTGCGCCTGTAGCGTGTTCGCTGATGGAAAGGTACATTTACGATTTGTATCCCGGTCCTCGTCCTGTCAGGCCCGGCTGGACTCAGCCACCAGCTGCACCTGATTCTCTGAAGAAGATACTTCCAGCAACCCCGTCAACTGAGGTCGATGATGAGTGAGCGCGTAGCCGTAGCTGGCAAATGGCAATCGCTTGATCGACCACTATTCCTTACAACCATCGCCCTGGTCGGAATCGGACTTTTATTGATCTATAGTGCTGACAATGCATTGTTTGACTCTGCTCATTTTGAAAAACAGTTGACTTTTGCTATCGCCGGATTCATTTTTATGATGATTGCGACGATCATTCCTACGAGATATTATTTTGCTCTTGCCTATATTGTATTTGGGATAGCGGTTGTAATGCTTCTCATGGTTCCGGTAGTGGGGGTAACTGCTCTCGGAGCCAAACGCTGGATTTCGATAGGTGGGTTCAACTTTCAGCCTTCCGAACCTGCAAAGCTATTTTTTCTGATTGCCGCCGCAAGATTTCTCTCCGGTGTGCGACCTGATCAGACCGAAAGACGCGCTTTGATTGGTGTGGTACTCATTGCCGCACTTCCTTTTATGCTTGTGTTATCTCAGCCAGACCTCGGCACGTCGTCGTTGTTTCCGGTAATTGGGGCTGTTCTTCTTGCTTGGTGGGGACTACCATTATGGTACTACCTGCTTGCCGCAATGCCCTTTGTCGCAATGTTTTTGGGGGTGTTTCCGTGGTTGGCGGTACCTCTCGAATTGATTGGATTCTGGTGGATGAAGCGAGCTGGAATGCGTTGGCTCGGCCTAAGCCTATTGTTGGCACTGGTTATTGCTTCGACATTCGTGGCAGCAACTGCCTGGAGTAAACTTGAACCTTATCAACAGAATAGGTTGACAACGTTTATTGATCCGGGCGCAGATCCACTCGGCGCAGGGTATCAGATCATCCAATCCAAGGTTGCCATTGGTTCGGGAGGAGTGATCGGGTCGGGGTGGCTGCAAGGTACTCAAACCCAGCTTCGATTTCTACCGCAACAACATACTGACTTTATATTCGCACTCGCGGGCGAAGAATTTGGACTTTGGGGTACAACTTCCGTACTTTTATTATTCTTCGTTTATGGTTGGCGAGGAGTAAAAATCGCCACACGGGCGAGAAGTCAATTTGCCGGGTTAATGGCGATTGGTATCACGACGATAACTCTATATCACGCGGCAGTCAATATTGGTATGGCGATTGGTGTCATGCCAGTAACAGGCATCCCACTGCCCTTTATCAGCTACGGTGGCACATTTTTGATGACCTGCATGGTCAATACTGGAATTCTACTCTCTACCGGTATCTATCGGCGAGAATAAAGTCAGGACTCGATTATGAGATTGTTAAATCGACATATCGCTGGAATAACGATAATTCTTACTCTTGGAGGATTCGTCGCTCCAAGACTTTCATTAGCCAGCTTTCAATCAGATTACGATGCAGCGCTCGCGACTTTTCGAGCTGCAAAGGTTCAATCTGATTACCAGCAAGCAGCTTCGATGTTTGTTGTTCTGGCGAATAAGAAGGAGGCCGGGAAACTTCAAGCGAATACGATCTTCTGGCTTGCCGAATGTTACTACGGAATGAAGGACTACAACCGAGCCTTAAACAGTTTTGAACGGGTTCTCTTATTCCCAAAGTCGAACAAAGAGGAAGATTCGCGCTATAAAGTCGCGGTATGTTATGTTAAACTTGGTTGGCTCGACTCAGCAAGGTGGGAACTCACGAGATTTCTTCGGGACTTTCCTTCCAGCACCAAGGCTGACATGGTCAGGAAGGAATTGAACAAACTGCCGGCCGGTTCGGGCGTTAACTAGCAGGGTCTTCAGAACATCATTAGACTACTATCAGGCATGATTTGGCTGTTTTTTGTAGCCAATACTGCGTTTTCCCAACAACTTCTTTGGCCACTCCAATCCGAGCCTGGCTTGGCTGCAAGCTTTTGTGAATTCCGTCCCCGACATTTTCATGGTGGCGTTGACATTAAAACGTGGGGTGCAAGATCGAGACCCTGCGTCGCTATTGATGACGGAACAGTAAATCGGGTGAAGGTTCAGGCGAACGGATATGGGAAGGCACTTTATCTTACTTTGAAAAACGGGAATATCGCCGTTTATGCTCATCTCGACAAGTTTGCATCGATTGTTGCCGAACGAGTTCGTGCTTATCAGGAGGCAACGGGAAACTTTGAAGTTGATCTTTTCTGGGAAGGTGACTCAGGGATAGCATTCAAGAAGGGTGATGTAGTCGCTCATAGTGGAGTGACGGGAACAGTTCATCCCCATCTTCACTTTGAGATCCGTGACGCGAGCCAGCGTCCGATGAATCCGTTGACCAATGGTCTTTATGTCGCTGACCACGTTGCCCCGATACCAGTTGGGATCGCATTGACGCCACTGGACGGTGCTTCCACCATCGAAGGCGACCTCCAGCCGCGAATTTATCCGCGGTTACTGAAGCAACCGAATGGCGTGTTCTCGCCGGGTGACCCAATTGGTGCTTCAGGAAGGATTGGCATCTCGCTCGATGCATACGACCAGGCTGACGCGGCCGCCAATGAAATGGCAGCATACCAGATTGATCTTGACGTCTCTGGTGAGACTTATTGGACAACTCAATTCGACCAATTCGACTTCGATCAGACTCGAATGATCGAGGTTGAGCGTGACTACCGACTCCAACGTCGAGGCAAAGGAAGTTATCACCGCCTATATCGTGTTCCCGGTAACCGTTTGGCATGCCTGTCTGGTGACGGAATTATCGATGCCGGACTTGCAGATTCGTATCCAATCGACATTCAGATCACCATTTCGGACGTTGCAGGAAACAGCTCCAAAGTAGTCTTCCAAATAGTCAGCGATCAGGTTGAGGATACGAGCAGGGGGGTCTCGGGCGTTCCATTAATAGATGCTAATGGCTGGAGCCACAGATCCCGCGATGCTATCGACGTTGATTGGCTCGATGGGTTCATTCGCGTTGCAGCAAGTCCGGGAGTTGATTACTTTACGATCTCTGGTCAGGAAGAAGTTCGCCTGGCTGCCAAAAGTCTCCCTGGGCGGGTTGTTGCCGGTTGGACGCCGACAAATATCTGGAACGGAATAGCAACAATTAAGGCATTTACAAGCCAGAACAAACTTGTCTCAAACCGCAATATCTCCGTTGCTTATGCCTCCGAAGATTTGAACATTAAGGTGATTTCCGAAGATAGTCTCTGCCAGGTAGAGATCCCGCAAGGCTCCCTTTATGAGGGCCTATGGCTTGAACTCGAGAAGTCTGATGGCGATGAGATTCCGGGGCAAATTTCGTCAGTTTACGCTGTAGAACCTCGCGATCAACCGCTTAAGCAAGCTGTGGTGGTGAAGATCAGGAAAACCGACGCAGCTCGTCGCGATCAACGCTGGGGAGTTTACTACTTCAATCGAAAAATGGGGTGGACCTTCCTCGGACGGGAGTCGGAAGGGGATTTTCTTGTCGGTAAAGCGACAAGCTGGGAACGGTACGCCTTGGTGCTCGACTCTGAGGCTCCTTCGATACTGGTGGGACACCCGAAAACGGGTGCAACAAATCAAAGTTATCCTGAGTTTTCGGCAGTCATCAAGGATCAACTTTCTGGAATTTCACCAAGTGATGTCATCGTCAGATTAGACGGTCGGCGAATCCCTGCCGATTATGACCAGCCCAGAGCGAGAGTTTCCTACAAGCCATGGAAACCGTTGGCGCGGGGAAAACATATCTATGAAATCGTAGTCACAGACCGGGCTGGCAATGCCACAAACAAATCGGTTTCCGTTAACATAACCGGGTAAATAGTACCCTTTTGAGGAGAGATAATGTATATCACCGATGAAGTCAACCTCATAATCCACGACATGAGTTACATCCGGCACGAGTGCAAGGTTAACAAGATACCACCGGATAAAAAGAAAAAGATTTACGTTCTCGCGACCGTTAAGCGCATGGTAGATACGAGCCACATTCCGAAGTACAACGGTTGCCCGCATTGTCTATCTGAATACAATACGTTCGACTTTACCAAACTGTTCCGTTAAGTATTGTGATCGAACAACTTAACAGCATCATTGACAGTCTATCTCTCGACCATAAGCGCGGTGCTTCCGAAATTGTCCGCGATGCCGCCGAGTTGTTTGTCGAAATCTCGCTGCACGGAGTAGAAAACCCCGAGGGTGCAAAGCATCTTTTCGAGCGAGCTGTTCGTCGTCTTGCCAAAGGTCAGCCGACGATGGCGCCGGTCTTGAATTTACTTAACCGTTTATGTTTTGTTCATGAACGGTTTGGTGATGGGTGGCTGGATTTCAATACCGCGATCCCGGAGGTTTACCGACTACCTGCTGAAAATATTGAGCGGATGCAAAAGCATTTGGCTGACTTGCCGGTTGCGAACAGGCTTATTGCGTTTTCGAACAGTAGCACCGTTGCGCATATCATTATTGCAACTTTTCGGGAGTTCGGATGGCCTAAAGAGGTTTACTGCGGAGAAGGCAGACCGGTAATGGAGGGGTTGGTTCTGGCAAGGAAGCTCACAGCAGCAGGCATGAATGTCACCCTTTTTACAGATGCTGCGCTGATGTCACGAGTTTCGGAAGCAGACGGGGTTTGGGTGGGAGGTGACAGTCTATCACGAGAGGGACTGGTTAATAAAGTTGGTAGCCGTGCTCTCGCAATCCTAGCGCAGTACCAAAAGAAACCTTTCATTTCGTTGATGTCCAGCGACAAGCTTCTCCCGACTGCACTTGCACCATATTTTTACTCTGTACCACAAAATCCTCGAGAAATTGGCGCTGATGAGGCGGAGATGCTGAACATCCACAATGAATACTACGAAACAATCCCAATCGAGTTTGTAACTGGAATTATGACCGAAAATGGGTTGTCTCCAGCAGAAGCTGTCGTCTCTTGCATCGAAAACGAACCGCTATCGCCCTTGTTTGCTCAGCTTGTTGTAAGGTAGGTGAAGGTTCTTTACATTGCACCCGAACACGTTTCCGGAGGTTTTAATCTCTTTGTTCGAGGTCACGCAAAGCTTGGAAACGAGGCTCGTTATGTGACTTTTTTCCGCAACCAGTATGGATTCAGCGAGGACATCTGCTTCGATCTGATAGGGATGCCAGTCAGCAAGTGGGTGAGGATGTTGAAAAGCTTGACCAAGTTTGGAGATCAATCCAATACAGTGCTGAGCGAGACGCTGCCATTCAGACGACCCGACTCGGGAATTGAGCGGATACTGTTTCAAGTTAGGGACTTTCTGAATAAAGCGAGAATCGAAAAGACTATTGTCGATAATAGGTTGAATGAGTTCGACATCTATCATTTCGAGCAGGGAGCAGACCCCTACCGTGATTCGCGCTGGGTCAAGAAACTCTCGCAGCAGGGGAAGAAGATAGTCTGCTTTTATCACGGGACGGACGTCAGGAATCGCGGAATCTTTGAAGATGTGCATCGGTTAAGCCAATTGAACCTGACGAGTGAAATAGACCTCCTGCCGAAAATTCCCGGCATGAAGTACCTTTATCTGCCAATCGACACGGAAATATTGAAGCCAAAGCCTCGCAAACCCGACGGAAGAATTCGCATTTCTCATGCTGCAAGAAACCGGATGTACAAAGGCAGCGACAGGATCGAAGAGGTCGTTCTGCGACTAAAGGCAAAATATCCGATTGATTTGGTTATGATAGAGGATAGACCGCACGCTGAGGCGTTGGAACTGAAAGGCTCTTCGGATATTTTCATCGATCAGATCACCGATCTTGGTGGCTGGGGGTACGGCGCGAGCTCGGTCGAATCGCTTGCGATGGGTATTCCAACCGTAACCAGAGTTAACCCAATGGTCGGCGAGTTCCTCGGCGAGCATCCGTTTGTCAATGCTGACGGTGATACTCTTGAGAAAAGCCTGATTACTTTGATCGAGGATGAAGCTCTTCGCCGCAAGGCGGGTGCATTCGGGCGCATATGGGTGATAGAAAGACATGGCCTTGATTCCGTGATGAGCATGCTCTACGGCTATTACCATGAAGCGGGACTGATGTGAAGGGATTGTCGAAGCGAAATGTATTCTGAACAAGATGTTTCGATAGTGGTACCTGCTTACAATATCAAGGAACGCCTTACCCGTCTGGTTGGTAGTCTTGAGAAGCAGGTGCAGGATCCCGGAAGTTTCGAGACAATTATTGTCGATGATGGTTCGTCGGATGGCACAAAAGAATACCTTCAAGCCTATCGCGGTCCACTCGACCTAAAATACGTCTTGCATCAAACCAATCGAGGCAGGAGCGCAGCTCGAAATTCCGGTATCAATGTGGCGACGAGAAACCTGATACTCTTTCTTGACGGTGATGTGATTGCTTCGCCTGATCTTGTCACAAGGCACGTGTCTTTTCATACCGATGGCAATCGGACTTTGGTTGGGGGAGTTCGGTACTCGAAAGAGTTTGGAGCAAACGGCTTCACACGATACCTGGAAACAAGGGGGGTGATGCGGGGTCAAAGCACAGGCAAGATTCTGCCTCGTTACTTTTTAAGCGGTCACTCGTCAGTTCCCCTAATCGCGGTTCAAAAAGTTGGTGGATTTGACGAAACGATAGAGTATGGTGAGGATATAGATTTCGGGATTCGACTCGCCCAAGCGGGGCTTGAAATTTACGGAAATCCTTCACTATCAGTAGTTCATCAGCATGTAAGAACTATCGAGGATGCTGCCAAAGTCACCGAAAGCTTTGGCTTTAAGGCTTTGCCAGTTCTCAGCAGGCGGTACCCTGCACTAAAAAACGATTTGAAGCTCGAAGTTTTTGAGAAATCGGGGATAAAAGCGGGAGTACTTAGGTTCTTTTTTATGGAATCAATTTTCAAATTGATTTTGCGATTAGCTTCAATAAGCCCGGCAATCAGATTGCCTTCGGTGATTTATAGTTACATTTTGTATCGAAGCTACCTGGTCGGATTTGGCAAAAATCTCAAATAAATTTGTGATTAATAATTCGGTAAGTAAAAATCAAATGGCAGTTATATTAGACGGAAAGTCACTTTCGCTTAAAATGCGAGCGGATTTGAAGGTAAAGGTTTCGGAACGGGAAGCTCACGGTTTACCACTTCCTCACCTAACGGCGATGCAAGTAGGTGATAATCATGCCTCGACAGTTTATATTAAGGCAAAACAGAACGCCTGCGAAGAGCTTGGGATTGGATTCAATCACTATAAGCTTCCCGAACAGACCACCAGAGAAGAACTTCGTCATGCGGTAAAAGAGGTGAACGAAGATAGATCGGTTCACGGGCTACTCGTCCAGAGCCCACTTCCTTCGCACCTCGACGAGATCGAAGTTCAGCGGATGGTTTCGCCAGATAAGGATGTCGATTGCTTCCACCCGGAAAACGTAGGACTGCTCTACATTGGCCAGCCTCGTTTTAGACCCTGCACTGCAGCAGGTGTCATCGAATTGATGCTTGCATATGGTTTTAATCCAGCAGGCAAGAAAGCCGTCATCATAGGCCGGTCGGTTATCGTTGGTCGTCCACTTGCGATAATGATGATGATAAAAGGCAGGGGGGGCGACGCGACAGTTACGGTTTGTCACTCTCGAACGCAGGATTTGGCCAAGGAATGCCGTTCTGCTGATATTATCATCCCGGCAGTTGGAGTGACCGAACTTGTTAAAGGTGACTGGGTAAAGGAAGGTGCCGTCGTTGTCGATGTAGGTATTAACCGGTTGCCCGACGCCTCTAAAAAGCTTGGTTATAGGCTTGTCGGGGATGTGGCTTTTAACGAAGTCGAGCCAAAAGCTGCGGCAATAGCGCCTGTGCCGGGGGGTGTTGGGCCGATGACTGTTGCCATTCTGATGAGCAATGTTATGCGAGCTGCTGGTTATCAGGTCGATTAGGCTATTTTACCATTGCTGACAGTCTTTCTCTTTCGTATATTACAGAATTAGGGCAGGAATTCTAACGTTGTCTCCTGCTATAGTTTCCTACATTATTACGGGCAGTTTTATGTCGAGTCGAATCAGCCTCTATGTCGCAACGGCGGTCTTTGCGTTGGCATTCATTGGCTGCGGAGGCGCAAGGAAGCAGACCTCGGTCGAACCCGAAGCAATCGCTTCTGTCTCCGAACCAGCCATTACTTTTGGCACCGTTGCAGAAATCGCATCTGGTCCGGTGCAGGTAACGACAAATCCATCAAATAATGGCCTTGGCTCCTATCACCCTGATGGTTCCAAGATAGTCTTTCAATCTGACAGAGACGGCCGGTGGCAACTATATCAACTCGACCCGGTAGCTGGCACGGAAGAACTTCTTATCGGCAGCGATGCTAATGATGAAAATCCGATGTGGCTACCCGATTCAAGTGGTGTTGTATTCGTCTCAGATAGAATTCACCCCGATGAAGAGTACGCTCGCGATATCTTCTTTTTCGACCCGGTCGCGATTCAGACGGCTACCCTGACGGAAGAAGCCGCGGATGATTGGTATCCAGTTCCCGTCAATTCGGACTCTTATTACTTTCTTTCAGAGCGCGAAGCACCTGCCGGACAAGCGCCCTTTGAAGTTGCCAATTGTCTCTACCGAGGCTCTTTCGACGGTACGCCAGCGACTCTTGTGGCAGGTATAGAGGTTAATCCAAGCGCTCCCGCTGATCTCGAAGACGGAAGTTTGCTTGTTAGAACCAACTCGGGTCAACTGGCCCAGCTTTCGGCTGATGGGAAATTGGACCCTTTGACGCCCATGTCGCTTATGTGTGGAACGGCTTCCTATTCACACACACGAAAAATAGCGACTTTGAATGCACGGGAAGGCGAAGTCTATCAGTTATATCTTTTCAATTTGGCGACCCGCACTCTCCAACTTGTAGAAACTGGTGAAGGTGATGTCAGGTATCCCCAGTTTTCACCCGACGGCAACAAAATTCTCTACTCGAAGGAAATTGACGGCAATTTTCAGCTATTCCAATTAGAATTGGCGCAATAATTGTGTTGGTGTCTGATCAAGTATCAGTTTGATATTTGATTTGTTTCGGTTCTGTTGCAAACACGGTGAATTGCGCTGAACAATTCTGCAAAATTGGGCGATTGAGCGCATCATTTGCGCAATTTGAAACAACCGAATTTCGACGTTGGATAACTCCTTTAACAAATAACCGGCAATATTCAAGGCGAGAATATTTAGCCCGGACGTAATCGGAAAGTAATGATTGTTCTTCTGCTGGTCTTGACTACCCTTCTTGCTTACGGGCTCTGGGAATTTAAAGGGCACCAGCAACGGTTGAAGCGTATTCCTCTCCGCATTCATGTCAATGGCACCCGCGGCAAATCGTCGGTGACCCGTCTGATTGCAGCAGGGTTGCGAGCGGGTGGTATCAAGACCATGGCGAAGACCACCGGCACCCTCCCTCGTATCATAGATTTCGATGGGAAAGAAGTCCCGATTCTTCGCTATGAAAAAGCCAATATCATTGAACAAGTCAAAATATTCCGGTATTTTGCCAACCGTAAGCCAGAGGCCGTTGTTGTAGAATGCATGGCAGTTCTCCCGGAATATCAATGGCTTTGCGAACACCGCCTGATCAGATCCCACATTTCCGTTATCACAAATGCCCGTCTCGACCATATTAATGAGATGGGGCATTTTCGTGAGCAAATCGCACGGTCACTCTCTAATACCATCCCTGAAAAGAAATCATTTGGCGCTCCCTTTGTCTTAAAAGGAGTTACCAAGCCGCCCGTTGTGTTCACTTCAGAAAAAAGTAACTTTCCAACACTTAAGGAGATTGCAGACCACAACGAGGTTCCAATCTTCCGGATCGGTGGGGGAAATGTAACGCTTCAGGAGTTGCAGAAATTTGGGCATATTGAGCATCCGGCAAACGTCGGTTTGGCGCTTGCTGTATGCGATTGGGTGGGAATTGATCGCCAGACGGCACTTGAGGGAATGTATAGATCTCATCCTGATGCAGGCGCGTTGAAGGTTGCTCGTTGCACATCGGGTGAAAAGGAATTGCTATTTGTAAACGCTATGGCGGCAAACGACCCCGAATCGACACTTGAGATTTTCAATCAGATCAGAGAGCGATTTTCGCCTTTGGGGACTTTGTTGATCTTGTTAAATTCCCGTTCTGATCGCCAGGATCGTAGCATGCAGTTGCTGGAAATGGCGGGTGATAATATGGAATTTGACAAGTTCGTCTTGACTGGTGAATCAGTCGAAAAGTTTACAGCGTTGCTCCCGGACTATAAAATTCCGAAAAGTAAAGCAGTTGGCATTGGCTGGGTTGCACCGGAAAAGGGATTTCACCTTTTGTTCGATCAGATCGAATCGCGCGGAACGGTCTTCGGGATGGGGAACGTTGGGGCGGGTGGATTAGATCTATTTAACTATTTCTACAAACACAGGAGGCAAGGCTCTTGATTGAGATTGCGGTTGGCGTTGGCGTAGCCTTCAGCCTTGTATTCCATGAAGTTTTTGGCCTTGCAGCGGGCGGAATTGTTGTGCCGGGTTATATTGCTCTGAACTTTCATAAGCCTTGGATGCTGGTCGGTACATTGCTCGTCTCTCTCGTAACGTGGGTCTGCATACGCATCATCGGCCGTTTCGTTTTCGTTTACGGTCGACGAAGAATGGTTCTTGCAGTATTACTCGGTTTCCTTCTCGGTTACCTCTCGCGACAATTCTGGTCAAATGGTCTCGGCGACATCCGTCTCGAAGCCATCGGTTACATTATTCCTGGTTTGATAGCGAATTGGATGGAACGGCAGGGAGTGTACAAAACGATTACGACAGTGTTGATGGGTGGAGCGGCTGTTCGATTGATAGCGATTCTTGTGACCGGCGGGAGAATATTCGGAAATGTATAGACCAACTATCAAATCAAACCTTTGGCTTGGTGTGATGACTATTGCGTTTTTAAGCCTATTCTTCTGGTCTGAAACGAGCCGCGTCACAGTTCGTCAGGAAAATTATCAGCAGCGTCTCGATGCCGCAAACCTGATGCTCCACGCTATTGAGACCCTTGAGAATTTCAGACTGCCTGCCTTGAACCTCCATCAGGGGAGAAATAGTAATGACGCTCTCGTCTTCACGTTGCTTGGTGAGAAAGACAGTCCCATCACCACTGACGAAGGCCGCATCGACGACAAGATTACTGTACTAAATCCAAATTATGCCGCGGCGATTGTCGAACTCTTAATCTCTGCCGGAGTCCAAAAAGGCGACACCATCGCCGTCCTGCTTACGGGCTCGATGCCTGGAGCTAATCTCGCAGTCTATTCTGCCGCCGAAGCATTAAAAATCCACCCGGTAATCATTACATCTATCGGATCATCCTGGTGGGGCGCAAACAGCGTGGATTTTACGTGGCTTGACATGGAGAAGGTTCTCGCCGATAAAGGAGTCTTTCCATTCCGTTCCATTGCCGCATCTATCGGCGGAAATGATGACAATGGTGGTCTAAGACTTTCAAGCGTTGGTAGATCGATGATTGTTGAAGCCGCTGATCGCAATGAGGTCACACTTATTAAACAAGGCAGCCTGACCGAGAATATTGCGTCGCGTGTCGATCTCTTCAAGCGAATACTTCCTTTGAACCGTTACGCGGCCGTTGTTAATATCGGTGGAGGAATAGCGGCACTTGGGCACAAAGAAAACTCAAACCTTATCGCGAATGGTCTCAACGAGACCTTGCCAATAAGAAACTATCCCGGCAGGGGAGTCGTTCACAGTTTCGCAGACGAACAAGTTCCTATCATCCACATTTACGATGTAGTGGAAATTGCCAAAACCTATTCTCTCCCGGTGGCTCAATTGCCGCTTCCAAAAGTCGGGATAGGAGAGGTTTATGAGACCGAAAGATACAATTTAACTGTGGTGGCAATATCCATCACATTGATGTTGCTGATATTAATCGTAGTGAAATATCTCGATCGTCAGCATTATAAATGGCGGGAAGAAGGGGTTGACCCGGATACCCTGGTTTAACACTTGGCGTTTTAATGGCACTCATTGCTCGGGCCGCGACCATTGTAATACTGTTGTTGGTGATTGTTTCTCAGGCATTTTCCGAAAAAGCAAAGCTAAAGTGGATTGAAGTTAATCCTTCCGGTGCTGAGCCTGTCGAGATAAAAGGTAAAAAGAGCTTTTCGAAGTATTATCCGCTTCAGAAATCGACCCCTGTATCGATTAAAGTCGTCGGTCCGGGGAGCTTGCGAGTTTACGCTCGAACAGAGATGGCACCCGGCATCAAGGAAGCTATCTACGGCATTGCGGTAGTTCGTGACGGTAAAAAACATTACTTGATATCGCGTACCGCCAAGAAATCTTCACTTGTCATTTCCGGTAAGAATACACCACTTGGCGAACAAAAATCGGTCACTTTTAAGGTACCCAAAGGAACTCATGAGTTCCAGTTGACTTTGCCTGAAGACTCAAAGAATAACGGATACGTCAGGTTTGCCTTTGCCGAAAAACCTACACCCAAAAAACCTGTTGAAGAGGTAAAGTACGTTCCGTTTTTGCCGAGAAAATTCAACGAAGAAGTCAGAATAGTTGTCAAGGAAGAGGAATACATTTACTACCGGGCTGATAACTCTTCTAAAGTCGAACTGGAAGTCATAGGACCGGCAAAGCTAAAAATTGTCTCAAGGTTGGAGTTTAATCAGTCGATGCAAGGCGAAAAATCTTATCGCCTTCAGATCAGCAACGGCGACGAAATCGTTCAAACCAAACCGCTAAAAGGTAAAATTTCCGCAACAGCCAGCTATCGGAAACCTTCGACACAGATGCTCGGACGAGGTGATTCTTCCTTCTTGACCGTTCCGGCTGGGAAGCAGCGTTACTCAATTACAACACCAGATAAAGGCGGCTCCGTACTGCTTCGCTTCTACTTGCCCGAAAAAGCCCTCGGCAACGAGTGGAAGCCCACTGATAGTAACGGCAAGGCAGAAGGCAAATCCACTAAAAAGTCAAGTCTTAAGGGGTGAAGTACTTACTTCAGATATTGTCTCTTATCCTGATCGGTGTTAGTTCAGTTCAGGCCATCGAAACCCGAATTGGTGACGCTACTGTTCAGTTCACTTGGGGAGCCTTGTATGACAGTAATATCTTACGTTACTCAGAATCTGACCGAACCAATTTCAAGAACGAGACCGAAACCTATAAGTCACCTATAAGATCTCTCGATGACCTACGCACAGATTACAAAATTTCTGCGGAATTGCGTAATAAATTTTGGAAGAAGCGCACTACTGCATTGCGAGTTACTGCCGATTTCGCCCACCATGCAATGAACCCGATAAAAAACCTCGGTTGGGTTAGCCTTTCAGCGCGCCAGGATCTATCAAAAGAGCTGATCTCATCAATCGGTTACTTCTACGAACCACGTTTCTTCATTCGGGATTATACAGATTCCCACACCGGACTTCGTCAGCATTGCGATTTCGCATTACAACAATTCAAGGGCGATCTGATTTTTCGTCCAGTCTTTCTTTATGAAATTGCCGGGCAGTTTAAACTTAAGTCATATCGTTACAACGAAATTTTCACCGAATATGACGGCAATTCGTGGGCACTAGGATTGAATTCAGTCTATAGGCTGGGAGATTGGCGGTTATCCGCCGGTTACACATTCGAGAGGTTGGAGAATACCGGATTCAGTTCGTCAGACCTGATCCCCGATAATTCAGGGCTAACAGACTCCGAGTTTGGTCAGGGTGACTACGATGAAGACATTTTCAACGCCTCTGCGAGATACTCATTCATCGGTTTTCGAAGAGAGATGAATGTTCAATACAACTTTGAAACATCAAATCGAGCCTTCACGACAAGTCGGGACATGTTAATCGATGCCATGCACTCCGGTCGTGAAGATCTGATCATTGAACACTCACTTGCCTATAACATCACTTTTACGAAGCAAGTCGGCGTTGAACTTGGTGTCGGTAACTTCACTCGAGATTCTGAGGCATCGGATCCCAAAGTGAGTGACTTGAAAGACTACTCACGAATGACAACTTGGGTAGAAATCACTTACGAGTTGAAGTAGAGCGTCCCATACTAGTCCGAATGACTTGCTTGAGCAAGACTATAACCTTATCTTGTAACGATGGGGCCCATAGCTCAGCGGTCAGAGCTGCGGACTCATAATCCGTAGGTCCCAGGTTCAAATCCTGGTGGGCCCACCAATTACGAATATCAACTGAAATGGTTAAATACATCCCAATGAAGGGACTACTGAAACTTGTTGGTTTACTCTTCCCCATGATGCATGTTGCTGACCGCAACAATTTCCCCTTAACAAGGATGCAAGTGCCCGGCCGTTTCCGAGCACTTTTTTTTGGCAGTTTTCGCCACAACTTCAACAAGGAGGCTATTGGTGCTTGAAGAATTAGGCATGTTGGTGCGTTTGCAGAGTATAGATACGCACTTGATGGATTTGGAAGCTGAAAAAGGCGATCTGCCGGAGATTATAAAGGCATTAAATCGTGAGATTGCCCGCTTTAATAAGACAATCGAAGACACAGACAAGACGTTAAAGGATATTTCTGTCCAGCGCAAACAATTTGACCAGGAGGTCGAAGGCTCTAAAGAGCGTCTGAAAAAATCACAGAACACCTTGTTTAGTGTAAAAACGACCCGCGAATATGACGCTATCTCTTCCGAAATAGAACAAGCCAAACACAATATTGTTGATTTCGAACGCAAATTAGTCGAACTCCTTACTCGCGAAGAAGAAGCAGGCAAAACCCTTGAATTGACCCGGGAGAAACTTGCACAGCTCGAAGTGGAACTGAAAGAAAAGCAAGCTGACATGTACGAACGCATGGAGTCCAGTCAAGGCGAAGAGCTTCGCTTACAGCATGAGCGGGAGAAGTTGGTCGTTCGCATTAAGCGTCCCGTGTTCTCGCATTACGAGCGCATTCGGAAAATCCGTGACGGGATTGGAGTTGCACAGGTTGACAACGGCGCATGCTCTTATTGTTTCGCAATGATCCCTCCTCAACGTCAAACTGAAGTAAAGCGGATGGACGACTTGATTCTCTGCGAAGTCTGCGGTTGTATCCTCGTTTCCCCTGATGAGAATGCAGCATAGTTTCACTTGATTTATCGGGGGTCGGTCGAGCGGTCGCGTCCGTAACCAAACGGATGAGGAAAGTCCGAACTCAACAGGATATGGTGCCCGTTAACAGCGGGGAAGCCCCTAGCAACTTGTTGCAGGGGTGAACGGAAAGTGCCACAGAAAAAATACCGTCCCGAATATTCGGGATAAGGGTGAAAAGGCGGTGTAAGAGACCACCGGATTCGTCGGAAGATGAATCGCACGGCAAACCCCACCTTGAGTAAGATCAAACAGCAGACAGCCTTCCCAAAAGGCTCGAAGTGATCCGCTTCGTTATGCCTGCGGGTAGATCGCATAGATGAATGACCGCATAGAACAGAATTCGGCTTATTGATTGATTCCCGATAGTTTTTTATTCAATTTTCCGGTAACCTAACCAAATCCAAGCCTTCGATTAGGCTTTTGATCCATAAGAATTTATGAACTCCAAATGGGAGTACTACTCCCCGACTGAATCCGAGACGCTCGGTTCGATGATGCGCGAATTTCACATTCCCCGCGCAGTTGCTCGCGTCCTTTATAACCGCGGTTTCATCAACCATGACGAAGTCGGGAAATTCCTGAACCCTTCGACGGCTGATCTACACAGCCCATTCCTTTTAAAGGACATGGACATCGCGGTTGACCGGATCATTCAAGCTCTTCGCGAGCGTGAACCGATTATGATTTATGGTGATTACGATGTCGATGGAATAACGTCTGTCTCTTTGCTCTATCTTTTTTTGCGTGACCTTGGTGGCGAAGTTACTTTTTACATTCCCGACCGGGCGGCAGAGGGTTACGGCATTTCTGTTGGCGGGATAGATGAGGCCCATCGTCGCGGCGCAGGACTGATAATTACTGTCGATTGCGGGATTACCTCAGTCGCGGAAGTCCTCCACGCCAAAAGCATCGGTATCGATGTGATCGTCTCGGATCACCACGAACCAGGCGAGAAGATCCCCGAAGCATTTGCAGTCGTCAATCCTAAACGACCAGACTGTACCTACCCCTTCAAAGATCTTGCCGGTGTTGGCGTCGCTTTCAAGCTCGGGCAGGGGATAGTTCAGCGTCTCGATGTCGATCACTCGTTTATCGAAAAATACCTCGACCTTGTCGCAATAGGAAGCGCTGCCGATATCGTTCCGTTGGTGGGGGAGAATCGCGTCTTCGTCAAGGTAGGTCTTGACCGCCTTAACAAAGACGGTTTGCAGGGACTCGTGACCCTGATCGAGACTGCCGGGTTTGAAGTCGGCCACATAGACGTCGGTCATATCGTTTACGGACTTGCACCGAGAATAAATGCGGTTGGTAGGCTGGGGCACGCTCTTCCGGCTGTCGAACTTCTCATTACGCGCAACCATCTTCAAGCCACCAAAATTGCCGGCGTTTTAGAAGAAGAAAACCGCCGTCGTAAAGAGATCGACACCAAAACCTTAAACGAAGCCCTCGCCAAGATTGAAACTGAGTACGACTTTGACCGCGATTTGGTTATCGTACTTTCGCAAAATGACTGGCATCCCGGAGTCATCGGTATTGTCGCGTCACGGATAATCGAGAAATTTTTCAGACCGACCGTTATGATTACGGTTGACGGCGACATTGGTAAAGGCTCCTGCCGCAGTATTCCCAACTTTGATCTGCACTCGGCACTAAAATCGTGTTCAGACCTTTTCCTTCAGTTTGGCGGCCATAAATACGCTGCCGGTTTGACTATAAAGGCAGAGAACATCCCGGAATTTCGTCGTCGCTTTAACGAAGTTGCCAAAGAAATGCTAACCGCCGATGACTTGATTCCCAAGGTGAAAATCGATGACGATCTCACCTTCGAAGAGATCAACACCGATCTGATAAGAATGCTTGGGTTACTGGCTCCATTCGGGCCACGCAATAGCCGTCCAAGCTTTGTGAGCTACAACGCTCAACTCGCCGGACCTCCGCGCATCGTCGGCAACAATCACCTCAAATTGCGTGTTAAGCAAAACGGTACAGTGATCGACGC
The DNA here is from genome assembly GCA_945865405.1 of Caldithrix abyssi DSM 13497. Lineage (GTDB taxonomy): Bacteria > Electryoneota > AABM5-125-24 > Hatepunaeales > Hatepunaeaceae > CAMBDS01. Next base: position 179,095 of record CAMBDS010000004.1, read on the forward strand.
GATTGCCTTTAATAGGGGAGTGGAAGCGGCGGGAATAAACGCACGGGGTGAGGTCGATATTGTCTATAACATCGAAGAAAATACTTACCTCGATAGAACCCGTATTCAATTAAAGATAAAAGATCTACACTAATCATTATGGTTTTTGGGAATTTACCTATTCAATTTTCTTATTATCTGATTTGTCAATAATTAATTAACCCAAGGAGACCGCCCTATGGCCGACGTCGGTATAGTCGGTTACGGTTCCTACATACCCCGCTACCGAATCAAGCTTGAGTCGATAGCCGCAGTCTGGGGAGCTGACGCCGAGAATTACAAAAGGGGACTTCAACTCTATGAAAAGAGTGTCCCCGGCCATGATCAGGATACTATTACAATGTCGGTAGAGGCAGCGCGACGGGCAATCAAGCGCGCTGGAATTACTGGCTCGCAGATCGGTGCCGCCTATGTAGGCTCCGAGTCGCATCCCTACGCCGTAAAGCCAACCGGGACAGTCGTCGCAGAAGCTCTCGGCGCAACACCTGAATGCCACACAGCTGACTTCGAATTTGCTTGCAAGGCGGGTACGGAAGCGATGTACGTCTGCTATTCGCAAGTAAAGGCCGGCGTAATCGAGTACGGTCTCGGCGTTGGAGCCGATACCTCACAAGGCGCCCCCGGCGACGCTCTCGAATATTCTGCATCTGCCGGTGCAGCTGCGTTTATTTTCGGGACCAAGAACATCCTTGCAACCGTCGATCACACCTACGCCTATATGACTGACACGCCCGATTTCTGGAGGCGTGAACATCAGTACTATCCGCAACATGGTGGACGTTATACTGGCGATCCCGCTTACTTCAAGCACACCCTTGGAGCAGCAAACGGAATCCTTGAGAAGTCTGGCATGAAGCCTGAAGACTTTGACTACGCAGTGTTCCATCAGCCAAACGGCAAATTCCCGATGGAAGCCGCCAAACGTCTCGGCTTTCCACGCGAAAAGTGCATGACCGGCTGGTTGACGCCGTGGCTCGGCAACACTTATTCCGGTGCGTCACCTATCGGTTTAACGGCGATCCTCGATGTTGCCAAACCGGGTGACCGCATTTTGATGGTCTCGTTTGGTTCCGGTGCCGGTTCGGACGCCTTTATTTATACCGTTAAGGAACCTATCCTTAAGGTGCAGGGCATTGCTCCGAAGACCCGAGTCCAGCTTGACGAAAACAAATTCTACCTCGACTACGGCCGCTACGCCAAGTTCCGCGGCAAGATCATCCGCAACGAAGGATAAGGAGAAAATATGCGTGATGTCGCAGTTATAGGCGTCGGTTTGCAGAAATGGGGAGAACGGTGGGACCGTTCGTTGCGTGACCTCTATTGTGAGGCCGCCCAAAACGCTATCGATGACGCCGGAGTCGATCATATCGACTCAATGTATATCGGGTGCATGTCAAGCGGTCTTTTTGCCGCACAAGAGCACCTCGCTTCGCTTATGGCAGATTACCTTGGTGTGACCCCGTGCCCCGCTACTCGGGTTGAGTCAGCCTGCGCTTCGGGCGGTCTTGCCATGCGTCTTGGATGGATGGAGATCGCTTCAGGAGTTTCCGATATCGTACTCGTTGGCGGTGTTGAAAAAATGACCGACGTAAATGGTGATGAAGCCACTTTTGCGCTTGCCACTGCTGCCGATACAGAGTGGGAAGGCTATCAGGGCGTCACTTTCCCCGCGCTTTACGCCATGATGGCGCGTGCTCACATGGAAAAATACGGCACGACTATCGAGCAACTTTCCCATGTTTCCGTTAAGAATCACGCGAACGGAGCGCTCAATCCAGATGCTCAGTATCCGTTCCCGGTGACTTTGGAAACGGTGATGAACTCGACGATGGTCTCCGATCCATTGAGGTTATTGCATTGTTCACCGATCACTGATGGCGGCGCAGCTGTTATCCTTGTCCCGGCTGAACTTGCCCGCACTAAGTACAAGAAAAGACCGTTGGTGACTGTGATCGGCTCCGGTCACGCCACCGATACTCTTGCGCTCCACTCGCGAGCCGATTTCACGACGATCAAAGCGACCGAAGTTGCTGCTCAGCGTGCGTATAAAATGGCAGGTATCGGCCCCAAAGAGATCGACTTTGCCGAAGTCCACGATTGTTTCGCTATCGCCGAAATCATGGTTACCGAGGCTCTCGGATTCTTTGAAAAAGGCAATGGTGGACCTGCTGCCGAGCGCGGTGAAACAGCCTTGACCGGTTCCAAGCCGATCAACACTTCCGGCGGATTAAAGTCCAAGGGACACCCTGTTGGTGCGACCGGCGTAGCTCAGATCATCGAAGTTTCACGTCAGTTGTGGGGTGAGGCTGGCAAGCGCCAGTTAAAGAACCCTCGCCGCGGCTTGACACAAAACATGGGTGGTTCAGGCGGTTCGACCTTGATCCACATTCTGGAAAGGAAAGACTAATTATGAAAATTAGATCACCTCGTTATGCGCGTGAAATACCCCAACGCTATCGTTATGAGGCTGCCAAGACCAAATCTGGCAAGATTTTCTTCCCGCCAAGATTGGTTTATCCAGGTGGCGAGACAGCAACTAAGCATATCCTTGCTCAAACGGGTAAGGTTCTCACCTGGACAATTCAAAGCACCGGCCCTGCCGAGTATGCTGACATGACTCCATATGCAATGGCAATTGTGGAGCTTGACGACGGCGCAAGAATCACCTCGATGCTGGTTGATGTCGAGCATTCGACTGTAAAGACCGGCATGCGCGTTAGGATTGAGTTCCGCAAGATTCGCAGTGAGGGTCACGAAGGTTTGCTCTGCTACGGCTACAAGGTCGTCCCAGAGTAACATTAGCTTGGGACATCCGTCCCGTTTGTCACCAAAGAAGTGCCGCTCAATCCTTGTGAATGGGCGGCACTTCTTGCATTTTGCGGTGATGGTGGTATATTGAATGGTTGAAGATTATCCCGCTTTATCGACAAAGTTCTTATTCTAAAAATAGTGATATTTCGAGTTAGATGACAGCCGAGCGTAAATTCTTACTTATTGATATTGTTACCCTTGTGATCTGCGCGGTTGCGGTGATATTTGTTCAGATTAGAGGTATCGAAATTCCGCAGGAAGATGCGGCGATGTTGTTGCGCTATTCCGAGCATTTTGCGGAGGGAGAAGGGATTGTTTGGAACATCGGCGAACACCCGGTCGATGGTGCGACTGATTTCCTCTTTATGATTATGGTAGGCTTACTTGCAAAAACAGGATTCACAGTTCAGGTTGCAGCAAGAGTATTGACGCTAATTTGCCATTTCATAACTGTTGTTGCAGTATATTTGTTCTTAAGATATTGGCGTGTTTCCAGGAATGTTGCCTCACTCGCAAGTGCATTGATTATCGTTGGCCCAGCTCGCTACTACGTTGCCGCATATTTTGGAACTACTACATTTGCTCTTTTCGGCTTGCTCGCATGGGGTGTCCTTTTAACGATGATAATTGAAGACGATACCCGATGGCATCATATTTTCAGCATTCTCTGCTTAATAGTCGGTCTCATCCGACCTGAAGGAACCTTTCTCGCCTTGTTCATGACCTTGGCGTTAATCTATAATTTGGGCTTGAAAAAAGCTAAACCAGTTTTAACCAGTATGTTGATAATCTTGGGGCTGGTTGGAGGGAGTTACTTGATTTGGCGGAAAGTTTACTTTGGATATTTTCTGCCAAACCCATTTTTCATAAAAGGCGGATTTGAATTTGAAAATTTAACTGCATCGGTTGTCAGAACGGCTTGCCTGACGTTTCCATTAATAGCCGCAACTCCCATTCTGTTGTGGTTTAAGAAGACTCGAAGTCAGACAATTATTCTCCTTTTTCCGGTTATTGGTTTTACAGTTATTTTTGCTTTTATGTCAAATCAAATGAATTTTGTCTCACGTTTTCAGTACATTTTATTGCCCATAACCGTAGTTTCTATGTCATTAATCGTCTGGACATTGAAGGACGAAATTTCAGTTTCTATAAGTAAAAGGTTTGCAAGTCCCCTCTTTTCGATCTCAGTTTCTTCCTGGATACTTATCTTTTTTGCATGTTGGTATGGATACTTTTTCTCATACAAGTTCACTCACGACAGCACTTATGATGTCGGAAAAATGCTCTCAAAATACAATAATGGTAATTATACTCTGGCAACAACTGAAGCCGGTCTGATCTCACTATATTCAGGCTGGAAATCAATCGATGCCTATGGTCTGAACGATCAATGGATTGCGCATAATGGGGGTATCGATGAGGGCTACCTTGACCGCTATAAACCACAGGTAATCCTGATGCATGGTTCCTATCGACCGTTAGATGATTGGAGTTTTCAAGGTGACGACCCTTGGCCATCAATGTTGAAAGTCCTTCAAAAGTATGCAATAGACAATAATTACACACTTGCCGCGGCTCATGGAATATCACCTCAATCCGTTCATTATTATTATGTCCGAAACGACTTTCCGGAGTCAGAAAAAATAATTACTAAAATACAAAATATGCAATACTTTAAACTTGGTGAAATGAAACCTTCAATCAATTTCGCCTTACTTCAACATCATTGATTCTTTTCATTATTGTCATTTTCCCTACACCTTATTTTAGAAATATCCACTCACTTTGAATCGTATCCAATCCAACATCGTCACCTCTTCTCCCGAGTTTGCTACCAACAAGGCCGCTCTTGAGAAGCTTGTATCGCAGTTAAAGGATCGCCTCGATCAGGTTAAGCAGGGCGGACCGGCAGCGCAAGTTGAGCGCCACAAAGCTCGCGGCAAACTGACTGCCCGTGAGCGCATCGAGGGCCTTTGTGATCCCGACACACCCTTCCTTGAGCTGAATTCTCTTGCGGCATGGGATCTCTATAAGAATGAAGCTCCCGGAGCTGGTGTTGTCACCGGCGTTGGGGTCGTTCACGGCAGGGAAGTCATCATCGTTGCCAACGATGCCACCGTCAAAGGTGGAACCTACTTTCCGATGACAATTGCTCGCCACATCCGTGCGCAGGAAATTGCAATCGAGAATAATCTCCCTTGCGTCTATCTGGTCGATTCAGGTGGTATTTTCCTTCCGGAGCAAGCTGGTACTTTCCCGGACAAAGAGCACTTCGGGCGAATCTTTTATAATCAAGCTCGCCTCTCAGCTGAGGGCATCCCCCAGATATCAGCCGTTATGGGGTCGTGCACGGCGGGCGGAGCATACGTCCCGGCAATGTCCGACGAGACGGTGATCGTTCGTAATCAGGGAACCATCTTCATCGGCGGTCCACCCCTCGTCAAGGCTGCCACTGGAGCTGAAGTAACACCTGAGGAATTGGGTGGAGCTGATGTTCATTGCCGCATTTCCGGAGTCAGCGACTATTATGCTCAGAACGATGCAGACGCACTGCGCCAACTTCGCAACATCGTCGAAAACTTCAATCGCGGTCCCAAATTCCAGCTTGCCCGTGAAGCATCCGAAGACCCTTACTACGACCCGAAAGAGCTTTACGGAGTCATACCTGCGGATATCCGCAAGCCTTATGAAGTCCGCGAGGTTATCGCCCGGATTGTCGATGGCAGTCGTTTTTCGGAATTTAAGGAACTTCACGCCACGACTTTGGTGACCGGCTTTGCTCGCATGATGGGTTATCCGGTAGGAATTGTCGCCAATAACGGCGTGCTGTTTGGGGAGTCTGCCCGCAAAGGTGCTCACTTTGTTGAACTGTGTTCGATGCGGAAAATTCCGCTGATCTTCCTCCAGAACATCACCGGCTTCATTGTTGGTAAGGAGTATGAGCATGCTGGTATCGCCCGTGACGGTGCCAAGATGGTGCATGCCGTTGCGAATGCCCAAGTCCCCCGCTTTACGGTAATGATCGGCGGGTCGTATGGCGCTGGCAACTACGCCATGTGCGGCAGGGGTTATTTGCCACGACTACTCTGGATGTGGCCTAACTCTCGTATCTCTGTTATGGGCGGCGAGCAAGCTGCGGGAGTACTACTTCAAGTCAAAATGGAACAGATGGCTGCACAAGGTCTTCCGCCAATGTCGCCTGAGGAGCAGGTAGCCTTCAAACAGCCGACTCTTGACAAATACGAGCACGAAGGCAGCCCTTACTACGCGACAGCGCGACTTTGGGATGACGGCATCCTCGATCCGGTCGATACTCGGACGGCGCTTGGGCTTGCTATCGCCATGTCGCTTAATAAGCCAATTCCTGATTATAAGATGGGAATTTTCAGGATGTAGAATGGGCTCCATATGACAATAAAATCTTTGACACCAGACACTTGGCCCGACTTCGAGGCCCTTTTCGGCGCCAAAGGTGCTTGCGGAGGCTGCTGGTGTATGTACCCCCGTCTATCCGCCAAAGAAGATCAGGCAAGCAGGGGAGAGGTCAATAAGCAGAAAATGCGTACTTTGGTTGAGTCTGGCGAGAAGCCGGGCCTGATCGCTTTCGAGGATGATACACCTATCGGCTGGATAAGTTTTGGCCCTCGCGAAATATTTCCTCGCCTGAATGGATCGAAGATCCTCGCTCCTATCGATGATCAACCTGTCTGGTCGATAGTTTGTCTCTTCATTGCCAAAGACTTTCGACGTCAGGGAGTCTCGGTTGAGCTACTTAAGGCTGCCGGAGTATATGCCAGAGGGCAGCGTGCTTCAATACTGGAAGGCTATCCAACCGACCCTGCCGGCAAGAAACAGCCCGACGCTTTTGTCTGGACAGGAATCTCTTCGGCTTATCTTCGAGCAGGCTTTATCGAGGTTGCCCGCAGGTCTCCAACACGACCAATCATGCACTTACAATTGGAAACGCTATGAAACATCAAAATGTACTCTTCACGTTCGTTATCTTTATTTTGCTTTCGACTTCTGGATGTAAATCCGGGGCAAAATCAAACGAAATTACCTTCACGACTTCAAAACCTGCTCCGCAGAGCTTCGACTCATTTACCTTTGAGTGGGCGCGACCACGCGTTGATCCGGATGTCAGCCTTGAGTTTGAAGTGCCATATCCGAATGGCGGCGTTTTCTACAGCGAGCTAATCCAGCCATTTCCCGCTTGGAACCCCGAGCCGAGCACGAAGACCGAGTTTTCTATCGAGACTACCAACAATCCCATTGATCCATTCTTTGGGAAAGACATTTTGGTCAAAATCAGTGTAGATAAAGGCTCGTTGATCTTCACTCCCGATGGGTATTATGCCTTCAATTTTTATGCTGGGGAAGGCAAGAACTTGGTCGGAACTATAGTCGCCACAATGGAATCCAAATAGTCAATATAGTGAAAATATTCACCTCATTAATAGTCAAGTCTGAGGCCAATGTCGGTTGGATCACTCTCAACCGACCCGAAACCCGCAATGCATTCGATGAGGTTATGATCTCCGAAATTCAAGATGCTGTCGATGGCTTATCTGTGAGGGATGATATCCGCGCGATTGTCATCTCTGGTGAAGGGACCGCCTTCTCTGCCGGTGCAAACATCGACTGGATGCGGAGGATGGGTGAGTCTGACTTTGAGACAAACTATCGGGATGCACTTGGATTGGCGCACATGCTCGACGCAATCGCTGTGTCTCCCAAGCCGACAATAGCCAGAGTCAACGGACCGGCTATTGGTGGCGGTACTGGTTTGGTGGCAGCTTGTGATATCGCAATTGGCGTTGAAACCGGATTTTTCAGCTTCAGCGAGGTGAAGATTGGGCTGGTTCCAGCCTGCATTGGGCCCTACGTTATTCGGAAGGTTGGGGAGGGGAGATCGCGCGAGTTGTTCATCACTGGCAGGAGACTGACTGCGGGCGAAGCAATCGATTATGGATTACTAAACTTCATGACCACTCTAGATAAACTTGATGCAGAGCTCGAAGTATTATTAAAGCAAATTATCACGTCGGGCCCAGCAGCCGTCGCATCTGCCAAACGACTCGCTCGATCCGTACCCGAAATGTATCGTGAAGAGTACATTGAGTACACAGCAAAATTGATCGCTGAGTTGAGGACGAGTCCCGAAGGTCGAGAAGGTACTTCCGCATTTCTCCATAAACGGAGTCCGAACTGGATGAAGTAATTTCTTGAAAGATTAGTTGCTCGAATTTACGACCAAAATGGAAAGTTAAGCTTAATATCGACTGAATATGTTTGGAATTTGTCGTTGTATAGTGCATTTTGTAACGATCTCTTTTTCTGACTTCTATTTACCGACTTAACGATAGTCAGTACTGCCCATTTAAAGGAGGAATCTATGAACCGGACTTATATTGCCTTGATTTTTGCAGCATTGCTAATCATCGCTGGCTGCTCTTCTGAGAAATCCAAAACGACGGCACCTATCAATGTAACATCTCCGGACGGGCTAACTGTTACGGCTCAGGGATCTTCGTCGGTTCTTGTTGCATGGAGTGACAACAGCAATAATGAGGATGGCTTCCGAATCGAGCGATCTATATTCCGAAGCAACAGTTGGGCTGCGGTTGGGGCATCTGGCCAAAATAGTGAAAGCTTCATTGACACCGGATTGGTCGAAGGGACTGTTTACTCCTACTTTGTCAGAGCATTCGATGATGGTAACCTCTCTGCTTCCAGCGACACTTTGAATGTCGGAACTCGTCTTCGTTCACCGGAAAACGTCGTCGTTACCCCTCTGTCGGTAATGCTTGTCAGTATGGCTTGGAGCGACGTCTCAAATGCTGAAACGAGCTATCGCATTGAGCGAAAGGCAGGAGCCGGTCGGTTCGTTGCAATCGCCTCTCTTGCGGCAAACACAACGACTCTTCGCGACAGCGGACTCACTGCAAACACTGAATATACGTACCACATTCGTGCATTGAAGGATTCACTCTCTTCGGAATGGTCATCCAATGCAGTCGCTACCACCCTTCAGTTCCCGCCCAATCCGCCGATCCAAATTAGGATTTCAGTCGCCAATGTCAATACTATTCAACTCATTTGGCGAGACAACAGTTCTGATGAAGAAGGATTTCATGTTGAAAGGAGCCTCGACAATATCAATTGGGAGTTAGTTAACACCCTCACATCGACCTCATTCTCCGATTCGAATCTGTCCGAGGGCACGACCTTCCGGTATCGCGTTTGCTCCTTCATTGGAGATTCCAAATCTGATTACGCCGGACCGATCAGCGCTACTACCTCACTCTTCTCGGCAACCGGGCTGTCAGCTTCTCGCGAGTCGGAAACGAGCATCTCGATAGCTTGGAGTGACATTTCGAGCGCTGAACTCGGCTATCAGGTACAGCGAAAATTGGGGCAAAACGCCTTTGTCACTCTGGGCATGGTTCTGCCAGCCGGTTCTGAGTCTTTTGTAAATGTGGGACTTGAGCGGGATATGACCTACACTTTCAAGGTTCGTGCGGTGAAGGACACCATCGCATCGGCATGGTCAAATGAAAGTAGCGCACACACCACCCTCCAGACCCCCAATCCACCATCAGGATTAACTACTCAGGGTGATTTTGATTGGCCAAATGAGGCTCGCCTCGCATGGACAGACAACTCTTCTGGCGACAGAAACGAACGGGGTTTCGTCATTCAAAAAAGCCCCAATGGAAACGACACCTGGACGCACGTCGATTCAATCGGTGCTGACATTACTACCACAAGCGAAACGAATCTCGAATCGGAATCGATTTGGTACTTCCGTGTTTTTACCTACAATGAGTTCGGCGTATCTGCCAATAGCAATGTCAGTTCTTGCTCTATTGCCGGAATTCCTCCTGCTCCATCAGGGCTGACTGCTGAGAGCATTCCTGCGACTGCCGGAGGCGCGATTCTACGCTGGACCGACAACTCATCGAGTGAAGCTGGCTTCACCATCGATGTCAGCGAAAATGGTAATACTGGTTGGTTAATGCACGACAGCATTGCCGCCAACACAGTTTCTTGGGTAGTTCGCAACCTTCCAGTGGAGAGTACGCGTTACTTTCGGGTTCTTGCCCGTAATCGAGCCGGACACTCAGCCTATACGAATGTAGCCTCCACCGTGATTGTGGGCATTCCTCCCGCGCCAGCACGTCTTGTCGGCTCGGCGCCGGATTACCGGGCAGTCATTCTTGATTGGGAAGATCATTCACTTTACGAAAGTGGCTTTTACATCGAGCGACGAGAGGCAACGAGCTTTCAATGGCGATTGTTACGTACAGTCCAGCCAAACGTGGTCCATCACGCAGACAGTACAGTCGTCGCCGAAAGACGTTACATCTACCGCGTTCGTTCATTTAATGATTCAGGACCGTCAGATTCGACAAACAATGTCACAATCCAGGTTCCTGCAAGTCCGCCTACTACTCCGACAGATTTGACCGTAACAGCTCTCTATGTTGACAAAATTTCGGTAGGTTGGTACGACCGTGCCATCAACGAAGATTCTTACTTTGTCGAACGCAAAGGTCCCGATGAAGATGAATTCAGCATTATCGGTGCCTTCGAAGCCGATGCAAACTTCATGATCGACTCAAGTTGTGCTCCGAATTCATGGTACACATATCGAGTCTATTGCGAGAACGAAGCAGGCTTGTCAAGCCTGACAGATACGGTCGGAGCGTTGACCTGGCCTTTGGAATTATTCACCGAAGATTTTGAAGACCATCAGATGGACGCTTTCCCCGGAGATCCTTGGGTCTCATTCCCGGGGGCAGGTACCTCATGGGCGCATGTTGATGACTCTTTGACTCACGACAGCGAAAAGAGCCACCATTTCTACGATCCTGACTCTGGCTTCACCCGAGTCTATTCGTATGCAGACGCAGGTGAAATAGCCCAAGGTACTGTCACTGCATGGCTTTACATACCTCGCGGCACGAACTTCGATTTCTTTGGAGCAAATGCAGCGACTTTTTTTACATTCCAGTTGGTATTTGGATCTAATGATACAATCAGAATTTGGGATGGAGCAACTCTGAACTCATGGGGTACCTACCCAACTAACGAATGGTTCAAGATCGACATTGATTTTGATATGGATACACCAACTTATCAAGTGAAGATCAATGACGAGGTTATCTGCGATCCTTCCGCGCCACGTGCTGCCGGACAACAATTGGTTGGTGGAATTGCTTGGGAAAATGTCCGGTGGCGAAACGTTTTCATAGACGACATAACCGTGGTTAGGGCATGGGAACCACAAAGAATGGCACAATCCCGTCGTCGCCCGACGCGAGTTGACGAAAATGCAACTTCTACTCGAAGTCTCGATGAGCTTCGCGGATCGGCTGCAGAGAACTCGCGCCCTCAGCGTTAGTACTTGCTAAACATCATTGGAGGGTGGGAATTTCCCGCCCTCCAAATTCATGAAGTCAATTTTGGTTTTATTTTACCTTTTGTTTTACACTCATTGAGCCTCGACTGAAGGTCATAAAAAAAATCCTTATCGCCAACCGTGGCGAAATAGCTATTCGTATAGTTCGTGCTTGTCACGAACTTGGCATTAAGGCGGTAGCCGTTTATTCTGAGGCTGATCGTCGGGCGATGCACGTTCGCGAGGCCGATGAAGCATATCTGATCGGCCCGGCAGTTGCCTCGCAGAGCTATCTCGTTCAAGATCGACTGATCGAAGTTGCCCGTGCCAGCAACTGTGACGCAGTCCACCCCGGTTACGGATTCCTTGCTGAAAACAGCCCCTTCGCCCAACTCGTCAACGACTCCGGCTTGATCTATATCGGTTCTACGCCGGAGAGTATTCGCCTGCTTGGTGACAAAGTTGAATCACGTCAGATCATGTCGAAGGCGGGTATTCCGCTAACCCCCGGCATCACCTCGAACGACGCTCTCTCTACCGACCACCTGATTAAGGAATCGGAGCGGATCGGCTATCCGGTGTTGGTAAAAGCTGCCGGAGGCGGTGGTGGTAAAGGCATGCGCATCGTCAACGATCCTGCTGACTTGAAAGCGGCAATAGAGGGTGCGAGTAGGGAAGCGCAAAACGCGTTCGGCAATCCGACTGTCTATGTCGAAAAATTCATTCTCGAGCCGCGCCACATCGAATTTCAGGTTTTCGGCGACACTCATGGAAACTGCATCCATCTCGCCGAGCGGGAATGCTCTGTGCAACGTCGCCACCAAAAAGTACTGGAAGAATCTCCCTCGATAGCACTCGACGAGGATTTAAGGCGAAGAATGGGGGAGACGGCGGTTAAAGTCGCTAAAACTGCCGGTTACTTCAATGCCGGAACTGTTGAGTTTCTCCTTGATAAGAACCGTGATTTTTACTTTTTAGAGGTCAATACCCGCATTCAAGTCGAACACCCCGTCACAGAAGAAGTGCTGGGCGTCGATCTTGTAAAAGAGCAGATCCGCGTCGCCGCCGGCGGAGAACTTCGCTGGAATCAGGACGAGCTTCGCCAGCGTGGTCACACCATAGAGGCAAGAATTTACGCTGAGGACGCCGAGAGTGGATTCCTGCCAGCACCTGGCCCTGTTCATTTTCTCTCTGCGCCAGCTGGCCCCGGCATTCGCTGGGATGGTGGCGTCGAATCCGGTGACGAGGTTTCGCTCTATTACGATCCGATGATCGCCAAACTGATTGTGAGCGCTGAATCACGCATCGAGGCGCTGATCAGGCTTAAGCAAGCTCTCGACCGAACAGTAATTCTTGGGTTGACGACCAACATCGAGTTCTTGAAATCGGTGGTTGAGCACCCTGAGTTTGCCTCAGGAAATCTTACTACCAATTTTCTTGCTCGGCACATTCCAGAATGGAGTTCAGAGCCGATCTCCGACGACGAAGCAGCACTCGCGGCGGCGCTGACATTTCTTTCCAGATCGCAGAAAAAGCAGGGCGGCAGTGGAGATGCGTCCGCTTCGCTTCCTGATCCGTGGCAATCTTTGGGTGCATGGCAAATCGCGGCGGGAGACAGGTTGTGAAACTACACCTCCAAGGCAGATCTTCCAAAATTGAAGCCGACGTCAAGCGCAAAAATGACCATATCAGCGTCACGATTGGCGAACGAACCTTCGAATATACTCTACTCTCCGGAGACGGGCCGGAGTACCTTCTTTCGAACGAAGGTTCCATACTGCGTGGTGCAGCATTCCGCCTCAAAGACGGATTTTTCGTTCACGGTTTTGGTCGTTCGCACCGTTTCGAGGAAATTCCTGACGATGTTGCCACAGCGGGTGGCACAAGTACTAGTGACCTTAAAGTCATCGCGCCTATGCCCGGGACAATTATTAAGGTGATGGTTGAGCTTGGCGCAGTTGTCAAGAAAGGTCAGTCGCTCGTAATCGTCGAAGCTATGAAAATGGAAAATGAGGTCAAGGCTTCAGGCAACGCGGTTGTAGACAAAATTCTGGTCGCTGCAGGTGAGCGCGTAGGTTTTGGTCAGGAATTGTTGAAATTATCTCCCCCACAGGAAAACAGTGGGCAGACTAAACCTACCTGAAATAACGGCACGGTCGGCTGAACTTGATAAATGCGTCAATTGTGGACTATGTCAAGCTGTCTGCCCAACCTATCTGGAGGATGGTCACGAAGGCAGGACGGCACGCGGTAAGATAATTCTTCTAAAAGGAATGCTCGAAGGTCGCATCGAGCCGTCGTCATCTATTGCCGATCTTGCTGACGACTGTTTGACTTGTTATGCCTGTCAAACTGTTTGCCCTGCCGGAGTTAAGACAGAATTGCTCTGGACTGCGATGCGACAGGACCTCGCTCCGCTCTCAACCACAACCAAACGCAAACACCGCGCCTTGAACTGGACGGTTGGCAGTCCTAAAATAATGAAAAACCTTGTCAAGAGATTTGGCAGGGTGGAGGGGTTCGACAGAAATAGTCCCTCCTCAGCAAGATTAACGCGATATGGTTTGCCTCTCTTCAAAGGCGCACCCTATCTTGATCAACTCAATGAAATCTACCCGGCGGTTGGTAATGAGGTCGGCAGAGTTGGTCTCCTCCTCGGTTGCAGCGCAAATCTTTCAGCACCATGGGCAGTCGATTCGGCGATCACTTTACTTAGACAGTGCGGCTGGACTGTTGTAGTCCCCAAAGAACAAGGCTGTTGCGGTGCGCCAGCAATCAATAACGGGCATTGGCGACTTGCCAAGCGTTTGGCTCGACACAATCTAAATCTCTTCGACAATCTCGATTTACAAGCCATCACAAGTCCAGATGCGACTTGTATCTCGGCGATGGGGCATGACTACCCAAATATGTTTGCCGATGAGGACGCCGCAGAGTTCAGCGTTGATCGCATGGCTGAGAAATCGACCGATCTGAGTAAGCTTGTCGGTAAGGCGCTTGACGAAGGGCGAATTCGCTTTAATCCCTTTAAAGCCGTCATTACTGTTCATGATTCTTGTCACGCCACTCACTTTGGGCATGGAAATCGCTGGCGAGACTTGCTAAAGGCGATCCCGGGCATCGAAATCCGCGAGATGGCGGAAAGCACACTCTGTTGCGGTTTTGGGGGTAGTTACTCCGTAATGCATCGCGAGTCAAGCGATAAAATCGCGGCACGCAAGATGAAAAACGTCTATGAGACCGGAGCCGAGATCGTCCTTGTCGGTTCACCTGGTTGTCAAATAAGACTTCAGACAAGTCCCAAGGTTGATAACGCGCCACAAGTTCGTATGGCACTTGAGCTTGTCGCCGGAATGGCAATGTAATTTGGTCGAACAGTGCTTTTCTTGCTTTAGCAAACTGTTCAATATTTACAAACACTTACTTATTAAAATCATTAATATCAATAATATCCGGGAACTCAATGTTTCTGACAGATGAACAGCAAATGTTGCGCGACATGGTGCGTGACTTCGCTCAAAATGAAGTCAAGCCTATCGCGCCCGAAATAGACGAAAGCTGTCGTTTTCCTTTGGAAAATGTCGAAAAAATGGGCGAACTTGGCCTGATGGGTATTGTGTTTCCAGAAGAGTACGGCGGCGCTGATATGGATCAGGTCTGCTACGCCATTGCAGTGGAAGAGATCTCCCGCGCCTGTGCCTCGACCGGTATCACACTTGCAGCTCATGTTTCACTTGGTGTATTCCCGATATATGCCTACGGCACCAAGGAGCAAAAAGATAAATGGCTTCCTCGTCTCTGTAGCGGTGAAGTCCTTGGGGCATTTGGGTTGACCGAACCAAATGCTGGTTCCGATGCCGGTGGAACCCTGACCACTGCTGTACGAGACAACGGCTCGTGGGTTGTGAATGGCGCAAAGCGTTTCATTACCAACGCCTCTGTTTCCGAAATTTACTCCCTGACTGCCATCACCGACCGTGAGAAAAAGACCCACGGGATCAGTGCATTTTTGGTTGAGCGAGGTACTCAAGGTTTCTCCGTCGATCGTAAAGAGAACAAGCTCGGCTTGCGAGGGTCCGATACAGCAGGACTTGTCTTTGAAGATTGCCGACTTCCTGAGGAGAACTTACTCGGCAAAGAGGGTGAAGGCTTCAAGTACTTCATGGAGACGCTCAACGGAGGCAGAATATCGATAGCCGCTATGGCACTCGGAATTGCCCAGGGTGCCTTCGATGAAGCCGTTCGGTTCATTCAAGAGCGAAAGGCCTTTGGCAAGAAAATCTCCGAATTTCAAATAACACAATTCAGGATCGCCGATATGGCAACCTGGATCGAAGCAGCTCGTCATCTTGTATATAGCGCTGCACGACTTAAAGACGCCAAGCTTCCCTTTGTCAAAGAATCATCAATGGCAAAGCTTTACGCCTCTGAAATAGCTACCAAATGCTGCGAGTATGCTATTCAGCTTCACGGGGGGTATGGCTACTGTCGCGATTATCCAGTAGAACGCATGTGGCGAGATGCCAAATTGTGCGAGATTGGCGAAGGGACTTCAGAAATACAGCGTCTCGTAATCGCACGCGAGTTGATTAAGTAATTGGGCCTGAGTCGTGACGGTGAGTACCACATCCTTGCCGACGGGTGGATGAAGATTGACAAGAGTGACTATGCGGTAGGTCTCGCCAACGCTCCTAAAGGCAGGATGCTGCTCGGATTGAACCAGTTACTGCTCTTTAAGGCAGGAAAGCACATCCTGATTGACACCGGGCTGGGTGACAAATGGAATCGGGACGAGTTAGAGCTTCTCGACTATCAGTATCCTCGCGGTCTAAATGCTGAACTGGCAAAGCATAATGTCGATCCTGGAGAGATCGATATAGTGATATTTACCCATCTTCACTACGACCATTCGGGCGGAGGCACTGTTCGAGCCGATAATTCGGTTGCACCTGCTTTCCCAAACGCCGTATATTACGTAAATGGCAAGGAACTGCAAGCCGCGCTTCATCCTGCGCCCGATCGTTTGCTCGACTATCGCCGGGAAGATTTCGTTCCACTAATGGAGCGAGGTGTACTGATCGAAACATCTGGAGATTTCGAAATCGTCCCGGGTGTTACTGTTCACCATGCTCCGGGACACTCGCCGGGGCATCAGGTCGTTAAGATTGGACTTGAGAATGAGACTCTATTGTTTGCAGGAGACTTGATCTCGACCTTTTCTCACGCAAATCTCAACGTCACTATGATTTATGATGACGACAGAGAAACGATATTTCATCACCGCAAGCTTTGGATAGTCGCCGCAATCGAGGGGCATTGGAAGGTTATCCTCTGTCATGCGATTCGCAATCCTATAGTGATATTGGGTTAGCTGTTCCCGGAAATGAATCGAATCTGGCCACACTATTTTTAGCACAAAATTCATCGAATAACAGGTATCAGGGTAATGAACGACGTTGTAATCGCATCGGCAGCGCGAACCGCAATCGGTTCTTTTGGTGGAGCATTGGCTTCTTTGTCAGGCCCCAAGTTGGGTGCTGAGGCAATCAAAGCTGCAATCAATCGAGCCTCTGTCAAGCCGGAGGAAGTTGATGAAGTCCTTATGGGTATGGTTCTGCAAGGTGGGGTAGGGCAGGCTCCGGCACGTCAGGCGGCTATCTTCGCTGGTATTCCACCCGAAGTTGGTGCGACAACAATTCACAAAGTTTGTGGCTCTGGTCTCAAAAGCGTCATGCTTGGTACCCAGGCAATCCGCCTCGGTGACAGCGACATCGTTGTCGCTGGTGGGATGGAGTCGATGTCGAACGCTCCGTATTACCTTCTCAATGCCCGTAATGGTTTACGGTTAGGTCACGACAAGATAATCGACGGAATGATCCACGATGGCCTTTGGGATCCTTACAACGATATGCACATGGGGATGTGTGGTGAATCCTGCGCCGAAGAGTACAACATCGGTCGGGAAGCTCAGGACAACTACGCTATTGTGAGTTACAAAAGGGCGATTGAAGCGCAAAAGAATGGAAAATTCACAAGCGAGATCGCTCCAATATCGATTCCGCAGAAGAAAGGCGATCCGGTCGTTTTCTCTGAGGACGAAGAACCCCGAGCGGTCAAGTATGACAAAATTCCAACCTTAAAATCGGCATTCAAAAAAGACGGAACGATCACTGCCGCTAACGCATCTAAGCTTAACGACGGCGCTTGCGCGCTAGTACTGATGTCGTCTGCAACCGCTAAATCTCGCGGAGTTACTCCTTTTGCGAAAATTCACGGCTACGCGGCGTTCGGACAGGCTCCCGTCAAATTCACCACCTCTCCTGCCGGAGCGATCAAGGCTGCAATTGCAAAGACGAGGAAAGGGGATGGTTCGCCATTAACTCTGGCCGATATCGATCTTTTCGAAATAAACGAGGCATTCTCTGTAGTTAGCCTTGTCAACATTCAATTGCTCGATCTTGATCCAACCAAAGTTAATGTTAACGGCGGAGCCGTCGCTCTTGGTCACCCAATTGGCGCATCAGGAGCCCGTATCCTTACAACGCTTGTCTATGCCCTTGCAGATCGAAACAAGAAGTGGGGTGTCGCTAGCATCTGTCTCGGTGGCGGGGAGGCTGTCGCAGTTGTGGTTGAGAGTCTCTAATTGCCCGTTTCCGGCATATAGCTGAACGAACCGAACTAATATCTTAAGGACCCTGATGGAAGTCAATACTTTCGCCGTTATCGGCGGAGGCACAATGGGCAACGGGATTGTCCACGTAGCGGCCGCAACCGGCTTCAAGGTTATTCTTGTTGACGTCAAGCAAGAGTTTGTTGACAAAGCGATCAAAACCATCACCGGCAATTGCGACCGCCAGATTAAGAAAGGAACGCTGACTGAGGAAGCCAAAAGCGCACTTTTAGCAAACATAACAACTTCGACCGATGTTAAGGCTGTTGCTGCGGCTGATATCGTCGTCGAGGCGATCATTGAAGATGCTGATGTTAAGAAGAACCTCTTCAAGAGTCTCGACTCAGGCTGTCATCCCGGCGCAATTCTCGCAAGCAACACATCGTCGATCTCCATAACGGCTTTGGGTGCAGTCACCTCCCGCCCCGATCTCGTAGTAGGCATGCACTTCATGAATCCTGTCCCGATGATGAAACTGGTCGAGATCGTTCGAGGGCAAGCCACCTCTGATTCAACTGTAGCGGCAGTCACGGCACTATCTGAAAAAATGGGTAAGACCCCGGTTCTCGTCAACGACTACCCCGGTTTTGTAGCGAATCGAATCCTGATGCCGATGATTAATGAGGCCGTCTATTGTCTAATGGAAGGCGTCGCCGACGCTGAAGCAATCGATAC
Source organism: Caldithrix abyssi DSM 13497 (assembly GCA_945865405.1). Taxonomy (GTDB): domain Bacteria; phylum Electryoneota; class AABM5-125-24; order Hatepunaeales; family Hatepunaeaceae; genus CAMBDS01. The sequence continues at coordinate 197,694 of CAMBDS010000004.1, forward strand.
GGTTATGAAACTTGGCATGGCACACCCGATGGGGCCTTTGGCGCTCGCAGATTTGATCGGACTTGATATCTGTCTTGCCATAATGGAAGTTCTCCACAAAGGTATGGGCGACAGCAAATATCGCCCCTGCCCACTACTCCGCAGATTGGTCGATGCCGGTCATCTTGGACGCAAGAGCGGCCGCGGATTTTTCATATATAACTAACTGTTTTGGATCCCAAGAATTGAATAATTCAACGAGCTACCAATTGACCGAAGAGCAAATGATGGTCCGTGACACCGTCAGAAATTTTGCTGAGACGGAAGTCGCGCCTGGAGCTGCTGAGCGGGACGAACACGAGATTTACCCTGCAGACCTGATTAAAAAGCTTGCTGATCTTGGCTTTCTCGGGGTAACAGTCCCCGAAGAGTTTGGCGGGTCGGGTCTCGATATGATAAGCTACTCTATAATCATCGAAGAACTTGCCCGTGCCGACGCCTCTTGCTCTATTATTGTTTCAGTTAACAATTCTCTCGTCTGTTATCCTTTGGAAGTATTTGGCAGTCCTGAACAAAAAGAACGATTTCTGAAACCACTTGCGGCTGGGAAGTGGGTCGGCGCATTTGCCTTATCAGAGCCAGAGTCAGGCTCTGACGCCGGCGCGATGAAGTGTAGTGCTGTCCGGGATGGGGATCATTACGTCCTGAATGGCGTCAAAAACTTTATCACAACCGGTTCTCACGCCGATATCATCATTGTCTTTACGATGACCGACCCGAGCAAAGGCTCCCGCGGAACGACAGCGTTTCTTGTTGACACCAAACGAGCTGGTTTTTCGGTCGGCAAAAAAGAGAAGAAGCTCGGTATCCGGTCGTCAGATACGGTTCAAATTATGTTGAATGACTATAAAACGGATGTATCCGAGCGTCTCGGCGAAGAGGGTTCCGGCTTCAAGATCGCCTTGACCACGCTCAACTCAGGCCGTATTGGCGTCGCTTCCCAAGCTCTGGGTATTGCCCAGGCTTCACTTGACGAATCGATCAAGTACAGCGCCGAGCGCAGACAATTCGGCAAACCTATCGGCTCATTCCAAGCGACTCGGTACAAGATCGCCCGAATGGCGATGGAGATAGAGGCTGGCAGACTCCTTATATATAAGGCATGCGCCAATAAAGACCGTCACGAGCCATTCATCAAAGAAGCTGCTATGGCGAAGTTATTCTGTTCTGAGGTTGCCGTCCGATCCTCTCTCGAGGCAGTCCAAATCCACGGCGGGTATGGTTACATCAAGGAATACCCGGTTGAGAGATTTATGCGCGATTCCAAAATTACAACAATTTACGAGGGTACCAACGAAGTGATGCACATGATTATCGCCGAACAACTGATGGGACGTGCTGAGTAAGTGGGAACTGACGGCTTCACCCAACCTTATAGAGTTTTGGGATTACTTCTATCATAAATTTGATCACTGACGGATTTCTATCCGTTGGGAGGAACAATGTCCGCTTTTAATGAAAATACAAAAATTTGGTTTTCTGGACGCTGGATCGACTGGAAAGACGCCAATATACATGTAATGTCTCATGTAGTACATTATGGATCGTGTGTATTTGAAGGACTCCGTTGCTATAAGACGCCCAAAGGTTCGGCTATCTACCGCCTAAAGGACCACACTAAACGGCTATTCAATTCGGCAAAAATTTACCGTATGTCCGTTCCCTTTACACAAGATGACATCAATCAGGTTTGCGTCGAAATCATCCGTACCAACAATCTTGAAGAGGCTTATCTTCGTCCCCTGATCTTCCGCGGTTACGAGAGCCTTGGCGTCAATCCGGGAAACTGCCCGATTGAGGTTGTCGTCGGCACATGGTACTGGGGGAAGTACTTGGGCGAGGAAGCGCTTGCTAATGGCGTCGATGTGAAGGTCTCTTCTTGGACACGGATGGCTCCCAATACCTTCCCGGCACTTGCCAAGTCCGGAGCCAATTATATGAATTCCCAGCTAATTAAGCTTGATGCTATTGCTGACGGATATGTCGAAGGAATCGCTCTGGACTCTTCCGGTTATGTCTCCGAAGGCTCTGGCGAGAATGTCTTTGTTGTTTACAACGGTAAAATCATGACTCCGCCACTTGGGGCGTCAGTGTTGCCCGGAATTACGCGAGATTCGGTTCTTGCCATATTGAAGGACATGAAGGCGGAAGGCTTAATCGATCACGAAATTCAAGAAACTTTGATCCCCCGTGAGATGCTTTACATAGCTGATGAGGTGTTTTTCACCGGTTCTGCTGCTGAGGTCTCGCCGATTCGAAGCATTGATAGAATTACAATCGGTACCGGCAAGCGAGGCCCGGTTACAAAATTAATTCAAGACAGATTCTTTGCGATCGTAAATGGCGAAAAACCAGATAAATACAACTGGTTAACCTATGTCCGATAATTCGAATGGTATTTTGCCCATCAGTCTGATCGCATTAGGCAGCACAAAGCTCGGTTCAGGATTGGAGTCTTCATCGGATAGCTCCACGGGACTTTCCGTCTCTCGACGTATTTCCCGCGAAATGGCGCTTCGTGCTGCATATGTTATCGAGCTTAGGGCAAGCACCATCGAAGAAGCTTTGAATGACCCATTGGTCACTGAAGGTCAACCCGTCAGCGACTTTACCAAGAGACTAATCACCCTCGAAGTAATCCATCGCGAACAGTTAGACGAGACTATCCGAAACAAAATCGAGCGCTGGGAATTTCATCGAGTTGCGATTATTGACCGGCTTATTCTGCGACTTGCAGTAACCGAGATGCTATTTATCGAAGACATCCCACCCAAAGTTTCTATGAATGAAGCTATTGAGATAGGGAAGAAATTTTCCACTGAAAATAGCGGACGATTCATTAATGGCGTGCTCGACTCAATCTATGGTGAAATCACTCGTGGTGAGAATCAAATCCAAACCGGAGGTTATCAAAACCCCGATTGAGGCTCGCGCTGATATCGGATATCCACGGCAATCTGCCTGCACTAAAAGCCGTCATCAGCTCAATTGCTGAAGAACGCGCCGACTCAGTCGTTTGCCTCGGTGATATCGTCGGTTATGGTGCTCGTCCAAATGAGTGCATTGAGTTACTCGCTGGCGAACGCATTCCATGCATTATGGGCAACCATGATGCGGCCGTTTTGGGTCGCCTTTCGCTCTCGATGATGAGTTCTCATGCCCGCACAGCTGCGGAGTGGACTATCAATAAGCTGAATATTGTCAATCAAGAATTTCTACGCGAATTACCGCTCAGTTTGGAAATTGAATCCGTTCTCTGCGTTCATTCGTCACCCAACGAACCGGAGCAGTGGCGTTATATCTTCAATGCCCCGGATGCTCAAGTCGCTTTTCGCAGCTTTTCGCAACCTATCTGTTTCTTCGGTCATACACACTATCCCATCACTTTCACTAATCTAGAAGATGGCCGCCGTCTAATAAATGTCGGCTCGGTCGGGCAACCGCGTGACCGGAACCCGAGGGCATGTTACGGCATATATGACACTGTTAGCAAGGACTTTCGCTGGGTTAGGGTCGAGTATCCATTTACAGAGGCCGCCAAGCAAATTGTTGATGCCGGTTTACCGTCATATCTTGCGCAAAGACTCGCAACAGGAATGTAGCGTCCTGATCTGTTCGCTGATTTGCTTTTCCCTGGAGACAGGGATTTTTATCTACTCATAACTTTTGATGCTTCTTACAAATGTTCAATAAATTGCTCTCATCGATTTTCGGCACAAAAAAGGAACGGCAAATAAAGCCTGTCCGACCGCTGATCGGTGAAATCAACACTCACTTCGAAAGCTACATCAGCAAACTTTCCGTTGACGATCTTCCTGGAATCACAGAACAATTCAAGCAACGCATTCAAGCAGGAGAGTCCCTCGATGACATCCTGCCCGAAGCATTTGCTCTGGTGAAATGTGGCTGTAAGCTCGCGCTTGGCAAACAGTTTCAAGTAGTTGGCAATCCGACGACTTGGGATATGGTTCCCTTCGATGTTCAGCTAATTGGTGGGATCATTCTTCATCAGGGTAAGATCTCCGAAATGGCAACCGGCGAGGGCAAAACCCTTGTTGCTACGATGCCACTTTACCTGAATGCTCTCGAGGGCAAAGGTGCCCATCTTGTGACCGTTAACGACTACCTTGCGCAACGTGACAGCGAGTGGATGGGTCTGATTTTCAATATGCTCGGTTTGAGTGTCGGGTGTATTCTGAATCAAATGCCTCCGCGCGAACGACGTGAAAAGTACGCCTGCGACATTACTTACGGCACTAACAATGAATTTGGCTTCGATTATCTTCGTGATAACATGGCGATCCATCCCGAAGATATGGTGCAGCGAGGTTACCAATATGCAATAGTCGATGAAGTTGACTCGGTGCTGATCGATGAGGCAAGAACCCCTCTTATCATTGCTGGCCCCGTCAGCAATTCGACTCAGATGTACGACAAACTGAAAGTATCTGTTGATCGGTTGGTCCGGGTCCAGCGTGAGCGGGTCGGCGAGTTAATCTCTCAGTCAGAAAAACTGATCGCGACGGGCGTCGAGGCAGATGCCTATGAAGCTGGTATCCTGATTTTGAAAGCTTATCGCGCCCAGCCCAAGCACAAGCGACTCGGCAAGTTACTCGCAGAAGAAGGTACAAAAGCTCTCATGCGTAAGGCCGAGCACGATTACATGCTCGATAAGAAACTGCACGAGCTTGATGAAGAACTTCTTTTTGCTATCGATGAAAAACAACACACTATAGATCTGACCGAAGAAGGTCGAATGTTGCTCGCCAAATACGAAGGTAGCGAAGCCGACTTATTTATGTTGCCCGACATATCCGAAGAAATTCATAAGATTGATTCGCTGCCTGATGTAAGTCCTGCAGAAAAACTGAAACTTAAAGACGAGTTGCATTCCAGTTTTTCTTCCAAGAGCGAGCGGATCCATAATATTTCGCAATTGCTTCGTGCCTACTCTCTCTATGAAAAAGATGTCGAGTATGTCGTTCAAGACGACAAAGTCCTTATAGTAGATGAGTTTACTGGTCGAATGATGCCGGGGCGACGTTACTCCGACGGATTGCACCAGGCGATTGAGGCAAAAGAAGGCGTAAAAATTGAGGGCGAGACCCAAACTATCGCCACGATAACGCTTCAGAATTATTTCCGGCTTTACAGCAAACTTGCGGGTATGACCGGAACAGCCGAGACAGAAGAAGGCGAGTTCTGGGATATCTACAAGCTGGAAACTGTCGTAATTCCTACAAATGTGCATGTTGGCAGGGAAGATCACGACGATGTCATTTTCAAGACCAAGCGCGAAAAATATAATGCCATCGTTGAAGAAGTTAAAGAATTGCACGAAGATGGCTTGCCCGTTCTGGTCGGAACGACATCAGTCGAAGTTTCTGAGACTCTATCTCGAATGCTCAGGCGCCAAAATATTCCGCACAATGTCCTAAACGCCAAGCAGCACCTTCGTGAAGCCGAAATTGTAAAAAATGCTGGTCAGCCAGGAAGTGTGACCATCGCCACCAATATGGCAGGGCGCGGTACAGATATTAAACTTGGCGATGGTGTCGTACGATATAAAGAAGGGTCAACTCGCAAGGACGACGCTGAGGGTGGCCTGCAGATCATCGGTACTGAGCGTCATGAATCGCGGCGTATAGATAGGCAGCTTCGTGGTAGATCAGGTCGTCAGGGTGACCCAGGTGCATCGATCTTCTACCTTTCGCTCGAAGACGATCTCTTACGTCTTTTTGGAACGGACAGAATTGCCGGTATCATGGATCGCCTCGGAGTGAAAGAGGGGGAGGTCATCACCCATCCACTGGTGACTCGTTCGATAGAAAAAGCTCAAAAACGTGTAGAAGCTTACAACTTCGGGATTCGAAAGCATCTACTTGAGTACGACGATGTGATGAACCAACAGCGCGAAGTTATCTATGGCCGTCGTCGCGCTTTGTTATTCACAAATGATATTCGCGAAGTCCTCGGCAAGGTTGTTGCAGAATATCTTGATGTATTGGTAGATGAGCAGATGGACGATAAATCCCAGCCCGATCTCTGGGATCAGGATGAGATCCGGCAGAAATTGCGACGCAACCTGCAAGTGGATCCGCCACCTGAGAGTGAGTGGAAACACCTTTCAAAGCCGTCTGACTGGCATGAGTACCTTCTGGAACAGGCGCTCCTTGCTTTCGATGGACGACGGGAACTTTACAGCGCCGAACGGTTTGAACCATTTGTAAGATGGGTGGCTCTCCGCACAATCGATGAGAAGTGGAAGGACCATCTTTACGACATGGATAGGCTGAAAGAGGGCGTCGGACTGAGAGCTTACGGGCAAAAAGATCCATTGATCGAGTATAAAAAGGAGGGCTTTGAGCTTTTCAGCACCCTACTTGATACCATCAATGAGGAATCGGTTCGTATAATATTTAGTTCTGTAATTCAGGATCCGCGTGAGCAGCGTGTTGCATCTCCGGCAAGGCTTTCGTACGTTAAGCCTGAAGGGACAAGTGCGACTGCACAAATGCAGAAAAGCGCTCCGATTGGCGACGATGATGAAGGCGATGATCAGCAGGGTGCTGCTCCTCGACGCGAGACGCAACAGAAGGTGAAACGTGAACCAGTTCACGTCGAACCGACAGTCGGTCGAAACGACCCTTGCCCATGTGGTAGTGGTAAGAAGTACAAAAAGTGCCACGGCGCATTACAGTAAATTTCAATCAGGAGAATGATGGAGCGCCACATAGTTGAGATCCTCGCAATCTTGATCCGCGAATACCCTGAAGGCGCGATCACTCCCGATGATTTCGAACCAATCGCTAATAATTTGATCGGTCTTGGTTATACCCATCAAGAGATTGAGGCTGCTCTTTTTTGGTTCTATAATCGGCACGAATTACGCTTCCAGCAAAAATCAGATGACCTGTTTGGCAAGGAATCGTTCCGTTTCCTGCACGATGCCGAGCGACATGTCATTTCTCCCGAAGCTTACGGTTACCTCATAGAACTTCAACAACTTGGCTTGATAAATTTGACCGAAATGGATGCGATCATCGAGCGCGCCGTGATGATCGGCGGACGTCGTATCGATGTTGATGAAGTAAAAATGTTCATTGCGGCGATCATTATGGAGCAATCCTCCTCGTTTTCGCCGGCAATGCAAACGGTTATGTTAAAAACTCCTTCTGACAAGGTGCATTGAGTCCCACAACCAAAAAAGCCGCCGCCCCCAAGAAAATCATCGCAAAAAAGCCCGCTGAGAAGCAGAGTGCCAAATCGTATGACGAGTCGGATGGAGAAGTCCAGGTAGGACGATCCTTAATTATTGTTGAGTCCCCCACGAAAGCGCGCACCCTGAGTAAATTTCTCGGTGCGCATTTTGTTGTCAAGGCAAGTGGAGGGCATGTCCGAGATTTGCCGGAGAAGGAATTGGGCGTCGATATCGCCAAACTCTTCGAGCCGATCTATAAACCTCTCCCGAGCAAAAAGAAGATCATCGATGAGCTTGCATCGCTTGCCGGTAAGTATAAGAACGTCATCCTCGCAACCGATCCTGATCGTGAGGGTGAGGCGATTGCCTGGCATATATGCCACGTCCTTAAGCTTAAATCGATAAAGGACATTCAGCGCGTTCAATTCCATGAGATCACCAAATCGGCGGTAAAAGCCGCCCTTGCCTCTCCCGGAAGAATCGATACTAATAAAGTGGATGCACAGCAGGCCCGCCGCATCATGGACAGACTTGTCGGTTATCAAGTTAGCCCGCTCCTCTGGAAGACAGTCACGGGCGGTCTTTCCGCTGGCCGTGTGCAATCTGTTGCCCTGCGTCTTTTATGTGAACGCGAGGCAGAGATCGATGCCTTCAAGGCAGTCGAATATTGGACCATCGACGGTAAGTTTAAGGGCGACAACGTCGATCCGTTTCTGGCTCGACTCTTTAAGCTGGAAGGGAAGAAAATCGAGCTACCAGATGCCAAGGTCACCGAAACGTCTGTTGCTCGTCTTAGAAAGCTTGCCTACCGTGTCGCCGACATCAAAAAGTCGCGCAAAAAACGGTCACCGACACCACCTTACATCACCAGCACACTTCAGCAGGACGCATCTCGAAAACTCGGATTTCCCGTTAAGAGGTCGATGTCAATTGCGCAGAAGCTTTACGAAGGTATCGACCTTGGCGACAAGGGTTCTATCGGTCTGATAACCTATATGCGTACCGACTCCCTCAGGATATCCCCTGAAGCGGTCGAAGCCAATCGTAGCTTTATCGCTTCCGAGTTCGGCGCTGATTTCGTCAGCCCGACACCAAGGTTCTACAAAAACAAAAAGAGTACCGTACAGGATGCCCACGAAGCAATCCGACCAACAGACGTCAGGCTGATCCCGGATTCCATTAGAGCTCATCTGAATCCTGAAGAATATAGGCTCTATGATTTGATCTGGCGTCAATTTGTCGCGACCCAGATGATCGATGCTGAATTTGATGTAACTACCGTCAACATCGAAGGTGGCAAAGCGGCAGAGTTCCGCGCCACTGGGCAAATTCTGGTTCGAGAAGGTTTCCTCATCCTTAACAAAGCCAAAAAGAAGAAAGAAGAGGAAGAAGAGGGTGGAGAGGAGAAGCCTGAAGGTGTAGAAAACCTGACGCAAATTCCAGCTAATTTGGTTGTCGGAATGCCGTTGAATTTGATGGATTTGAAGTCCGATCAACACTTTACTCAACCTCCCCCTCACTTCAATGAAGCTACCCTTGTCAAAGAACTCGACGAAAAAGGGATCGGCAGACCCAGTACCTATGCCACGATCATCTCGACTCTGCTCGACCGTACCTATGCCGAAAGGAAGGAAAAACAACTCTTTCCGACCGATCTCGGCAAAACCGTCAATCTCATCCTTGTTGATCGTTTTCCCGACGTCTTTTCAATCGAATTCACAGCTCGCATGGAAGAGGAACTCGACCGGATTGAGGAAGGAACTGCTTGGCGTACC
>CAMBDS010000005.1 GCA_945865405.1 Caldithrix abyssi DSM 13497
GTGAGGGCTATACAAGCTGCCTATTTAGTTGTCAGACTTAAGCCTGACAACACGTAAAGAACAACCCCCCTTAATCCCCCCCGCAAACGGTGGGGAGATAGAGCTACTTGAAAAGCCGTCGAGACGACGGCGAAACATGCCACCGGGACGGCGGCGTTACGGGCGGACAAGATTGTCCTCCCCAGACAAATGAATTGCAGATTTAACTTCCGTTGATTGAATAATGCCGGTTAACAAGCGTTGGGTACAGCGAACTATCGCACTGTTCAATGCGGTGGCGATTGGGTTTCTGATTGACCGCATCAGTCACTCGCCATTGTGGGGAGTTGCGGCAGGAATTCTATCTGCCTTCATTTTATGGAATTTGGTTTCCAAACCACCGGTAATTGGTCGTATATTAAAGATTGACCGCGACGGAAGCGAGACGTTGCGCACGGTCTTAATGAGCCTCTTTTTCTTCGTCGTCTGTACAGTAGCGGCGATGCTGACACTTTCGCAGTAAATACTTTTCCTTAGGATAGAGAAACAACATTGTCCGTTAAACTTAGATTAAGCCGCATGGGGCGCAAAAAACGCCCTTACTACCGTATCGTAGCAGTTGACAGCCGCCGCAAACGCGACGGCGCGTTCATCGAAAAGGTCGGTTACTACCACCCACTCGAAAACCCGGTCAAAGTAGAGATCGAGTCCGATAAAGCCCTGAAGTGGCTTCGTGACGGTGCGATCCCTTCGGACACCGTCCTAAGCCTTTTCCGTCAGGAGGGGTTGTGGCTCCGGTTCCGCCTTGAGAAGCGAGGTCTTCCCGAGGCCCAGATCGACACGATGATGAACGAATGGTTCACGACGCACAAGAAGGACAAGGCTGTCGCTCCGGCCAAAAAAGCCGCCGCCAAAGCCGCACCTGCTCCTGCACCCAAAGCTGCCGAACCTATAGCCGCAATTACTGCCGCACCAGTAGTTGCAGCGGTTGTTGCAGCCGTTGCTGCTCCTATCGTTGCAGAACCAGAACCGGCACCTGTTGCCGCCGAGCCTGTCGCCGCTGAGACTACACCGATTGTCGAGGAGGCTGCTCCGGCCGTCGAAGCTGTGTCGATTGTCGAAGAAGCTGCGCCGGCTGTAGAAGAAGTCGCCGAGGCTCCCGCTGTCAAAGAAGTCGCTACTCCAGACGCGTCAACAGAACCTAACTAAGCCTCCCGCACCGAAAACCGGACTACCTTTCAAGAGAACTGCCGCGCCAACTGACGCTGTGGTCATTGGAAAAATCGTCAGGCCTATCGGAGTCAAAGGAGAGGTGAAGGTTATCTTCGATTCGGGAGATTCAGAGCGACTGGACGGAATGGATAGCGTGATTGTCAGCCTTAGAGACGGATGTTACACTTTCGATATCGAATCGTCGCACGCGCTTAATGGATACGCGAGAGTAGCTCTCGCTGGAGTCGATAGCATCGACCACGCAGAGCTGATCCGCAATGGCGAGCTGGTCGTATCGGATAAAGATCTACCACCGCTTGACGATGATGAATTCTACATCGACCGCCTGATTGGATGCAACGTAGAAGCTGACGACGGCGAAGTGCTGGGTACAGTGCAGGAAGTGATCGACCAGGGTCATCACGATATCTGGAGCGTCCTCGGGCCGAAAGGGGAAATCCTGATCCCGGCAAGAACTGAGTTCATCGTGCGAGTCGAATTGGATGCGAGGTTGGTGGTTGTCAAGCGAATACCGGGTCTTTGGGACGAATGATGAAGGTTGAGATCGTCACGCTCTTTCCCAACCTGCTCAATTCGTTTTTTTCGGAAAGCATGATGGCGCGGGCTGTCAGCAACGGGCATCTCGAAATCGTTCTTCACAACCTGCGTGACTACTGCCACGACAAGCATAAACAGGCTGACGATTACCGGTTCGGGGGTGGGCCTGGAATGCTGATGAAGCCGGAACCGTTCTTCAGAGTTCTGGAAAAAATTAGAAGTGAGGCCCCAAAGCGGCCTCTGATCGTCTTTCCGACTCCGCAAGGCAAGCAGTTTGTTCAGGATGACGCAGCAGAACTTTCCCGAGAGCACCACCTGGTGTTCATCTGCGGTCATTACAAGGGAATCGATCAGCGCGTTATTGAGCGCTGGGTTGACAGGCAATACTCGCTGGGGGATTTTATTCTGACCGGTGGCGAGTTAGCCACTGCGGTGATTGTCGATGCCGCGGCGAGGTTGTTGCCGGGGGTTTTGGGGGACTTCGACAGCGCACGAGGGGATAGCTTTTATGAAGGGGTGCTCGATGCGCCACACTATACGCGTCCTGAGGAGTTTGAGGGTGGAAGCGTTCCAGGGGTATTGGCGGGGGGAAATCATAAGAACATTGTTCATTGGCGGAATGCCCTCGCAAAGTTTATCACTGGGCGGCACAGGCCTGATCTTTTGAAGTAGGAATTTTTAGCTTTTTCTGCTGGCTGACGCCCTCGTCTGCCAGCATTAAGTACAGTTATTCCGTCAGACGAGGGCGTCTGACGGCGGAATCCAAAATCGGAAACAAGAAAATGGAATTGTGGAAAGAACCCATAAAGGGTCAAATGAAGACAGACCTGCCAGTCTTTAATCCGGGCGATCAGGTCGATGTTCATTACCGGGTCGTCGAAGGTGACAAGGAGCGAATCCAGCTCTTCAGCGGCATCGTAATCAAGATGCGCGGAACAGACCTCAGCTCGACCTTTACCGTTCGCAAAATTTCAGGCGGTATCGGCGTCGAAAGAATTTTCCCGAAGCACAGCCCGTTCATCGCCGATATCAAAGTGAAGCGCCTCGGCTCGGTTCGTCGCGCCAAGCTTTACTACCTGCGCGGCTTGAAGGGTAAAGCGGCACGTATCAAGGAAAAGGCTCCCAAGGTCGGTTAGTTAAGGAAATTACTCCGACTGAATACCCACATTTAGTCTGGATTGACTGCGCAAGCTTGTCCCGTTCCGTTCCCGCTTGCGCCGGAGTGGAAACTTGATTACCCCCCTTCCGCCCAATTGGCAAGGGGGGTTGCTTTAATCATAGACCTATAAACGACAACCGTCCATCGCCGCACAACAACCCACAGATAAGCCGGAGAGCCCCCACACGACGGGACGCTTCGCCTTTAAAAGGCTACATCCTTACTGCCTTGTTCGCCGCAGCTGCGACGGCGGTCGGTTACCTCAAGATGGCGCTGGTTGGGATACCAAACGTCGAACTATTCACGCTGACGCTGTTTGCCGCAGGGACGACTCTCGGTTTGTCAAAAGGTATCTCAGCGTCGCTCACCGCCTGCCTGCTCTTTTTCGGAATGAATCCTCAGGGGGGACTATTCCCACCCCTCCTGATCTCACAGATGATCGGAGCAATGATTTTCCCGGTGGCGGGAGTTGTCTGGGGGAGGCTACACCTGAATCTTTGGTGGCGACGAGCAATTGCCGGGTTATTCGGATTCTTGGTGACCCTTTGGTACGATCTGGTCACCAATCTCGCCTACCCGTTCTCAGCTGGATTCGATCTGACTCAGGTCTGCGTGACGCTGGTTGCGGGAATTCCCTTCGCAGTAATCCATATTGTCTCCAACACAGTAATCTTCTTCCTGCTCGCAGTCCCTCTGCAAAACCTGATCGACCGCAGGCACCTCACCGTCTGAAGGCTTTTTTCACCGCAATTCTACTTTTCATAATCACGATTCCATCAATTTTATTGGCAATTGAGACCGAACCGGAGTTCGTGAAACGGTTTGGGCATCCTCTTTTTGCCAGTTTTGACTCGACGGAACTCACACCTTTCGACGTATGGCGGCTTAGTCAACAGAGTCGCGCAACGCTCAACCTTCGCAACTCAGTAGACCTTTTTTCATCAGATATTCGATTTTACTCTCCTGACCTCGTCACCCCCGGTCGAGAGGCTGTTCTGTCACCACTGGGAGCAGGAGTCAACTGGTCGAAGGTGATCTGGAACGACAGACCTTGGCGAGATGCGCGAACGAACCGGGCTGACCTGAACCTTTTGCCGCCGATGATGATTGGATCGGCAGAAAGCACCACCAGCGGCTCAATCGACGGTGAAGTCGGTATGGGGTTGCAACAGGTTGCTCCCGTTGATGCGGTATCGAGGCAGTCGTTGACATCCCTTCATCACCGGTTAGGCTTTTACGGATTTGGGCCAGTTGAGTTTATCCATCTCAGGCCGCTTAGCGAAACGTCACGAATTACTCTTGGCGGCTACTTTCCCTCTTCGACAGGTCGATTTCCCCCCCATTCAGCATATAGTGGGCAGACACTGTGGGGCAGATATGCTCGCGATTGGAAAGAGGGGCGAAGACTTGCGGTTATGGCAATGGACGGGCTGCACAAAGTCGAGTCACCCTATCAGGTTTCCCGAAGCAACGCCCACAGGAACGACATCGATGCTCAATATTCCGCAAGCCTTTTAGCCCTGCCGATGACGGCAAATATCTACCGATCAGAAACCCGTTACACGACTCAGCCCGACAAGACTTACGGGCGTGAGTTAGGACTGGGGATTAGACTTGGTGATGAGAGGTTATCGGCGAAAATTCGAGTTGTGATGAAGGACGGAATCCTTGGGAAAGGGACTGACTATGCCGAGGAAGAACTCTCTGCTGTTGCATCTACGGGACGTACGTTCGGCGACTTGAGTTTTACTGGAAGCGCGGGGCTGGAGGGGCTAATCTCGGACGACCTCCACCCTGTCGCCGGGTTACGGGTTGCGTTTGCGTCGGGGCAGTTGACTCCTTTTCTGAAAGCGAACCAATCGGTCGATGCGCATTCGCCGGAACAACGCTACGCCAGATACCGGTCTTCGACAATCGAGGAGCCGCTGGAACCACTTCGGGTGCTCAATCCGAACCTCCCGGTCAAAGGTCATCAGATTGAGGCAACTCTGATCAGATCGGCGGAAATCGGGGCGACGACGTCACTGCTTAGAGGAACGGTCACTGCTTCGGTTTTCGGGTGGCAGGAGGCACATTCAGCGGGGTGGGTGCTTGACGGTGATACTGCTCTCGTCTGGTCAAATACAATCGACCGTTCTGCCGAGGGGTGGCTGGCGGAATATCGGTACAATCAAGGTGGGTGGCGAGGTAGCGTTGCGGCGACAGGTATGAACAGACACGGCTTTGTTGCGGTTTATGACCCGGAGCCACCGGTGCGGGTCGTTTGGGAGATCGGGCGGCACAAGTTTTTCTACAACAACGCTTTCGAGACAGATATCGTCGTATCAGGGAAGTACTTTGCCTCGTTCAACTCGATTGCTGAAAAGCCGGGAGAATCGCTTGGAGGTGGGTTCCCGATAGACGCCCGATTCACGGCAAAGATCAGCAGGTTTACGTTCCATTATGCTCTGCACAACCTGAACGGATCGAAATATAGTCTTATCCCGGGCTACCGGATGATGCATAAGGAAGAGTACTGGGGCGTCGAGTGGTTGCTGATTGATTGAGGTGAAGCTTTGAGCATTTATTCGCAATGCTGGAGTTGCAAGCTTAACCCGTTGCAGAAGCGGTTTGCAATCGGTAAATTTGATTTGTAGATTATATTTAATCGAAGAGATCGTTATTCAGAAGGTTGAAATATGATCAATATAGAAGTCTGCTGCCCTTTCTGCCAGAAAAGCTTGATGAACAAGCACCACCGCATAAAGGACGTGCCGTCGGTAGAACTGGTCGGCAAGCTACCAGCGGAGGCTGGCGCGACGGAAGGGACTATCCGGCTTTCGGCTTTTTACGGCGACTATCAGGTCGAAACAAATCTGGTGATCCCACCGAACACCATCGTCAATTTCAAATGCCCGTACTGCCACAAGGACCTGACGTCATCCCGCCTGTGCGACGCTTGTATGTCGCCGATGGTGGCGCTTGAGTTTCCACGAGGCGGCAAGGTGCAATTCTGTTCGAAGCGAGGTTGCAAAAAGCACCTGATAGAGTTCGAAGATCCTGAGGAAGAGTTGCGTGCATTTTATGAGGACAACTCGTCTGGCCCCGAAGCATAAATCAGACTCAGTTTGTATCCTCCAAGGGTGCGAGCACTGCATAATAACAACGGAGTATCAATGAATTACAATCGCATTTGGAATTTCAACGCCGGGCCTGCCGCGTTACCGCTTGAGGTATTGGAAAAGATCCACAAAGACTGGTTCAACTACCCCAATGCCGGCATGAACGTAATGGAAATGTCGCACCGTGGCAAAGACTACGAAACGATTCACAACGGCGCAATTACCAGTCTGAAGAAGTTGCTGAATCTCAACGACAGCTACCACATTCTGTTCCTGCAGGGCGGCGCAAGCCTTCAGTTCGCAATGGTTCCGATGAACTTCCTGACCGAAGGTAAAACTGCCGACTACATCCATACCGGAGCTTGGGCGGGCAAGGCGATCAAAGAAGCGAAGCTGTTCGGCAAAGTAAACGTCGCTTACGACGGGAAGTCGATCAACTACTCGCGTGTACCCCGTCAGGACGAAGTAAGTCTGACTCCCGGTGCAGCTTACGTCCATGTCACTTCCAACGAGACCATCGGCGGTATCGAGTTCTTCGACTACTTGAAAGCAAGCAACGCCCCACTGATCTGCGACATGTCGAGCGATATCCTCTCGCACGACTTCGACGCCAAGCCGTTCTCGATGATCTATGCTGGCGCTCAGAAGAACCTTGGGCCTTCCGGCGTCACGCTCGTCATCATTCGTGACGATTTCCTGAAGACTGCCAAGACGACTGGCATCCCGACAATGCTGTCTTACCAGACACACATCGACGAGAACAGTCTCTACAACACTCCGCCGACATTCGGCATTTACACGATGAGTCTTGTCTTGCAGTGGATAGAGGGTCAGGGCGGGCTTCCCGGTATCGAAAAGATCAACCGCACCAAAGCCGACACGCTCTATTCCGCAATCGACAACTCAGGTGGGTTTTACAAAGGCACAGTTGAGGTTGGCTCACGATCCATTATGAACATCTGCTTCACAATGGCATCCGAGGAGTTGGAAGATAAGTTCATCAAGGAAGCCAAAGGGGCGGGGTTCGTCGGACTGAAGGGACATCGGTCGGTTGGCGGGATCAGAGTTTCAGCGTACAATGCAGTGCCACTCGCCGCGATAGAAGCTCTGACGAAGTTTATGGGTGAGTTCAAGTGGAAGAATTGAGCGGTAACACCCCCCCTTGATCCTCCCCGCAAGTGGTGGGGAGACGAAGCGCGGGTTAAAATCCCGCGCTCAAGGAATTAGAGCGAGCGAAAAATTACAGGACAGCAATGAAAATATTGATCAACGATGGTCTTTCCCACGAGGGGATCGACGCCCTTCGCAAAGCCAATTTCGAAGTCTTCGACTTAAAAATCCCGCAGGATGAACTACCTGCTCATATCGCCGAATACGACGCAATCGTCGTTCGCAGCGCCACCAAGGTCAACGCCGCTATCATCGATGCCGGAAAGAACCTGAAGGTCGTCGTTCGCGGCGGCGTCGGCGTCGATAACATCGATGTGAAATATGCCGAAGGTAAGGGCGTTAAGGTGTTCAACACCCCGACCGCCTCATCCGCCTCCGTCGCCGAACTGGCGCTCGCGCACATCTTCGCTCTGGCACGCTTTATTCCCGACGCCAATATCACCATGCGCGCCGGACTTTGGGAGAAGAAGAAGTACGCCAAAGGGATCGAAGTCGGTGGCAAGACGCTCGGTATCCTCGGCCTCGGACGGATTGGCCGCGAGCTCGCCAAAAGAGCCGTCGCCCTTGGGATGAAGGTTATCGCATTCGACCCGTACGTCGTTTCGGTCGATATTCCGGTGACACTCATGAGCAAGGAAGACTTGCTCGCCAATTCGCACTTCATCTCCCTCCATATGCCGAAGGACCCGGCAGGATATGTGATAGGCGAGCCTGAAATCGCCAAAATGAAGGACGGTGCTTTCATCATCAATTGCGCCCGTGGCGGGGTGATGGATGAGAAGGCAGTCTTGATCGCCCTCAACAGCGGCAAGCTTGCCGGGGCAGGCGTCGATGTTTTCGAGCAGGAACCATCCGACCATATCGCATTCATGAGCCACCCGAAAGTCTCGGTCACACCCCATATCGGTGCAAATACCGAAGAGGCTCAGGAACGCGTTGGGGCTGAGGTCGCCAAAGTTTTGATTGAGTTCTTCAAGAAAGCCTGACGATTATCAGTATTCCATCCCCGCGAAAGCGGGGATCCAGATTCTAATTTTTTCAAACTGGATTGACTGCGCAAGCTTGTCCCGTTCCGGTCCCGCATACGCGAGAATGGAAAGTAGAGTTACCCTCGCGGGAACGGAAAACTGAAGGACGGTTAGCACTTCTACAATTTCACTGAACTTGAAAGGCAAGTATCGCCAAGATTTCAGCAGTCCTCTTCGATCTCGATGGTGTCCTGATCGATTCTCCGTCAATCCATGCCTGGGCGTGGGCAGAGATGTTTCGTCCTTTTGGGATAGAGTTGCCTCCGGAAAGACTCCATCGCGAAGAGGGTCGTAAGTCAGAGATGATCGCCGAGGGGATCTTGCAAGAGTTTGGCATTGTGATACCGGAACCAGAATTGACTGACCTGCTGAACAAAAAGCGGGCACTTTACCGATCAGCCTCGCCAAAAGGCATGCGCCGCGATTCGCTCCGGGCGGTAAAGGATTTGAAAGCACTTGGCTTCAAAATCGGGCTGGTGTCAGGTTCGGCACTCGAGAATGTGACCGGAATTCTTGAACCCGCAGAGACAGCACTTTTTGATGTTTTGATTACGGCGGAAGAGTATAAACATGGAAAGCCCGATCCAGAACCTTATCTTACCGGATGTGACAGGCTGGGAATTTCGCCTGAAAACGGAGCAGCAGTAGAAAATGCTCCGCTGGGGATAACATCTGCCAAGGCGGCGGGACTGTACGTTGTGGGAGTCACCACGACACTCGAAGCCTCCGAGTTGTCAGAAGCGGACGCATTGTTGCCAGATCTGACCTGCCTGATCGAACTATTACAAACAATTAACATCACGCGTTGAATAACTAAATGTTCGAACTTTTCACTCTCAACAGACATATCCTCGAAACCCAGCGAGCCTTCCCTCACGCGACGGGGAGCTTCACCGGGTTGCTTCAGTATATCGCGACGGCGGCGAAAGTTGTGGCTCGAGAAGTACGTCAGGCAAACCTTGCAGAGCACCTTGGTACCTCTGGTGCCGTCAATGTGCAGGGCGAAGTACAACAAAAGCTCGACATCCTCGCACACAATGTACTCGCCAAACTGATGGTCGAGTCGGGCTACCTTGCGGCGATGGGATCGGAAGAAGAAGACCACGAGATCATCACCCCCAACGACCATCGCCGGGGCCAGTACGTCGTCAACTTCGATCCGCTCGATGGGTCATCGAACCTCGACGCCAACATCCCGACAGGGACGATCTTTTCGATACTTCCGCGCATCTCCTCCAGCAAAGAGGAGCCGAACGTCACCGACTGCATGCAACCGGGCCGTCGTCAGGTTGCCGCCGGGTATATCCTTTACGGTTCGGCGACGATGTTTGTCTATACAACAGGCGCTGGTGTACATGGTTTTACACTCGACCCGACCATCGGCGAGTTTCTTCTGACCCATCCCAACATTAAAACGCCTGATTACGGTACCTATTACAGTGCCAACCTTGGCAACAGGCTTTTCTGGTCAGAGGGAGTGCGACGTTATCTCGACGACCTGAACCTCGACGATAAAGAGCACGGCAAGCCGTTTTCGTGCCGCTACGTTGGGTCATTGGTGGCTGACTTTCATCGGAATTTACTGTATGGGGGAATTTACCTATACCCTTCTGACTCCAAAGCCAATCCTGGCAAGCCGAAGCCGAAATTGCGGCTACTCTACGAAGCCAACCCGTTGGCGATGCTGGTAGAACAGGCGGGTGGCAAAGCTTCGGATGGACACAGGCATATTTTGGATATTGTGCCGCAGGGACTTCATCAGCGAGTGCCGCTATTTATTGGGAGCCGGCAAAATGTGGAAGAGTTGGAGTCGTATATTAACAGGTATGAGCGGTCTTAGGGAATAATCTTCCGCTGGCAGACGCCCTCGTCTGCCAGCGGAATTCTTAATCCTTTTTCTAGCACTGGCAGACGAGACATCTGCCAGCACCAAACACAGTTGTTCCGTCAGACGATGGCGTCTGACGGCGGAATTCTTTACCCTTGCGAGAGTGGCGGAACTGGCAGACGCGCCGGACTTAGGATCCGGTCCGCCGAAAGGTGGATGGGGGTTCGACTCCCCCCTTTCGCACAATTGAACAAGTACATTTTTCGATGTGGCTATGCCCGGAAACCTGGAGCGCGAAGCTTCTGAAATCTACGCGGTCACCCGCCTCGGGATGATCGCCAACTCTCTCCTCGCCATTGCCAAGCTGGTCGTCGGCTACTTCGTCGGGTCGCTCGCTCTGATCGCCGACGGCTTCAACTCCCTTGCCGACATGATCACCGATTTCGCCGTCCTTGTCGGCACTGCCCTCGGCGCGAAACCGGCTGACAGCTCCCACCCCTACGGTCACGGCAAAATCGAAACGATAGTCGCACTGATTGTCGAACTTGGCATATTCGGTGTCGGTCTGGGCATTATCTACACTGCGATAACTTCGTTGATTGCCCACCCGGAAATCCCATCAAGCGGACTTGCCGTCGTTCTTATTTCCGCAATTACCATCGTCACCAAAGAAATTCTCTTCCGCAAAACGACTCTGGTCGCAGATAGATGTCGATCTGCAGCACTTCACGCCAAAGCTTGGGATCATCGTGCCGACGTGGCAGTTTCGGTTGTGGTTTTGTGCGGTGGAATTGGGTCAATATACGGGTGGGTGCATGCCGATGCAATCGCCGGTCTGGGCGTTGGGTTGGTGGTAATTGCAGTCGGTACACGGCTCGCATTCGAGACATTGATCGAGTTAACCGAGGGTTCGGCAGGGGGAAATACTCATGCTCAAATTGACCGTCTTTTGGAGAGCGTACCCGAAGTAAAAGGCTGGCATAAGTTGCGCACGCGGCGGATCGGTCGGGAGCTATTGATGGACGTTCATATCTTGCTTGACCCGCACCTGACAGTCGAGTCGTCGCACCAGATCGTCAGGCGGATCGAAAATTTGCTGGCGACCTCGCTCGATTGGCCGATCAATTTGACGATTCACATCGACCCAAACAACGATGAGATTCGCGCCAGACGACTCGCTGCCGGGGACAATACGCTTCGTTGATTAGATACTAACAAACGGAGCGCGCATGCTTGGTTGCGCTTACTTTATACATACCACCTTCCTAAGCCTCACCGAACCAGCAGCTTCCATCCTCATCAAATAGACCCCGGCAGGAATGCCTTCGAAACCGACGACCTCTCGATGGACTCCAACTGATAGTGACTCGTGGCGTTTTTGCCAGACAACCTTCCCTGTCGGATCAAAGATCATAAACGAAACCGGGCCATTGCCAACATACTGATACTCAATGGTTACGGTCGAATTGAACGGTTGTGGGTAGCATGTTAACAATTCAGCAGGTAGCAACGTCTCCTTTTCGTCGCCCACTCCCATGCCTCGCACTGTAAGTTCTATCGGAAGAATAACATCGTCGTAATAGTCCTCCACCGCCAACCTTAACTGCCCGAAATACTGACCCCCTCTGAGAAGTGTACCTCCTGCCTCATCCACGGTAGCGATGTTCAACCGAAATTCCTGTACATCGCTCGAATCGACAACTCCTTCTTCAGGCTCAATCTCCACATACGAAGGCGCTTCCCAAGCTCGCCCGCTATCTGCTGCCTCGACCGACATCGACCAGATAATGGGGAGGGCGCTGTGGCTTTGTAATGAGAAGTCAAAAGAGGCGTTCTCGCTTGAGACGAGGTCAGCAAAGAATCTATATCGCGTCAATTCAAAGGGGTATATCTCAAGGATAGTCGCGTGACTGGTGATACCACCCGCAACCAAATGCACCGTCCCATGGGCGTTACGGGACTCTGAAGCACGTATCAGGAGGTCGGCGGAGGCCCAGAGTAATGTTTTTTGGAGTGCGACTCCGGTCCAGTTACCATCCTGATTGGTTTCAGTCCTAAGTAATTGATCGCCATTACGCGTTAGGATTACTTCTGCTCCAGCGACTGGCTGGCCGAAACGGAGATCTTTCACATTCCCGTAGATTGATGCGGGAAAACCGCCGAAAGGCATACCACCAAGGTCTGCGCGGGAATTGTCGGGGTCGGGCGAAGAGTTTTCATCGCCAGCATTTATGCATGGGCTATTTTCGGAAAGTCCGTAATTTCCGTTATCTACATCGACAAAATTAGGATCCGAATTGAAATTGTTTTCACCCCATAAAAGGTTAATTCTGCCGTTTAATTGTATGGTATTGCGCTCACCTTCGATGTTGCAATAATCGAAATGAGCAGTAACTTCAATTGCCCCATCACCCAGTGAAATCAAGCGGTTAGCCTCGCCTCTGACAATGGAATTTATCAAATTGAAACGCGGTAACGCAAGCCCGCCGCTCGCATTTATTACACGCAATAATGTCGCATTTTCGGCGTTGCTTGAGATGAAAGTTACTCTATCAAAGGTCGTTACTTCTCCCCCATTGCCCCCTCTGACATACACAGCGTCCGATGCAAGATCACCATTATCAATAGTTACGCGAAGGAGGGATGGGTGGGAGTATATGTAGAGGAGATTCACGTTGGTGTTCCACGCAAATTGACAATTTTCCAATATCGGTTTTGAGAAGTATGAGTATATCCCGCCAGCATTTTGTGCTGAGTTATTGGTGAAAGTGCAGTATTCGTAAGTATTTTGTGCCTCGTATTCTGTGACTGCTCCGCCAACACGAGCACGGTTGTTGTCAAAATTGACGCGACGGAAAGTTGGCGAAGAGTCGAAATAACAATAAGCTCCGCCCCCCATCTGGGATACTTCATTATCTACAACCCGCAAATCCTCGAAGACAGGCCGCGTCGAATCCCAACACATGATGCCGCCGCCGTAGTCGGTCATCCCCCCTGTTACCGTGAAGCCGCGCATCAAAGGCGAGCCGACCCCACCGCCATCGGCACGAATTACGGGGCTGCCTGTGTCCGTCCCGTCGATGATCGTTTCATCGATGTACGCAGGGTCGCCGCTAGTCACCAGATGACTACCTAACACAAAATCGACCGATCGTAGCCTGACGGACTCGTTGTAGGTTCCCGGCGCGACGAGAACTGTGTCACCGCGGCGGGCAAACTCGACGGCGACGTGAATTTGGTCGTAGTCGCCGGGGACGAGGATGAGGCGGGCGAGGGAAAGGGAGGGAAGGAGGGAAAATAATGAAAAGGTTAAAAATAATAGAATTAAGTGGTACACCCCCCCCTGCCCCCCCCGCAAGCGGTGGGGAGATCGGGATGACAAGAGCGGACTGAATGTCCGCTCTCCAAGATTTTTGCTGCCACCTACGGCGAGGTGGCAGTAGAATTGAAAGGGGCGTTGCATCAGAACCATATCGGGAGGTTGGCGAAACGTTTTTTCATGCTCTTGGAACAGAACGCCTCCATTTCGCGAGCACTTTGGATTTTTTGTGCTTTGTTGGCAAAAGCCTTGGCGTCGGCAAAAGTCATCGAGCGGATCAGCTTCTTGATCTCAGGTAGAGCGACCGGACTGACGGAAAGCTCATCCAAGCCAAGCCCAACCAACAGCATCGTCGCGACAGGACTGGCGGCTAACTCGCCGCAGAGGGCAACCTTAATGCCTGCCTTGTGCCCCGCCAGAACGGTCTTGGCGATAAGCTGGACGACAGAAGGGTGTAGCGGCTTGTAGCGATCCCTGACGCGCTCGTTACCCCTATCGACGGCGAGGGTGAACTGCGTCAGGTCGTTCGTCCCGATGCTAAAGAAATCGACCTCTTTTGCCATCCTCCCTGCTTGTAAGACTGCCGAAGGGAGCTCGACCATAATGCCGATTTTAATCTTGTCATCGAAGCGGATTCGCTCGCCGCGCAGGTCGTCCTTAACGGCATTGAAATGTTCCAACAATTCGTGCAGTTCGTCAAGCCCGGAAATCAACGGGAACATGATCTTCGCCGAGCCGTGCACGGCGGCTCGCAAGATCGCCCGTAACTGCGTCCGGAAGAGCTGTGGGTGATCGAGGCAAACCCTGATCGCGCGCCAACCAAGTACGGGATTGGATTCGGCGGGGGTTGGAAGCTCGGGGAACATCTTGTCGCCGCCGACGTCGAAGGTGCGGATTGTAACCGGACGCGGAGCGGAAAGCTCGATGACGCGGCGGTAATCCTCGTACTGTTCCTGCTCGTTAGGAAGTCTCCGTCGCGCCAGTAGCAGGTACTCCGAGCGGAACAAGCCGATTCCGTCGCTACCTTTGGCAATGGCAGATTTCGCTTCGTTGGGAAGCTCGATGTTGGCGTTCAGCGTGATCCGCACACCGTCCAGCGTCTCTGCGGGGAGTTTTTCGATGTCCTCAAGGCTGGTGACGTAAAGCTGGTACTTTTCGCGCTTGGCTTCGTATTCGGGGATCGTTTCAGGCGAGGGGTGGATGATGACCTTGCCGGAATTGCCGTTGACAATGATCTGGTCGCCGGTTTTGACGAGACGGCTGACCTCTTTCAAGCCAACGACAGCCGGGACTTCGAGTGATTTCGTCAGAATTGCGGTGTGTGACGCAGCTCCACCGAGGTCGGTCGCCACGGCTACGACGTTTTCGCGCATCAAGTGGATCACGTCGGAAGGCAACAAGTCGTCGGCGACGAGGATATGTGGACGGTCGATGGGGCCTATGGAGGCATCGCTAAGTCCCAGCAAATTCTTGACGATTCGCAAGCCGATATCGACGACGTCTTGAGCACGCTGATGGAAGAAACTCCCCTCCAGCTTGGCGAGCTTGTCGCGATATTCCTCAGTGACGCGAGAGACGAGCACCTCTGCGTTGACGCCGCTCTTGTTGATGCCGCTTTCGATCCGGCCCAGCATTTCGACGTCTTCGAGGATCAGCAACTGGGCGTCGAAGATGCGCGCGGCGGTCTCGCCAGCCTGTACGGCGAGCCTATCGCGGAGATCGGTGAGCTGTCGCTTTGTCTCCTGAAGCGCCTGACGGAAGCGCGCGAGTTCGCGCTCGCGACCCTCCGGCGGGATGCGGAACTCGCGGAACTGCGGAACGTCGTGGCGGTAGAGGAAAACCTCACCGATGGCGACGCCGGGGGCGGTTGGTACGCCGTGAAAGACCCGCTCTTGCGGAGGAGAAGACATGGGATTAATTAAGAATTAAAAATTAAGAATTAAAGTTCACGTCATGTTTCAAAGACGAAGTCTGTAACATGGCGGGAAGTTGTCGCCGACAAGTTACTGCCGAAGGGTCGGCATTGAAACCTGATGGTAAAGTACTGCAAACCAAACCGTACAGCCAAGATTGACGGCAATCTACAGAGCGTAACCTGCGTTGATTCAACGTTACAGTTTCGGGACCAGAATTTCATTTCGAAAACCACACCTTTTCTACTTCTGTCTCAGGGATTTCCTTAAATTTTATTATTCCTGGAATATCAAAGTAAATGTTCTCCCAACTATCACTCGCCATCACGCAATTCAAAGAAAATTCTTCAGTCGATTCGATGATTGTTGAGTTTGCCTCGGATTGTGTTATACGGCACTTAATTCGAGCCTTCGAGATTCCTCTGCTACCGTTATTATAGAACCAAAATTGTAATGTGGTTGTGTCCTTCTTCGTGTTGAATGACTTAAGGAATGTTGTCGTGGCACCGGTATAGTTGGTTGACTCCATCTTTAAGGGTGGCGGCGGCGGTGGCGGTTTATATCCTGGGGTCGCAATAATCTCTTTTGCAATCCTAACTATTGAGTCAGTTGAATCCCGAGTAGCGGTCACCAATGAGTCAACGAAAGTATTTGAGATTAAAGACCTATTTACTGCACCAATTCTCGTACCTATCAATTCATCAATCTCTTCGAATCGCTCTAACACTCTCGTCAATTCAGCCTGAGAAAGGGTCAATTCATTACCTGCCTTCTGTCTTGTGGATTCATCTTCGTACGCGGCATATGTAGAGTAAAATGATTGCGCAGATCCTGAGCCATTAAAGCAACTTCTTAATACAGATTCTCTGTTGTCAATCCATGACACGCAATCAGTGAAAAGAGAGTCTATAAGAAGGCGATAGTTAGCGAATTTAGGGGTCAGAGTTGCTCCTGCAAGCTCACTTCGTAACAACAGAACGCGCTCTCTTTGTTTCAGATAGAATTCTTTATATGATAATCGACTAAGCTCTTCTTCTTTGCTCTGTTCACCATGAACAGAGTCCCATGTAACATTAAACTTCCTAACCACGGAAGATAACGACTCTCTACTTACTTTGTCCGCCTCGGATTCCCCGCATCCCATAAACAATCCCAGACCAGCCAAGATTATCAGAGCTTTTCGCATTTTGCCCTTTGCTTTTTAAATTGTGGTGAGATTGCCTTTGATTGACAGATTTCTTAACACAATATATGGCAGTTCGAGCGGTAAGGCAAGGAGTGGGGGCGATTCGTTGGGAATAAAGCGTGGGGGATGGGCGTTGTAGGGGCGCATTGGAATGCGCCCCTACGCGGAAGCAAGCTTCAGCACTCCGGAAAAAGGACACCCCCCCTTAGTCCCCCCCGCAAGCGGTGGGGAGATGTCCCGGCCCTCGAAGAGTGGCGGGGGGCTTGCCTTATGGGCTAACAATGCGTATTATTAAGGGAAGTAATCGGGGCTCGTAAACGGCCCCTACGGAAGAGGGCGAAGACAAGCTTCGCCCGTACCGAATAAGGTGTCGGGCAGGATGCCCGACCTACGCGTAAGTAGACAGGTTTGGAAACCTGTCGTACCGACAGAAATAAGGTGACAGACTGAAGTCTGTCGTACTGACTTTTCAAGGAATTGAACATGGTCGATGAAAGCAGATTGAAGCAGTTGTCGGATGCGGCACTCGGGTTGACTAAAGGGTATGAAGCGGAGCTGATCTTCTCGATTGGCGAAAGCGCCCTGACCCGCTTCGGCAATAACGTCATCACTCAAAACGTGGCTCAAGGCAGCGCGGGAGTCTCGGTGCGGTTAATGAAAGCTGGCAGGATGGGCAAGGCTCACACCGGCAACCTGACCGAAAAAGGAATCGCATCCTGCATCGCCGCCGCTAAAGAGACGCTCGAATTTGCGGCTCCTGATAAGGAACTGCTACCGCTCATTTCGGCGCAGACGTATCAGCAAAAAGAGAGCTACAACCCGGCAACGGTTGCGTTTTCGCCGGAAGAACGAGCGGACGGCGTGGTACGGGCTGTCAATCGCTTCAAAAGGGACGACTGCATCGGAGCGGGAATCTTCTCAAGCGGGGCCAGTGCGCTGGCGATTGCCAACTCCAACGGAGTCTGGGCATACCAGCAGAAGAGCGACTCATCGTTTTCCGTCACCGCAATAGACAAAGACTCGTCGGGCTGGGCTCAAGCGGCTGACAAGGACGCTCTGGCAATCGACATCGACGGCATTGCCGAAACTGCGGCGCGAAAAGCCGTCGCGTCGCGCAACCCGCAAGTGGTCAAGCCGGGCGAGTGGACGGTGATCCTCGAACCTGCCGCTGTCGCCGACGCGCTGATGTACCTGGCTTGGGTAGGCTTCAGTGGCAAACCGCTGGTCGAGGGACGCAGTCCGTTTTCAGGAAAGACGGGGCAAAAGGTTGTCGGGGAGAACATCACCATCGTCGATGACGCTTTCCACCCGATGACGCCGGGCCAGCCGTTCGACTATGAAGGTATGCCACGCAAGAGGGTGAGCTTGATCGAAAAGGGAGTCTTCGTCGGAGGAGTTCATGACCGGGCGACGGGAGCCAAGGCGGGCGTGGCTTCGACGGGACACGCGATGCCTCAGCCAGACGCCGGGGGGCCTGTGCCGGTCAATCTGATTATCTCTGGCGGTGACAAGACGTTGGAGGAGATGATCGCATCGACGGAAAAAGGGCTACTGGTGACGAGACTGCACTACACAAACATCCTCGACCCGATGAAGATGACGATCACGGGGATGACGCGCGACGGGCTGTTCCTGATCGAAAAGGGGCGGGTTGTGCGGGGGGTGAAGAACATGCGCTTCACCGAGTCGATCCTGACGATGCTGGCTAACGTCGAGATGCTGACCAGTAGCCTCTACAAGACCGAGACGTTCTGGGGCGGCGGGGGGACGGTGACTCCGGCGATGAAGGTGAATAAGTTTCATTTCACGAGCGCGACGGAGAATTAAATGACATCGCACCTTTGACCTCATTCTCGCTATACATTCACTACCCGTTCTGCATCAAGCGCTGCCCGTACTGCGGGTTTGCGACAGCAGTCGAAAAGGAAGACCTCGCGATCCGATACCGCGAGGTCTTGTTGCTTGAACTGAAGAGGCGAGCTGAAGAACCACCTTGGCGGGGCGGGACTGTCAGGACGATCTACTTTGGCGGAGGCACGCCATCGCTGATGCCGCCGGAATATGTCGGGGAAGTGATTGATTTGGTGGGGAGATTGTGGAAAATCGAGGATAAGGACACCCCCCCTTTGTCCCCCCCGCAAGCGGTGGGGAGATGGGACATTGAGATTACCCTCGAAGCGAACCCGGAAACGCGGGACATCAAGGCGTTCAGAGGCTTCCGCGAAGCAGGCGTCAACCGCCTCTCGATGGGGGTGCAGTCGTTCGACCCGGAGGAACTGAAGCTATTAGGCAGAGCGCATTCGGCGGGAGGAGTCGGCGAGGCGGTCGCTATCGCTCGCGAGGCGGGTTTCGACAACCTTAGCCTCGACCTGATCTACGGCGTGCCGGGGCAGACAGTTGAGTCGTTTCGTCGCTCCGTAGAGTTCGCATTGGGGCTTGGTATCGAGCACCTTTCGACCTACACCCTCTCCATCGAAGAAGGAACTCCCTTTGCCCGTTCGGTGAAGGAGAAGCGTCTCCCTTACCCCGACCCAGACCTTATGGCTGACCAATACGACGTATTGATCGATTTAACACGGCAAGCAGGCCTCGACCACTACGAGCTGACAAACTACGGCAAGCCGGGGCTTACCTCGCGCCACAACAGCGCATACTGGCAGAGAACGCCTTATCTCGGCGTAGGGTGTGGTGCTCACTCGTTCGACGGGACGACGCGCTTCTGGAACCGACGCGATACCCGCCAGCACATCAGCGCCGTTCACTCCGGCAATGACCCCCGCGAAGGCGAGGAGTCGCTCACTCAGGCTGATGTCAGGCAGGAAGAGCTTTACCTTGAACTTAGGCAATCTCGCGGTCTCGAGGCTGGTGAAGTTGAACGGCTCTGCAAGCCAGAGGTTGTGGAGGAATTGCTTGCCTCAGGCTTCCTCGTTTGGGACGATTCACGCCTCCGAGTCGATGAACGGAAGTGGCTGATGTTGGATGAGATTGTGCTGCGTCTTCTGAAATGACTAATTTACACTTATCAATTCGTTAGCCAATGTCTCCATCTCAACAACCTCACCCAACTCCAGTCGCCTGATCTCTTCCAAGTTAAACTTGTCGCTCATCGAAATATAGGCAACTTGCGGCAATTGCTGGCTTGCCATAGGGTAGAGAATATTATCCTCTTTGTAGATGTGATTCCTGAGTAATTCGGCATACCCACAAATCGCATTTACCACCGCCTGTCGTTCCGGAGCAGTCAATTCACGCTGCTCCAACGATGCTTCATGCAGGAATTTGACGTATTTACGGCCTTCGACATGTTCGTGAAGCATCATCGCAACCGGTCCTATCTGCTTCGAAAAACCGTGTTCCACCATCGCTTCAAACAGGATATCTTCCTCTTTGGCATGATGGTATTTGTCTGCGTATTGCTGAATGAACCTGACGTAGTTGCCAAGTTTTTTGTTGTCGCAAGACTCGTTTTTCCTGATTACTTCAGCGAAACTGGTAAACGAGTTCAATACCGCAAGAATGGTGCGATGTTCTTCCACAAGTTTTTTGATCGGGTCCATGTAATTCCTTCCTGAATTGTTATCGGTCTGATTTGTAAGATTTGACATGTTTTGTTAGGACGATTAAACTGCCTCTTTCATCGCCTTGGGAAAAAGAAGATTGTTCTCCTTGTGTACGTGCAGGTGCGTATCCTGCTCGAGCGTCATCAAGCCATGCAACGCCACGCGATAGGTCTCGCAGCCATCAGCAGGCATGTGGTAGCCGTCAGTCAGGCTTGAGAGCCTTGCCAGCATTGCACCAACGACGATATGCTCCTCCTCCATCTTTTGGATGTTACCCCGGGCAGTATCGGTCAGCATCGTAAAATCCCCGCCCGAATTGAGAAGCCGTAAGGTGGGGAAGACAGACTCTTCCTCTTCCTTCAGATGCGTTTCCAGTTCCGCTCGCAATCTGGCGAAAACAGTTTTGACCTCGTGAAGTGCCGGGTGATTGTCTCCGTGTGCAGAAGCAATTTTTTCGGTAAGATATGTGAGACGAGGGAGCTCCAATTTCAGGTAATTGTGGTGCGTTGAAATGATTTCATCGATCAGCTTGTTGACCGGAAGAGCCTGCCAGTCAACTTCGACTGTTTTGTTCTCTGCCTCGTCCGATTTGATCAATTCAGAAATAACTTTCACCGAATCGATCCCTTTCTCTGAGCAAGATTCAGCAAGGCTTTTCCCACCACCGCAACAGTAATCAAGGCCGTACCATTCGAAGACTCGCGCCCGCCCAATCTGATGTGAAACGAGGTTGCCGAGTGTCTGGTTAGTTTCGATCTTAGAGTGAACCATTAGAAATTCCTTTATTATTATGTTATCAACTATCTATTAATTGATTCTTGAGGGAGTCTGACTTACTCTCAATCTATGAAGCACTATCGACCGGGATGGCCATATTCTT
The DNA here is from genome assembly GCA_945865405.1 of Caldithrix abyssi DSM 13497. Classification (GTDB taxonomy): domain Bacteria; phylum Electryoneota; class AABM5-125-24; order Hatepunaeales; family Hatepunaeaceae; genus CAMBDS01. The sequence continues at coordinate 20,894 of CAMBDS010000005.1, forward strand.
CCCCGTCCCTGTTTTGGATATGATACCGATAATCGTCGTCGGTCAAGCCGCTACTCCATACCCCACCAACCCGTGCCGCTGAATAGCCAATCACGAAAAACAAGACTATCAACACTGCAAGCCTTTTCGCATTGAAAGATCGCTCAGGGATACCGATCAGCAGTGCTCCCTTGACCGGACAACTGGTGACGCAATCGGCACAACCGATGCACTCCGGGCTGATGATCTCAAGCTTGGTCATAACGGGTAAGCGCGCCGGGCAGACCTTGTCGCATAATCCACAGTCGATGCAGGAGATCGGATCGCGCCGGACTTTGAAAGGAGAAATCCAACTGAAGAGCCCCAGCAATGCCCCATAAGGACAGAGATAACGGCACCAAAAGCCTTGAATAAAGATTGACAGTCCCGCTAATGCTGCCAAAATGATCCCACCGACCTTGCCGATGTTGACGAAGAAGAGCATCATTTTGATGTCAGCGATTTTGTTATAAGGGCTTTCGATGAAGGAATGGAGGGCTGTCGGCGTCATCGAAAAGATTGCCCAGACGAAGAAGCCGAGCAGCAGGTACTTGATTGACCGGAGTGGATTATCGATAATCCCGGAAGGTCTGAAGTTTCGCCCGAATATTAACTGGCCGACTCTGGCAAGATTTTCCGAGATGAAACCAACCGGACATATCCAGCCGCAGAATGCTTTCCGCAAGAGAATTGACATGCCGAGAAACGTCAGGAAAAGTATCGTAGCTGCTGGATGAACGATATTGAGCGAACCTTGGTAAAACCAATCAATTGCTCCCATCAGTCCGCTGATCGGCAGGTATCCCTCGACTCCGGGAGGGCGGTAAGAGAGGTCGCCAGTAGTGGTCGTTACTGCCGCCGAATAAAAGCGCCAGAATTGCCAACCCATGAAGAGCGACGAAAGCAGGAAGCCCGTTTGTACGGCAAGACGCCAACCCGACGTCCAACTCGATGTCCTGACGCGAAGTGAAAAGGTCTTCCTGATCCATTTAAATGGTGTACTTTTTTTATGGTTAACGGAATTGTTCATTTTTGTCTCTAATATTTGATAGGTCACCGAATTGATCCTCATTCGATTACCTACCATAAGATAGATATTGCAGGGAGTAATTGATTTAACATTGGGTAAATTGGGAGATAGTGACATAAAATAGAAATCCCAACCTTATAGGGTCGGGAGATCTAATCAAGTCTATTTATTTGAATCGCATAAATCTTACTCTAACGGCGGCAAAGTCATTCTTCTAAGAGAGGCGATGTTCTTTAGTATTATTGTCTTGCCAACAACTTCGATCAAGTCCTCATCCTGCATCTTCCGAAAAATTCTTGAAAGCGATGGCAATTGCATATTCAGCAACCTCGCCAATTCGCCTTTCTTCACTGGTAGCGTGACTTTGGGAGAAGATAGCGAAATGCCCGGCTTGGATTTCTCGTGCAGATCGATCAGGTAGCGCGAGAGGCGTGCGGCGGCGTCGCTTGTTGTAAGCTCTTCGATCCTACCAACCAGTCGCCTAAGCCAGAGCGACATATTACCAATAAACCAGCGGGCAAATTTGCCATTGCGTTCGATCAATTCAAATGCGGCTGCCTTCGAGAGGAAAAGCAACTCCGAATCTTCCGCCGCTTCGGCCGTCGCCGGATACTTGCCCATAAAGATTGCCGCCTCAGCTATTAGTGTCGGCGCTTCAGCAATATGCAGGATCGTCTCGCGACCATCACGAGTAAGCCGCAACAGTTTTACTCGCCCTTTGAGGATCAGAAAAATGCCGGAGGCGGGATCACCTTCCTGAAAAAACCTCCCCCCTGTGCTCCGCTTCTTCAAGTCACAAGCTTCGACGAACGACCGCATCCCCTGCTCGCCAAAGATAGCCCCTATACCACTACCAATTAGAAATTGAAGCTGATCCTCTTTTATTCGCATCAGTCGGGAATACGCAACTTTTCACCAGGTCTAATGACCGAATTTTTACTCAGACCGTTTGCACGTAAAAGTTCGGATTCGCGCTTTCCGTACTTTCTGGCAATTTTCCCGATCGTATCGCCACGCTTCACAACATGAGTATCCCTGACAGACGCCGACGCCATTTGCACCTCGTCGCCGCCACTACCGCGCAATTTCAACTTCATACCGACAAATAACTTGCGAGGATCGTCGATATCGTTGATGCGCATCAGGTCTTTGGTGTAAACATGATACTTGGTCGCAATTTCGGAGAGGACTTCACCTTTCTTGACGACATGGTAGGTCGGGGACTCCTGCGCTTGGGGGGGAGCCTCGTCGGATGCGGTAGCAGTCGAAGACTTGCCAGCCTGGATGATGAGCTTCTGCCCGGCAAAGATCTTATTGGATTTGTAAAGCCGGTTGTTGGCTTTGATGGCACTGACGGTCGTTCCAAACTTTGACGCAATCGCCGAGAGGTTGTCACCCCTCTTCACCTTGTAGGTAACTTGCTTCCCAAGCGATCCCGACTCGGCCGCCACTTTGTACTCGGAGGCGGTTTCTTTGTAGTGCGAAGGCGCGACCGGAAGGATGATCTCCTGACCGATCAAAAGAGTGTTGTTTTTTCGGATCCGGTTCTCTTTGACCGCAAGGATCTCACTGACTGTTGTGCCGTATTTCTTGGCAATCGCGGCGAGGGTCTCGCCCTTGCGCACCGTGTGAATCGACTGGGCGATGCGCCTCTGATCTTCGGGGATTGCGGCATAAGCGACCTTGAAACTATCGGCAGTCCCGTCCGGGAGGATCAGCCAGAGGTCTTCATCGGGCGGGGTTGACCAACGGAGGCACCACGGGTTGAGCGCCTTCAATGTCTGGTAATCGCTTCCGACCAGACTGGCGGCAAGCTTCAGATCGACAGACTCGGTCACCCATACCGAATCGACCGGATCCGACAGGCGGTAGTTGATAGGCTCGAAGCCGTACTCAGTCGGGTTTTGAGCCATGATCGCGGCGGCGATGTAGGTTGGAACGTAATTTCTGGTCTCGTGAGGTAGCTTGCTCATTTTCCAGAAATCTCTCTGCCCGGTTTTCCTAATCTGTCGGGCGACGTTTCCTTCACCGCAGTTGTAGGAGGCCATGGCGAGATCCCAGTCACCAAACTGGAGGTAAAGCTTTCTAAAATATTGACATGCGGCGCGGGTTGCTTTTTCGGGATCGCGTCGCTCGTCGTACCACCAGTTGATTTTCAGACCGAAAATCCTGCCGGTCGATTGAATGAACTGCCAAGGGCCTGCCGCGTTAGCGGAGGAATAGGCGGTATAATTGAAGCCCGACTCAATCATCGCGATATAGACAAGCTCATCGGGAATCCCCTCCTCACGCAGGATCTTCGTCATGAACGGGATGTTGTACTCAGCACGCTTCAACCAGCGCCCGAAGACCTTCCGGCCTTTTCCTTGAAAAAACTTCATCGCATTTTCGACCTGACGGTTACGTTCCAGCTCGACCCCCGGCAACTTCCTGACCGAGCTAATAGCCTCGGCGAGTGCCGTCGTATCGACTTCCCCGCGCTCGATCTGGACAATTTCGTCCAGAGTCGGCAAAGTGTCGCCCTCAGCCTCTTCGATACCGGCGATGATCGCTTCGGGGGGGGAATCGGCAGGGAGTACGGGCGAGCGGGCGACGTAATCGTCGTAAAAATGATCGACATCACTCGCCAGATCGCGGTAAAACTCGGCTGTCGAGTCGTCCAAGGCATCTGCATCGACCATCGAAACGATCATTCGCGCCAAAGTGAAGCTGTATCCGGCGGTGGCAAACTGGTCGGATTCGAGATAGTAGCGTGCGGTTTCGAGCAGGCGGGCGGCGATCTCAAGCTTCGAATTTATCGTTGTATCAAGCAACTCCTCTTCGAATACGAGAGATCTCAGAAGCAGGTCACTGTTTGACGGGTGCGGCGACTGAGTCGAATCGACGGCGACTTCGAGCGTATCCTCTGAAATTTCAAGGGTATCGACCGGTGCAAACTCGGCATAGGCAAGGATTGGGCAAACTGATAAGCCTGCCGCAACGGAGAGGAGCAGTGCGCGAATGAATTTCAAAGGGCTATTTATTCCGGTTTGAATTGCCTTCATGACTCCAAATCGATTTAACAGAATGGTTTCAATAAGATAAAGCATTGAGGCGAAAGAAGCAAAGAAATGAGACAGGGATTGAAAATAATTACTGTTCAGTTTTCCAAAAGTTGGGAAATGTTTTAGCGGAGCAGGACGACTTTTTGAGTGGAAACGTCGGTGCCGGACTGGAGGCGGACGAGATAGACTCCGGCGGGGACGGAAGAGGCGTCCCAGATAAGTTTGGAATTTGGAGTTTGGAGTTTGGAGTGAGGAAGGTCGAGCAGATCGATGACGAGACGGCCGGAAATGTCGTAGATACGTAATGAGACCCCCCCTACCCCCCCTGCAATAGCATGGGGAGATGCCGAAAACCGTATCGTCAGCATTGAGTTGAAGGGGTTGGGAGAGACGGAAAGAAGAGCTGCCGACCGCGGCGGGTCGGCAGTGGAACCGTCATGCGGGACGGCAAGGTCCCGCACCGTCACCTCCCACGTCACAGTATCGGCCTCGACAGAGTCTGCTACTACGCACTGCACTTGGTAAGGCGGACAGCTGTCCGCTTCACCGCCCGCAATACCAAACGCCCACTCCAGCGCAACAGTATCCTCCGCCGCCAACTCCCCATCCACCAGCCATTGAATGCTTAAGCTTTCATTCTCAGGCTCGCTCGGCACAATCTCGAAGTGGACGACGCTGTCGGGTTCAACGTCTAAGGTCAAAGCCTCCGGCACGTACGCCCAAATAGCGCCTCGCACAGCGACATTCCAGATGACTTTGTCCGACGACTCATCGCGGAAAACTTTGCCTTCTACGGTGTAATTACCAGACCAAGGGAAGTCGATGGTTGCGTGTGAGTTTTGACCTAAATCTTCGGATTGATTGAGATTGAGATCGGTTTTTGTCCAGTTGTATTCCGGTTCGCCACCGGGAGAGTAGCGTATCTCGTCAATAGCAAAATCGAGTTCTGCGCCTCGCCGGAGGGTAAGGTCGAGAGTGTCGGGTGTGATGACGGAGATGATAACGTCGGTGACAGTAACGTGCCAACGCACAAAAACTTCTCGCTCTTCCCCGGGTTTCATCACACGACATTCGACTATATGTTCACCAACTTCATCAAAATTCTTAACAGCAAGAGTATCTATCGACATGGTATCGTCACCCAGTTTCCAGAGGTAATTAAGGTCGTTCCAATCCATATTGCGTGGGACGACGGTAAACTCAATCTCTGTTCCGGTTAAGACTTTCTGTATCGTATCAACAGGTGTATATACAAGATACTGAAGATGAAGTATATCGGGCTGAACTTTCATTAAGATGCCTTGACCATTAGAATCGCCAACGACATACGCGGTTCCATCATCCAGTGTCACAATTGACTGCCATCCATAGCCACCTATCTCATTATCTTCTCTTCGCCATTGTTCAGTCCCCTCCTGATCGATTCGTAAAAGAGAATGTCCATAGGCATAAGCACAGATAACAAAGCCGCCGTCAGGCATTCGAGCTACCCCGCTGGCGACCCCGGCAAAATTGTAGTCCTGCCGCCAATCAAGGTCACCATCCTGAGCAAGCTTCAATGCTATAATGACAGCATTCACACCACTACCGACTGCCATAAATCCTCCCGGACAGGAGACAATGGCACGGAGCCCCCCTCGACCATGATAAAAAAAATCGATAACTTCACCTTCATGATCGAGGTGACAGACGAGCGATTGTCCTCCGCTTCCATGACCAACAAGCATGTAACCATCCTCAGTTTCGCGCAAACCCCAAAAAAAGAAGTCATCAACGAATACCCTTGTCCAAAGTGTATCGCCTCCGGTATCGACTTTCACTACAAATGCTCCGCCGCCACCTCGTCCGCAAGCGACGAAATTACCCGCCTTTTCTTCGATGATTGCATTGCATTGCCCGCCTCCATACTCTTTCCACCATATCAAACCTCCATCCTCATCAGTTCTAACAATTCCGAATTTTGTTGGAAACATTCCATCACTTCGGAGGTCACCTCCTATGACGTATCCACCCTCATCGTCCTGAATGATAGTGCGTCCAAGGCAAAACGGAGTATTAAATCCTACCGGGTGCATACTCTGATGAATCAGCGCTCCATTGCGATCTGTCACTGCCAGCCACATAAAACGATCACGCCCGTTAGTCGCGCCAGTCATTGCGAAACCACCCTCTGCCGTCTTGAAAATATCGTAGAAAGCGCCGCCACGGTTTTCGGGGCCATCGTATCTGCGCACCCAATCGACCCGTGCTTGAGCGACCAGAAGCCCGGGTAGGAGAAGGTGAAGGAGCAGTAAAACGGTGAATTTCATTTGGCTTTCAGAATTGAATCGAGAAGAAATTTGTAGGGTGAAAGTAACCGACGCTTATATATGCAAAATAATGAGTTAAATAGCAAGTGCATTTGATGAAATTCTTGAAATTATTTTAGGGGAGAATCGGACTATTCTATACAAATGTACTTAGAAGTTAAGAGACCTTAAGACATTAGAAATTAGTATGCGTATTAATCCTTCACCACTTCAATACAAAATCCGTGACTTTCTCATTCGCGAACGGATTCTTCGACTCATACGTCGCCGTGAAAGTCGCTTTGATGCGGTACTCGCCGTTGGGAAGCTTCTCGCCCGGTTTGTATGGAGGTGGCAATGTAGGCGAAGGCCTGCCATCGGGCAACTCCGTCGGGATCACAAGACCCCAGGAGACGTGGTGTAATCCGGCAGAATAGCGCATGTCCTGAAGAATCCGCGCAACAAACTGACCGTGATCGTCAACCAGATCGAAATCGACATAGGCAGGCTCAGTGATCTTGAAGTCAATCAAAAGATTACGCAAGACCGAATCGGTGCTGACATCCGCCGTAAACAGTGGCACATCGACCGCTACTAAAAGGCGTTGCAGCTGCTCGCGCTCGACTACAAACATCTGCCCCGATTGCGGATCGATGGCAATTCCACGAGGTTGATCGAACTGGTAATCGCCAGTGCCAGACTCGCCGAATCGTGTCAGATAGTTTAGGTCCTTATCCAATTTATGAATGCAGCCGTTGTTCCGGTCAGTGATGTAAGTCTGCTGGTGTCCGTCTATTGCGACAAAATTCAGTTCGGGAGTCAACGGTGCGTTCCACTTCATCGCATCGACACGGGCGAGGACGTTGCCGTTATAGTCGCACTTTGTGACGCGACGGTCGAGAGAATCGATGACGATCAGAAAATCCGGTGACTTGCCGGAGTCGGGCAACTTCGACCCTGCCTGATATGACGCGGCTATCGAGACCGGCTCGTCCAAGCCGTCCCAATAGTTTAGAACTTCGCCCTTGTCGTTCATAATAGTCACCCGGTCAAGGCTGTTATCGACGACTGCAATCAATCCCTCCCCAGCAACCGAGACACCTCGTGGGTCGAGGAACTGGCCTGGCTCGGATCCTTCTCCGCCAATCTGTCCTTCGAACAACAACTCACCGGCAGTTGTGGTTTCTGTGGAATATCTGAACTTCACCAGACGCGAATTACCACGATCTACTACATACACATTCCCCACTCCATCTACAGCTATCCCCCAAGGGATCCTCAGTCTCCCCTCTCCTGTCAAGTTCTTCCCATAAATCTGCAAGCTGTGTGGCGTCCGCAAACCGTGGCTGTTCAGGGAAAAGCGTGACCGGTTGTAAACGATAACGTTTTGCCCCGAATTAACCCAAAAGGAGACCGGACTCCCACCTTTTGGGGTGAAAATCGTGATCCCCTGAGGATTGTCAAACCGGGTTTTGTTGCCGAGAAGTAGCCGCAGATCGAACACTCCCAAGCGGGCAAAACCCCAATGGCTTGCAAGAGGGGGGTAGATAAAGGAGGTGTTGGAGGAGAGACCGTCCCTACCACAACCAGAAACCAGTGGTATTATCAATAAGAGGCAGGCAATGTATCGAAACACCCTCATTCGAAATATCAACAACCATTTCTTTATCAGCGTCATCTCAAGCCTTCACGTTTTCAAGTGCTGTCTTTACAATATCAGCAAATCGTTTACTGAATCCTGGAACCTCTGTCAACTCATCAATCGACGCCGCAGCGATCCGCTTCACCGACCCGAAATGCTTCAGCAACGCCGCTCGTCTGGTTGGGCCTATGCCCTCGATCTCGTCGAGACGCGACTTGACCTGTCGCTTGCCGCGCAGCAGCCGCTGTCTCGTTACAGCGAAGCGATGAGCTTCATCTCGTAGGTGCTGGAGCAAACGAAGAGCAGAGGAACTTCGGCTAAGGAGCAACGGCTCAGGCTCGCCGAGGATGTAGATTTCCTCCAGCCGTTTTGCCAGACCAACAACTGGCAGATCGTTTAACCCAAGCCTATCCAACACCTGCCGCGCCCGGTTCAACTGGCCGATCCCGCCATCGATCAAGACAAGATCAGGGAAAGTCTTATCGGCAAAGGTCTTGTCATCGATTTCCACTTCTTCATCGCCCTCGTCTATTGCCTCGGGATCGACATCAGCGACGTTTGCCTGCTCCATCAAGAGCCGGGAATAGCGCCGCTCGACAGCTTCACCGATGGAGCTGAAGTCATCGATACCGGCAACAGTCCTGATTTTGAAGATTCGATAGCCGGCTTTGAAAGGCTTGCCATCTTTGAATGTCACCATCGAGGCGACGGTGTCGGACCCGGCCAGATGTGAAATATCGAACGCTTCAATCTTTTGTGGCGGGGTTGGGAGTTTCAAGTGGTCTTGCAACGCCTTGATTGAGCGGGGGACAAAGTCTCGTTTATCTGCCATCGTCCGGTGCTCGAGCAGTAAATGTTCGGCGTTGGTGCGGGCGATGTCGATCAGATGTTTTTTTTGGCCACGTTGCGGAACCTGAAGCGAGACTCTCTTACCGGCAAGCTCAGACAGATAGCTGAGAATTGGCGCAGGGTCGGCGATTTGGGCGGAGAGGTAGATCGTCACAGGCACAGAATCGGCAATTTCGTAGTGGCGCACGAGAAACGCCTCCAGAACGGCTCCATTGTCGAGGCCATCGGTGCGGTCCATGTGGAAAGGACTCTGCCCGATAATCCTGCCATGGCGAACTTTGATAAGCGAAATTGCGGCGTAAGAATCTTCCCTGACCATTCCTACGGCGTCGCAATCGATGGGGTTGGGGGCTACCTTGGGCTGTCGCTCGGCAAAGCGTCGCGCGGCGGCGATCCTGTCTCGGGCAAAAGCAGCATCCTCGAAGCGCAAGTTTGCAGAGTAGTCCTTCATCTCGGCTTCAAGCTCGGTAATGGTCTCCTCGTTGTGACCTTTCAGGATTTTACCGAAACGCTGGATGTTTTGCCGGTAGTCAGCCACGCCAACCTTTCCTTCGCAAGGACCGCCACAGCGACCGATATGGTAGTCGAGGCAGAGGCGAAATTTTCCCTGTGCGATCTTTTCCTCAGTCAGAGGAAGGGCGCAGTCTCTTATCTGCAGGACGCCTTTCAGCGTTCTGAGGAGGGCGCGGGTGCCTTTGACGTCGGTGAAGGGGCCATAGACATCGCCCGGTGGGGACTCCTGCGGTTTGCGGGTCAGGAGGACTCGCGGGAAAGGTTCGCGGGTGATTTTGATGAAGGGGAAGCTTTTGTCGTCGCGGAGATCGACGTTGAAACGAGGTTTGTGATGGCGAATCAGGCTCGCTTCGGTCTTTAAGGCTTCGACTTCGCTGGTTGTGAGGAAGAGGTCGAAATCGCGGATGGAAGCAATGAGGCGGGGATATTGGTAACGACCGTCGTCAGTAGCATTGAAGTAACTGCGGACGCGGGCGCGAAGGCTTTTGGCTTTGCCAATGTAGATGATCTGACCAAGGGAGTTCTTGAAAACATAGACTCCCGGCTTATCGGGAAGGAGACCGAGCTTCTCAGCAAGGTAGGGCGCGATTTTCCGCGTGAGGGCGGCTTTGTTGTCAATCGATTCATTCATGAGAATAAACTACTATAACAATTCCACTTGGGCAAGAGAGACGGTGGGATTCTTTTGCGGAAATTCGGAGTGCTGAAGCTCGCTTCATCTGTTATTCGATTGGCGCAAGCAAGCTTGCACACGCCGGATGCTGACATCGCGCAAGGATGCAATTGAAGCTCGTGTAAAACAGAAAGAGGGCGGATTGAAATCCGCCCTCCAGGAAGTGAAAGTAGTGCTACCACCGAAGGCGAGGCGGCAGCGGAGTAAGTTAATCGCTATCGTGACCATGACCATGGCCCCTGTGATGATTGTCGTCGTCGTCGTCATCATCGTCGTCATCGCCGCCACATTCTTCACAGCCTCTTCCTTTGCCCATGCCACGACCCTTCATGAACCCCTTGCCGGGACCATCGTGTCCCATATTGCCGTCAAGGATACTTTGGTCGAACTTGACGCGTTGCTCAGGAGTCAACATCTCACGAACTTCGTGCATATTTTTTGCACGCATCTGAACGCCGTCCTGATGAATCTTGCCCATCTTGGCGGCTATATCGTCGATCTCATTCTGATTATACTTATCGGCGACCATGGCGAGCTTTAACTTGGTCTGAAGATCCAACATCATCGATTTTTTTTCGAGGTGGTTCTTTTTCCCTTCAAGGCGCATTTTGTCGATCTTGGCCTGCTGCTCATCGGTGAACTTAACGCCGTGCATGCATTTCATGCAAGCTCCGTCACCACAATCCATGTGCATACCCATACCCATTGGCGGGTGTCCGGGCGGCATCATTCCGGGCATCGGCGCGTCCATGCCTTTGCCGTGTTGAGCGAAGCTTACAGTCGTGCCGATCAATATCAGCGCGATTGCCGTGTAGAGGACTCTTTTCATTGTCTGTTCCTGTTGTTTGTCAGAGTTGGGAATTGTCTGATTGTTAAGATTAGAATAATTATTCCGGTTCATGATGGCGCATTTTCCGGTGATGCTTACCACCAGCGATTTTACCTATCATGTGGGTATAGACCTTTTTGCGCTCTTCCGGGGAAAGCGTGCCGTGCAGAGTCACCATCTGAGAAATCATCGCCTGCTGTATCCGGCAACGCATAATGCCAAGGGAATCGGTGAGGGATTGTAGTCTGATCGTATCGAGGACATCAGCAGTTAGGGTCTCGAGGAGAACTTTCGAAATACTGTGCTGTCCTGCCATCAACGGTTCGACCTCACGATGGAGCGTCGCACGGAATTCTTCCGACATGCCCGGGGGAGGCGGCTCCTTTGATTTGTCAAGACGTTCGAATGGCTCTCCAAAAGGCGGTCGATGTTCGCCGTGCGACCTTTTCGAATACATAAGGGCGATACCCATCGCGACGTTTAGAGTCCAGGAGATCACCAATAACGTTCCAATAATCCGGTTTCGAGTCAACACCTGCTTAGTCTCCCTGATCTTCTGCCAGATCGGCAATAAAGGTATCGATATCGTCGGTGACAGTCAGCGAGGCGATCTCTTCTGTCGGCTTAGAGATAGTGATGAATTGGACTCCGCTTTCGTCGTTCCAGACCAACAGAAGGCCAAGAAATACTCCTGCAAAGGCTGCAGAAGATCCCCAGGCAAAATCGCCCAATCGGAACAATCGCGACTTCCGCTTACCAGAGATTCTCGACATGACTGAAGCGCGAACCCAAACCGGAGCTGGGTCGGGGATTAACCGGATGACTTCGATGAGCTCTTTATCAGCCTTGAGCAGGCTGTTGCAGCTATCGCAATGCCCGGCATGAGCCTCCCATCGGTAACGTTCGGGATCACTGAGCGGGAGTTCCAGCAATCTTGCAACCGATTGCTCGGGGTACTCGTGACAGGCTTGATATGTTGATTGGTTGTTTTTCATTTTTCCTTCTAACCTTGAAACGATCCCATCGACAAAATCACGCGGTCACTTTGAAAAATTTACAAATGACTTGGGTTCTGCCGTCAGACGAGGGCATCTGGCGGAAAGAGTCTGCCTAATGCTGTCAGACGAGGGCGTCTGACAGCGGAAAACGTGGCGGTATGATTCACCAACCTTGTAGCGGAGTGCCGCGGTCCTTCATCCATGTACGAATTGTCTCCCAAAACCTTGCAACTGGCAGACCCATCACATTGAAAAAACAGCCGTCAATTCTCTCGACCAACATCGATCCGCGTTCCTGAATTCCGTAAGCGCCAGCTTTGTCGAGCGGTTCGCCTGTTGCGACGTAGGCCCTGATTTCGTTAACACCAAGCTTACGGAAATGGACGAACGACGTTTCAACAACATTATATGCCAGATGTTTCTCCGGCTCAACAAAGTGAAAGGCAGTATGGACGTAGTGGTTCCTTCCCGAAAGGCGGGTCAGCATCAAAACAGCGTCTGACACATCAACCGGTTTTCCGAGTGGTTCACCGTCGAGATCGACAATGGTATCGAGGCCGAGTAAAGCCCTGCCAGCGGCTAATTCAACCACCGACTCGGCCTTAATCCGTGCGTTGAGCAGAGCGACACCGCGACAATTCCCGTGATCGGGAACGACTTCATCTGCTGTTGGGGATATGACGATATGAGGCAGACCGATACGCTCCAGCAACAGCTTACGTCGGGGAGAGGTAGAAGCGAGGACGATTTCGGGGATCGGGAGTTTATCCGACATAAAGCGAGATTAATCCGGTTATCATGATGAGTTTAAGGTAAAGACTGGTCTGTTTGACGCCAACCGACTGGACACCAAGTAGTATTGAGATAGCGATAATCAGCAACGGGATGGCAACCGTTAAGGTGACTAAAACGAGGTATTTTAGAGTGTAAATACCGAATAACCAGGGCAATGGAGTTGAGCATGCCAGAACGATTAGTACTACAGCGGTGACAATCAATGCGCTTCGCCTGCCTGAGACTATCGGGAGCGTCCTTGCTCCGGCGGCAAGATCCCCGGCGATGTCATCGACATCCTTGACGATTTCGCGCGCGAGGTGGATCATGAAGGCGAATGCGGCAGGTATTAGCGAGGCTGAGACCTTGCCGACTGCCAATCCGCCATAGATGAATGCCGCGCCTCCACAAAGCGCGACGGCAAAATTGCCCAATAGGTAGGTGCGTTTCAGGGACTTATTGTATAGCCAAAGCAAAGTTGCGACAATAAATGCCACCCAACCCAATTCGATTGCCAAACGAAACCCAAGAGTGACTCCGGCGATCATCAGCAACCAGCCCCAAGCCGCCGCCCCGGTGCGGCTGATCCTTCCCGAAGGAATCGGTCGATCAGGACAGTTTATCAGGTCGATGGCGAGGTCATGGAAGTCGTTCAAGGCGTTTGCTCCCGCTGCAACTAATCCAGCCGATAACCCGGCGAGAATTAGGACGAATGCTGAATAATCGGCGCCGCCGCTGGCGATAACTCCGCCAACGAAAACAGTCAACCCGGTAATCAACACATTACCGGGCCGGGTAAGCTGTAAAAAGGCGGGCATTGCGAAACTCATCGATCTTTCAGGTGGGATTTTGCCATCACCAGTGCCGCAACGAGGGCCGTCTCGGTTCGGAGAGGATGGGAACCGAGCGAGATGAACCGGGTGCCGATCGTGCGGAAAAACTGGCGCTCTTCATCCGAGAACCCTCCCTCCGGGCCTATAAGAATGAGAATACCTTCGCGGTGATCCGTCACGCCTAAACTGGCCAAAGCACCAAAATCGGTTAGTGGTATCGCGTCATCGGTAAGATCGAACACCCAGACACTTTGGTATTTTTGCACGGGAAGATCGGCTATCGCCATGAGATATTCGATTTTCATCAGGGTCAACCGGCGTGACTGCTTGGCGGCGGCAACGGCGATGTTTTTCCAACGCCGCGAGCGACCTTCACCCGGTTCGACGACGGCATAGCGCGTCTTGAGCGGGATGAACGCCGAAGCGCCTAACTCAGCAGCCTTTTCGACTGCCCATTCCATGCGGGGACCTTTTACTGCTCCGATGGCAACCGTTATCGATTTTCGCTCAGTTTCGACGGGAAGTTTTTCCAATACCCGTGCTTTCAGTTCACGCTTCGATACTCCGACAATTTCAGCTTGCCAGCCGTTACCCACGCCGTCGATGGCGACAAACCTGTCACCTGGCGAGAAGCGAAGAACCTTGGTCAGATGGTTGGCTTCGTCATCGGGGATAGCGAGAAAGCCTTCGCTATCGGGAGGTGAAGTGAGGATAAATGGTTCGCGCATCTTAAAATGTCACTCCTGAGCGGACCAAGAACATCGGATGGCTGCGAGTTTCGGGATCCCAACCGACGAGAACGTGGCCCGCCTCAACATAAGGAAGCTGGAATTGAAGCCCGAAACCACAGGCAGTAAATCCGGAATAGTGCGTACCCTCAGTGTAGTCGAGATAACCGCGGTCAAGGAAGAGTAGTCCTTCTAACGAAAACTTGAGTTTTTGTAAATAACGCCCGGCGAGCGGAATCTCGCCAAAACTGAAGTATCTGATCGGCATGATGTTAAAGCGCACCTCAAAATTGGTCGAAAAGTAGCTCGTCCCTTTCAGCCCAAGAGCGCTGTTCGAACGGAGTTCGGAGGTGGCTAACTCAGGCTTACGATACCATGGTATTGTCTTCTGCGTCAGTTGGCCGCTGCTCCGCAGCGCCAATGTGATCCTGCCGAAAGACCTGTAGATGCGCCAATCGGCGTGTTCATCGTAAAAAGCGTGTGTCGTATCGACCATGTGGTTAACACCTGAGACAAAGGTGAAGTAATAGCCTTTGCGGGGATAATAGACATAATTGCGCTTTTCAGTTTCATAGTAGATCCTACCGATCAGGAGACGATCCCGCCCGCTTTCACTGAGGGTATAAAATGGTCCTTTCGAGGATCGCTCCTGCCACTCACCCTCAAGCCCTACCCAACGGTCACGGCCAAGGCGTTTTTGAAGCCTTAGCGCGAATGATTCGGTTGCTGCTCGATAGGCTATTCCTTCCGGGGATGTTACCTCAACATCATTGAAAATAATATGCGTCCTGAGACCGTACTTACCGCCGATTGAGAACCACGGGTCACGGTGAAGAATGTACATTCCGCGCTCGTAGCCGTCCCACCAACCGAATGAGAGCCTTTCGGCATATCCTCTGTAATTATAGTGACTGACGATGATGCCATAGACCCGATGCAACGGATTTTTCGGGTCATAGCGGAATATCGGGTAAGGGTAGATGTAAAAACGCTCGGTAACACGGACCAGAACAACCGCCCGCCCAAGATCAGAGATAATCGTAAGTTCGACATGGTTGAAGACACCGAGAGAGAGGAGGTGAAACCGGTCAGCCTCCAGCAGTTCGGGGTCGGCTCGCTTGCCTGGCGCAAGCTTCATCTCGCGCAAGATCAGGTTCTCGTTAGTGACGTCGTTCCCGACGACTTTTATTGCATAGATTTCGGGGTAGTCAGTGACAATAATCTGCGCATTTGTGAAAGAACTGACGAGAGAAAAAACAATTGCCAAGACTAAACGGTGAATTTGCGTTCCGCCGTCAGACGCCCTCGTCTGACGGAAGCCACTTATTGTGTGCAGGCAGACGAGGGCGTCTGCCTGCAGAAGCGAGAGCGGACTAATAGTCCGCCCTCCAAGGATGTATGGTATAGTTCTCAAAGCGTCCAGATCAGCGTAAAGTTAACATCAGGCAGATACTCGCGCGGTCTGTCCGGCTGAATCGTTGTAAGGTACGTGGCGACAAACTCAATCCGCACCTGATCAGCAGGAGCCATAAAAACCCTTACAACTGGCCCACTTGACCGGACATCCTCGCCGGTGATGTCTTGGCCGTTATCTTGCAGGAGAGTCGAAAAGCGCCTGTGCATTAACCAACCTATTGCAATCTCGGAGCCCGATGTCCTTCGAAAAGGGAGGGCTGTCACGGTGTATGAATAGCCTCGTTCCGACACATTCTGAATCCATTCCGACCAATCGAGATCGCCGTGGTCGTTGAGTTGGCCTGAGCCGGAGACTTCCGCTCCCCAGCCATCAGGCAATGCCAACCGAAACGTGTCGAGAGCGGTGAACGTCCGAAACAGTCTGCTCTCGGTCAGATCGTAAGGCGAAAAGTCGTAATCGGTGTAGTGAGCAGAGACGGCAAACCGAGCTGTATTTTCGATGGGAGCTTCCCGCCAGGGAACCTCCCCAAAGAGAGTGAATTGCCGCATCCAGCGGTTCTCGCCACTTCTGCTGCGGTGAATATAGACGAGATGGTTCAGGTTCGCCTCGATGCCACCTTTCAACTCTAAGGCCGGAGTGAGATGCCGACCAGCTCGCAAAGCTGCCCTCCAGCGAAGTTCATCACGGTCGTTGAAATCGAGTTCATCGGGCGTGTCGAAGCGATAATGCGCTACCGAAGTTTCGATCAGGCTACTATCATTCATCGATGTTTCAAACCCGGAAGCGATCTGAAGCCGGCTGTTGCGCCCCTGCGTCAAGCCGCCAGCGTACTCCTGCTGTTGCACGTCGATACCTCCGGCAACAAGCACAAACTTTTCTCCCAACGACCAGGCTCCCCCCAACTGATTTTGCCAGTTGAACTCGCGATCCTGCCTTTTCGAGGATGGACCATTATTTTCGGTTGTTCGGGTGATGAGGTTGCTACCCCAGCTAAAATTCATTACTTCGGAAACCTCAACTGCCAGATTGTTGGCTAACTCGACCCGCCTGTCGTTGCGTCTGCCGTCAATATTGCCGACCGCTGAAAACTCGCGACGACTGCCCGATTGGTAGTTGGCTCGGAACTGGTCGTTTGCCGCGTTACTCAACGCGTAGTAGCCATTTGCTTCCAGCGCGAGATTGTGATCGTCACCCGAACCGTAATGGCCAAGCCAACCCTCACCACTCCAGTGGATGCTGTCGGTCTTGAAACCATAGTTGAAGTCGTACTTAATCCCCTCCTGCGAGACACCACCGCGATGCTCGAAGATCGGGCCTACGCGCCCTTCGAGGGCAATCCCGTTTTCGGTTACCAACCTTCCGCCAACACTGAGATTTATGTTGCCAATTCCGTCATCGTTGAAGGTACTATTGAAAAATTCCGCATTGGCGAGCCGACTATCATCCGGGAAGAAAGGAGATTGGGTTACCCTACCGCTGCGGTAACGTCTGGTTGACTGATCGCGATATTCCTGCTGAGAGACGGCAAGCACCAATCCGCTGGAGGTTGAGAGAGGGTGGTCATAGTGAAACTTGAGGGTCTGATCTGTTTTCCAACGCGGTTGGTACCCTGGAATACTGTAAAAACGTAACTTTAGTCGCTCATCCAATTTGGCGACGCCGCCGCTTCGCAGGAGTTCATCGGAGTTAACCTCGCCATCCCAGCCGTCGAAGTCGAGCCCCTTCAGTACTCGTAAAGTCAGTTGTGTTCCGGCATGAGTCGAAGCGTCAGACTGATCGGCAAAGCCTTGTAATGGCAGTAATATCGAAACAAGAAACAGGCACAACCAGCCTGAAGCTTGGCAGGTACGACGACGCATCAGCTCAGTTCCGGTTTTTTCTCAGGCGGAATGACGATACCGCCGGAGATCACAATCTTCATCGCATCTTCGACGGGCATGTCCAGTTCGATCAAATCTTTGCGAGCGACGAAGATCTGAAAACCTGTCGTAGGGTTGGGGGTTGTCGTGATAAAAACGCTGACCGACTGTTCCGGCAGGTACTTCTGCATTGCTCCGACGGTGTCGGCGGTAATTACTCCAATGGAGTATAGCCCCTTGCCCGGATATTGCACAAGCACGGCGCGTTTGAACATATCCTTGCGACCCGAAAAAAGCGCCTGACTGATCTGGTCGAAGGTCTTATAAACATTGTTGACAAGGGGTATCCGGTCGAGGATAAGCTGACTGCGCCTGATGACCCAACGCCCGATGAAGTTCCGCGCTCCCCAACCGGTAAATAGCACAAGTAATATCAGCGCGATCAGCCCAAGCCCGGGAATCGGATCGCTTCCCAGAATATGTTCGCCAAAACCTTGTCGCAAAAGGTAGTCGATGAAACGGGATAGAATCCCGTCAAGGAAGAGGAAGAGGTAGTAGAGCAGGTAAATAGTCAGCGCAATCGGGCCGATGATCAGCGTGCCTGTGATAAGATTTCTGCGGAAAATTTGCAGAAAGCTTAGCTTTGTTTTTGCCAGTGACAGAAGCGACGCTTCACCGGTCGCCTCAGGGTTATGGTTTATCTGATCCGACTCGCTCATCGGCGTTAGACCCGCCGCGGGCTGATTGAGCGGCCATGCAATGCGTCAAGCCCATAGTACATCGCGTTCTGAAGCCGTTTTACCTCGGCATCGTCGCCGCGGTCGGAGGCGTCCTCCATCATCTTGTGGATGCGGGTGCGGAAGAGTGCCTCGGTCGTGCGGGGGTTGAGGGAGTCGGGGGTGCTCATCGACCACTCCTGCAAAACTCCGGAAGTTTCGACACGGCAATGCCAGCAGAGCCCGCGCTGGAACTCCTCGCTGAGGGTGATGCGGTTGCCTTGCGGGTAGGTGCCGGTCAGCTCGATGTAGAGCATATCATTCTGTGTGATCTTTCGCTCGAAGGCAATCGAGTTTATCTTTTCTTCGACGGCATGGACATGCGAAAGACCTGAAACGTCAAGGCCTATGACGTGAATCTGGCGGTTGTCGAGCGGGATAAACTTCATCTCATCGGGTTTGACGCCACCGGCTCGGATCGTTCCGACAAAGACGCCATGCTCGCCGTCTTCCTCAATCGAGAGGGCGGCCGTCGATCCGGTGTAGGCTCCCCGAACCCGATCTTGAGCGTCGCGGATCTCGCTCCGTTTGTGGTAATGACCGAGGGCGGTGTAGTCGAATGGCTGGGCGAGCAGTTCTTCGATGCTGAACGGCAGTGTGCGCATTTTGCCGGGCGGAATGCTGTCGTCCCGCGAGCCGTGGATCATGGCGATATGGATGTCGGTCGAGGCACGCTTGACTTTCTCGGCGAGCTTTCGACCTTGCACAGCGAGGTTGGAGTGATAGGCGAGCCCGGTGATCGAAACGTCATCGAGATCCG
This sequence comes from Caldithrix abyssi DSM 13497, assembly GCA_945865405.1. Lineage (GTDB taxonomy): Bacteria > Electryoneota > AABM5-125-24 > Hatepunaeales > Hatepunaeaceae > CAMBDS01. Next base: position 39,925 of record CAMBDS010000005.1, read on the forward strand.
GTATCTGAACGGTTGTCAGCTCATAGTACTGAAAAATAGTGACGTTCTTAGGCCATTCCTTGCCGAAGCGAGCCTTGATGATGTCGCTGGAGTAATGCCCGGCTGGCGAGTGGAAGTCATGATTACCGGGGGCGATAACCACCGGGACTCCCGCCGCGCCGAGTCGTTCGAGGACGTATTGCACCGTTTCGGGCGAGAGTTCCTCCTCTTCCCAGAGGTCACCGGGAATGAGGATCACTTCGACGTTTTCGGTGCGAGCCGACTCGACAGCCCGGCCGAGGATCTCGCGCAGTTCACGGCGACGCTGCTCGGCTTTGTCGAACGGCAGTTTCAGCTTCCCGCCGCTGAACGACCGGTCGAGGTGCAGGTCAGCGAGGTGAAGGAATTTTAGGGATGAACGCATAAAGTTACATGGTTAAAAGGTTACAAGGTTCTAAAGTTGAAAGCCGAAAGTCACGAGTCGAAACGTACGATAGGCGTCCCTGCCCGTTTTAAGGCTCAAGAAACCGTGGATCTCGAAGTAGGTCTTTATCGAATGTCATAACGAGCGCGCAATTTGCATCAAATGCTTGTACACCAATGAAATAATCTGCGAAGTCAGCCGGACCGGATGCATAGCTTTCCAAGGCAGACCGGACTTTCTCGCGATCCTCGATTTCGATATAGTCGCTACTGAGAATCATCCAAAGTTCTTTGACGATATCCTGCCGGTCGAATCTATACCGTTTGGATAACACCCAGACTAACTCAACGATGACGGTTGTAGTCAAATAGATTCGGTCACCGGTATCGACTATTCGTGCAACGACTGCATCCACGCGATTAGCTTGTTTTTCGTCATCACGCAGAATAAACCGGGCAATAACGTTTGTATCGAACGCAATCACAGACCTGCTCCGGCTTCCGCGATGGCTTCTTCCATCTCTTCGATGGTCGAATGGATGCCTCTGGGATTCAGCGACCCGCGAAGATCCCAGATGCTTATGCACGGCTCCAGGACAAACTCACCAGAAGGTAGCTCACGCAACCTGACGCTGGTTCCTACGCTTGCGCCGAGCCGTTTCAAGACGTCTCCTGGTAGTTCTATCTTCCCGGATCGTTCGACGAGTAGTGCTTTGGTTGTCATTGTTACCTCTATTTAATCAGTATGACGCTCTGATTCACCGCCCCCTGCGGCGTCTTCAGATTGACAAAATAATTCCCCGCAGGCATCGCCCCCGCATCCCAGACTACCTTCCGACTGTTTGCCTCGATGAACTGCGGCAAACAAACTTCCCGCCCGACGCCATCGAAGACACTGAGGGTAGCGCGTCGATTTATCACGCCTTCCCAAGTGATGTTCAACGAGCTGTTGAACGGGTTGGGGTAGGTGGAAAGAAGGGTCAAATTTTGGGGGCGTAGAACCTGATTATTGTGCGAGACTGAATTCGGTTCAAGCGTTAGCTTGTGGAGATAAACATCCTCCCCGCTACCAACACCCGAAACCGATAATTCGTTTTCTGCTACACTGAGCAACGTAATTGGCGTCCAGACCTCTTCGGGACATTCCAAAGCCCATACCGAATCACCTTCGAGGTTGGTTTTGAGCAGGCCAGATTGACAGGCAAAAACCAGCCCGGCGTCACTCAATTCAATGACCGCAGAGAACCCGTAGTTCTGTCGGTTGTTGTAACATCGCCGCATGACCTCCTCTCCTTCGTTATCAGTCATAAAAAATGAGGGAAAGCGCACCCTTCCGTCACCGTGGCGAAATGATTCTCCGGCTAAAATGAAGCCCCCCTGATCAAGACTTAAAAAGGTTCTGCATCGGTTGAACGCACTATCTCCATACACATGCTCCCATCCGATTTCATATTCAGACGTGAGTTTTGTAAGAAACATCTTCTCGATCCCTTCTTCAGGTCCCCTTTCCCCCGCAATAATGAAGCCGCCATCTGCAATAGAAGTCAAAGCACTTGTAACATAACGGCCATAGGGGTATAGTTCATCAAAATGATGGAACGCTACCATATCACCATCATTTGTAATCTCCCATACAGTCAACCAAGTCCAATCTGAGACGCCTAACATTAGATATGTGCTATCAGATGTTTCGCAAAACGCTCCGAAGCCCGCCTCGTTCTCTTCACCATCATCATACGCTCGCGACCAAGCTACCTCACCATCGGAGGTGAGTTGGATTAACCTAATCCGACTAAAATTATCTACCGTGAACGTCCTCGCGGCAATGAAACCTCCACTGCTTAACTGGTAAAAGCTAAATGGTCCTCTTCCGGGAAACTGAGGCGGAGGATCCTCATTTTCGATGTGAGTTGTCAAGATCATTTCACCGAGACTATCGGCCAATGCGAAAGTAATCCCGCCTGCCTCGTCGTCCTGATAATTGGCAAGCAGCGCAAAACCTCCATTATCGGTTCTGAATGAACGGGCACCAAATTGCGATTCATCGAGTTCGGTTTCATATCTGCGAGACCAATTGAATTGTGGTTGGGCATATAGTTCTGGTGCAAATTGTGGTAGAACAACCACCAGCAGCGCAACGATAAATGGTCTCATTTCAGGTCTCCTTCTATTCTTTTTTCAATTGCTTCGACAATTTCTTTCACTCGATTGATATGCACTGCTGCATCATCTGTCGTAACCTCGACAAGAGCTTCATAATCACCGGTCATTCTTGCCTTGAAACCATCGAGTAAATATCTGTGATATTTTGTAGGGAAAATACCCGATTTAATGTAGTTTAGGGCAAATGCCGAGATAACTGCAGAATGTTTTGAAAAGGACATTTCTCCTGATAATAGCAGTGCTTCTACTGCATAGAACATTGCATAATAGGCTCTCGCTGCTGCAAAACCCGGATAACCATGTTGGAGAATGTTTTCTGCTACGATTACACTATCCTAAGCCTTGGATAATAATTTCACCTGCTCTTCACGCAATTGCGACTCCTTCACGCCTAACATTAATACAGAATGGACTTAAACGACGATTGTACCGCGACTCATCTATGGTAAACAGTGAGACTAGCAAGCCAAATTTAAGATTAAACTCCATCTCAATAGGCACATCATCATAGAGTCCGGGTAAATCGGAATCTGATCCCTTCAGCACCACCAGCACATCGATATCCGAATCAGGATCATTATCTCCACGCGCACGGGACCCGAAGAGTACCAGCTTCGCCAGTTTCTCTCCGTAGAATTCCCGTAGCCTCGTCTTAAGCTCATCGAGGATCGGCGCTATGTCTTCTGGAATTTTCTTCAAGACTTTCAACCTTAACCCTTTAACCTTAAACCTTTAACCTACCTAAGCACCAGCTTATGCACCTTCTCGTCGAAGATCACCGGAATCCGACCTGCAAGCCAGCGGTGGCGCTCCTCGTGGCACGACATAATCAGCAACTGATGCCTCGTCGAAAGCTGTTGCAGGAAAAACCGCATCCCCGATACAAACTTCTCGTCATCGACAGCGGCAAGCGGCTCGTCAAGCACTATCGGCATAGCACCTTTCGCCCCTCTTGCCAGATAGCATGCGATCCCCAGCCTCGCCGCAAGGAAAATCTCGTCCCTCGCACCGCTGGAAAGGACAGCCTCCGCTTCCGCCGACGTGAGCAACTTATTTGCACCCTTGTCCCGCACGACGAACGTCAAGTCCTCGTGAAATTGCAGGTCACAGTAGCGCGGGTTGAGCGCCTCAAGGAACGGAGCCGCCTCTTCTGAAAGTGCCGCCGCCCACGACCGATAGACCTCGCGGGAGATGTCGTTCATGATCTGGACCGCCATATCGATTTCGGCACGGAATGCTTCGGCCTGGCTAACCTTCTCATCGAGATCTTCTACCCGCCTTCTGAGGTCGGGGTACTGCGACTGGTAGCGTTCATAAGTGACGCCGATTTGCCGGTTGATCGCCTCGCGGGAATGACGGATTTTCTCCTCCTCACGACCTTTTTGTTCTGCGAGGTCGCGATAGTACTCTTTTTGGTGCTCCAATTCCGGAACGGTGTCGCCCAATGAGGTTTTGGCAACTAATTGCGCCAGCCGTTCATTCTTCGCGGCAAGATCGACCTCCGGCAGCAACTCTTTGCGCAGGCGGGGCAGTTTCTCAACGGCAACATCGGCATAACGCTTGTGGTTTTCCAGCCCTGCCTTAAACTTCTCGACGGCTTCATCGAGCGGGTCGATCTTGTCGATCCCGGCTTGTCGCAAAATATCCTCGCACGTCTGCCGGTTCGGGTCACGGTCGCGCTTAACTCTGGTAAGCTCCGCGTCGATCTCGTCACGCTTGATTTTGGCGGCTTTAAACTCCCCGCTCAATTTCACAACTTCACGATATCTATTCAATAGCGTCTTCGCCTCATCCACTGCCTTCCCCTCCGGCGGCAGATTATCCCCCGCCCTCGAGAAAAACGGGGCAAGTTGATCGAGCGAAGCCTTGAATTCTTCGTTGGTTCGGTCAGCCTCTTTGGAAGCTATTATGAGCGGCTCGACCTTCTCTTTCATATCGTCGAACTGGAAGTATTCGGCGAGCAACTCGTGCCCGCCCTCAAAGCCCAATCTGCTCGCAATTTCGGTCAGGTCCCTGCCAATTTTTTCGACTTTTGCGTGGGATTCGTCCTCGCCCTTTATCACTTCGGCAAGGTCAACCTCCAGCTTTTTGAGTGCACCTGTGTCTCCACCTCCAGCCATCCCCCTCGTTATCGCTCCTATTGCCCCAAAAACGACGCCAAGCCCCGCCAGAACCTGCCCGAGCCACTCGCCTTGCGTCAGCAAAATCAATGTTCCACCGGAAAATACCATCACCGCCGCCATCAGGAAAAAGAGCCTCGCAGTGTTGATAATTTTATTTTGACGTCCCACTATCAACCCTCTCTCCCTCTCGTTCCACTCTCTGCGGGTCTTCAGCTCGCGGTACAAGGCCTCCTCTTCAGCATAAGCGGCCCGGAAATGCTCAATGAAGCGACGCTCGTCGGTGGTGACTCCAGAAAAGATCTGTTGTAGACGCGAGAAGCGATCCTTGTCGAGACCCACCGCCTTAAGCTCCTGCTCCAACTTCTCCTTGACACGCTCAGCCTGATCGAGTCTCTCCCGCCGGTCATTCAGCCTGTTGACGCCCGACTCAAGGTCACGCGCCTCTGCCTCAGTTATGCCCGCAAGATCACGCTGGCTCTGCAGTTCGGTCTCAAGCTTTGTCAGCGGGACTTCCACTTCTTCCTTCAACCGAGTTTCGAGCTTACTCGCGCTTGCCGTCAGGTCGTTGACCCGTTGCGACGAGCTGAGAAGCTGCTCCCACTTGTTCGCCGGAAACGACTCGTATGTCTTTAACTCTTCAGCGGTTTTGGCGAGCGATTCGATCTCTTCACGCTTCTTCTTTTGAGCGTCAATAAGGTGCCGAAGCTCTCTTATATCAGCGATATCGCCCTGCCTGATAGCCGTTTCGCGCTCGGTGCGCAGACGCTCGATCTCTGCCTCGATCTGCTTCAGCCGTTCCGCTTCCGGCTCCATGTCATTTCGGGCGCGCTCGAGCTTCTCTATCTCGACGAGGCAACTTTCTCGGTCCGTCTGCAAGCGTTTGATAGCGTTTTCGATCTTCAGTCCGTCGCGGCTGCCCTCAAACGGATAGCGGTCGCGAGTGTCGCGTAGGCGTTGAATGGCCAGCTCCGACGAAGTTCCTCCCTCCAGCGCCGTTGCGACACCCTGGATGTAGTGAGTCAACCCCTTCGATTCACGGATTTCAAGGATCTCTTCCTGCTTCAAGTAAAAGCTTTTCAGGAACTCATCGACTGGCAAGCCGATAAGCTCCTCGCCGATCATGTAGGTTCCCCGCCCGCGGTGGTAATCGGCTGCATGGTCACGACCGGTGTCGCGGTCGATCAGATGCACCTCGCCGGAGTTGAAGTCGCGCTCGATTCGCCAGCGGCGCGATTCGTTGGTGAAGTCGAGTTCGATCCCGAATTCTTCCGGGTTTTCCCACGGAATAACATGGCGGCGATGCGGACGCTTGTCACGACGGTCGCGGAGATCTTCGACGATACCGTAAAAGGCGGCGAGGATCGACGCAATCAGGGTTGACTTGCCGGTCTCGTTATCGGCAACGGCAAGGTTCACCCTGTCGGTAGCGAACGTGACCGTAGTCCTCAGGCAGCCGAAGCCGCGTATGTTAAGACGTTCCAGAAACAAGGCTTACCTCGTTAAGGTTGGAAAGTTGTAAGTTGTGGTCGTAGGGGCGCATTGCAATGCGCCCCTACGTTTGCTGTCGCAGGGTGTCCCCACCCTGCGACAATTTATTGCTTCGTGTAGGGTCGATTTCCAAATTATCGATCCGTCAGGTCTTGAACGAAGTGGAGACCTGACGGGAAATACCTGTCAGTTCACGCCTTTCAGGCTAAGAACTGACAGAACATAAATCCCGCTCTACGCGGCTTTTGCTCCTACCACGACATCCTGCCGGGATTCGAAGGAGTACCTGCCCGGACGTGATAACCGTAGGTCAGGAAGTGAGCAAAAGAGTTCTTATCACCCGGCTCCATGATGATCGCGTACTCGATCAGGCTCGACTTCTTGCCCATTGGGTAACCGAGCCCCGCCGTGTACTGCACAATCCCCCGTTCCCGGATCAACCCGGCGCGAACCTCTGGGCCGATAGGATCGCTCGGCATCAGTCGCGCTCCGATGCGGTAGTTTTCGGAAATGTAGTCGAGCTTGAAAGGCTTGTCGAGGCGCACTTGCATGTACATCCGCAGGCGATTCTCTTCGCTGCCCGACTTGATGCCCCCCCACGTGTCCCACTGGAACGCTCGCAAGTTACTGCCGATGGCATTCTGCATCGCAAAGGCCAGCACCATGCCCGACTTGCGGTGAGTTTGCATCGAGACGCCGAGGTCGATTTTCATCCCGTAAACCCAATTATCGCCGTAGTTTTCGGCGACGAACTTTGGCGTGAAGCCCCAGGCAATGTTGCTGCGCAACCCTCTGTATGCCAGAGGATTCAGTACTTCGAACGAGGTGAATTCCCCACCGGCGTTGGACGATCTGCGCCTGACAAACCCCAACCCGAATTGGCTCGCCTGCCCGTGAGCGCTGTTGGCGATCAGCACCGACCACGAGGCGGGTTTGCTGCCTTCGAACGACGTGACCGTCAACTGCGCCGACATCTGGTTCATCAAGGCGATTCCTGCCGGGTTCCAGAAGACGGTAGCGGCATCGTCACCTTCGGCAAGCGTCGCCAGACCGGCTCCGACGGACGCACTGCTGAGCGGTGGCAGATGGTACGGGAAGGGTGCAGCGATGAGTGCAGAGTGCAAGACACAAAGTGCAATGATCGCGTAGAGCCTGCCCCCGACCTGTTCGGGGGTCGGGCCGCTGAGCCCGACATTTCTCGCGTAGGTTAAGCGTCCCGCTTGACTCGCGTAGGTCGGGCATCCTGCCCGACTGATCCGGAAGACTATTTTTGACCCGAAAAGCCTTAATCGGCGGTTTATGGATTCCATAGCCTTAAGTATAACACTTGCGCAAGGTTTAAGCAAGCTTGATGCGCCAAAGTTCTAAAGCTCTCACCTGCCCGAATAACAAATTCCGCACTGTCCTCACACTTGCGTCTAACCGTATTCCTCTCTATATTGTTAGCTATGAGTACTCTCATCCACATCAAGCAACTGGTGATTCGCCACAAGGTTGCATTCACCGAAAAGGCACGCATAGAAATGGCGCGCGACGGCGTAACGAGGGAAATGGTGTATGAGGCATTGTTAAACGCTCCGGCGATTGTTAAGTCCATCCGTTCACGCAATCCACAATCCGGACGCGCAGAAAAGCTCCACGTTATCATAAGCCCGACGTATGGTGGAATTTACCTCTACACAAAAGGGCGAATAAGCGTCGAGGATGGAGCCGAGACACTTTACATTCTAATATCTTCCAAACGCAATTTTGAGAATATCTAATATGGACATCACTTTCAAAAAATGCCCTGAGTGCGGTTCGGACAAAATCCGCATTGTAGCGAGCGACTTCAAGGAACCAGACGGTTTGGTAGTTAGCCGACTCGAGCGTTGGGTCTGTCCCGATTGCCAGGCGATTTATTATGACGACTCGGCTATGCGCCGAATCGAGGCGGCAAGAACGCCAGCAAAGTCACGTAGCCGTTCACTTGTCGCTTAGGATAAACGAACTCTTTACAGCGAACAGACACTAAAGCTAAGGAACGAATCTCATGCGCATCCTCCTACTCCAGCTTATTCTCATTATCCTTCTTCTCACCTTCGACCACGCCTCCGCCCGCATCCTCAACGTCCCCGACGACCACAATACCATTCAGGCAGGCATCGACGCCGCCGAGGATGGGGATACGGTGCTTGTGCAGCCGGGGGTGTACACAGAACTCGTCAGCATTGAGGATAGAAGCCTGACTCTGGCCGGCAGATTTATTCTCTCAGGAGACATGCGTGACGTTGACTCAACTTATGTGAATGGAGACCGTCAAGGAAATGTCGTTAGCATTATTGGAAGAAACGAAGCGAATGTAAAGTTAGTAGGAATTACAGTTATTAATGGTGAATCACGGCAGTATGAGGGGGCAGGTGGAATATGTGTGGAAAATCACAGTCAAGAAAATCCCCAACCACTTATTACTGCAGAAATTTTGGGTTGCATTGTCACGGGCAACGACGGTGATATGCATGGAGGTGGGATTTCCGCAAGCGGTATGATTGTTCTTTCTCTGGCAAATTGTGAGATATTGGACAACAGGGGTGAATTTGGGGGAGGCCTCTATCTCGACGATAAAGTAGTTGCAAATATTGAGTCTTGTTCATTTTATGCGAACGTGGCAAGTTATGGGGGAGCAATCAGTACGTCTGGTACAATTGACTTGAGCAATGTTGTAGTTGCATCGAATGACACCAGATTCGGCGGCGGATGTCTTGATTTCCAGTATTGTGACGTAACACTGAACATTGTCACAATCGCCAATAATTCAGGCAGCGGCTTACAATACACAAATGATAGTGATAGAATACGGTTGTCATTGACGAACTCAATACTTTATGGGAACTCTGAAGATCAATTGATTTACGATTCGGTTGAAGATGCAACAAGTTCATGTTTCTTAATGTATTGCGATATTGAAGGTGGTGAGGATGGAATTGTTGACTCAGGGGCCGTTTCGCCAGTACTGGGGGAAGGCAACCTCGACTCCGACCCCCTCTTCCTTGACCCCGAAAACGGCGACTACCACCTAAGCCCCGACTCCCCCTGCATCGACACTGGCGACCCGGAAGCTCCTCTCGACCCCGACGGTACTCGCGCCGATATGGGGGCGTTTTATTTTCATCAGAAAGACATCGAGGTCTATCCTCCAGATCTGGCTTTTGGGCAGTTGCCCTTCGGTGAAGTTGACAGCCAACTCGTTGTCATCGCCAATACCGGTGGAACAGAGTTGAACTTTCAGATAAGCTCAAGCAACCCCAATAGTAACATCACTATTCGACAGGCTGACGGTCGCGATCTGGTCGTCGAGCCTAATTCAGGCAGAGGACTCTGGGCGTTCTACCGCCCGGCAGAGGGTTTAAGTGGCAACCAAACGTTCCTTGTCACCAGCGACGACCCCGACGAGCCGGAATTCACCATCGAGGCTACTGAGGTTCTTACCGCCTCCGACCCCACGCTTTCTGTTTTCGACTTTCAGCTTTCCTCCGCCTATCCTAATCCGTTCAACTCAACGACCAAGATAACGTTCTCGGTAGGCGCGATAAATCGCAGCGCTACTAAGCTTGCGGTGTACGACCTCTCCGGTCGTTTGGTGCAGGGGCTCGTAAACGGCCCCTACGCGGCGGGTGAGCACTCAGTCCTCTGGAACGCCGAGGGTCTGCCCGGCGGAGTCTATCTGGTAAGACTTGAGGCGGGATTGCAGACAAACACATCCAAGGCCGTCCTGCTCAAATAGTTTAACTACCAAGAGACGAAGGGACGAAGATTCTGATTTGATTCTTCGTCCCTTTATGGTCAATCCCCCCCACTGTCACTTGACAACTCCACTTTCTGCTATTATATTACGCCTTGTTAGCACTCGGACAGTTAGAGTGCTAATTTCGGGAACCGAACCTCGTATCATAGCGTATGAAGGACATCTAACCCGGTCAATCGCGACGATTAACTACGCGTAGGATAAGTGTCCCGCTTGTCTCCCGCGACACGACCCTAACAGAATAGAAAACCACAACCCTTTACCAAAGGAACCCAAATGACCATTCAACCCATTGATGAACGGGTACTTATCAAGCCCGTCGAACAGGAAGAGCGCAAAGTCGGCAGCATCATCATCCCCGACACCGCCAAGGAACGCCCCCAGATCGGCGAAGTCGTCGCAGTCGGTGACGACGTCGCTCATGAAAAAGAATCGAAGCGCAAGCTTTCCGAAATCGTCAAAGTCGGCGACAAAGTCGTCTATGCCCGCTACGGAGGCACAGAAGTCAAAATCGACAACGTCGAGTTCTTGATCGTCTCCCGTAACGACATTCTCGCAGTAGTCAAATAATTGCAATTGGTAAGGCGAGCTGCTGTTCGCCATACCCCAAAATTTACCACTTAGGAGTTTATAATAATGGCAGCCAAAGAAATTAAGTACGATCTCGACGCCCGCACAGCGATGAAGCGTGGCGTTGACAAACTGACCGATGCGGTCAAGGTCACCCTTGGCCCAAAGGGTCGTAACGTCCTGATCGACAAGAAGTTCGGCGCTCCGCTTTCCACCAAGGACGGCGTCACAGTCGCCAAGGAAGTCGAACTCGAAGATCCCATTGAGAACATGGGCGCACAGATGGTCCGCGAAGTCGCCTCCAAGACCTCCGACGTCGCTGGCGACGGAACCACCACCGCCACTATCCTCGCACAAGCTATCCTCGCCGAAGGCCTTCGCAACGTCGTTGCCGGAGCCAACCCGATGGATCTGAAGCGCGGCATCGAAATCGCCGTCAAAGAAGTCGTCCTCTCCCTTCAAGCTCAGTCCCGCCCCATCGGCGCAAACTGGGACGAAATCGCCCAGGTCGGCTCGATCTCTGCTAACAACGATGAGAAAATCGGCAAGCTGATCGCCGAAGCAATGGAAAAAGTCGGCAAAGACGGCGTCATCACTGTCGAAGAAGCCAAAGGCACCGACACCACCGTCGAACTCGTCGAAGGTATGCAGTTTGACCGCGGCTACCTCAGCCCCTACTTCATCACCAACGCCGACAACATGGAAGCCGTCCTCGAAGACCCGATGATCCTGATCTACGACAAGAAGATCAGCCTCATGAAAGACCTCCTCCCCGTCCTCGAAAAAGTCGCCCAGATGGGTCGCGGCCTGTTGATCCTTTCCGAAGACGTCGAAGGCGAAGCACTCGCCACCCTCGTCGTCAACAAGCTTCGCGGTACCCTCAAAGTCGCCGCCGTCAAGGCTCCCGGCTTCGGTGACCGTCGCAAAGCCATGCTGGAAGACATCGCCGTCCTGACCGGTGGCCGTGTCATCTCCGAAGAGGCTGGCTTCAAGCTTGAGAACGCAGTCGTCTCCGACCTCGGCCGTGCCAAGCGTGTCCAGATTGACAAGGACAACACCACCATCGTCGAAGGTATGGGCGAGAAGAAGGACATCAAGAGCCGTTGCGAATCGATCCGCAAGCAGGTCGAGCTTACCACCTCTGACTACGACCGTGAGAAGCTCCAGGAGCGTCTTGCCAAGTTGTCCGGTGGTGTCGCAGTATTGAAGATCGGTGCAGCTACCGAAGTCGAAATGAAGGAGACCAAGGCTCGCGTTGAGGACGCCCTCCACGCTACCCGCGCCGCAGTCGAAGAAGGTATCATCCCCGGCGGCGGCGTCGCATTGCTTCGCGCACAGGCGGCATTGGACAAGATCAAGCTCGAAGGCGACCAACAGTTGGGCGTAAAGATCATCCGTCGTGCATTGGAAGAGCCAATTCGTCAGATCTCCCGCAACACAGGCCACGACGGCTCGGTAGTTGTCGAGAAGGTTCGCGCCGGTACCGGTGCATTCGGCTTCAACGCCCGCACCGAGATCTTCGAGGACTTGCTTCTTGCTGGCGTCATCGACCCGACCAAGGTTGCCCGTTGCGCCCTCGAGAACGCCGCATCGGTATCGTCACTCTTGTTGATGACCGACGCAGTGATCCACGAGAAGCCTGAAAAAGACAAAGGCATGCCCGCAATGCCCGGTGGCGGCATGGGTGGCATGGGCGGAATGGACTACTAAGAGTAGTTCCATCCTCTCATCATTCCAACGTCTCGCAGAGAACAAGCTTGCGCAGTTAATGTTGGAATCCAGAACGAAAAACGCCCCGGTCTCCTTCGAGATCGGGGCGTTTGCATTGAATCCAGTATGACAGACTTCAGTCTGTCCCCTTATGCGAAAGCCGTCATCCCTCTGGGGTTGACGGCTTTCTTCTTTGGAGTACTGAAGCTTGCTTCAGCCTTTCTTCCGGTATGGCAGACTTTTCGTTCTGTCGGGTCTTAGACTGAAAGGCGTGACCCGACAGTTTCCAGCACTACTACCGACCCCCTGCGGTCGGCAAATCACCCAACACCATACCCTAAATCCATCACTTTCGACACAATCGTCACTCCGATCATGGGGACAAGGTTAAAGAGCTTTATCCCCTTTCTTTTGCTTTTCGTTGGAACGTTCCCTATATTGATATTACAATCAATTCAACTTCAAAGGACCACTCAATGCATTCGCTCAGATTATTTTTTATCGTCATCATGCTTACAAGGTTATGCACGGTGGCGCAAGGACGGTTACTGAATGTGCCAGAAGAATATGAGACCATTCAGGCAGGGATTGATGCAGCGGAAGAGGGAGATACGGTGCTGGTGGCTCCGGGAGTGTATCAAGAAAATATCGTTCTGCGCACCGCCGACATCACGCTTGGAAGTAAGCTTCTGATGACTGGAGAATCCGAAACAATTGACTCGACAATTATCGATGGCAGAGGGCGCGATTGTGTGATTTCAATTGAACTGGAAAACGAAGATAGCATTATCCTTCGTGGCTTCACCGTGTGTAATGGCACGCAAGAGTATGGTGGAGGGATTGATTGCCAAGGTGGAAATCCACACATCGAAGATATGGTAATAAAAGAAAATAGAAGCGGTTCGCGAGGCGGAGGGGTATGGGTGACCGGGAGTTCGCACGCGATTTTGAGGAGATGCCGTATCATAGGAAACGAAACCAGTAGTAATGGCGGCGGAATAGGTGTTTTTCGTTCATATGCCTTATTGGAAAATTGCCAGATAATAGGAAATCAGTCTTTGGTATATGGCGGAGGCATTTATTGTACCGGTTCAGATGAATTTCCACTTGCCTTGACCTTGAACAATGTTCTCATTGTCGATAATCGAGCGCAAGAAGGAGGTGGCGGAGGCTCAGTTGAATATGGGCAATTGGAAGTAAACCACTGCACAGTCACTCGCAATTCGGGAGGCTTCAATAACGGTTGGCATGGGGCTGCGAGAATCGAAGTGAATAACTCAATTTTTTACAGCAATGGACGAGGTGCTGATATTATTGGTGGGTACGAGCCGATAACGATTAGTTATTCCGTCATAGAAGGAGGCGAGGGAGGCGTCGCGTTTGATGTAGATGGAGAATTAGAATGGGGCAACGGAAACATCGACGCCGACCCACTCTTCAGGGATGCGGAAAATGGAGATTTCCGTCTGGCCGAAGACTCGCCCTGCATCGACGCCGGTGACCCCGATTCCGAGCCTGATCCGGATGGTTCAAGAGCGGATATGGGAGCTTTTTATTTTCATCACAACAGAGCACCGGAAATAGTAAGGGAGATTGCCGATATGGTCGTCGATGAGGATTGCGGTTATGGTGCATTTGCTTCACTTGATACACTCTATGTCGATCCAGATGGCGATGAGCTTGGGTTTACCGTCGAAGGCTCTGAGGAACTTGGCTTGACCTTTGACGAAGAAGGCGTGCTCGGTCTGGAGCCTGCGCTGAATTTCTTTGGGGATAGTTTGGTGGTGACGATTAGCGCTTTTGATGCAGAAGATACAACTTCGTACAGCTTCAGTGTGACGGTGAACCCGATCAACGATGCGCCGATGGAGTTTGGGTTGATTTCGCCAGCAAATGGTGAAGGAATAATAGGTGATTTTAGTACACGGTTTCTCTGGGAAGAATCATCTGATCCCGATCTTAATTCTAACATTACATACGTAATTCGGATGCTTCATATTGACGCTTTTGATGACAGCATAATCTATCATGATTGGATGTTCGAAACAGACACATCGGTTTTCGAAGCCAGATTTGATACGATGACATTTGGTTCTGATATGGCACATAGATTGGAATGGTGGGTTGTTACAATTTCAGGTCAGGATTCTGTCGAATCGAGAGAACATTTTTGGAATGAGCTGGCGGTTGGCGGCAGCGTAAACGACCCTCAGCTTTCTGCTTTCAGTTTTCAGCTTTCTTCCGCCTACCCCAATCCCTTCAACTCACAAATCGCAATTGAATTCGACATTCCTAAACATACTGATTTTTCGATAAAGCTGTATGATAATCTCGGCAGACGACTCAACACACTTTATCATGGAGCGGTTGCAGCTGGTTCACACCGCCTTACCGCCGATCTTAGAAACTATCCAACTGGTGTATATTTGCTTGTTCTCGAGAGCGACGACGCTCGTTCGGTGAGGAAGGTAGAGTTGTTGAAATGACAACCAGATCATTTATCCCGGTTCTCGTGATCTTGAGTCTCCTAATCTGCACACAAACTGCATTCAGTCTCAGGCGAGTTACTGTAGAGTGGGAGCCAGCACCTCTGATAGAAGACCACGAGGCGATGGTGACGATCTTCGGATCCGATTGGGTATTATATAGTTGGGACTCAATCGTCTTTAATCGGCAGGAATTTGTTTTAAATGCCACTTTCTATGACACTGCTTGGGTATGGGAAGAGGAAGATGAAATTATTGAATTTCAGGCATCGCATAATTGGGGTGAATTGGAGGCTGGTGAATACACCTTATGGGTAGATGTCAACTTGGGGAGCTCTTGGGATGGCGAATTTTTCCGCAGTCTTGTTTATCACCGGGCATTCCAAGTAGAGGTATTCCGTCAATCGAGCGAAATTGGACTTGAATTAGCGCAAGGATGGAACCTATCGTCCCTCTATGTAGAACCACTTGAAGCAGATATTCCAACCATGTTTTCCGCACTTCTCGAAGATGGAACTTTACAGATTGTCAAAGATTTTCAAGGAAACTTCTACCTCCCCGCGCGCAACTTCAACAATATCCCCAACTGGGATTTCCATCAGGGTTACTTTATTAGGCTCTCTGATCAAGATGAGCTACAAGTTGAAGGTATTAACGTCCCGTTCGATGAACCTATTCCACTCCGTTACGGCTGGAATATTGCCGCTTATTTTCCTGACTCAGATGTCGAAGCGCCCGATGCCTTCAGGAATATTGTCAACAACATCATTATGGTCAAGGACGGTGATGGGCACTTCTACATCCCCGAGCGAAACTTCAATAATTTACCTCCTCTTATACGTGGACAAGGATATCAGATCAAAGTTAATGATGATGTCGATTTGATCTGGTTTGTCCCATAAGACTCACATATGTAAGTCTCAGCATCGTAGCCCGGCTTCTCCGAAGCCGGGATTCCCTTCTACTTTTCACATTCTACTTTCTTTTATACCCAACAACACTTGCATTTATACCCAATATTTCGTATATTACATACAATTCCTAATTCGTCATTCCCCAATTTCATTCGTAATTCGTAATTTGTAATTCGTAATTAGTTTTACTGTGATCGATTTTATGTTGAATCACAAATCGATCACGCCTGTAGCCACTATCTGATAAGCCTTTCCAGCATTCTGTGACTCAGTGATCGATTTTTGACTAATGCCCCCTATCCTGTGAAGTTAGTGAAGATAATAAAAAACAAAAATCGCCACAAACCCCTATCTTATAAGGCTTGTGACGATTGTGACGATGTGAAGACAATTTGAGGCGCTCTTACCTAATGAACGATAAATACAACACTAACCGCCTCGTAGTGCCTGCTTCACAAGCTGTGCGACGGGAGCTTCTGCCCCCAACGTTTTCTGCGCCTTCCGCACCGCTTCATCTGCTTGCACCAGTGGAATCCCCAACGTCTCCAGCGCTCGAATCGCTTCCGATACTGCCGAGCCTATCGGCGAAGGCTCGTAACCAGCTCCCGCGCCAGTCGCGCCAAACTTGCCTTTCAACTCGACCATCAGCCGTTCCGCCGTCCTCTTGCCCACCCCCGGCACCGTCTGGAATCGGCGCACATCCTGATTCTGAACCACTTCCATCAGCGATTCCGGCGAGAATCGCGAGAGTATTGCCAGTCCCATCTTGGGGCCAACCCCGTTTATCGCAATCAGTTGCAGGAACATTTCGCGTGCCGCAACCGATTCGAACCCATACAACTGCAATATGTCTTCGCGGACATGAAGGTAGGTCATTAGGGTCGCCTCTGATCCAACCGCCCCTAACCACTCCCAAGTCGTCAACGGAATAGCAACCGAAAAAGCTATCCCGCCCACCTCAATCACCGCGTTGGCAGGCGTCTTGGCGATCAATTTGCCCCGAATTCGTTCGATCATTTCTTCACCTGCATAGCCAAAACCTTTAACAGCGCCTCGTTGGTCTTCCTGACTGAACCGCGATTTGCGGGCTGCAAACCTTGCTTCATAATGCAACAAATCGCTACCGCCAACGCATCAGAGGCGTCGGGCAACATCTTCTGCTCGGATAGCCCTAATAGCCTGAAAACCATATACTCTACCTGCTTTTTCGAAGCCCCACCACGACCAGCAACAGCTTGCTTGACGCTATTTGCCGGATACTCCCTTACCGGATATCCATAAAGACCTGCCGCAAGCAGAGCAACCCCTCGCGCATGACCCAACAGGAGCGCGCTACGAGGATTCTTTGCAAGGAAAATCTCTTCGACCGCCACAAGATCGGGTTTTTGCTCCGTAATCAAGTCTCTTAGTTTGAGGTGAATTTCACCAAGACGTCCGGCAAGTGTCTCTTCGTTGGAGCGAATAACCCCCCAGGTAAGGGGGGTCATTCTGTTTCCAGTCTGTTCGACAACACCGTATCCGGTTGCTGTGAGTCCGGGGTCAATTCCGACAACTCTCACAGAGTCGCCATTAGCTCGTCGGGGATATCGAAGTTCGACCAGACGTGTTGTACGTCGTCGTGGTCTTCCAAAGTTTCCATCAACTTGATATTGGCCCGCGCGCCGTTTGCATCGACTGGAATAAGGTTCTTCGGGATCATTTGGATTTCCGCAGATTCGACAGTCATCCCGGCTGTGGTCAAGACTGTGCGGACATTTTCAAGTTGATCTGAGGGAGTCGTTACGATGTAAGATTCGCCCTCAAGCCTTACATCCTCTGCCCCGGCATCGAGAGAGGCAAGCATAATACTGTCTTCGTCGATCCCGGTAGCCAGTACGGAGATCACTCCCCGACGCTGAAACATGTAGGCGACTGAACCGGTTTCACCCAGATTACCGTTGTTCTTGGAGATCATGTGCCGAATTTCGCCGACGGTACGGTTGCGGTTATCGGTCACAGCCTCAATTAATATCGCTGTGCCGCCGGGGCCATAAGCCTCGTATGTAATTTCGTCATAATTGACACCTTCAAGCTCGCCAGTCCCCTTTTTGATCGCTCGGTCAACATTGGTTGACGGCATGTTGGCGGCTTTGGCGGCTGATATGGCGGTTCGAAGACGGGGATTGGAAGAGATATCGCCGCCGCCCATCCTGGCTGCGACGGTGATTTCCTTGATTAACTTGGAAAATGTTGCGCCGCGAGCGGAGTCGTTTTTCTCCTTATCGCGTCGAATTGTTGCCCATTTTGAGTGGCCGGACATGGTAGTACCTCTAAGATCTCAGTTACGTTAAACTTCCGCGGCAAGCCGGTGAGATTTAAACCAGTTGCGAATATACTCTATCGGTTCTGAAACGGGAGTTCCAGGCCCAAAAAGCCTGCCGACTCCTATTTCTTCAAGTTCCTTGACTTCTTCGGCAGGGATGATGCCTCCACCGGTAAGCAATACGTCATCGAGTCCCTTTTCAACCATCAGCTTCCGTACCCGAGGGAAAATGGTCATGTGGGCACCGGAAAGAATTGAAAGTGCGATTACGTCGGCATCTTCCTGAATGGTAGCTTCGACAATCATTTCGGGCGTTTGGCGGAGTCCGAGATAGATGACTTCCATACCGGCGTCACGAAAGGCGGCGGCAAGAACTTTCGCACCACGATCATGGCCATCAAGGCCCGGTTTGGCGATAATAATGCGAATGCGTTGGGTTTGTTCGATGGTGTCTTCCTGAAAGAATGTCGTTAACGATCAGAAATAAAAAGTGCAATCATCAATATAGGTTTTGCCGTCGCCTAAGTCAAGATTACCGGAGCACCTTTAGCTCGTTGACGTTGGACTTGGCAGCACTCTGTAAAGTTTGATTAAGTGGCTTCAATTATCAGATCTTCTGTCCGGTTTTCTGCCAGTCGCTTAGGAACTTCTCCAGACCGGCGTCGGTCAACGGGTGATTCAACAATTTGCCGATAACTTCGTAGGGGATCGTCGCTACGTGAGCTCCCATGAGTGCCGACTGAACAAGGTGGATCGGGTGCCTGACTGAGGCGACCAAAACTTGCGTTCCGAACTCATAGTTGTCGTAAATCTGGACGATGTCCCGGATAAGCTCCATACCGTCCTGAGCAATATCGTCAAGACGACCGACAAAGGGGCTGACAAACGAAGCGCCAGCCTTGGCGACGATGAGCGCTTGGGTCGCTGAGAAGACGAGGGTCATGTTGGTGTGGATGCCTTCCCTGACAAGTGCGACGCAGGCTTTTATTCCTTCGCGGGTAGTGGGTAGTTTGACAACGATATTCGGGTGAATCTTTGCCAGTTTTTTGCCCTCTTTGATCATCGTGTCAGATTCAGTGGCAACAACTTCTGCGGAAACAGGCCCATCAACAATCTCGCAAATCTCCTTAAGGATTTTATTGAGCGGCTTGTTCTCTTTGGAGATCAGCGAGGGATTGGTGGTGACCCCGTCGAGAATCCCGAGCGATGCAGCGTCCTTGATCTGGTCAATATTGGCAGTATCGATAAAAAATTTCAATGAAGTCTCCGTTGGCTTGGTTTGTTTTGTGATTAAATAAATTAGAGATAACAAATTGCAATGGGAAAAACTATCAGTAAGCTACTCATCTGCAGAGTGCTCTATATCGACGATATCATTTGATCCGGCGTAAGGTTTGGTCTCGATACGAACGATCTTTTTCATCTGTTCAAGAAGTAAAACCATCCTGACAACCGAAGGCTCTATTTTTCGCAACAGATCCTCCTGCGCGTGAATCGTCAAGCCAGGATGACCAAGCAGATCGACGATTGTCGTCAAGCCTTGCAGTGGTTGACTGAACTCGTGCGCCAACCCGCCGGCAATCTTCCGCACTGCATCAAGTTTTTCAATTCGCAACCGCTCAATTTCCAACACTTTCTGCTGGGATATGTCGCGGCATGACGCAATAAAGACCTTTCGCCCTTCGAAGTCGGTGGCGACCGCACTGATCTGCACGAGAATCTCGGTACCCAACTTCGTCAGATTGATTCCTTCGATGGTGTTGTTCTCCCCAATTCCCAGCGACCCAAAATCTCTCTCCATTGCACAACGTCGAGCATAGGGAGTGATGTCGTCCATGTTCAAACCGACCAATTCCGAATGCGAGTAACATAATTGTGATTCAGCGGCCGCATTTGCATCGATGATTTTTCGGGTACCGGCGTCGATAATCAACGTCGGATCAGCCGTCCTGTCGAAAAGCAACCGGTAACGGGTCTCAAGATCGACCAGCGCACGATTGATAAACACTCGCTGTGTCATGTCGGTTACGATCCACATCCAGGCAATCACTTGCTTGTCGGAGGATGTGATCTCGATAATTCCATGTAGTGCGGGGAAAAATGTGCCGTTTGCACGACACATTTCCAAATCAATGTGAACCGACTTCAAGATAGGAAGCTTTGCCACGACCATTGAACTAATTTCACCTACTCGGGATTGGTTAGCAAGGAGGCTCAGAACATTTTGATTAAAAAGTGATTCATTGGATAATCCGAAGATTCGGGAGGCCGCTTGATTAGCACGCTTGATCAACATGCTTTGAGGCTCCAGAATAAATATGCCATCCTCAACCGCCTCGAAAACCGAGTTCAAAAGCCACTGCAGGTCGCCTTCATTATTCTCCGCCTTACGCTCTACCCTCTTGATGGAACCAACCAAAATGTTCGAATCTACTTGTTTATTAAGCGAAATACTGACATCAAAATCGTCTCCAGTTGCAGAGCGAACAGCTAAAACAACCTCTCCCGTTTTTCGATTGTCCAACATCTCAAATAAATCGGCTCTGTCTTTCGCATCCGCGATCATTCCGATCTGTTCCGAAAATTGTTGTAAAGTCAGAATATTCGCAGGTAATTCGATCAAATTTTGCAGCACTTTGTTGGAGTAAAAGTCGCCATCACCGTCAATAGCAAATACTCCATCTTCTATTAGATCGAGTACTTCCGCAAGGTAAGTATTTTCCGGACTCATATCGCCGAATTACCTTTTAAATGCATGCAATGTTGTTGCGTTTGATGATATTGAAACTCTTCATTAGTTCTGAGTATCATTAATTTTCCTCTATGGTGATGCTTTTCGCCAACTTACGCACTCGTTCTGCGAGAGGGGAGTTGGGAAAGTCGAGCAACAAATTATCGTAGTATTTCCTCGCTCGAATCTGGTCTGACAGAACAGTCTGAGCCAATACCCCAGCTTCGTAAAGGGCTTTGTCTTTGCGGATTACTTCACCATCAATGGCGATCAACCTGTCAAGATCCTTCAACACCAGCGCAGTCTCTCCACGTTCATATTGCAAGTCGATTTTTCGCCAAAGCGCTTCCTCAACTATTCGTGAATTAGCTCCTTTCGAGGCAAGGCTATCGAGCAACATCGACGCCTCTTTCGGCTTGCCAAGCAATGCCAGCATATCTGCCTGTCCCAGCAACTTCAAGACTTCAGGCGACTCCTTCAAACCATCGAGGAGCGATGCAAGTTCCAACACCTCATTGCTCATTTCAGCGGAAGGGTCGGCGGCGAGCAACGCGTCTGCCTGTTTTTTAGCCTCTTCAAGATCACCTTGCCTGAAGGCGAGTCTTGCAAGTTCGAAGCGAGCTTGAGGGGCTGCATTGGCACGTGTCCCTGAAAGCTTGACGACCTTTTCGAGTTCCTTACGGGCGAGGTCGAATCGCGCCTCCAACTGGTAGGTCAACGCAAGCGCTATCTCGACCTCTTCCAGATTGACTCCAGGTGCCACGGATCCTTTGCGGGCAAGCGAGAGAGCTTTCTCGAAGTATTCACGGGAAACTGCAGGAGGCTGACGCTTTAGAACTGAGTATTTGCCGAGCAGGTAGTTCGCCTCGATAATGGCATCAAGCGGCGCTCCGGGAACAAGTACCAGCCTGCTCGATGCTTCAGCACTGTCAATTTTGGAAAGACTTTCCCAAGTCTTTGCTATTTTTAGCAAGGTTCGGTAGCGAGTCTCTGTTGGAACATCACCTTTTAGAAACTCATTGTAAGCAGATAATGCAAGAATCGGCTCATCTTCCTCCGCCAATTTCTGCGCGATTTCCAAAAGGATTTTGCGGTCAGAGCTGCCTGTCTGATCGAGTTGACGATACGCCACGAGGGAATTGGCGTAGTCGCGTGAACGAAAAAGTAAATTGGCCTTGAGCTCTAAGAATGGAGCTATGGTTCTCTTGTCGGTGCTTTTCAACCGAAGGTCGATAGTCTTCAGGACAAGCGAATCGCCACCTGGTTCATTCATGATATCGCCGAGAGTCCCCGTAACGTAGGAGAGGTTCTCGGTCGCCTCTTCGAGGTTTAGCAAATACTCTGCTACCGCAGTTTCCCAGTCCATCCTAACTTCGGCAAACTGAGCAATTTCTCTTGAAAAAAGATGCTTGTCGTTTGAATCGTTGCGGGCACGCTTTAAAAGGGCAATCGCCTCATCACCGTGACGTTGCGAGTAAAGAACGTTGGCGATGTTGCGGTAGATACTTGGCAAGCCTTTGTAAATCGAAATCTGGCGATCAATTTCAGTCATAGCTGCCTGATCTCTGCCTGCTGCGAACAACACCTCAATTTTATCTGCAGCCATGGTTGCCGGGTCGATCCCCATTGTGCCACTGGCAGCAATTTTGATCGAGGCGTCGATAAACGCAAGCGCTTCATCGAACCTCGATAGACTGGTCAGGGCGCGACGAATCCCGCCATAAGCTGCATAGTCGTCCTTGCGCTCTTTGCGTATCGATTGCCATAGTTCCAACGCCTTCGACCAATCTCCATCAGCCTCGGCAAGACGGGCGGCTCGCGAAAGTTTGTAAATCTCCTGGGCTTTGGCTTGCTCTTGAGGATTTGGCTGATTGGATGGATTCGATGCAGGAGGCAGGAGGCGAGGTGGTCTTGCCGGTGGTGGATCAGCGGCGATTACATTGGAGGCGAAGATAATCGAAAGTAGCAGTGTAAACGAAAGTATCCTATCTCGAACGACGAAATAGCGACACAAGAAAGTTTCGCAGTCGGACAGCATGGCGTCAAATATAGACATCTGACGCCATGCTGCAGCGAACTGTTTTGCCGGAAAAGGTCACCCTTCGAATGCCTCGAGGACTTGGGCCAACCTTGCCATAAAACGACCTGCCATCGCACCATCGATGATGCGGTGGTCATAAGAAAGGGACATCACCATAATCGGTTTGATACCGATTACGTCACCCTCGGGGGTCTCGATGACAACGGGGCGCTTCTTGATTGCACCGGTGCCGAGAATTGCCACCTGGGGCTGGTTGATGATTGGCGCGCCGGCGACGTTTCCAAAGACGCCGACATTCGTCACAGTAAAGGTCCCGCCGGTCACATCGTTCGGGTCGAGACGGCTGGATCGCGCCTTTTCTGCAAGGTCATTCAAACCTCTGGCAACACCTGTCAAGCTAAGCGCATCGACGCCCTTGATAACAGGTACAATCAAGCCACCACCAGGCAGTTCGACGGCAAAGCCGAGGTTGATCTGCTTGCGAAGGATCATGTTGTAGCCATCGACCGAAGCATTCACGTAGGGGAATTCTTTCAGTGCCTTGGCTGTGCAGTAGAGCAGGTAGGAGGTATAGGTAAGATTTACGCCTTCCTGTGCCTTGAAACTGTCCTTGTTCTTCTCACGATGGCGGACAATACGGCTCATGTCAACTTCGGTAAAAGAGACCACATGCGGCGAAGTGTGAACTGAACGAACCATGTGGTCGGCAATTGCCCGTCTCATGCGATCCATTTCGACAACTGTGTCGTTTGCGCCAACCCAGACTGACCCGGATGGAGCGGCTGCAGGTGCCGATGGAGCGGTAGGTTTACTGATAACTTTGGCATCGGGAAGTGGTGCTGGCGGCAACGCGCGAGGCTCTGGTTGAGCCTTACGTTGTGCAACATAGCCAAGCACATCCTGTTTGGTGACGCGGCCTCCCTGACCAGTACCGACCATACTGTTAAGTTCAGTCATGGAGACACCTTCGTCCGCCATAATCCTCTGAACCAACGGACTGAGGAAGTTGGAGGTCTTCTCAGCAGGAGCTGCTGCGGGGGCAGTAACCGTAGCAGGTGCCGGTGCGGGGGCATCCGAGTGCCGCTTGAACTCCTTGATTACGAATCCACCTTCTGCGGAACCGTCGTGAGGGGACGATTCCTGCGATGATGGCCTTCCGACGACGACCGTATCGCCGACTGCCTCTTTGCCAGCACCTTGGATGCCAACGTCACTGGCAGCGCCTCGTGCGGCGTCACTTGCAGCAACTTCAGTGCCGGACGTGCTTATGATAGCCGTAGTTCCACTCGTGCTTGCCGGAGGAGTGGCTGCGGGAGCCGTTGCTTGAGGAGCAGCCGCCTGAGGGGTTGCCGCCGCGGTTGCATCAGTTTCGATGATGGCGAGGAGGGTCTTAATTGCAACGGTAGCTCCCTCCTGTACAAGGATTTGGGCGATTTTGCCTGTCGCAGGCGATGGGATCTCGGTATCGACTTTGTCCGTCGATATTTCGAGGATATCCTCGTCCACGACGACGGAGTCGCCGACGCCTTTGCGCCATTTCAGGATTGTCCCTTCGGCGATTGACTCGCCCATTTGGGGCATGACCATTTCTACTTTCATGGGGCCTCTATAAGAATCTTAAGGGTTTTGTGATAATAAAAGGTTGTTGAGTTCTAATTATTGTGAAACGTGTTGAGAATGTAATGCTTACATAACGTGAATTTTCTAAACATCTCAGCGAAGCAATCGGCTGATTCTACTCGACCTGCAGCAATGTCTTCCTGGGCCTCGGCAATCGCTTCTCGCCATTGTGGTGTGAGGAGATACACCTCGTCGCGAGGAACAATCTCAGCGGAGATGAGAATTATATCTCCGTTGCGCACTTCGAATAGAAGATCGTCACCGGGACCGACTACTGCTTCCGCGGCGATGCTGGCGGGGAGAGTCAGCCGGTTATGGGATTTGAGTTGAAGTGAAGTTGGTATGGGGGTAGCCTCAACCATTCCGTCTTTCATAAATTTCTGGCTTCGAGTCCAAAGAGCCAATTAGGTAGAAATTATGATTGAACAGATCGCACAAGAATTGGACTCGTGTTAGAAGCGAATATGCTCGGCTGCCAAAATCATAGATTGGAGAGCCTATTTTTATCATACCGCTACCAAAGACACCTGCCGCCTCTTCTGAGTCGATCACGAACCCGTGATCTTTGTATTCATAGACTAGTTTGTTCGCAATCGACTCTGGGTCACGACCACCCAAATTGTCCTGATGCAACTTAAGTAATCTTACTCCATATTGAACAGCGGACTCTGCGACTCTTTCATAATAGCCTAAGTCTATGGGATTCTTCATGGTGCGGCTGAGATAGTCAGCTATCATCGGTGCAGCTCCAGGATATTTTTCAGTGAGACCCGCAAGATGTTCAACTGCGTTCTTAAGGCCAAGTGCGGGAAAGTTTTTTATTTGTGGATCAATAGGCCCGAGTTCACTCAAGTCGCCCATATGTATTTCGTCTGCGGCACAACAAATCAGTGTCGCCGCCGATTTCGCCAGCCTTGGAACAACAACTATGAACTTGTCGTTGGAGTATTTCCGACATACCTTGCCAATAAGATATGCTGGATTCACAACTCCACCAGTTGAATATAACAACATCAGCAATGGCTTCTTCTCTTTAAAGCCTCTTACTGCTGAATAGACCTTATCTGCATCTGAAGGAACCAATTGACCTTCATCAAAATGAATGAGAAAGTTGTGTTTGATCAATGAAGCGTCACCAGCCAGTGATTCACGAAGATGACGCATGATGAGATCCTTGAAATCATTTTTCAACTCATCTGAGGATCCTTCAGAAAGTGCCCCGCTTGCGGCCTCGAAAAGTTGATTAAGACTCACGGCTGGTGGTGATTCAACCTCACTCCGGTGCGACTCGTTGAGTTCGTCTCCATTGTCTGTGTTCGTTTTGTTTGCAGCTTGGCGCTTTTCATGGTGATCAGCTTTTCTCGCCAACGCACCCTCCTAATTGTTCAAATGGATTGCAGTGTTCCATGCTTTAGTGTTCTCTGTCTTTTGGGGGATTCGGGTCATTACCGGGAGTGATGGTATCCTTACTACGGAACTTACCATCTCGTCCACTGGTTGTAAGTTCGCCTCCTCCTTGATTCTTGAGCATGTCTCGTGCCGTGGTCTCGGCATCACGCTGGGTTTTGTGGATGCTTGATGCACGGTCAGAATCATTCCGCTTGTTCACCCAAGCGCCATCAACGCGTTTGAATACCGTTCGGTCCTGTCCTTTACTCATTTCTCTTTCCTCTGTGATTTTGGTTGATCCTCACTCTAACCGTTCCCCAATTCCTACCTACCTCCCCCTTCTCTGCCCCCACTGCACCCCCACAATAATCAGTGCAGCTCCGATGGCTGTTCCCCAGCCAAAAGTCTCATGTAGCAAAGGCACGGCAATAATAGTCGTCGTTACAGACTCAAGATATATGTAAATGCCAGCCTTAACCGCGCCAATCTGAGACAGCCCTACATTCCAGAGCCAATGCGCAATCGTCCCCGGGACAGCAAGAAACAACAGCCACCACCACACTGCCGTTGATAAGTCAGGTAACCTGGTTATAGTATCTGATACGATGAGACCGGCAATTCCCACGAACGTCAAAGGAGTATAAACCAAGAGCGTCACAAGTAACGGCCCGCGTCGTCGGGTGATGTCCCTTATCGAAATGGCATAAATTGCCCAATTGATTGCCGAAAACAGAACCATCCAGTCGCCAATGCTCCGTAACCAACCAAGGTCTGCCAAACGACCTTTCGAAACTAACAATATCACCCCGATAGTCGCTATCGAGATGCCAATGATCGTTTCCCTCCCGAGGTGCTCCTTCAGCACCAGCGCCCCAAGTAGGGCTATCGCCAGCGGCGAAACGGCTACCAGCCATGCTGTATTGGTCGCGGTGGTCATCGTCAACGCGTAGGCTTGCGCAAGAAATTGCAGCACCAACATCACAGAGGCAAACAGAAGCCGGGGTAGGTCACTCCGCTCAATTTTCCACGAGACACGACTGAAATAAACAAGCAGTGCAAGTAGCGGTAATCCGACGATAAACCGAAGCCCGATGATCTCGATAGGTACCAATTGCTGAAGGCATATCTTTATTGCTATAAAGGTACCTCCCCATATCACCACAGCAATCAACAGCGAAAGGTGAGCTATCAATCATAACCCTTAAAAAGATTCAAGTCGATTAACAATTCCCTTTCTCGTGAGAATGACAAAATCTCGACCTACTGGCGGATTCGGAATTCGTCCTACAAATCACACCTCCAGAACCTCCATCCCTGCCACGTTCCCCAATTTCATCCCGTATTTTTCGACAGCCTCTTCCGCCTTGTAGGAGCTTCTGACCAGCGGGCCTGACGCGACATGGTCGAAGCCTATCGAATAGGCGAACGCGGCAAGCTCGTCGAACTCGCGCGGCTCAACGTAGCGGGCAATAGGGGCGTGCTCGGCTGTCGGGCGAAGGTACTGCCCCACCGTTAGTGAACGCACTCCGTGCGTGCGGAGATCCCGCAGCACGTCGTAAACCTCAGTCATTTCCTCGCCGATGCCGATAAACATACCCGACTTTGTCACGAGACCCCGGTCAGAGAATGCCTTCAATAAATTGAGCGACCTCTGGTACTCAGCACCCGGGCGAATGCGACGGTAGAGCCTCGGAACGGTCTCGATGTTGTGGTTGAGGACGTTGGGCGGGTCTTGCATGATGACATCGACGGCTGTGACTTTTTTGCGGAAGTCAGGCACAAGGCATTCGATTCCGACGCAGGGGATGGCTTTGCGCAACTCTCTGATGACTTCGACGAAGTGCTGAGCGCCTCCGTCGGGAAGGTCGTCGCGGTCAACCGACGTCACAACAACCCACTTCAGCTTCATCTGTGCGGCGGCTTCGGCGAGGCGGCGCGGTTCATCAAAGTCGAGTGCCTCGGGCTTGCCGGTGGCGATGTTGCAGAAGCGACAGCCGCGGGTGCAGATCTCGCCCATGACCATGAAGGTAGCTGTGCCGCGCCCCCAGCACTCGCCGATGTTCGGGCAGCGAGCCGAGCGGCAAACGGTGTTGAGCTTCTGGTCTTTCAGCAGTCCGGCAACCTCACCGAAGACTTCGCTATTGGCGAGCTTGATCTTTAGCCAGGGGGGCTTGGGTTGATTGATGAGCGGCGCGACCTGAACGGCGACGCCATCCTCACCATTGAGCGGGGTGATGGGTTGCTTAAGGGTTGTTATTAGGGTTTGGGGCATTGTGTGGTTATTTAGTGCGAGAAATATGCTATTTGTTTTGATTTGTTTTTGTAGTCTGTTGTGTGCCTTGGTCCCTTAAGCGTCGACGCAGATTTCGAGGCCGCTTCGCCAAAAAAGGGCGTAACTCTGATACGAAATCTGAAACTTGTGGACTAACTTTTCATCATCCATATCTGCATAAAAGTAGCCTCCTGCTGTTAGTGGACTTTGGATTTCGCAATGAGGCTTCCTCTGAGTTCAGTCACTTTTCAATTGTCTCACGCATTGCCCGTGTCCATCGTTGAGTTTCATCGCTTGTCAGACTATTAATCCACATACAGGCATGTTTTGCAAAATCCATGATTACCGTAATCGGTTCATTTGCTGGAGCATTTGGTGATGCTAAGGCTTCTCGAAGTGAACCGAACAACTTAAAAGAAAGAAAAACATCTCGATCTGATGCAGAAAGCTCGTAATCTATGTTGTGCGCAAATTTGTTTCTTATGCGATTTAACCGAACTATATACTCCAAGACTTGGTTAATAAAGGTATCTTTGCCTTTTAGAAGAGTGGCCTTCTGAAGGAAAGTCAACCGAGCATTTACCAAGTCACCTAAATTTGGATTGCGTGATCTTAATGCCTTATTTATGTAATACTCTAGCACCAAATGGGCCTTCAGAATTTGTGAGGCTTGCGACATTGGCTTACTCCAAAGTGTATTGAACTCTGAAATTGCATCATCGACTTCTTTATTGACTTTCGCCTTACCTCCAGAGAGCTCAATATATCTCAAAGCGACGAGCTGTAGATCAGGAAAGTTCTCAATACTCGTGATCTTCTCTCGATTCCCTTACTTTTATCAACATATTCAATGTTTTCAACGTGATTATCGTTCAATTCCAAAATAAGTTCCACTATTGCTTTCTTCACGATTTTTATCCATACAATTGGATTCCAGAGGCAAATTGATGCCTGATTGACGGCCTCAAGCATATCATGAAAAGCATGCTTAGACTCGTCCATATACCTGCTGCTGCTCATGCTGAATGCGTTCGCGTCTAAATCGATTTCTCATATCTCTAACGCTTCTGGCCGTGAAAAGATCAACGTCCCTTCCTAATATGCTTTCAAGCTCGATCTGCATCCTGATATGGCCATTTAAGCTCGGCGTCGCCCCCGCCTCAAAATCAACGATGATATCGACGTCGCTGTCCGCGCGAAAGTCGTCCCGCAACGCCGAACCGAAGAGCGAGAACTCCGTGATCCGGTGGCGGAGGCAGAAGTCGGCAATGGTCTCCTCTGACACGCCGAGGCGGTCAAGAAGGTATTTTGATTCGGGTTCAAGCATTGGAGATTGCTTTTGCTTTTAATTCAAATAAATGAGTCATTGTCAACCTTCGCGGATTGACAATAACTGTAAAGTGAATCAGGTGTCACCCCTTCGAAGGTGACACCTGATTGCAATCTTCGCTACATATCCCCGCCCATTGCCTGACCAACCTCGCGGTCGGCTTTGATGTGGTTCCATTCACGCGTCAATGCCAGTTCGTGGGCAAGTTCTTCACTCGCAAGTTTCAGGAGTAACTGCTTCGACTCCTGCGAATGAGCCCAATTGGCTGCTTCGACGTAAAAATGATGCGCTTGAGATTCGCGCTTGATGGCGATGCGAAAGACATCGTCGATACTCGCTTCGGGGCGTAGTGTTTCGGTGGACATTGTGACTCCAAGTCGGAAAGTTGGCAAGTCTGAAAGTCCAAAAAATTAGAGAGTCCTCTTGGGCTTTCTGACTACCGGACTGTTCGACTTAATGACTAATACTGAGCCAGTTTTTTCAAACCAGCATAGACTTTGTCGGTTGTAATCAGCATATGCTCCTCAAGAATCGATGAGAACGGATAAGGGCAATCTGCTGACGCCAACCGCGTTACAGGTGCATCGAGCATCTCGAAGCACTCCTGCGAGATAAAAGCTGCAAATTCCCCGCCAACTCCTCCTGTAAGCCAATCCTCGTGAGCAACCATCACGCGACCCGTCTTTTTAACGGTGCGAACGATAGCTTCCTTGTCGTAGGGGTAGAGGCTACGCATATCGAGAACTTCGACGGAAATGCCTTCCTGCTGAAGTCGTTCAGCGGCCTCAAGCGCAAGGTGTACAGCGGCTCCGTAACAGACGACCGAAAGATCAGAACCTTCACGCTTCAGATCCGCCTTGCCGATTTCGACAATTACCTCACCCTCAGGCACATCTTCCTTAATGCGTCTATAGAGGAATTTGTGCTCGAAATAGAGCACTGGATTGTTGTCGCGAATTGCCGCGATGATAAGGCCTTTGGCATCGTAGGGGGTAGAAGGTGCTACGACCTTCAATCCCGGCACGTGGGTGAACCACGATTCGGGATTCTGGCTGTGGAAAGGTCCACCATGGACGCCGGCACCTGAAGGGCAACGGATGACCACCGGAAGCGGAAAACCGCTGCGGAAATGCATCGTTCCGGCGTTGTTGACCACCTGATTGAAGCCGGAAGTGATAAAGTCTGAAAACTGGAATTCAACAACAGGTCTCAGCCCGACAAGAGCTGCGCCGACACCGACGCCCATAATCGCCGATTCAGCAAGTGGCGTGTCATAGACTCGTTCGGGGCCAAATTCATCGATGAACCCTTTGGTAACTTTGAATGCACCGCCATAAACCCCGACATCTTCACCAAGGATGAATACACTCGGATCGCGACGCATTTCGTAACGAAGACCATTTGAGATGCCTTCGATATATGTCATTACTGGCACTTAAGAAACTCCAAAATGATAGGCAATTAAACAGACATAACAGCCTGTTATTAACATTAATGACAGACTGATAAGTCCGTCCCACAACTTTGAGTCGTTATTAAGCGTAAACGCTCGAAACCAAGTCGCCTGTATCCGGCATCGGCGAAGCACTTGCTTCCTCGATCTCGGCTTCGATGAAAGCAATAGTATCTTCTTCGAGCTTCAGTCGGGCCTTTTCCTTCAAGTGACCTGACTTCTCGAGGAAGCGCTGGGCGCGAAGAATCGGATCACGTTCAGCCCATTTTTCGAGGAGGTCTTTTGGGACATAGAAGTGATCATCATGCTCGGAATGACCGCGCATACGCATGGTTACCGCTTCGATCATGGTCGGGCCACCGCCGTTGCGGGCGCGATCGACGGCCTTCTTTACAGTCTCGTAAACAGCATAGATGTTATTACCATCAACAACTTCACCGGGAATACCGTAGCCAATTGCCCGGTCGATGATTTTCGCTGCGCCGTACTGCGCAACAATCGGCGTTGAGTAGGCGTACTGGTTGTTTTCGATAATCAAGACGAAAGGAGCGTGAGCAACTGCGGCGAAGTTGAGTCCTTCGTGGAAGTCACCAATCGAGGCGCCTCCATCGCCGATGAAGGTAAGGCTGACGACCTTCTTGCCTTGCATGCGGCAACCTATTGCAGCACCGACAGCGACCGGGATCATCGAGCCGAGATGGCTGATCATACCGACGATGCGACGGCTTTTATCTGACATGTGTGTGTTCCCGTCGCGTCCTCTGGTCGGACCTGCGGCACGTCCCATATACTGGGCGTAAAGCTTCATGGGACGCTGACCGAATGACATATGCGCGCCAAGATCGCGGTGCATCGGGAAAAGCCAGTCTGTGTCACGGTTAAGGCTGTATCCGGATGCGACAGCAATTGCTTCGGTGCCTTTTGAGAGATAGACACCTCCGACGATTTTGCCCTGACGATAGAGTCGCGTCAAACGGGCTTCGACTTCGCGAGTCATGTAAAGGAGTCGATAAAGCTCGATGTAATCGTCCTTGGTAAGATCTCCATACTTGCGGTTTGGAATATCTAACTCAGGAAGAAGTGCGTCGAGTTTCTTCAGATGATTCTGCTGAAAAACCCCCGCAGGGAGATTTTCATGATGCGCAACCGCGCCATTAACTCCGTTGGCTGTTGCGCCGGTTTTGGCTTTTGCCATTATCTATACCGTGCCATGTTAATTGTTGATAAGAAAAAATTGTACAATCTAAAAAATCAGCGAGTAAGAGTAGCGAAATTGAATTTACCACCTACTCCACTAATGACGATTTCGCACTCGCTAATATAAAACCGAACGAACCAAACCTTGTTGAAACAATCGCAGTTTTTGTCATATCTTGATAATCAAAGTCGAAAAATGTTGAAGTCAACAGACAAAATTTATCGATAACCTTTTTATTTACTACTTCGCATCTAAATGCTTCACCTTCACCAAGCGATGCCCCAGCATATCGACCGCCGCTGGAATAGCCTCAAGAATCAGATAACCAATCAGCGGTTCATATCTGTCGTTGACCGGCTCTATATCGATAAACAACACCTCAGTAAAAACAGGGCGAAATCCTTCGCTTTCAGCTTTGATAGGGCCGCAGATCTCGCCCTGAATCGTCTGTTGATTTCCCAGCTCGACACTCAAATTGCTGATGCTCGTCATTGCGCCAAGCTTGGACTTCTAGGCAGATGGCAAAGTCAAGTGCGATGCGCCCGTATCGATCAGTGCATCGAAGACGATGCTTTTCCCTGGATCGAGTGGATTTGACACGGTTAGGAAAGTTGTAATTCTACCCATTTTTTCTCCTAAAACTCCTAAACCTCAAGCGTCCGAACATAATCTTCATACGTCTCCGCCCTGCGGATCATCCGCACCTTGTTATCGACCCCAATTAACAGCTCCTTCGGGCGGAGTCTGCCGTTATAGTTGAAGCCCATCGCATGGCCGTGTGCGCCAGTATCGTGGATGATCAGGACGTCGCCCTTGTCTGTTTTTGGCAAGTGGCGATTTTTGGCAAATTTGTCATTGTTCTCGCACAACGAGCCGATAACATCGACTACTTCCTGTGGCGAATCGTCGTTTTTTTCGAGAACTGTTATATGATGGTATGCATCGTACATCGCCGGGCGCATCAGCGACGACATGCAGGCATCGACGCCGACGTACTCCTTGTGCTTGCTCATTCGGTTGAGTACTTTGGTGACCAGAACGCCGTGAGGACCTGTGATGTAACGACCACACTCCATGAAGAGCCTCGGCATGTATCCCGATTTCGCACTGAACGACTTTAGCTCTGCCGCAGCCTCGCGAGCGAAAGTCTGTAGATCGAACGAGCTGTCGTTTGTGCGATACGGGATGCCAATCCCTCCGCCGATGTTGATGAAATTGAAGCGAATCTGGTATTGAGACAGAAATTCCTCCGCAATCGAAAGCATCATCTTGACCGTCTCCAGCATGTACGATTTCTCTCGCTGATTCGAGATTATCATCGTGTGGATGCCGATTTTGTCACGACTTACGCCTTTATCCAAGATATGCTGGTATGCCGGATAAAGCTGGTCTTTCCTCAGCCCGTACTTGGCTTCCTCTGGCTGACCGATGATGGCGTCGCCGCTCCGCTCGGCACCTGGATTGTAGCGGAACGAGACCATCGAAGCCGACTGAAGCTGTTGACTGGTCAGCGAATCGAGCATCGAGATGTCGTCGATATTAAGAATCGAGCTTCCATCAGCGAGGGCAATCTCGAACTCTTCGGCAGATGTATTATTCGAGGAGAACATGATGCGATCACCGGTGGCGATCTTTCGTGATAAAAGAAGCTCAGGCACGGAACTGCAATCGAAACCTAATGCGTCCCCCGAAGCATCAGCGACTATCTTCATCACCGCGAGGTTCGGATTGGCTTTGACGCTGTAATAGTTGCGAAATTCCGTAATGCCATTGGCGGCAAACGCAAGGTACATCGAGCGCACGGTATCGCGGATACCTTGCTCGTCGTAAATATGAAAAGGCGTCCCGAACTCTCTGATGATATCTGGAAGTAATTCGTTCAGTCTATGGGTAAATTGTTCGTTAGCTGGCACTATTGCCCTTGATTAAGTATGACTTGATAATATGGGAGGGCGGACTTTCAGTCCGCTCTGTTCTGACCAAAAACTGAAATAAACTGTTCCTCGAATTGAGGTACAAGCGTTTGTAATTCGATTTTCCCTGAGAAGTCCTCCAGCGACGCAACGCCAGCGTCGGAGATCCCGCACGGGATGATATGTTGAAAATTGACCTTCGATTCGGCGTTGACATTGAAAGCCATTCCGTGATACGTCACCCACTTCTTGACGTGAACGCCTATCGCCGCGATTTTGCCTTTGTCCGTCCAAACCCCAGTTCGTCCGGCGACCCTGAAGCCGCTGACTCCGTATCCGGCGAGTACCCGAATGGCGACCTCCTCAAGGTCACGGAGGAAGCGATGGACGTCGAGGTAGTGCCGCTTCAGGTCGAAGATTGGGTAGATGACAAGCTGCCCCGGCCCGTGATACGTTATGTCCCCACCCCGGTCGGTATGGACGAGGTCGATGCCCAAGGCTTGTAGCCGCTCCGGGCTGACGAGCAAGTTGTTGTCACCTCCCGCTTTGCCGATAGTCACGACAGGTTTATGCTCGGTGAAGATGACCGTGTCGTCGGCTCCGGCCAGCACCTCCGCGTGGGTCTTCAGTTGCAGGCCCCACGTTTGGCGGTAGTCGGAGAGGGGGAAAAGGTCAATGCTTCTAATAGTTGTCAATCACAAATGAGCCCAAGCCGCGTCCTCTTCGGGTGTATTCCAATCGCGAGCAAGCACTTCTTCTGAGGCTAACATGGTTTTAAATGCTTCGCTGTCAACTTTAGATTCCATGATTTCACTATTCTGGCTAATTCTGGGGAAAAATCCGCCACTAACATCATCATAAATATCTTTGAGGTTTTCTTTGAGTTCCTCGACGGTCTCTCCCTGTGTCCAGTAATCGGGAAACTCTTCCAAATATCCCAGATACATATCGCCGTCCTGGTAGAAGGCAATTTTATGCAGCTTGTTCATGTTCGTCAAATCTATTAGTTTCAGGGATAACCTCATTCTTAAGGTGTGCATTCTTGAGGAAATTAAACCAGTTCGTCAGGAATACAGCGAAATCTTCTGGGGAGACTTTTATCGCTTGCCACAGCCCTGGCTCTTTATCTTTGTTTCTTTCGCTCATAAAAACAAGTTCAGATATTGGGTCACCTGCAATTGAGAGGTTTCCATGTGCTAGAGCATTTCGCAATAAAATGACTACTCTGGATGATAATTCTTCTTCCACAGGTTTCCAATTTCCGAACGAATCTACATCAACTCTCCTTTCCTCAAAATGTTGAGTTGAGTATCGCCATGTCCCTGAGGCAGGTGAATCCCAAAATTTCGACCGAATGAAGGGTTCTTCCTTCGCTTTTTCCCACTTGTGTTTGGAACCTCTCTCTAACGGATGACCGCCAGAATCGAGCCTTATTCGCTCAAATGGGATGACCAAACCCGAAGTTGCTACAGAAAGCAAGAGTGTCACCTCAAGATTGCTTAATCTCGCCTCAAAATAGAATCGCTTCATAATACCTGAGCACCGTTCGGGAAAATCTCGTGTGAAGTCGCGATATGCACTCATTTAAATGCTACTCCTTAAATTTAGCTGTCTGGATTCCCGCCTGCGCGGGAATGACAACTTCCTACACATGCACCGCCATCCCCATCGCGTCCGCCGCAGCTTCCATCACAGCCTCACTCAAGGTCGGGTGAGCGTGAATCGTACGGGCGAAGGACTCGGCGGTAAGCTCGAACTCACGGCCCAGGACAACCTCGCCGATAAGCTCCGGTGCTCCGGGCCCGATGATGTGACAGCCGAGTATCTCGCCGTACTTCGCATCGACCACAAACTTCACGAAGCCGTCCGTTTCTCCCGCCGCAACAGCCCTGCCGTTGGCGCGGAAGAGGTACTTGCCGATCTTCACGTCGTGACCAGCCTCGCGAGCCTTCTTCTCGGTCAAGCCTACCGACCCGATCTGCGGGTGGCAGTAGGTACAGCCCGGTACGTTATCGTGGCTGATGCCGGGCGGGTTCTTTCCCGCGATAGTTTCGGCAGCACAGATGCCCTCATGCGAGGCTGAGTGAGCCAGCAGCGGCGCACCAGCGCAGTCGCCAATGGCGTAGATGGTTGGGACGTTCGTCTTCATGTGATTGTCAACCTTGAAGAACCCGCGCTCCAGAGTCAATCCAGCTTTCTCAAGATTGAGTTTTTCGGTGTTCGCTACCACGCCAGTCGCGACGAGGCAGACGTCCGCGGTGACTTCCTTGCCTTTCTTGCCTTCGATGGTGTAAGTCCAGCCCTTTTTGTCCTTCTTGGTGGAAGTGACTTTGGAGCCTGTCAGGACGTTGATGCCTCGCTTGACAAACGAGCGCTCAAGGGTCGATGCGACTTCGGCATCCTCGACCGGAACGATCTGATCCATCAATTCGACAAGAGTCACTTCGGATCCCATCACTGAATAGAAGTAAGCAAACTCAACGCCGATTGCCCCCGCGCCAACGATCAATAGTCGCTTCGGAATCTCCTTCAAGACCATAGCTTCATGGTAGCCGATGATGTTCTGCTTGTCGAACTCAAGCCCCGGAAGCGGTCTTGGCCGTGCGCCAGTAGCGAGGATGATGTTACTGGCTTCGAAAGTTTTTGAGCCTTCCTTCGACTCGACTTTCAGTTTTGTGGCTGATTCAAACGAAGCAAACCCGGTATGAACGTCGATTTTGTTCTTCTTAAGAAGGTATTCGACGCCTTTCGACATCTTCTCGGCCGTTCCCCGCGAACGCTTGACGATATTTGACCAGTCGGGCTTCGGGTCTTTGCAGACGAGGCCGAACTCATCTGCGTGCCGCATTTCGTCCAACAGGCGCGCTGTTTCGAGTAGAGCTTTTGTCGGAATGCAACCCCAGTTAAGGCAGATGCCGCCGAGCTTGTCACGTTCGACGACGGCTGTCTTCAAACCAAGCTGTGCCGCACGGATTGCCGCCACATATCCCCCCGGACCGGAACCAACGACGATTACGTCGTATTTTGTGGAGTTGGACTCCATGGAAACCCTCAAATTGAAAAGAAAAAATTTGTTGCAAATTCGATTGGAGAAGTGTTACGCCATTTCTGGCGAATGTTGGTGACAATTTCCTGCTCTAACCCTGTAATATACAATTCCCATGATATTATCGCAATAAGGATGGTAACTAACTATGATTGCATACAATTGATACCGACATAAAGATACGTTGACCCCATTCGTGACACGACAAACTATTTGACAATAGCCTCTCGATAGTTTATCTTCAGGAAAGCTGATTTGTAACCGCATCGGCAGTATATCAGGACAACATAGTGTCATCAAAAATTCTGGTGGTGGAAGATCAAGAGCTAGTTCGCGGCTTCCTTCAGACTGCGCTGACCAAACGCGGGTTTGAGGTGACAACCGCCGTGCGACGGCAAAGAGGCGCTTGACGCCTTAGCATCGACTACCTTCGATTTGATACTCTCCGACGTCAAGATGCCGCGCATGGACGGCAACGAGCTTCTGCGACACGTACTTGGCCATTACCCGCTGACACCGCTCATCCTCTTGACTGCCTTTGCTTCGATTGAAAACGCCGTCATCGCGATGCGCTCAGGGGCGTTCGATTACCTGCCAAAGCCGATCACCGACCTCGACCAATTAGAGTTCGTCGTCAGAAGAGGGCTTTCCCACCGCAATCTCCTCATCGAGAACCAGGAACTCCGCCAGAAGCTGATCGAAGGCAGCAGGATGGACTTGATGATCGGCGGCTCGTCGGCGATGAAGCATGTCTTCAACATCATCTCTCACTCCTCAGCCACAGCTGCGAACGTCTTGATAACGGGTGCAACTGGAACAGGCAAGGAGTTGGTCGCCAGAGCCATCCATCGACACAGCCCTCGCGAGTCGGGACCATTCATCCAAATCAATTGTGCGGCAGTGCCTGAGTCACTGATCGAAAGTGAGCTGTTCGGTCACAAGAAAGGTGCTTTCACCGGGGCTTTCGAGACGACCAAAGGCAAATTCGAGGCGGCTCACGGGGGATCGCTGCTACTGGACGAAATCGGTGACATGCCTTTGCCGTTGCAAACGAAGCTACTTCGAGTTATTCAGGAGCGAGTCATTGAGCGAGTCGGATCTACCGATCAGATCAAGGTTGACGTGCGGGTCATCGCAACTACACAGGTCGATCTAGAAAAAGCAATTGCCGAAGGAAAATTCAGGCAGGACCTATATTATCGTCTTAATGTTGTGCGGATAAAAATGCCCGTTCTTGCCGAACGACGGAAAGACATTGCAATGCTCGCCTACCATTTTCTTCACCGTTATGCCAAGGCTTACAGCCACAAAGCTTCGAAATTCTCCGATGAAGCTCTCCGCTATCTGGTCAATGCACCCTGGCCTGGCAACGTCCGTGAGCTGGAAAATGCTATTGAGCGGGCGGTTGTTATGTGTGACAAGGATGTTATCGGCCCTGCCGATCTGATGGAAGATTCCCACTATTCAGAAAGTACCATCGATTCCTCCACCACAGAGTCCCATCCGGTTAATTTACAGCCGCGTGAATTTAGTCTGGAGCCACTCGCCAATATCGAAAAACAGCATATCCTCGCAACTCTCGCTAAACTTGGCAATCATCGGCTAAAAACCGCCGAAGCCCTCGAAATCTCAATCAGAACCCTCCGCAACAAATTGAATCAATATCGCGCCGAGGGTGAAATTTTCGATGCTGATGCCGATGACACAAATTAGCCCGCCTCTTATGCCCTCCAAACGACCCTCCGGCACTTTTTACCCCTATTTAATTTCATTTATCATGCTGAATATTAAACACTTAACATGATTTAAGTCTGGCACACCTCTTGCTTTAATTCGGACAGAAGCGAATTCATAAGGCAAGAAATGTTAAAAGAACTCCTTTTCGATCAAACCAAGATCCCGATGCTTATTCGTGGACTTGATACTTACGCGATGCGCCACAGGGCAATCGCGGATAACGTCGCCAACGCCGAGACAGTCGATTTTGACCGTCGCGTGGTAGAATTTGAAGATCGGTTGCGTGAAGCAATCTCTGCTGGCGGATTGAAGCGGACAAACTCGAAACACCTCGGCAGTGGCGGAATCGACATGGACTCGCTAAACCCCAGAATGAAAATCGATACCAAGCCGAGCGATATCAACAACCTGAACAACGTCGATATTGACCGCGAAATGGCTGATATGGCTGAAAATCATTTGCAGTTCAGCTTCGCCTCGAAGTTGGCGCGGCAGTACTTCGAAGGTCTTCAATCCGCAATCAAGGGCGTATAAATCATGGAAAAGATCAGCGGACTGTTTTCTTCGATAAAAATCAGTGCTTCCGGGTTGGGTGCCCAGCGCCGACGGATGAATGTTATCGCCGAAAACCTCGCCAATACAAACACCACCAAGACTGAAGAGGGCGGTCCATATAAGCGCCGAATCGTTCGTTTTTTCGAAGCTGTTAAGACAACCACTGCTCATACTGCTGTTGGATCCAACGAATTGAACCTCTCAGCCACGAGAGAAGGGCATATTCGCTCCGAATTCGAGGTACCATTCACCCGAAATTTTTCAGGCGTCAGGATGGACTCGGTTCAGGACAAAGCCGAACCCGAAAACGTTTACGACCCCAACCACCCGGATGCTGATGAATTCGGCTACGTGGCAATGCCCAAAATAGACACGATTGTCGAAATGGTCGATATGATCTCCGCCTCTCGCGCCTACGAGGCAAACATTCAGGCCATTAGTGCCGCCAAAGACATGGCTCGGAAAGCGTTGGAGATTTAGTCTTGGCTGACGCAATCAATTCGGTTAACGACAGCCAGAATGCAATCTCTTTAAGAAGGCTTCAACTTGAAGCACGCGTTGGCGAAGCGATTGCCCGCGCTCAAAAGCAGTATATTCAAGTGCAGAAGCAACCAGCCGAAGCACCAACCAAGAATGGCCCTGTTCATCTCGGCACACGGGTTGACCTCCGGGCGTAACCGAAAATTCACTTTATTTTACTATCAATAGAATTACAATGACAGACGATATCAGAAGAATAGGCGGTAGTTTTCCGCCAATAGTGCCTCAGGGCATTCAGTCCCCTACATCGCAACCAGAACCCGGCAAGGCTTCATTTTCAGAACTGCTTGGCGGGATTGTCTCCGACGTTAACCAAATGCAGCAGACAGCAGCTCATTCAACCGACAAGCTCCTTGCGGGAGAACTCGAAGACGTGCATCAGGTAGTCGTCGCCATGGAAGAGGCTCAGACAAGCTTCAAGTTGCTGATGGAAGTCCGCAACAAAATGGTTGACGCATATCGTGAAGTGATGAGGATGCAAGTCTGATATTCTGTTCAGGCGCTATTATCAGTGCCTTACAGATTATTAACCACCGACCATCGATTCAGATTTCCGCTGGCAGACGCCCTCGTCCGCCAGAACCAAAGAATGCTCGAGGAATTAAATGCCACCCTTTCTGAACCAGATCACCGCTTTTATTAAGTCATTTCTTAACCGATTCCCGCCCGAAAAGCGGGCTTCAGTCGTTATAACCTTTCTGTTGATGGCGGTTGCTGCAGCAGCTCTCGCCACGTGGGCATTGCGACCACAATACAAGCCGATCTTTTCGGAGCTTTCTCTCGAAGACTCCGGTGAAATCGTTCAGGTGCTTCAGAAAGAGCATATCCCCTACAAGCTCGATCAGGAAGGCCGTCGCATCCTTGTTCACTCTGATAAAATCTACGAAACCAGGCTGAAGCTTGCCGCAGCAGAACTTCCGAGAGACCGTGGCACCGGCTGGGAACTGTTCGATCAAAACAGCCTCGGCGTTACCGACTTCGTCCAAAAACTGAACTACCGCCGCGCTCTCGAAGGCGAACTTGCCCGCACAATCCTCCAGATCGACCCCATTGAGGGCGTCCGTGTCCACATCGTTATCCCCGACGAAAGCCTCTTCAAGGAAAACAAGAAGCAGGCAAACTCCTCTGTGACGCTAAGAATCAAGCGGGGCCAGAAACTCTCGCCATCGCAAGTGGAAGGTATCGCCTATCTCGTCTCGTCGGCAGTCGAAGGACTTTCTCCCGAAAACGTGACTATCATCGATTCGCGCGGCTTCATACTGACGGAAAAGGTTGAGAACGACCCGATGATGCGGCTGACTGGTAATCAGATCGAACTTCAGCAGAAGATCGAAGCGGGTTTGATTCAAAAAGGCCAAACCTTACTCGACAAACGGTTCGGCCTAGGAAGATCGGCATTGCAGGTAACCGCCCAGCTCGACTTCAAGCAACACGAAGTCCAGAGCGAAACCTACGACGCCGACAACCCTGCAATACGCTCCGAAGAGATCACAACTTCAAACTCCAACGCCGCCGACACCTCGTCGAGTCAGACTGAGAACAGCGTCACCAACTACGAGCTGAACCTGACCAAGGAACACACTGTCGATGCGATGGGCAGTATCAAGCGCCTCTCGATTGCGGTGATGGTTGATGGAAAATACGAAACAATTGAGACAGGTGAAGACGGACAAAAGACAAGAGAGTTCAAGCCGCTCCCGCAAGCCGAGCTTGACGAAATTAGCCGGACGATTCAGGCGGCACTCGGTTACAGCGCCGAACGAAACGACGAAATCAGCGTTATATCGACGCCCTTCTCAGACAGTGAGTTTTACGAAAACAGTGATCTGGTAACGATCAACAAGTGGGAAGAGTACTTCAAGTACGGCCAGAAATTCATGATCTTCGCCGCGATCATTATGATGCTGTTTATGGTGAAGAACTTCCTGAAAAGAGCGACCGCCCAGGCTATCGCGATGGCTCCCCAGCCACAGAATCAGCTTAGCCCCGCCTTTGCAGCAACTGCTTTACCAATGCCGAACATTGAGGTCGAGACAGATCCGGAAGCAAGACAGCGACGAGATAGAATGGATCAGATCACCACATTCGTAGAAGAGAAGCCTGATGTGGCGGCCAGGCTTGTCCGGTCGTGGTTGATTGAAGAGTAACGTTGGCCAGGTCGCCGACTTCCCTAACTTCTAAATTTTACTAATAAAGAATCCTAAACGTGGCAACACCCCAAGCTGCCGGGCGCACCGGACGCACAACAGATTTGGCTACCTCCTCAAGCCTCCGCAAAGCCGCCGTTTTTATGATTGCAATTGGTGCTCAGGCATCGGCTACCGTTCTGCGGCACTTGGAAGAGGAAGAGATCGAAAGGCTCCTCGGTGAGATTGCTCGCATCAAGAACTACCAGCCGACAGAACTGGAAACCATCAATGGCGAATTCCACCAGATGGTGCTTGCTGAGCAATATCTATCTACTGGTGGCCTTTCTTACGCGACCGAGATTCTCAATAAGGCTCTCGGCGAACAGAAGGCACTTGAAATCATTCGCCGCGTTCAGGCGGCCCTTCAGGTAAAAGGATTTAACGTACTGCAAAACGTCGACCTCAACCAATTATTATCGTTCCTTCAAAAGGAACACCCCCAGACAATTGCTCTCGTGCTGACCCTGCTGATGCCGTCACAAGCCGCAACAATCCTTACCGAACTCCCGCCCAATGTCCAGATAGACGTCGTCCACAGGATCGCCCGCATGGAGCGAGTCTCACCCGATACTTTGCAGGCAATCGAAAAAGTGCTCGAGAGTCATATTGACTTTTCAGAATCGACTACCAAGTTCGGTGGTATCAAGAGTGCCGCTGAAATGTTGAATATGGTAGGTCAACGCTTTGAAAAACATATTCTTACCGGACTTTCCAAAGAGAATCCCAACCTCGCAGTCGAAATCAAAAACCTGATGTTTGTTTTCGAGGACCTGTTGGCTCTCGATGACCGCTCGATCCAGCGGGTGTTGAAGGAAGTCGATAACCGCGACCTGGCGATGGCACTCAAAGCTACGAGCGATGAGCTGAAAAAGAAAATTCTTGCCAATATGTCCAAACGTGCCTCAGAGATGATTCAGGAAGAATTGGAGTATATGGGCCCTGTAAGGCTTCGCGAAGTCGAAGAGACTCAACAGAAGATCATCGATGTCATCAGGCGCCTCGAAGATGAAGGCGAAATCGTCCTCTCCAGCCACTCCTTTAACGACCAACTCGTATGATGACGATTGTCCGCTCAAGGAGAATCTCCAAAGGTGGATATAGTGCCGGGGCACAGGCACTTGTTTCCGGGCCGGTTTATTTAGGTGACGAAGAACTCCTGCCAATCAGCTTGGGACCGTCAGCAGATGAAGTCGAAATGGAATTCCAGGCGAGAATCGAAGCTGTACGCCAGGAAGCCTTCCTCGATGGTTTCCGACAGGGCGTTGTTGAGGGACAACGTTCTGTCGAAGGAAATGTAGTATTACTAAAGGGTTATCTCGAGAAATTAGACAGCGAAGTCTCTATTATTTGGGCAAAGGTTGAATTTCAAGTTGCTTCGCTGGCGATGGAAATTGGCAAAAAGGTCGTCGGCGAGGTTGTAGCTACTCACGAATCGTTGGCTATTGACCTCGCCCGCAGAGGTATTGCGATGGCTCATGAACAAACCAAGGTCTGCTTATTGGTCAATCCTCTCGATGCGGAGGCACTTAGATCAGCTACAGCAGATCTGTTGCGAACCGCCGAGGGTGTGCGCCACATCGAAGTAATTGAGCGTGGTAGTGTTGCCAAAGGTGGGATTATCGTCGAATGCGACGTAGGATTATTCGATTTGAGACCTGAAATCCAGCTTGAATTGATCGGAAAGAAGCTCGAAACAGCAACCATCGAACCTGAGATTGATGTTTAAGTCCCCCGATACAAGCCTCTGGTTTGACCGGATGATGAATACGGTCGCCAATACCCAGACCATCCGCAGAAGCGGACGCGTCCAGCAGGTGATCGGTCTTGTTATCGAATCAATTGGCCCCGAAGTCTCAGTAGGTGATCGTTGCACGGTCGCCAGCAGACGAGGTATCGGAATCCCGGCTGAAGTTGTCGGCTTCAAGGGTAATCGCGTTCTTCTTATGCCACTCGGAGACATGGACGGAATCGC
Source organism: Caldithrix abyssi DSM 13497 (assembly GCA_945865405.1). Taxonomy (GTDB): domain Bacteria; phylum Electryoneota; class AABM5-125-24; order Hatepunaeales; family Hatepunaeaceae; genus CAMBDS01. The sequence continues at coordinate 83,853 of CAMBDS010000005.1, forward strand.
CCCCGGATCAGTCGTTACCGCTGATGGCGAACCTTACACCGTAGCGGTCGGTGAAGAGTTGCTCGGCAGAGTTCTTGATGGACTCGGCCAGCCACTTGACATGAAAAACCCGTTGCCACCGTTGGCTCGTCGCCCCATTTTGAACAAACCACCCCACCCACTCTCCCGTCGCAGAATCACTGAACCATTGACTACCGGCATTCGCTGTATCGATTCGCTTTTAACTTGCGGCAAGGGACAACGATTCGGAATTTTCGCCGGATCTGGTGTAGGCAAGTCAGTCTTGATGGGTATGATCGCCCGCTACACGTCCGCCGATGTCAACGTGATCGCGCTAATTGGTGAACGTGGTCGCGAGGTGAGGGATTTCATCGAGAAAGACCTCGGCGAAGAAGGATTAAAGCGCTCGGTTGTGATCGCCGTGACTTCCGATCAACCGGCCTTAATGCGTATCAAGGGCAGTTTCGCCGCAACGACCATTGCCGAGTATTTCCGTGACAAAGGTTTGAACGTCATGCTGATGATGGACTCGGTCACCCGTCTGGCGATGGCACAGCGTGAGGTAGGATTGGCGATTGGCGAACCCCCAACGTCAAGGGGATACACGCCCTCGCTCTTTGCGATGCTACCAAAGCTGTTGGAGCGAGCAGGCGCCGCCGAAAAAGGGACCATAACCGGACTTTACACCGTGCTTGTCGAAGGCGACGACATGAACGAACCAGTAGCCGACACCGTCCGCTCAATTCTCGACGGTCACATTGTCCTCTCGCGTAAAATCGCGGCAACCGGTCACTACCCGGCTATAGACGCTCTCGCCAGCATCAGCCGTGTCATGGGTGACGTCACAACGCCTTCGCACCGGTCGGCAGCCGTTGCTCTAAAGCGACTCCTTGCTGCTTATCGTGAGGCTGAAGACCTGATAAACATCGGCGCCTATGAAGAAGGTTCCAACCCCGATGTCGATGAAGCGATCCGCTTGCGCGATCCGATCAAAGCATTTTTAGCACAGTCTATCGAAGATTCAAATTCGCTCGATGAGACGATTGGCCGACTTGAGGCTCTCGTTAAGAACGGAGCCAAAAAGTGAAAAAGTTTAATTTCCGACTCCAGAAAGTCCTTGACGTTAACGAAATTCGTGAAGAAAAAGCACAGAGACATTTTTCCGAGGCAGAACGGGCACGAGGCTTGCAGAGTGACCTATTGAATGCGGCAGAGTCTGCCGTTTCAAGCCAACGAATCGTCTTCAAATCGTCCCTTTCCAAAGGCATAAACGCTGGCGATGCGCTGATCAACCACCGCTTCGGGATCAGGCTCCAGAAGCAGGTCGGTGAAGAAATCCGCAAACTTCAGCACGCCACTGAAGTGGTATCTGATCGCCGCAAGGCACTAACCGAGGCGGCAAGACGGAAGAAAATGCTTGAAATTCTGAAAGATAAAGAACTCGAAGAGTACAAGATCGAGTCTTCGCTGTTTGAATCGAACGAGCAGGATGAAATAGCTGGTCGAAGATTCGCAGGTAATGTCAACATGAAAGAAATCGATGCCAGATGATCTGACCCCGACTCCCGAAGAGTTTACCAAAACAAACGACAAAAGCAAACGATCCAACAAACCGATTATCATTGGCATTGTCAGCGTTGCGGTTGTCGCCGTGCTCTTTTTTGTTGGTAAGACATTCCTTTTCAAGAGCCACGAGTCACCAGAGCACGAGACTGCCGAAGTTCATGAAGAGGAGAGCCACGATGAGTTGCCATTACCTTTTAACAACGACACGGCAGGACTTTCTGCTCTCCTATTTGATAGCCTTGAATTGACTGGTGACGGCATTATGGATTTGAATGATTCAGTAGATTTACCAATTATGGAGATGACCGGGGACCAGATCGATTCATCCGAATACGTCGAAATTCCCGGTGTCGATTACCTCGACGACTCACAATTGTTGAATGCTATCGTTTCCGCAGATGAATTTGTCGTTGACTCTCTGGCCGATTTCGAGCTTGCTCTTGCGACCTCGATGAACCCCGAATTCGATTTACCTCAGTTGTCTTATCAAGTTGCGCGGCCCGATACTTTCCGCCCTCAGGTTATCGACACGGCGGCAATCATTGCCGCGCTGAAGCCTCAAATTGTTGGCGAATCAAAGTCCCAAATCGACTCGTTAAAAGCAGTCGCGTTCACAAAAGAGCAGGCTTTACAGCTCCTCGCAACCGACAATCAGGAGCTTACTTCGAAGCTTTCCCGCTACAAACCGAAGATCGATTCGACACGAGCAGTGCAAGTTAAGCGTTTGGCGAAAATTATCGATACGATGAGCCCCTCTGCGGCGGCGAACATGCTATCTGCTCAAGGTACGGATGAGATAATCGAAATCCTTATGCGAGTCAAACCTCGCAAAGCCGCCCAGATATTACAACAGCTTCCACCAAACATCGCCTCCGATGTCACAGTCAAGGTAGTTCGATAGTGAAGGAGATCCTGAAACCGAATTTGCTGAAAGGATTGGCCAATATCCTGAAGCCCAAGCCTGCCAACGTTGGCGGGCACTCGGTGCTCTTATCCCCCGAACGCGAACTGTTCAGCAAACTGCTACAGTCATTGACGCACAAGAGTGACGCAGTTGTATTGCCTACGCAACAGGCACTGCCGGGTCGGTTACAGTCCTCGAAGAACTTGACGGTAGAACCCATCGGCAAGCAAAATAAAAAAACTGCTGCACTCTCAGTTAATCCAGAAGCAAGCGAACTTTCTGTAGCGAAAGAACCCCCGCAAATTTCTTCGACTACTTCCCTTGTTGTAGTGAGTGCAGAAGTTTTGCCGCAAAAAGCCTCGATCCCCGACCTAAAGGTTTTTCAAAAGGCTCTTGAATCATCGCATAAAGTAAAACCTGATGTCAAAGCAAGCACTGTTGCTCTGCCAAAGCAGGAATCTGCAGTTCAAGCTAAAACCGCATCCCCGATTGCAATAAGTGCAGAAGTATTGCCACCGAAAGCCCCGCTCACTGACCAAAAGGTTCTGCACAAAGCTCCTGAATCAGCGCCTATTGTAAAACCTGATGTCAAAACAAGCCCTGTCGCTCAGCCCAAGCAAGAACCTGTAGTACAAGCTAAAACCGCATCCCCGGTTGAAATGAGTGTAGAAGTCTTGCCGCCGAAAGCCCCGCTCTCTGACCAAAAGATTCTGCATAAAGCTCTTGATTCTGCTCCGATAATAAAACCTGATGTCAAGTCAAGCATTGTTGCTCAGTCCAAGCAAGAACCTGTGATACAAGCTAAAACCGCATCCCCGGTTGAAATGATTGCAGAAGTCTTGCCGCCGAAAGCCCCGAACCCGGTCCAAAAGACTTTGCATAAAGCACATGATTCTGCTCCGATTGTCAGACCTAATGTCCAATCAAGCGGGGTTTCTCAACCTAAGCAAGAACTTGGGGTACGAACAAAAATCTCTTCCCCTATTGTTTTAGGTGCAGAAGTTTTGCCGCCGAAAGCCCCGAACCCGGTCCAAAAGGTTCTGCACAAAGCTCCTGATTCTGCGCCGTTTGTAAAACTTGATATCAATTTAACTGGTGTAACTCAATCAAAGCAAGAACTTGGGGTGGAAGCAAAAACTGCTGATGGTGTCATTCAGTTTCAGAGTCAAGCCATTAAACCAATCTTTCAGGTCAACTTCACGGCGGATAGGCCACTTGAGTCGTCTCCTAACAAATATCTCCCTAATGCTCAGGTTGAAAGTGCTGTTTCATCTCCCATCGCAAAGCCGATTCAATCTTCCAAGTCAATTTCTGGCCGAAATGAGGTCAAGGCCGCCGCACCAATCTTATCGCTTCCGCCCGGTTCGCCGATAACCGCCGCCAAGCCTGTTGAAGTAACATTAGGAAGACCCGTTCCACTGAACGATGCTACCACCCCTGAAGGGCCAATAGCGATTCCGAAAGTCGAAGCAATTATCTCTGCCCCTGTCAAGCAAACGGTCGTTACGATTGCTCAAAACCTTCCCCAGAAGCCCATTGCTGATGGGAAAGCGGTACAGCCTCTTCAGCCACAAGTGCTAATTAAGCCTACGGTGAGTCTCCCCGAGAAACACGATATTCCAGTTGCTATCAAACAAGTAGTTGCACCAGCTAAGGTCTTGAATTCAGCCACTACTGCTGAAAAAGTTGCTCACACTCCGCAGACTATCATGGCCGATAGACCTCTGGTCAAGCCCATTGTTGCACCTTCGGAACAACTGACCACCGGCAGGTTGATCGAAGTCGCTAATCCGGATCGCAACAAGGATGCTGATGCCAAGCCTGTCTCGCCTTCCTTGCCAACGATTTCCCGGTCAGCCAGCAATCATATTGTCGAACCGAACAAATCCGCTCAGCAAAATGGTAAGGTTCACGAAGATTCACCCGTCCAAGTTCGAGGCGCTGAACCCAAGTCAGAGCCTATAGCTCTTTCGACAGAATTGAAGGCATCAGATCGTCACGAGATTAAACCCCATGCTCCAGTTTTGGCAAGAATTCTCTCTGAGCGACCGCTTCCAACAACCAACGTCCAGCATGAGTCAGTACGATCAATTCCGACTATCCCTTATTCTCAGGAAGCCCCTCGACCTCAGTCCATTGCACCCAAAGTCACAGCTACGACTCCTCAAGTCGGCAAAGCAAAAGCTGAAGAATCTGGATCTGGTTTAACAATTACGGTTCCGACTGCATCGCCTAAGCTATCCCCTAAGGAGCCACAAGCCGAACGAGCTATCCCCAAAAGTGAAGTCAACGTTGCTACTGATACAATACAGCCTCAACCCAAATCGATCTCACTCACAGTAGAACCAACAACCGTAGATCCTATACCTGCTCCTGTACAATCGTTTCAGACAGTCACTCGTTCTGAAAATGCTCCGGCACTTCGCAAGCAGGAGTTTGAGTCCAATCCCGTCAAAAATAGAGAAGCAAAGATCGCCTCCACACTATTGCGAATCGTTCCGATGCCTGATCTCATGCCTCGAACCGGATCGGTTGACAGCAAGTTCTCTCAATCACCCTCTATGCCTCAAGTAGTAAGTTTGTCCGAGGATCGACCGAAATTGGACATCCCATTGACACCCCTGGCGATGGTTTTTCCGACCCGACTCGACAGCCAGACCGACCTGACGATGATGCGTGAAACGTTCTTCCGTAAGCTGATACCGACACTCGAAAAACCTGTACAAGCCGGAACGACTGAAAAAATTGAGCCAAAATTGGCTACGTCGGTTATGCCATTATTGATCCAGTCGGATAACCCTCTCAAACCATTGGCGCAAGTCCCGACCCTCCCTTTGCCATCAAAAGAACTTTCTCTGGGTCATGAGATCAGGCACGAGACGCAAAACATGCAATCGTCTAAGATATCCGACAGCCCATCAGGCAAGGAATCGACGGCGGTCGCTTCGCAGATCACAAATCAGTCCGCAAAAACTGATGCTGGTAACAACGCGCTTCAATCGACGGCCAATGTGCAGAATGAGTCTCCCAAGACCAGTACCAATCACATTGCCGGAAAACCTGCTGAGGCCGCTCCGAACTTACCGCCGACACCTCGATCAACATTTGAAGCCCGCGACCTGCTTGCTACCATCAAGAACCATTCTGGTGTGACCGGACAGCAAAAGGTTGAGTTGACCCTTCGGCCCGAAGCACTTGGCAAAGCGACTGCCTTGATCGAGAAGATCGGCGATATGCTGAAACTCGAGTTTAAGATCGAAAGCCTCGAGTCCAAAGCAGCCGTCGAGGCCGAGACTTCCCACTTGAGGGAGTCCCTTGCTGCCGCCGGTTACAATAATGTTACCATCGAGTTCAGCCTCTCGACTCCCGCCAAAGGTGACTCACAAACCCACGCCGAGCCTCGCCACCAACGCGACCAACAATCGCAAGACAATCTCAAATCAAAAGACGACGAGCGCGAAGAGCCTCGCCGCCAAAGACAGTTGACCTACGGCTATAACAGCTTTGAGATGGTTGCCTGAGCTTCGCTCGAAGCGACCTTAAACTATTCCGCTCCATCTCTTCAGAAACTCCCTTACCCCCTCTCCAAAATCGGCAGAAATTGCCCCGTCACTTTAAGAATTTCCGATCCTTCCCTTTAACTAATCTTCAAGAAATAGTTGGCACCGAAGTTGCCTTATCCGTTGTGAACAGCCCAAAATGGGCATGTTTGTACCTAAAGGAGGCACTATGAATGGAGCCGGAGCGATCAACCAGCTTCCTGTTTTCGGCAACAAAGACGCTGTACTGAAAGCGCCCGCCACCGATAAGCAGGATTTCCTGAATCTGTTGGTTGCCCAAATGAAATATCAAGATCCGATGAACCCCCTCGAGGGATCGGAATTTGCCGCCCAATTGGCACAATTCTCCAGCGTGGAAGAATTACGCAATATCGGCAGCAAAATGGACAATCAGGCTGAAGCTAATCTGATGTTGGCTCAATCGGTCAACAATACGATGGCAACAACTCTGATCGGTAAGAGTGTTCGCGCCGCCGATAACATGGTCATTGTGAATAGCGGTGACCAGGTCGAAATCAATTACAACCTCGCCGGATTAGCTTCTCCCGTGAATATCACGATAGTCAGCGAAGACGGTGTCACGATTCGTAACATCCAGCTTCCGAACGGCGGAAAAGGCGACAACAAGACTGAGTGGGATGGCCGGGATGGTCGGGGCAACAGAGTCCCACCGGGCAACTACTTCGTCGAAATCGAAGCCAAAGCCCCCGGCGGCGCGCCAGTTCAGGCGATGCCGTTAACAATCGGTAGAATCGGAGGCGTCAGGTTTGAAAACGGCAACCCGGTCCTTCTGTTGAACGGCAGAACCATCCCCTTCGGGTCGGTCCTGGAAATTCTTGAAGGTTCCACCGGTGGTAACACAAGCCTATTGGGACGATTGATGGAGATGGGTAACTAAAATGGCAATAATCGATAGAATTCGCGCCGATCGGGTTGGCCCGCCGTTACTACCGGCAATCGGTAGTCAACAGGCTCCAATCCGAAAGGAAGAGATTCGAACGCCTTTTGCCGAGCACCTCAAAAAAGCATGCTCCGACGCCGGAGTCAATGTCGAATTCTCCGGTCATGCGGCTGCTCGCGCTGAGAGTCGTTCGATCGACCTCACTCCAATCCAGCTCTCCCGAATCGATACAGCACTCGAAGCGGTCTCCGCAAAAGGTGCAAAACGAGCTTTGCTGATGCTGGACGATCTCGCCCTGATCGTGGGCGTCGAAAAAAGAACGGTCATAACAATGGTCGATGGCAATAACCTGCGCGACAACGTCTTCACGTCTATTGACGCGGCTGTCATCGCTTAACTCAAGAGGACAGGTCTCCGAACCTGTCCATTTACAAAATAACCCGACGGCGGCAAGAAAGTTGGACCTCACAAAAGGAGACTTTCCGCTGCAAAATAATCAAACAGCGGCGCCGTCAAAAATTTCCCCAGAAAGGACACTACTCCTATGATGCGGTCACTCTACTCCGGTATCTCCGGTCTACGAAATTTCCAGACCAAGATGGACATCATCGGTAACAATATTTCCAACGTAAACACAGTCGCCTTCAAAAGCGGCAGAATCACCTTCGCTGAGACAATGGCTCAATCACTTGCAGGCGAAATAGCCCCCTCCGGCAGCCTCGGTGGCGTCAATCCGATCCAGGTCGGACTCGGCATGCGTGTGCTCGGTGTTGACACCAACTTCAGCCAGGGCTCAATGGAAGCCACTGGCATCACGACCGACCTCGCGTTGCAGGGTGAAGGATTCTTCCTCGTCACCGACGGCGACAGACAGTACTACACCCGCGCCGGAGCCTTCCAGCTCGACGCCGATGGCTCTCTCGTGAATGCTGGAAACGGCTACAAGGTACTCGGCTACATGCCGCTTGCCGAAGGCAGCGACCTGCTCGATAAATCTGCTCCCCAGTCGCTCCAGATTCCACTCGGACGACGTTCACCGGCAAACGCTACCGCCGAGGTCAATCTCGCCGGTAATCTCGATATGCACATAACCCGTTCGACAGCCGCTCTTGTTGATGCAGGCACAACCGGCATCCGCAACCTGAACGGTGTCGCGTTCGACGGTGTCGGTGGTACGCATACCGTCGAAATCACTGGTCAGAATGCTTCGAGAAGTATCGCTTCCGGTTCATCGCAGAACCTCAACCTGACCGATAACATCGGTACGCTCGGAATCAACTCAACTGAAGGCTTGGAGATCACAGTTGACGGACAACGAACCGTCACCATCACCGGTCTCACGACCGATTCGACCGTCAGCGAATTAATCCAAGCGATCAACTCTCAGGTTGCCGGACTTAACGCAATTCTTGACCAAAATGGTGCCATCCAAATCACCAGAGACTTCTACGGTGATGGTGGTCGGTACAATGTCACCCTGAGCGACGGAGCCAATAGCAACATCGTCGCTACTCTCTTCGATCAGACAGGTACATTCAACGCTAACAACGGCACCGCCTCGACTCTCGTTGCGGTCGATAACTTCATTCCGACCGGTCAGTTAACTCCGATAGCTCACGCGCTGAACTTAACGATGGATGACCGAACCGGCTTGATTAACGGCATCTCCGACCTCGGTGGCGGCGGTATTTTCATCAATGCCCCCAACGGTTTGTCAGCAGGTTCATCGACGATCACAACCGAAGCGACCGACCACTCCAGCTCGATCTTCGTTTACGATACTCTTGGTAATACCCACAACATGACCATCCGCATGACCCGTAGCGAAGAGCCCGGTGTCTGGCGTTGGGCAGCTGAGGTCGAGAGCCCCGCAGTCATCGTCGAAGGTGGAAACGGCACCATCGCTTTCCGTGATGATGGTTCACTCGAATCGTTCAACTATGAGCGAAACCTGAACCAAGTCGTCTTCAACCCGGGCAATGGCGCGCAAAACGTAGAATTCTCATTCAACGTCGGTAACTTTGGCGGCTTCGATGGTTTGACCTCGACAGCCTCGGCGACATCGATGATGGCGACCGGGCAGGACGGTTTCGGAATGGGTACCCTCCAGGGCATCTTTATCGACACCAACGGTCAGATTTTCGGCAGTTTCTCCAACGGCGAGACCGAAATTCTTAGCCAGTTGTTACTTGCCAACTTCACCAACCCGCAAGGTTTGGAACGAGCTGGTGAGAACCTCTACACCCACACCGCCAACTCGGGTGCTCCCCGCATCACCGATGCCGACCAGGCTGGCGCAAAAATCAACTCGGGATACCTTGAGATGTCAAACGTTGATCTTTCGCGTGAATTCACCGATATGATCGTCGTGCAGAGAGCCTTCCAGGCTGCCGCGAGGGTCATCAGCACCTCCGACCAGTTGCTCCAGGAAATCACGCAGCTCAAGAGGTAGTCTTGAGCCGGTCAACTCACAGTAGTTGATGGATAAGATACCAGTAGGGGACGGAGCATCTTCCGTCCCCTACGCAAACTAAGAACTTTAACAGGAATCCCCAATGATCCCCGTAACCCGACTCGACGGAGAACAAGTCGTCATCAATGGCGATCTCGTCGAAAAAATTGAATCTAGACCCGACACCATCATCAGTCTCACCAGTGGCAGAAAAATCCTCGTCCGTGAGTCAGTCTCAGACTTGATGAGACTCTTCACTGATGCAAGACTTCGCGGAAGCCACGCAGATCCTCAAGGTTACGCCGCCAACATGTTCGTCGGCGAAGCAGCCTAACTTGAAAAAGGGAATGGACATAACAACCGTTCTTGGCATCGTTGCCGGCTTCGGGCTGGTTGTCGGTGCTATTATGTCCGGCGAAGGTGGGATGTTCTTCGTTGACCTTCCCGCCGCAATGATCGTCATCGGCGGTACGCTTGGCGCAACATTGATAAATTTTCGCATGAGTGACATCCTGTCCGTATTTCGTGTTTTGAATAAGGTCTTCACCTCGCCACAAGCCTCCAACTCCGACACCATTACCAATCTGGTAAGGCTTGCCGAAAAAGCCCGGCGCGAAGGCGTGTTATCCCTCGAAAAAGAACTTGTCGATTTAAATGATGAATTTGCCCGCAAAGGCATCCAGTATGCCGTTGACGGAGCCGACCCCGAAACCATTAGGACGATCCTGGAGTCCGAATTAGTCAGCCTTGAGGAACGTCACAGATTGGGACAGGGCATCTTCGTCTCAATGGCTCAAACCGCGCCCGCTTTCGGCATGATCGGAACTCTGATCGGCTTAATTCAGATGCTTAGATCCCTACAAAATCCCGCAATGCTCGGCCCGGGCATGGCAACGGCACTCGTGACAACCTTCTATGGCGCTATGCTCGCCTACATGTTTTTTCAACCGGTCGCCGGAAAGCTCGCCAATCGTTCCAAAGAAGAGCTTCTGCAGAAAGAGATTGTCATGGAAGGCATCCTCGCCATCCAATCCGGTGACAACCCGCGAATCGTCCGTGAGAAGCTGATGAGCTTCATCGCACCAGTACACAGGTCAAGACACTATCCACGTGAAAGGTATGATGCGCCGCCAACGAAGTGAACCCCCAAAGGCGCCCGGCGCACCACTCTGGTTTGTCACTTTCAGTGATATGGTGACGCTTTTGCTTGGTTTCTTTATCGCCATCGTCTCGTTTTCCAACATCGAAATCGAGCGCTATCGTGAAGCAATGCAGAGCTTCCGCGGAGCACTGCACTCACCTTTTTCCGGCTCAACAGGAGGGTCAGGCCCCGCACTTCCAGCACTAAGCGAGAGCCTATACGATGCTCAAGAAGTCGTTGAAGCCGCCGGCGAAATCAACAGATTGGTCAAAAGCCTTCCCTCCAACGAAGGCATCCAGATAGAATCCCAGCCTGAAGGCGTCAAAATCACCCTTTCCAACCCTGTCATCTTCGACGAAGGCAGCAACGACATGAAAAGCGGCGCAACGAGCCTCCTTGGCAACATCGCACGCATCATCATCAAGCACGACCCTATCGAAGTCTTGATCGAGGGACACACTGACGATACTCCCATCCACACCGCGAGATTCCCCTCGAACTGGGAGCTATCCGCGGCGCGGGCAATCGCTGTACTCGAGCTTTTCCAAAAACAAGGTGTCCCCCCGCAAAAGCTTGTCGCTATCGGCTACGGCGAATACAGACCGCGTCAGACCTTTGTCAAAGGCACACCCAGCATCGAAAAAGGCGTCAATCGCCGGGTGGAGATTATGTTACAATTGAAGAACAAAGGCACAAGAACGGGAAATGTTTCCGGTAGAAATCTTCAGGATGAAGAGACTAACCAAGTCGGAGATGAATAAGTATGAACGAATCGACAAAGATCGAACGCCTTCCCGTAACGGATGTTGCCAATAACAAGAAGAAAGGAGGAGGCGTACTGAAGTGGATTATCATCGGCGTCCTTGTCGCAGCAGCGGCAGGTGTCGGCGTCTGGAAATTTGCTCCCGGTTCAAAAGAGCCTCATGCGATTGTTGAACCAGTGGAGATGGAAAAAAAATCAGAAGAACCTCCCAAGTTCGGCGAAGTTTTTCAGCTCAGCGATATCGTTATCAACCCGGCTGGAAGTCGGCGAGTCTTTATGGTCGTCGTCACCCTCGAAATGGCTAATCCCGAAATGAAGAAAGAGGTCGAAAAGCGCGAGGCTTTGCTTCGTGATAACCTCATAACCCTCTTTGCATCACAGCCGCTCGAAATCCTGATCGACATTAAATACCGTCAAGCATTCCGGGCTCGCGTCAAAAAGATTATGGATCATCACCTCGGTGAGGGAATAGTCTCACGGGTCTTCTTCGAAAAATGGGTCTTTCAATAAACCAGGAAGCGGAACGTGAATAAAATTCTATCTCAAGACGAAATCGACGCTCTCCTGACTACCGTCTCCAAAGGCGGATCTACTCAAAGTCACACCGGAGAAGGTCGTTCCGTTCATCTGTATGACTTCAAACACCCTGAACGGATCTCCAAGGAGCAAATCCGCACATTGCGGACTGTCCACGACAATTTCGCAAGGCTATTCGCGACCAATCTCTCTGCAACGCTCAGAACTTTGGTCGATGTGAATCTCCTCTCAATCGATCAGGTCACATATAGCGAATATACAATGTCGCTTTCCGTGCCAAGTGCTCTTTATACCTTGAAGTTAAAGGCTCTTGAGGGCAAAGGCATCCTCGAAATATCTCCACAATTTCTGCTCTATGTGGTTGACAGGATGCTGGGCGGGTATGGAGAGACGAATTCGGAAACTCGCGAAATCACCATCATCGAACAGAACGTCGTCTCAAAGATGATGCAGACAGTCATCGCCATTTTGAACGACGTCTGGAGTCAGGTACACCCGCTCGATGCCGTCATGGAAGGTTTCGAGTCCGACCCCCAATTTATCCAGATTGCCCGTGCCTCCGAATCGTTGGCGATCCTTTTTTTCGAGCTTCGTGTCAAGGGGACAGTCTATACGATGAATTTTGGCATTCCATACTTTGTGCTTGAACCCATTTTAAGCAAACTCTCCGCGCAATCCATCATCGCTCAAGCCGGTCGTCGTGATGCTCAAGCCGCCCCGACCTCCGTCAGGGAGAGAGTTCTGGCAACCAAATTGCCGTTGAAGGTTCTGCTCGCGGAAACCGTGATGAGCGTCCGCGATTTCATCGATCTGCAACCCGATGACCTCGTCCAGCTCGATCACCGCACTTCCCAGCCTTTGCCGATCATGGTCGGCGAAAAATTGAAGTTTCTCGGCTCAGGCGGTCAGGTTGGTCGCCACCGCGCAGTCAGAGTTATAAGACCGATCAGTCCTGAGGAGGAGATGATTTATGAATAAGCAGGGCCCCACCAAGCGCCAAAACCTCGGCTCCTGGATGAGAGGCATCCGAGGTAGAATCGAAGCTACACTGAGCGCGATGCTCGAAAAAGAGGTTACCCTCACCTTTGAGGAACCTCGCAAGATAAAAAGTAGGGACTTCGACGCACTGCTCGAGGGCGGTCCCGTCGCGATCAGCCTTCACTTTGGTCCCGAAAGCGGCTGGCATCTTCTGCTTCCCCAGGCTCTCGCCGGTTCCATCTCCGACCTTGCATCAATGGGAGACGGTACAGCCGGCTTTGACATAGAGACTCATTCTACCACACTTCAAGAAATCTTTGGTCAGGTCGAAGCTGACCTCGAGCCTGAGCTTTCCGCGGTCATGGGAAGTAGTGTAGAATTTTCAACTATCGAAGTTTCCATTTCACCCGACACCCTTATCACAAGGGTCGGCAGTAATCCGGCAATTGTTGGATCGTTTCAGATCGAGGGATTTAATGATAGTCCGATTATCATTATGTTTGAGATGGGTTTTGCCATGCAATTTTCTACAGCTGAAAACGAAGAAGAGGTCGCAGCACCGCCATCCGCGAAAGGCAAACAAGCCGCCACTCCTCAACATGAGGAACGCCCCCCCGCTCCCCAAAGACAACAGGCTGATCCCGTCGCCAGACCAGTCGCATTTGAGGATTTCGGCCATGTTCAGCCCCACAAGACTGAAAAGAACGGCCAGAACATCGACTCTCTGCTCGACATAAGCTTACCCATCATCATCGAGCTTGGTCGTGCCAAGATGCTAATTCGAGAAGTGCTCGACCTCGGCCCCGGCTCTGTCATCGAACTCGATAAACTCTCTGGCGAACCGGTTGACCTCTACGTCAACGACAAGAAATTCGCTCGCGGCGAAGTCGTCGTGATCGAAGAGAACTTTGGCGTCCGCATCACCGAGTTAATCAAGGTCGAAGATCGCTTAAAGGCGCTCAAGTGAGAAACGGCTTGCGACTATTTGCGCTGATGTCAATCAACAGCCTGATCTTCGCGACAGACGCACTCGCTCAATTTGCCTCTCCAGATTCACTTTCAAAGTCATGGTCTGGTGAGCCCGGCCTCTGGCCGCTTGTAAAGCTGCTGCTATTACTCGCTCTGGTACTTGGGTTGGTCTGGGTCTCGCTCACTGCCCTGAAAAAAGTCGCTGGCAAAGGAGCCGGGTCTCTAAAAGGCGTCGAGATCCTCGGCGGCTTGCCACTTGGCCCCAGAAGGTCGTTGGTCTTCGTGAAAATCGCCGGGAAAGTCCATATTATCGGAGCGACCGACCAGAACCTAAGCTTGATCGGTCTGATCGAAGATCCCGTTGAAGTAGCCGATATGTCTCAGGGGGGAGCAAGCGGCACCATGCCCCAATTCAAAGACATCCTCAGCAAATTCACGAAATCCGGCAGTTCGAGCGTCCCGCGCGGAGGCAGTAGTGATGCCTAAAATCATCCTTTCTGTTCTCATCGGTCTCTTCGCGCCGATGATTGCTTTCGCTCAAACAACAATCCCCAAGGTCACGCTCGGCATCAGTCAGGGCAGCACCACCGGCGACGTTACAGTGACCCTGCAAGTCCTGTTGATGTTGACTATCCTCTCCCTCGCCCCCTCCATCCTCATCATGATGACCTCGTTCACCCGCATCATCGTGATACTCCACTTTTTGCGGCAGGCTATCGGCACTCAATCGATGCCTCCCAACCAGCTTGTTGTCGGTTTGGCGCTCTTCCTCACGATGTTCGTGATGCAAGGAACTGTCGATCAGATTTACGAAACAGCCTGGAAGCCTTACAAGGCTGGCATGATGAACATTCAGGACGCCTACAAAACCTCCCAAAAGCCTATCACCGAGTTTATGCTTCGGCAAACGCGGGAAAAAGACCTCGCTCTTTTCGTCAAACTCTCCGGCAGACCCCAACCGGAAACAGCCGCCGATCTCCCCCTCTCGGTTGTCGTTCCCGGCTTTGCCATCAGCGAACTTCGGACGGCTTTTCAAATCGGCTTCCTGATCTACATGCCCTTTTTGGTGATTGACATGGTAGTCGCCTCTGTCCTCATGTCGATGGGTATGATGATGTTGCCTCCGGCGATGGTCTCTCTCCCGTTCAAGATTCTTCTCTTTGTTCTTGTCGATGGATGGTACTTGACCGTAGAAGCTATCGTGAAGGGATTCAAATAGATGACGCCTGAATTTGCAACTTGGGTCTGTAAAGAAACTATTTACACCGCTCTGATGGTCGCTACGCCGATGCTCCTTGCCGGACTTGTCGTCGGAATAGTGATCAGTCTCTTTCAAGCTGTCACTCAAATTCACGAGATGACCCTCACCTTCATTCCCAAAATCCTTGCAGTCGCGACAGTAATGCTCTTCACAATGCCCTGGATGATGCGCGTCGTTCTCGGCTTTACGCGGCATATCTTCTCGCTCATCGCTTCGCCGGTGATGTAGCTTGCTCGGCTTTGACTGGAATATCATCGAAGGCATGATCCTCGCCTTCATCCGCACAGGCACAGCGATCTCGCTGATGCCTTTTTTTGGTTACATGGCTGTCCCGCCTCAAGTCAAGATTGCCCTTAGTTTTGTCCTCGCCGTTGTCCTTGCCCCAACCGCCGCGATGTCTATCCCTGCCACGATGACCGGAGTTTTGCCCATTGCCGCAGCAGCCGTCAGCGAAGCCATCGTCGGTCTCGCCATCGGAGCAACCACGCTTTTAATCCTGATGAGTGCCGATTTTGCCGGGACACTGATCGGCTTACAAATGGGTTTTTCGTCGGTCACCCTCTTTGATCCACAGGCTGGCGAAGAAGTCTCGATCATAGGCCGTCTCGAGTCGATGCTCGCCCTGATAATCTTCATCTCCCTCGACGGACATCACATGCTGTTGAACGCCTTGGGGGGGTCGTTCTCGTCGATTCCGTTGGGAGGCGGGGTATTCACCGGGCAATCTGCTCTTCTCTTTGGAAGGCTCACCGCTGAGGTCTTCGTCATAGCGGTAAAACTTGCCGCCCCCGTACTGGCGATACTGCTATTGACTGAAATTGCGATGGGATTTGTTTCGCGAGCTATGCCGCAGATGAACGTCTTCGCTGACTCATTCCCGTTAAAAATCGGCATCGGACTAATATCAATGGCAGTTACCTGGCCACTCTTTGTTTATGTATTATCAAAGAGTTTCAACCTTTACGGCAAGTCCCTCACCCAGTTAATTGGGATGATGGGTCCGTAACTCACTCTCTCCCCGCTTTTCTTGCACACTATTTGCTATTTCTTACGCAAATCATTCCCCCTATCAATAACTTCTCACGAGACATCTGAACCCTAATGGCTGACAATTTTCAGGATAAAACTGAAAAACCGACAGGAAAACGCGTGTCGGAAGCTCGCAAGCAAGGCAACGTCGCAAAATCTCAAGACCTTTGCGCCGCCATATCCATGCTTGCCGGTTCAGTCGGGTTGATGATTTTCGGTCCGGGAATGGTCGATCAGTTAAAAGCATCCTTTGTTTACATTATCACGCACCTATTTGATATCCAATTGACGTCCGATACAGTCCCCGAATTACTCCTCGTGTCCCTCTCTTTTTCCTTCCAACTACTAATGCCTTTCCTCTTCACGCTGATGATCGCCGGAGTTGCCTCGCACGTCCTTCAGACAGGTTTTTTCTTTGCGGAAGAAGCACTTCAGCCCAAGTTATCCAACCTCAACCCGTTGAATGGATTAAAGAAAATCTTTTCCTCACGAGGGATGATTGAGCTGGTAAAGGGGGCAATCAAGCTGATCATTGTCGGTTGGATTGGATATATTACTGTGAAGGGTTATATCCCGAGCATGATCCCCTTAATGGATGAGGAAATCGGTCAACTGATTGCCGCTATTGGACATTTTTCCCTAAAACTTGCCTTAAGGCTCACTCTTGCCTTCGCAATTTTAGCAATTCTCGATTTCGGTTTTCAGAAGTGGAAGTACTTGCAAGAGCTGATGATGACCAAGCAGGAGATAAAAGAGGAGTTCCGCCAAATGGAGGGTGACCCGCAAATCAAAGGCAAAATTCGCCAGCTCCAAATCCAGACAAGTATGAACCTTATGATTAAAAAAATCCCCGAAGCCGACGTCATCCTCGCCAACCCCACACATTTCGCAGTAGCACTTAGATACGACCCCGTCACCATGCGCGCCCCTATGGTCATCGCTAAAGGAAAGAACAAAATTGCTGAGCGCATCAAGCAGATCGCTCGCGACAACGGCATCCCTGTCGTCGAGGAACCTGAGCTTGCCCGCGCCTTGTACAAAGCCGCTGAGGTCGGACAGGAAGTCCCCTACGAACTTTTCCAAGCGGTCGCCGAAGTACTGGCATTGGTGTACCGGATAAAGAAAAAGGCGGCGTAGTGCTCGTAACTTATTCCTTGAGAGTTTTGATCACGTATTGGTCAAACATATCCAAGAATTGATCTTCATAAAGGTAATTAAGGTGCTGTAAATTCCATAGTCCAGATTGTCGAATTCGCAGATCCGGACTTGCTTGTCCTAACCATTTGGTAGAAGGTGGATCGATTATTTCATCTGAGTTTCCTGCTAACAATCCAATTAGATTTCTCTCTAAATAAGCCCGATGACTTGATGTGCCTGCGTCATCATCGATTTTTAGCCAGAGCACGCTCATTGATCCAATATGCTCCGAGACTCTTCTTTCCAAGATGCTTTCTAAATCACGAGTACTCCGATCCGCAGTTGGTCCGATACTCCACGTAGCGATAGATGTGTCGGGCTCTCTAACTGAAATTGCTCGACCAACATGCAATCTAAAGATCGAACCTCTATGATTCCCCGATCCATTTGATGAACCGCGATGCGTTCTGAGACGATTCCAAAGCGTTGCTTTCGATCCATAGCTTACTGCATGGGTTCCAATCCTAACGACTCGTAACTCGTTAGAATTCAATCTGTATTCTCCTTGTTCAAAAATGAAATATACTCCACGTCGTGGCCAATTCTGTTTTCCGGTTGTGTCGGAAATCTTTCGTTTGCCACCCAAGCCTTCTTCTAATACTCCGAGAGATCTATATAATCGCTCCATGGCATCAAATCTTTGTGATTGATCTGTCATAAGTTCTCCTTCAACCAACGCTTTTGTTCTCCTTGCTTCAGACCTTCCATTGGAATGCAAATTTCACAGCCAAAGTTTCTTATTCGATCGACAAGAAATTCACGATAGTCCAGTCCGGCGAGTAAAATCACCTGATCTGTTGATTGTAAATTACAGACAAGTTTTCCCCATACTGTTTCTGCCCACTTGCCTCGTAAATCAATTGGCATCCCTTTAAGTGTTTTTTCATAGGGACTTATAATGTCTCTTGGACTTAACAATTCGTATTTTGCTGAGAGTATATACCATTCGTCACAACGACTTTCTACATATAACTTCATTTTCTTAAAAAAGTCCGAGTTGTAAAGTTCTTTTGCTTCTGCTTTGTACGGAAGTTTGGTTTTGACGCATGATATTAATCCAATCTTGCGCATGAGAGCCTCCTATATTAAATTTAAGGGTTGTTTGACGAATATTGATCCTAATATAGGAACTGTCCAACAGCAGGACAAGAAATTTTCACCAAACTTTAGTAAAATCTTCCCCCCTCCCGTAGTCAAATTTCACCTTTCTTTAACCCATACCGCAACTTCCCTTCATTTTCTCTTTATTTACCCTTGCCTTTCTCAAATCCACTTGTTATCTTTCTCTGGCATAACGGTTGCTTATAGCTACGTCTGAGTGGCGAATCGACTGGAAATTCGGCAGTAATTGCCCCAATTTCCTCTTACTAACCCCGGACGGAGAAATTTGAGCGACGATTTATACCCGGCTAATCCGTTTTTAGATAAGCTGACCCATCGGGCCGACATCATTGTCAGTGTTGCCGTCATCGGCATCCTGCTCCTGATGATCTTCCCGGTGCCATACTTTCTTCTTGACGTATTGCTCGCTCTCAACATTGCGATCTCATTGATCGTGCTGTTGATGGCGCTCTATACTGTCGAGCCGCTCCAGTTCTCGGTCTTTCCGGGGATGTTGCTCGTCCTGACTCTATTCAGGCTAAGTCTAAACGTCGCCTCAACACGCTTGATTCTTGCAGATGGCTATGCCGGTGATGTCATCCAATCATTCGGTGGCTTCGTAGTTCGCGGCAATTACGTCGTCGGACTAATCATCTTCATTATCCTTGTCGTGATTAACTTCGTCGTAATCACCAAGGGTTCAGGTCGTATCGCGGAGGTAGCGGCAAGGTTTACCCTCGACGCCATGCCCGGCAAGCAAATGGCTATCGACGCCGACATGAATAACGGCTTGATTGACGAAAAAGAAGCTCGCAAACGCCGCGAAAAAATATCGCACGAAGCTGACTTCTACGGAGCGATGGACGGTGCGGCAAAGTTCGTTCGCGGAGACGCCGTAGCAGGTATATTGATAACAATCGTCAATATCGTCGGCGGGCTTATCATCGGTGTCGCTCAGCGAGGCATGCCCATCCTTGATGCGCTCCAGGCTTATACCTTGCTCACAATTGGTGACGGTCTTGTTACTCAAATCCCTGCGTTGATCGTCTCAACTGGCGCAGGTATGCTCGTTTCGCGAGCCGCTTCCGAGTCTCATCTCGGCAAGGACCTCACCAACCAGCTCCTTTTCAACCCCAAAGCGATTGCAATTGCTTCGGGAGTTTTGCTGTTCTTTGCACTTGTTCCGGGACTTCCAACACTGCCATTCCTCCTCCTCGCCGGCTCAACAGGCTACCTCGCCGTGATGACCCGTCGCGGATCGAAAGAAGGCGCGAGGCTGGCGACGGTCGCATCCAAAGTCGTCACGAAGCCCGAAGAGAAAATCACCGACTACCTCCACGTCGATCCTCTCGAGCTGGAGATCGGGTATGCCCTTATTCCGCTTGTCGATAAAGATCAGAACGGTGACCTTATCAACCGCATCGCCGTAATTCGCAAGCAACAGGCTCTGGAGATGGGGATCATCATCCCCCCGGTTCGTATCCGCGACAACCTCCAGCTTAAACCGAACGACTATGTCGTCAAGGTTCGTGGCAACGAAGTCGCCCGTGGTGACCTGAGGCTGGGTAGCTTCCTCGCTCTCAATCCCGGCACGGCAACCGGTAAGGTGAAGGGCATCGCCACCCGCGAACCGACTTACGGACTGCCAGCCCTTTGGATTTCCGATAATGACCGCGACCTTGCCGAGAACTACGGCTACACCGTAGTCGAACCAGCCGCAGTTCTGGCTACTCATCTGGTTGAGATTATCAACCGCAACGCCTATAAGATTCTCGCTCGCGAAGATGCCAAAAAGCTTCTCGATAACCTTAAGACAACGTCACCATCGGTAGTTGATGATCTTATCCCTGCTGTCCTGACGCTTGGCACCGCCCATAAGATCTTGCAAAAGCTCCTGAAGGAAGGCGTCCCGATCCGCGATCTGGCAGTCATCATGGAGACACTCGGTGACTGGGCGCTGCACACAAAAGATCCCGATTTGCTGACCGAATATGTCCGTTATGCCCTCGCTCCAACAATCAACGAGCGTTTCGCCGAAGACGACGGGAAAATTTACGCAATCACCCTTGATCCCCAGTTGGAAGCCGCTATTGCCGACGAAGTTCAGCGTTCCCAGAATCGCGGTTTAGGCGGTTTGGCACTTGCACCCAAACTTATTAACGCAATCTATCGTCAAATGATTAAGGCGACTGACCAATGTACACAGGCTGGCAGACGACCGATAGTCGTTTGCTCACCGACGGTTAGAGCCTCATTCCACCGGTTACTCGAACCAGTTATGCCTAATGTGACGGTCTTATCTTATGGCGAACTACTAGTCAATACCCAGATCGAATCGACCGTATCGATTGGGATGGATGGGTGACCAGCGGTCATTTGTTGGTACTGTTCGAATATTCTGAACGATCCCAAGTAACACTCTCTCACAAAGCAGATATTTTTGAACGTCCGTAAATTCGTCGCTCCGACCATCGTCGAAGCACTTGCTGATATAAAAAGGGAGTTGGGTGACGACGCCGTCATCCTACGCACCAAAACTGTCCGCAAATCGGGAGTCATGGCATTTCTTGCCAAGGACGGGGTTGAGGTCATGGCAGCTTCACCCGACCGGAACCCTCTCGATAGCCCCGCAGTTGTCGAGCAAGTCGCTGAAATTCGTCGCCGCCTCGAAAGTCGCCCGACCGATTCGGCAATGGGCGATCTAAAGGATGAATTAAGCGAATTAAAGGGTCATCTTCGCGAGATCGCCGATCAGGTCAAGTACGAACGCATGCCGACACTGCCGCCGCTTCTGGCCGATAAATACCGGGTCCTGATTAATAGCGGCGTCGACACCCACACAGCCATTGAGATCACCGAGCAGATCAACCTCGCTTATAGTGGCGAAAATTTAGAAAACGAAGAGCTTATCCGCAAAGAGCTGATTGAGCGGATTGCTAAAAAAATTAAGGTTCGCCACCCTGAGCAAAAAAAGCAGGACCGCGCCAAAGTAATCGCCTTGATCGGCCCGACTGGGGTCGGCAAGACGACAACACTTGCAAAGCTTGCGACGAGTTACCGGTTCTGGGGCGGATCAGACACAGCAATAGTCTCAGCCGACACCTACCGAGTTGCAGCTCTCGAACAGATCAAGACCTTCGCCGCCATTGCCGGCTTGCCAATGGAAGCGGTCTATCAGCCCGCCGCAATGCCCACAGCTTTGGCAAGGCATTATCACCGTGACGCGCTTTTCGTCGATACTCCCGGAAGATCGCAATCAGACGGACAAAAATTGGAAGAATTAGCGGCTTTTCTTGATGCCGCAGAAACCGACGAGCGGCTTCTCTGCCTCTCGATTAACACCCGAATTGAAGACCAACTCGATATTATTGAAAGATACAGCAGGCTAAATCCAACAGGATTAATCTTCACAAAATTGGACGATAGCCGCCATCCCGGAGGATTACTGACCGTCGCCGAACGTTCTCAGATACCTCTCACGTACTTGACCTGTGGACAAAATGTGCCTGACGATCTGGTCGCCGCCGATCCGTTCAGGCTCGCCAAGCTTTTCCTTAGCCCAAGCGTTTACGGTCGTCAATTGCAGGAGCGGTTCGAATCGTGGATATCTGCCGATGAATTACGAGCACGAGGAGGCACTGATGGTAGATGAACAAATTCTAAACCTGCGACGTCAGCGCGAAACTGAACGCCGCACAGGACTTCTACGCCCTCTCGACGAATCGAGAGGCGGTCTTCGCATCACCGTCACCAGCGGTAAGGGTGGCGTCGGTAAATCAAACTTTGCCTTGAATACAGCTATCGCTATGGCTGGGTTCGGCAAAAAAGTACTCCTTGTCGATGCCGATACTAACCTCGCCAACCTCGACCTTTTACTCGGCATTGCTCCCAAATACAATCTTGCCGACGTCGTCACCGGCAACAAAACCATGAAAGAGATCGTCTTCCCTGGCCCTGGCGGTATCGACATTCTTCCCGGTGCATCTGGCGACATCTTCATGCTTGGTCTCGATGAGCAGGTAGAAAACAGACTTCTCGACAGTTTTACCGAATTGGAAGAAGATCACGACGTCATCATCATCGACACTGGTGCAGGTCTCTCCCGACAGATCATCTCCTATGCAGTCTCTGCCGACGATGTTGTGATCGTCACAAGTCAGGAGCCGACATCCCGCGCCGATGCGTACGCGATGATTAAGATCATTTCGCAACACCGTCCTACGCTCCCGATCCATCTGTTGGTCAATATGGTCCGCTCGGCAGATCAGGCGATGGACGTCTATGACGGCTTAAATCTCGTCGTTCAAACATTCTTGAAATTTTCAGTAAAGTACCTCGGCTACATCCCGTTCGACCCGAACGTTATGGCATCGGTAGCGACTCAAAAACCTCTGATGATCGAACACCCCCGCTCTTCGGCAGCTGTAGCAATTCGTATGACTGCTCACAAATTGCTACGAGGCATCAACGCCCCGCCTTCCGAAGAAAAAGAGTCTCTGTTAAGTCGTATGTTCAACGCAAGAGAACGTGATGTTGGCAGATAAAAAGAAAGACGGATTCCTCGCCCTTTCACGGCAAGGATCGATGATTCTCGCTTGCGGTGCTACTATCTGGTGCTTGTTGACAGGTGTTTCGCTCATGGAGACACTCTTCCGTGCCTTCGTAGTCTATTTGAGTATGGGTATTATTTCGTATATTGTTTCTAATTCGATTGCCCAGAATATCGTCGAATCGGAGGTTTTGGATGTGACCCTGCCTCCGATCGATCAAAGAAATGAAAGTCCCCAATGATAGCGACCTCATTACCAGATTCCGCCCTCCAAGTCGTCTGGGAAAAGTACGCTTTGCAAAAGGAAGAACGACTTCGGGAGCAACTCTTGCTTCATTACCTCCCCCTCGTCAAGGTTGTCGCCGGGAGAATGAAGGTCGGTATGCCCGGTTCGGTTGAATACGACGATCTGGTAAGCACCGGCTTGATGGGTCTAATGAACTCCATCGAAAATTTCAGCCCCGAGCGAGGCTTCAAATTCGAGACTTTCGCCGTCCCACGTATCCGAGGCGCTATCCTTGACGGCTTGCGCGATGTCGATTGGGCGCCAAGATCTGTCAGGCAGAAGGGTCGTCGCCTCGAACAGGCGATTGAGAAACTGACCGTCGAACTGGGAAGGCTTCCCCACGATCAGGAGATCGCCAACGAACTCGGTCTCGAAGGCGACGAGTACAGCCACTTCATGGAACAAGCTGGAGCAGCCCCGGTAATCTCGCTCGATGTCCGCGCATCAGACCGCGACGAAGACGATGGCGGAGCGCTTCATGAGGTCGTCCCCGACAATTCAAGCATCGATCCACTCCTTGAACTCGAACAAAAAGATGCGAGGGATATCGCCAAACAACTGATTTCTCAGCTAAGCGAGCAGGAAAGATCTGTTGTCGCGTTATATTATTATGAAGAGTTGACCTTCAAGGAAATCGGACAGGTCTTGAACGTCAGTGAATCGCGGATTTGCCAGATTCACACCAAAGTCCTTGCAACCCTTCGCACTCGCATGAAAAAAGTGACCGACTGATTTGCCGACCGGTTCGGAAAGCTTAAGCTTGCTTAACCCGGTTTTACCCAACAGACTCTTGAACATTAACGTGAGGTCCCTTTGGACCACATCATTAGTCCCAAAACGATTATCCATCAACCCACTCTGATCACCCCGCGCGCTCCACACCACAATGAACACGAGCGGAAGCATCCTCCTGAAGAACACCGGCATCATGACGACGCGGAGAGTAGTGGAGACGAGGATAACATAGACTCCCTTCTTCCCGGTGAGGAAAACCCCATCGGAACGAAGATCGATATACAGATTTAATTTCTTACCTTACAGGAGGTCCTTTGGAAGGCGCTGACCATCTGGAGCGCATGCGCCGCATCGCTCAACGGGTCAACAGCATCCCGACACTTCCGGTTGTCATGACCAAAGTCATCGAAATGGTCGATGACCCCAACACAACCGCGGGGCAACTCGCCGACTTTATCAGTCGCGATCAAGCACTCTCGATGAAAATTCTGAAACTTGCCAACTCTGCTTTTTATGGATTCCCTCAAAAAATCGGAACGATCAATCTCGCAATAGTTGTACTTGGATTTGAATCTGTTAAAGACCTCGGGCTATCCGCAGCTGTTGTCGAAACATTTCATACCGACCAGTTGGGTCATGAAATCGACATAAATAAATTCTGGGTCCATTCGATTGCGGTCGCTGCCGGTTGTAAAATTCTCGCACGGAATAGTAATATCAATATTTCTGGCGAAATTTTCATCGCCGGGTTGTTGCATGATATTGGAAAACTCGTATTATTACGTTATCTTGCTGATGAATTTCACGAAGCCAATGAATCGGCTAAAAAGAAAAAGCAAGAGCTTTACAAGGCCGAGCTCGAAATTCTTGGCTTCAGCCATGCAGATATGGGTGGATGGCTTGCCGAACAATGGAGCCTCCCGTTCCATCAATCGAACGCTATCTATTATCACCCCTATCCCTGGCTATCATTTCGCGAGCCAAACCTTGCGATGCTGGTCAATTTCGCTAATGTGATGGCACATAAAGCTGGTCACAGCACCGATCTTGATGGAGGTGCTCTTCCTGAGCTTCACCCCAAAGTGATCTCTTATCTCAACCTGAAGTTATGCGATGATGGCAGGGTTGATTGGCCGTTTTACCTCGAAGCTCTCACAGAAGAGATGCATCGGGCCTCCGGATTTCTATCATTATTAAAGTCGTAGTGAACCGAACTCTTCAAATATCGTCCCGGTTGGCGATCCTCCTTCTTCTGATGTTGCTGATCGTCCCTCAAATGGCGAACGCCGCAACAGTAACTCGCGTCGATCGTGCCATTCACGACGGGTTTGAACTGCTGATTCTTCACTGTGACTCGCTCCCCGAATTTTCCCTCGAATACAATCGCGTCGCCGGTATCGCCGAACTTCGTCTGAAGCGCGGCAAAATCGGTCGCAAGGCGGCGCAGACATTGCTCAGTTTCCGCTCCGGAGCCACCATCCGCGGAGCAACCGTCGATCAGGCTCGAGGTGTTATCAGTTTCCGCACACCTACCCCTGTCCACCTGCGCGAATACATGATCACGGGTCCCTCGGCCCTGATTCTCGACTTCGGGACGGCAGAGCAAGTCAACGAGCCTCTCCCCTTCGAACTCGACCGCGAAGGTTACCTCAAGTTGGGCAGTAAAGCTGAAAAGAGCGGACAACTTGAAATGGCACTTGGCTATGTCGAGCACGTGCGAGGTTGGGAAGGTACCGACCTGAGCCTCACCCATCGTGCCGGAGTCATCGAACAGCGGCTCGGCAGATGGGATCAAGCCTTGGAGACGCTTGGTGAGAGCGCTCAAATCGCCGAATTTGCCGCGGATGCTCACGCTCGCCGCACGATGATCTTTCTTGCCAAAGGCGACACCGCTTCGATGGGCGAGGAGTGGGCGGGCTATTTCCACAACAAAGGTAAAAAGAAGCCCGTCGAACCTGAGCCGACCCCCGAACTCATTGACACTACTGCCATCGTTGCGGAGCCTCCCCCGGTTCAAGTCGAAGAGCACGCACACAAATTGCCTCTGAAACTCCCGAAGATCCTCAGTGCTGGCGGCGGAGATTCGCTCGATTACCTCTACTACGGCTGGGGCTTTTTAGCTGTAGGTTTTCTCTCCCTGATTGGCCTACTTCTCAGCGCTAAGAAAAACAGCCTCAACCCTGAAAACTTCCGCACCATCGACATTTCAGTCCCCGAGCGTCACGACGAGCGTCCCCGAACCGAAGCTATCGTCTTCACACCTGCCGAACCGAAGCCCGTCCCCCGTAGTGAAGATTTGCGCCACTCAGCAGAATCGTTCCAATCGGCGATTGCTCACGTCGAACCCCTACCTCGTTTGCGCACCCTTGCCGAGCGACAACCACCCAGGCATGATCTTCATCCGAACGATCCGATGTCAGGGTTGTATCCAAAACCGAAGCCGAACGTCCCTCATCAACATCAAGATCGTGTTCCTGTAGATGAAATCGTTACACTTGCCGAAGGCGGCATGTCCGAGAGCGAGATCGCTCATAAGCTTTCTGTCGGTCGCGACGAAGTCGCTATGGTGAAAAATCTCGCGCGCCTCTCGCGCAGGCCAGCACCGTCCCGCGACGACTGATCGTCCTGAAGCGTCGGGTTGCCATTCAAAACTGAAAAGGGCTGTGGGTATAATTTACCGACAGCCCTTTACTATAAAAATCCCTTCCGAATCACTCTACCACTTCTTCCACCGCCAGACAATAAAAACACCCATCGCCGAAATCAACGCCATCCCCATTATCATCCAGAAACTGAAGGGCGTATGTTGCAACGGGATCGAGACGTTCATCGAAAATGCACTAACCACGAACGTCGGAACCATTATCCCTATCGTGATGATGTTCAGCGTTTTCATCAAAAAGTTCAGGTTGTTGCCGACTATCGAAGCTCTTGCGTCCATGAGACTGGCAAGAATGTTCGAGTATATTTCTGCCTGCTTGAAGCACTGCTGGTTTTCGATCTGGATGTCATCGACTAATTCTTTTTCGATTACCGACAACCCAATCCTATCGCCGTAATTCCGCAACCGTGTGATAACCAATTCATTGGAATTGATAAAGTTCAAGTAATAAACAAGGCTCTTTTGCAGTGAAAAGAGGTTAAGAAGAAACCGGTTCTCCATCGAGAACGTCAGCTTCTCCTGCAACTCCTCTGAAATCTGACTGATAATTTTGACATGTTCGATGAAGCTGAAGATCGAGCGGTAGATCAACCTTAGCGCGAGATAAGCGAGTGATGGCAGGCGCTGTGCCTTCAAACCATCGAATGAGAACGACTCATCAGCCGTCACGATCACCAATTGTTCCTTGAACAGAAAGACACCAATCGACGCGACCCGGAAAAGGAAAGGCTCATGTGGTGAGTGCGGCATCGGGGTCTTGATGATGAGTGCTGTGTGCTCCGGCTCAAATTCGAGTCGGGACAACTCATCCGGGTCCAACGCTGAGGCGAGGGTATGCTCGTCGAGCTTCAGCTCCTGAACCAGAAATTTACGCTCGGCGTCATTCGGGGAAATATAGAGCGAAATCGGACCCTGCTCGTCGATTGTGCGGGTTAGAATTCCGTTTGCAATACGATATTTTTGTACCATAACTTACCTATGGAGGAAACTCGGAATTAAGACTCAATGGAAATACTCGGTTTGATCAAAACTAATTGAAATTGATTTTCAGATACGATTTATATCTCTTAGAATCAATCTCCACTAATATACGTCAGTCAATCGCTTCTGACAAAGCCAACACACCTAAATAGCCGCATACTGAACTCGATGATAGGTTTTTATCTCATAGTAATAGTCCCATTTCAGAATGACAACGTATATCTAACGATTGGCATAAATTATGCTATTTTTTGCTTGTATGACTTGCCTCTATCACAATCCAACCGTCTAAGCGTACCTTGAAGATAGCAAGTATCTAATGCGAGAGCATTGCTCATCATACCCGCCATCCGAATTGCGAAGGTGATGATTGGATTGGCTTGTGAAATTTAGTATATTAAAATTAGTCTTCAATAGATTTGCTCCCACATTGAATAGGATTTGTAACATGTTACGCCCTCTTTGGGTAAGGTTGATTTTTCCGCTATTTGTTATGACGCTTTTTCATCCGGAAATTTTGTTTGCTGAAGCCATCAAAACAAGTCCTCACGGAAACATCAGCATTTCATGTGAAAAGTGCCATATCCCCACATCCTGGACTGCTTTACCAGAGAGAATGGAGTTTGACCATGCTGAGACAGTCTTTCCTTTGGAAGGCCGTCATCAAGCTGTCTCTTGTCAAACCTGTCACTCCGATTTACAGTTCGATAAAGCCGCCAGCACTTGCGCTCAATGCCACGACGACCCTCACCAACGGCAGTTCGGGGCTCAGTGCAACGATTGCCACACTCCGACCTCGTGGGATAATCGATCCGAACTGGAGCTAAACCATAGCGCCACCCGCTTCCCCTTAATTGGCGCACATCGTAGTGTCTCTTGTCAAAACTGCCACGATGATGGCAAATATGTTGGCACTTCGACCGATTGCATATCCTGTCACGCATCGACATACCGCTCAACCTCAAATCCCAATCATGTCGCGGTTCAATTCTCCTCAGACTGCAACCTGTGCCATTCGCTGCAATCCTCGGATTGGCAGGGAGCCTCATTCACCCACACTGTATCATTTCCCCTGACGGCGGGACACAATGTTCAGGATTGCGCATCCTGCCACAGTTCAGGTTATGACAACACACCGACGAATTGCGTCTCTTGCCATAGCTCCGACTATAACAGTGTAACTAATCCCAATCACGTAGCACTACCCTTTCCGACGGAGTGCCAGTCGTGTCACACCACTGGTGCTTGGTCGCCAGCACAATTCGAACACACTCTCGCCCGCTTTCAATTGACAGGCGCACACAGGGCGGTAGATTGCGCCTCTTGCCATGTAAGCGAGATTTATACTGGCACATCTCAAGAATGTTTCGGTTGCCATCAAGGTACCTTCATCGAAGTGGCCGACCCGAATCACGTCACCGGCGGTTACGATCCAAACTGTATCTCTTGCCATTCTGACGAGGCTTGGAAACCCGCCCGATTTGATCACAACCTTGCAAACTTCCCGCTTACTGGTGCTCATCTGACAGCCGATTGCGCTCAATGCCACAACGAAGGCACATTTAACGGAACACCTCAGGAGTGCTATCCCTGCCACTCCGTAGATTACGATGCTGTCACCGACCCCAATCATCTTGAAGCGCAATTCGACCGTAATTGCCAAACCTGCCATTCAACGGCCGTCTGGAAGCCATCGACCTTTGACCATTTGACCACCGATTTTCAATTGACCGGAGCCCATGTCGACGCCGATTGTGCTTCGTGTCATTCCTCGGGTCAGTTTAACGGCTTGACGACTGCCTGTTTCGATTGTCACACTGCTGCATACAATGACGCTGATGATCCGAGCCATACCGCAAGCGGTTTCACCCACGAATGCACCTCCTGCCACACGACCGTAGCTTGGGAACCATCATCCCTGAATCATCAGGTGACACAATTTCCGCTTACAGGTGCTCATCTTATCGCTTCTTGCGAGTCTTGTCATTCCAGTGGAGAGTTTGGTGGCTTGGCAACAGAATGTCTCGCTTGTCATCGCCCGGATTACGAATCAACTCACGATCCAAACCATGTCGAAAAAAACTTCGACGAAAAATGTCTGATCTGCCACACCACGAATGCCTGGAAACCTGCCGTCGTAAATCACAACGAGACCGACTTTCCGCTGACCGGAGCTCATACTTTTGCCGATTGTAAGAGCTGTCACGTTGTTGGCGCGTACTCCGGGACAAAAAAAGAGTGTCAGGCTTGTCACATGCAAGCGTTCGACGATGCTGTCGATCCTGCACATATCGAATCGGGCTTCAGTCGAAATTGCATAGGATGTCACAAACCTTCCCGCTGGGAGGATGCCTCCTACGACCACTCTCTCTCGCGCTTTCAATTAACAGGTGCGCACGAAATTGCAAGTTGCTCTGCCTGCCATGTCGGCGGTCGCTATACAGGCACGTCACAGGAATGTTTTACCTGTCACCGGATCGATTATGAAGGTGCCGATCAACCTAACCACGCCTTGCCGCAGATCGATCACAACTGCGCCATCTGTCATGCAACCGACGGCTGGACTCCTTCGACGTTCAACCATGCCGAAACCGAGTTCCCCCTTGTCGGCGCTCACCAGACCGCAACTTGCGCCGACTGCCATGTAGGCGGTAGATTCGACGGAACTCCTCTCGAGTGCTACCCCTGCCATCAGGCGGATTTTGACGGCGTCGAAGCCCCCAATCACCGCCTGGGTCAGTTCGACCAGCGTTGCCTCACATGTCATACTAACGACGCTTGGACCCCCTCAACCTTTGACCATGCTTCGACCGACTTCGCCCTCGTTGGCGCACATCTGGCGGTCGCCTGTACCGATTGCCACATTAATAACGTTTACAACAACACTCCCCGAGACTGCTACCCCTGTCATCAGGCAGATTTCAACGCCGCTGACCAGCCTGATCACGAGGCATTGCAATTCGGACACGATTGTACCGTCTGCCATTCGGTCGATGCCTGGGAACCGGCACAATTCGATCATGAAAATACCGACTTCCCTCTGACTGGCGCTCACCAGCAAACAGACTGCGCCTCATGCCATCAAAACGGAAACTACAACGAAACGCCAACTGATTGTTACACGTGCCATACGGCCGATTATAACGATGTCGGCAACCCCGACCACGATGGCCAACAATTTCCAAGGCAGTGCCTCATCTGCCACACGACCGACAACTGGAACTCCAACTATGACCACGAGCAATTCTTCCCGTTAACCAACGGAGCTCATCGCAGGGGCGAGGCTTGGAACACCTGCTCACAATGCCACACCAACCCAAACGATTACAACGTCTTCTCCTGCATCGACTGTCACGAACACAGCAACCGCAACGAGGTTGATCGTGACCATCGCGAAGTCAACAATTATCGCTACACCAGCGAGGGCTGTTACGATTGCCATCCGAATGGCAGACATGAGGATATTTTCCAACCGGCAAAGTCCAAACTTGACGTCGAGAAGAGGATAAAATGACCCGACATTCTGACGTAATCTCGCTTGTCCTGACGTTTCTCCTTACAATTGCAGGATATGGCCTGGAGTTGCGCTCAAATGTAAAATACCTATCCGCATCACTCGTCTATCTCGACAAAGGCAGCGAAGCAGGAATCCAAATCGGCGATAAAGTTAACGTAATCCGTGGATCAGAAACGATAGCCACACTCGAAGTCATCTATCTCTCAAGCTCCTCTTCGTCCTGCAAGATCGTCTCTTCGACGTCTGAAGTACGCGTCGGCGATGAGGCGATTGTTGAAATCTCCCCCACAATACAGGAGGAAAAACCCGCTGCTCCAATCGAGTCCGACGTTCAGGTTAAGAGTTCTGCAAGTCCCAACTCGCCAATTGTTATCACAACGAAACCATCTCATTTTATTGAGCGCCTCAAGGGACGCGCTTCGATCCAGATCTATCACCAAACTGAAAGTAGCGGCAATAGCTTCACAGAGCCTTCGCTTTACTTGCAAACTGAAGCTCTCAACATTGCAAAAACAGGTATCAATCTGACTATTCGTTTTCGTACCCGCCAGAGCCAGAATTCCGACGGTACAAAAACATGGCGCAACCGCCTCTACGAAGCGAGCCTTCGCCGTAAAGTTAAAGACTCAAAGCTCGCCTGGGGGTTAGGTCGTCTATCGTTCAACAGGTCGCCTGGAATAGGGTATATCGATGGGGGTATACTGGAATATGCACTTACACCAAAGTTTGTATTTGGAGGATTTCTCGGAGTAGAACCAACAGCGGGTGGCGGGAATTCTCAATGGGATAGGCTAAAAGGAGGCGGATTCGGTAACTATCAGTGTGGAGATTATCAGTCCAGAATGCGTATTTCAACTACTCTCGCAATTACCGGAAGTTACCAAAATGGACAACCAACGCGCGAGTTTCTATACCTCGATAACGACCTCACTCTCTCCCCCTCTCTCTCCCTTTACCAGAGTAGCGAGATCGAAGTCAACCGCGACTGGCGCAAAACGACTGAGAGATCGTCACTTAAACTTTCAAGCTTTATGTTGACCGGTCGCTGGACGATACTGAAAACTGTTAATCTGACGTTTGGTTATGACGACAGAACCCCGTTTCGCGACTACGAAAGCCGTTCCACTCCCGACAGCCTATTCGACGATGCGGCTCGGCAAGGCTTCCGTGCCGGTATATCGACTCGCCTGCCGTTCGCCGGAAGGCTTTCAATTGATGGCAATTCAGGTGCTACCAAAGGTCAGCAGACTTCCCGTTCAACAACCGTGATGTACAATCAGCCCAACATTTTCCGCTCCGGCTTCGTTGGATCAGCGAGAGTCGGCATTTTCACGTCGGCATACAGCGAAGGTTGGCAACCGAGCCTCAGTTTGAGCCGCGACTTGACGTCTGGATTGGGATTATCTCTGCATGGCGGGATGAATAATTACGCCTTCAAAGGAAGTAACAACGGCACATCGACCAGCAAATGGGGGCGGATCGGCACGGATTACTCATTCGGCAGGCGGTTTTACGGATCGGCGTCATTCGAATATCAGAAGAGCGACGCTTATGACTCAAAGCGTATCACCATCGACTTTGGGGCGAGATTGTAGCGCCATACCAATAGAGCGGCTATTTTGTTATTGCTTTGAATTGTAATAATATAAGCGAGAGCATTCAAATTTATCTTCACATCGTCACAATCGTCACAGGGCCTATTGGATAGGAATCTGTGGCGATTTTTATTTTTATTTTCCGTCACCAACTTCACAGAATCGGTTGGCGGGGGGTATTCAAAAATCGTCATTTCTTGAATGTGACTGGTGACTAGCTAACTGGTGACTTGTCGATTGTATATTATAGACGATAATATACGAAATAAATTGGCAAAATACAAGTGAATTGTGGGGAATATTGAAGTAGAAAGAAGAAAGTGGAAAGGATCCCCGGCTTCAGAGAAGCCGGGCTAGGCTACGGAAATGTGCCTCCATGTTACGCTTCGCTTGAAACATGGAGGGAACAAAGTAGCGTGGACAATTGTCCACGCTACTGCATCAAGCCG
>CAMBDS010000006.1 GCA_945865405.1 Caldithrix abyssi DSM 13497
TAACCTTTTCAGTCAATGAAGGCGAACTTTTCGGTCTCATAGGCCCCGACGGAGCAGGAAAAACAACCACTTTACGGGCTCTCTGCGGGCTAATCCGACTCGACAGCGGCGTGGTCAATGTCTTTGGAATAGATCCAGATCTCTACCCACGCAAAGCCCGTGAGTTTATCGGGTACATGCCTCAAAGATTCAGCCTCTATCCTGATCTGACTGTCGCTGAAAATTTGCGCTTTTTTGCCGATCTCTATCTTGTTTCAGCAAAAGAACGCCGTGAGCGCGAGGAGCGCCTTATGCAATTCTCACGGCTCGGTCCATTTCGTGACCGCCGAGCCTCTCAACTTTCAGGCGGCATGAAACAAAAGCTCGCCCTCTGCTGCACTCTCATTCACACACCAAAACTCCTTATTCTCGATGAACCCACCACCGGGGTCGATCCCGTAAGTCGAAGAGAATTCTGGACTATTCTGAAAGATCTCGCCAATGAGGGTATCGCGCTCATTGTCTCAACGCCCTACATGGATGAAGCTCTCCTCTGCCATCGCACCGTTCTCATGGATAAAGGAATAGTTCTCGCTGCCGGAACCGCTGCAGAAATTACGGCTCTCTATCCGTATGTATTGGTTGAAGTTACGGGAGATAATCTGCAGGAAATCAGGCAGAAGTTGATACATTCAGGGATAGATACATTGCGTATTCATCGTTTTGGCAGCAGACTCCACGTCGCTTCAGATAACGAGAACGAAGCGAAAAAAGCTATTGATTTGTCAATATCTTTGGGTGGTATAGCAACAGTTGCCAACCCGTCGATGGAAGACACTTTTGTCGCCATGGTTGGCAACAATATTTTCTTGGAGGGCGGACTTTCAGTCCGCCCTGAGTCAACAAATGTTTCGCCTCTATCGTTCCAGTGACCCTCAATCATTCCCATTCAAGCAACCTCGCTGTCGTCGCAAAAGACTTGACGCGTTGCTTCGGTAACTTTACTGCCGTAGATAACCTGCAACTCGAAGTCAGCCGAGGCGAGATTTTCGGTTTTCTTGGCGCAAACGGAGCCGGTAAAACAACAGCTATTCGTATGTTTTGTGGGCTTTTGAAGCCAACTTCCGGTGAAGCTTGGGTTGACGGATTGCCTATCAGTCGGGACTCTGAGAAGATAAAGCGTCGTATCGGTTACATGAGTCAGCGGTTCAGCCTTTACGACGATCTCTTGATCGAAGAGAACGCCAACTTCTTCGGCGGTGTTTACGGATTAAGCAAAAAGGAAATCGAACTACGCATCGCTGAGCAATTCGAACGGCTCGGCCTCACAAAACAGAAGCGTACGTTGACCAGTGAGTTACCGTTGGGGTTCAAACAGCGCCTCGCACTGGCTTGTGCCATGATGCACCGCCCCCGCCTGCTCTTCCTTGACGAGCCGACCGGAGGAGTCGATCCGATAGCCCGTCGCGAATTTTGGGACTTAATCTATGAAACTGCTGAAGATGGCGCAACCGTTTTTGTGACAACCCACTATATGGATGAAGCGGAATACTGCAGTCGGGTGTCGATTATGAAGGATGGAAAAATCGTCGCTCTCGGCGTACCAGCTGAGTTAAAGCGTAAGCACGGAACACAAACGATGGAGGATCTTTTCCTGAAGCTTGTGGGAGTGAGTGGTGAGAGTGGAGAGAGTGTAGAATGAGACGCATTCTCGCCGTCGCCCGTAAAGAGACACGCCATATTCTTCGCGACCCTCGAAGTCTTGCAGTTGCAATAGCTATGCCGCTAATAATGGTGGTGCTTTATGGATATGCCATCGATATGGAGTTGAAACGACTAACCGTTGCGTTTCTCGACTTGGACAGGACTCCAGCCTCGTCAGAACTTCAAATGGAGATAACGTCAAGCAATTTCATAACTCCTGTTCAGGCCATACCTAATCGAAGTGAGATTGAATCTGGTTTTCGGCGTGGGATGTTTCGCGCAGTTGTTGTAATTCCAGAAGGTTATAGTGAAAAGCTGGCGACCAGCCTCGAATCGCCAGTACAAATTCTGATCGATGGTGCTGACGGTTCAACTGCAGCAGTTGTAGATAATTACCTGAACGCGGCTATAGCAAGAATCAATAGGAAACTTGCAAGCGAAGCCTTCGGAGTAGAGACATTGCCTATTGAAGCGAGGACACGTATATTATTTAATCCACAATTAATTAGCGCACATTTTGTGGTGCCAGGACTGGTGGCGCTTGTGCTTGTTATGATATGCGCGTTACTCACCTCGATTGCCATTGCTCGCGAACGGGAAACGGGGACACTTGAACAGATGCTGACATCCCCTGTCGCCCCGGCGCAAGTAATCGTTGGTAAAGTATTACCATACATAGTCATAGGGGCTATCGATGCGGCTTTGATACTGGCCGTCGGGCGGTTCGTTTTTGATGTTCCGATGAACGGGTCATGGTTTGTATTAGCAGGATATACAATACTATACATTATTATTTCGCTCGGTCTTGGACTGTTAATATCGACTTTTGCGAAAACTCAACAAGTGGCTATGATTGCCGCATTGATGGGTACGCTACTCCCCACTCTGATACTCTCCGGGTTCCTGTTTGCAACCTCAAGTATGCCATTTATGTTACGACAAATCAGCAAATTGATCCCGGCAACTTATTATTTGCGGATCATTCGCGGACTGATGCTGAAGGGCCAGCTCTGGTTTCCGTTCGAGACTGTGGCGCTCGTAACTTTAGGAACTGTAATTCTTTCGGTGGCGATATTCAGGTTCAAGGAGAGGCTTGACTAACTTCTCATGAAAACTATTATCACTATAGTACGCAAGGAGTTCCAACAAATTCTTCGCGACAAGGGAATGTTGCGGATGATAGTCGCTGTGCCGATCATCCAACTGTTTATCTTTGCCTATGCTGTAACGACTGATTTGAAGAACGTCAAGCTTGCATATGTCGATCATGACAGGACTTCGGAGAGCCGGCAATTGGTGGATGCGTTCTTTACTTCAGGGTACTTTACATCAGTTGGGATGGCAGAGAACCAGACGAAGTTAATGAGTTGGTTGATGGAAGGAAAGGCTGATATAACATTAAATATACCAATAGGTTATGCCGAAGGAATTGTCCGGGGAAACGTATCGGATGTCGGGTTGATTGTCGATGGTCAAAACTCGAGTCTATCGGGAAGAGGACGGGGATATGCGGAAGCGATCATTAGAACCGAAGCTGCTAAACTTATGGAAAACAAACGACTTGAACACCCGGAACTCGAAACGAAAATGCACCGGATCGTGCCGGTGACAAGGTATTACTATAATCCAGAACTCGAAAGCAAAAAGTATATGGTACCGGCGATTGTGGTATTGCTAATTTCTATAATATCAGGGATGTTGACTGGAATGGCGGTGGTGAAGGAGAAAGAGGTGGGGACCTTGGAACAACTGATGGTTACGCCAATTACGCCGATGCAATTCATTGCTGGTAAAACAATTCCATTTATTTTTATCGCTTTTTTTGAGCTTGCTTTTGCCTCGTTGATTGCAATTTTTTTCTTCAAGATTCCGTTTGAAGGGTCAGTTTTGCTAATGATCGCCGCCGCGATTCTCTATCTGCAAGTGACGCTTGGAGCGGGATTACTGGCTTCGACAGTTTCGCAAATACAGCAACAAGCTATGTTTACGGTCTGGTTTTTTCTGTTGTTCGGGATATTGATGAGCGGGTTTTTCTACCCGGTTGAAAATATGCCGAAATGGATCTATATGTTGACGTATCTCAATCCAGTAAGGCATTTCATGGAAATTATGCGTGGAATATTTTTAAAAGGAGTAACTTTTTCGGATATTATTCCACAATTTGCATTATTATTTGGATTGGGTACATTAATATTTGGAACTGCTGTCATTAAGTTCAGGAAAATGAATGATTAATAGTAGAAATAAATCAGTTTACTTATTACAATAACGCTTCTTATTAGAAATTCAAATACTTCCAATCAGGAATGCAATCTATGCACCCCATTCTGGAACCCACAACATCCACCAGCCCCACATTTCCCCTCATTCGTCAATTTTTAAGATTCCAAGAATATTGTATGACTAAATTTCTATTCTTTGGTATTTCTTAGGATTACACTTAGAAAGTATCGATTTCTTGCTAAAAGTTTGTAGAGGAGACGGAGAGGAATTGACATGGGGTGCCAATTTAAGAGCTTGCCAATTATTTTATACCCCGGAAGACATTGTAAAATAAGGGGAATTGCCGATCCTCCGCGAAAAGAATCTCCATTACCGGAAATAAATATCACTTCTTTACAATTTTCAGCATACACCTCGCTACCTCTCTTGTACTCCCTGCAGGAAACCGGAGCAATGAGTCCCTTTTTGTCTCTCACTTTCACCCACCTGACCCAGGCTCGACATAGCCCGCATTGGTCATCATAGATCAAGAGGTTTGTCTCCACCGATCAGACTGTTCTGATTTTTCGACCGGCGACCCAACCGGCGGTGACGCTCCCTATTAAGACCCCTGCCGCGACCATCAACGGCGCCCATTCGAGTGGAAGGCGCGCATCAAGCTCCCAGCCGAGCGTGGCAAGCCAAAGAATGATGGCAGTCAGGACGCCGCCAGTGACTCCAGCGACTGCTCCGTAGTACCCACCGAGCGCGACAAAGGGACCGCGCGCCATAAGCCTCGAGCCGCCACACATCAGGACGATCTGGATAAACTTGTGGCGGGAACGTATTGCAGCGGCTACTGTTAATCCGGTGAAAATTAACGACAAAAGAACAGCTCCGCCAATTAGCATTCCCAATGTCCTTGAAGCACGGCTGTAGAATTCGTCCAGCTCCTGCAGGAGGTCGCCTTGATAAACGACTTCATCGACGCCTTCCATTTTTTCCAGCGTTTTCGTGACGAGCCGCCAGCCTTCTTTTTGAGACATTGTGCCGGAGAGCTTGACGACTATCGAGGGTGGTAAGGGGTTATAACCGAGGACATCGAGCAGATCGCCGCCGACTTGTGTTTTGAAGCGTTCGGCGGCTTCATCGCGAGTTATGTAGCGCACTCCGACGACCCTGTCGATCTTCCCTGCTTCCTCAATCACGCGCCGGGCGTTCGCTTCGCTGATGTCGGCGACAAGGAAAGCCTCGATCTCGAAGTTCTCCAACGCCGACTTTTGCCAGTTGCGAAGCATGAGGTAGCCCTCGGCGGTTAAAGCTCCGAGTGCCAGCGTCACTGTCAGCGCGGCAAGGGTCAGGAGCCCGCCGATACCGAGAGTGCGGAAGCTGCGCCAACCTTCGCGTAAGGCGAAAGAGATCATGAATCCATTAGAAAGTTGCTGATTGAAGATTAAGAACAAGCGCAAGCAGGCTTGCGCACTCCGGAAGACGGGTGGGCAGGATGCCCGCCCCACGCGAATAAGGTGACATACAAGTCCGTCAGCTGACGGACTGTCCTTCCCGAAAGAGATTGCTTCGTAACGTTGTTCCTCGCAAATCAGGCGCGATAAATCGCTGCGCTACCTGCGTTGCAAAGACGAGGATGCTGCCGACCACGGCGGATCGGCAGTGGACATTGATACTGCTGCTGTCAGACGAGGGCGTCTGACAGCGGAATCTGTTTGTTAGAGAGCGTTGGCGCGGCCGGCTTCGAGGCGGATGACGCGAGGGCGCAACGACTCGAAACGCTCAGGCTGGTGAGTGGCTACCAGAACGGCTGTGCCGGCTTGGTTGACACGCCTGAGCTGAGCGACGATGTCCTCGGATGTTGCCGGATCGAGATGACTGACAGGCTCATCGGCCAACAGCACGTAAGGTTCGTTCACAATGGCTCGGGCAAGGGCAGCGCGTTGCTGCTCACCGGCGGAAAGTTCGTGCGGGAAACTGTGGAGCTTGGCGGTTAGTCCGACGTTGGAGAGAGCCTTTATCGCCCGGTCACGAGGTTTGCCGGGAAGGTTGCGCTCGCAGTGGGCTGCGAGAATGACGTTGTCAAGCGCTGTCCGGTCTCCCAACAGGCGGAGGTCCTGATAGACTATCCCGAGCCTACGACGCCACTGAGGGAGCATTTTGGGCTTGATCGCTCCGGCGCGGAAACGTTCGAGGAGAATCTCTCCGCTGTCAGGTTTCAATTCCAAAGAGATGAGCCTCAGGATGGTCGTCTTACCAGCTCCGGTGCGACCCACAAGGAGGATAAGCTCGCCGGGCTTGACCTCCAGAGTGACGTTTTGGATGCCGCCGCCGCCTTGATGCTGGTATGTGACGTTTTGTAAACTGACCACGGTGTTTGAAGTAGAAAGTTGAAAGTAAAAAAGTAGAAAGTGAGTGACACCCCCCCTTAGTCCCCCCCGCAAGCGGTGGGGAAAGCGGTGACAGACAAGAATGTCTGTCCTCCCCGAAAGAGATTGCTTTGAAACGTTGTTCCTCGCAAAGCAAGCGCGATAAATCGCTGCGCTACCAGTATCTGCACTGCCGACCACGGCGGGTCGGCAGTGGCTCTTTCGAGTGAAAGACGAAACCCGGCTCTCGGTAAAAAGCCGGGTTGTCTGCTGCTGGGAATGGCCTACCTCAGCGGCTTTCTGACAAGAAAATGAACTCGAAGGGAACGGCTTGTCGGGCGTTTTCGTTCGTAGCCGTCCAACTCCTCGACAAGCGATAACCCGGCACTGGTGATGAAACTCCTGATCTCGTCCAACGAATAGATCTTCTGCTGATGATGCTCGGTGACAACCTCGGCTGGCGGTCCGTCAAAAAAGATTTCGAAAATGTTCTCCTGAATCCGATTGGAATGCTTGTAACGCATGATCCGCTGATAATGATAACCGGGGCCAGCCTCCTTCTCCCTGCGTCCATTGAAATGGAGAACGGAATTTAGCTCGGTACAGATATCGAACAGGAATATTCCACCCGGCTTGAGCGCTCCTCCAATGCGTTGGAGGAACCGGATGACCTGATCGGGTTCAAGAAGATAGTTTATCGAATCGTAAAGACAGATCGCCGCATCGTATGGCGGGTTGCCTTGGAAATCTTCGAACGTCCCAACGAAAAAATTGGGGGCGTTAGGGAGATTTTCGGTTTTGCGCTTCGCCTCGCGGATCATGCCGGGCGAACGGTCGAATGCATCGATCTTCAGATCGAGGCGCGCCAAGGACATGGCAAGTGTGCCGGTTCCACAAGCAGTTTCCAGGATATGGAAATTGCCAGTCGAGTTGTCAGTCACCTTATGTCGCAACAGATGGTCAGCCGTGAAACGCGACCAGTGGCCGTAATCGACGTGCGCCATCATACGGTCGTAAACCTTAGCCAAACCATCATAGGGTTCGGCCGGGGTAGTCGGATTGGCTTCTGACTGTTGCCTGACGGATTCATTTGGTGACGACTGTTGCTTCTCACGGGATGAGAGCGAGTTCGTTGAAATATTCAACAATTGCTCGAATCTATTCAAGTGATGACTTCATCCACTCGAGTTTCGTGACTGTCTGTCGGCGGACGAGGGCGTCCGCCTGAACAAAATTACTGGGCGACGTGATTGCCGTTACGACGCATGAAGGTCGGAATGGTGATATCAGGTGGTACGTCACCTTCGGTATCGAGGACGAGATGGATGCGATTGGGAATTGGGTCAGCGGGACCTTTTCCATCCATATCGAGATTGATGACTCGACGAGGGAAGGAGTGGCCACCACTCTCGCCGGCAGGCTTCAAGTTCAAGTCTGCCATCGAAAGCGGCACCGCAGCAGGGTAGCTGTTGCTCGATCCGTTGATGTTGCCATTGCCGTTGCCGTTGCCTTTGACAGCGAAGGAGTTGACGTTGCGCTCGGCTTCCTGGACGCGACGGGTGATGGTCGGCTCGGTCAGGTCGGTGCTACGCGTCGGTCTGACATCAATGCTGACATCAGGGATACGGGGTAGCTCAACCTCGGGGGCTTTGAAGCCGGTGGCGATTACTGCGACGCGGATTTCGTCGCCGAGGGATTCATCGACAACCAGACCGAAGATGATTTCGGCGTTGATGCCTGCAGCGTTGCGGACTTCCATGACGGCTTCGTTGACCTCGAAAAGTGTGGTCTCTTTGGAGCCGGTGACGTTGACCAGAACGCCGGATGCGCCGTGGATCTTGACGTCTTCCAACATGGGGGAGTGAATTGCCATCAGGGCGGCGTTCTTGCCACGCTCTTCACCGCTGGCGATACCGATGCCCATCATGGCGTCGCCGGACTGGTTCATGATCTTGCGTACATCGGCGAAATCGGGGTTGATGATGCCGGTGACGGAGATCAGGTCGGCGATGCACTGGGTTGCGTCGGTCAGGACTGAGTCGGCTTTTTTGAAGGCTTCGAGGAAGCTTGTTTTGGCATCGACGATGCTGAGGAGACGCTGATTCGGGATGACGACGATGGAGTCAACCTGCTCGCGGAGGGTTTTGACGCCAGACTCGGCGACGCCCATACGCTTGTTGCTTTCGAACTCGAAAGGCTTGGAGACAATGGCGATAGTGAGTGCACCGAGCGAACGGGCGATCTCAGCTACCTTGGGGGCTGCTCCGGTACCGGTTCCGCCACCCATGCCTGCGGCGATGAAGACGAGGTCGGCTCCGCGGAGGGCCTCGGTGATCATCTCGACATCTTGCTCTGCGGCTTCGCGGCCTACCGACGGATTGGCACCTGCGCCGAGTCCCTTGGTGAGGGTGCGGCCGATCTGAAGTTTCCTGGTTGCGAGAGTGCGGTCCAACGCTTGCGCGTCTGTGTTGATGGTGATGAACTCGACGCCAGTCAAGCCGGACTGGATCATTCTGTCAACCGAGTTTCCACCGGCTCCGCCGATCCCAACGACTTTCATGACGGCAGCGAGGCGCTGTTCGTCTGCGAAATCGAAATTGAGGGGAGTGCTCATTTCCTTCCTCCAAATGTGTAAGAGATTGAAATTGTTTCGAACTAATTGAATGTGCTGTCAGACGAGGGCGTCTGACAGCGGAACTAAGGGGACACCCCCCCTTCGTCCCCCCCGCAAGCGGTGGGGATATTATGCGCGGGCTGAAATCCCGCGCTCCAAGATAATGACCCGCCGCAGGGTCGGGAGACCCTGCGGCAGAGCGGACTGAAAGTCCGCCCTCCAAGGGATTTATGTGACGAGACCTTCGAAAATGCCCCGGAGAGAGTTGAACAGCCCGGAGAATGCGCCGCGCTGGGGTCGGGCGGCGGGACTGGAAGTTGTAGCAGTGCCGTCGCGAAGAGCGTAAAGGACGAGGCCAACCCCGGTCGCGTGGGCAGGGCTTTGGATCGTGTCGGCGAGACCATTCAAGCCACACGGGATGCCGATTCTGACAGGACGGCGGAAAATGTCTTCGGCGAGTTTGGTTGTGCCGCGAAGAAGGGAAGCTCCTCCGGTCAGGACGATCCCGGCCGAGAGGCGGTCGAGAAGATCGACTCGCTTGAGTTCGCGCATTACAAGACGGAAAATTTCGTCCATGCGAGCATTGATGACGGCGTTCAGCTCGGCAGGATCAACCTGCTTGGCTCGCCACTCTCCGTGCTGGGGGACGTTGATCGGCAAGGTTTCTGGCAAAGGCGGGAAGACGCCGCCTTTTTCGATTTTCAGCTTTTCAGCACTCTCGCTGGCTATGCCGATGACGGCGGCGACGTCGCGGGTGACGTTTTCACCACCGACGCCAATGACAGCCGTGTGCCTGATGGAACCGTCAAGATAGACGACGATGTCGGTAGTTCCGCCGCCGATGTCGATCAGGGCGACGCCAAGGTCTTTCTCGTCTTCGTCGAGGACGGCGTAGCTTGAGGCCAAAGGCTCGAGGACGAGTTCCTTCAAGTGCATTCCTGCACCTTTGACGCAGTGGTAGATATTCTGCGAAGAGGCTCTGGCACCGGTGATGATGTGGACGTCAGCCTCGAGTCGCATTCCGGTCATCCCGACAGGTTCGCGGATGTTCATCTCGTTATCGACGGTGAAGTGCTGCGGGAGAACGTGGAGGACCTCGCGGTCACTGGGAAGCGCCACCTCCTTGGCCCGTTCGATGACGCGCTCCTTGTCGAACTGGGAGATGATGTTGCCGTAGCCGACTTGCTGGTTCCGCGAGACGGCAATGACGCCGCGACTGTTGATCGAGCGGATATGATCACCGGCAACACCGACATAGACCTCGCGCACCTTAGTGCCCGCCATCTGTTCGGCGAGATCGACTGCTTCGCGGATGGCGTCGGTGGTTTGCTCGATATCGACGACGACACCCCGACGCATGCCGGGGGACTTAGTGGTGCCGACTCCGACGACACGCATCTCGGATGAGTCGCTTATCTCGACGATGATTGCGGTGATTTTAGTGGTCCCGAGATCGAGCCCAACTACTGTTTCTGCTATTGGCATTTTTCCTCCCGGAATGTCCGGATGTTTTTCATGACGGCCTTAACCGAGTTCTTGGTACTGGCAGACGAGGACGTCTGCCTGAAGGAATCTTGTATCCTTCAATCAACTCTTAACCTTCTGTTCCAGTGATGACCATTGCGGGGTAGCGCAGGTCAACGTATTCACAACCAGCAGGGATTTCGTTCCCTTTTTGCTGAAGAAAATGTTCGAGTTTGGAGAGCACCG
Source organism: Caldithrix abyssi DSM 13497 (assembly GCA_945865405.1). Taxonomy (GTDB): domain Bacteria; phylum Electryoneota; class AABM5-125-24; order Hatepunaeales; family Hatepunaeaceae; genus CAMBDS01. The sequence continues at coordinate 10,588 of CAMBDS010000006.1, forward strand.
CGGGACTCGACGGATCAGGTGCAAGAATTTTTGCGCCGCTGTCTTGCAAACGAAAATCGAACCGACCGGAGACGAACGAAATTTCGGCAAGGTGATCGAAGACGATGGGAAAGCCGTCCTGAATTGTGCCGGCGAGTCTTGCGGCCTTGCGTAGTGAAGCGGAACCTTTCTTGCCGAGATCGAAATCACCGGTCAGGACAGGAACGTCGATAACCTCTTTGGGGCCTGCGGTCGGGAAAAGCGCTCCGGTCGCGTCGATCAGCCAGATTTGGCTGCGGTATATGGCGGCGACGGGCTGACGTTCTTCGACCTTGATGACGATCCTGCCAGGGAGCCGCATTACGACCTTGGCACTGGCAACGCCGGGGATTTTCTCGACCTCAGCCGCGACTCGATCCAACGGAAGGCGCATGATGTTCATGTCGCGCTTCAGCTTGGAAACGGCGACGATCTCTTTCTCTTTAAGCCTTTTGATGCCCAACACCTGAACAGTTTCGAGGTTGCTCCAGGACGAGCGTTCCAACAGTGACCAGCCAGCGCGGTAAAGCCCGTAGCCGACTCCACCGAGTCCGATAGCGAAAACCAAACCGAGTAGAGTCCAGCGGGTTAGTTTTGCTTTGATTGTGCGGATATTTGATTGAAAGCTGATTTAAAGGAACCTGAAGTTGATGTTTGTTTTGATATCTGCCACATTACGCTACGCTTGAAACGTGGCAGGAACCGAATTAGGGACTTAATGCCGTCGGGACGACGGCGGAACGTGCCGGCGAGACGCCAGCGTTACGGGCGGACAAGAGTGTCCGCCCTCCAAGAGAATATGGTGACAGACAGGAATGTCTGTCCTCCCCGAACAGATTCGCCCAGCAAGCTGTGCAGCACACACACGGCGTTAGTTATCTTCGAAAAGGCTGCCTTTGAAGCCGAGGGTCCTGACTTCCATTTCGAGGAGGACGCCGAACTGATCGTGAACCAAGCCTCTGAGACGCCGGATAAGCCTGACGACATCGGCGGAACTGCCGCTGCCTGTGTTGACGATGAAGTTGGCGTGTAGCAAAGAAACTTCGACACCACCTTCTTTCATCCCCTTCCCACCAACTGCTTCGACCATTTTTGCCGAGAAGCCACCTACCGGGTTTTTGAAGACGCTTCCCGCCGAAGGTAAAGTCATGACGTTGCGGCGGAAACGGTCGGTGATAGTATCTTCGACGGCGCGGATGACCTGGCTCTTACGGCGTTTCAACATCAGGAAATTTGCCCGTGTTATTGTCTTGCCGACAAAGGCTGGAGCACTGCGATAGCCAAAGCCGATTTGATCCTTCTCCAAGCGAACCGATACGCCATCAGAGCCGACAACCGTTACATCGATAAGCCGGTCTGAGATTGCCATGCCGAATGCACCCGCGTTCATCGACATCCCGCCCCCTACACCACCCGGAATGCCCGCCAGCTTTTCCATACCACTCAAGCCGTTTTCTGCCGCAATCCGGACAACCTCCCCCAACCATGCCCCACCGCCTGCCGTCAAACTTTCGCCATCTACAACTATCTCCCTTGCGCCTTCGGCAAGGTCTATCACACATCCGGCAAAGCCGTCATCGGAAACCAATAAGTTCGTACCGTAACCGATGGTGAAGAACGCCAGCCCGACGCTGTTGCAGAATTGGATCAGCCTGTTCAAGGCGCTCTCGGATGATGGATAGGCGTATAGCCTTGCCGGTCCACCAACCCGCCATGAAGTGTGTTTTGAGAGCATTTCGTCCAACAGGCAACGACAGGAAGTTTCGCGCTCAATCCGGACCTTCAACTCATCGACTAATTTCTGATCCTTAAGATCCGACGCAGTGAGAAGTCGAGACATGTTAGGCTTTGAGACCTTCCATAATCATCGGGGCAAGCTTGTAAACGTCACCCGCGCCTATTGTCAACAGCATGTCGCCGGGCTTCAAGATGGCGCGGACAGCATCGACAACCTTGCTGCGATCATCGAGACCGATGATGTTCTTGTGCCCTAGCTCGCGGGCGGCGTCGACGATAAGCTGGTTGGTGACTCCCGCTATTGGCCGTTCACGCGCCGGGTAGATCGGGAGGATAATTACCGTATCTGCGGCGAGAAGAGCTCTACCAAAATCTTTGGCGAGACTTTGCGTCCGGCTATAGAGGTGGGGCTGGAAGATCGCCACCAAAGGCCTTTTCCAACCATCTTTTGCCGCCGCAAGGGTCGCCGATATCTCTGCCGGGTGATGGGCGAAGTCGTCAACAATCATTACCCCGTTGACTTCACCCAAAATCTCAAAGCGTCGGTGGACACCTTCAAACCGTTCAAGGGCAGATTTTATCTGGTGAAACGGAATACACAATTCGAGACCAATAGCTATCGAGGCGAGGGCGTTGAGAACATTGTGCCTGCCGGGCAGGGGCAACACAACTTCACCCAGATTTCCACCTTCAACCGAGACTGTGAAAGTTGTCTCCATCGCATTGAATTTGGTGATATTGCCGATAACATTTGCCGAAGGGGTCAAACCGTATGTCAAAACTGAGCGATTGAAGCGGTGGAGAACTTTTTGGATCGAAGGTTCGTCCAAACAGACAATCGTCCTGCCATAGAAGGGGACAGAATTGCCAAACTGGATAAATGCATCTTCAAGGGCCTGAAATGAACCGTAACACTCGAGATGATCGACGTCGATGTTGGTGATGACGACCAAAGTCGGGGTGAGCCGGAGGAAAGACTGATCGAACTCATCGGCTTCGGCGACCAGAATATCGCCTGCACCCTGCCTGACTCCACCCTCTACCCTGCGCAACCTGCCACCGACGATTACGGTTGGGTCGAAGCCACCTGCGGCTACCACCAAGCCGGTCAAGCTGGTGGTTGTTGTCTTGCCGTGCGTGCCGGAAATAGCGATACCGGCTTTCATCCGCATCAGTTCGGCGAGCATTACAGCTCGAGAAATCAGCGGAATTTTGTTGGAACGTGCCGCGACAAGCTCTACGTGGTCGCTCTTGATGGCGCTCGAATAGACAACGGCTTCAGCTCCACCGACGTAAGAAGCGTCGTGACCGATAGAAACCTCGGCACCCATTCCCCGCAAACGACGGGTCAGATCGGACTCGCTCATGTCGCTTCCGGTGACGCGAAAACCGGTGCCGATCAAGACTTCGGCGATGCCGGACATCCCTGAGCCACCGATGCCGACCATGTGAATTCGGCGGAAGCGCTTGAGCAAGATATCAAGCATTAACCGTCCCAAGCATATTGGCAGCGATCAGTCGAGCGGCGTCAGGACGGGCTAATTTCAGGAAATTTGCGCTCATTCTGGCCAAAGTCCCTTGGTTTATCGTTTCGTTAAGCGTTTGCAGAAGCCTTTCGGGGGTCAGGTCTTTGTCTCTAATCATTATGCCGCCGCCAGCCATCTCGACCGCCTGTGCGTTCGCCTCCTGATGACCTTCGGCGGAATAAGGAAAGGGGACGAGTAGCGCCGGCAGTCCTGCCACGGCAAGCTCGGAAAGGGTCATGATGCCGCAACGGGTGACGGCGATATCGGCTGCTGCAATTGCGGCGGCCATTCGGGCTGGCTCAAGAAATTTTTCGACCAAAAAGTTACGGCTACTGTTTGTGTCAGTTGCGTTTTCAGTTTCCCACTGTTTGCCGGTCTGCCAGATCAGATTGTAACCCTGTTCGATCAGTGCGTCTTTAGCACCGGAAATTGCCTGATTGATGGTTCTGGCTCCGCCGCTGCCTCCGGTCGCAAGGAGAGTGATCCGGTCTGGATCCAAGCCCAACGCAATCCTTGCCTCGTGCTTGTTCAGTCGCCCGATAGAGTCGGAAACGGGAAAACCGGTCAAGAGAAAGTTGTTTGCGTTCGAACCGAAATAGTCCTTAGTCTGGTCAAAGGCGATGTAAATTTTGGCGGCCTTTCTGCCGAGTAACCTAGTGACAAGCCCGGGATAAGCGTTTCCGTCAGTGAGATAATAAGGCAAACGCATAAAGCGAGCGGCGGCGCATGCTGGCCAGGATGAGAAGCCACCACTGCCGAAGACCATCTTCACGTTGTTCTGCCGAAGTATTTTGCGCGCCTGAATGATCGAATTGCCTGCTAAAAAAGGGACTGCCAAGTTGGGAAACAGCACCCCCCGACGAAGGGGCTTAATTGAGACGGAAAAAAAATCGATGCCTTCAACCATTGCCAGACGTTCCTCGAGACTACCGGTGTTACCAACGTAGATAAGCTTGATACCGGGCGATTGTTTGCGCAACTCGCGACCTACTGCTAACGCAGGCATAACGTGCCCGCCAGTGCCTCCACCGGCGAGGGCGACCGCGTGCTGATTAGTCAAAGGAGGCGACACGCCGCGAAAGCTGCCACAGGACGCCCATGCTCCAGAGCGAGATTATCAGCGACGACCCGCCGTTACTGATAAATGGCAAGGGCAACCCGGTGACGGGGATAATACCGACCGTGACGGACATGTGAACGAGCGCGAACATTAGGAGCGAGGCGATCAGACCGCTACCGAAAAGGAAGCAGAAACGGTCGGTCTGCAACTTCAGGATCTTTAGCGACTTCAGGTAAAGGATCACAAATGCGATCAGGACGGCGGCTGCTCCCCAGAGGCCCAACTCCTCGCCAACGTTGGAAAAGATGAAGTCGGTGTGCAGTTCGGGAAGGAACGCCATTTTTTGTTTGCCCTGTCCGAGGCCTGCTCCGAATATGCCGCCTCTGCCGAAGCCGATCATTGACTGGAAGCTCTGGTAGTTTTCATCTGAGATCGACGAAGCGTCGTAGTTCAGGAAAAAGTTGACGAAGCCGAGGATACGCTTGCGAGTATAACCAATCACCATTGCCGCGACAAGCGTGACGCCCACTACCCCACCCGTTACCGCCCAAAACTGTCGCTTCTCCAAGCCAGCGAGAAAGAGAATCAGCGCTACAAGAGCGGCGATCATTGCGGCTCCGGAAAGGTCACGCTGGAGAAAGGTGAGGGCGATGATAATGGCGACGGGGATCATCGGTTTTAGCAATGCACGGTTGAGCCTAAGTCCGAAACTGACATCGTCGGAAAGCAGTCGGGCGAGAAAGATGATGACGACGATGCGGGCTAACTCGGACGTTTGCAAAGTCAAGCCGAGAATGGGAATCCAACGGCGGGTCGATTGGATCAGCGGCGCAAAGATGGACTGCAGGATCATCAGCAAGATGACGCCAAGTATCGCAAGTTTGGCGTACTTCCGATAGAGCGAAACATCAACCATCATCCCGCCAAAGAGGGCTGTGAAACCCAAAGCGACCAAACCAGTCTGGCGGACGAGATAGTACCAATCGGAGGCGTGTCGTTCGGCTGAGACATAGAAGGTCGCCGAGTAAACCATCACCAAACCGAAGAGAGTGAGGAAAGTTGGCAACAACCACAACGTCGAGTCACCCGGAACGGTTGAGCCGCGAGGGTTTCCCTTCCAGCCACTCAGGGGAGTGACCTCATTGTTGTGCTTGAAAAACATCCTCATTTCATATCCGTAACGAGTTGGCGGAAGACTTCACCACGGTGCTCGAAATTGTTGAACTGGTCAAAGGAGGCACAAAGCGGCGAAAGCAATACAGTGTCACCGGGAACAGCGTGTTCACGAGCTATACCGAGCGCATCTGCCAAAGTCGTCGTGGGGATGACCTGGACGAGGTCACCGAGATCGCGCTCGATTTCGGGGGCTGCTTCGCCAAAGGTGACGATCATTTTGACTTTGCCTGAAATAGTGTCACGGATTTCCTTAAATCCACCTTTTTTTGGTCTTCCACCTGCCAGAAGAATTACAGGCGGCTCGGTCGCGGCCAGAGCCCATTTACCTGCATCGACGTTGGTTGCTTTGCTGTCGTTGATGTAATAGACACCCTCGAACTGACGGATCATTTCCAGACGATGGGGCAGTCCCTTGAAGGCTTCAACGCCCGCGATTACCGCCTCATCCGTGACTCCGACAAGTTTCGCCATCAGTATGGCTGCCAGGAGGTTGGCTTCGTTGTGCCTGCCGGGAAGGGTCGAAGTTCGGCGCGAAACCTTCCAGCTCTGTTTGTCTGGCAGGATGAAGACGAAATCATCACACTCCAGCCATCCGCCTTTTGTCAAGGGACCTGCGAGTGAGAACGGGACTTTTGTCGCGCGGGAATTGGCGACTAACTCGACGACTGCCAAATCGTCAGCGTTAAAGACGAGGAAGTCCGCCTCTGTCTGGTTTTCCCAAATCCTTGCTTTTGCCCGACCGTAATTTTCGAGATTGCCGTGACGCTCGAGGTGGTCGGGCGAAATGTTCAAGAGCGCTGAAACTTTGGGCCTAAAGTTGACGATTGACTCAAGCTGGTAGCTTGAGAGTTCCAACGAAATCAGAGAGTCTGCCGTGGTTTGCCCGGCTATTTCGATCAACGGTTTGCCGATATTCCCGACGGCGAAGGCGGGACGCCCGCTTTGCTTGAAGATTTCACCGAGAAGCACGGTGGTCGTTGACTTGCCGTTAGATCCGGTGATTGCGGCGAAGGTGCCTTTTGAGTGCCGCCAACCGAGCTCGATTTCGCCGATAACTTCTGCGCCCTGACGAACTCGCTCTTGAATTGCCGGCGTCAAAGGCGGGATGCCAGGACTGAGAACGACAAGACCAGCTGGTCTGACAAGTGCGTCGTTGTGACCGCCAAGAAAAACCTCCGCGCCGAGTGCTCGCAAGACTGTGGCAGACTTCCGCAAATTTTCCGAGTCGCCGTCGTCGGAAGCGACGACTGTCCAGCCGTCGTTCACGAGCCACTCAACCGCTGCCCGACCTGTTACCCCCAACCCGAAAACGTGTGCCCGACGAAGAATCATTACCTCGAGTTCTTTGATTTAATAGGTGATTCTGCAGTCAGACGCCCTCGTCTGACGGAAAATTTGTGCTTAATGCAGGCAGACGAGGGCGTCTGCCTGCGGGAATCTTGAAACTCTACCTGACCTTGAAGGTGGTCATTGTCAGGAACAACAAGAGGATGCCAATTATCCAAAAGCGGACGACGACCTGGGATTCCGGCCAACCCTTCAGCTCGAAGTGGTGATGGAGGGGCGCCATGCGGAATATTCTGCGACCCTCGCCGAATCGCTTGCGAGTGTATTTGAAGTAGTAGCGCTGGAGCATGACTGAGGCGACTTCAGCGACCGGGATGCCACCCAACATCAGGAGGAACAACTCTTTTTTGATGAGGATGGCGACCGTCGCCAGACCCGCGCCGAGCGCCAAAGCTCCGGTATCGCCCATGATAACCTGCGCCGGGTGGGCGTTGACCCAAAGGAAGCCGAGAGCAGCTCCGACGAGGGCAGCACAGTAGATCGCGATCTCACCGGAACCGGGGAGAAAGACGATGTTCAAGTAGCTGCTGTACCCGGCGTGACCAGTGACGTAGGAGATGACGCCCATGCCGACTGCGATAATGCCGACGATGCCTATTGCGAGACCGTCGAGTCCGTCGGTAAGGTTGACGGCGTTGCTAAAGCCGGTAACCATAAGCATTACCATGATGACAAAGAATACTCCGATACCGAAAAATGCCCACTCGATATGGCTGTTTTTTAAGAACGGGAGGGTAGATTCCGTTTTGTGATCGACCATCTGGGTTGAGAACATTTCCGGATAGAAAAGGATTAGATAACCGATTATCAAACCCAACGTCAATTGTCCGGCAAGCTTGTAGCGGGGGACAAGACCCTTTTTGTTGGTGCGAGCCTTCAGCCAGTCATCTATGAAGCCGACGACACCCATCCAGACGGTCGCCCCCACAACGACCCAGATGTGCGGCATATCAAGCCGTGCGAAAAGCAACGTTCCTGCCAGCAGTGCGGTCAGGATGATTATGCCACCCATTGTCGGGGTTCCAGCCTTTGCCAGATGGGTTTGCGGACCGTCGGCACGGATCTCCTCGACGGCGCCCAACCGGTTGAGCTTGCGAACGACGTAAGGGCCGACAAAAAACGAGACCAGGAGGGCGACTACTGCCGCCATTCCAGCGCGGAAAGTGATGTAACGGAAGAGGTTGAAGCCGGATATTACATCACTGAGCGGGACGAGGAGATGGTAGAGCATCTATATCACCTGCTCTGCAAGTTGATAAGGCGTTGCTGAGACCCGCCCAGCAAAGCTGTGCGGGCTACGCGCATTTGTTTTCCGGCAGACGAGGGGATGGTATGGCATGGCTACTTATCCCTCTCTTTGAAGCCGACTTCGTGAAGAGCTTCAGCGGCAACAATGCGGTCGTCGTAATTGTGACGGATGTTATTGATTTCCTGATACCATTCAGAACCTTTTCCTGCAAGGAGGACGATGTCGCCTGCGGTAGCTTCTCGAAGTATAGCGAGGGTCGCTTCACGGCGAGAGACGATTACTTTCACCTTGGGGCGATCCTCTACCCAGACGCCCGCATAAATTTCTTCGGTGATTGTGGTTGGGTCTTCTGTACGCGGATTATCGGAAGTGATGAAAACCTTGTCAGCCTCTTCGGAAGCGATTTTGCCCATTTGCGGACGTTTTGTTTTGTCACGCTCGCCACCACAACCGAACATGACGAGGACTTTTCCTTTGGTTAATGGCCTTAGGGAACGGATAGCTCGCTGAAGGGCATCAGGCGAGTGAGCGTAATCGACAAAGAGCGCGAAGGGCTGACCGCAATCGACGGCTTCCATCCTGCCGGGGACAGCCTTTAGATCGGCGATACCCTTAAGAATTGTGGCGGGATCGATTCGCTTTGCCAGAGCCATTGCCGCAGCAATTGCCAGATTCTCGCCTTGATAGACGCCGACGAGTTTGGTCGAAACGTCGTAAACCTTATCCTGCCATTCAAGACGATAGGAGCCGCCCGCGACGGTGTGCTCCCTCAAGCTCACCCGCAAATCGGCACCAGAATCATCTGTTCCTACTGTCAGCACCGGACCCCAAGCCGCGCGAACCATCCTGCTGCCCCAACTGCTATTGATGTTGATCGAGGAGGTAGCGCTCAAAGGCAAGGCGCGAAAAAAGCTCTCTTTGGCGATTGAGTACTGAAGCATTGTCTTGTGATAGTCCAGATGATCGACGCTTAGATTTGTGAAACCGGCTCCGGCAAACTTCAACCCCCAAACCCTGCCTTTGTCGAGGGCGTGGGAAGAAACTTCCATCGTTGCGAATTGCGCCCCTCCATTTGCCGCATCGTCAAGAATCGTGCTAATCTGGTCGATCTCGGGGGTGGTGAGCGGCGCTTCTATTGTTTCAGTCCCTGTCCAGTATCCAACAGTCGAGAGCATTGCGCACTTGGAGCCGGTCGCTTCGAAGATCGACCTGAGTATATGAACGGTCGAAGTCTTGCCGTTTGTACCGGTTACGCCGAAGAGATTGAGCCTGCGCGAGGGATTGGCGTAGATCAATCCAGAGGCTTTGACGAGAGCAGGGTTGAAGCTTTTGACCTCTACAACCGGAAGGATGGCATCCGGGGGAGGCTCGCCCTCCACAAGGAGCAGAACAGCTCCTTTTTCTTTTGCCTGTTTCAGGTAATTGGCTCCATCAGCCCTGCCACCATGACGTGCCGCGAAAACGTTGCCGGGTTTGACCCGACGGGAGTCTTGGGTTATGCCGGTTACGTGCCGGGGTAACTGGCCGGAAGTCGATAGAGTATCGAGAGTCTGCAACAACTCTTGCGTCGCAACGCCTGTGCTCAAGGACTAACCTTCCGCAATGAGAGTGAGTATATCACCGACTGCTGCACGGGCTCCTGAGGCGGGGGCTTGCCGGACGATTCGCCCGGAACCCTTGATCTGGACGATCAACCCTGCTTCGCTGCCTTTGCGAAGCGCTTCACGAAGCGAAAGGCCCGTCAGGTAAGGGACGACGATCTGATTGCTTCGTTCGCGCCTGGCGGGGCCGAGCGTTAGTTCGACGACCTCGCCCTCGATCACTTTACTTCCAGAGGCGGGAGATTGGTGAAGAATCATGTCGCCAGTACCGTGCTTGCCGACAGCGAGGCCAGATTTCTTGAGGAGTGCCAGCGCTTGCTCAAGAGGCTTGTTGCGGAGTTCCGGTACGGCAACGTAGTTGACGCCTTTGATGGCTTTGCCGGGCTTGCGGGAGTAGCCACGCAGTTCGGGATTCAAGCCGATCACGCGTTCGGCGATGTTTCTGAATACCGGCGCGGCGACCTGCCCACCCTGATGATTGACTCCGCGAGGATCGTCAAGGACGACTTCGATCAGAATTTGCGGGTTGTCGGCAGGAAAGTAGCCGATGAAACTGCTGGCGAAACGATCTTTGTAGTAGCCGCCTTCGGGCTTGATTTTCTGGGCGGTGCCGGTCTTTCCGGCGATTTTAACGCCGTCGATTTTGGCGCGTTGTGCGGTTCCTTTTTCGACAACATCGAAGAAAAAGCTGGTCAAGGTTCGCGCCGTCTCTTTCGAGACGACCTGCCGGATCGGTAAGGGAGGCTCTTCGACCAAGGTTCCATCGACGGCGTAGCGACCTTTCAACATTGTGGGTTGCATCAGGAGGCCATCGTTGGCGATTGCAGCGTAAGCCATTGCCATTTGCAAGCCCGTGACTGCAACGCCGTGACCGATCACCAGATTAGCCTTGGTGGTTCCGCTCCAATTTTTCGGCTTCGGTAAGAGTCCGGACGCTTCGCCCTCGATTTCGACGTCGGTTTTGGCAAGAAAGCCGAACCGGGTGACCATATCGTAAATGTCCTGCGGGGCGATATTCTGGGTGAGCTTAATCATGCCGACGTTCGATGACTGCGCGATAGTTTCGCGGAAGCTGATGACGCCGTGCTTGTGGGCGTCGTTGATGACGTGATTTGCGACGACAATTTTCCCGGCACTCGCATCGACCATTGTGGATGGCTTTGCCCACCCGCGCTCGAGGAGCAGCGCTGATCCGACAAGCTTAAAGGTGCTGCCCGGCTCGAAGAGGTCGTTGACCGACCTGACTTTCTGACAGGATGAAGGCGAATCTTCGGGCTCGTTCGGGTCGAAGCCGGGGACGGTTGCCATTGCCAGTATTTCGCCCGTCGCGACGTGCATAACGATTGCTGATACTGTCTCGGATTTAGTCTCTTTGAGCGCGACGCCAAGCTCTTCTTCGACAATCGTCTGGATCGCAAGGTCGATGGTCAGAGCGATGTTCATCCCGTCGATAGCGGGTTTCGAGGGAAGGCTGCCATCGAGATGAGAGCGTCCGCGGACATCCAACTGAACCACCCGCCAACCTGCCTCGCCTTTCAGGAGCGGGTCGCAGGACAACTCGATACCGGAGAGGCCGTTTTGGTCGATATCGGTGAACCCGATGATCTGACTTGCAATCTGGTGGTGCGGATAGAAACGCTTTGTGTCAGGTTGCCGGGTCAGGCTCCAGCCTTTGCGGTCGAGCTTATCGGCCGATTGGAGCGAAATCTTCCTGTCGAGGATAACGAATTGCGCATCTTTTTCGAGTCGTGACATGTAATAGGCTGGCTTGCGACCAGTTTCACGAGCGAGGTCGGCGGCAAGCTCTTTGCGTTTCAGGACACGGGACGGATTGACGCCAAGGGTGACAAAATCGCCCAGATCAGTCGTGAAGGGGCGTCCATTCCGGTCGAAAATCGTGCCACGACGAGGCTCGTTGGGGATCTTGGCGTGATGTTGATCGTCAGCAATTTTGGTCAGGTCGTTGCTGATGACGACCTGCAACCAGACGAGACGGCAAAAGACGGCAAAAGCTCCTACCAGAACAAGCCCGGTAAGGAGCGATAGACGCTGTCGACCGGCTTCGCCGGTGCCGTTTAGCGACGGCGGGAAGATGGCGGTTCTCGCGGGATGGTTGAGAAGAACGCCATAGTCCCTAACAAAGGCTGCTCGACAGGTGTTTCAGTCCAGATTTTGTCCGGGGGGTTGGCTGGAAATTCCATCCCTAATTTGTTTCGCGCTTCGGTTTCGACGCGGGCGAATTCGGAAAGTTGGAGGAGTTGCTGCTTCAGATTGTTGGCTTCGATGACCAGTTCCTTCAGCTCCCGCTCGAGGGTCAACTGGCGTCTTGCGACTCGTTCGGCCCATGCGCCTTTGGCAACCCAGCCTATCCCGATAGTCGTTATGATGAGCGCCCACATCAGACTTTTGAGAGTCTTCGAAAGTGGCGGCGCAGCCATACGATTGACCTTGCGTCGGGGAATTGATGAAGATGCCGCTGTCATAGCTTCGGTTCCGTGGTTATCACCGGGAGGAGGTGATCGGTTGTGGGTTAAATTTTTCGGCGACTCGCAGCCTTGCGCTTCGGCTGCGTTTGTTAGATTCGATTTCAGATTCAGTAGGCTGCAAAGCACGTGGAGTAATGACTTTCAGCGTCGGAATACGATTGCAGAGACATACCGGTAGAGTTGGGGGGCAAATGCAGGGATTTGCCAAAGAGCGGAACGCATTCTTTACGCGACCATCTTGATTTGAATCGAAAGAGATGCAAACTATTCTGCCGCCTCGCTTAAGCAATGTCGGTGCGTAGGTTAAAAAGCGGTCAATTGCCCCAAGTTCATCGTTGACGACAACCCTTACCACCATAAAGACGCGGGAGAGAACTTTGTTCAATTTAAACGGACTGGATACGGAGCTTACAGCTTTTACAAGATCATCAGTGGTTGAAAGTGGTTGCGCTTTGACTATCGCTCTGGCTATTTGGGAGGCGTTGCTCTCCTGGCCTATCTCTTTCAACAACCTCTTTAATTCATCAAATCCAACGCTATTCAGGAACTCTTCCGCCGTCATTCCGGCAGATCTATCGTATCTCATATCGAGGGGAGCGCTCTGCTGATAAGACATCCCGACTGATTCGGATAAGAGCTGGTCGGAGGATTGTCCGAAGTCGGCGATAATTCCGTCGAGGTCGCCAAGTCCGATCCGACGATCAAGGAATTCCAGATTGCCATAGCTACCGTGCTCGACGCGAACTTTGCTTGAGCCTTTGAATCGTTTTCTGCAAGCATCGATGGCAGTTTCATCGATATCTATCCCGGTTACGTTAATGGATCGATTGGCTTTTTCTATTAGTAGTGCGGTGTGGCCACCTGCACCCAATGTACAATCGAGATATTTAGTTCCGTTATTTTCAAGCAGGTAGTGAACAACTTCGTTTGCCATTACCGGGATGTGGATCGGGTCGTTCAACCCTGTTTGGGACTGTCGGGTGTTGCAGGAGTCTGGGAAGTTGCGCCGTGCCTACTTTGTATCGAATAGGTTTTGTTGTTGATCTGCTGACGGCGGTAGATGTCGTTGAAGTCTTCGACCGAACCGATGGATTCGTCAAGTACCGCTTTATTCCAAAGTTCGAGCCCGTTACCCCTTGAGGTGATCCAGACATCACGGCTTAACTTGGCAAACTCAAGGAAAAGAGCCGGGATGTGGATTCTACCCTGACCATCGGTCTCGACGGTCTTGGTGTAATTCTGCAAAAATCTTTTATAGCGAAGCAGGGTCATATCGTCCTTGCCGGACCGCTCGGGAGTCATCTCTTCCTCTAAGATTCGCTCCCATTCGCTTTCGGAATAGACGACGAGACAACCGTCACCAACAGTCAATACAAAAAAGCCAAACCCATTTTCATGGATAGCAGTTCTGAATTTTGCTGGCAACGCAAGCCTCGATTTGACATCCAATGTGTAGGAAGCCGCGTCGAGGTAAAAATATCGTCCTAATTCCGACAAGAGAAAGTCCTAAAATGGGGAAAATTGTCCTTTCGCTCCACCAATGTATTAAAACGATTTGGTGATGTCAAGTGTTTTGAAAAATTATTTTGTTTGGATCCGGCGACCTGCGAAAATATTTGTAATTATTAAGTTAACATGTGCACAAATGGGAAGTTGAATCGAGCAAAAAGAGAGAAGCGCCATGCCGAATTGTCGGCATGGCGCTTTTTTTAGTGATAGAGAATAGTTAGGTGATGGAGGCAAATATCCTTCAATTCGTTCAGGATGAATCTGCTATTGGTAATGTGGAAGCGCAAGCAAGCTTGGGCGCTCCGATAGTAAGGCGCGGTCTGAAATCCCGCGCTCCAAGACGTGGAAGATTACTTCGCTCTGAACTGTATAGTGATTGGGACGCCGCGGAAGCCGTATCGTTCGCGGAGGATGCGCTCGGTGTAGCGGCGGTATTGCTCAGGGATCAGATTGGCGTAGCTGGCAAAAAACGAGAACTTGGGCGGGTTGATCGACGATTGTACGCCGTACTTGACCTTGACGAAGCGACCTTTGATCGCAGGCGGAGCAGTGCGTTGCAAAATCGGGACGATCTCGTTGTTGATCTCGGACGTCGGGATTCTGTTCGCACGAAGTTTGCGGATAGCGAGCGCTTCTTCGACGACAGAAATTGCATTACGACCTGTCACCGCCGAAACGTAGAGCATCGGAACCCATGTAAGCTGCGGGGCGCGGCGTTTCCAATCTTCCATCAGCTTCTCAGATTGCTTCTCGATCTTTTCGATGATGTCCCACTTGTTCATCACCATAATCAGACCTACCCCCGCATCCACAGCCGTCTGCACCAATCTCACATCGCCCTGTGTTATCCCCAACGTCGAATCGATCATTACCGCCGCAACATCACACCTGTCCAAGGCTTTCATTGTCCGCAGGGTGGTGTAGAACTCGATGCCCTCAGCTCCCAGGCGCTTACGCCTCAAACCGGCAGTATCGACCAACCTGATCGAGCGTCCGTGATAGGTGATGAGCGAGTCGATAGCGTCGCGAGTCGTGCCGGGGATGTCGGAAACGACCATCCGTTCCTTGCCGATTAACCGATTGACGAGCGACGATTTGCCGGTGTTAGGCGCACCGATGATCGCCAACGACAACTCTTCGTGAGGAGCCGCGGCGGGCATGACGGGCTTCAGCTCGATCAGAACCCGGACGACCTCATCCAGCATTTCCGCCACGTTGAAACCGGTCTGCGCTGAGATCGGCAATGCGTCACCAAAGCCGAATTTTCTCCCCTCGTAAGCGAGGGCTACTTTCGACGGGTCGTCAACCTTGTTTGCGAGGAGTAGCACTCTGACGGGACGTTTCTGAATCAGCCGGGCAAGCTCTGATTCCTCCTCAGACTCGCCCGCCATAGCGTCGGTGAGGAAGAGGACGATGTCGGCTTCCTCAGCAGCGATGAGGGTCTGTTCGCGCACGGCGGAATTAAGCTTGTCGCCTTCGCCGTCGTGCATGAACCCGCCGGTATCGACGAGGGTGAACTGTACGCCAATCCACTCGGCGGTGGTGTAGTGGCGGTCACGGGTCACGCCGGGGCTTGGATCGACGACAGCCTGCTGGCGTTTGATGATCCGGTTGAAGAGGGTTGATTTGCCGACATTGGGTCTGCCGACTATCGCGACAATAGGTAAAGCCATGGTTCTTCTGTGTTATGTATTCGGGCGGACTGAAGTCCTCCCTCCAGGTATGTGTCTAAAATGAGACGAGGATGAAACAGGCATCCTCGTCTGGATGGTTCATCCTCGCTTAAACGTCGAGCGGCTGACCGGGCTCGAACCGGCAACATCCAGCTTGGGAAGCTGGTACGCTACCATTGCGTCACAGCCGCTTGCCTTACAAATATAGAATATTCACATTCTATATTTAAGACTTCACGCGGTTTTTGGAAGCGGTTTATAAATAAGGGCAAAAACAATTCCCATTAGAACGCAAGTGATGAAACCGCCAATGAGATTGCTTATATCGAATATTTTGGGATATGGATAATACATCACCTCAAAGCAAAATCTGGGCACATGCATTAATAGCCCGATCAACACCCCAAAGCGGACCCCCTCCATAATCCCGAGATTTTCATATCCCCTGATGAATACATATCCAAGCAGGAAACTGAGCGAGAAATAGGCAATCGGGTTGACCCAGATGTATTTCATCATCTGATCCATCCCCCCAAAAAGATGTTCGTTTGCCTTGTAGGCATCGGCAAGGATCACACCATGTAACACAAAGTCACAGGCATAAGCGACGAGTCCGACGACAATGCTGGCGATTATGTACTTCTTGCGATTCAAAACAACCTCCTAAAACGTATGACTACTGAACTATCTACAGTTATCAGTACACGAGGCGCTACTAATCTAATCACTTCAAACTGCCAAGTCAAGAGGTAGTTGCCGTCGCTGAGTCCCTCGCAAGCGCCTCAGATAAGCTGATACTGGACAACCTGATTGCGCTGAGCGTCAGTCAGGTAGCCCAACTTCACCAACATTTCGCCAAGGACGCCCTGGGAATTTTTCTGGTAAGAGACGGCTTCATCACGCTGAGCTGAGGAGACAAAACCCAATTGGATTGCTGATTCACCGAACGTGATGCCTTCGCCCTTGTTCTGCTGGTAGGCGAGAACTTCATCAACCTGCCATGAACTGATCATCCCGTTATGAACCATGATCTGTCCAAGTGGAAATTTTCCATGCTTTTGGCGTTGAATTGCCTCTTCCAACTGTTCGGCGGTGATGAGACCGAGCTCGAGGACGGCGTCACCGAATTTAAGACCCATTATTTATCCAGAATGTGTGGTTAAAAAAATAAAGAAGAATTATCCTGAACTGTAATACGATACGACCGTCCCTCTGTTGCCTCAGATCTTTAGTTCAACGATGGTGACGCCGTAATCTCCCTCGCCGTACTCACCGTAACGGAACGAGGCGACCAGTTTGTTCTTGCGCAGATGCTCGCGGATGAACTTGGCGAGTATCCCGGCTCCTTTGCCGTGGATGATCCCGAGCCTCTCCCGCCCCGACGACATGCCGTCGTAAATATACCGCTCAACCCGGAAGAGAGCTTCGGGAGCATCGAGTCCCCGCACATCAAGCTCAAATGGAACCTCTGGCAATTTAGCATAGTTGCGGACTGATTCGGTCGGTTCGTCGGGTCTTTTGATGAGAGTGACCCGCTCTTTCGTCACCCACAACTGAACGGCTCCTACGGCTATGCAGATGCGGTCGCCTTTGGCTGAAAGAGCCGTCACCTGCCCGCTCGTCCCGCCGTCTATCGTCACCCAGTCGTCGATGGCAACCGGCCGCTTTAGATCGACTTCGGGGATGATGTCGTGGCGCGGAGGTTGAGGCACGTCGATGGTCGGGACGTCCAACCGCACTGAGACAGAGCGTTTAAGTTCGGCAATGGTCTGGTGGGCTGTCTTTATCGAGTCGGAGCGTCCCCCCTGCTCGCGTAAGTCCTTGACGACAGTTTCAACAGTCTTGCGAGCCGCCTTCAGGATCTCCTCGACCTCCTGCATCGCCTGATGCTTCAATTGCTTTTCTTTCAACTGAAGTCTTTCCACCTTTTGGCGGTAGTCGGCTTCCTGAGCGGTAAAAAGCCCGGTCTTTTGCTGTTGGTCGGCGACCAGAGTACTGTAGGAAGTAAGCTTTTCGGAGAGGCTGGCGATCAGCTCTTCCATTTGGGATCGTTCGCTGCCGACAAGCTCGCGGGCGCGGTTTATTAGATTGTCAGGCAGTCCGACCCTTTTGGCGATGTCGAGTGCGTAGCTTGAGCCGGGAATATGGGGCCTAAAGCGGTAAGTAGGTCTGAACGAGGCGACATCAAACTCCATCGAACCGTTGGCGCAACCTTCCGCTGAGTGCGCGAAAGCCTTGAGTGAGCCGTGGTGAGTCGTCACTATCGTTGGAACATGAGCCTTCAGCAATCGCTCCAGAGTCGCTATTGAGAGCGAAGCACCCTCCTGGGGATCGGTGCCGGCACCGATCTCATCAATCAAGACGAGAGTGCGCGGCGTTGCTGTAGCCAGAATTTCACGGAGACGTGTAGCATGGGCGGTGAAGGTCGAAAGGTCGTCGGCGATGGACTGCTGATCGCCAATATCGGCTTCGATTTCGAGGTAGAGCGGTACCTCCGTCCCCGGCAGAGCCGGGACGTGAAGACCACAAGCCGCCATCAGCGAGACCAGCCCGACGGTCTTCAACGCGACGCTTTTTCCGCCTGCATTGGGACCTGAAATGACCAGCATTTCGTAATCATCACCCAGATCGAGATTGAGGGGGACGACTTTGCGGTCGCCTGCCAAAACGAGCAAGGGGTGCCTTGCTCCGTAGAGATGAAGGGGGCCCGACTCAGTGACGACGGGAGGGTTTGCCTCGAGATGTTCTGCCAACATCGACTTTGCCCAGAGGCAGTCGAGCGCGATAATGATCTGATAGTTGGCTTCGATGACGACGATGTCGGCTCGGACGCAAGTCGTCAACTCTTTTAAGATGCGCCGCACCTCGTCGCGTTCGGCAAGCTCGAGCGTGCGCAGTTCATTGCCCAGATCGATCAGAGCGGTCGGTTCGACGAAGACCGTCCCCCCTGTTGCCGAACGGTCGTGGATGATTCCTTTGACGGAACTCATCGAATCAGAGCGAACAGGCAGGACATAGCGGCCATCCCGCAACGAAAAGGAATCTTCACGGAGAACGCCAGCCTTGGAAAGCTTCGGGATCATACCGGTCAGCTTCGTCCTCAGTCGCTCAAGCTGAACCCCCATCGAGCGCCGGATGCGGGAAAGCTCGGGAGAGGCTGAGTCACGAACGGTTCCTTCGGGTGTGATCGCTTTGTCAAGACGGGCTTCCAACTCCGGCAAAGCCTTTAAGCCACTTGTAATTGCGGCTGTCAACGGCATTCGGCTCGCCTCGCGCTGCATCAATTTTTCGGTTTGAGCATGAACGCGGAGGTGGTGGAGAATTGCCATAAGCTGGGATTCGTCAAGGACGCTGCCTTGAACGGAGGCGCGTTTCAGAAAGAGCCTTATATCGGCGATGCCGCTGGAGGGGAAGGTCCCAGAGCGCTGAAATAACCCACGCACTTCCTGAACGCGGGTAATTTCTTCCTGGATTTGGGTTAGGTTTTTAGAGGGCTTTAGAGCGCCAAGGATTTCACGCCCCTGGTCAGTTTGGCAGTAGCTGGAAAGATGAGCGATCAGGCGGTCAAATTCGAGGGCAGAATTGGTTTGCGCATTCATTGGGCAAGGGAGATGATCAACCCTATCGTTTCCCTTGCGATTCGCGCATCGTCTTCACCATTTTCAGGAGAGCTTCCTCGGTGAGGTTAAGGCTGGCGATGGCGGGTTCTTTCAAGAGTTTGATGATATCGGCGCGGTCAGCCTTGGAAAGAGATGGAGAGAGATTATTGATGGTAGCTGGTTGGGACGATCCGGCACCCGTGACGCCACTAATGGTCTCTTGGATCTGCTGCTGAGCAGCTTCGGCTATTCTCCCAGAGTACTTGGCAATGATCGGCTTGCTGTTCTTCATCGCCCAACGCAGCACGGGAGCTGGTTTCTTTTCCATTTCAAAGAGGCGCGAAAGAGGCGTCAGCGTTAGTACCGCCATGATTCCTACGACAACTATGCCGCCTTTGGCGGCTCCCATGAATCCACCGAGAAAGTGGTCGATCCCTTTAAATTTTTTCTTGACAAACGCCTTGCGAATCGCGCTGCCAATCGCTTTAATAGTGAATATTAACAGAATCGAGAGGATGAAAGTAGTAAGCGGTACGCGCATATACTCTGGAACCGAGTCGGGTAGCAGTCCAACAACTTTCAGAGCAAGGACCTTACCGTAAAGGATGGCAAAGATGAGCGCAATCGCTTCAAAGAGCTCAGTTACAAAGCCACGGAGGAATCCAAGAAGGGAGAACATGAGCAGAATGGCAAGGATGCCAAAGTCATATTTGGTCAATTTGACCCTCCAGGTTGAGATTAACTTTCGTGGTCGCAATGGACACAGGCTTACCGAATAAGAAGGCTTGTCGGTAGTCGCGTCAGGTTCGTAGTGGTTTGATCGGCAGGCGAAAGGGAATTCAGAAGGCTGGTTAATCAGTCAGAACAGCCTTCATCGTCAAAATTAGGAACCTACCTGCCCATCAAGGTTTGCAAACGCATGAGTTTTCTCATTTTGCGTCGGGCGGCGGCAGATTTTCTTTTACTTGCCTCGGAAGGCTTGACGAATCGTTGGTGCTTCCTGATTTCAGCCATCAGGCCGCACTTCTCGCAAGATTTGGTGAATCGTTTAAAGGCGCGCTCAAACGGCTCGCCGTCACGGACTTTGACGTTCGGCATACGGTCTTTCGAAAAAGGTTGGGAATTGGGGTCAAACAGCCTCCGACGCAAAAATTGTTGATGGACGTCAGGGCAAAGCGGTCAAACGAGTGAGATCAAAATATAACTGTCAATTCACCGAAGGTCAAGTGATTTGCGAAAAATAAGTGTATTTCGGAATCAGACGTTAGGGATGGATGGGAATTGGTTCGTTGAGACATTTATAATGTAAAGTATGCCGAGCTTCCATCCCCGCGAAAGCGGGGATCCAGATTCGGGTATCCCAATTAAAATCTCAAACTGGATCCCCGCTTTCGCGGGGATGGAAAATTGGTGTTGCTTAGGTGGCAATACTTCAATGTACCGAGGAACATTTATCCACTCCAAGCCAGGTTGTCCAAGCGAAAGACAAGTTACTTCAGATGCGGTTCAAGCGCCTTTTCGAGCATCGCTTTGGGCAGTGCGCCGACAATCTTCTCGACGGCTTTGCCACCTTTGAAGAGGATCAGTGTCGGGATGCCTGAGATGCCAAAACGGGATGGAATGACCGGGTTGTCATCGACGTTCATTTTGCCGATAGTGATGAGTTCATGCTTTTCTTCGGCAATTTCCGAGAGAACGGGTGCAATGAATCGGCAGGGCCCGCACCAGGGAGCCCAGAAGTCAACGAGGATCGGCAGGGTCGAGCTGGAGATGGTTTGATCGAAATTTTCGTCGGTCATTGTGATTTCGCGGGACATCAATTTTCCTTGTTGGAATGATTGTTGTAATAATTGGCAGAAAAGGCTGCCAGATTGACACATGCCCTGTCATATTTTCGAAACTAAGGGCAATTGGAGACAATTAATTCAGTAATAGCAATTAGTGAACCAATGGAAACATTATACGACCTAATTGGTCGATTCTTGAAAAAAGAGTGAGGCAATAAATGAAGATAAAAATTTTGTTGATATAATTGATATATAATGGAGAGACGTCGTTCTGTCAGTCATCAACAACACCGAATTATAGACTGCGTCCGGGAATATGGTGGATGCGAATAATATTCGCACTTTTACAAAAGTTATAGGAAGAATTCATCTACTTTGACGCAATCATCAGCACTATGGTTTCTTTTAATATATTGAAATTTAAAGTCTAATTATTGATGGTTATTGGTCCATCCCAATTCACCACTATTTTTTGACATTTGGCACAGCTATTGCTTTTACCAAGTCAAAGAATGGCATCCCGCAATAACTCAAAGGAAGAAGAATGAAAAAGGTATTTACACTCGTAGCGATTGTCGCGGCCTTCATGGCTCTGGGGTTGACCCCCCAATCGGCAATGGCGGTAGGCTCAATCTCGGGTACAGTTTCCAACGCTGAAGGTGGCGCAGTCGCCGACGCGATGGTTATGGTTCAAGGAATGGACGCCCGTCGTGGTCAGAGGCCGTTCATGGGTCGCGCCGCGACAGATGAAAACGGCGCTTTTGCAGTCGCCGACGTCCCTGCTGGTCGTTACATCGTCTCTGCAATGACTCGTGAATTCGGTGGCGCACGCGCCGCAGCCAACGTAGCTGACGGTGACCCGACTGTCGTCAACCTCCAGCTTGCTGGTGGTCGCGGTGGCCATGGTGGTGGTCATGGTGGTGGTCATGGTGGTGGACATGGCGATGAGCGTGCCGCTGGCGCACTGACAGGCCATGTATTGATTAATGGCGCTGGCGTCGAGGGCGCATCAGTGACCCTTGTCCCGGCTCGTTTGCGTGACCGTGGTCAGCGTGTCCGTCCGATTAACCTCGAGACAGACGCCGAAGGTAACTTTGCGGTCCGTGCTATCCCGGCTGGTGTTTGGGTTGTAACCGCTGGCAAGCGCGGCGTTGGTATGGGTCGTGAGCGAGTCGAAATCGTCGCAGACGAAGTCGCTGACGTAACCGTCAACCTTCGCGGTCGCCAATAAGGGGTTCTGCCCTCACTCGGCTTTTAAGCCTTGTGAATGATATGAGTATTGAGTGCTGTAATTTCGATTACGGCACTCAAGACAAAGTCAGTCAATCGATTATCCTTCATAGAACGGAAAGAAAATGAAACGTTTCCTTAGCATTGCCGCAGCAGCCATGGTGCTTTCGGCGATAACATCCTTCAACAGTCCGGCCCGCGCCGCTACAATCGGTGGTTCGGTCTCAACGGCTGATGGACGTGCCATTCCCGGTGCGATTGTCACAATTCAACAGGTCGATGTTCAGCGTGGACAAAGAGCTTATGCAGGCCGTGTTCAGGCTGGTCGCAACGGTGCCTACGTCTTTGACAATCTCCCCGGCGGGCAATTTGTCGTCGCAACGACAACCCGCGCCGGTGCCGATCGCGAACGCGCCGCTGTCCGCGCAAATGGTGCCGCTCGAGTTCAACTCGTAGTCGGTGGCCGTAACGATGGTCGCGGTGGCCGAGACTAATCGTCTCCTCTCCCCATAACGAGACGACAAATGGAACCCATGCTTTAGGTATGGGTTCTGTTTTTTTGAGCGGTTGAGACTGTTGCCAACCCGCAAGCTTCCGATCTATATTGAAAGTATGATAAAAATCTTACACGCCAGGTCGCTGGATCAGTTCGAAGCAGGCAAAGCACTTTTCCTTGAGTATGCCGAATCGCTCGGCTTCGATTTGTGCTTTCAGGGCTTCGCTGAAGAGCTGAGTAACCTGCAAACAGTTTACTCCCCACCGATTGGCGAGATGATCCTTGCGCTAACGGACAGCGAAGTTATCGGCACGGTAGGTGTCAAGAAGTTTGGCGAGAGAACTTGCGAGATGAAGCGGCTCTATGTCAAACCTGTCGCGCGAAAATTGGGGGTCGGGGAGATGTTGGTGAAAGAGTCGATCCTTGCCGCAAAGAGGCTTGGCTACCAGCGAATGTACCTCGATACTATCCGCGACACGATGAAGCCGGCTATTTCGCTCTATACCAGGTATGGCTTCAGCGAGATCCCGTCATACTACCCCAACCCTCTCGAAGGGGTGCTTTACATGGAGTTAAACCTCGCCTCTGCCCGGCAAACGATTGACTAATCCCAAGCCACGCATCCTAATGATTTCAGTGCGAGGCGACCATGGCGGCGGTCCGGCGCATATGCACCTCCTGACGAAGCTTCTCGCGGCGGACTTCGAGATTCACGTTGCTATCCCGCACGAACCACCTTATTGGCATCGATTCGAGAGTCTCCTCGGCGAGTCCCGCCTGATCGCCATTCCTCATCGTAAGTTCCAACCCGGATCGCTTTGGCAACTGACAAGGGAGACAAAGCGTCGCAACATCGACCTCATCCACTCGCACGGCAAAGGGGCGGGGCTGTATGGTCGTTTAGCCGCACTGCTGACGGGGCGACCGGCGGTACACTCGTTTCATGGAGTTCATCTCGGCAGTTACGGCTGGCTGACACGGTCGCTATACCTTATGCTTGAAAGGACTCTCTCCTCATTAACGAAAAAGGTGATCGCCACTTCGCCAAGCGAGGCACAGCTGATTACGAGATTGCGGCTTGTCGGAAGTGAAAAACTTGTGACAATCGAGAACGGGATCGATCTGACTCAGGTCGATGCACCAAGTCTGAAGCGTGACACGATATTTCATGTCGTCACTATCACAAGGTTTGACTATGCCAAGAACCCCGAGTTGCTCTCTGAAATTATCGAGCTGTCCCTGAAGGATCACAATAGCGAGAACATCGTCTTCGACGTTATTGGGGACGGTGAGGGAAGCGCATTGGTTCGGGAACGACTGAACCCGGCGGTAGAGCGAGGGCAGGTGATTTTTCATGGCAACGTTGATGACGCCCGGCCAATCCTGTCAAGCGCAAATTGCTACCTTTCTACTTCCCGCTGGGAGGGGCTGCCGCTCGGATTGTTGGAGGCTTTCGCCTATTCACTGCCAGTAGTCGCTACGAAAGTGACGGGTAACAGCGATTTGGTCGAAGACGGCGTGACGGGGCTATTGTATGGCCTTGACGAGCCGGAGAGAGCTGCTTCACATATCTTTATGTTGCAACGTGACGAGTCATTGGCGGAGCGACTTGGGAGGGCCGGGCGGGAGCTTGTCGCTCGCAAGTATTCGGCGGAAGAGATGGCAGTGAAGACGAGTAGGCTCTACCGCGAGGTGCTTGGACGAGGGTACTGAAAAGTCGCGCAGGGATGACCGATTCCTGCAACGGTGCGACAAGAGGCGTCCTGAACTTGCGCCGTGCTTGAAGGGCTGTTATATTATCAGAGTTCAATTTGGGAGATCGTCCAACGGCAGGACACATGGCTCTGGACTATGGAATTGGGGTTCGAATCCCTATCTCCCAGCATATTACCCATCATCGATAAAGCCCTTAAGCCTGATGCTTTGGGGCTTTTTCTATTCTACAACGCAATACCAGACCGGAGATGAGATGATTTCTAAAACTATTCGGATGTGCAACGGCATCGAAATGCCGCGCCTCGGGCTGGGGGTCTGGAAAGCGGCTAAAGGCAACGAGACGCGCGAGGCCGTCCTCCAAGCCATCGAGGCTGGCTACCGACACATCGACACCGCCGCAATGTACGGCAACGAGGAAGACGTCGGAGCCGCTGTCCGCGAGAGCGGTCTCCCCCGCTCCGAAATCTTCGTCACGACCAAACTCTGGAACACCGACCAAGGCTACGAGCAAGCCTTGAAAGCTTTCGCCACCAGTTTCGCCAAACTGCGGATCGAGTACGTCGATCTCTATCTGATCCACTGGCCTGTCGCGGGCTTAAGGCTTGACTCGTGGCGGGCGTTGGAGAAGCTGCATAAAGAGGGCTTAATCAAGACTATCGGAGTCAGCAACTACATGGTCAACCATCTGGAGGAGCTAAAAGCCGTCGCCGAAGTTCAGCCTGCCGTCAACCAGATCGA
Organism: Caldithrix abyssi DSM 13497; assembly: GCA_945865405.1. GTDB lineage: Bacteria > Electryoneota > AABM5-125-24 > Hatepunaeales > Hatepunaeaceae > CAMBDS01. The sequence continues at coordinate 35,536 of CAMBDS010000006.1, forward strand.
AATTCACCCGTTCCTGCAACATGTCGCCGTCCGCGACTACTGCGCGAAAAACGATATCGTCGTTCAGGCATACAGCCCGTTGATGCGGGGCGACCGCCTCGATCACCCGGTGATTGTGGAAGTTGCGGAGCGAGCGGGACGGAGCGCGGCTCAGGTGGTGCTGAGGTGGCTGTTGGAAAAGAACCTCGTGGTGCTACCCAAATCGATCAATCCGGGGCGGATCGTTGAGAATAGCAAAATCTTCGACTTTGAGCTAAGCGCGCAAGACATTAAAATGCTTGACGGGCTGAATGAGGATGCGGCAATTGGCTGGGATCCGAGGGGGATGGCGTAGTTAGGAATCGACAACCTCACCACGAAGGCACGAAGGGGATTCGAATCGAAACACTCTCGAATCTTGGAGGGGGGACTTCAGTCCCCCCTTTCCACTTGGAGAGCGGCTTTTCAAGCCGCTCTCGCACCAAAGGTACTTCTTTGCGAGGAACGCAGTGACGAAGCAATCTCAGTACGACAGGCGTCCCTGCCTGTCACTGCTTTTCGGGGGAGGACAGACATTGCTTCGCGGCGTTCCGCTCTTGTCTGTCACCTTAAAACAATCAAGCCCGCCTCAACTACTGAGACGGGCTTGATTGTTCACGGACTATCAGTTTGGTGGCGGATAGGCATAGGGACCGCCATATACCCCTATATCGGATATAGAACCGTCCAAATCACGAATCTCAGGAACTCCCCCGTCTTTGGCGGGAGATTGTTCTCTCAATTTCAAGGTTTCCGCAACGAAGAGAGGATTCACATCAATCAGGTTGTGTTCGCCCCAATGAAGCATAGTCTCGGTTCTTTCTGGTTGTCCGCTTTCCCAAAAAAGATTGAAATCCGCTTCAAGTGGTTGACCATCAATGGCTGCACTATAAAATCCGTGAAGACAATCAAGAATCATATTGTTGCGAAAATCACCCCAACCATAGCCAATCTGGCAACTGTAGCTTAGATTCATAAAAAGGTTGTTTCTCAAAATCGCGGCATCGGTCGCACCAACATAACCGGTTGTACGAGCTCCACCTGTAATAATGTTGTTGACGATCTTAGGACTAGATCCAGAAATAAAAACACACGCATAATCATCCGCAAAGTCGTTTCGAAGAGTGAATCCTCGAATCAATGTGGTGCTGTCCTGACCACCTGAAACAATTATTGTTGAAGCAGCCACATTGGAACTCAAAATTGTCACTTCTGGTCCGAACTCGCTCATTAATACGATATTTTTGTCAAAAAACATGATTGCACCCTCATACTCCCCCGCCCTAACACTGACAGTATCCCCATCGACGCTGGAATTGATAGCCCTCTGTATCGTCTCGAAGTCATCCGGAACCCAAATCACCCGATGGTTGTCGATAGTCAAACCGAGCGGGTTGCTGATCCCGATATTGCCCGCCGCGTCGTAAGCCCTCACCTCGATGATCCGCCGACCGTTCGACCATCTAATACTGTTCATATGTGCAATATAAAGCGAATCCTCGCCCGCCGCAAGTATCTGACCGATTTCCCCGTCAACAAAAATCAAAATACTGTCCAATCGACTGCTGTCTGTCACCGTGAATTGAAGCTCAAACTCATTCCTGATAACGCTTCCCGGCTCAGGTGAAAGAATTCGGATCCGTGGCGGAGTATGGTCGGTAGCTGGCGGGTTGGCGTTTGTGACACGAAGTAATAGGGTAGGAGAAGCCCCGACGTTCCCTGCCTTATCCCAGGCGCGGGCTTCCAGCAAGTGCACGCCGTCGGAATCGGAGAGTGTGTTCCATGGGAAGGAGATTGCTTCACCCGCCGGAGGCAGGTTTGCAAAGACGCGGAAGATGCGCACGAAGCCGTCGATGTAAAGCTTGACGGAGTCTATGGCGGATTCGTCAGTAACGGTGAAACGGAGTTCAAGGGTGTCGCGGGCGATAGAACCAGCTTCAGGGGCAAGCCAAGTTATCACCGGCGGGCGAAGGTCGCCAATGGGTGGGTTGATGATAGTCTCATCACCGCAGGCAAGAAGAAGCAAAGAAGTCAGTAACAGGACAGCGGCATTGCCAGACAAGAGAGGGCGAACGAATCCATTCATGAGGGTATCTTTCTAAATCTTGTGCATAAATTGCACATAACAGAACATATTGTGGTAACTAAAGGAGCCAAACATTCAACAAGCAAGCGATCAATATTGTTCCAGTCCTAACCGCGAATCTCATGCCAGAAAATCATCCAAGCGGCTTCAATCGGAAACAATGAGTTTACCCCCCCCCCATTTCCGTGCATTATTTGCACGATGAGTGCATTTTCGGAATACTGCCGAAGGGTCGGCACTGCGCATCACACCTCAGGCATTGCCGCAGGGTGTCCCCACCCTGCGGCACTTTCTACTTTTTACTTTTTACTTTCTTTTATACCCAACAACACTTGCTTTTCATCCAATATTTCCGTATATTATCGACATAAGAAATTGCAATACTCATGACAGATATGATCGATTTCCTGTTGAATCACAAATCGATCACGCCTGTAGCCGCTGTCTGATAAGCCTTTCCAGCAATCTGTGACGCAGTGATCGATTTTTGACTAATCCCCCCTATCCTCTGAAAATGTGATGATAGAATTGATGCGCTATTGACTTAAATATGCCTAAAGCCCCGTCACCAAAGCCATTGCGACCGTTTTGTCGCCGTCCCGCCGAAACGATGCAAAAGTTGGATCGCACGCCGTGCAGATTCCTGAGTCTGTGATAGCAAGCGGATCGAGATTAAGGCGGGCAAATTCCAACTGGATAAACCGCGTCAGGTCGAGAGCAATCCTCTCCCCCACCAACACCCTGCACTCCTGCGGGAACTGCCGGGCGACTTCCTCGCCTACCGGATAACAACAAGCCCTGATCGTTGGGCCCACCCACGCGTAGAGGCTGCTCTTCGACGCCGGGTTTACAGATCGAATCGTTGTAATCAGATTTTCGATGATCCCGCTACGAAGGCTCCTCCATCCGGCGTGCGCCTGCCCGATCACCCGGTTTGCAGCGTCATAAACGACTACTGGCATACAATCCGCATGAGTCGTTAGCATCAAAAGCCCAGCCTCAGCGGTGACGAGTCCATCAACACATTCGATCCAGTCTGTCCTTTTCGCTCCTCTCCCTCGCTCCGCTAACGTGATGACTTTCACTGCGGATCCGTGAACCAGTTCTCCCGCAACAACTGAATCGAGTTCAAGTCCATTCGCCTGCAGAAACCTACGTCGATTTGCCGTGACAACCGACAACGGAGCGCGCTTCAGGGACATCTGGCCATCAGACTTAAGGGAAAAGGCGAAATTGATCTCGTTGAACCAATCAGGGGTGCGCATCGGAAGAAATCGTTCGGTAGCGATCATTTGTGTGTTATATTAGAGTTAAGGAATTTAGGTGTTCGGCTTCGGACACAAGTTAACCGAAAGCTCACAAATTGAAAATCGAGTCCAAAATAAGATACATCCCGTTACTCAAGTCAAGTGAGATTGTCACTTCATGGCAGCCCATCCGATTTTGGCTAAGAGCGAGTCATTTTGGACAAATGGTACTTATGACCTTCGCCTTCAGCGTAATTGGTATGATGAACGGTTGCTCTGATCCGACAGACTCGACGGACTTGGGGCCTCAGTTCGACGTCGGTATCTATACAGGACCGGGGGCATTCGGCGAAAGTGTAAAGGCATGTTTTGCGGCGGTCAGGGTGGCTGGATTCACCTGCGATACTCTGACTCTTAATGAAATCAGCGATGTGAAGATGGGGCGGTTTGCAGCTATCCTTTTTGCTGGCGGTGACGCTCATTTTTACTCTGATGCGATAGGGCCTGTGGGTAGAGGACATATCCGCAACTATGTCGCCGACGGTGGGGGCTATATTGGGTTCGGAGCAGGCGGAGCGTTCGCGGCGTCCGACTCAGGTACGTGGCCCGGAGTGGGGGTGATTCCGGGAACGACTCGCTACCCATCTGAGCGGATAGTATCGAACCCCTACTATGGAATAGTCGAAATACGAAGAGCACCATCTTATCGCGATGTTGCCAAGGCAGAAACCTATCAAACACTCTATCAGGGTGGACCTGAGTTCTTCCCGACGAATGCCTTTGGACTCACCGTCGATTATCTCTATGGACAAGTTGGGACAGCGGCGGCGGTTGGAAATGAATATGGGCTGGGCAATGTCTGGGTGGCGGGATTTCAGCCGGAAATTGAGGAAGGAAACCCACGAGACAGCACGTCATTTGGTGACGATCTGGCAGATATCGATACTGAGTGGGATTTGATCGAAGCGGCGCTCCAGAATGTTGTAACCTATGCGAACAGGAATTGAGTGTGGCGATGAAAAATCATGCAATAGATCGCGTCAATGTGGGGCATAACAACGCTGAGGTCTATATTCGGCTCGGCGAATTCGTGCTTATAATGCCTCCGGCGGTTATGAAGAAGTTGCAGGGAGAGCTTGCGGCGTTACTCATCGAGATAGAACCTGCTCAAACAGCGAAAAAACAGAAAGAGAAGAAGAAAGAGCCTATCGCAAAGCAAATCCTAAAGGCTTTATACAAAGGTAAGAATGTGACCAAATCGTTAGTCGCAATAAACACCAGTCGTAAGAAGAAATTGCCGGATCGTTAATCGATCAAGTCTCGGCAAATCTTCACAAATTGAGACGCGACAGCCTCATGCGCCATCCTTTCGGACGCCCAAATTGAAATCGCCCGTCTGTCAAAATCACCCACCTTTTCAACCATAGCGACCAGTCCGTTCGCTAAAGCTTCCCCATCGGCATGCTTCACCAATATCCCCCTAGTTTCATCGATAAGCTCAGGAATTGCCCCGACGTTAGTCGCCAAAGTAGGAAGTCCGACCGCCAATCCCTCGGCTATGGCTACGCCGAAGGTCTCGCCCAAGCTTGATGTAACAGCAAAATCGACTCTTTTCATCAACAACGCGAGATCAGGTTTACGGAGTACGCCGTGGAACTTGATCATCGATTCGATCCCAAGTTCGCGTGACTTCTTTTCCAACATTTCGCGCAATTCGCCGTCACCTGCAACGTGAATTAGGACGTTGACACCTCGTTTATTCAAGATAGCGAGTGCATCGAGAAGGTAGGTGTAGCCTTTGATTGGCGTTAAGGTACCGACCATGATGCCTTCGGGAACCTTTTTTGGCGTCGTTTGTGCGTCGGTCAGATTGAAGAGAGAAGTATCGATGCCAATGGGGACGGTTTCATAGCGAGCCTTGACCCCGTGTGCTTTCAATAAGCCTTCAAGATAGCTGGAGATCGAGATAACACGGTCGGCATGTCCAAGACCCCAACGAGCTTTGATTTTCTCGACCCCAGTCACCATCCCCCGATAAAAGCCGGAATAGTGTTCGGTGACAATAACGGGGACAAATGACTCACGAGCGGCAAGAACTGCGGGAATGGCGGCGTGGTAGGTTGTAGCGTGGATAACATCAGGTCTGATTTCAGCGATCATCTTTTTCAAAAGCCAGACCTGACTGAAGAGTCGGTTGAAATAGCGGATTCTTGGGAACGAACCCCTGCCTTGAGTGACGCGAGAGACCGGTAAATCGTCGAAGATTTCCTCGATAAGCTTTATTTGAGAGGGGCGGGTATAGTCGTCGAGCGACAGGGCGATTACCCTGACATAGTGATCTATTGCAACAGATTTGCACAATTCGTGGACGAAGATACCGGCAACCGGGTTGGTTTGCGTTGGATACCAGGGAGTAAAGAAGAGAATGCGCAGACGTTTTTTAGAATCCGTCATTTGATATTCAATGCTTGCAGTTGGCGATTCAACTCGACCAGTCTTTCCATAAGTGGTCGATTTTCTGCTATCGTTCTTCCGGGCTGACGAAGCTGACTCTCAATTTCTTCACGTTCACGTACAACGAGCCGCTTTACAAGGAGTGTGATACACTCCTGCATTTCTTCACGCGCCGCTTCAGGCGTCGCGTTGCCCGTGCTTAAGCTCGCTTCCGCTAAAAATGCTCTCAACGCCGGGTCAGAGATTTTGTCAATTACAGCGTCTGGAGAGGCGGGGCGTCCACCAAGATAATCCTGCTCAAGGGCGAGATAGATGGCTCGCAAGCCGGGATGTTCGAACTGCTCTGCGGCGACAGCTTCCATCACTTCAGCTATAAGAGGGGGGTGACTTAGGATGGCACGCAATAATTCTTTTTCGGGGTTTTGCTCCGGGGTGACGGTCAACTTCTTTTCTACCGTCACCAGCGGATTCTCACTGCGACGGGTTTCACGAACCGATTTGTCGAGTAATTCCCGTCGCAATCCCGTCAGGTTGGCAAGCTCGGTCAGCAAAATATCACGCTGAAAATGATCCCGAACGGATTGGAGGGTTTCGATAACTCCCTTGGCGGCAGAGAGCAATTCTTTCTGTCCCATTTTCTGGTCAACGCCGGAGGCTTCCAGTCGGAACTGTACGAAGGACTTCTCGTTGGCGATCACCTCCCGAAGTGTCTCAGCACCAACCTTTCGCAAAAGAGAATCGGGGTCTTCGCCAGCGGAGAGCATCGCCATCCGGGCTTCGATCCCGGCAATTGTCAACAGGTCGGCAGCACGAACGGCGGCACTGCGACCGGCATCGTCACCATCATAAACGATGACGACTCTTCCGGCGAATCGCCCCAGTAATTTTGCCTGCTCCTCGGTCAGCGATGTGCCGAGAGAAGCTACTACGTTTAACAATCCAGCCTGAACCAACGCCAAGAGGTCAATGTACCCCTCAACCAGATATGCGGCACCTGCCTTGCGGATTTCGTCGCGTGCGGTGACGAGACCGTAGAGATGTTCGCTCTTGTGGTAGATAGTCGTTTCGGCACTGTTGACGTACTTGGCGACATCTTCATCAGGGGTGATTCCGTCGATACGCCTGCCACCGAAAGCGACCGGTTTGCCGGAGAGACTGAGGATCGGAAACATTACCCGCGCACGAAATCGATCGACGTAACCCTCGCCAGTCTTTTTCTTGTAAGCAAGCCCTGCACGAACCAAGGTATCGCCTTTAATGCCTGCACGACTAGCGCTGTTGACCAACCCATCCCACCCACTCTCGGCAAAACCGATGCGGAAGCGTTTGATCAGCTCGAGCCCAATCCCGCGTTCATTTAAGTATTTTAGTGCCGACTCTGCCTCTTTCGAGCGAGGGGTGACGGTCAATCGATCATGAAACCATTTCTCCCCGATGGCAGAGGCGTGGAAGAGTTGTTCTCTTTCATGGGTATCGGATGAGGCTGACTCTTTCGATTCTGTTCTTGTTATAGTGATACCAGCCTTTTCGGCGAGCATGCGGACGGCTTCGGCAAAGGAGAGACGCTCGATCTCCATCACAAAATTGATGGCGCTTCCACCCTTCCCACACCCGAAACAGTGATACATCCCACGGTCGGCTCGAACATGGAACGAGGCGCTTTTTTCGTTATGGAATGGGCAACGGCCCCAGAGGTCGCTCTGTCCTTTGCGCTTCAGGGTGACATAGCCGCCGATAAGCTCGACTATATCGATTGCCTGCTTAACTCGTTCGAGTTCAGTTTCGTCGAAATACATGCTTAATTAAGAGTGCTTTTGCTGATTAATTACTTAAAAACGGAGAGGCGCGGCGAGCGCGCCTCTCTGATAGGGACTACTTATGGACGGGTAGGGAGACCTATCCTACGAACAGGTTACCGGATGAGGGTCATGGGCTTGGCAATCGAAGATTCTGATAGTGTCAAGCGGATGTAATACTGGCCGGTAGGCAGGTCAAGGGCGTTGACTGTAGCACTGTGGTCACCTGAGGCGAAAAAGCCCTCCGTGACCCGGCTGACGGCGCGGCCATTGATATCGGTAATCCAAACCTCGGCAAAGCCAGCATGGGCGAGAGAGAAGTTGATGCGCGCTTCGGAATTGAAGGGATTGGGATAGGGACCCGACAAGGCGACCGAGTTGGGCTGGAGGTTCTTCTTGTCGCCAACGGAACCGGGATCGCTCTGCATGTGGGCGGCAACCTCGCCATTTAAGCCGTAGCCGTTGACAGCAAGGTAGAAATTATCGTCGTACGATCCGGGCGGCATCTGGTCACCGGCAAATTCGATTGGCCAGGTCATACGTTCACCGGGCATCAAGAGGGTCAGCTTCGGCTGAATTATGAGCCACGAAACGTAGAGATCGAGAACATAGAGTTTGTCTTCAAGGTCGCCTTCACCCTTCATAATCCCGATCATTGAACCTCTACCGGGGAAATATTGTTGATTTACTTCCATTCCACCGGGGGTATATCCTTCTGGCAAATCCAAAGCGTAGAGCGGCGTAGTGCGTTCATCGTCAATAGAGACGAGCCATAGCATTGCTTTGTCATCATCAGTGCGGGTGATAATATATACGGCGCGTGTGTTGCCTTTTACACCAATACCGAGGACAGAATCTCCAACATCAATGGAGCGAATCTCGGACATACCTGCATCGGCGCGGACTAGAAAGCCATCATCGCCAGCGGTATAAAAGTCAACGAAGTCGTCAGAGTAGTTAAAATCACATCCGATTGCCCGACAGAATTCCAAGCCACCCGGTAGACCGTAATCCTGACCATATTCACCGTCTGTAGTGAACTCAACAATCTGGTCATTGGCGCAACCGTATAGGATCGATTCGCCATCGGTTGCGAGTTCGGTGAACCCGGCATCATCCGGACCCCCGGGTTGATTGTATTGACCACGAATTCTAAGGGAATCGTCAACATGGTAGATGACATTAGGATCGTCGCCTTTGTTTCCGCCAGCAATGTAAAAGCCAGATGTTGTCCAGGCAACCGCTTCTATCTCATTATCGCCGGTTAAAGTAGATACATCGACCGAAAGCTCTCTTGCGCCTTCGTTCCATCGATCCATTGGAGTGACGTAGATCGGCACATTGGTTTCATTCATGTAAGTGAAGTCGAGAGTCGTGTGGTCGTCGGTGGTGTGATTGACGGAGAGAGGCTCGTCGGGAAGGGTCTCCCAGGCGTTGTGTGGAAAGTAGAGCCAGCCGCGGTCGGTTCTGCTGCGATCAGAATCGAGGGGAAGGAGGGTATCCCCTGTGTCGATGGAACGGCTATCTCCTGAGAGGAGGAACCAAACGGAATCGCTTGCGAAAAAGCCGGGATCTTCAAACGTGTTGGCAACTCCATTGAAACCGTTAATGATGTTGGAGTATCTTGCTTGAATCCTATCCTCTTCAGCAAAGAGAGGTGTAGGACCGTAAATGATTGAGCTGTTGAAGAGAATACGCGAGCCAGGCTGGCCTTCGACTGGACGGCGAGCATAGGCTGTGTTAGCGATGTTATCGACACCGATGTTTCTGTTATCGATCAAGGTGCAGTTGTTCAAGACTAAAGGCGTATCTCCGAGGTCGGTGGAAGCGGCGATAGCACCACCTGCGCGGGTGGCAGCGTTTCTGAGAAAGAGGCAGTGATCGACTTTCAAGCGGGGAATCTGTTTAACATAGAGGGCGCCGCCTTGGTTGGAATTATTCTCGACAAATCGTGTGTAGGCAATTGAAACAGCGGCTTCACCTCTAACATAAACTGCGCCTCCAACTCTTGAACCGATATTGGTAGAATTCCCCCAGAAGTAGCACCATTCAAAATTGGGGTCCGAACCAACGCCACGGATGTACGCGCCACCGCCAGCACTGGCGGAATTTTCGAGGAAATCTGTTTTGGAGAACCGGGGGCTTGAGGCCTCGGCGACAAAGACACCACCGCCATTGCCAACTTCGCCATTGGTGCAGTCATTGTTTTCAAAGGTGCATTTGTCAAAGAGTGGATCGGACTCGTTAAAGATAAAGGCCCCACCACCCCCGGCAACGCTTGTGTTGTTGTTGATAATGCAGTTCGTTAATACTGGATTAGAACCGGCAACAACAGACACACCTCCCCCGAAGGACATCGATTCATTGTCACTAATAATTGAGTTGCGAATAACTGGCGCTCCGTGCCAAATCGCCACTCCGCCACCATTCGTTCGTGCGCGTCCTCTTGAAACCCGGCTATTATCGATCATTACATCGCCGCCGGAAATAAATACATTACCACCAGCACTGACGGTGTCGATTTCAGCTTCGCCATGAAGAGCCCTGCCGTTGGTGAGGACGCAGTAATCGAGTCTTGTGCGCTCGGAGCTTAAAAGTCGAAGTCCGCCCCACGCTTCTCCACCGGGAGCGACGTCGAACCTGATTGAATCGCCTTCATCACCCAAAGCGCTTAGCTCGCCGTAAACGAAAAAGAAAAAATTACCCTCAAAACGGATTTCGACCCCGGCCTCAACCTGAAGTGACTGGTTATCACGAATGGTCAGGTCGCCTGTTGCGATGTAAGGATTGCCGTTCCTTGCCCAGCGGCCACTCACGTTTCCGGATACCCGTGTTTCGGCGAAAGCGGAGCCGATAAAAAAAGTCGCACCAAACAAGCAAGTGAAAGTGTATCGCAGTATATCCAAGATGTACCTCAATGTTACAGTGTAATTGCAGATTGCAAAGTATTGATATTTCTAATCGAGAGCAAGTTGCCCCAGCATATTATACGATGAAAGGTTGTTGAATGCAGTGTGATGATAACGCAAATGTTTTATCAGCAATGTAATTAACTCATTTTGAGCCTGTTTTGAGATTTTGACTCGCTCAAAATTGACATTGCCTCGCTTAAAGAGGCGTAAAATCCCTACCACTTCTCCCGATACATTTTGAATTTCGAAGGAAGAACTTTCACAGCTGGTGCAACAGACAGCCCCGTCTACCAATTGGAATTTATTGACTAATCCTGTTTTTGCCGGTGATATGCCGCACACCGGACATGAGAATGGATCTATTCCAAAACCGAGTGATTCGGCGATGGCGAGCAGAAATTCGAGTAGTATGTATCGGTTTGGAATAAGTCCAAGGTCAAAGTTCTTCAGTGACGTCAGGGCAGCGGCGAAAGCCGAAGGATTCGCCTCCTCGTCGGTGAATCCTTTCAAGATAATTTCGGAGACTACTGCTGAGTAGGCTGAGCGAGAAACGTCAGACTTCAGATTACCGAATGAGTCCACTACAGAAGTCTGGCCAAGTAATTGGACAGATCTTGAGGACTTTATATGGACAACTGCTTCAATAAGCGAAGGAGCATCAAGCACTCCCCCGGTCGAGCCCGACTTACCGCTTCTTGCACCTTTGGCAAGGACAACAATTTTTCCCCATTTCGGTGCAAAAAGCGTGGCTATGCGAGACGTTTCGCCATGCCGGATCGTCTTGATAACAAGTGCCTGTTCCTTAGCCGGGCCTGACCTATTGGTCAAAGTGACGCACCTGTCAGATGGAAGTTGCGTTCACCACGCATGAATCGTTCGACATCATTTTGCACAATGGAATTGTTAGAGGTCATCGAAATCAAGTCTCCCTGAAGAGCTTTCAGGCGGACATCTCCGTCAAAGTTGTCGATGCGTTTTGCTGCCGCCCAATGATGAGCTGAACTACTTCCTGACAATTCAAGCTGGAAAGCGTGATTGGCAAGGGTTTCAGCCAACCAAAAATTTTCCAGTCGTATATCTTTGGGAAGGAAGCGCCTTGGCGTTAATCGAATGTTGCTCTCCAAAGAAAGCTTTAGAATACTTTTTTTTACTCTGCTACTGAACTGCCGTTGGAAAAGTTCAGGTATATAGATAAAATCGGCGTTTAGATTTGTAGCAACCTGGAAAAAAGGTATCAAGTTATGCTTTGTGACCGGTCGATCAGGGGATGATTTCAGCTCAATACCGGCCTGTACGCCGCTTCTGCATAGGCGCTCGAGCACGGCCAGCGTTTTCGAATGTAATCTTTTGTTACCGCGCCCTCGCCTACTCCGAAAAATATCTGCTGATAGCTTCAACATTACGGTTGCCTGAGAATCCTCATGAAGTTCGCGAATTAGGTCGATATCGCGTAATATCAGCGAAGATTCTGTCGAAATTACTATTGGGCAAAGGTGCTTTGCCATAACTTCGAGGCAACGATGAGTGATTCGTGATAGTTTCTCATCAGCCGGATATGGATCGCCGTTGGCTCCGAAAAAGACAACGTCGGGCAACTTATCGTGTCGTCGCGAGACCAACCGGTCAAGTCGATCAGGGAAAGATGTTTTCTCCCGCCTCATATCGGGCGAAACCGCAATCTGATCGAGATAAGGGGAAACGTTCCAGCGCTGCCAAAAGATCGGTTTTCGCTGACGCAAGGTTTGTAATTGCCCGGTGTTCTTCGGGTTTGCCACATGAATCTCCGGTTACCAAGCTAAGATGACGTCTCTGACAGCAATATAAGTTAACCATTCCAAATCGGGCTGTCAAGCTAATGAGAAGCTCAATAAATCTTAACGGGAAGTGAAATGAGAGTTGCGCTCTCCCGTATTGGAGATTAGATTAAAACAAGACAAATTTAAAGTCCCTATTATAGATTTTCCAAACAACAGAGTTGAATTTGCAGCGAGTCCTACGACTCTGTTTGCAGAGAACCCATGAATAATAAAACTGATTCCTTAAACTCAAGTATGTCAATTTCTTCGGCTGATGAAGGTCTAAAAAAGATCGCGATCATTACTGAAATTCGGACGAAGATCCAGGAGGTAAAAGACCTTCCAACACTCCCGAGTATTGCGTTCGAAGTCCTTAAGGTAGCGGGAAAGCCTAATTCCAGCACTAACGATTTGGCTCGCGTGATGGAGGTCGATGTTGCGCTGACCGGAAAGATCTTACGGACGGCGAACAGTGCATACTACGGTGTTCCCCGTAAGATTGACTCGCTCAGGATGGCACTTGTTGTTATGGGGATGGACGAAATTTCGAACCTTGTGACAACCGCAAGTATATTAAAGGCTTTTCCAGACGATTCTGGTTCCGATGATTGGGACCCAAAATACTTCTGGTTCCACAGTGCGGCTGTCGCGGAACTGACCGTTGGGCTTTATGACGTCTTAAACCTTCCGAAGTCAACCGGCGCGTATGTCGCGGGGATTCTGCACGATGTCGGTCAATTGATGCTGCATCAATATTTTAACAAGTATAGAGTCGCCTGTACAGACTATTCAAAGAAAGAAGACGTACCATCGTTTCGCGCTGAATTGGAGCTATTAGGGGTCGATCACGGACATATTGGAGCGTGGCTGATTCAGAGATGGAATCTGCCCGAAGAAATTTCAATAGCTGTCGCACAACACCATATTAGACCTGCCGACGCGCCACAATATGGGCTGGCGACAGTGATTGATTTCGCGGATAGACTTTTCCACAAAATGTATAATCGAGCACCGGAAAAAGTGATAGAAGAACTACGGGAAGATAAGGAGTGGCGGGAATGGGTAGGTTCGAGAGCCAGTACTACAGCAACACTCGTTCAGGAATTGAACGGTCGAATTGAACGTGCGACAAGGCTGCTCGATATTATGAAGTAGTGGTCAAGTTTCTGCTGTCAGACGAGGGCGTCTGACAGCAGAAACTTGACCACTAAACGTTATTTTTGGTCGGTATTCCTTTGACGGCAAGCTTATCTGCCACCTCATTTTGCTTGTTCCCCGCATGCCCTCTCACCCATTTCCATTGCACCTCGTGAGTCAGACTTAGCTCGTAGAGTTTTTGCCAAAGGTCACGATTCTCTAACTCGCCGGAAGATCTCCGCCAACCTCGCCGCTTCCAACTGTGAATCCACTCAGTCATCCCTTTTACAACATAGGTCGAGTCAGTTATGATCTCGATTTTGCTTGTTTTTCGAAGCGCTTCAAGTGCTTTGATCGCAGCAGTTAATTCCATACGGTTGTTGGTTGTATCCGGTTCACCGCCGGAGAGTTCCTTACGGTGGTTGCCGGAGAGTAGAACGACACCCCAGCCTCCTGGCCCGGGATTACCGCTGCAGGCACCGTCAGTGTAGGCTGTGACTTTTGGGAGAGAAGATTCGTTCGTGACTTGCAAAAGAACTCTGGATTTGTTTTCGGTATTGATCGCAATATAGGTAAGGATTTCTTCTCCATCAAACGATAAAGCGGTAATCATAGACTTCGATTCAAACCGGATCCGAATCGGGGCAATGACTTGACTCTTTGGTGCTGGAAATAGTATATTGTTAGCGCGAAGAGAGGCGGATCCGATATTTAAGAAAATCCAGCATCTGGAACATATTACTGCCCACGAAACTGCATCATATCCCTCCCAATTCAGATTCGCAATGCAACAACCCTTAAGAAAACCACCCTTCTCAATAAAAAAGCTGATTTTCCATGGCTGAACGTAATGTTAAGCACCTCGATACGCCAAAAGCGCCCACTCTTGTTATAACCAAGTACATGGGCTCCAAAAAGGCAATTCTACCTTTCGTTGTCGAAGAATTGACCCGCTTGACAGAGCCGGGCGACATCATTGTCGATCTGATGGCAGGCACCCATACCATCGGATATGCGATGAAAAACAGATGCCGAATGGTTGCCAACGACATCCAACGCTACTCGATGGTAATTGGGCAGACATTGCTGAATTATGAGCCAAAACCTCGCTTTGAAGGAGATGTTAAATCTGCCTTACGGCGGCTCTACCTCAGCAATGCGCGCCATCTTGAAGGTTCTTTCGAGAACGCGCTGAAACTCGAACGGGCAATGCTTTCGAACGAATCGTCCCGCAAGCCGAACTGGTCAACCTATTCAGAATTCTGCGAAAGCTACCCCTTTATTTCACGGGAAACGAACGCAACGGGTTGGCCGGAAGAATTCCAGATTCTCTTCTCCCAGCATCGACTCGAAGCTTATCGCACTCTGAACAAACTTGAGCCGTACAATCTCTTTTCGCTCTATTTTGCCAACGCTTATGTCGGCGTAAGACAGGCGCTTGAGATCGACTCACTCAGGTATGCAATCGATAAGATCTGCGACGAATGGGTCGTCGAACGACCGGAACTTGGCTACGACTCGTTTCTGCTTAGGTGTCTGTTAATGTGCGCACTCATCTCATGCGTCAATAAGGTTAACCCTGGACCCGGCCATTGGGCAGCGTTTCCGAGAGTCAGTCAACGCAACAAAGACTGGATTATTAGCCAGCGTCGCCTTGAGATCTATGATATTTTCATTCAAAAGGTTGGCGAGATTGAGCTGGCACTAGCGAAAAATCCGTCGCCTCACGGGCCGCACATTGTCAGTTCGGAAGATTTTGTCGCATTCATGCGTGAAGTCCATGAGTATATCCGTCAGGCGAAAGTCGTCTATCTCGATCCACCCTATTCCCAGGGTCATTACTCAAGGTTTTATCATGTGCTCGAGACTTTGACCAAGTACGACTACCCGGAAGTCTCGTTCGCCGGTCGCTATCGTAAAGACCGCCATCAATCGCCCTTCGCACAGAAGGAAAACGTCCCGAAGGCAATCGGGCATATCTGCGAGGTGGCGCGAGACGCCAAAACATTGCTGGTAATAAGCTATTCGCAGGGCGGGATAATCCCTACGGCAGATGCGTTCCGGGCGATTCTTGAGGGATTTTATCCGGCAGAAAAGATTGAGCTTAAGCGGTTGGCATCGGTTCATTCGAAGCTTGGTCAGACGGAGCGAATGAAAACAGAGGAATACCTATTCACTTGCCGCCCATAGAGACTGGCAAGTGAAAACAGGTAACTTCATCGAGTACGCCCTCTTGCTTGGAGTGGCGTTTCTCTTCAGGCGATTGCCGATCAGGTTATCGCGAGGTTTGGGAAGGGCTGTTGGGAGGCTCGGTAGTCATGTTTTGAAGATTCGTAAGCAGGTCGCTATGAACAATATCAGACGGGCTTTCTCAAAATATTCAGAAAGTGAAGCGGAAAGACTTTATCATAAGACTTGGCTTCACTTCGGAATGGTTGCGGCCGAGTTGTCGAGGCTGCCACGGATGAAACTGAGCGATTTCCGAGTTCACGTGGAAAATGACACAACCGAGTTTCTGCAGGAGATATTCTCGCGTGGCAAGGGGGCTATTTTCGCCTCGGGACATATTGGAAACTGGGAGTGGCTTGGGGCGATGATTGCGGCGGAAGGATTTCCATTTACATTCGTCGTCGAACAGCAATCAAATCAGATGGTTGGCGATTGGATGGACCGGATGCGTGAGCGCGAAGGAATCGAAATTCATTCACGAGGAAGCGCTACCAAGGGGACTCTGCAAGCTCTGAAAAGGAACCAGATGGTAGCGATGCTCTCCGATCAGGATGCAGGGAACGCGGGGGTCTTTGTCCCGTTTTTCGGCAAGCTCGCATCGACTCCGCGTGGCCCGGCACTGTTTAACTTTAAGACAGGCGCACCTATAATCTTTGGGAGTTGCTGTCGGGAAGAAGGCAAATTCAAGCTTCGGCTTGAGGAGATCGTTCCACCACCAACTTCAGGCGATCGCACTGAAGACGAGCGAATCATCATGGCAATAGTGACAGCACGGCTCGAAGCAGACATTCGTCAACACCCAGACCAATACATGTGGCTACATCGCCGTTGGAAGACCGCACCACCAACAGTTTCCGCAGATCAGAAATGAGAAGACATTGAAATCTGAATACCTTTCACATCTACTCGCAGAGGGTCTTTCCTCCCACGAACGGCTGATCACTGAATCTCAGCCGACAATCCTCAAGATAGCCGATGCTCTACTAGCTTGTCTGCAACGAGGGAATAAAATCCTGCTGTGCGGGAATGGCGGTTCGGCTGCTGACGCGCAACATGTCGCGGCGGAGATCGTCGGACGATATACCCGCGAGCGAAAAGGCTGGCCAGCCATTGCATTAACGACAGATACGTCGATCCTGACGGCGGTTGGCAATGACTATGGCTATGAGAAGATATTTTCGCGGCAAGTGGAGGCGTTGGCGGTGAAAGGTGATGTTGTAGTGGGGATTTCGACCAGCGGAAATTCGCCGAATGTATTGGCGGCTTTAACGATGGCGCAGAGTATTGGGTGTGAGACGATTGGTTTTACTGGCGGGTCAGGCGGTAAAATGGGCAATTACTGCGATGTCGTTTTCTTTTCTCCGACCTCAAAGACTCCGAACATACAGGAGCTTCATATCGTTGCGTGGCATGCGATCTGTGATTTGGTGGAATTGGGGATGATTGAGGACGGGTCGAAAAAAATGGAATGAACTCAAGCAAGAGGCAACTACATCCACTCAAAACTCCAAAATTGCAACCTTATTCTGCTTCCATCCCCCACTTCACCTTGTTCGCAATTACTTCTTCTTCAGTAGGATTTGCCATCGTCTCTTCTTGAGCCGGGATAAATAATGATCGCTCAGTATCACAACGGGCGTTGAGGGCATGTTCATCCTTAAACATCGCAGGCATGTCAATGTCCTCATAGATCGCCTCCCAGGGACACTCGGGGATGCAAGCACGACAGTCTATGCATTCCTCGGGGGAGATGTAGAGCTGATCGGGAAGATCATTCGCGGGGTTCTTCGGTATATAAAAACAGTCAACCGGACAGACTGTGACACAGGCTGTATGTTTGCAATCTCGACAGAGTCGGCTAACGATGTGAGGCATTTGATGTAATTAAGAATTAGGAATTACTTAGGAACACTTATTAAGACGATTAGCAGTCAATTCTGTTGGCAATTTGGTTGATGCAAATCGCCTTGCTCAAAGAGTTGATGCTACTTCGTCATCATTTTCACTGGAATTGCGCCCATTTTAGGAACGAAGACGTGGCAAGCTGACTTGTCCCAAGAAGGGAGCATCCGCGTCACCTTGTTCCAGACAACGTCGGCAAAATCCTTGAACACTTTAGCCTGTTTTGACTCAGGTTCAGAAGCAACCACCGGTGCGCCACGGTCACCGGAAGCACGAATTTTCGGGTCGAGAGGAATCTCGCCCATGAACTCGGTTCCCAACAATTCCGCTACGTTTTTCCCGCCACCCGCAGAGAATATATCCGTCCTTTCGTCGCAATGAGGGCAGATGAAATAGCTCATATTCTCGACAATCCCCAACACTGGTACATTGACTTTTTTGAACATCTGTAAGCCACGCCGGGCATCGATTAGAGCGACGTCAGATGGTGTCGTGACAATTACGACGCCATCTACCGGAACCTGCTGAGCCAGCGTAAGCTGGGCGTCACCTGTTCCCGGCGGTAGGTCGATCACGAGGCAGTCAAGCTCACCCCATGATACATCGTGCAGAAACTGGTCGATAGCCTTCATCACCATTGGCCCGCGCCAGATCATAGGCGAATCTGAAGGGACAAAAAAGCCGATGGAGATCAACTTTAAACCGAAAGCTTCAGCGGGAGTGAGTCGTTGACCTACCGGTGGCGGGACATGGCTCACACCGAGCATTGTCGGAATTGAGGGCCCGTAAATATCGGCGTCAAGTAAGCCGACCTTTAAGCCTTTGGCTTTTAATGCCAAAGCAAAATTGACGGCGACAGTTGATTTTCCGACGCCACCCTTACCCGAAGCAATAGCCAGAATCAGCTTTATCCCCTCGATTCGTGCCTGCCCGGCCCATGGATCGTTATCGCTTGTGGAGGTGACTCGCTCGGTGCCGTCGGGAGCGACTTCAACGACCTCTGTGATCTCGGGGAGATCTTGCGAAATCGCCGCCATTACTCCCCGCTTGAGTGTCACCATCGAGGAGGGGCAACCCTGGCAAGCTCCTTGAAGACGTAGATAAACACGGTTGGCTTGAACGTTTAGCAGTTCAACGTTCCCACCATCCTTCAGAAGTGCGGGGCGGATCTTATCAAGAGCTTTTTCAATAAGTTGTGATTGAGTCAATAGTAACTCCGTGGTTATTTTTATCGTGTGATATTTGGTCAGGTTCAATAATTCCATTAGGAGGAGTGATCCGATTGAACTTCATCATCATTTCAGTTGTTTGATATAACGCCTTCAACTGAAAGGTCATTTTTTTTGTTGTCTCAGGCTCCTTCTTAAGCAATCCACCACCAGAGAAGTCGGGGTTGCCGATCTGATACAATCCGACATTATGTATAATCGAACTTACAAGCATCTTATTACCGAAACGAAAGTTCAGATGGCCTGATTGGTAATGGATCCCCCACTCCAACGAGTCGAACGGTGCTAATAAGCTAGTCCCAAAGGCGGAGCAAATAGTCTCAATTCCAGCAGCATCGAGAATTGTCGGCATGAGATCCAACTGATCACCCAACCGAGTATCTACACGAGGTTGGATTCTGCTGGGAGCGTAAAATATTGAGCCGACATGAAATCGCTCAATCTCGTCTGAATGAGTTGTGTGGTCGCCGACAATAACATAGACTGTTCTGGCAAACCTCTTGCACTTCGATTCGCGATCGAAAAAATCTCTAAGTGCACCATCCAAATATACGAAAGTGTTGAGTATTTCGCCGTTTTCTGTTTCTTTGTCGAAACGAGGCACAAAGCCGTCTGGCAATGTCCAGGGAGCGTGAGTACAGAGCGTAAAAATTCCGTAATGAAACGGTTCAGGCATCGAGTCCATTTCCTTGCTCATACGCTCGAGAGCAATGTGATCCCAAATTCCCCACGAACCGTTGGATTGCCCGACAGGAAAGTCCTCCTCACTCACAAAAAGTTCGTAGCCGGACATACTACAGATAGCCTCAATCCCCATCGAATTTTCCGGTGCCCCGTGCATGAAGCGGACGGCATAGCCGTTTTCCTGAAATATCTCTCCCAGTCCTCTCAATTTGGGTAGAAGCGAGGTTAAGCGATAGGAATCTACCGAAAGATTGGGGTATGAGGCGAGTATTGCCGTCACACCTCTGAAACTGCGTGTGCCAATCGAATTAAAATTGGTAAAGGCCAAAGACTGTCGTGACAAGGAATCGAGAAAGGGCATCACCTCTTGCTTACCGCCAAAGGTCTGCAAGTATCCGGCGTTAAGAGACTCCACGATAATTAATACGACGTTGAGGCGTTCTGAAGACTCCACAACAGGAGCTTTCGGGGTCACTCTGCGTAATAATGGGAATTTTGGATCTTGATAGTCGCCATCAGGATCGACAAGCCGACGGACCTCTGCCGTGGCGATGCTTTCGTCCATAAATTGATCTGGACGCTTAGACTTTACCGCTTCAGTCAAAAAGGTGTACCAGCCATTTAGAACGATGTTACCGAGAATGGATGATCTGCCAGTTATCGCGTCAGCGCTTTTCAACGGCTCTTTTTGCAAGCCGCCACGCGCACCAATCACAGTAATAACCAGTATCGGAATCAGGTAGTAGATCCTTCGCCAGTCGGAGCCTGCCTGCATTTCATTGGCAGACATCGATCTTTGGAAAGTTTTAAAGATGAACCAGATTACACCAATCAACAGCCCGACAGCGACGAGCGTCGATAAAAGATAACCATCGATCAACATCATCGCCATTGACCCTGCGTCGCTGAACATATCGACGAGTTCCATCGTCACATGGTGACTGTTTTCGACGAAAAAGAATATGTCACCAATTAGAACAATTGAGGCAGATGCGATAATTGCGACCGAAAGCCAACAGGATGCTATAGATAGTCGGTGACGAATTTTGCTTGAAGCAGGTATCCAGAGCAGTAGAAGCGGTGCAGTTACGCTCAGCATTGCAGTGGCAACGTCGAATCGAAAGCCCTTGATAAAAGCCAGAAAAATTTCCTGCCCGGTAGCTACAGCAAAGCTCTCAAAATTCACTGCCAAAAATGCCAGACGCGCTATAAATAGTACGACGATCATGACGGCGAAAATTTTCAGCCATATCAGGACTGGTGGGATTACGACTACGCTATTATTTTGGTTTTTGAGAATCTAATGGACTACTTCTGGGTATTTGAAGTTAAAACTGAATGATCTGGGATGCTTGCGGACGAGGGCTTCTGCCAGCTAAATTGAAACCCAATAAAATCAAACAGGCATACGACGGTATTGCCTGTGATTCAGATTGAAATAGGTAGAGCTAAGGCTATGTAGTTGCCATTCCAAGTCGCTGTTCAGCTGCTTTGAGGATGCTCAGCAACATCGATTGATAGTCGATTTGATCAATGCCCGCCATTTTTGCGAGATGGCCATCCCAACACCAACCCGGATTGGGGTTGACTTCCAGGAGTTTCGGGTTTCCTTCACCGTCAAGCCGCCAGTCAAAGCGGACATAATCCCGGCATTCGAGGCGTTCGAAGAGTTTAAGGCTGCCTTCTATTATCTGACGCTTGGTCTCTTTTGTCAACTCGGCAGGGATCGCCCGGAGCTTCCAGTATGGCGAGTCGGGCATCCACTTCGCCTCGTAGCCACAGATTTTCGGAAGTCCTTCTGGTAGCAAAGAGTAGTCTTCCTCGATTAAGGGGAGGATTGTGTAGTTTTCCGGCGAATTCCCGATGATGCCTATTGAAAGGTCTTTACCGGTTAAGAATTCTTCGACTAAAATTGGTTTTTCGTAGCCAAGTTTATCACGGATCATGATGATGGCGTTAACAAGCTCTTCGCGATTAGTGGCGAAACTCTCCTGAGTAATGCCAAAGCTGGAATCACCAAAATTCGGCTTGGCAATGACCGGGAAGTCAACTGGAAGCTCATAAAGGCTGTCCTCTGGGTTGACAAAATGTGCCTTAGGGACAGGAATGCCCATCTCCTTGGCAACTCCGCGTACGGCTGATTTATCGTAGCAAAATGCAAGGCATTGGGGGCCAGAACCTGTATAGGGCATTTCAAGTTGCTCAAGCAAGGCAGGGACATGAAGTTCCTTGCGGGGGTCGTTGTCGAAACCTTCGTCGCAGAGATTCATCACCAGATCGAGACGGCCTTGTAATTTTTTTAGATCGTTGTGGAAAGCTGAGTGTGTGTTCAGGTAGGAGAATTTATATCCTTCAAGTCCTTCCAAAGCGACTTTTAGCTGTTCGATGGTGAAAAAATCGTCTTCATCGAATATTCTGAGCGGTTTCATTGGATCCGGACGATTGGGATCACCAAGAAGAACCACAATGTTGCGTTCAGCATGCTTGACCTTCGACTTGCTCTTTGTCCACTCTTTTTTCACCAGTGCTGTCGCAACAATGCGTTGTTCCATCATTCCCAAGTCCTGGTTACGCAGGGAATTTGTTGTGATACCACCGTGAACGGTAAAATCTGAAAACCCGGCGGCAATCATCAACTCACCAAGTGAATCTGATGTGTAGAGTCGTTCAGCGTAAAATTGATCGACGAGTACTCCTTTTTCGACATGGGTGATTACCTCGCGGGTAATCAATCGGTCACCATCCTTGGAAATCGAACGTTCGCGGCATACAAAGTGCTTTTTATCGATCCATTCCCATGAACGGGGGTGGTACTTCTCACGAACAAATCCTCCGTCGGAGACATCTACCAGAAGCCTTCCGTCAGGTTTCAACACTCTTCTGACTTCTTTTAGCACCCTGAGGTCGTCTCTGACGGACTCAAAGTAACCGAAGCTGTTACCGAGAATACTGACGACATCGAAGCTATCGTTACCAAAGGGGAGTTTTCGAGCATCGCCTTCACGGAATCGTACAGGCAATCCTTCGCTTTTGGCTTGACTTTTGGCTCGGTGGATGAGGAAATGAGACCTGTCGAGACCTTCGACTTTCTTGAACCCAAGTCTGGCAAGCTCAATCGAATGGCGTCCCTGACCACAACATAGATCAAGGATCGCGTGATCGGGCGACAATTGGAGAATGGTGCTGAAGAGTTCGACTTCCTGTTTAGTCAGATCGCTGTCATCGATAACGTCAGCGTCTGTCTTAAGATAAAGAGAATTGAAGATGCCGCGCCACCAGTCGGGGTGGACGTGCTCTTCGAGGTTGTGAACCGGACCCAGAAGGGTTCGTTTTGGAGAAGCAGGCTTATTTTTGTGGGGGGGTTTGTCATTCTCTGGAGATGCTTTACGTGGCATTGGTTCCTAATCAATTGAGAGGCTTAAATAGTACTGTTTGACCTAATCTACATTCAGTTGCGTTATCAGTCAAGCTTGGTACCATAGATTAGAACAAGTGAAAAATATAGCGTTAAAGTGTTAGGAAATCGTTTCCCTTTCCCGTTTTCAAGAATAGTTTTAGTTCGACAGAGTTGCCTAAGATAGTGAAAATTCCGTATCTTTAGGAAAGGTAAAAGGATCTGCTTGATTTTCCGTTTTCAAGACGGTAATTTCGAAACTTGACTAGATCTAAGAGGACTCTTTGAACAGAATACTAATGCTGGCTACACTGTTAGCAATTCATGCAACTGCGTCTGCCATGCCTCCGGCACCCGGTTTGATCGAGCGTCTGAGAAGTGAATTTCGACTGGAAGCGCTGTCAACCTTGCACACAAATGCCCGGGCCAATGGCGTCAATGCACCATTCGACTTCGATGCCGAAGCTATGCGCCGGGATGGATCTGACGAAATTACCTACCATGTAGTCTGCATTCTCGTTGACTTTGCCGACAACGAGGCCAACGTCAATATTGCGTCACCCGAACATTTTGAGGAAATGCTTTTCTCGGAGGGTGAGTATGCCACCGGAAGCATGAAGGATTGGTATCTCGAGAACTCTTATGGTCAAGTCCATATCACAGGTGACGTGGCGGGATGGTATCGCATGGAGCATGATTACGCCTATTATGTCAATGGACAACAAGGTTTTGGTCAGTACCCACGCAACGGGCAAGGGCTGGCACGGGATGCACTACGTGCTGCAGATGGAGATCTCGACTATCGTAATTACGACAATAACAACAATCGGGTTGCGGAAGGAGTGTTCATCGTACATGCAGGAATCGGGGCTGAGGAGACAGGATCCGATAGTATGATCTGGTCTCACGCCTGGGGAGTACCGCGTGACCTGAGACTTGACAACACGTCTTTCGCAAGCTACGCAATGGAACCTGAAAATGGAAGAGTGGGGGTATTTGGCCATGAATTGGGTCATTCATTGTTCGGTTTACCTGATCTTTACGATACTGGTTACAATTCAGCTGGTGTCGGGGTATGGTCGATGATGTCTGGTGGATCGTGGGGTGGCGGGGGCTTAAGACCTGTTCATTTTGATGCCTGGTGCAAGATGAAGACAGGAATGGTGACGCCATTTCCGATCATCGAGGATAACCCGGATATCGTTATGCCTCCAGTCCAACGCGATGACGAAGTGTTCTTGCTTTGGCGTCGCGAAGGTCTGGCTAACGAGTACTTCCTTGTTGAAAACCGGCAACGAATCGGTTTTGACACGTCACTTCCTGAGGGAGGTCTTTTAGTCTGGCACTGCGACGATAATGCAGAAAGTAATGCCAACCCATGGTGGCCAGGTCAGGGCGGTGAACACAACATTGTCGCCCTTGAACAGGCGGATGGTAACTACAACCTGGAACATGATGCCAATGGCGGAGACGGCTCAGATCCATTCCCCGGTAATTCTTGGAACACTGAATTTGGCGACGATACATCGCCAGATTCGAGGGACTATAGCGGAAGAACGACCAATGTAGTCATCTCCAATATCGAGCAGGTTGAGGATGAACAGATGAGGCTTGATATCTACGTTGATAATGCCCCACAGCCGATTGAACCGAACCTTTTCCTACTAACCCGAGTTCCGGAGAGTCATACTTTCCCTCATCCTGATGTTCAGGCAGACACAACCGACGAGGTAACGCTTGTTAGGCGTTATCTAAGCTGGATAGGTGCATCGCCATCTGATGAGGGAACAGAACTACCGGAAAATCTATTCGACTATAATGCAGTTGTTTACATTGAGTCGTGGCGCGATGGCGAGGAGCCTGCTGAAGGATTGACGGAAGACGAGCAGTACAATCTGACTCTCTTCCTTGAAATTGGCGGCAAATTGCTGATGATAGGACCTGACATCGCAACGAACATCGTTGAGGACAGCCTACTCTGGCCATATTGCCATGCGAATTTATACGGGGATGGCGAACCACGCACTACAGGCAACTTACGGACATTAACGGGAAACCCCGAATCGAGAATCGCTGGACAGAATTTTGTGTATCGGCAACGCGGTATCACGGATCACTATGTAGATGTAGTGGATCCGGCTGAAGGCGCCCAAGCTCTATTCACCGATCAAGCGCAAAATTCACGCGGTGTGATGTACATCGGGGATACAGGCTACCGACTGATCCTGCAGCCCTTTTTATTTGGCGGGATGGTCGATTGGGGAGGCAGTAAAGTCGATCTGTTGCGTTCATACCTCGAGTACTTCCGATTTGTAACAACCGAAGTCGACACGGAGCAATCCGGAACTATTCCCGGCAATCTGAATTTAACTGAAACATACCCCAATCCGTTCAATGGGTCACTCAATGTTCGCTGGACAAATGCTCCAGAGGGTGCATGGATCAATATCTTCGACGTGAGTGGAAGAAAGATCGGAAAAATGAACATCGCGGCCGGATCCGGTATTCAAGCATGGCAGCCAGGGGCACTTCCCACCGGAGATTATTGGCTACAACCTAACTCACCGGGATCGAACACCCACCGAGTCACCTTCTTAAGGTGATCTCCAGACTATCAACTCTCACAATTTACAGAAAGCAATTCCTTTGTATACCAATAATTTAATTAGTACAGCATTTCTGATTTCCGCAATAACTTTTACACCTCTTATCGCCAAGGATTCTAACCCTGTCAAGGCACCGCCAGTAGTAACTTCGCCGGCTGTGCAGACAGACAAGGAAGGTGATAACAAGAAGCTGGTCACGAACGCGCTTGAACTTCTTTATCGTGGTGACATTCCAGCAGTATCACCGCTCTTTAATCCGAATTTTACGGACAATGAGTCGGCAGGAGACTCGATCAAAGGATTCGGAAGTATGCTATTATTTTCCAATACCATTCGCAATGCAATTCCCGACCTGAAGTTCCAGATAGACGAAATCCAATCTATAGATGATAAAGTGTTTGTGTTGGGCAGATTGTTCGGATCCTACATTGGGGTCTATCAGGGTCAAGTTCCGAGCGGCAAATTCGTCATTTTGAAGACAGCGGATCTATTCCAAATCGAAAGTAATATGATCAAGACTCGCAGTGGCGTCCGCGACCTCTCACAGCTTTTAAATCAGAGTGGATTCTCAACCGGTATATTGGCCCCGATCCCACAAGTGGTAGGCACTTCAAGTTCTTTAACCCCGGGAACTAATGTTCCGTTAGCCTCGCCCGCCACTATTGCTCCAGCGACGGGAGTCAAGAAGAGCGTCAATACGAATAAATCGAAAGGTTCATCGACTGCTCCAGCATCGGAACCGGAGAAAAAATCGAACTCAAAGTGATTTGAAAGTCAAAAAATGCCCTAATTTTTCATTTTAATCACTTTTGGGCAAATTCTTATCATCATTTACCCTTCAAACACTTGACTTTCGTCCTGAATGACTTATCTTAAGGTCAACCAGCTTCAATTCACATTCCGCTAAGGAGGATTAAATGGACGAATCGGGATATTGCGTCAAGTGCAAAGCTTCGCGCAAGATGTCCAATGCGCAACAGGTAACGATGAAGAATGGACGCCCGGCCATGAAAGGGTCGTGCTCAGTCTGCGGAACCGGGATGTACAAGATCCTCTCTTCAAAGAAGTGATCTGATTTCCGTTTCTTGAGTATCGGAACCCCTCCTTGCGCGAGGGGTTCCGAGTTTTTGCTTTTAATAAGAGATAGATGTTATCGATGAACATGTGAATAGCACCGAAGATACCGGACTCATCCTGTGGGTATCTAACGACCAGATAAGAATACTTCACCAGGGTATCGAAAAGGAGGTTACTCTTCCTGGCAGGTGGCGCCTCACTTCCTTCGGTCAACGCCCTGTCGCCCCTGGAGACATCGTCAATGTGAAAGAGAAAGACAAGGGCCTCAGCTTGATCGATGTCCTGCCACGAAGGAATGAATTTACTCGAAAAGTCGCTGGTGAACGAACTCTTCCCCAAGTCGCCGCAGCCAATATCGATCAGGTTCTCGTTATGGCGGCGATTGTATCACCGCGTACGTCCCTAGGGCTGATCGACCGCCTTCTTGTCACAGCAGCTATTGGCGGGGTTCCGAGCCAATTGATACTCAACAAATGCGATCTTGCCTCCAAATCGCGAATCGAGGAACTTTGGCAAATCTACTCAAGCGCCCAAATCCCGGTTCATTTCATCAGCATCATGACCCGGGAAGGAGTGGAACCACTCAAAATAATGTTGCAAGGCAAATTGACTCTGCTCGCCGGTCAATCGGGAGTCGGAAAATCGAGTTTGGCTAATGTTGTTCAGCCCGGCCTCGACCTTAGAACTGGCGAAGTGTCGAGCGTCACTGGTAAGGGACGCCATGTTACAACCTCAGCCAGACTGCACCCTCTCAATGGTGGCGGTTGGTTGATCGACACTCCCGGCTTGCGTGAATGTGCCCCCTATGGCTTGACGAAACAGAATCTCCTTTTCGCTTTTCCAGAAATAGAAGCAAACGCCAGAGATTGCAAATTCCGCAATTGCCTTCACAAGGATGAGTTGGGATGCGGGGTTATGGTTGCTGTCGAAAATGGAGATATCCCTGAGCCACGCTACGAGACATATCGAAAACTGCTGATCGAAGCAGAAATGAATGAGCGAAAGTATTGATAATCGGTCTGTTGATATTTAATTGCTACGAAATTGTTGCTCACCAACCTCTTCCTTAACCACCTCCAAATTATTTTGATTCTTTCTTATTGATTATTTTATGATATTTTGTATCTTAAGATGCTATGATTTCAGCCAACGGTTTCGAACCAATCTAAATTGGGGGTCTTCTGCAAATAGTTATCAGAGACTGCGCTGAATCTCTTCATTTCACCGGACGCTAAATGCCTCATAAATCAGACCTTGAAAACATGACCAGTCATGAGCAGATTTTCCAGTCTGCCCGTCAGGGGATATTTCAGGCTGATACGAGCCTGAGAATTACCGAATTCAACCCGATGATGGCAGAAATTCTGGGGCTCGAGGCTGTTGCTATCCAAAACTCTTCAATTGCTGATTTTGTTGACGACAAGATGCTGGCGGGCCTCCGAAAATCGCTTGAAGGCGAATTTGTAACTTATGAAGAATACTCTACCCTCACGAAGCAATCCTCCCCACGACTTTTCAGACTAAACAGCGGGCCAATTAGAAATTCCGGGAGTGTCGTAACCGGTATATTCTGTATAGTCGATGTGTTTGGACCGGGGAACGATTCGATTGAAAGTCTTTTTCAAGTAGGAAGCCGTCTCCGCAGTCTGGCAGAAGCGAGTGAAGATAAAATTCTGCTTTTGGATGTAAATGGGATCGTCAAAGATTTCTATGGAAAATGGCACGAGAAAATCGGGATACCGAGTGACAATCTCATTGGTCACCCACATCACGATTTGTATGGTCAGGCGGGCAGCGAAGCTCATAAACAGGCATTCGCAAAAGCCCTAACCGGGGAATTTGTCATATATGAGTGGGCAATCACTCACGGCTCGGACACTACAAACATGCAGGAGGCGATCTCTCCCATTCGTGGAGTAAATGGGGAGATAGTTGGTCTTCTTGCTGTTGGACGAGACGTTACAATTTTAAAGAAGATCGAGGACGCGCTAAATCATAAGGCGCAGCAACTTGAGTCGCTTTACAACGCGGGGCGCCTGCTTGGCAGAACGCTTAATCTGGAACAGAATCACGAAGCTCTCTTCCAAAGCCTAAGGAAAACGATCCCTTGTGACGGTTTCTTTATCTCCACCTATAACCCCGCACAGAACATTATCCGTTGTCAAGCTGCCTGGATGGATGGAGTTCAAGTTGACACAACCGCATTTCCAGAGCTGCCTCTTGAGGAAGAAGGACACGGCACTCAATCTTTAGTGATCCGACTGGGTGAGTCTATCATCCTGAACGATTACGAGGCGACGCTACGGTCTGCTCAATCGGTGCATCATGTCAATCCCGAAGGGGCGATGCGTGAGGAGATCCCATCGGATGAAGACCGCGCCCGCTCGGCGATGATAATTCCGCTCAAACTTGAGCAGGAAGTTATCGGTGTACTGCAGATTTTTAGCTATAAGCTGAATGACTTCACGGACGAGCATCTGATGCTTGCCGAGGCGATGGCTTCTCATGGTGCGGCGGCTCAGAATAACTCGTTGCTATATAAAATGGCTGAAGATGAAGTCATTGAACGCACTCGAGCTGAACAGCTGCGAAACGCCCTCTATCGAATTTCACAAACTGTACACTCTTCCGACAGCCTCGACGACATTCTAAATGATATCTACAGCATTATCAGTGAAGTCCTACCAGCATCAAGCTTTTACTTTGCTTTTCTCGATCAAGAGAATGGCATTCTTACCTTCCCCTACTTTAACGACGACTACGATATACGCCCCGAAGATCGTGTCCCCGGTCAAGGCTTAACGGAATACGTGTTGAGACAGGGCGAAACCTATCTTTGGCGAGCCAGTCAACCAGACCCGACTGAAGGGGGTCAGATCGAGGTACTCGGAAAAGATGCGGCGGTCTGGCTTGGCGTGCCTCTTATGGAAAAGGGTAAAGCGATCGGCGTAATGGCGGTGCAGAATTATCATAACGAGAACGCTTACGGGGATCGTGAACAGGAAATTCTGGACTTTGTTGCGGCGGAAGTAGCCCGGGCAATTGTGGCGATGCGGGCGGTTAAATCGATCCGTGAGTCCGAAGATAAATACCGCTCGCTCATCGAAAATACGCGTGAGGGAATATTCCTCTGGTCTGTTGATCGCCTTGAGGTGGTCAATCAACCGTTCTGCGATCTATTTGGGTACAGCGCCGAGACTCTCTGCTCTCGAGAATTTGATCTAAAGCAATTGATTGCAGAGTCCCAACGTTCGAAAATTGTCGAACTTGTGACGAAATACCAGCATGGCACAATACCTCAACCACAAATGGAACTTGTAATGCTCTCAGCGGATGGCAGGGAGTTTGAGGCAGAGGTTAGCACGAATACTATCACTTACAAAGACAAGCTTGCGATTCAGGGTATTGTAAGGGATATTTCCCAGCGCCGTCACATTGAGGCACAATTGCTCCAGACTGCAAAACTGGAAGCAATTGGCAGACTTGCCGGTGGAGTCGCCCATGACTTCAACAACTTGTTGACCGCGCTCTCAGGTACAGCAGAGTTGATGCTGTTAAAGATGGCACCCGATAACACCAACTATGAAGATCTTGAACAGATTCTTACAATTGCCCGCCGCGGCTCCAATCTGACCCAGCAGCTTCTTGCATTTGCCAGATCCCAGCCTCAACAGCCGAAGGTATTTCAACTCAATTCGATTGTGGAAGGGACTCAACAGATGCTTCGCCGTCTTATTGGCGATACAATGAAGCTATCTTTGAAGGTCGATCCCCTCCTGCCTACAGTCAAAGCCGACCCCGCACAATTGGAAATGGCGCTGATGAATCTGATTGTCAATTCAAGAGACGCGATGACCACTGGCGGCGAAATTACGATTGCGACATCTCTTGATGTAATTAATGAAGATAACTCAGGGAATTATCCGGGAATTGAGCAAGGTTCTTACGTCGTTTTGACCGTTTCCGATCAGGGCGTTGGGATGCCTAAAGAGGTGTTGGACAGAGCAACGGACCCCTTCTTTACTACCAAGCCGATCGGGAAAGGGACAGGACTCGGATTAAGCACCGTTCACGGTATCGCGAGGCAGAGTGGCGGTGTCTTGAAAATATCGAGTGAAGTTGGGTTAGGCACCACTGTACAACTGTTCCTCCCGGTAAGCGGCGAAGCGATCATCGCCGACGTTTCTGTCACAACAGTTGGCGATTCGACTGAGGGTAAGGAGACAATTCTGGTTTGTGACGATGAAGATTCTGTCCGACAAGTGGCTGTGCGACTACTCCGAACGAAAGGTTACAATGTTCTGGAGGCTACAGAAGGACAACATGCACTCGACGTCGCTGCAGTTTACGATGGTAAGATCGACATGCTTCTTACCGATATGGCAATGCCGGTCATGGGCGGTCCTGAGCTGGCACACCATCTAAAGGAAAAACGTCCGGGTCTGAAGGTGATAATGATGTCAGGGTATTCGCCGATGGCATTCCCATCGGATTATGATTTCGAAGAGCCACAACACTTTATCCAGAAACCGTTTAGAGCACATCAATTGACCAGTAAGGTCAGAGAAATTCTCAACCGACCAGATGGTGAAATAGAGAAAACCACTTGAAAGAAAATAGCACAATCGGAAAATTTGTCTGGCAGGACCTAACGATTCCCGATGCTGTTAGTTTATCAGAGTTTTACCAAAAGGTAGTCGGCTGGCGAACTACTCCACATAATATGGGGGAGTACAACGACTTTGAAATACTCGACTCGGACGATAATGTGGTGGCAGGCATCTGTCACAAGCGTGGCTCCAATGCTTCCATTCCTTCACAATGGCTTCTTTACGTAACTGTTGAAAATGTCGAAGCCTCCGCGGCGGAGTGTATTTCTCTTGGCGGCAAGATTCTCGATGGGCCGCGTCTCATGGGCAAACAACAATTCTGTGTCATAGAAGACCCTGCGGGTGCTGTATTGGCGCTGATCGAAAACTGATTCACCATTAGGACTCTTTTTAAATAAGTCCCCATTTAGCTGTACTGGATGGGGACTTTTCATTTTGGGGATTTAGACCTTGCTTGAATATTATTAGTCCTGCGTGCAACCTCAAGTATCATCAAGGCGTCATATAATCAGAAAACATCGCCGGCGATGTGACAACAGCTTCATAAACAGAAGCATTCGAATGGAGTGCTGTGAACTTCGAAGAGGCGCTCAAGCGCTATTGGGACGATTTCGTCCACTATTCTCATTCTCTTGCTGGATCAAGCGATCGTGGTGACGACCTTCTTCAGGAGTCTCTCATCAGGGCTTGGCATGGATATGAGAAATTAACAGATCACAATTCTTTCAAACAGTGGGTATTGAAGATCATTTCGAACACCCATAAATCTCAATGCAGGCTGGTGTGGCTTAAAAGGTTGGTTGGTATCGAAGCTCTCGAAACCGAACCAACACCCGAGGAGCTGCCCTATGAGGAGAAAGAACTTGTTCGGTTATCGCTTAGAAATCTTCCGGAAAAGCAACGTGAAGCGCTGATTCTGTTCGAAGTACTCGGAATGTCAGTGATGGAAATCGCTGAGATACAAAAAGTCACATTGTCCGCAGTAAAGAGCCGTCTCGCTCGAGGTCGTGAAGCATTGCAAAAACGATATCATCAGCTGGATGGAATGTCTGGCCAGACCAGATCAAATAAAGCTAAATTGTTTGGTTCGGTCGGGAATAACTCTGAATTGACTATCGTCCCCGCAATGAAATCACCCAACGATAACAGCGGCATTTCGAGGAGTTCACTATGACAGTTCAACTTGATCCTGTCGAAAAGGGCTTGAGCGAATTAGCGACCGAATCGGTCGAACCAAATCATTTTCCACGAATGATGGCAAAAGTGCGGGCGAATAAGGAAAGAAAATCTCCAATGAATAGTATGATCAAAAGTGGCGCATTAGCCGGTGGGTTGGCGATCGCTGCTGTTGTGGCAATGGTGCTAATACCAGCGACCTACGAAGTAAGTGTTGGAACGCTAATTAAGGCTGAGTTCAAGCTCCCCGACGGCATATCACCAAGAGCGGTTGCCGATGCGACGACATCCGTCGCGGAAGGTCAGAAAATGTTAATGGTCGAAAATGGCGTGACCACTCTGACAATTGCGTCGAAGGCTACCGACAGCAAATCGCTCGAGGAAAAATTGCAAAAGACTTTGCAAGCACAATTTCCCGCGATTGCTGAGATCAGTGTTACTACTGAGCCGATCAAAGAGCGACGAGGCGGCAACGCGTTGGCGGCAGTAACGGGTGGAAGGATTGAGATCGGCTGTGAAGGGATGTCTGACGCGGAGATCGAAGGGGCAATTGCCGGGGCATTGTCAGCTCACGGACTGAATGTGAAGCAGGTTTCGGTTTCGACAACATTCCCCGGTGAAGGACAAATCGAACGACGGGTTGAAATCCAAGCTGAAGGGGATTCGAGTTACGCAGTTGACGGGCTACCAGAGCTTGATCTCCAGATCGGCGGTATGCCAAATGGAGAGGGGCATGAAGAAAGAATCATCGTCCGCGAGACCAATCCATAGATATGACCCAGAGTAACTCATCGACTTGGAAACCGATCAAAAAAACTGCCAACCCTTTCGGATTGGCAGTTTTCGTTTATCAGTCTGAAAGTGAAATTAACCGTTCAACAGTTCTACTAATCTCTCGAGATCTTCATCCGAGTAAAACTCTATTGTTATTGCTCCCCGTTTTCCCTTCTTGGTGATCTTCACCTGAGTACCAAGCTTCATGCGCAATTTGTCTGACTGATCGACGTATTGAACCTTGGGCTTTTCGACCGCGAAAGCAGAAGTACTAGAATCGACCAGTTCAAGCATCGATTTCGCAACCTCTTCAGTCTGCCTGACAGAGAGCCTCCCCGCAACAACCTTTTTGAAAAGCGCCGACTGCCTTGCTGAGCCTTGCAGCATCAGGATTACTTTGGCGTGCCCGACGGAAATTTCCCCCACCCGCAATGACGAAAGAATCGGTTCGGGCAAGTCAAGCACTCGCAACATGTTGGCGACAGTCGCTCGATTTTTGCCAACCTTTGAAGATATCTGTTCTTGCGTTAGATTGTAATCTTGAGCAAGCCGTTGATAACCTCTCGCCAGTTCGACAGGATTAAGGTCTTCGCGTTGCAAGTTCTCGATAAGCGCCAGTTCAAGCATCTCCTGGTCGCTGGCGACTTCAATCACTCGTACTGGTAATTCGTCGAAGCCAGCCTGTTGAGCGGCTCTCAGGCGACGTTCACCGGCGATAAGCTCGTAGGTTGAATGGCCTGGGAGATCGTTCGTCCCCTTCCGCACGATCAGAGGCTGGATGACCCCCTTTTCGCGGATCGAAGCCTCAAGGTCCGCAAGTTCCTCTGCCTTGAATTCCCTGCGAGGTTGAAGCGGGTTGGGATGGATGTCTTTTAGGGAGACGATTAAGAGGGAGCCTCCCGCCTCCTTCGAATCGGCCTCCGGCAAGAGTGCGGAGAGGCCGCGACCAAGTCCTGTCTGTTTCAATGTTTGGTTGTAATTTTAACTATTTAGATATCTGTAAAGGGGAGTCAGTGGATCAAGGCAATGGTGAGAAGATCAAAGTTGTGCAGTCTAATGCGCCAATGTAAGTTTTGCGGCTTCATACTCTTCGACAATTGAGGCAACTAACTCTTTGACTTTCATTATTTTGTCGCTGCGCCAAGCATTAGCTCCCGCGAAAGCAAAACCATGCCGAAAATTTCCACGCTGTGCCTGTACCAGTGCGAGAGCGATGCAATAGGGACTATTTTTGAAATCACAAGTGATGATGCAATGGTAAGGGCATTGAAAGGGCTCTTTTTCGCCACGGTTCATGGCATTGACAAAATCGTTCCGGATTACCCGTCCCGGCATTCCGACCGGGCTTTTAATGATCGTGATGTCGTCTGGAGTAGCTTCGATATAGGTCTGTTTAAAAGTTGCAGAAGCATCACATTCATCAGTCACAACAAATCGGGTTCCCATCTGAACGCCAGCGGCACCTAATTCCATAAATTTAAGGATATCAGCACCTGTATATATTCCTCCTGCGGCAATGACAGGAATTCGTTGGGAATACTTTTCTTCAAAAGGCCGAACAGCATTTAGCACTTCAGGGATTAGCTTCTCAAGCATATAAGCGGGATCGGTTAGGTTATCTTTGTTAAACCCAAGATGACCGCCAGCAAGGGGACCTTCGACTACAATAGCATCAGGAAGACAATCAAATCGTTCTTTCCATTGTTTGCAAAGCATCGCTGCTGCACGACCTGAAGAGACGATCGGCACAAGCTTTGTTTTTGAATTTGCCGGGCGATATTGAGGTAATTTAAGCGGTAATCCTGCTCCCGAAAAGATGATGTCTATACCTTCTTCAATCGCTGTACGAACCATATCGGCATAGTTTGTCATCGCCACCATAATATTGACGCCAATAATTCCCTCAGCCTTTTCCCGTGCTGTACGAATCTCTCGCCGTAAACCTCGCATATTTGCTTCGACAAAATCACTGAAGAAATCCGGTTCTGACATGCCGATTCCGGCAGTGGCTATTACGCCGATTCCGCCACTATTAGCAACGGCAGAGGCAAGACCTGAAAGTGAAATACCAACGCCCATCCCACCTTGAATAATTGGAATCGCAGCAGTTAAATCACCGATTTGAAGTGGAGTGAGCATTCGAGTTTTGGCTTTGTCTAATGATATGAGAATTTTATGTCAACCCAATTGGAGGCATGGTCAGAGATAATTGGAATGGTTTCCTGCTAACCGCCTACACCGAAAAATTTTGCCACACCTGTATAGCCGAATAGCGCAAGTATCGACCCGGCAATCATTACTGCCATAAGTACAGCTTTTGTAAGGTCAGCGCCTTTGAGCGTTCCAAGAAGCTGAGGATCTTTACCGAGATAGGCGGAAGCGGCATAGAACTCCTCGCCGATAAGCGTGTAATCACAAGCGGCGACGAAGAAAGGCAATTGATGTACATTTGCCGTACCAGCAATCTGAATAGCGCCCGATGCGAACCCAACTTCAGATATGATAAGTGACTCAGCAAAGAATGCGCCAAGGAAGAAATTTGCGGCAGGTCTTTCACGGTTCATGATACCTGCGACACCAGCGGTGAAGGCAAATTGTTCACTGGAAAGGTAGCGAATGTTATCAGGATTGAAAGAGTCGGGACGGCCTGCTCGAAGTGCTCCCTCTTTTACAGACTCTTCGGCAAGTGGCACAAGGAACGGTTGGTTGAGAGGTACTATCAAAGGCACATCGAGCGTAGCAGTACGTCGTGAGATATCGGTCAAAATCACCATCGATGCGATCGTCTGAATGTTATCAATGTCCATGATACCGGGAATGTAAAGTACAGGTCGCCCCATCTCGGTCGCCCGACCTATGGCTTCGTCGGCTGCCGCCAGCCCGGCAATCCTTCTAACAAATAACGACTTACCCTGCCTCGTCCGGCGAATATAGTAGAGTACAGCGCCGAAAAAGACGGTTACGACCAGAAACGTATTAGCTCGCTCAGAGTTGAAGAGCCGCACTTCACGAACTGTAGGTGTTGCTGATGTAGTATCAACTCCAGTTACCGAGTCCGTTGCATGGGCTGTTAAATAGATTGCCATTAGGAAGTAGGCAATCAGAAGTGATCGTAAATTTATCATGAGAATTGTCGGGTAAGATTACTCAAGATTGAGTGAAGCTGAGATACCTATGAAAAACAAACAAATCGAAAGGTCATGAACTATGTTGTTTGGTTGCCTTTCGGAAAACCATCCACTGATATTTGACAGGGAGCCAGCGGTAAAAAAACGGATGCGTCCACGAAATGACCACCACACCACAAAGCTTCCATGCAGGAAATTCCCGACGTAACTTTTTCCAATATTTCAGAGTACGCCACGCAGTTTTTTGAAAAGAGTGTGTAATGCCACTGGAAATATCCTCGCTTTTTGTAAGTGTCAAACCTACCCTTTCCGCGGCGGCGATATATTTTCCAGCGGAAAAGAAAGTCTCGGCAGCGGCGATACGGGCCATGCTTTTGAGTCCTGGAGGATTGTCGCGATCACTTGAGGTGACAATGTCGGCGAGTGAAAAATAACCGCCGGGCTTCAAGACTCGCGCTACCTCAGTAATGAAAGCGCTCTTATCTTGGTAATGGAATGCACTCTCAATCGAGTAAATGCCATCGAACGAATTGTTAGCAAAGGGAAGAATTGCAGCATCACCCTGCACAAAACTTAATGTATCACTTTTTCTCGGCCGACAAACTGCCAATTGACTCGCGACAAGCTCCAACCCAACTACTTCCGCTCCAGTCTCTTTTGCCGCCTGCTCGGCCGGAGCACCTTGGCCGCATCCAATGTCAAGAATCCGGCCCCCTTCACAACCTTGCAATGGCTCAGTGATTTTAGAGACTAATGTTCGCTGCCCGTCAGTATAGTCGCCTTTGCTACCTTTTGGAAGCCAACCGAGATTGTAATAGCCTGATTCTTCAAATATTGTATCATAAAAACTGCGAAGTGAAGTGTAGTATTCGACAACCTTTTTATTCTGATTATGGCTCAAGTAGATGAGTTTCCCTGCACCATAACAAAATAATAAATACCCAGCATTCCAATCGCCAGAAGAAGTGCCAATGGTACCAACTTACCAAGCGAAAGCTTCCGCAATAGGCCTATAAACTGAAAACTTAACAGCGAAAACATCAATACGGGCAAAAAATATAGCCATCGTGGTTCGGGTTGACTTTGAGCTGGAGATCCACTTGATGCGATCATAAAGACGTACAGAGTTACCAAAGCAGTTAGAAACCAGCCGAAAAAGTTTTGGAATGGTATCCCAAACCACTTGCCTGGCTTTTGCCAGACCCAGTGGCCAATCTTCACCGCAATCGGATCGATTATGGCATCAACTGCAACCATTAGGAGGCTGACGAGTATTAGCTGAGGCAAAATACCATGTAAAATTGGGAAGATCATTCCCAAGGCTTCGCCCACAAAGAGACCACTGTAAAGTAGCAATACCCAGGATATCATCACATATATCGGCAAGCCAAAAGGTAAGACCGGTCCAAGATATCCAGTGTAGGAATATCTTCCAAATGGTATGCCGAATCGTAATCCGATTACTTCGCTAAAATACGGAAGTATAATACTTACGATTAAAAATACAATCGTTCGCTTCCAGCCAAAAGCGAACGAGCAATGCGAGAGAAACGTCGCCGACAGCAAAACCACAACGGCTATCATAAAAGCCTTGCTGGTTGTCCGACCGAGCCACTGAACCAGATTATCGATAAGAGCGGCGATTAACAATAGTGACGAGAGAACGATGCAGATTAGGGCGTTAGGTGAAATCGATGATCCTATGCGTGTTTACTGCAAGAGTGCCATAGAATGCTATTAAATACTTGTTCTAAGAACATTACTAAGTGAGACAGCGGTAAACCAACCACGACTTTGAAGCAATCGACTGTATGATACGGGTGGTCGAAGCTCATCATCCATCAATGTCTCAAGTTGACTTCTAGGTATTGGATTTGCGTAGGGAAAGACGTCTTTGAATTTCAACGCAGAAACTTTTGAGCTATGACCACAGTAACCGAGATACTCTTCCCGTGTACAACCTATTGTAACACCATATCGTTCCCAGATATTTGTAGGTGTATCTATAGTAACATCTTCGATTGTACCTTCACCGGCAAGTTCCTGACGGGGACTCGAAGCATAAAATACTACACGCGCCCCTTTCCAACGTGTCGGAAACTCCGTTCGAATTTCAACGGTTTTTTTACCCAGTAGAATTCGTTCAACGTATTTTGGAGTTATACTCATTAACAATTCTGGTACTGAATTATCGTTTGGAAGCTGCAATTGGACATGGATGTCAGGTAATTCTTTAATTACTCGTTGTAGTACATCCCTGAATTGCGCGGAGCAAGCGAGTTCTTTATCGAAAAGCCTGTATTTAATTCCTGCTTCGCCATGACATTTAAATCCATACTTTTCAAAAAACTGCCCATACTCTTCCCACATACTCTCAGGAAGTGTAAAATGCATAGACTCAGTAAATTGCTTAAAACCCGCCTTATGCCGAAGTTCAAGGGCGACAAGAGCAAGAAGATAATGCCCAAGCCATTTGTGTTGATGGCCGGGTGTTATCCTCATGCTACAGAGTTTTGCATCCTCTCCACGCCGGACGACCGCTGAGGCAATGGGCTCTGAATCCGAGTAAATTAGAATAGCCGATCTTCGGCCACGATCCAACTCGGGCGAGACTTTCTTCTTGAACCAAGCATCGATGCCCGGATAGAGATCCTCGCACTCTTCGATCATCTGTTTTAGATGAGAACGCGCAAGAGGGTCGGGTCGTTCAGGTCCACCAAATTTGACGACACTAAGGCCTGATTTGGGTTTAGACACTTTGTACATTTAATTCCAATCTTCAAATTTCGAAGATAGCTTTAGCTCTTGTTCTTCGTACTTGCTACTGTCTGGGCCAGTAGGCAATGACATCCGATAGTATTCTAACCGTGCCAAGACCTCATCATGACGTAAATATGTAGTAACATTATGCCCTCGTACTTCAAAGATGAGGGGCGTACCTCCTACTCGATTTCCAAAGTGCGGATGTGCAAATCCAGCATAATGAACGCGAATTTCCCCGAGGCTTTCTGACATGGCTTGACAATATACAGCAATATCGGCTGGCAAGTGTAAGCGTTCATTCGACCTTATGATGTAAAAATGATTAGGTTTTATTTCGAGCACACCATCATACAAACTTTCATTCCCTTTTAATTTCTCAGTATCCCAATACTTTTTCGGATCAGGTTTTAACTTGGAAGAGGTAAGGTCGATTGGATCCTTGACTTTAGATTTTGCATGGAATGCAACAGCATTCTTACCTATTTTGGGATCAGGAGTTAAATTAACCGAGAGTCTTTCCAGTTTAACAACATCATTAATAGGATTGCCATCTCTATCCAGTAGAAGATTGCCGAAATACTGCAAGTGACTTGATCCAATACGACTATATGAAGGATCTCCAATGAACAAACGAAGTTGATTTAACGAGACACCTGACTTAACCAATATTCCAAAGGTAATTGGGCTAACTTCAACATAGAGATGAAGCTCATCACATTTATGATCATTGTAGGAAGGAACTGAATCGTATAGCTCTGATCTATCACATATTAATCGAGTTAAGACGTCTAATCGTCCAATGCTACTTTTACCTGTAGCAATTCCAACAATATTGGGATAATTTTTTAAAGATAATCTTTCTTCAAGTTCAATTACATATGTATTCTTTGGCTCTAACAAAAAAGCTCTTGAGATATCAATTTTCTCGAATCCAAATTCTTGAGAGTGTATAACTTGAGAATAATCGATATTTGACCGTCCTTTGATTCCCCCACCTACTTTCCAAGCACGATTGGTTAAGTGCAAATCGAATGCAGATGGACCGACATCTTTCTTAACAAGCGCAGTTCCCTCTATCGCTCCTTTAGAAATTAAGTAATGCAGTCCTTCACAAGGCACTACTCCAGGCCGAATTGCGGCTGATGATTCTAACTTGATAGAGCTTTGGCTCATTCAAACACTCCTAAATCGTTAGTGTTAAGCATTGTTCTTACATCATAAATTACAAATCAAGATACAAGATTGCCAATATTAAAAAACGCTCCCGACCCAATTCCCCAGAAACGTCATTCGGCCTATCAACAAGCTGATTCTCGCCATAACCGTATATCCAAAAGCTGCGCCAAATGCGACCATCAGGACCCAGATACCGATTCGCGCCGTGCCACCGAACCACCCCTTATGCTCTTTGGAAAAGAAGAAATATATCAGAGACGAAAGTACACCTATCACCAGCAGTGTGTTGGAAAATGACCCACCAAGGTTGAAACCTTGTTTATCGAATACTAAAAGAGGAATGAGAGTCGAGCGAATTTGAGCGATAAAATCGGACTGCAAGTACCTCGTCAGGTTGGTACCTGCGGAAAATCCAATGATAAACGCCATAGGCCAACGAGAGAGCCACGCCGCCTTCGGAACAAGCCTTGTCAACATCATCAGCCCAAGGATCATAGGCAATATCCGCCACCATTTTGATGATGCAGCCATCAGCGTCGCCGCTTCAGCCTGATTTTCAGCGAACCAGCCCATTGAAGGAGGGTAAATTGCACCGACCATGTTCGGGACCATCGTTGACCAGAAGGCGACAGTCATCCAGTATGCGGCAGAGACGCCGACGAACAAATGCTCGGCGAACTTGTAGAAAGGGTTGTCCTTGTAGAGGAAGCTGAAAATCATCAGCGTCAGCAGGCCGCCAACCCAATAGGTAAATGTTTGTGCGAAGGTCATGAGTAACCTGGTTCTGTCAAGAGATTATTGAAGGTTAAAAATACTCCCGTCCGCTTTCGAGACGGGTGATAATAGTCTTTGCTTGAGTCATGTAACTTCCCATGCGTTGCTCGAAGAGCAGATCACAGACAGCCTCCGTGACAAGCGGTATCCCGGGAGCCTCGAGGCGGATGCCTTTGATATAGGTGATGTGCATTCGCTCAAGAGCTTCAGGCAATTCCACAGCCGGGCTAAGTTGGGACTGGAAGATGTCCCGCACAAACGATGGACGACCTTCGTGAAGGAAGCAGAGCCCGATGTTGAGAGTGTAGGTGAGCTTATAGATCGCCTGTGAGGAGATCTCCCAACCTTTTTCGCTCGCCATCAGCTCCATGTGCTCGGACATTTGGGAAATTGTCATCGGCGCTTGCTTCAACCGGGTCCAGAGATGGGCAATTAGGGGCAGGCGTCGATCCCATGCTACCCAGGGAATCCTCTTGAAGTCGAGGATATCCTTGTATTTACCGAGAACTATCTCGGGAGTTATTGCCGAAGGGTCAAATCGTTGAACGGGGGCTTCTTCATCCTGGGCAGCGTCACTCGCTGTATTCAGCGAATACTCAACGCCGGGTTCGGGAGGTTCACCACTTGAGAATTGAACAGAACCCGAGTTGACGGCCTCTTCAACGAAGTCCTTAAAGGTATCGAATCCGAGAGCCTGAAAATCGAAGTCGGGCTTCAACTGCCGGATCATCGAATAGACCCTTGCACCGCGTGTCTCTTCACCCCTGCGGATGATGGCTGCTACAGCTCGCCTGAGTACATTGAAAGCCTTCGCTCTATCGTCACCCTCGACCTCCTCTACCTCTTCCTCATCGGCAATGGAAGCTTTCGCTGGAACAGGTTCGGCTTCAGGTGGGACAACGTACGATCTTCCTCGAGGAATCAGGTTGTAGTAGTCGATGAAGATATCGCTGATGCGTCTGAGTGAACTACTTGTGCGAGTGGTGATACCGATACAGAGAACGATTTTTCCGCGCCGATGCAACGCCTGTACGAGTGGCACAAAGTCACGATCACCAGAGACAAGGGCATAGACATCGGCGGAGTACTCGGAATAGCAATGCTCCAGCGCGTCGGTCGTAATCAGCATATCTGCTGTGTTCTTACGCTTTTCATCGGCGTAAGCTTCTATCATCTCAATGCCTTGCGCGTGGAACTGTGCCACATAAGCCAGGCAAGGTTCGCGGCTCCAATCTGCATACGACTTCGACATTAAAATTACGCCCTCTTCCCTTACACGGGAGATCAGACGGGACAGTCGAAACGGTGCAAATTCCTGTTCCAAAGGAAAAATTAGATTGGCTGCATCTATAAAAAGGGCTACTTTGGGAAGACGCTCTATATTTGTCATTAAAACCTTAAAATTTCTGGATACCAAGGATAGCGATCAGAAGATATCAACAACCGTATCCATCAAGGTATCAATTATTTATAATCAGTCGTATCCGACCTGAACCATTCATAGTATTCAAAATCCCAAACATTTGTAACGACCAACATCGAAAGGAAGAATATCAATAAATAAATAACCTGAACATTTCTTTTCGACAGTAGAAATCAGAACTTGACAGCTATCCTATTTAGATCGATTGAGCTTGTCTCTCTTCTTCTGCACAAAAAATGCGACATTTCCGATTATGACAAAGAAAATGATCACAAAATGGGCAATCGTTTGTGGCCCCATCGACTTCACTGCAGTCAGGGAGGTTTCTTTGAATTGGGGGTACTTGGTAACAAGCGCAGCCTCGTACTCTGCAGCGCCTTGTAAGCCGCCCATGAGCCCGAGGAGCTGTCGTGGGTAATACGGATAAAG
This sequence comes from Caldithrix abyssi DSM 13497, assembly GCA_945865405.1. GTDB lineage: Bacteria > Electryoneota > AABM5-125-24 > Hatepunaeales > Hatepunaeaceae > CAMBDS01. The sequence continues at coordinate 78,356 of CAMBDS010000006.1, forward strand.
AAGAGGCGCTTCAACGGCTGTCACGCCACCTGAAACGGGAATGTTGCCGCGGTCACCGGCAAACTGAACCCATTCCTTCAAGCCTGGCTTGCCGGATGCGACGGAGAGAATTAAGCCAAAGTCTTTCAACCCTGTGACGGGACTCATCATCGGGATTGAGTTGACATCTACTCCGGCGGCATCGGTTGTGAACATGCCCTTCAGGTCTGTGTAAATCGCGTTGATCAACCCCTGATTACCCGCCTTATAACCAAGCTGTACATAATCTTCGCCGTAACGTTTAGCAGGAAACTCAGGGATGATGACATTCTGAATAGTCTGATTGGCTTGAGCTTCACCTGTTGCCCAGACAGCGATGATATAGACTTTGTGGTTTAGGTGCAGGCAATGCCTGACAAGGGCGTCGGCCATCGGCTGATTTTCCGGGACGGTTGCGGGGCCGTAGTCATAGGAGAGCAGAACTCTCGATCCTTCCGGCAGAGATTCGACTTTATCGAAAATCGCCTGAACTACGGGGGAGGGCCTGACGACAAAAACAAGCTTAAGCATCATCGGGACGATGACAGCGAGTGCGATCAGCACAAAGATGACTCGGCGATCAATTTTCAGCATACGCTCGAAGAGCGGTAGTTTTTCTTGGGTTGCCATCTTACTTCTCATGTCCTAAATAACTTCTTTCTACCCCAAGAATAAGTTTGAGGGATGTGCTGATGATTCCGAGAGCAATACCGATCATGATCGCGCGTTGACCGGCAAGATTGGGGAAGGAGAGTATCCAAGCCGACAGGGTAGGAATGTGAAGGAATTGCAATGGTTCGGGTAACCAGAACGTCAGGTAATAGCCGAGCGGGGTTCTGCCGACCAAAATGATGAACGCGGCGACCAACAGGATAGTCGCTTCACGAGTTTTAGCGCGAAATGCCCGATAAGAAGCTGAAGCCACGAAAAACGCGAGCAGACTGAACATTGTCGAAGAAAGCGGCGTGAAGACCGAGTCGTAGATCAGCTTGAACCAGGTGCCTTCGGCGATGTAATTGCCTTGTAAACCGGGAGCCCCGCCTACCTTGAAAACGCCTACGACAAGCGTGAATAGGAAGCCGAAGAGCGTCACCATCGAGAAGAATTTGTCCTGATGGTTGCGGGTAATTTTATCCGTATGCACGGCGATCAGGTTGCCTGCTCCAAGAAAGAAGGCAAAAACGGCGATGATGTCGAACCATACCGAGAACTCGCTGTCGAGTTCCGGGAATGGCTCGGCGGGGATGAATATCGCCACCAGCAAAGCCATGCCGACAATGAAGGTGATAAGTAAGGGGATTTCGCGACGCATATGGCGTTAGTTGAAAGTTAAAAGTTGAAAGTTGAAAGTCTGAGACTACTTCAGCAAGGTGATGGGTTTCGTCACAATGCCGTGCCCCGAATTAAGTTCCACGAAATAGAGACCTGAGGGAAAGCCTGCGGCGTTCCATGAATACGATCCAGAAGACCGGACGAGACCTGAATGGAGCGTCTGGCCGGACTGGTTGAAAATGCGAAGATTCGAGGCACCTGTATATGGCATCGAATAGTGGATGAACAAAGTGCTGTTGAAAGGGTTGGGGTAAACATCGAAAGAATAATCAGCCGGAACGATTTCCTTTAATTCTGCCGAAAGAATTTCTGGCATTTCGACGAAATAGATATTCCCATGAGCAGATACGAATAAATTTCCGTTCGCCGCAGCAAGCATATTCCAAATTGGCGGTCCCGAGTAATATCCGACCAAACGCGGATGCTCCAGTTCAGAAAAATCGTAAGCCAGCAACCATCCATCGAATAGGTTGTTATCAATGCCAATAAAAAGGATGTTCCGTATAAATGCAACCTGGCTTATCTCGCCCTGGATCGTATCGGGTAATGAGATCTGCTGGACACGATCTAACCCTTCTTGACCGAGTACTCTCTCGAAAACAACGGTTCGACTGTCTTCATTCGAGACGAGTAGATCATTGTATTCTATCATGTTTTGACGAGAAATCATTTCATTCTCATTTGACCGGAAAAGTGTGATCAGCGAATCTCTGGCGCCCTCAAACCCTAAGATTGAAATCCCCCTTGACACAGTTGCATGCACGACGTATTCTCCAACGCTCACCATTTCCACGAACTCAGATACTACATGCGTGCGAGTGGGATTGTCAATATGATCGAGGTTTACCTTTAGTAAACTAAATACTCCAACGCTATATAGATTTCTGTTCAGCAGGCTGATAGCGGATGGTTGATTTACTGCATAGTGGTCCATCTCCCGATAGTTCAATCGATGTCTCCCATCACTATCAAAAATACTGAGCCACCAGTTGGTTTCAAACACGGGAATATGTTGCCTCTCACCCTCCCATCCCGATTGGTGGGATTCCCAATCTGAGACTATTACTTCGCCATTCGTAGTCAATAATCTCCTGCCTTTTTGCATGGATCGTCTTACATACTCGCATACTCTGCGCTCTAAGACTGGGCTCACCGGGTTTGCCATATCCCAAACTCTGATGAGAACTGAATTGCGCACAGGCATATAAGTCTCTGTACCCACAAGATCGCCTGAGCCACCGGGAATAAGGTCGCCCTCAATTCCGATTGGGACGAGTGACATTGACAAACTATCATTCCCATTTGCTTCTAAAGGCAACAGCCCCGCAAATAGTGCACAAATCAAAATTCTCATTGCTCATTTCCTTGGTAATTATTCCTTTTTCGCTTCCACCTTCCAATAACTTCTTCCGTCTGGCGACCGTTGTAATATCTTCCGGTTAATCAATTCCCGCCGAAGCATGGGTGTGTTATTGAGGGTGTCGCTATTTATGTGATTCATGGTAGTTTCAATTTGCTAATCTGATCGTTTGCCTTGAGTCCTTAGGAATTCTATTCGAGTCGAGCATTTTCCCGGAAAGTCTTAAAGCATCGGCACAGAAGTCGATACCGCCGGGCCATTCAATCGAACGGCCGCGAGCGCCTAACTTGACGCTTCGAAAGAACTCTTCGTCTTCCAGACTTCGAAAAATCCCGCCGATCTGTATCGTCTCCTCAAAGCTATTAATGAATCGCGTGCCGTCCGAGTAGGTTAACTGGATGCGATGCCCGGCTAAAGGCTTCACATCTATAATCTTATGAATTTTCATCATTCGAGCGCCTTGATTTTTAGCGGAATTTCACCTTCCTGACACCTACCCCAGTTTTTTAACAATTCAGAATGATGCTGATGAGCCCACTCCAAAACAAGACTGATTACTCTATTGGGGGCTTCACCTTCGAACAATTCGACGGTCTGTCCGTCGATCCTTATCTTGATTTCTTTGGCACCGTAGATGGCATGAAAATGCGGAGGGGAATGATCCAGATACCACATTTTTATTCGGATACCGTAAAACCTTGATATCTCAGGCAATTACTTTCCAGCGTAATCAGAATTTGACGAATTCTCCATCTTCCAATAACTTCTTCCATCCGGCGACCGCTGTAATATCTTCCGGGTGATAAGCTCCCGCCGAAGCAACGCCGGATCGTTGAACGTGTGGTTCATGTTGAGTATCTTGTTGATCTCTTGCGCGTTGTACTCTTTACCAGCCTCAAACTTTTCCCCGAGCATATCGAGAAGGAGAAACTGCTTCGCCTGTTTGCTTGGCCAAGATTTGATCTTGCCGTCGGCATCGATGAAGCCGCGAAGTTCGGGGTTGGGTTCCATTCATATACCTTAAAAATTCAACGCAAACAACCTTAACCACGCATCCGAAAGCTTCGCGAAAACCCCCGTCCCACCGGAAACGCTCGCCACCGTGGTTGCTACAACGCCGATAATGATCGAAAACATCGCCATCAATTTGCCGACGTCCTGCCCCCGTAGCGACGCAATCGCGGCGGCGTCTTTCGAGAGGTAAGCAGATGCGGCGAAGAGCTCCTCGCCAATCAGTGTGTAGTCACATGCCGCCACAAAGAACGGTAGCTGAGTCGGCATCGCTGTCCCCGCAATCTGAATAGCTCCGACGTGGTTGCCAGTTTCTGCCAGAATCAGTGACTCGGCGAAGAAAGCCCCCATATAAAAACAGGCGGCAGGTTTTTCGCGAACCATAATCCCGTCGATAGCCGCCACATAACCGAACTGTTCATCCGTGACGTAATGGACAATGTCGTCGTTGTAGAAATCGGGACGACCGACAGACATATAGGCTTGCTTCACAACCTCCCGCCCATTCGACATCACCAATGAGCGTGACACCGGTACATCGAGCCGCGTCTCGTATTGGGCTGTCATTTTGGCTACCGAACCGAGAATGGTCAGTCCGGCGATAGTCTGGACGTCGTCAAGATCCTGAATTCCGGGAACGAACAAGACAGATTTGCCCATCTCTGTAGCGCGACCAACTGCCTCCTCCACAGCTTGCAGACCGGCTATCTTGCGGATGTAATGCATTTTGCCGTTACCTGATCTGGCAACATACCATACGATAGCCGTTAGCACAAGCAAGGCAATAATCAGCAGGTTGATCTTCCCCCAGTTGAACCACGAGGTTTGGCTGACAAGGTTCATCGCTGGCCTTGATTCGAAAATCTCGCCCCGACGATAGCCCCGAACCATGTAGTTATAAGGAACCCCATGCTTCCCTGAAGCATCGGTAAATTTTGGCATTGCACCGGCAACGCTACCGACAAACTCCCATTCCCCCTGCCCCATCGAGTTTCTGTAGATGCGATACTCGGTAAAGGTCGATTGCTTCTCGGTTGGCCCCCATTCGAGCGCGATTGCCCCACCAGCATCGTTCGGTACGTCTGTACCCGAAACATTGCCAACTACACCTTGATGAGCAATTGGGGCAAAAGTGGTAGCTCTTGCTACCTCTGCCTCGGCGGTATAAGCTACCAACATGAATTTCATTGCCAGAACACCCGGATTGCCGTTTGTGACAGTTTTGGTCGCTGTTCCGGGTAGTTCAGCAACCAATTGGCTATCCATGCCTGCATGAAACCAGAACAACTTGAGCTGGCTGTTGTCAAGATCGATACCGGAGAGTGACCAGTTCAGCTCGACCTTGGTCATAACTCCCGGAATCGATTCACCTGAAAAATTCTTGATATGAGGCGTGGAATTGTCCGATTCGGCAGCGTGCGAAACCGTGAAGGAGAGGAGGTGAAGTATAGCGATTACAATCGCTGAGGCGACGCGCAAGCTCTTCATTTGGGGTTGACCCGGTTTGGATTAAATCTCAGTGTAATAACGTAGCTACGAAAGTAGGAAAATGCAAGCGAAGTTTCCGAGCGAATATAGGAAATTTCCAACAGTCATAAGTCGGAATATTATGGATTGTGGTGCCGGAGATTAGTCGTAGATTCGAAACATCATGTACTCATCGACGTATCGCTTAATTCCGGTTTCGACAGCAAGAAATTCCCTTACATAGCCAGCCTTCCGAAGTTTCGCCACAACCGCTTCGGTGTGATATTGGTACTTCTCGCGGATGCTTTCCGGCATATCTATAAAATCAATGTTTGCAGGGAGATTCATCGCACTGAAAAGAGCTTTGGCGAGATCGAGCCAGCTTCTTGCCCTACCGGTTCCGCAATTGAAAATCCCGGAATACTCTGGATTATCATAGAAGTAAAGCGTCGCCGCAACTGCGTCTTCGACATAAATGAAATCCCTCGTCTGTTCACCATCGCGGTAATCAGGGCGATGCGACTTGAAAAGCCTTATCCCGCCTTCGAGAGAAATCTGCTTGTGAGCTTTGTTGACAAGCGACCGCATCTCGCCTTTGTGATCTTCTCCGGGTCCATAAACATTGAAGTATTTCAGACCTGCTATCTTGCGGGCATTTCCAGTTTCCAATGCCCAGAGGTCGAACTTCTGTTTCGATTGTCCATAAAGGTTTAGCGGCTCAAGAGCAGGGGTCACCTCATCACTGTCGTCGTAACCTTTCGCTCCGTCCCCATACGTTGCCGCGCTGGAGGCGTAAACGAATCTGGCTCCGGTCTTCAGTGCCCAGAGCGCCAGATCTTTCGTGTATTGAAAATTATTGTCATTCAGATAGCTTTCATCAGTCTCAGTTGTTGAGCTGCACGCCCCCATGTGGAAAATACCAGAGACCGGTGCGAATAGGCCCGAAGTTAATTTTGTGCGAAACTCTGTCTTATCGAAATAGTCGACAAACTTCAGCCTATCGAGATTCTTCTGCTTGTCTGGATGGTTGAGATGATCGACGATTATGATCTCTTGCGAACCGCGTCTGTTCAGCGCCCGAACGATGTTGCTACCGATAAACCCGGCTCCACCGGTGACGATAAACCGTTCCTTCATGGCCTGAGACGATATGCAAAATTTTTTCTCACTCTCCACCACGCTTGAATTCTGTCGATTTCGCCCAAACTCGCCCAAAGTAAAGTTGACTCTGCATCTGGATCGGCATGTGAAACTCGTCATCGGTCAACCAGATCTGAAGCGAGCCCTCCTTGCGGAAGATACCGGAAGATTGTAACAGCGGCTCAACAACCACGCAATCGAATGTCCCTGCCGGAACCTCGATACGCTCCTTACGATGGACGCGAACCTCAAGCGGATATTGCTTGTCGATGTCGTGCATATCGATGAAGACAGGTTTGCCAACCTCAAGATCGTACAGCCTCACTTGATAAAAAGCCGCAAGTACATCATGGACAGGCTTATCGAGTATCAGCATCTCAGGCAGCGCATCTGCCTTGCGGGTCAGAGCTACGCGATTTACTTCAGGGAAATACTCGACTTTTTTATCGTCTTTGTATTTGCCTTCACGAGTTACCTTCACGTATTTCCGCGAATACCCCGATTCGACATCACGCCAGGTTATTATTTTATCCCGCACTTTGTAGAAATTATCGACTGTTCGAGTCGATTTCGCTTCCGATACAATCCTGAGGCAGGGATAACCGTTTACTGTCTCGACCGCTTCGACCTCCATGCGAGCTTCACCACCAAGCACAAACTCAAAGTATATCTTGAAGTTCAGTCTTTCACCGATCTTAAATGGGAGATCTTTGTTGTTCTGAGCCTGAAGCGTTGTGACTTGCAAAGAGATCATCAACATCAATGTCAGCGATGCGCCGAATTTTCGGAGAAGTATTTTTGTAATACCGTTCATACGATCATCAATTCTATTCAAGATCTGAATTTAATACGAGTTCTCACCCTTGATCACAGCCACGAAGGTCATAATCAATATTTTTAAGTCCAATCCCAAAGACCAATTCTCAACGTAGTGCCGGTCATACTTCGTCCGTTCTTCAATCGGGACGTTCCCACGTAGCCCGTTAACCTGAGCCCATCCGGTTAGTCCTGACCGGACTCGGTGCCGTTCATGATAGCCCTCGATTCGTTCTGCGAATTGCTTGACAAATTCGGGACGTTCCGGCCTTGGCCCGACGAGGCTCATGTCGCCTTTGATGATGTTCCAGAGCTGAGGCAGTTCATCAAGGCTCCACCGCCGCAGAAACCTGCCAATGCCCGTCACGCGCGAGTCGCCTTCCTTAGCCCAAACCGGACCCGACGCAACCTCGGCATCGATCTTCATCGAACGAAACTTGATACAATCGAACACAACTCCATCGAGGCCGACTCGTCGCTGGTAATAGAATATCGGCCCATGGCTTGACAATTTTATCAGCAGGGCGATAAGTACCAACAGCGGCAACAGAAACAATCCAACCAAAGATGAAAAGGCAATATCAAAAGTCCGTTTGGCAATCCCTTCCCATCCGGTGAACGGTACATCCCTTAACAACCAGAGCGGCACTCCACCAATCTCGACTACCCTTCTGGGTAGAGGGCGATCTCCCTCAAGTTCAGGAAGGTAAAGGAACTCGACATTCACGCCGTAACAAGCTTTGGCAAGGATTGGCAATGGATCAACTCCCTGCGAGGTCGATGATATTACCAACACATCCAGCGAGTACTCTTTTATTACACGTCCAGCTTGCTCTAATGATCCAAGATTCGTCAATTCGATTTGGTTAGACAAGTCAGCTTGCGACCGTGGCCCAATAAATCCCGCCACCTTTAACCCGTATTCGGGATGGGTTTCGAGACGGTGGATCATTCCCTCAACCTGTGACCCAGTCCCAACCAATGCGGCCTTACGAGCAATTTTCCCACCACGGAAAAGGCGTATCCTGATCCACCTGCCAGCCAGCCTTGAAATCAGCAATCCCGTACCACTGACGAGAAAAAGCGCGGTCATTGTCAGCCTTGAAAATGAAGCCCCGCGATAGAAAAAGAGCCCTGCGAGCAATAGAGTGAACGAAACGACGAACCTCTTCCCTACTCCGAAGATCTCATCGAGGTTGCTTTCTGCCCTTGGAAATCTGTAAAAACCGGCAGACGTTAAAAGAACAATCGTCAACAGCGTGAAGGTTATCGCGAGACGAAAATACCAATGAAAAGGCGGAAGAGCGGTCACAATCGGAGCCACATCTGTCACGACTGGACTAAACCTTATACCGTAGGCAAGAAGCGTCCCTCCGAAAAGCGTAACAGCATCCGATACCATTGCCACACCACCAAGCCAGAGCAGACTCTTGCCCGCCTTCATCTGAGCGCTTCCCCCTCCGACTGCCGCCGCCAAGCCTCCGATATAGAGTACGAGATTTTCTCTCTAAAATGTGCAGGCGCAAACTTTTCCGCATTGGCGCGGGCATCGGTTGGGCGAAAAAGAGCTGGATTGAAGTCTTTGATCACATTAGATAGGGATTCGACCGTTGGCTGGTGAAAGAAGACGCCTGTCGGAGCTTCACCACTCGCGACGACCGTTTCGAGTGCTCCGCCTCTCCCATACGCAATCACTGGTCTTCCAGCCGCCTGCGCTTCCAAAGGCGCAATCCCGAAATCTTCTTCGGCCGGGTGAATAAAAGCGAGAGCGTCAGCATAAATGCCTTGCAGATCCTTAAAGTCTATCGAACCGAGAAACTCGGTGTTCTTTCCGGCAAAAGACCTTAACCTCGAATGCTCTGGCCCGTCGCCGATGATCTTCAGGGGTCTTCCCAAACTTTCGCACGCCGAGATCGCCAGATCGATCCGTTTATAGGGAACCAGTGCCGAAACTGTTAAGAAATAGCCGCCCTTGCCTTCACCGGGCTTAAAATTATCGACTTCTACAGGCGGATGGATCACCTCTGCGTCGCGCCTATAATACTTGATGATGCGGTTGCGAACATGCCCCGAATTGGCAATAAACCGGTCAACGCGAGTTGATGACGAGGCGTCCCAATTGCGTAAATAGTGCGCGGCGAACCCTGCTATCCCCCGTCTGAATTCGGTTGTGTCAGTTCCGCTCAGGTACTCCCCCCTCATGTCCCAGACATACCGCATCGGCGAATGGACATAGCTGACGTGAAGGGCGTCCGGAGGTGGAATCGCCCCTTTGGCAACACAGTGACTGCTTGAGAGGACGAGCTGGTAACCTTTGAGTTCGAACGACTCTATTGCCCAAGGGAATAGTGGCAACCAAGAGCGGAAGTGGCTACGTGCAAAGGGTAGCTTAACCAGCGACGATTCAAACACTTGATGGGACGATATAAGCGGACTGACCCGATCCCGGTCATAAACAAGCGTAAAGATGTCCGCCTGAGGGAAAAGCTTTAGAAGTTCCTCAAGGACGCGCTCGCCGCCTCGCATACCGGTCAGCCAATCATGAATGATGGCGACGCGTTTTATGTCACTGAGCCGGGAGGCCATTCTTCAGTAGAATAAGGAGAACGACTCCCACAACAAGACGGTAAATGATAAACAGAGATGTTGAGTGTTTTTTAAGATATTCGAGCAGAAAGGCTATGGACAAGTACCCCACAATACCGGAAACCAATGTCGCGACGATGATGCTTGGCAAGCCGATGTCCATGGAGAGCAACGCCTCATGTTCATCGATCAACTCAAATAGCCCGGCTGCAAAGACGGAAGGGAGCGAAAGCAGAAACGAGAATCGCGCTGCAGTCGCCCGATCAAGCCCCATAAAGAGCCCGCCGGTTATTGTCGTCCCTGAGCGTGATGAGCCGGGAATCAGCGCCACCGCTTGCGAGAGCCCGACAACAATCGCATCGCTCCACTTGAGGTCTTCAAGTTTCTTAAGTTGTTGGCCCCTACGCACTCGAAATTTCATGACTAATTCGGCGGCGGCAAGCAACAACGCCAAAACGATCATCGATGCTGAGATGACATAAAGTGATCGCAAGCTGGTCGTAATCATATCCTTAAACAATATTCCCAACACCACAATAGGTACGGTACCGAGAGCAATCATCCAACCGAGCCGGGCGTTGAACTCTCCCAAAGGCCTACCGGTCATCAATCCGTTTACGACACTGACAACAATTTTGACAATGTCTTTCCAGAAGTAAAGCAATATCGCAACGAGAGTGCCAAGTTGAATAACTGCCGTAAAAGCGGCTCCGGGGTCTTCCCAACCGAGCAGTGCCGGAGCAATCCGCAGGTGAGCAGTACTACTGATTGGCAAAAACTCAGTCAACCCTTGTACGACGCCTAATGTAGCTCCCTGAAGTATTGTCATGAATTGACTTTGATTTGGAAGTAATCTGTCATCATTCTCCCACCCTTAGGAAGTTCCCATCTTTGTACATGATGAGCGATTGCGACCTGTCAACCCGCTCCTCCTTCACGAACGTGACTAAGCCGGAAATTGTCTCAACTCCATTGAGAGTAGTTATTGCGTCTCGAAACTTAGAGCGTTCTTTGGCACTGACTATTGCCCGATGAACGATCTTCCCCGCCCTCTCGCCAGCTAAATGCGAGCTGGTGACTGCTTTGTCACCTTGTGCGAACACTGCCGAAGTAAAGCCCGTCATTGCAGAATCGTTTTTCGGGGCGAGCGGATTGACCATGACAATGCCGTTGACGTAACGCTGGACTTTGCGAAGCGTCTCCCGGTCATCCCAGACTTCATTCCCGAATATTTGGCGGTTCAACCGGTAGCGAGTCAACTGGGGAGCTATCATTTCGATGGTCCCGGGTTCAATGACGACAAAAATACCCTCCAATTCGGGCAACTCTATCGCCGCGGAGTCGAAGTCGTGCGAACTTTCGACGGCCCATCGTTGTGACCTGTGTTCTTTTGTCCAGAGTGAGTCGAGGAATTTCGACGAAAGTCTTTTCTTATCCATCAATCCATCGCCGTTGATCTCAGGAATCGGCTTAATATCAAAATCTTTTCCTCCGGGCACATAGAAGGCGTCATTAAGGAATAGATGGCCGCGGTACGTGAATTCGTTATTGAGCGAGTCGTCAAATGAGTGACGAATAAAGGCGCTCTTCAACTGGAGCATGTTTTTCGTAAAGTCAATCGTGCCGGGATAAAAGGTGATTTCTGCTTGAATACTTGCGCCGTTCAACTCAGCCTGTTCACGAAATTCTTTCACCATCTGCCTGCCGCTTACGCTATTGACGTAGAAAATCGCCAGCTTCTTCAACCCCATGTTCAGGGCGGCGAACCTCCCCAATTGCCCTGCCAACCCGCCATAATCTGCTCTGCCCTGAATAGTGAAGGGACTGATCGCCGCAAGACCGTCGTCGCCACAGGAAGTTGTTAGGAATGGGATTTGCGCTGACTGCGAAAATGCTGCTAATCCGGTCGCTTCGGGGATGGATAGTCCGCCAACAACAACCCAAGGGTTGAATTCTTTGGCGACCTTGCCAAAGAGTCGCACTGCTCGCACAGGATCTGCCTCGCTGTCGAATACCTGTGGGTCAGGCAATCCAGTCGATTTCCAGGCGTAACGGAAACCGGTCATAAACTGCTCGGCATTGTTCGCAAAAACACCGGACATTGGTAAAATCAGTGCGACTTTAGAAGGTTCTGTAGTCGAAGATTCAAGAATGCCAACACCATGCAACTTCTGGAATGCCCGTAACTCCTCGAGCCTTGCCTTCGCCATATTGACCGAAGAAACGTCGTCGCTAAAACTGACGACCCAGGCAAGATTTAGCTCCGCCTTCTCCCAATCTCCCGCCAGTAAAGCGCTCTCGCCTATCGTCAGCCTAGCCCTGCCGGCATAATTCACTTCAGGAAATTGCAGTATCACCTGTGATGCTAACGCCTCAGCCTTTTCCAATCTCCGAAGCTTCACATTGCATTCCGCGCTTAACATCAACAGGCTTGCCTCCCGATCCGAGTGCGGATACTTTGTCTGATACCTCTCGATTAAGAGAAGTGTCTCCGCCCAGTTTTTCACCTCATATGATTTGGTGATAGTTTGGAAAGCGGTCTCGCGTTCCGGATCGGGCTTCGCGGCAAAAGTCGTTGCGAAGTGCCCGCTCATAAAAAGAGATGCCATCAATAAGATGATTCCGCCGTTCGACATTACTCCCACTCCACAGTTGCCGGTGGTTTGGAGGTTACATCGTAAACAACTCGGTTGACTCCTCGCACAGTATTGGCAATGCGCGACGATACTTTCGCTAACAAGTCGTGCGGAAGCGGTGAGAAATCGGCAGTCATAAAGTCGCGAGTGTCAACCGAACGTAAGGCAATAACCTGCTCGTAAGTCCTGTTATCCCCCATCACTCCAACCGATTTGACAGGCAAAAGCACCGCGAATGCCTGGGAAACGTGAGGATACCAGCCAGCCTCGCGAAGCTCTTCGATAAAGATCGCGTCGGCTTCCTGCAAGATTTTCACGGCATCGCGAGTCACTTCGCCGATGATCCTGACTGCCAGCCCCGGACCAGGGAAGGGGTGGCGCATCAACATCGACTCAGGCAAGCCAAGCTCCCGCCCCAGCTGTCTTACTTCGTCCTTAAAAAGGTCGCGCAACGGTTCGATCAGCTTCAGCCCCAATTTTTCAGGCAATCCGCCGACGTTGTGATGCGACTTGATTATCTTTGCCGGGCCTTTTGATGAAGATGATTCGATCACGTCAGGATAGATTGTGCCTTGAACGAGGAATTTGGCGTCTTTGAAGCGTTTCGCCTCCGCCTCGAACACTGTTATGAATCGTCCGCCGATCTTCTTCCGCTTCTGTTCAGGATCGGAAATCCCTGCAAGGTCAGCGAAGAAATCATCAGAAGCGTCGATAGTGATCAGCGAGTCTTTGAATCTCGGTCTAAAAATCGACTCGACTTCCGAAGCCTCATTCTTGCGGAGAACCCCGTTGTTGACAAAGACACAGCGTAAGCGATCACCAGCGACTTTGTGGACGAGCGTAGCGGCAACAGATGAATCGACGCCTCCCGACAGCGCGCATATAACGCCGTTGTCACCGAGGCTAAGTGCAATCTGTTCGATAGCCTCGTCGCTGTACGAACGCATGCTCCATCCACCTTTGGCGCAACAGATGTCGTAAAGGAAATTCCGAAGAATTTTGTCGCCTGCGGGGGTATGGGTCACTTCGGGATGGAATTGCACGCCGTAAAAATTTCTTCTGGCATCTTCAACGGCTGCGATAATCCCCGAATCGCTGATCGCTAGTTGCTTCCAGCCATCTGCAAGCCGTGTTGTATGATCGCCGTGGCTCATCCAGACCGGTTGCTCCGCATCGACGCCGTGAAAGAGACGTGACTCCGCTTGAATCGTCACTTTGGCGCGACCGTACTCGCGCGAGTGAGCCGCCTCGATCACCCCGCCCTCGCGCAGCATCATCACTTGCAAGCCGTAACAGATCCCAAGTACGGGCACTCCCAGACCGACGAGGTCATCCCAGCGAACCGGAGCCCCCTCTTCATACACGCTATTTGGTCCACCAGAGAGGATGATTCCAACCGGATCAAGCTTTTTAATATCTGCCAACGGCCAATCCCACGACTCGACACGGCTGTAAACGCCTTCTTCGCGACATCTTCGTGCGATAAGCTGGGTATATTGCGATCCAAAATCGAGAATCAGCACGGTTTCGCGTCGATTATTCAAGATTCCACCCTCGGAGTTCATTCAGAAACGCCTCATTGGTAAGCCGGGCAGCTATTGGCGTCACGGCGATATATTTTTCGCGGACGGATTTCATGTCACTATCACTATTTGAGTCAACCATTTTATTTATTCCACTGATCCAAAAGTACTCGTTGCCGCGCGGGTCACTGCGCTTGTCGATGGTCTCGAGGTAATGCGATTCTGCCTGTGGTACAACCGCGACACCAAGCATTTCATTGGCACTTCCGTTTGGAACATTGACATTCAACATCGTCCCGAACGGCAGTCCCGTCCGCAATACCTTTTCCGCAAGTCGTCGGGCGAATGCCGCGGCAGTCAGATAGTCGGAAGCTTTGTGCGAATATTTCGACCACGCAATAGAGACCGCAATCGAAGGAATCCCGATGATTGCCCCCTCCATTGCACCGGCGATAGTCCCGGAGTAGAGCAGGTTAATTCCGGTGTTCTCCCCCCTGTTAATCCCGGATAAAACCAGATCCGGCAACCTCGGCATCAATCCTCTCAAGGCAAATTTGGCGGCGTCCACTGGTGTCCCGGTCACTGCATAGACATTTTCGAAGCCATCACGTGGCAGGTGAAAATATCGAAGTGGGGTCATCAACGTGAACGCGTTGCTCACACCAGATCGTTCTCTGTCAGGCGCTACGATCCAGACATCTCCGAGATCCTTGACAACCTCGGCAAGCGCCCAGATTCCGGGTGCATTGATCCCATCATCGTTCGTGATGAGGATTTGAGGCTTATCAATTGAAATTTGAATTATCCATGTGTATCAAATATCCATTTATCATGAACGGTCTCTATCGACAACAGCCGCCTGCATTTCCGCCTCGACTGCCAATTGATCGCCCACGAACGCTCTCCCCCGCATCCTGCAAATCCCGCGCTTAAAAAAAAGCATCTCAACCTCGAGCCGCAGTTGATCACCCGGCAGAACCGGCTTCCGGAACTTCACAGCGTCGATCCCCGTGAAAAAGACCAGCTTCTCCTCCGGTTTGGCTTGAGTGTTCAAGAGCAACACTCCCCCACACTGCCCCAGAGCCTCGACTACCAAAACCCCCGGCATGATCGGATGACCCGGAAAATGTCCCTCAAAGAACGGTTCGCCCCCCGTCACGTTTTTCAGCCCGACAACTTTTTCGCCCGGTATCAATTCGACTATCCTGTCAACGAAAAGGAATGGGTACCTGTGTGGCAATATCCGCTTGATCGCATTAATATCAAATACGAAGTTCTCTTTCTTCGTTCCCTGATACTTTTGCTTCAACTGCTGTTTGGTCAACTCCTTCCGAAGCATCTTCACCAACTCGACGTGCGCTCCATGTCCCGCCCTCGCACAAAGCACATGGGCCTGCAACGGCATCCCCAACAATGCCAAATCGCCGACAAGATCGAGCGTCTTGTGCCGCACTAACTCATTAGGGAAACGTTGTTCCACATTCCCCAGGATCCCCGTCGTAGAAGTCGGAATATCTTCCCTGAAGTTCAGCGCATCACGCAGATTGTCCTGCTCTTCCTTGCTCATCACATGATCAATCACAACAAGAGCCGTGTTAATCGACCCACCCTTGATAAGCCCCGCCTTGAGCAGGTGTTGCAATTCGGAGAGCAAGCAAAATGTCCGTGCTGAGGAAAACTCCGTAACATATTCATCTTCAAGACTATACATCGAAGTGTATTGCGTCCCAATCCCCGGATAGTCGTAATCGATCAGGTAAGTCACCCGAAACCTGTCCGACGGCATCACAACGATGTCGATTTTTTTCGCCTCGTCCCGATAGGCGATCACCTCGTTGATGACCAGAACCTGCTTGGTCTCAACCTGATCCTCTATGCCACAAGCCATCAGGATATCTACGAAAGGCTTCGACGATCCATCCATGACCGGCGGTTCGTCAGCCGTAAGCTCGACCCGGACATTGTCGATCCCCAGCCCCGCCATCGCCGAAAGGACATGTTCAACGGTGTGAACTCTCGCATCGCCGATTCCTATCGTCGTCCCCCGCATCACATCGACGACATTCTCCAACAATGCCGGAATCTCAGGCGACGATTCGACATCTGTCCTGACGAATTTGTAGCCGTAATTTGCCGGAGCCGGCACAAAAGTCAGCTTGCACTCGTTACCGGTATGCAGTCCGACACCCGAAATCGTGCCAGCCTGCTTTATTGTTCGTTGGTTTTTAGCCATTTATCTTGAAACTGCGAAATAATTGAATTTGATTATAACCTATTATTTTAACTCCAAACCAGCCCCTGTTGCAAGTAAATTTCAAGCTCCTTCCAGAAGGAATAATTTAGGCACTTCTTAGAACGCAACATAATGCTAAGAAGCCATGCCGAATCTTCGACATGGCTTCTCCCGAGGGCAAGCATTCTACTCGGTCTATTTCAGCAACACAATCCTCTCCATAGCAGTCTCCCTTCCTGCTGTCACCTTCAGGAAATAGAGCCCCGCCGCCATTCCGTCTCCATTGATCAGTGCTGAATTTGATCCTATCGACTTAAACCCTTCGAAGAGATTTGCAACAACCTTACCATTCGTATCGTAGATTAATACTGAAACTTTCCCCGCCGAAGCTACTACATACTCAACATTTGCCGAACTATTGAACGGATTGGGGTGGACATTAATAAGCGCGTAGATTTCCGGCAACGATTTTTTCACTGTTGCATCGCTGACAATAACCCGGTCTTTTGCATACGATAATGAACTGCTTTCCTCACCCATAGTCAGAGTCAATAAGCGCTCTTCATCTTCACCCGGTTGCGAGAGCCTGAATTGAGGTACTTCACCTGCGTATAGCCCGTCTTTAGCATCTGTTGCCGGGTCATCCCCCCAGATAGCCAACCCGCACCTGCCGTTGATCACAACACCCGCTCCTACAAGCTCCCCATTCGAATCGAAAGCACCAATCTCGGCTCCATCTTCCATCACAATGTTCGATAACGAATTTATTAATACTGACATATTGCCGGATCTGTTGCTTCCAATAACCCAGTGGTGTGGCGAACGGATTTGGGTAGGTGGTGTAGATTGCAACCGATCCTCAAGTGCCGGATACCGTAGCATGCATTCTTCGATCACTTTTATATGATAGCCTTCGCCGGGCTTCCAATCTGGCATATTAGAAAACGCGAGCTCTGGAAGAATAAAATTCCCCTCATCGTTCTTGGCGACAATCAAATTATCGATTATCGAAACGACAACTGGAAAATCAGGAGCGCTGGCTGTAAATTCGTACTCAGGATAGTAGGGAACCATATTCCAACCTGCTGTTAGCGGAATTGGATTGACGGCCTCGATCGGAGCGCCACTCCATTCACCATCGACAGGAGAATCAACTTTGATCATATATGCTTCAGACAGATCCCAGTAAGGTATCTCCAGGATACCGTTGGCCGGAGCGCAGAACCGCCCGCGATGATCCTTCAACATTATCACATGATTTCCTCCACCCTCGAGCCCAAACTGCTCGATCATCCCCCATACATCGGGGCCCAATTCTTCCACCCATTCAACATCAGCAGGAGATAGCCGTAGTGAAATCGTATTCCAACCTTCGCGGAGTGAAATGGTTTGTGTCACTCGTGCATCACCATACTCGACAATTGCCGTCATTGCAAAGTTGAGCGAACGTTCAATTCCTTGTAAATCTATCATTAAGACCCATTCGTCGCTGAAGCCATCCATCATTCCACTTCTATCGATATCTTCTCGACCTTCATCCAAAACAGGCGCCAAAGTGTCGGTATCATTATTCTGAGCAACGTTGATCACAATATGAAAATCGTCGGCTTCTTCGAACAATATCGGCTCCTGGCCATAATCCTCAAATATGAATTCGTTCTTTAGCCAATGACCATCTTCACTCAGAACTAAATCATCTGTCGGAATTACAATCGACTCAATCTCTCTACCCGGATAATCGCCATCACTTTGGTGAATAGATATTCGCATATCGGGATGTCCCGCTTCTCCAAACAGATCATGCAGAACCATTTTTAAACCTACAATACGATACGGTCCCTCGTCAGGAGTAAATCTTGTGAAATAATTTTGGTCCCCATAATCATTCGGAAGTGTCATGAAATAAGCGAGTCTCGCCTCGTCGTAATAGGCGAGTTCGTCATCTGCGTCATCACGCTTTGGCAAAACTGTCGTTTGTTTTTCTGGAAGAAGTCGTTGCAGGATTGAGGGCGACGTGCTTTCAACACTCCGGAGCGTTCTGGGTGCTTCGGTTGGAGCTGGCATAACGCGTCCTGAGGCATGAGCATCGTTTAAAAGGATAAACGTGATCAGTGACGAGGCAATGATGATGAGAGAGGCTTGTCGTAAGTGCATGGTTGCTCCATTGAGTATTCAGATCGCATGAGTATTGTATTTAAAATACTAAATTCATTTAGCTTTTACAAGTCGGGGCGCAAGGCGTTGCTCCCCTCTTCGGGAGGATAGACATTCCTGTCTCTCAATCCGGTAGGTCAGTGGGGTGGACATCCTGTTTTCCCTCCTTCGTAGGTCAGGTTGTCTCAACCTGACAGTACGACAGACATTCCTGTCTGTCACCTCATCATTCCGACGAAAGTCGGAGCCGAAGGCCGTGAAACAATCTATTCCTTCAGACCGGCTTCTCCCAATCTGCTAAATCCATTCAATCTGCTGTCCTGTCCGCCGCTTCCCTGTACGGCGGACATCCTGTCCGACGTACATTTCCCCCCCTGCTATTGCAGGGGGGGGTAGGGGGGGTCATTTTTCCTTATCCAGTACGACAGACATTCTTGACTGTCGCCTTATTTGGGGGAGGACAGACATTCTTGTCTGTCTCCTCATTTCCCCACCGCTTGCGGGGGGGACGAAGGGGGGGTGTTTCCAGTACGACAGACATTCCTGTCTGTCACCTCATCATTCCGACGAAAGTCGGAGCCGAAGGCCGTGAAACAATCTATTCCTTCAAACCGGCTCCCCCCATCTGCTCAATCCCCTAATTCTGCTGTCCTATTACTTCACCAACACCACCTTCATCGTCGCACTATTCCCACCCGCCACAACCTTACAAAAGTAAACCCCCGTCGTCTGCCCGGAGGCATCCCAAGTCACCGCATAGGGGCCAGCTTGCTGAGCCCTTCCTTCGTAAATTACCGCTACTTGATGACCTAACTGATTGTAGATGCGAATGCTGGTTTGGGAGGGTGTTGGCAAAGAATAGGATAATCGAATAGTGCTGTTGAACGGATTGGGATATGGGGAAGCTACTCTAAAAGCCGACGGAAAAGCTGGATCGAGAAGGACAACAGAATTAAATTCGGGATCAGGCTTGGTGCGGACGAGCCAGGCTTGATCATCAACTGGCGGGTTGCCTTTGCGTCCGCCAATTGCATAGCTACCGTCATCCAAGGTGAGAACAGTCTCGAACCACTCCTGATCGGGATAATCACCGACATCCAAACGCCACATTATCTCACCATTCCGGTCGAGGCGGTAGGACGCGTATTCATACTCTCTGCTTTCGCCAATAATTAGAAATCCACCATTTGGAGCGTACGTGGCATCCAGTAAAAAGCCCGCTCCGTCATTTTCGTGTTCCAAAACCCCGGACCAAAGACTATCACCGTCTGCAGTCATTCGAACCCAATACAGTCTGAGGCTACCATTGAATTCGCCATTGCCAACCGCCAAGTAACCACCTTCAGGCGATTCCACCACCGAGATAAAGACATGACCTTCACGATTCTCGTTAAACGTCCGTGCCCACTCCTGATTACCGTCTCTGTCTGTTTTCACTGCATAGGCTTTCATCCCGCCAAATGACGTCGTCCAACCGACGGCGAGAAAACCCCCATCGCGTGTCGAAATCACCCTGAGAAACAAATCTGTCCCGCGTCCTCCGTAGGCATGATGCCACAAAACATCGCCGTCGCTACTGATCTTGACCAGATTACAGTCCAAAACCGTGGTTCCCGCGCATACTGGATTCCCATCTTGTGCCACGCACACATGTAGGAACTCATCGTCGTCTCGAATCTCGTAGTTGTTCGACCAAATCTCTCGGCCTATC
This sequence comes from Caldithrix abyssi DSM 13497, assembly GCA_945865405.1. Lineage (GTDB taxonomy): Bacteria > Electryoneota > AABM5-125-24 > Hatepunaeales > Hatepunaeaceae > CAMBDS01. The sequence continues at coordinate 98,343 of CAMBDS010000006.1, forward strand.
GAATCGACTCGCATCAATTGAGCCCGGTTGTTATTCCATCTTCCTGTGATGTAATAACTGCCATCAGGTGCAACAGCCAAACCTTCGAAGACATCGTCAAGAGTTCCGAGAGTATCCTCGGAGTGGTAAATCCTCGACCACTGCCTTCTGCCCGTTGAGTCAACCTTAACCAGTCCCCAATCAGCGTTGCTGTTGTTATCAGACTGGATGCCTAAAGCAAATCCACCGTCAGGCGTTGATATAAGGCGATTGCAAAATGAAGTAGGCCCAACTCTGTAGGAGCGAGTCCATAGTGTATCAGGCTGGGCGAACCCCTCACCCCCTCCCAATATTACCAGCAATATTACCGATATTTGCAACAATACCCTCATATTATGGCAATATCGCTTGCATTTTGCCAATTTATTTCGCATATTAACGTCAATATCGAATATAGTCCATTAACCCTTAAACTTTCAACCTGAATCGAAAATCTGTGAAGTTGGTGAAGATAAATATTTTAAAATATTCCCCGATTCTTCTGTCCGATAAGCCATGTGACGATTGTGACGATGTGACGATAAATTGGGGCGCTCTCATTAACTGTTTAATTATCAATACTTCCGATTTTTCGCAGTTTTCCCACCGCTAAGCCGATGACTTCGATTCCGCGTCTTATTTCGTCAACAGTTTGCCCCGACCTGAAAGTCAGGTGAATCGCGCCGGAAGCCTCCTCAGCCGTAAACCCGATGGCGGTCAACACGGCGGAAGCCTTCCCCGCCCTCTTCGAACAGGCCGACCCCGTCGAGATAAAGACTTTTTCTTGTGCGCAGAGCATCACGACCGCTTCACCTTCGACACCCGGGACAATAAACGAGAGCCCGATTGGCAGCGATTCGGCAACCTTCGGGAAGATTACCCATGGGATTTGATCGATGATAAATTGCCAAGCCGCGTCCCGGAGACTGGAAAACATTGCCATCCGCCTTGGGCTGGCAGTGGATGCCTCCAGAGCCGCAGCAAACCCCATTGCAAGCCCCAAAGGAAAGCCTCCACCCCGTCGTCCGCTCTGAGTAGCTCCACCGGAAATAAGGGGCGCAAATTGGACATTTGGACGCAAAGTAAAGAGACCGCTTCCTGCCGGGCCGCCAATCGCTTCGCCGTCAAGTGTAATAACGTCCCCCCATTTCAGAGCCTGGAGGGGGAATCGAATTGGCAGTTCAAGATCGAGCGAGAGGGCGAGCGGGGTGTTAAAACTTCGGCAAATTTCACTCAGTTTTTCAAGATCACGTACAACTGCAACCTCCGGCGTCACGGACGAAATCGCAACCACCGCCGTTTTGAAACCGACCAATTTCGTTGCCGCTTTGTAGTCAATTCCCCCATCGACGGCAAGTGGCAAAGTGACTTTTTTGAATCCGAATTGTTCGCACCAGAGAGCCGATTCAAGGAACCCCTCCGGATCACCTTCCGCGACGACGACCTCCGTTCGGTTCTTTTCCGCTCCCCACGCCAAACCCTTGATCGCCATGTTGATCGCCTCAGAGCCGGATGAAGTAAAGACCAACCCATCACTCCCGGGAAACCCCAACACTTTGGCTACCTGGTTCAGAGCATCCGCAAAGAAGTCATCACGACGGTCAGTATCGATTAAGCCCGATCTGAACTGTACGTCAATATCTTTTCCAGCACGAACAGCATCTTCTACAGCTTGCGAAAGTGGTGCTGGTCTGCCGTCAAGAATAATCGGTTGGGTATTCATGCTGGGGTGGTTATGATTTCAGGTGTCTCATGTGCAAAAGTATCTTCCGTTTTCCTGCTCCATCGACAGCCACAATAGTTTTGGCGGTAGAGATTGTACTCTTTGCAAAGTTCAAGGCTTCGACGAAAGCCGTCCCGCGCGCGGAAAGTTTCCGGAAGATAGATCAGGCCGTTCTCGCGAGCTAATGTGCTACCGGTTTCATGAATGAAGTCAACGTCTTTATGAGGGGAAGTTGTGAGGGTAGTTGCGAAGTGTGTTATGCCAAGCTCTGCCGTACGGAGAGCCGTAATCTTAAGGCGGTGCGAGATGCATCTGCGGCAACGTTCGCCGCGTTCTGGTTCTGAAGCAAATTGGGAGCAAATGTCAAACCACTCATCGTGCCGCGGCTTTTCTTCGACATGATTGAACTTCTGCAATCCTGAGAGGCGTTGGACTTCACTTTCCCGAAGTGCGTATTCTTTATTTGGTTCAATATTTGGATTGTAAAAAAATCCGAGTACATCGAACCGTTCGCGCAGTCGCTCAATCGCGACGGTAGCGTCAGGTGCACAACAGATGTGGAGCAACAATTTATACATTCTTTAACACTTTTGTTATTCTCAACCTTCTTGCGAAACAATCCCTCCGACAAATCCACCTATTTCTCGCTCAAGCTGTTCTTCGATATCTACCGCATTCTCTTTGTGAAATTGTGCCAGGTCTTCCGGAGTAAATTCAAAGCCAAGTGAACGACAATATTCTTCCGTGACAATCTGTATTTCAAGCGCCTTGACGATCACCCGTGCGACATTCTCAGGGCTGGCGACAGAGAGGGTTTCAACCAATTTTGTCCGGGCGTTTGGGTTGAAAATCATCTTGTCCCGACTCAAACGATCTAACTGATCACCCAATTTTGAACCTCTTCAGAAGTAAAAGGCTTCACAACTATTGTCCTGACTGTCTGCTTGCTTTTAACAGTGACGGTCAGATCGACTCCCTTATCGCGCCCGTCAGAGTATCGGCCGACAACCCGGGCAGCTTTGGTTAGCATTTCACCAGAAGCGTCACCAACAAATATGGCAATTGGTCCTGGAAATTCTTCTACTTCAAGGTGAATCTGCTCGCCGGGAAACTGCTCAATGAACAGGTTTTCACCCTCGTCACGACCAACGACAACTTTGGAATTATCACTTAATCTAACGTGACGTCCAACTTTAAGTAATAAATAATCCTCCCACTCCATCTCCTCTTTCACACCATGCTCCCACATATCCCTCACTTTTCGACCATATTGAGGATCTGTCAGAAAGCAACAGCCACCTGCCGGCTGTGGGTAGCTACCAATTCCAAGTTCCCCCGCCAATGCAATCTGCGGTTTGCGGGTTCTGCCGTGAAAACCCATCAATTTAGACCTATCAATCCAGCCTTCGCGCTCCGGGAGTGTGGGAGGGAGAAGAAGTGCTGATAACGGCCTCAAGAGCCTTTCTGTAAGTCCTGATTGATCTGCGATCAAATGCAGCGCCTGAAGGTGTTGAGATTTGGGGCGTTGGCCGAGAACTTCACCAGTGAAAATGAACTCAGCACCAATTTCCTGCATCAATTCCCGTGCTTGCTTGAACATGTGAATTCGGCAATCGACACAGGGATTGACGTTCTTGCCATAGCCGTAGGACGGATGGTGGAGGACTTCGAGATAACCCTTAGAAATGTCGATCACCTCTATCGGTATTCCGAGCTTCGCCGCGGCGGTCAATGCGTCAGATGGGCCGCCAGTTTCGGGAGTTTCCTCGTCTTCAGGAGAGTTGTCCGGTCGTCGCGTCGCCCTCCTTGTATCGCTGAAGCAGAATCCGGTGTGGAAGTTCAGAGCTGTCACTTCGATACCTTGATCGTGGATCAGTCGCAACGCGAGGGTTGAGTCGAGGCCGCCCGACAGTAGTCCGAGAGCCTTCATATTTTGATGCTAATTGTTACAACCTGTAAGAATTTATTTCAGTTTTCTGATTTACCAATCGCTGCTCTGATCCGCTCCCAGCCTGCCTCAAGGCTTTCCGACATCACCTTCACCCCACCGACAACGGGCATGAAGTTGGCGTCACCACTCCAGCGAGGAACGATGTGAATATGAAGGTGGTCCGGTAACCCGGCACCAGCGACACGCCCCAAGTTCATACCGACATTGAATCCGTGAGGCTCATAAGCCGCCTTCAGCCAGCCGGTCGCCTTCTGCAATGTGGCAAAGAGGGCTACGCCTTCGTCAGCCATTAGCAGTGAAATATCGCTGATATGTTTTCGAGGCGCGATCAGGACATGACCGTTGTTATAAGGGAATTTGTTCATTATCAGCATAGTGAACTCATCCTCATAGAGTTTCAACGAATCGGAACTCATCCCGGCTCCGACTGCATCGCAGAGAAAACAATCGCTTGACGGTTTCAAAGCTGACTCAATATACTTAATTCTCCAAGGCGCCCAGAGTCGCTCCAGATTATTCCTCCTCCACTGCTCCACCTTTGGCACGTCGCTCTTCGTAAGCGGCCATCAGCTTCGCTTGAATGTCACCAGGAGTCTCCTCGTAGTGTGAGAACGACTGTTTATGATTGCCTCGTCCACCAGAGATAGAGCGGAGAGTGCTCGAGTATTTGTGCAACTCGGCGAGTGGAATTTTCGCCTTGATGACCTGAAATCGCCCCTCGCGATCCATGCCGCTGATTTTGCCTCGCTTTGAAGAGATGTCACCCATGACATCACCCATAAATTCCTCGGGAACGCGGACTTCGAGGTTGTAAATCGGCTCAAGGACGACAGGCTTGGCTTCGCGGAAGATTTTTTTGAAGCCCATCGAGGCGGCAATCTTGAAGGAATTCTCAGAAGAGTCCACTGTATGGAAAGACCCGTCATAGACTGTACAACGAACGCCGACGACCGTAAAGCCGGCGATAACGCCGTCAACCATGGCGGCGCGGACGCCTTTCTCGATGGCGGGGATGAACTTACCGGGGATAACACCGCCGACAATTGCATCGACAAATTCAAACTCGTGATCTCGAGAGATCGACTCGATTTTCAACCAGCAGTCGCCAAACTGGCCTCGACCACCGGACTGTTTCTTATACTTACCCTGACCTTCAGCATGCCCCCTGATTGCTTCACGATAAGGAATGTGAGGCTCGACCTGATCGACCTCCACGCCGAACCGTTCCTTCAGCTTGTCGATCATGCTGTTAAGATGTAGCTCGCCCTGTGCCTCGACGATCAACTGAGCCAGCTCGCCGTCATAATGGAATTTGATCGTCGGGTCTTCTTCGGTCAGGATATGCAATCCATGAGCAATCTTCTCCTCTTCGCCACGATGACGCGGGACCATTGCCGTCCTTGTGACTGGATCGGGATAGTGGATCGAGGGAAGCACTACACCGTCTTTCTGAGCAGTCAGCGTATCGCCTGAATGTGTGTCACGCAATTTCACCAAAGCACCTATGTCACCCGCTGTTACCTCTTCTGCGGCTTTGCGGGTTTTTGATGAGACGGTGAACATCTGGCCTATTTTTTCGGAGGAACGACGCTTTGAATTGTGCGCGTCCGATCCTGCAGCAATGAAGCCGGAAAAGACCCGGAAGAAAGAAAGGTCACCGACGTGGTGTTCGGAAATGGTCTTGAAGACAAGTGCCGCGAGGACTCCATTGGGATTGCATGGGAGTGTAATTGCTTTGTCAGTGCCTTCGATTGTTGCAATAGCGTGAGGCACATCGACAGGCGAAGGAGCCACTATTGAGATGAAATCGAGAAGTAGCGAGGTTCCTATCTGCTTTTTCGCAGCGCCACAGAGAATTGGGTTCAATGTCCCTTCAAGCAGACCTTTTTTCATACCGGCGAGCATGTCTTCTTGAGAAAGCATATCCTCCTCAAAGAATTTTTCCACGAGAGCATCATCCGCCTCGGCAGAACGTTCGATCAACTTCAGACGCAATTCGTCTGATTTGCTTTTCAACTCAGCAGGAATATCTGATCGTGATTTTTCGGTGCCGTCGGTATTGAATGTGACAAGCTTCATAGAGATCAGATCGACAATCTGATTGAACGCATCTGAACCGGGATTGACCGGGAATTGCGTCACAACTGCGCCGCTGAACTCTTCCAACAACCGCCCGACAACCTTGTCGAAATTGACGTGCTCTTTATCGAGATGATTGACGTAAAAGAATCTCGGTAGTTTTATCTCAGCTGCAATCCCCCAAACCAACTCTGTTCCAACCTCAATTCCGGATGTTGCATTAATCAATAAACAGGCACAATCGGCCGCTCGGACGGCACTTATCACATCGCCTTGAAAGTCTGTAAAGCCCGGTGTGTCAAGTATATTTAGCTTATTACCGTTATGCTGGCCAACGAGAAGTGTCGTCGTAATCGATATTTTTCGTGTGATTTCATCGTGGTGATAATCACTCTGCGTGTTGCCTTCTTCGATGGAACCCATTCTTGTAATGACTCCCATGCGGTGTAGCATCGATTCGGAAAGAGTTGTTTTTCCGGCGCCTTGATGCGAGATCAGGGCGATATTACGAATTTTTTCGGGGTGTGCTTCCTTCACAACGACCTCAGTTATTCCAAGATAGTTTGAGATACTTCGCCGGCGCCATTCAAAGAAAATGGCGTCCCGATAATTTTTTTTACGCCTTAAGACTTCTTGCGAGAAACCTTCAGCACTTCATATTAATATACCATTGCGGTTGAGTCAATGGTTCTGGAAAGTGAATATCAAATGTTTGCAGGTTAATCTAAAAAAGGTCGGGGGAGGATTATAATTCCTCCCCCGTTTTAGGTAAATCTACCAGATCGAAAGCGATTATCTGACGAGAACCAGCTTAGTGGTGTTGGTGACGCCGCCAGCATTCATTTTTGCGATGTAAGTACCGGCTGAAAGAGCACCAGCCTCCCAGACAAATTCATGAGCGCCTGCGGAAAGCTCGCCATCGACCAACCGGGCAACTTCGCGTCCTGCAAGATCGAAGATGGAAAGCTCAACCCGACCAGATGAGGGGAGTTGGGCAACCAATCTTGCAGAGCTGTTGAAAGGGTTGGGATAGGAGGCGGAAAGGTCATACTTCGCGGGAAGCGGAGTATCTACCGATTCGCCAACACCATTTTCATCGATGACGATGTTGCCGCGAACCTCGCCAGCAGGGAAAGTCGTAGTATGGACATTGACGTAAGTGTTCTCATGCAGAAAGTCGTCCACGACTCCTTCGCCGGGGAACATCATACCGTCAATAGAGGTCAAGTTCAAGTTCAGTGCGAACATGACGCCGCCGTTTTCGTCAGCATGGCCACGATGAATGTGGGATGCGGTCGGGAAGGCTGCGGTGTGGCTTCCGGCGAAATAGACAAAGGGATAATCGTCATTTCTGACGACAAGGATACCTAAGCCTGATGCAAAAGTTTGGACTCCTTGGCCGGCATTTTCCTGAGCGCCACTCAGCTCGACTTCGACAGAAAATGCGTCGTTCTCTTCGCCCCCATGAACGTTCTCCAATTTCCCACGGATTTCACCACCGGGGAAAGCAGCGGAGTGAACATTGATATAGAGATTACCTGCTTCGAGATCGTCGATGTCACGGGAAGACATTATCCAGCGTGTGTTGATCGGGCTGGTGCCACTTGTGAATCCGAAAACGACCGGGCCGTTTTCGTTTGGTGCGCCACGGTGTACATGGGCAGCGGTAGCTCCCTCAACGTTGTGGGTGCCATATATCGTCATGGTGTTGCCCATTTCATTCACGAAGCAGACAATGCGACCGGTTGCCTCAGAACCGGTTCCCTGACCGCCGTTCGCCTGTGCTCCAGTCAGATCAAAGTCAAGCATATTGTTGGGAGCATAATCGTAGAAATTCTGGATGATCTGGCCGCGGGCGAAGCCTCCAGGGAAAGCCTCAGTGTGAACGTTCACATAGAGCCTGCCTGCCACAAGATCGCTGACATCATCCGGAGTTGGAAACCAGGTCTTGGAACCTTCTGCTTCAGCGGAGAGACCGAAGACTACCGGTCCGTTCTCACCGACCGCACCGCGATGAATATGCGCCGCGGTTGCGCCTTGGACAAATTGGTTCCATTCAACTGTGATAACGTCCCTTCCCATACCCAACATAACAGTGTACATACCGAGTGGTATTCCTGCGGTTATGCCTTCAATGCCGCTCTGCCATGGCTGCACGTAGACCGAGAATGTGATCGCATCGTACAGATCGGATGCTGTTTTCTCCACCTGGCCGCGAATTTCACCGGAAGGGAATGCCTGGGAATGAACATTCACATAATAATTTCCTGCATTCAATACCGCCAACTGCGCTTCGGTAATTTGCCATTCGGCGTTGATGGGGCTGGAAGGGCTTGCAAAGCCTAGGACTACGCCGCCTTCTTCGCCTCGAGCACCGGCGTGAATATGAGCGGCTGTCACGTTTGCGACGTTGTGTTCGCCGTAGATGTTAATGGTACTGGTTTCGTCATGGAAGACGAAGACAAATGTACCGGTCGCCTCCGAACCCGTACCTGCTCCACCGGCGGCTTGAGTACCATCGAGATGGAATGTCCATGAGGTCTCTGCCTGTGCAATTTCTACTCCCAAGAGTAGGAGCATTGAGAAAATAGTTCCCATTTTACGGATCATACTTATAAACCTAACTTTAACTTATTGTTACCGGTTCTGCACCGGTGCTTGTTTGTTAATATCTACGAGCAATGAGAACTTTCGATTGGATCGATGGTTGAAATTCAGCATAATAACGTAAGGATTGAAATTAAAAGGACTTTTCAAGAGCATTCAAAATTATCGTCACATCTTCACAATCGTCACCGCGTCTTACTGATTGGGGTTTACAGCGATATTTTGAAAATTCTATCTTCACCAACTTCACAGTCTGGATCGATTGTTGAGGGAAATAACTTTTTACAGTTGCTAATATACGAAATTAATGCCAAGAATGCAAGTATTATGTTGTTTATTATCGGTAATAATAAAAAGAATCGAGTTTAATATCGAGTTAAGTGTATCGGCTTTAATCGAAGAAGGGCGGGTTGAAACCCGCCCTCGAGGGATGATAAAGTAGAGCGGACTGAAAGTCCGCCCTCCAGAAGAGGGCGCGTGCTGAAGCAAGCTTCAGGACTCCATTTAAGAAAGAGCGGACTGAAAGTCCGCCCTCCAAACGGCGTGAGAGGAATAGAGGAAAGTCCCAAATGCTGATGCTTGGTGCTGGCAGAGGAGAGTGTTTGCCAGCGGAACGTCGAAGCTTCTAAGGTCTGGTCGAGCCGGAGTAGAGGCGTGTCCCGAAGCGTTCCGAAGCCACGCGAACGATATTGTTAACCTGGTCGGCGAACAACATGTCTGAAGTGTCGAGAATGATAGCCTCGGCGGCAGGTTTGAGTGGTGAGTCGTCGCGCTCGGTGTCGCGGCGGTCACGCTCGGCTATTTCGGCTGTCAATTTGGCTAACGACTCCGGTGACTGATCGATACCGAGCTCCTTGCCACGTCGTAAAGCACGGATTTCAGGGCGGGCGGTCATAAAAACCTTCAGGCCTGCGTTCGGACAAACAGTCGTCCCGATATCTCGGCCTTCTATTACCCCGAAACCCCGGGCGGCCCAGTTGCGTTGCATGGCTACCATTTTTCGACGGACTTCAGAGACTTCGCAGACTGGCGAGACGGCAAGGTTGACGTCTGGTTGACGGATGTCGCTTGTGACGTCGATTCCATCGACCCAGACCTTGACACCACGCTCGGCCTGAGCAAAGGTGATGACGGCTTTATCGACTACTTTTGCGATAGCGGCAGAGTCCTTCAGGTCAACGCGCTGTTTCAGAGCGGCATATGCGGCGGCGCGGTAGAGCGCACCGGTGTCGAGGTATGGCAGTCCAAGCCGCCAGGCAACCTGACGGGCGGTGGATGATTTTCCGGCCCCGGCGGGACCGTCGATGGCGATTAGTGGTTGAGGCATTGGTGTAATTAAGAATTAATAATTAGGAGTTAGGAACTGGCGCGACAAGTTTGAGGATAATTTTCTGTTTTTTCTTGCTAAACTCTGTGACACACAGGTTAAGTCGATCTCCCTCTTTCAGTCGGGATTTTACTTTGCGATAGTCTTTTTCAAGTAGTAAAGAGTTTGGAACAAACGCTTCAACGCCAAGTGGAAGCAAGACTAGCACTCCTCCTCTGAAATTT
>CAMBDS010000007.1 GCA_945865405.1 Caldithrix abyssi DSM 13497
GAGGGACAGCTTTGGGCGAGTGGTTGGGATGCGGGGCCTCATCAGATTGAGGTCAACACTGACAACTGGCAGGCTGTTCGTCGTGTCCAGCAATTCCAGTTCCCGAACCGACAGAACTTGCAGCCTTGGGACGGTATGGGTTGGGACGGGCATAACTTGATCCTTGGTCAGTATGGTCATCCGCAATACCAGATTGTCGATGATGGCATTGTTGAGACTTACTGGATAGGCTACGAACCCAAAGAAGGAACCCTTGCGGGAGGCTCGAATACCGACATCTTTGTCACTTTGAACGCCACTGATTTATTAGAGGGCGAGTACGTCGCAAAACTCCATTTCCTCTCCAACGACCCAGCCAACTCCGATCTGGTAGTTGATGTATTTCTGGACATCACTGGTGCCGCTGATATAACTCTTGAATGGCCCGGGGACTTCGGGTATCCCGATGTCCTAGATTGGAACGCAGCCTACGAGGACTTCTATAGCGGTGGTCCTTACAATATGACCATCAAGGTGACCAACGAGGGAACCGCTGATCTGAATGTCGAAGGAATCGATTTCGACCTGGAATTCTTCTCTGTCGACCAAGACGAATTTTGGCTCCAGCCCGGCGATTCTCGTGAATTGACGGTGACGTTTAATGCTCCTGCAGATGAACCTGGCGACTACAATCAGGTCATGCGCATCTTCACAAACGACCCGGATGAAGGTCGAGCAGATGTCGCACTTCATGCGAATGCTACCCTCCCGCCAACACTCGTAGTTGATCCCGAAGAAATTCGAGATGATCTGACAACCGGCGAGATTGCCGAACATTTACTTACTGTTTCCAACGCAGGATCAGCACAACTGCGCTTCGAGATCGAGCATGAGATTATTTCTGAGCCTGAGCGTGACGCTGGTGGTCGCTCATTGCGTGGTGTGGACGGCAGTTCTGGCCCTTCACGCGACAACGCCGGGGACCTTATCCGAAGAATCAACGTCCCGTGGAACACTTTCGGTGGTATGGCTTGGGACGGTGAGTTGATGTGGGGCTGTGATTACGGTAACGCACGACTCATCGCCGTTGACCCGTCAAATGATCAGGTGGTTGCAAACATCGCTTATGGCGTCAATTCGATGTCGCTGGCATGGGACGGTGAGAAACTCTGGGCTTCGCCCTGGGCAGGAAATCAGGTTTTCACCTATGACCGTAATGGACAGCGGCTCGGAACGTACAATTTCAACTTTGGTGCATTGGGTGGTATGGGATCTGACCTCGATGATGGTTATGTCTATATCAATAGCATCAATGACCGCCGCATCCATGTTATCCGTATCGACAACCAACAGGAAGTCGCCAGCTTCGATCCGCGCAACGCCTGGCAAGGTGCCGACGTTTACGGTATCGAATGGGTAGCAGATCATAAAGATGGGCAGCTCTGGGGTCACTCATCAGGAAGGCTCTGGGAGGTCTATGTCGATGAGGACTGGAACTGTGTTCCCGTCCAAAACTTCGCAGTTGAGAGCAACGGTGCTCCGCACATCGAAATGGCAAACGATGGCGAGAACATGTGGGTAGGAGGAAACTGGGGCGAACAAGCCTGGCGAGTCTATGACGATGGCGTTGCTGAAATTCGCTGGTTAGCCTACCAACCTAAGGAAGGGACGCTCGAGGGTGACGAATGGATGGAAGTAATGGTCACTCTGAATGCTACCGGGTTGTTCGGCGGCGATTATGAAGCCGAACTTCACTTTCTCTCCAACGATCCTGCGAGTCCTAATCTTGTTCTGGATGTTTTCCTGCAAGTGACCGCAGCTCCAATGATTGTCGTCGAATGGCCAGCTCAGGCAGGATTCCCGGTCATGAATTGGAACCGTGTCTATCCGACCCTTTTCAGTGGCGGTCCTTACACAATTCCCGTCACGATCAAGAATGAAGGAACTGATTTCCTAGTCGTCGAAGACATTTTCTGTGACAATGATTACTTCTCTGCCAATCCTTCTAACTTCGAGGTGGCACCTGACGAAGAAACCGTAGTCGATTTTATCGTTAATGCTGACGAGACAGGACTTCACCTCGGGACAATGACGATTATTTCGAATGATCCTCATCATGGGGAATACGACATCGCCGTCCGAGCCCGTACTGCCGCACCACCTGAAATTGATATTGAACCCGCCTCGATACAGGACGAACTCTTCACAGGCGGAAGTTCGGAGCAGTTTTTGACCGTAACCAATCGAGGTGCTGCGCGCTTGATCTGGGAGAGTGAGCTTGAAATCATCTCAGAGCCAGAGCGCGATCAGGATGCACGCTCGCTACGGGGAATCGACGGCTCGGCCGGACCTCGCCGAGATAATCCGGGCGATATGCTTGGAACATTCAATTGGAACAGGTCTCCCGCAGGAAACTACAAGGCGGGTATCGCTTGGAATCCCGAAAGTGAAATGATGATGTTGACCAGCTACGGTCAAAACTTCATCGGAATCGTCGATCCGGCAAATGGCTATCAGCCTGTCAGAGAGTGGCAACCACCGAATAACCCGATGGGCGCCGCCTGCCTCGAAGGTACCTTTTATGTGGTTGGCTGGAATGGCGGGAATCAGTTCCTCTTCCGTTGGGACATAAACGGGAACAATCTCGGCAACTTCAACACACCCGGCATCGTCCCGACTTCGGTTGCGGCAAGCGCCGACCTCGAAGTACTTATTGTCGGTGATGGCAACAACAACCGCGACATCTTCGTCTATGACCTTGATGGCGAGCGAGTCGGAACCATCGACCGCGGCAACTATCAGCAATATACGAACGGCCAATGGCAGCGCAGCATCTGCTGGGTTGACAAGCACCCGGAAGGTCAGCTCTGGATGAACACCCCCGGGCGCTCGTGGCAGTTGTCCGTCGATACAAATAACTGGGATGTCACTGCAGCCGTCCAAAACCTCTCCAATGGTGGAGGTCAAGACGAATGGGACGGTATCGGTCATGACGGTCACAACCTCATTATCGGTCGCACCAACGGGCAAACCTATGAGATCATGGACGACGGCATCACCGAAATGTTCTGGTTCATGTGGGATCCTCAGGAAGGTCAGCTTAGCGCTGGCAGTAGTCAGGAGATCGTCGTCGGTCTGAACGGCGCAGGATTGTTTGAAGGCTTATATGAAGCCGACCTGCATTTCCTCTCCAACGATCCATCCCGCCCCGATCACGTAGTCAATATTCAGCTTGACGTCACCGGTGCCAGCGATATAGAGGTAGAATGGTCAGATGACTTCGGGTTCCCGCAAGTCATTGACTGGAACCGTGCGTATGAAGACTTCTACAGTGGTGGTCCTTACGATATGATGATTGAAGTATCCAACGGTGGTACCGCCGTCCTTGCTGTTGACGGCATTGATTTCGACCATCAGTTCTTCTCAGTTGCACCTGAAAACTTCGTTCTCGATCCGGAAGAAACACGAGAATTGGTTGTAACGTTCAACGCCCCTGCCAACAGACCGGGGAACTACAACCAAATGATGACCATTTTCTCAGATGATCCGGATGAGCCTGAGTTTGAAATCGCCCTGCATGCCAATGCGAGTCTGCCGCCGATACTCGTAGTTGATCCAGATTTCATTGAAGACGCTCTTCATACCGACGAAATTAGTGAGCATATCCTCTCAGTATCCAATGATGGAGCCGCTCAGTTGCGCTTCATAATTGAGCACGAAATCACCGCTGAGCCGGAACGGGATCGCAGCTCACGTACCTTGCGTACGGTCGATGGCGGTGCTGGCCCGAACAGGGATAACCCCGGCGACCTAATTCGTCGTGTCAATGTCGGCATCAATACATTTGGTGGTATGGGTTACGATGAAGAGGAAGGATTGGTCTGGGGTAGCTCCTACGGCAATAACCGCATTATCGCCGTCGATCCGAGCAACGATCAGGTCGTGAAGAATTTTGCCGGTCCGGGCGGACCACTCTCAATGGCTTTTGTCAACGGGAATATCTGGACAACCCAATGGGCAGGAAGCCAGATCTTCGTCTATAACCGAGACGGTCAGAACATCGAGACGTTCAACCTGAACTTTGGTGCGTTTGGCGGTATGGGTACCAGCATGGAACTCGGTTGTGTCATGATCAACAGTATCAACGATCGCCGTATCCATGTGATCAATATCGAAAATCATCAGGAAGTTGCCAGCTTTGATGCTCGCAACGCCTGGCAAGGTGCCGATGTGTACGGTATCGATTGGGTCGATGCCCACCCCGATGGTCAGCTTTGGGGATGTGGCAATGGTCGCCTCTGGCAGGTTCACGTCGATGAGAACTGGAACTGTCAGGCAGTGCAGAATTTTGCAATCGAAGCCGACGTCCAGCACGCCGAAATGTGCAACGACGGCGAGAACATGTGGCATGTCGGTCGTTGGGGCGAACAACAATGGCGCCTCTATGATGACGGCGTCAAGGAAATGCGCTGGCTCAGCTACGAACCGAATGAAGGTACTCTCGACCAGAATGAAGAGCAGGAGATCCTCGTTACTCTTGATGCGACAGGTCTTATTGGCGGCGACTATGAAGCCGATCTGCATTTCCTTTCGAATGATCCGGCTCGGCCCGACTTTGTCCTGAATGTCTTCCTCGCAGTGACCGGTGCTCCAGTTGCTGAAGTCGTCTGGAGTGAAGCTGCAGGGTTCCCCAACGTGATTGACTTTAATGGTGTCTTCAACCAACTCTACTCTGGCGGTCCATACCGTATTCCGGTGACTGTTAAGAACGAAGGTACCGAAGTTCTGAACGTCGATGACATCTCGTGTGATAACGAATATTTCACCGCCGAGCCTTCGAACTTCGTCGTTGAAGTCGGCGAGAGTGTCGTTACCCAATTCATTCTGAACGCTGATGAAGATGGAATGCATGAAGGGACGATGACGATCTTCTCCGACGACCCGCAACGAGATGAAATCAACATTCCGGTTACCGGACGTACGTCCGCACCACCAATCATGGTGATTGATCCGGGCTTCATCGACGAAGATTTGTTCACTGGAGCCGTTGATGAACACGTCATCAATATCTCGAACGAAGGTGTCGCAGAGCTTCAGTGGGAGACCGATCTCGTAATTATTCGCGAACCCGGTCGTGACGAGAATGCCCGCAGCCTTCGTTCCGTTGACGGTCAAAAAGGCCCAAACCGTGACAACGCCGGCGACCTTATCCGCAGGATCAACGTACCTTGGAATACTAATAGCGGTATGGCTTTCGATGGCGAGCTGATGTGGGGCTGTGACTACGGTAACGCCCGACTGATCGCGGTTGACCCCGAAAACGATCAGATCGTGGCGAATATCGCTTACGGAGTCAACTCGATGGGGCTGGCTTGGGATGGCGAAAAGCTTTGGGTATCCCCATGGGCTGGTAATCAGGTATTTACCTTTGACCAAAACGGACAGCGCCTCGGAACCTACAACTTCAACTTCGGTGCACTTGGCGGTATGGGTTCCGATCTTGAGGAGGGATACATCTACATCAATTGCATCAACGACCGTCGTATCCATGTCATCAGCGTCGACAACCAACAGGAGGTCGCCAGCTTCGACCCTCGTGGCGCATGGCAGAATGCCGACGTATATGGTATCGAATGGGTGACCGATCATCCTGACGGTCAGCTTTGGGGTCACTCCCCTGGGCGTCTCTGGCAGGTTTTTGTTGATGAAAACTGGAATTGCGCGCCGGTTCAGAATTTCGCAGTGGAGAGCAACGGAGCTCCTCACATTGAAATGGCGAACGACGGTGAGAACATGTGGGTTGGTGGTAACTGGGGCGAGCAGGCGTGGCGGATTTATGATGATGGCGTGACCGAAATGCGCTGGATTCGCTTTGATCCTACCGAAGGCACAGTAGGCCAAAATGCAGATTCCGACGTCTTCATCACTCTTAATGCAACCGGTCTTATCGAAGGTGATTACGAAGCCGACTTACATTTCCTCTCGAACGATCCAGCCAATCCCGATCAGGCGTTCAACGTCCTTGTTCATGTGACTCCTGCTAGTGATGTGATGGTGGAGTGGTCGGAAGACTACGGCTTCCCCAATAACCTCGATTGGAACGCGGCTTACGACGACCTCTTCAGTGGTGGCCCGTATGAGATGGTGATCGAAGTCTCCAACAACGGCGTAGAAAATCTCAATGTCAGCGACATCACTTCGGATCACGAATACTTCCGTGCAAATCCAACCGAATTCGAGCTTGCACCAGAGCAGTCACGTCAGGTGACCGTTATCTTCGATGCAGCAGCAAACGATCCGGGTGACTACAATCAAACCCTAACAATCTCTTCCGATGACCCGGATGAAGGTGACTTCGAGATTGCCCTGCATGCCGACGCCAGCTTGCCGCCGGTGATGATTATCGATCCTGACCAGATTGAGGATCGTCTCGTCACTGATGAGGTGTCGGAGCATATAATCAACGTTAGCAACGATGGCGACGCTCCGTTGAATTTCGTCATCGAAAAAGAGATTATCTCAGAGCCTGAGCGAGATGCGGACTTCCGCCAATTGCGTGGAGTCGACGGCACGGCCGGTCCGTTGCGAGACAACGCCGGTGATGAATTGGGTTCATTCGTCTGGGAAGGTGGCGAAGGTCAGAACCAGCACAAGGCTGGTATCGCATACGACTTCGACAACGACCTCCTTTTTGTAACGGGTTATGATCGCAATATCTTCGCTATCCTTGACCCTAATGACAACTACCGTGTTGTTCGTCAGTGGAATAACCCCGGTGACGGCAACCCGATGGATGCCGCCTGGCTGAATGGCGTATTTTACGACATCCAGTTGTGGAACGAAAGGATCTTCCGCTGGGACCTGAACGGCAACCGGCTCAATCCCATCAACACGGCTGGCCGGCAGGTTCGTGCCATCGCGGCAAGTCAGGAATTGGAAGTCCTATTCTATCTCTACAATCAAGACGTTAGTCGCCTGGTGGTTGCCGATCCGAATAACGGGAATGAAATTGCTGTCGTTGACAACTACCGCCAGTATGCGGACAACCGCGACTGTTTCAGTATCCTTTGGGTAGATAAGCATCCGGAAGGTCAACTCTGGCTGAACGGTTGGGATGCCGGGATTTATCAAATTGCGATTGATACCGACAACTGGCGGGCAACCGGCAGATCAGCTCAATTCCAGATCCCGAATCGTCAGAATCCGCAGCCATGGACTGGTATCGGTTTCGATGGCCATAACCTCATTATCGGTGATTACGGCCATGCTCAGTACCAGATCGTTGATGATGGAATCACAGAGGTTTATTGGCTGAGCTTCGATCCTTCTGAAGGCACTGTTGAAGGCGATTCCGATATGGATATCGACGTGACACTCGACGCCAGTAGCCTGAACGAAGGCGATTACATCGCCGACCTTCACTTCCTGTCGAACGATCCGGCTCATCGCGACGAAGCTGTTCGTATAGTGCTGCATGTTACGGGCATACCGATGATCGTGGTTGAGTGGGATGGCGATATTGGCTTCCCTGACATGATCAACTGGAATGCCGCCTATCCGCAACTCTATACAGGCGGCCCGTACCGCGTTCCAGTAACCGTTATCAACGAAGGAACCGCGACCCTGGAGGTCAATGATATCACCTGCGATGATCAAACATTCTCAGCTGATCCTGCCAACTTTGAGGTTGCACCGGGAGAAGAGATGGTTATCGATTTCATTCTTGACGCCGACGCAGATGGCCTGCATGAGTCAAGGATGACTATCGCCTCAAACGATCCGGATGGCGATGTCGATATCGCAGTACGAGGTCGAACTTCTGCTTCGCCAATCATGGAGATCGATCCATTGGAAGTAGGCGCCGACTTGAACACTGGCGATATTACCGAGCGGACAATCAATATCTCCAACACTGGCGCAGCTCGTCTGCGTTGGAGTTCCGAGCTTGAAATTGTTCAGGAGCCAGATCGCGACGTGGAGTCTCGCGCTCTTCGCAGTGTCGATGGTGCAGTAGGTCCTCAGCGTGACAACCTCGGCGAGGTGCTGGCTCAGTTCTCCTGGAACCGTGCCCAACAAGGGCAATACAAGGCAGGTATGGCATGGGATCCCGAGAACGAGCTAATGATGCTAACCTGCTACAGTACTAACTTTATGGCTGTTGTGAACCCCGCAAACAACTACGAGGTTGTTCGCGAATGGCAGCCGCCCAACAATCCGATGGGTGCAGCATGGATGGACGGTATTTCCTATGTGATTGGTTGGACAGGAGGGAATGCGTTCCTCTTCCGTTGGGATGTCGAAGGTAACAACCTCGGTAATTTTAACACCCCCGGAATCATTCCGACTTCAGTAGCAACAAGCCCCGACCTTGAAGTCATCATCGTTGGTGATGGCAATAATGACCGCGACATCCATGTTTACAATACCGATGAAGAACGTATCGCAACCATTCGTCGTGGCAACTACCAGCAGTACACCGGTGGTCAGTGGCAGCGTAGCCTCTGCTGGGTCGATAAGCATCCCGAAGGCCAGCTCTGGATCAACACTCCGGGACGCGCATGGCAGGTTGAGGTCGATACTGACAACTGGGAGGTTACGCGAACGGTACAACAGTTTGGTAACAACGGCGATCAGGAATGGGACGGTATCGGTCACGATGGTGATAACCTCTGGATCGGTCGCTACAACTCACCACAGTACCAGATTGTTGACGACGGCGTCGAAGAATTGTACTGGGTCAGATGGGAGCCGGAATTGGGTGAAGTTGCAGCCGGTAGCGATGTCGATGTCGTTGTCACGCTGAACGCAACCGACCTGAACGGTGGCATCTACGAAGGTAACATTCACTTCCTCTCGAACGACCCGTCGCACTGGGATGTCGCAGTCAATGTCCTGATCAACGTCACCGGAGCCCCGGCCGTTGAGACCGACCCGATTGCCATGCCGATGATCGATGCTCCAGACGAGCTTTCGTTTGAATCGACTTATGTCGGTGGAACGCGAGCTATTTCGGTGACGATTTCCAACACTGGAACAGAAGATCTGGTAATCGAACGGATAACCTCATCGAATGCTGATGAGTTTACTACAGATGCTGACGACGGACTCTCGATCAACCCTGACGACGAAGCGGTTGTTAACCTTCTCTTCCACCCGACTGATATCGACGACCGTGAAGGTACGATTACTTTCTTCTCGAACGCCATGAATGTCGGAGAAGGCGATGAAGCCGGGCAATTCTGGTTCGATCTCGTAGGCGTAGGTCAGACCCCACCCGACATTTCGACCGAGCCAGCCAATGACGGCTGGATTCGTGTTGGTCTTGAGGTTGGTGATGACCCTGTCGAGCGTGAACTTGTCATCAGTAACGATGCCGGTCAGGGTGGCGACGATCTCGATTGGGAGATTGTTGTCGAAGAGGTTGAGCAAGAGCGTGACGGCGCAAACCGCAATCTGCGCAGCGTTAACGGCAGTGCTGCTGGTCCGCGCCGTGACCCACCCGAATCGCGCTTCGCCATGTTCAAAGATGGTGGTGGCTGGCATGATGGCATGGAAAACATCTTCCAGGAGGAAGGCGTTCAGATCAGGCAGTACAACAGCGGCTCATTCCGGAACGCACCACTTGATGACTACGAAGTGATCTGGATTCGTGAGTATCAGTCCGACCAGTTCAATAACGAATGGAACAACAACCGCGCCCGCTTCGAGGAGTGGGTTGATGGCGGTGGTGTGCTGTATCAGGGCACCGGTACGAACAACTGGGCTGTCGTGCCAATCCATGTCGGTGGCTTGCGCCGTCTGCAGGAAGGTTTCGGCAACGGTACTGTTGTTGGTACAAACGATCTTGATGCTGATAACTACAACTATCTCTGCGAACTGGCAGGATGGCGTGGTGGTGAAAACCTGCCCGGCAACTCGTGGTCCCATTCCAGCTATGACCGCAATGCATTTGCCAATATCGACGGTAGCGACTGGTGGCAGGCTATCGCCATCGGTGCCGGTCGTAATGATCGCCCGGCTGTCGCAGTTTACAACTACGGTCGCGGGTTCTGCATGGTGACAGGCACCACAGACTCCCATCAGTACGGTAACTGGCGTCAGCAAGGCATGTGGGGATGGGCTTTGAACAAGGTTGTCTGGTATCTTGACTTCCTTGCCAATCAGGGTCCCTCATGGCTTGAGGTCGATCCCGAAGACGGGTCACTCGGGCTTGGCGAGGAGACGACAGTCACTCTGACCTTCGACTCCGAACGTCTGGAACCTGATACAGACTATTTTGCCAATCTCATGATCGAGTCGAACGATCCTGACCAACCGACGATATTGATCAACGTCCTTCTCCGCACCGGTTCTATCGGCCCTGTCCATTTCGTGGGCTACGACGAAACTGATGTGAACCACAGCTTATTGGTTACTAATGTCTCATTCGACGGTGAGCAAGTACCTGCTGGCTGGGAAGTCGGAGCCTTCACCCCCGCTGGTGTACTTGCAGGAAGCAGCGTTTGGGAAGGTGCTGACATGGGTCTGGCGGTCTGGGGCGCTGGTGGTGATCATGATGATTACTTCCGCGACGGCGAAACAGTGAGCCTTCGTATTTGGGATAACTCAGCCGATGTTGAGTGGGCTGGTACGGCACGCGTCGAAGAAGGTAGCATGGTTTGGCAGCCAAACGGCTTCACCGCTTTGGCAGTTGAAGGCTTTAGTGTCAGAACACAGGAGGTTCGCTTCCGCAACGGCTGGAACTTGATCTCGATCAACATCACCCCAACTAACGAAAACTATTGGGCTGGCGATCCGGGTCCTGAGATCGTCCCGATGATGTCACAGTTTGCCCGCCCGAATGGTGGAGCGCACCATCTTCTCCTTATGAAGAATGAGCGCGGTCTCTTCTATGTTCCGTCTCGCGGGTTCAATGGTATTCCTTATTGGAACCTCACTGAGGGATATCAGGTCCGCCTCGACTCAGCGATGTCAGGCTTCTGGACAGGTATGCCGATCGATCCACAGGCAGATATTCCAATCGCCCGTGGCTGGAACATGATTGCCTACTTCCCGGACTACCCGTTGATTGCCAACCGTGCAAGCAATAATTACGTCTTGTCTCCTATCCTCGATAACGTACTTATCGCCAAGGATGCACTCGGACGCTTTATGATCCCGGCTCGTGATCATTTCAGCAACATGCCACCGTGGGAGGCGGGCTCTGGTTACCAGATCAACGTTAACCAGGCAGTCGTACTGAACTATCCGTTGCCATTCGAAGGGCTTGCTTCACTCAATGTCGAACCGGAGGCATCTGCCAAAGGTCATTGGGCAGAAGTTCCTTCGACTGGGGCTAACATGAGCGTGCTAATTTCCAAGGTTTTTGGAGTCAAGCTTTCGAACTCTGATCAGGTTGCAGCGTTCAATAAAGCCGGTCAGCTTGTCGGCGTCAGCAACGTGATCGATGGTCAGGTTGGTATTCCGGTTTGGGGCGACGATAACTCGACCGAAGCAATCGAAGGCCTTCTTGAAAAAGAGACCTTCACCCTGAAGTTGTGGAAGTCGGATGAAAACATCGTAGTCGATCTCGATATGTCGGCGGTACTTGAAGGTAAGGGACTTACCTACGAAACCGACGCCTTCACCGTGATTGACGCCGCTGTCCAAATGGCAGTCCCGACCGAGTACTCGCTTGGCCAGAACTACCCGAACCCGTTCAACGCAGTCACCCGCATTGCGTTCGGTTTGCCGGAAGCGTCACTTGTCAAGGTTCGCCTGTTCGATCTCTCCGGTCGTGAAGTATCGACTCTCGTGAACGCCGAGCTGAAGGCTGGTCATCACAGCGTGGTACTGGATGGCGAGGAGATGGTCTCAGGCGTTTACATCGTCAAGATGGAAGCCGCCAACTTCAGTGCCGTTCGTAAGGTAACGCTTGTGAAGTAATGCTATACATGGCGAGGCGGCAGCCGATACTTCGTTGCCGCCTTGCCTGATATGGCTTGGTTTATAGGCAGGACTTCTTAAGAATCGCATCGCCCCCGTCAAATGACGGGGGCGATGCTGTTTTTCGCGGGAAGGAAGTAGGACAGGGCGTCCCGACCTGTCAGGGGAGTGGCGGTTGCGGAAGTGGAGGTGTTAGATTGTATGGAGTGACGCATCCGCTCTCATACCGGCGAAAGCCGGTATCCATACAAGCCGCTTGACATAAGGGTCGAACGGAAGTAAATTGAAGTAAGGATTGTCTGACTTGAAACAGGAGTTGGCGAAGTGCGGTTTGAATGGGACGAAAGGAAGGCGGAATCGAACCTCCTTAAGCATGGCGTTTCGTTCGAGGAGGGACGAAGCGTCTTCCGGGATACGCTGTCTGTCATACTCCCGGACGAGGATCACTCTATCGATGAGCGAAGATGGCAGGCACTCGGAATGTCAGACAGACAACGGATACTTGTGGTCTGTTTCGGTGAACGGGGGAGAGCAATCCGACTAACAAGCGCTCGAAAGGCGACAAAACGAGAAATCAAACAATATGAGTCCTAAGAAAATTTACAACGACGAGGACACAATGCGTCCTGAATACGACTTTGACATGTCCAAAGCGGTTCGAGGAAAATATGCCAAGCGTTATCAGGAGGAGGGAACCAATGTTATCCTCCTCGATGCTGACGTCTATGACGTTTTCCGCGATGCCGCATCCGTCAACGAAGCTCTGCGGTCGCTGATCGAACTGTCGAAGAAGGCTAACGCGGCGAGCGAGCAGAGCAAGCCTCGCCCGGTTGCCGAGCCGCAAAGCCGGGTGACACCTCGAAAGGTAGCGGTTGTCAAGGCAGGGAAGGTGAAGTAGATAAGGTCTAAGAGGGTTGCGGAGGTAGAAGGAAGTTTTTAGATTGATAAAAGCGTGATAGACTCAGTCAACAAGGGTTGTTATTATCAAGTTTGAGGGAGTAAGGCAATGAGGATGAGCGTCATATATTTTGTGGCTGGATTGTTGATTGGGGCGGGGGGAGTATTGGGACAGGAACATGATTTGCCCCTAACTCCTATTTGGTCTTATGAATTCAATGGATGGAACGGTGCTTGGGTAAAAGATTCATGGGTTGAAAACGGTAGATTTCATTTTCTTATTAATTTAAAAGATAATGATTTAGGAAGTAGAGCTGAGATAATTTCCGAAGGCGAGATGCTATGGCGAAGTCCACGAGGATTACAAGAAGATGCACCTATGCGACGTGTTCACTTTTCGGAAGGGCCAGCGATTGTTATTGGCAACAACACCGGAAGTGGAGCTTTCATAGGCAGGTATGATGGTGAGGCCTACTCTAATAGCGAGTTGTTTCGTTTTGGCGACCGTCCGGGAGGATTAGAAAATGGAACTGGATACGATGTCAAGGCGATTGTACCAATTAATACAATTTTACCAGAACCAAACGATTCCGGAGTGATTATTGGGCTTGATGAATGGACGCAAAACTACGACCTTCATAACGATTTTGAATCTGGTACCTTAAACGGTGGGCTTAACTTTTACAGATTCCAAGATCAACGTAGTCCAAGTAATTTTGCTCTCACAGGAGGAGTCGATAGATTAATAGAAAAGCGCGACGATGAGGGCTTCATTGAGTATCTAATTTGCAGATCCATCACTTCAGATTATGGCAACAACTGGAATGAGACCGCTACTGAATGGGTATCATTCAATCGCGATTTAAGTGTCCACGATCATGTTGAAACGTCTGGAGAATTTGTTACCACATTTGCTCCTGAGGTAGATGGCCGTGATCTAGTATGTTCTATCCATTATACATATGAGCAAGCTTTTTTGAAAGTCATCACTGCCCCTCAGTTGGAGACTGTATATTTTGATGCAATCCCCAGACTTGGATCGATGCGAGCACTTTGTCACTACTTTGACCCATCCAACCAGGCAGGACACCACTATCTCCTGATAACTTCTGCTGAGACGGCGCAGGTTATTGTATTCGATCTTTCTGCATTGAGATTACTCGGGTCGATTTATCAAATGCCTCAAAGTGTAATTTGGATGCAGTGTGCCGATTTCGTCGAGGGGGGAAACGTAGAAATTGCTGTGTTGACGCCAATGAGCTTCACACTTTATGAAATTGCGCCTCTATCAATTTCATCCTCCCAGCAACCGCTTTACCCAAAGTCTCTTTCCCTTGCGGCGTTTCCCTCCCCCTTCAACTTTTCAACGTTCGTCACATTCTCAACGCCGTCTTTTGGGCGGGTTAATTTCTCGCTCACGGACAATTCCGGCAGAACAATACGAAGATGGAATGAAGAAATACTCCACCCCGGCGAGGTGCGGATATCGATTGATGGCAAAGGCTTGACAGCAGGGACGTATTGGGTGAATGTCGAGCAAAATGGAATGTCGGCGACGAGAAAAGTGGTGATGGTGAAGTAGAAAGAGGGTAGAGGAAGAAGGTGACAGGCGGGGACGCCTGTCGTACGGGGTTGGGCGAACACGAGGTTCGCCCGTACGGGCAGGTCGAGACGCCCTGCCCTACTGAGTTGTCAAGCGGGACGCTTAACCTACGCGGAAGAGCTTGATAGTTCGCCCTCGAAGGGATTGTAAGTCCCGCCCAGCAAAGCTGTGCGGGCTACACGCGACAAAGAGCTGGATAAGCCGTCAACCCAGAGGGGTGACGGCTTTCGCTTTTGTGACTGACAGGAATGTCTATCGTAAGGGAATGGATACCGGCTTACGCCGGTATGAGAGGCAGGCAGACGAGGGCGTCCGCCTGCGGAGTAAAACAAATATCCTTCACTTCGTTCAGGATGAATCTGCCAAGGTGCTGCCGACCACGGCGGGTCGGCAGTGGAAAGGGAATTGGCGTTACTTTACGAGGGTCAGTTTGCGGGTCTCGCTGAAGGAGCCGGCACTCATCTTCACCATGTAAAGACCGGCAGGAGCCGCGTCAGCATTCCAGACGGCAGCGTGGTTGCCTGCGGCGAGATTGCCGTCGGCAAGGGTTGCCACGAGGCGGCCTGTCATGTCGAAGACCTGAACCGCAACCTTGCCAGCCTCAGGCAAGCCAAAGGCGATGCGGGTCGTGGAGTTGAACGGGTTCGGGTAGCTGTTGCTGAGGTAGAAGTTGTCAGGAACCGAAACCGAAGCAGTCGCCGCAAGGTTCGCGAAACCATCGGTCTCATAAGCGAGTGAGCCTTGGTTCAGATCGGCTTCAAGCACCAGCTCGACACCCTTGTCAGCGTCCCAGAGGCGCAGGGTGAATTCTTCACCCTTTTTCAGACCATCGACAGCCTCAGTCGAGAGGTCATCCCCCCAAACCGCCAAACCACACATGCCGCCTTCCTGAACCGTCCCGACTCCAACAACAACTCCATTGGCATCGATAGCCGCGATCTGATCGCCGTTGCGGGCGTTTTTGCCTTCGATAGAGGTGATGAGAACGCTCATGTTCAAGCCGGTGTTGGCTGGTTCGCTCCAGTGACCATTTCCGGGAGCAATTGGCCCACGGAATTCTACCATGCTGTCAGCTTGAGCGGGGTAGTTCAGGACGACATCTTCGCTAACCTTGATCTGGTAACCTTGCGATTCGCGCCAGTTGCCCATGTTGCTGAAGTTGTTGGGCGGTGACAGGAAGTTACCAGCGCGATCCTTGGCGATGATTACGTTGTTGATGATCGAAGAGAGGGCGTAGAAGCCGCTTTCGCTCGAAACGGACAATTCGTAGTTCGGGTAGTAGGCGATCATGTTCCAGCCGGTAAGAATTTCGATGTCGGCGTTCGCCGGGATTGGCCAGCCTGTCCAGCTGCCACTTGCCGCTGTATCCATTTTCACCTGATAGCCGTTCGACAAGTCCCAGTAGGGGATGTTGTTGAAGTTGTGAGCAGGCCAGTAGAAACGGCCGCGCTCATCCTTCATGATGTGCAGGTTGCCGTCGAACTGCGCCATCATCCAGCGAACGTCGGGGCCTTGGTCCATGCGCCAAAGGTTCTGCGGCGGCATGACGTTGACAGAGATCAGGTTCCAGTTTTGTTGCAGATCGATGCTCATCGTGTAAACTTGATCGAGCATCAACGAGGTCTCGCCGTCGATAGTCCACTCGAGGCTACCTTCCTGTGCTATCGCACCGATCCAGTACTCACGGTTGCTGACGTTGTCCCAAAGGCGGAAGTTCATCATTTCGCCTTCCATGAAGCCTTCGATGTCCCAAAGGCGGAAGTTCATCATTTCGCCTTCCATGAAGCCTTCGATCTGCTCGGTGGTGTTGTCGTCACCCCAGGCGCTGATGCGGGATTCTTCGTTGTAACCTGCCCAGGCACGCGTGTCGCCTTCGTTGGCGGTGACGAGGAAAGTCTGGCCGCCCTGACTGAAAGAGGCATACCGTCGGGGAGGTACATGCCCTTGATCGGGTGAGTCACAATATTGACGACGTTGTCACGGTCGGTGGCGTCGAAGCCGTTACCCTCTATTGAGTGGTCTTTGAAACCGAGGGGGGAGCAAGTCTGTGACCATACCGTTATCGATATCGATGACTGCGATGGTGTTGGCTTCCTGAATGGAGACCCAAGCCCAGCGTGAGTCGCTCGAGACGGTGATGTACTCTGGCTCAAAGTCTTCCGAAGCCGAGGCGTTGGGGCCAAAGATGCGGACGTTAGCTGCTCTGAGCGAGTCTTCCATACCGTCGAACTGGTGGAAGTCAACGCTGACGACCGAGATCTGATCGATGCCTTGTGAGAGGTCGATGATGCTGATGGTGCCTTCCGGGTCAACGGTGTAGGCGTCGTTCGGCTCGCCCTCGTTGGCGCAGAGGACTTTCATGCCGTCGTGGGTGAAGGTCACCATGTCGGGGAGTGCGCCGACTCCAATGGAGTTGAGGAAGTCACCAGCCTGTTGAAGAAAACGACCATCCCGGGGTCGGTTTTGGGTGATGCTTCGACAGCGGCGGCGACAATGCCGTTTTTCACTGTGACGCTGTTGACGCCTGCGCCGTAGGCGTCGAGGTCGATCATAGTGACCAACTCAGGTGAGTCGGGGTTGCTGATATCGACGATGGTGACGGCGTTGTCAGCGGCGCCGGTTAGGAAGACGCGTTGCGTTTCGGGGTCGTAGCTGGCGATTTCGGCTCCGCCCGCGTTGTAAAAGCCGGTGCTGTAGGAGGAGAGGTAGTTTAATTCGACGCTCATCTCGGCGGATGATTGGCTAACAAGCCCGACCGCCAGCAAGATTGTGGAGATATGTAACTTGAGTGACCTCATATAGATGTTCCTTGTGTATGTTGGAAAGGGATATTTATCTGCGACGAAAATATAGAGTGGGATCGTTAGGATGGGATTTGGGATAGATTAGGTTTCAGTTAATGCGGGGAATAGAATAAAAGTTGATGAGGTAGAGTGGGGGCAGTTATTGCTTTCGTATTAACTCCGAGATAATTAGTCGCATTAATTTGAATGGAATAATTGTTGCAAGGGATAGTGCATTCGTTAGCTTACGAACAAGACAATTGGATCGAAATACGCAAATATCGTCAAACACTATGCAAACATTCGCAAGGAATGCATACCATGAAGAAGAACACCACCCTCACACTCGCCGCAACATTGGCGATGGCTATCGCCATGACTCCGGCTTCCTTCTCGCAAGGGCTCGTCATCGAGCCCGACAGCATTGACTTTGGCACGGTTCAGGTCGGTCTGACAGGCCTCGCGGAATCGTACCACGAACTCACCATCACCAATCAGTCCGACGTGACTCTGGAAATCCAGCTCCAAACCTCCAATCTCCCCGAACCAGAGAGCATCCAACTATTCAGTCCACCTGCTGTCTCCATCCACCCGATTTTGCGCCGGATCGCCAATGCGGTAAGCAGTTTTCGGCACGATCATCAGGAAGATGCCTCAAGTGTGTTTGAACTCTGGGAGGGCGGCTATCTCGAGATCGAAGAAGAGTATCTGTGGCGCTGGCAATTCGAACTGATTGGGCAGGACCCCATCACCCAGATCGAAGCCGTAGGAGATGGAATTCATGCTCTGTTCGATTGTCAGACGCAACAATTCACATCCTATACCGATGAGTTCGAACAAAGCGAGCCTGTTCGTACCTTCAGGCTATCTCGGGGCCATAGCAGGACTTTCGCTGTCAGTTTTGCGCCACGCGAAAGCTATGAAATGGCCGGGTGGGTGTCGTTCATCTGGGGCGATCAACAAGTGCGCCTCTTCGTAAGTGGTAGAAGTGATTTCCGAAACACGCTCGCGCTTTCAAACAACAGTCTCGATTTCGGCGAGATTTATCTTGACCGCACTGTTGTTCGACCACTCACCGTCCACAATACTTCCGGACTATCAGCCGATATCAACTTCGAATGCTCTAATCCTGATGAATTTTACATCTTCGGCGAATGGGTCGAAGGTGCCCACGACTTCATCCTTGCGACCGATCGTGCGATTGACAGATTTGTGACAGATCACGGCGACAGTCCCACGTCCGTCGAGGAATTGTTAGAGCTATCCTATCTACTGATCGACGAACAACTGGGCAGAGAGTGGAGTTTCAGCCTGATCGGTAGTGATCCTGTAACACAGATTGAAGCTGTTTCCACAGCAGAGTACCCTCATGGCGCGGGACATGTAATCCTGTTGGATAAGCAGACCGGGCGCTTTGATGGACACCGCTTTTTTGACCTGCAGGGGGGTGAAAATGCATTCGTCGGTGTTAACCGGTCAATCGACCTCAGGGTGGCATTCCGACCATCGGCTGTTGGCGATGCAGAGGATCGACTGCTTATACGGTCTCATAATCAGGAACGCTGGGACGTATTTGAGACTTATGAGGTGAGGTTGAGTGGCAGTGGTCTGAGTGTCACGACCGATAAAGGAAACGGTGTCTTACCCTCCTCATTATCCCTCAACCCCCCCTTCCCCAACCCTTTCAACTCGACGGCGATAGTCTCGTTCCAGACGCCGTTTGCAGGTGAGGCGACCTTGTCGTTAGTCGATATGAACGGACGAACGATACGAAGCTGGATTGCTGCGCGGCCTTCGGCTCCGGCCCCCTCCGGTACGATGAACGCAGGGAGTGGCGCGTTCAAGTTTGCAGTCAACGCCGATGGGCTTGCCGCCGGGACGTACTGGGTGCGGGTCGATCAGGCAGGGCACTCGGCGCAGCAACGGGTGGTGCTGGTCAGGTAATTGAAGAATTAGGAATTAAAAATTAAGAATTAGGAATTGGAGAACGGATTGAAAAGCTGTTCTCCAGATGAAACAAAGCTGTCAACCCTCCGGGATTGACAGCTTTGTTATTAAGGTGACAGACTGAAGTCTGTCATACTGGTTAGAAGAGCGGACTAAAAGTCCGCCCTCCAAGAAATAATTTGCTCACCACTTGACAAGAGCGATTCGAT
Source organism: Caldithrix abyssi DSM 13497 (assembly GCA_945865405.1). Lineage (GTDB taxonomy): Bacteria > Electryoneota > AABM5-125-24 > Hatepunaeales > Hatepunaeaceae > CAMBDS01. Next base: position 19,344 of record CAMBDS010000007.1, read on the forward strand.
TCTATATTTTACCGACAAGTTAATTAACCAAACAGTTAATCATAGATGATCCCCGATAGTCTCAGCCTCATTTTCGCCGCGCTCGCCGATCCGACCAGAAGAGCGATCCTCGCCAGTCTGACCAATGGTGAGTCAACCGTGCTCGAGCTTGCCAAGCCGTTCGAGATGACTCTGCCTGCCGTCTCCAAGCACCTGAAGGTGCTGGAACACGCCGGGCTGATCGAGCGGAGCCGCGAAGCTCAGTGGCGGCCTTGCAAGCTGAAGCCGGAGGGATTGCACGAAGCGTCCGACTGGCTTGAGCGCTACCGTCAGCTATGGGAAGACCGCTTTGATCGTTTGGATGAGTACTTGAAAGAATTACAAGCGAAGTAAAATCAATAGGCGCCGCCAGAGACGGCGGCCTACCAAAAAGGAATGAAACAATGAGCACTCCCGAACCCTACCGCGACCTCGTCATCGAACGAGTTTTTAATGCCCCGCGCCAGCTTGTCTGGGATGTCTGCACCAAACCCGAGCATGTCATGCGCTGGTGGGGCCCCAGAAACTTCTCCTTCCCGATCGTTAAAATCGACTTCCGCGTTGGCGGCAAGTACCACATGTGTATGACGGGCACGATGCCGGATGGAAGCAACGTCGAAATTTGGTCAACCGGCTACTATAAAGAAATCAATCCAATCGAGAGGATAGTCTGTACCGATTCCTTTGCCGATGCTGAGGGTAATGTCGTCTCTTCTGACCACTATGGCACTGAAGGCTGGGAGTTGGAGGTGGACGTAGAACTAATGTTCGAAGATCTTGGCAATCGTAAAACGAAAATGACTCTCCGCCACTCAATGCCTGAGTTTATGGCCGATGAAGGCATTGTCGGCTGGAACGAGTCGTTCGATAAACTTGCCGAAGTGTTGGAGACGCTTTAGTAATCGACAGCTCATGTTCCCTCCATGTTGCGTTGCGCTTGAATGTGGAAGGAAATAAATTAATAATCGCAAAAGTACCGCCAGTGATGGCGGTGTTACCATAAGGAATAAACAAATGAGTGAACCTCTATCTTCCCGTACCCTCGTCATCGAACGAGTATTCAATGCCCCGCGCCAGCTTGTCTGGGACGCCTGGACCAAACCTGAGCATATGGTCCGCTGGTGGGGCCCCAGAGCTTTTTCCTGCCCGACTGCTAAAATTGACTTTCGAGTTGGTGGCAAGTACCTCATGAGCATGAGCGGCCCGATGCCTGACGGAAGCACCGCCGAAATATGGTCAACCGGCACCTATAAGGAGATCCACCCGATCAGTAAAATCGTCTGCACCGACTCATTCGCTGATGCCGAAGGTAATATTGTTCCCTCCGAGCACTACGGCATGGCAGGTTTCCCGCATCAAGTGAACGTCATTGTCGAATTTGCTGATATGGGCAACAAGACAAAGATGACTCTCCACCACGAGGACATGCCGGAATACATGGGTGATGATGCCACGACCGGCTGGAACGAGTCGTTCGATAAGCTTGCCGAACTGTTGGAAACACTCCGATAATCGATAGCTCTCAAGCACGGAAAAGTCCAGGCGGATGCCCCCGTCCGCCTTCCAAGATAATCAACTTCAAGAAAGTCCATCACAATGCAAAAACTGACCACCTGCCTCTGGTTTGACGGCCAAGCCGAAGAAGCTGTCAAATTCTACACCACCATCTTCAAGAACTCGAAGGTCGGCAAAATCCTCCGTAACGGAAAAGCAAATCTTGATCCCGAAGGAACCGTCCTGACCGCATCCTTTGAACTGGAAGGCCGCGAATTCCTCGCGCTCAACGGCGGCCCTCACTACAAATTCACACCCGCGACTTCCTTCATTATCCATTGCGAAAATCAGGAAGAGGTCGATTACTACTGGGAGAAGCTCCTTGAAGGAGGAGGCCGCGAGAGTCAATGTGGTTGGCTCGACGACAAGTTTGGCGTCGCGTGGCAAGTTTCCCCGACCATTCTGCCCAAGTTGCTAAGCGACCCCGATCCCGTCAAAGCAAACAGGGTGATGGAGGCAATGATGCAGATGGTCAAACTTGACATCAAAAAGATGCAGCAGGCGTATGATGGCAAAATTTAGAACTGTCGATGAATACATCGCTCTGGCTCAGGAAGAGGATAGAGCGGCATTGCGAAGCTTTCGCAAACTCTTGCACTCAATCATTCCGGGTTACGAGGAGGTGATCAGCTACCAGATTCCGGTCCTGAAGTACAAAGGGAAGATGCTGGTCGGGTTTGCAGGGTACAAGGATCACCTGAGCTTCATGGTGATGAGCCCGCAGATAATGGAGAGGATAAGTGAGGATGTGAAGAGGTTTAAAGGCTCCACTGCCACCCTCCACTTCACCCCCCAAAAACCTCTCCCTGAAATTCTGGTGCGGAAGATCGTCGAGGCGCGAATCCTCGAGACAGAGCATATGTTGGAGGCGAAGAAAGCCAAAGCCGCCAGCGACTCAGACCGCGAGGTTGTTATCAGCCGGACGTTCGACGCTCCGCGGGAGCTTGTTTATTCTGCCTGGACTGAGCAAAAACACCTGCACAACTGGTTCGGGCCATTAGGCTTCAAGCTAACCATCCATGAGCTCGATTTCCGGGTTGGCGGAGTCTGGAGGTTCATTATGCATGGGCCTGATGGAGTTGACTATCCAAACAGGATCGACTATCTGAAGATCGATCCGCCGAAGAAGCTGATCTATCGGCACTCTGACGATGGCCTTGAAGCGCAGTTGGATTTCGAAACGGCGGTGACGTTTGCCAAGAAGGGCAAGAAGACCGAAGTGACGATGCGGACGGTATTTCCGACGGCAGAGGAGCGCGATAGGATTGTGAAGGATTTTGGCGCTATCGAAGGCGGTAAGCAGACGCTGGCTCGTTTGGCTGAGTATCTCACTACTCTTTAGGAAATATTGCCAACAGAAGGTGGGATTACCTACGTATAACTGATAACTGTCAGTTGACTAATTCACTAATCCCAACCAATCAGGAGAGTATCAAGATCAAACAGCTCGAAAAATATTCTGAACACGCCTATGCCCTGTTGCGCATCGTTAGCGGGTTCATGTTCAGCTTACACGGTGTGCAGAAAATATTGGGGCTTCTAACTGAGCGACCCAGGCCGGAAATGTTTAGCCAGGCATGGGCGGGCGGGTGTATAGAGTTATTTGGCGGGCTGTTGGTAATGGTCGGCTTCCAAACGCGCTGGGCGGCGTTCATCGCCAGTGGTACAATGGCGGTAGCCTATATCCAGTTCCATTGGAAGTTCCAGATGGGCGAGAACTTCTTTCCGATAGTCAACAAGGGCGAAATGGCGGCACTCTACTGCTTCCTTTTCCTCTACCTCGCTACGCGTGGCGGCGTGAAGTGGTGCCTTGATAAGCGTGAAATTCGAATGATCTGAACTGTTTCATCGAAGGAGACAATTCTAAATGAAAGCCCCTTTTCCTTACTTGAAGAGGGGTTTTATATTGGGCATACCAAATCTATCGCAATGTCTCCTTGTAATCTCTATTGTGATAGTCGTATTTATTTAGGAAAATTATAATGTAGAGATGAGGGTATAAGTTAATTAGTCTGGTAACCTACCCTCAGTTCAACACAAGGCAGTCTCCAATTGTCACTCTTTTCCTTTTACCAGCCGAAACTCTTTACGACTCTTCGGGATTACTCCGCCCGACAATTTAGTTCTGATCTAATTGCCGGTTTGGTGGTTGGAGTGGTGGCACTCCCGCTCTGCATTGCGCTTGCGATTGCCAGCGGAGTTTCGCCCGAACGCGGCCTCATTGCGGGGATCATCGGCGGATTCCTCGTCTCTGTGCTGGGTGGCAGTCGCGTCCAGATCGGCGGGCCTGCAGGTGCGTTTGTGGTCATCGTCTTTGGGATTATTGCAGAGTACGGCCTCGAAGGCTTGATAATGGCGACGATGATGGCCGGTGTAATCCTGATCATCATGGGTGTGATCGGGCTCGGTTCGGTCATCAAGTACATCCCTCACCCGGTCGTAGTCGGGTTCACAAGCGGCATTGCATTAATCATCTTCATCTCCCAAATCGGCGACTTGTTGGGGATGAAACTTGCCGGGACTCCCGCTGATGTCCTTGAACGCCTGGAAGTCTATTACCATGCCCTCGGCACGATTAACGCAAACGCGTTGATGATCGGCGGTTTGACGATATTGATCCAGATATTCTGGCCACGCTGGGTCACCAAACAGGTACCAGGGTCGTTGATAGCCATCCTTGTGACAACTCTGCTCGCTGTCTTCTTCACCCTGCCTGTAGATACCATCTCTTCACGCTTTGGCGATATTCCGCGCATGATTCCCGCCCCGCACTTCCCTCACTTCACTCTTGATCAGATCCGGTTCTTGATACCACCTGCTACGACCATTGCCATTCTTGCGGCAATAGAGTCACTTCTTTCGGCAGTGGTCTCTGATGGGATGATCGGTAGCAAGCATCGCTCTGACACCGAGCTGGTTGGAATGGGCATCGCAAATATTTCATCTGCATTATTCGGTGGCATACCGGTTACCGGGGCTATCGCCCGAACAGCCACTAACGTCCGTAACGGAGGCAGGACGCCGATAGCCGGGATCGTTCACTCGATGACACTATTGGCGATAATGGTCGTCCTCGCTCCCCTTGCCGGGAGAATTCCGTTGGCAGCTTTGGCGGCTGTGTTGATTGTTGTAGCCTATAACATGAGTGAATGGCGCACCGTCAGGGCGATGATGAAAAGCCCCAAAAGCGACGTTGTCGTGCTATTGACTACTTTATCGCTGACTGTGATTATCGACCTGACAGTTGCGATTCAGGTAGGAATGGTCATGGCTGCATTCCTGTTTATGAAGCGGATGGCGGATATTACTCAGGTGATCTCGGTCAAGCCAATGGAGTTAGACAGCGACGAAGAGTTGGCATCCCGGCAATTACGTGCCGAAGATGACGATATCGAAATTTACGAGATCGACGGGCCGCTCTTTTTCGGCGCAGCATATAAGTTCAAAGAAGCGATGCGGATAGTCGAGAAACCACCTCGCATTCGAATTTTAAGAATGAGGCGACTGAATGCTATCGACGACACCGGCATCGACGCTCTGAGGGAGGTTACAAAGATGAGTCAGAAAATGAAGACGCGACTAATCCTCTGTGAGGTCCACGCCCAACCGCTTGATGCGCTGACCAAGGCTGGCTTCGAGCAATGGCTCGGAGTTGATAATATCACCCTGACGCTGGCTGGTGCCTTGGAAAGAGTCGAGAGTAAGCGGAAGTAAAGGAAAGCCCGCTCAATCCTCATAACTCCTACGATCCTTCGTATCATCAATCATGAGCGAACCCTCAATCACTCCTCCACTAAAATCATCCCGTGAAGTCATCGTTCGGGCCATCAGGACTATCTCCGCCTCACCCGAACGGATCTGGCCTCACCTTACCGACTCCGATCTCTTCAACCGCTATCTTGGGCTGACGCCGCTTGAGATACGGATGGATCGTGACAGCGACAACCTCAATCTGCCTACTGCGGTGATGAAGTTCTTCGGAGTTACCGTCGCCCGCCAATCAGACCCCCTGATCGAATGGGTCGCGCCACTCTGGTTCCGTCGCAGGCGCGAGTTTGCCGGATCTCCATGGCACAGTATCGTATCGCTTCAGACTATTAATGAGATGGCGACCGGGTGCGAAGTGACTTATGAGATGCGCTTCGATGTCCGCTGGTGGTTCAAGCCATTCTTCGCAGTCGGTCGGCACTACATCAAACTACGGATCAGCAGCTTCCTCTCCCGTGTCGATGTGTTATCCAAAGCCGAAGCCTCTGAGACCAGCCCCGCACCCGTTTCCAAAGTCTCCATCGACCGGCAGTTTTGCCGTGACCGATACAGAGACTACCAAATCGATCAACAACTCCTCGAAACTCTCCTCGACTGGATAGCATCGGCTGATATGCGCCAGTTGCAGCGCATCAGGCCGCTTCAGCTAGCCTCGGAACTAAACGCAGATGCGAAGGCGTTGTTGCGCCTGTTACTGGTTGGCAATACCGAGGGCCTATTTGACCTCAACTGGGAGCTTGTCTGCCCGAGCTGCCGCGGCGTCTCGGTTTCCAGTAGCGACCTGAAGCGCATCAAGGCAGGCTTCCATTGCGACACCTGCCGACTCGACCTGACAGCCAGCTTCGACGACGCCCTAGAGATCACCTTCTCACCGACTCACGCCATCCGAGCCGTCACCCGCTCAGCCTTCTGCTACGGTTATCCGGTGCAGACTCCGCATGTCATCGTTCAACAGCGCATGGGTCCGTGTGAAGAGTTCGAACTTGAGTCTCTTAAGCCATTGATGGTCAACTATTGGGTGCTGCCCTATAAGCACCAGGGCATCGCGGCTCTTGGCGAAAAAACGAGGATTGTCGTAAGTGAGGAGAATGTCCGGGTAGAGGAGATAAATGGGGGTGTGAAGAGGTTGTCGCTGGTGAATCAATCGTCTCTGCCGATTCTATTTCAGCTGCAGGAACCGCTAAAGACGGCTCAGTGCCTGACCGCCGCAAAACTGACGTCGATGCAAGACTTCCGCGACCTGCTGGCGACGCAGATACTGGCTCCCGACGTGACGCTGGGGATTCGCAATTTGACGATACTCTTCACCGATCTGAAAGGTTCGACCGAGATGTACTCGCAGATCGGCGATGCTCCGGCGTTCGAGCAAGTCAAGCGCCACTTCGACCTGTTGATCAAGATTGTCCGCAATTTCGACGGCGGAGTGGTGAAAACTATCGGCGACTCGGTTATGGCGGTCTTTTCCAATCCTCTGGACGCCGTAAAAGCGGCTTACGAGATGCAGAGGCAGGTGACCGGGATTGGGTTGATTCTGAAGGTTGGGATCAATGCTGGGCCTTGTATCGCGATCAGCCAGAACGATGTGCTCGACTACTTCGGCACAACGGTCAATCTTGCGGCTCGAGTCCAGTCACTCAGCAGGGGCGATATAGTAATCAGTAAAACACTGTTTGAGGTACCCGGAGTGATAGAGATTATTGTGGGAGAAGGTTTGGCGCACGGGCTGGAAAGCGTGCCGATAAAGGGGTTTTTTCAGGATGTGGAAGTGGTCAGGGTGGGGTAAGTGATGGCTTCCGCTGGCAGACGCCCTCGTCTGCCAGCAAAGTGCTCAAGTATTCCGTCAGACGAGGGCGTCTGACGGCGGAATCGTAATGCTTAGTGTTGACATAGGACTTAAAAATGCAACGAAGCCCCGAAAACAATCATCTGATTGCTCTCTTTGTCAAAGTTTCCCGCACCGTTTTTGTAGCTCCAGAAGTAGTTCGTCAAGGAACTGTGCAGGCTGAATTGCTGATTCAATAGATACGATGCACCGCCACTCACGGACTGACGACGGTCGTCCTTATAGGCATCTCCATACGGCGCAGGAAGATACTGGTATCCGGCGTAGAGATGAACCGGAGCCCACGGTAAATGTGCCGCAGCACCAACGTGGTGCGTAACCCCTGATTTGAAGTCGCGGGTGATCTCGTTATTGATAATTGCGACATCGGCTTTGTGGTACTGACTCGACTCAAACTCGAGGCCGCTCCAATCGCTCCACTCGAGTTCGTAGAAGCCGCTCCAGAGGGGATATAGAAGCGATGCCCCAACCCTGAACACCATTGGCCGTTTCAGTGTGTAATTCCAAGTTTGGCTCATCGCATCGTCAGGGCGGTCAACAGTCCATTCAGTCAGTTTATCGTCAACATCGACCGCAGCGGGTAGATCGACTGCCGCCCCGATATTGAGGTTGGGTGAAGTGCGGTTCAAAAATCCAAAAGTGAAGTAATAGCCTTTATATTCAGGATTTAGCAACGAACTGCTATCACTACCTTCAGTCGAAAGCTGATTGGAGCCCCTCAATAGTCGAAGCGATCCGCCAAGATAAAAATCCTTTACCGCCTCGTAGGATATACCTGCCTCTGTGGCGTAAATACCGCCGCCCTCATTCGCGTCTCCATTGTTCGTCAAAAATCCATTCGAAAAATCAATCTCTTTCTGGATGCCAAAGCTAAAAGCGAGGCCTCCCTGATAGACCGCAACCGGCACGATCGCGTAGATCCCGCCGGGGACTGTCGAGCTATGGGAGACGGACGGCCCGCTGAAGCTGTTGTTCTGGAAATTGATCTGAACATGGCCGAAACGGCTTAAGCCGATATTCGCCGGATTGGATGTTGCCCCGGGAATCAGCTGTCCTGCGGCGACGGTTGCGTTGCCTATCGCCGTACCAATCGATTGAGACCCGTAAAATCCAAAGAATGGCCTGATGAAGTCTGCTCGTTGTTGACCGAATGTCATCAGAGGTAGCGTCAGCAACATGCCGATCAACAGAATCCGGCTTTTATTTGCAAGACTATCGATCACGACTTTTCTCCCGACGCTGTTGTTTGTCGTCTTTCGGTGGCTCCGGTTCCGCCGGTTTTTCCGGTTCTGGTGCAAGTGGCTGAGTTGACCTTAGTGAACGTTTCTCTTCTTCCGGTTTGGCAGGATGGGGCTGAGCAGGAGGTTCTTCAGCCGGTTTGCCCGGAGTTGTCACTACTGGTGCAGCTGCATTATTCTCCGAAGGCGCTTGGAGAATCTCGCCAGGGGTCTGATTCGGAAGCGATGGAGCCTCCGATCGTCGGTAGTCCTTCTGTCGGCGAGGAGTCTTTGGCGCAGGAGTGCCGGGGGTAGGAGTGCCGGGAGTAATGTAACCACCGTTACCCCACCAGTGGCGCTTGCGATGGTAACCATAGGGATTGTAGTAGTAGGGATCCCAGTACTGATACCCGCCACCATACCCACCGCGGTAATAGTACGGGTCCTGGTAGTAGCTATCGACGTTCATTTGGTTCTGGTTGTAGATCGTCACGCCCCCATAGACCACCGAATCGGATAGAGCCATGGCAGAGTCACCCGTTTCATCCGAATACGTCATCTCTGCGGGTGGCGGGTAGAGCATCGTGTAACAGCCGGATAGGCTTATTGCAACCAGCGTCATCAAGTAAATCTTACGCACCTCGAACTCCCTTTTCAAATAGACTCAGGGGGGGCCGGGAACCAAGCTGAATCTTGGTTCAGCTTGGTTCCCGAATTTCGTAGGACAGAGGTAGTCTCCATCAATCGTACCAACTTTCCCCCTCTATTAAGTTAAACGCTCACAATCGTAATTCTCACGCGTTATCCTTCTATTATTTCTTATGCTCTAAATGACGACCTCCACTTTGATTTGAACTACATCAACAACCTCCATTTGACAGCAATATTAGCCTTCCAAACTCGTATCAATGAGTAAACCTAAACTTATTAAAAGGACTCATGAGTATGGCTGATAGGAAAATCATCGCCGTCACCGGAGCGACCGGTGCTCAGGGCGGTGGACTGGTTCGGGCGATTCTCGCCGACACAAGCGGCGAATTCGCCGTCAGGGCTATCACACGCGACGTTAACTCCGACGGTGCCAAAGCACTCGCTATAGCCGGAGCAGAGGTCGTCGAAGGCGATATCGACGATCTTGAGAGCATGAAGAACGCCTTCGCGGGCACTTACGGTGCCTTCTGCGTCACCTTCTTCTGGGCGCATTTCTCCGCTGAAAAAGAGATTGCCGAAGCGCATATCATGGCTGAAGCCGCCAAATTTGCCGGCGTCAAGCACGTCATCTGGTCGTCTCTCGAAGACACCCGTCGCTACCTCTCAATCGAAGACGAACGTATGCCCGTTCTGCACGAAAAGTACAACGTCCCGCATTTCGACGGCAAAGGCGAAGCCGACAAAGCTTTCACCAGCATCGGCTTGCCCGTCACAATTCTCCTGACCTCATTCTACTGGGAAAACTTCATCTTCTTCGGACTCGGCCCACAACGTGGCGCTGACGGCACACTTGGCATCACCTTCCCGATGGGTGACAAGAAACTTCCCGGCATTGCCGCGGAGGACATTGGCAAATGCGCATTCGGGATCTTCAAGCGCGGCAAGGAATACATCGGCAAGACCGTCGGCGTCGCTGGTGAACACTTGACAGGTAGTCAAATGGCGTCAAGCTTCACCAAGGTATTCGGCGAGTCTGTACGCTTCAACGACGTACCAGCCGACGTTTACCGCGGTTTCGGCTTTCCGGGAGCCGACGAAATGGGCAACATGTTCCAATTCAAAAGAGATTTTGAACAAGATTTCTGTGGAAGTCGTGACCTGAACATCGTCCGTTCCTTGAATCCCGAAGTTCTATCCTTTGACACATGGTTGGTCAACAACAAAGACCGGATACAGCTCCCGTAATTCCTTTGATTGCGACAGGTTAGCTTCGATAAAGCAACCCCACATTCTCCATGGTGAGAGTGTGGGGCTGCTTCTGTTTTTGCCCAAAACTTGACAATGGCGTCAATTCTGATTACCTTACTATCAGCCTATATCTCTGCTTTTTAGCATTGACGATACGTCGCACTCACGGACTTCTAACTTTGAGCCAAACGATCCAAAGCGTAGAGAGACAGTCTGGCAACCTCTCACCAGGGTGGAAATCGTCGATAACGGCTGTTTCCATTTTGTGGCTCACCCTTCTTTGTATCCCCCTCCAAACCTATTCCCAGCCCGTAATCGAAATCGACAATCAAGACTTCGAGTTAGATATCGGCGCAGAATTTCAGAACGAATTCAATTTCAACATCTCAAACTCCGGCGACGAGGAGTTGCTCTGGCATAGCCGTGAGCAGATTCTCTCTATGCCCCAACCCGTTGGACCTGAGCGCGACGAACCGGGCGAAGAGGTCGGCTCCTTCACTTGGCAACGAGCCGGAAGGAACAGCCTGAAGGCTGGGATCTGCCACGACCTCGCCACCGGGTATGTCATTCTGACAAGTTTCCAGAACAGCTTCTACGGTGTCTTGGACCCGGACGAGGGCTATGCAGTAGTCCGCGAGTGGCAGTCAGGCCAATCTTTGTTGGGCGTAACCTGCCTGAAAGGGATCATCTACGCGATCAGCGCCGGTCAGGAGTCATTCCAACGGTGGGACATCGCAGGCAACGACTTGGGAAGCCTCAACACAGGCCAGTTTGCCCCCGTCACAGTCACGTCGAGCGAAGAAGACGAGCTGATCTATTTCATGGACTTTGGAGCATCGAATGTTATCAATGTTATGACTCCCGAAGGTGAAATTGTCGGCAGGATCCGTGGCGGGGAGTTGTTCGATGACCATCCGCTCGGCGGGATAGTCTGGGTCGATAACCACCGTGAAGGTCATCTGTGGTACATTTCAAGGAATAATCATCACCTGTTCCAACTAAACGTCGCAGCGGGAGTGGGAGATCAGGATAACCTTGAGGTTGTGCAAACCTTTGCCATACCTGATATTATCAACCCTCACGAGTTTGACGGCGTCAGTCATGATGGCAAAAACCTGATCGTTGGAATCAGAGGCAGGAGTGACTATTCAGTAATTGATGACGGGATGGGTGAACAATACTGGCTGGTTTGGGAGCCAAAGCAGGGAAACCTTGCTCCTGATGAGGATGCCGAAGTCATTGCAACGCTGAACATGAGGGGGATGTACACGGGGGTGTATGAGGTGGAGATTCACATATATTCAAATGATCCCGAATTTCCTGAAAAGGTTATCAGTATTCTGGTAAATGTATATGGAGTACCGGACATTTCTGTCGTCTGGCCGGCTGAGGCAGGATTTCGCAATGCTATTGATTACAACGCTTTTAATGACGAAGTGTGGACTGGTTATGAATCAATAGTACCATTGACTTTTGAGAATATAGGTACTGATTATCTCGATATTTCCGAAATATTTTCCCAAAATGAAATTTTTGTGCCGGAAATTGATAACTTTTTATTATCACCGGGGGAGGAGAGGGATGTGGGTGTAGTATTCACCGCCCCCGAACCTCAGCTTTTTCAGGACACTCTTGTAATTAGATCGAATGATGAAGACAATGGAGAGATAAAAATCCCCATCAAAGGCAGGGCTTTCGATCCACCCATTATTGGCGTCGATACGCAAAACATCGAGCTGACGCCGGATGCCAATGTTGTCGAATATGTGTTGGAGATTCGCAATGACGGCGTTTCGCCGCTTCTATGGTGGAGTTCAATCGAGGCTTTTCCCGAGCCAGATCCCAACGACACAGGTGCAACCGAGGCGTCTGTTTCGCCTAATCTCGGCGTGCTTGAATCGGGTGAGCGAGCCCAATTGACAATTCAGATTTAGCGGAATAACGCCCGTCAGGCAGATGATCAATTTATCCTGATGATTGAGTCGAACGATCCGGCGAGCCCGGAACTGTTAGTCGATGTTTCTGTGCAATGGAGTCTTGAATTAAGAGATGTGGCTAAGCTCGGTCCAATTCCCGCCACGATGACTTTACTTCCACCCTACCCCAATCCGTTCAATGCGAGTGCGAGGCTTTCTTTCAGCCTACCTAAGGCTGGCGAGGGGATGTTGGGGCTTTATTCGTTGGAGGGTCGCGAGGTCGCGACGATTGCGGATGGCTACTTCCACGCGGGCTGGCAGAACGTCACGCTTGAAGCGGGCGACCTTCCCGCCGGAGTCTATCTGGCAAGGCTTGCGGCTGGGAGCGAGGTGGCAACGACGAGGGTTGTGGTGATGAAGTAGGGGAAGGTGCAAAGTGCAAGGTGCAAAGTGCAGGCGGCTCGTCGAAGGACGGGCTGTTTTTTTTGGGGGGGGACGCGAGGTTCGCCCGTACAGGCGATAGTATCTGCCGCAGGTTATGGATAGGCTTTAAAATGGTCTCGGAATCGTGCAAATTGTCATTATTTGCCATTGGTAAGCTTATCTATTATCTTATTAAGGTCATAGTTACTATATTGAATCTGCGCAAGATTTAGCAATCTATCCGCAGGAATTGGCTCCTTCGAGTTCAATTCATTGTAATACAATACAAGAAATTCTCTAAAGATTGGCAAGTCAAATTTGTTTATTACCCCTCGCGAGACCATGGTAAATACTGCAGCAATTCGTAGTGCTTTTAGAAAGTCACCTTGAGTAAGATTTGAATATGAATTATATTTTTGATCCCAGTAATTTATTTGTTTTTCTATAATCGGTTCTAGTTCAAAGGCATTTTTGTAAGATTCTCTCATTAGCTGCGTTGCGCGACGATACTCAACATCAGTAATAAGATTAATAATAATAGGGTGCCACATTGGGACAGTTGGGTGAAAAGATTCCAATACTCTAATTATTTGCTCATATTTATGCTTTTCTAATATTGCTTCTATCTGATCACTTGGTTTGTCAAATTTGTCGCTCAAGAATCCTAACAGAATACTTCTTTCGATGTATTCCCGTTGGAGCTCGGTGTCGAAAAGCAAAGTATTTTTTGTCTGTTGAAAAAACTTTACTATTAATTTGCTTTTCTTTTCTCTGCTGTATGATGTCCATTCATTACTATCCCACTCTTGCCTGATTTTGGTTTTGCTTATTTCTTGAAGCTTTTTATCCGATGGAACATAGGGTTTTGAGTCGTTAAGTTTTAGTAAGAGCCTAGCTTGATTCCCTTCAATATTCTCACCGTATTTGCTCCTCGTTTTCGAACTGGAACAAGACTCGGCGAATTTCCTGAAACGCTCGGATTTCTTCAATAGGGAGTATATTGGCCAATTAGGTTGATCATTCTCAATTGATGATCCGTACCAATTAATTCCAAAACATGACGTCACTTGATAGTAGTGCGATTCCCCCAAAGGACTTGGAAATGAAGCTAAATAGTATCTCATTTGTAGTGCCAGAAATGGTATAATGAACTCTCGAATGACGTTCTTAAACTCAATATTATCAATTTCCTTTATCCTAAAATATAGTGTTTTATAGTCTTCAAGAAACCTAATAATTACTTCCTGAACATCCCATTTATCAAGCCGCATTCTCTCTGAAAATTGATTAATTGCAATTTCAACAAGTGATCTTGGAGCTTCGGTAACTGATTTCTTTAGGCGTTCTCTGTATTTTCGTAGGTAAACATCACTGAATGGTTTGTATTCTTTCCAGCAGACCTTTTGAAGTTGTGTTGCAACTAATAAATAATCAAATACTTCGAGCTGTGTTGGTATAGGATTATCTAATGTAGGGCGGCGGGTTCTCCCCGCCGCCCTTTTCTCTTCATGTTTCACTTGCCAGCCTTACCAATGACAGCACCTGGTTTCCTGGAATTTGGTGTCGGAAGAGGTGGCCTTCCAATTGGGTCTTTCGAATTCAACTCACGGCTGATTTTATCGAGTTTCCCTTGACCAACCAGTATCTTCTTTCCAAGATCACTCATCATCGCCTGCCAGTCCTTCATCGCGGCTGTGTTCATACTCCTCATTGTTTGGATTCAATTGATCAGCATGGTTGTCCATTGCTGCGTGATAGGCTTCATTGTTCGGATTTAAGCTGTCCGAACGTTCATCATTGGATGATCGACTCATTTGAATTTCCTTAAAAAATTACCAGCAACTTGCCAAGCTCTTACTTGGTCTCGGTTGGTTGATGAAAGCTAATGAATTGAAGAAATGAAATAAATAGTCATCTGCGTGACATCAACTCTTTTATTTGCATTAAAACTATTTGACAATTCCTTATGCACCATGTAATGAAAATAACAAAATTCCTCGAAATGAGATATTTATCTACCAATGCGTAAATATAATTCTGCTTCCAGCTCAAGCTCTTCAGGTGTGAGGCGTTTTATTAGTGAATTATTTGTCATTGGTTTGTATTAACGACTAATTCTGTTGCTTTTTGTCGGAAAATTTCGTATATTAACAGCATTATCCTACGAGCCCCCTTAAACTTTCAACCTTAAACCTTATTCCTGTGATTTTGGTGACGGAAAATATTTTTCAAAAATCCCCGATACGCCTGCCCAATAAGCCCTGTGACGATTGTGAAGATGTGACGATAAAAAGAGGCAGTGTTCGGGGAAAAGGCCGTGAAAGCCTGTCCTATAAGCCTTTTATGGGTAGGGGCGCAAGGCCTTGCGCCCCTACAAGAGCCGCCGGGACGGCGGCGATACGTCCCGACGAGACACCAGCGTTACAATTTCGCGGCCTTCTGGATCAGGTCAACGACGCGGCAGGAATAGCCGTACTCGTTGTCGTACCAGCCGACAACCTTCGCCATGCGCGAGCTGACCATCATCGTCAGCTTCGAGTCGAAAATGCACGAATACTCACTGCCGACTATATCCGACGAGACTATCGGGTCGGTGCAGTATTCGAGGATGCCTTTCAGCGCGCCTTCGGAGGCGGCTTTCATCGCGGCGTTGATCTCGTCCTTGGTGGTGTCCTTGCCGAGGTTGACGGTCAGGTCAACCAGCGACCCGTCAGGCACCGGGACGCGCGTCGCAAAGCCGTCGAGCTTGCCTTTCAGTTCCGGGATGACGAGGCCGATAGCCTTGGCGGCTCCGGTCGAGGTCGGGATCGTGTTGCAGGCAGCGGCTCGGGCGCGGCGAAGGTCTTCGTGCGGCAGGTCCAACACCCGCTGGTCGTTGGTGTAGGCGTGGATCGTGTTCATCATGCCGTGTTCGATGCCGAACGTGTCGCTAAGGACTTTCGCCATCGGAGCAAGGCAGTTCGTCGTGCACGAGGCGTTCGAGACGACGACGTGTTCGCCTTTCAGCATCTGTTCGTTCACGCCCATGACGATGGTCGCGTCGATGTCGCCTTTGGCGGGGACGGTCAGGATCACTTTTTTCGCGCCAGCGTCAAGGTGCATCTGGCACTGTTCGCGCTTGGAGAATACGCCTGTTGACTCGACGACAAAGTACACACCGAGGTCTTTCCAGGGTAGCTTGGAGGGGTCGCGCTCGGCGGAGACTTTGATCGTTTTGCCATCGACGACGATGCAGCCGTCACCGGCTTCGACTTTGCCGGGGTAGCGGCCGTGTGTTGAGTCGTATTTCAGCAGGTGGGCGAGGGTTTTGGCGTCGGTGATGTCGTTGATCAGGACGACGTCGTAGCCTCCGCGCTTCATCATGATGCGGAAGACGAGCCTTCCGATGCGGCCGAAGCCGTTGATACCGATTTTGAGGGACATTTTGATTTCCGATTTTTGGGGTTTTTGATTTGTGATTTAGGGAATTAGCGATTTATGGGTGCCGATTTAAATCGGCAGTACTGTTACCCGGCCATTTCCTCAAACGCCCATTTCATGGGGCTGGCTGATTTGGGTTTGAGGTTCACTCGTTCAATTCCAATGACGTGACCATCCTTATCTTTCATCAGGACGGTATCTTCGTCGAATTCCTCGCAGATCGCCTCCTTTTGCGGATCATCGAACCAGATGATGAGCGATGAACCGAGGCGGTCGTAAAAGACTTTTACTTCTTCCATATTGGATTATCTATAGACTTCGCGGCGATGAGCGATGCTTGTAACCCAAACTACATGTTCCTCCAAGTCGATGAAGAAAAGTATCCTGTAATCACCCAAGCGGGCACGATACGAATTCTCACGTCCGCTTAACTTCTCAGACTGAGGTGGAAACGGATTCAAGACCAGCTGCTCCAATTTTGACACAATTCTGGCTTGAAGCTGGAGAGGCAGTTTGACGAGGTCTCGCTGAGCAGAAGTAATTAGCCTAAACTCAAACGGATCACTCCTCATGGAACGTCCGCTTACCTGCCTTAAACTCATCGAGTGTTACGTATTCCATACCCTCTGATTCAGCCTCTATCATGAGAGCGATATCTAGCATATCCTCGCGGATTTTTGGATCATCATAATAGAGTTTGAAGAGTTCGTCACGCTCAGTGATCGTAAGTGTCTTGTAATTCTGGTAGATTTCCAGGACTTTAGGTGACATGGTATTTTCCTTTTGTTATGTTCAGTGCTTAATTATTATCGCTTCCGGCGATACGAATTTCTAGATCATTTGGATTATGTCCAAATTGAGCAATGAGTTTTCGAGCACGTCGAACGATTTCTTCTGAACCGATGTAAGTGTGGACATAATAACCTGTGGTTCCTACCTTTTGGGGTTTCTGCACCTCATTGATATCTTTGCTGAAGTATTTGTATGTACCCGAACCCAAACTTTCACATTTATGAAAATCGTTTGGATGGTCACGCTGGATGATGATCGCGACTTGTATCAGAAGGTTTATCCAAGAATTAACAGGATATTCGCTGTTCTTGAATTGAAATGAAACGGGTGTCCTTCCTTGGTAATTTTGCACGCCTGGCACATGATTGTGGGTTTCGGTGAGTCCAAGTTCCCGACGCATTCTTTCCTCAAGCCTGAGTCCCTGTCTTAGAGGTAAAGGTTCTTGTAATACATTTGACTCTACTGTGTTGTTTGTGCGTGGAGGCTGAGGCGCAGGCGGCGTGGTCGCTGATTTTTCCTCGCGTGATCTAATAAACTTAACAGCTTCTTGTGTTGTGAATGAATATCCTTTAGAAGACATTTCTGAGATAATAGCATCCGGCAAGGTCGGATATGGTTCTCGACGAGTTCTTGCTTCAGCAGATGGGAAGCAATTTGCCATTTCCAGATAGATCTGAGTGACATTCAGCTTCTTCTTTGCCTCATTCTCGGCGTTTCCGGAACGAACCTCTACCTTTGAGAGATAGCTCTCGAACACCTTCTCAGCATAGAATGTGTCGATCTTTGACAGATCAACAGAGTCAAATAACTTCTGTCCGAAGGATCCATCTCCTTTAACGTAGTAGAATCGCCATAGTTTTCCATCTGTTATTATTGCGAACGGGGTTGTTATGTTCCGGGTATAGTCTCGCACCTGACCCTCGATCGATGGAAGATTCGCTTCCATTTTACCGACTGCTTTGATCTCAATAAAGACAGCAGGATAGGTTGTAACGGCAAAGAGTGCCATATCTACTTTTGTTCGGTCTTCATCTGGGACTACCTGAAACTCGGTGAAAACCTCCCCCGGATTCCAAATGTCCCATCCCAAAGCCTGCACGACCCGCGCGACGAGGCTGAGCCGGACATGCTCCTCGTTCTGGTAGGCGTTGGTGCGGAGTTTACGCTGGATGTCTTCGATGACGTCGCGAAGGGATTCAGGCATTGTTTGGCTCCAGAACTCTTTTACTCGCGATCCGCCGGGAAGGTTTCGCGGCAAGAGTGCCTTCCTTCATAATGCGAGTCATTGCCGCTGTATCGAAGAATTCTGCTCCACAGGATGAACAATGGAAACGTTCCAAGTCAGGGATGAGGAAGCCCATCTCAGTTCGGTGGTCGCTGACAACAAGCTTGATTGACTTTTGGCCGCACTCGGGACAGGTTTCGATGTTGAGCGTTCGATTGCGCTTTGGGGTTTCTCTAAGCGACAAATCTCTTGGACGAGATAAGGATGTAGAATGTGTCTTCATTGTCCTTTTTCTTGATTTTACCTTTGGTGTAAATTAAAGTACCCTTTTTCGTAGAAGATACGATAATATGAAGATACTCTTTTTCGCCTGTCTTCGGATCCTTTGAACGCAGTGTTTTGTTAATCGCAACGGCATTCTGAATCGCCTCATAGATCATTTCGGGCAGAAGGCCTTCACGTTCAATCTCGGCTTGGCTTTGACGGTGAAAATGACCCTTTCGTCCTCTATGAGTTCCTTAATCCTGTCAAGCGTACGCATAGGGAATCCTTAGTCGGATGTGCTCCTTAATTGTGACAGACAGGAATGTCCGTCGTACTGAGTTGTTGCGGAGTTTCTTCTGGATGTCTTCGATGACGACGCGGAGGGATTCAGGCATGCTTGTGCCCCGATACTTTACGTGCAATGGCACGTCGGACAGGTCGTAACGATTTTCTGATTTCGGCGACACGATCCATTGCCGCTGAATCGAGGAAATCCTCGCCGCAAGCAAAGCAATGCCAGCGGTCGAGGTCGGGGACTACGATTCCGTCCAGAAGTTCGCAATCGGCTTTCAGCCTTCGCATTTCATCTTTGCCGCATTCCGGGCATGGATAGGTCTGGCTATCAGAAGCGCGGGTCGTTTTGGATGTCCCATTTCGATGAGATGATGACATAAAATACTTCCTCTCCTCCTTTACGAAGGATTTTTCCCTTTGTGTAGATTACCAATCCAGTGTATGTGATACCGACGAGCACGTACAGCATCTCCCGTTTGCCGGTAACGCTTGACGTTGACCGAATAGTTTTTACTATGGCAGGAGCGTTGAGAATAGCCTGTCGGACGATGCTGCGCGAAATACCGTCACGAGCAATCTCTAAATCCGCTTTGAGTGTATAGATTATCTTTTCTGCATCAACAAGAGCCTTAATTTGAAGGAGGATGCTCAAGTATTATCCCACCCCAACGCCTGCACCACCCTCGCCACAAGGCTGAGCCGGACGTGCTCCTTAGTTGTGACAGACAGGAATGTCCGTCGTACTGAGTTGTTGCGGAGTTTCTTCTGGATGTCTTCGATGACGTCGCGCAAAGATTCTGGCATTGCAGGTTCCTAATTTTCATTCCGAGATTGCTCTACAATCAACCTACAATTTACTTCGCTATTGCCTTTTCTGCAACAGATTTACTTTTTTCGTTTGACTTGCAACCTTCCCGAGATACCTCCGGTCTATATGGATGAAGGCAGAATAAATCAATCAAACAAACCAGTCAACGAAAGTTATCAATGTCCCCCCATATTATATACGAGTCAGGCGTCTATTTCAAAGAACGTGCCGAGACAATCAGAGAAATGCTTAGCGAGACTACAAGCGTCAGAGGTGGTTCAACAACCAAGTCGGGCGAAACGTCGGGCAACTCACGTCTTAATGGATTAATAGACCGTTTTCTTGAGACTTGCCCTGTCTAATCAATGAAGAACGCCACTTATCCTGCGCAACTTTGAAATAAGGTGCTCAGACATAAAAAGACCCTCGTGAAGAGGGTCTTTTAGCATTTTGAATTGTCCAAGTAGGTGTCTATAACCTGTCAGGGAGTGCCTGCTCCGTAAAAGTCCGGGATCGAATTGGTTATCGTAATTTTGTTGTAGATCGGTGCCGAAGCAAAGGATGCCGGGGGCTTCTCGCCAGCAGGGACCAAAAGAACGCCTCCGGAGACATTTTCCGGAGTTTTAGCGCCGATAACACGATTGTCAATTGGAGTATAGATATAGTGGATATAAACCGGGATCGAGATAAGGTAGATGTCTTCCATACCGTTTTTGACATTGCCTAAATTGATTCCACCCATACTTCGTGCGACAGCGTTCTGTAACTCGACCACACTTAACGGGTAGTTGTTGAGCACAGGAATAGCATTCCATTGCGCATCAACCATCACCCATTTTTTTCGATCATTCAGATAGGCTTCAGTGACGACGTGGTAGTTTCCCTGGGGGCGTCGCTCAACATCCTTGGGCAGAAGGATTACCGTTCTTGACTTAATGCCAATTGAGTTCAAGCAACCCGAAGTAACCAAAGAATACTCATAACAACTGAACGAATGCCTGAACGTCCAGATTCGAGAATGGCTATTGGATCATTTTTTTGAACTGGACAATCGCCTTTATGGCTCCATTGCTGATTTACCCAGTCACAAATAATTCTGGTGCGTTCGAGATCCGATTTGGCACCCGCGACAAGCTGGGATATTTTGTAAGTTTCATTCAAGCGCCGCATATAAGGGCGCATAGGGTTGGGATAATAAAACTTTGGCGGTTTTTGTGATGGATTGTTGGTCCAATTAAGCGGACCGAGTTCCTTGCCTTTAGATCTTGCTAAGGATGCATCTTGATTATCGAGATTTTGTTTGTCGGGGAGGTCAATAGCGAGAATAGGTGCGGAGTGTAAGATCAGTACAAGCGAGAGAGCTACGCCGAAGGCGCGCCAGCTATGGCGTTTATGGATGGCCTGGCGGGGAATTGTGACGACTCGAAGAAAGTGGTCGATGATCGCATTCATCGTGATGTTCCTGTTGCAGATCGTGAACGTCCGGCTGTTGTCGTTAAAAAGAGTTGCTCTTTCGGCAAATTACCGAAGGATATGAGGTAACGATTCGCTACCTTAAGTTGTGACTCTGATCAAAATCGGTTTGGGTAAAATTGGCTACCATTAAATTAATTTACGTGACGATTGTAGTTGATGTGCTCTTGCTCGAAATTCAGTCGAAATCAGGTTTAAATTTCGAACTTGAAACGGGCCATACTGATTGTACTGGCGAAGACGTGAACGAACAATAAGGAAAAACTTTCAACCGAACTGAGAAAATAGGTGGCGAAGCCATCATTGATAAGCCGGACAAGAAGTGTCACCAATATAACAAAATCCTTTCAGAAAACCA
Source organism: Caldithrix abyssi DSM 13497 (assembly GCA_945865405.1). GTDB lineage: Bacteria > Electryoneota > AABM5-125-24 > Hatepunaeales > Hatepunaeaceae > CAMBDS01. The sequence continues at coordinate 40,616 of CAMBDS010000007.1, forward strand.
AATCATAATTTGCTGTTTTAAATAGTAAGTCTCATCCATGCATCGTCGAACCGCCATACAGTAGCTACTTTGCAGCCTATAGCTAAGCTGACTTCAACTTTAATTAGCGGCAATCTAACCCTTGAAATACCACTCAAGTGTTACGCACCTCACAATTTTCCAATCTTTACAACTATTATTATAGTCTGACTTAATCCTTTGCCGATTGCTCAAGAGATTATTATCTTAAAACAGGCGTGAAGCCTAATAAAAGTAACTTCAATTACAAGGATTTCAAATGTCCGCCTATAATCACTCTGACTCATTCGGTGCGCGTAGCCAACTTGAATTTGGCTCAAATCGAATCGCCTATTACCGCTTATCAAAACTTGCCGAAGCAGGAATTGCCGATGTTTCAAGACTGCCATTCTCAATCAAGATATTGATCGAAAACGTCCTTCGGTCAGAGAACGGCGTCGAGATCAGCAAGGATGACGTCGTTCGTCTGGCGAACTATAACCCGGCCTCACCAGCTCAAGTTGAGCTTCCGTTCATGCCGGCGCGGGTGTTATTGCAGGACTTCACGGGCGTTCCCTGCGTTGTCGATCTGGCAGCGATGCGTTCGGCTATGGCCAGGCAAGGTGGAGATCCACAACGAATCAATCCGCTTGTCCCCGTTGATCTGGTGATCGACCACTCGGTGCAGGTCGATTACTACGGCACGAGTGACGCTGAGGAGAAAAACTCAGGCATTGAGTTTGACCGAAATCGTGAACGATACGAATTCCTGCGTTGGGGACAGACGGCTTTTAAGAATTTTCGCGTGATTCCGCCCTCGTCGGGGATATGTCATCAGGTAAATCTGGAATATCTCGCTCAGGTAATCAGACGGGAAGGATCGGTTGCCTTCTTCGACACGGTGGTGGGGACAGATTCTCACACTCCGATGGTGAATGGACTGGGAGTTGTCGGGTGGGGAGTGGGTGGTATCGAAGCCGAGGCGGTGATGTTAGGACAGCCACTATACTTTATCACTCCAGATGTTATCGGAGTTAAGTTGACGGGTGCAATGCCCGAGGGAGTCACAGCCACCGACCTTGTATTGACGATCACCCAGATGCTCCGCAAGAAGGGGGTAGTCGATAAATTTGTTGAGTTTTATGGCCCGGGACTTTCAGCGATGTCGGTGCCTGACAGGGCAACACTTTCGAATATGGCTCCGGAATATGGGGCAACAATAGGGTACTTTCCCATCGATCATCGGACTCTTGAGTACATGCGTTATTCAGGTAGGCCGGAGGAACTGGTGGTTCTGGTCGAGCGTTATGCCAAAGAGCAGGGCGTATTCCGTACCGACGCGACACCCGATCCGATCTTCAAGGATACCTTGCAGCTTGATCTTGCAAGTGTCGAGGGAAGCCTTGCCGGACCGAAACGACCACAGGACAAAACGACAGTCCGTGCGTTAAAGAGTTCCTTCCGCACTAGCCTAACTGCTCCTTTTGAGAAGCAAGGTTTTGGTTTGGCTGAGGATCAGCTTTCCGCAGAAGCGCCAATAAGCTACGGCAACTATAATGGCAAGCTTCGCCACGGAGATCTGGCGATTGCGGCGATAACGTCATGCACCAACACGTCCAATCCGGCGGTGATGATCGCGGCGGGTCTTGTTGCCAAGAAAGCAGTCGAAGCAGGGTTGACCGTAAACCCGTTTGTCAAAACAAGCCTTGCTCCCGGGTCGCGGGTAGCAACCGACTACCTGAACGCAACCGGGCTAATGCCTTATCTCGATAAGCTTGGGTTCAACGTCGTCGGTTATGGCTGTACGACCTGCATCGGTAACTCAGGTAACGTCCCGGATGAGGTTGCCAAATCGGTTGCCGACGGCAAGCTGGTTGTATCGGCGGTGTTATCGGGAAATCGAAACTTTACCGGCAGGATCAACCCGGTCACCAAAGCGTCGTATCTCGCTTCGCCGCCGCTGGTGGTGGCTTATGCGATAGCGGGGACTGTCGATAAGGATCTGACGACCGAGCCGATAGGCATAGTTAAAGGTAAGGATATCTATTTGAAAGATATCTGGCCTACTACAGAGGAAATTGATGCGATGCTGCCATTGGCGAATGATCCGAAGGCATTCCATCATCGATACGACGGCATCGAAGAGTCGAATCCGATCTGGAATGCGATCCCAACCAAGGGAGATGCGGTTTACAATTGGGACGATGTCAGTACCTACCTACAGGAGCCGCCATTCTTTAAGAACTTGAAACTGGATGTAGAGCCGATCAAGCCAATAATGGCGGCTCGTGTTCTCGTCAAGACCGGTGACAGCATCACGACCGATCATATCAGCCCCGCTGGCAACATCGCCGCCACCAGCCCCGCTGGAAAATGGCTGATGTCGAAAGGGGTCGAGGCGAAGGAGTTCAACAGCTACGGTTCGCGCAGGGGGAACGATCTGGTGATGACTCGCGGGACATTTGCCAATGCAATGTTCAGGAATCATCTGGGACAGGGCAAGGAAGGATCCTGGACGACGCATCTGCCCTCAGGCGAGCTAATGTCGATCTTCGACGCATCGTTGCTCTACAGCGACGAGAAGGTGCCTTTAATCGTCCTTGCTGGTGTAGACTATGGAATGGGATCGAGTAGGGACTGGGCGGCAAAGGGCGTCAACCTGTTGGGGGTAAAGGCTGCGATTGCTCAATCGTTCGAGCGAATTCACCGTTCCAATCTCGTTGGAATGGGCGTTCTGCCATTACAGTATAAACCTGGAGAGACGGCTGAGACTCTTGGGCTGACCGGAGAGGAGACGTACTCTATATTGGTCGATGACAGCGTGAAACCTCATCAGGAGGTTACGGTTGAGGTGACTTCAGCAGATGGTACCAAACGGACGTTCAAGACGGTTTGCCGCCTCGATTCAGGCATTGAAGTGAACTACCTGCGAAATGGTGGAATTTTACAGACGGTATTGCGTCGGTTCATGAAGTAAATTGAAAGCTTCCGTTGGCAGACGAGGGCGTCTGCCAACGGAAATAGATCGAGATTGTTTAATAATAAATTGGGTTAATCCACGTCTCCTCGCGTTCGTAAATCACACGGCTCACGCGCCTTTAAGTCTCCCAAAGGCGCACTCGTCTTTTTATCAATTTGTGTTGTAATTTTCATAGCCGAAGAGAGCACACAATTTGTCGAAGTATTGGCAGGGCGCTACCTCGCAGCTCATAACAGCGAACGGGAGCCATACGGAACAACATGGGAAAAGGAGCGGATGGCGCGACTTGCAGCGCGGAAGCTTGCCGATGGGCTTGCAGCCGGAAGCAAGAGGCGCGATGCTGTCGATAAAGCGAATACGATGGCGGAACTGGTAGATATCCTTCCTGACATCGGATCGACACAAACCTCCCCCTCTAAATTTGTCAGCCTCTACATGGCGCTTCCGAAAAGCTCCCGCGATGGGCTGATGTCGTCCCAAGAACTCCTCGATTTATACTACAATTCTCAATGGATACGTACTTCCGTCAGCCTTGAAGGCGAAGTGGCTACCGCACATTTCGTCGATGGCAACAACCAGATTTTGCGATCAGTACCTTTACCGGAAGCACTCATTCGAGCAGAGTCACCTGGAGGTCAACGGGTAATTGGTGATCTTTCTTCTGACCCAAGATTTATCGGAAGACTTCATACTGCAGAGCGTTTCTTCGCCATCCTTTTTCAACTTCCCGAACAGGAACGAATCGCAATTTTCCCAGATCCTGAAATGTTGTTGGGGCTTCCAAAGCCCGTGACCTGGGTGGGTTTGGGGCTTACCGATAATGATCCAATCGCTCAGGTAGGTTTTGAATCGAGTTCTTCCGACGGGCCAGTGGTCACAATTTATCCGATTTCGACCAAGGCATTTCAGCGACTCTCCTTCCTGCTTGCATGGGCGGACAGCGATACACTATTCCGTGACCAGGACATCCCTGAACAACCCGACAAGTCACGTGAGAGGAAACCGTTTTGACCAGAAGGCTAATTATCTTCGTCAATCTGGTGCTTTTGGTGATAGTCGGTGCAGGCGTCGGATTGTTCTTCAAGTACTCGACCCAAATACCTCGACTTCCCGATGATCTAAGATTACTTGCAGCAACGCCGGCGACCGAGATTATCGCTCGCGACGGGCAGCTGCTCGGCTCACTCGGTGAGCGCGAGTACATCTCCATCGAGCAGATCTCACCTCATTTTCTTCATGCTATTATTGCTGCTGAGGACAAACGTTTCTACCGCCATCGTGGGATCGATCATTTCGCCTTTGGCCATGCAGTTTATCTGAACATTATTCGCAAGGGCGGCGCGCCGGGCGGTTCATCGATCACGCAACAACTCGCCAAAAATCTCTTCTTCAGCTTTAAGCGGTCATGGGAGCGCAAGATTGTCGAAGCGCTGGCAGCGATCTCCATTGAGGAGCGATTCAGCAAGGATGAAATCCTCGAAACATACTGTAATTTGATATACTTCGGGCGACATGCTTACGGGGTCGAGAAGGCGGCGAAGCTCTATTTTAACAAGCACGCTTCTGACTTGAATGTAGCAGAGGCGGCACTGCTTGCCGGGCTTCCTAACGCCCCTTCGAGACTCGATCCGTACAATCATATGCCGAATGCGAAAGCCAGGCAGAATGTGATCCTGATGCGGATGGCAGATCTGGGATTCGTTGACCGTGTCGAGGCTATTAGACTTGCCGAGCGACCGATGACGATGGCGCCACCTCCGGCATACTCGACCCAACACGGATCGTACCCAATCGATTACGCATTGGAGTTGGCGAGCAAGACAATCGGAAGCGATCTTGTTAATTACGGCGGGGTTAAGATTTACACGACTATCGACATTCGATTGCAACGACTCGCGGAAGAGACTGTTGCGTCGGGAGTCGATCTACTCGAACTAAACCTTAAGCCTGGCAACGCTGATGGCGGGAGGCTTGAGGGTGGGTTGGTACTGGTTGAGGTTGCATCGGGGCGAATTTTGACGTTGGTGGGAGGGCGAAACTACAACGAAAGTCCTTTCAACCGGGCGATAAATTCGCTTAGGCAGCCCGGATCATCCTTCAAGCCGGTCATCTACCTGACAGCATTGGAAAAGCTCGATCTTAGCCCGGCAAGCATCTATGAAGATAAGCCGGTAACCTTCGACATTGTCGGAAGCGCGTCGTGGTCGCCGAAAAACTTCGACAATGAATTTCGAGGCCCAATACCGCTCTGGGAGGCTTATGCGAGGTCAATTAACACTATCGCGGCGCAATTGATATCGGAGGTGGGGCCAGCGGCGGTTGTAGAAACGGCGCGACGGATGGGAATTGCTACCAAAATTGAACCACATCTTTCCATGGCGCTCGGATCGGAGGGTGTGACTATTGTCGATATGGCGACTGCATTTGCTACTATCGCTCGTGAAGGCGATGTCGTCGAGCCACAAATTTTGCTGAGAATCGAGGGTCCAAGCGGTGAGACGCTTGCCGAGTTTCTGGCGGTCAGGGAACGGAGATTTGCCGAAGAGACGTGTTACCAGTTGATTTCGATCATGAAGGGGACTATCGATCTCGAGTACGGTACCGGGCATGTCGTGAGGAGGCGAGGGTTTGTCGGTGAAGCAATTGCAAAAACAGGTACGTCGAGTGACTTTCGCGACAGCTGGTTTGTAGGGGCAACGCCGCTCTATTCAGTGGCAACGTGGGTTGGGTTTGATGACAACAGACAGATGTTTTTAAGTACCGGAAAGGGTGTGACGGGTGCATCTGGGGCGGCTCCGATCTGGGCAGACTTCATGATAGGAGCCCTTTCTTCGGAACCCTCGCGGGAATTTCCCCGACCTCAAGTAACGGGTGAGGAACTCAAGAAGGAGAATAAGAGTTTTTTCGAGAGTCTTCGACTGAAAAAAAGTTCGACCAAGGATTAGGGCCCAAACCATTATTGAATCTAGTGTAGTAATTTGATATTTAAAGAATAATGCATATTAAGGTATGATTGTGGTAGTAAGTTAATATTTGAATCGAATCGACATAGGATGATAACTATTTAAGAGAAACGCCAAAGCACTTGACAAGTGCCAAAGGTTTAGTTACTATTGATGATGGTTACTTCGGGGGATGTGACCCATTAAAAGGAATTCACCTCTTAACGATGAGTGGAGCAGGTTATGAAGAGGATCGGTTTACTCACCATTTTGCTGGTTACAGCACTTGCGTTCGGGTTGAACTTAACGGGTTGTTCGAAACCAGCGGATAGTGAAATAGAGGCTGCAGAAGCCGCGCTAAAGAAAGCTCAGGAAGCCGGAGCGGATGCAGCATCGCCGCGTCTTTACGAGAAAGCTAAGGATCTCCTTGCTGAAGCAAAGCGTGCAAACGAAGCTGGAAATTATTCCGACGCGAAGAAGAAGGCTGATTTTGCCTTGATGCGCGCCGAACAAGCAGGTCGGAACGCCGAAAAACTTGGCGGAGCCCCCTCGACACGCCGCGCCAAAGGTGGCGGTGGTGGTGATGGAGATGGCGAAGGCGGCGAGTAAGCTGTATTTGCCGGAAAACACTACCGGTGAGCAAATACTCGGTCAGAACATTTTCCTGAAGCTTCCCAAATTAAGAGCGGGAAGGCGTAGCCACGCCTTTCCGCTTTTTGTTATAGGATCAGTCGGGATTTTCTTCATACTCCGAGGTTGCGAGTATTTTTCTCACAACTTTGCGAAGCGCTTGAGTGCTGATCGGCTTAGGCACATAACCACTCGCTCCGAGTCGTTCTGCTTTTTCTATTGATCCGGCGTCACCGCTTGCGGTGCATACCACTATTGGTATATCTGCAGTGTTTTTGTTGTTTTTTAGACTTGAGAGCAGGTCGAATCCATTTTCTGTTCCCAATCCGATATCGAGTATAATCAAATTTGGGATTGCCAGAGCAAGTTTCTTAATCGCGTCGCTTGCCCCCTCTGATTCCATGAACTCGAAATCGCCTTCAAGAGCAAGCGTTCGGATTACAAGCCTTCGCATTAAGGAGGAGTCGTCCACAACCATTATCAGTGGCTTGGAGTCAGTTTCGGAAACATCGGCTTCGGAATGGCTTTTATTTATGAAAATTTTAACCTCTCAATTTCGATGTTGGATAGGTCACTGTCGATAATTGGAAGTGAAAAAGAGAACGCACTCCCGATTCCCGGACGGCTTTTTACCCAGATTTCACCACCATGTTCATTGATAATACCGTGGCAGATCGCCAAACCGAGGCCTGTTCCCTTACCCTTTTTTGTAGTGAAAAACGGATCAAAAACATGAGTGGCCGTTTCGTTGCTCATGCCGCCTGCATTGTCGGAAATTGAAATGACAAGTTGACGACGAAGTGCATCAGGACGAATGAAAATTGTCATATGTCCCAATTTAATGCTTTCTCTATCCTCATAGGCATCACAGGCATTCATTATCAAATCAACGAGTACTTGAATAACTTGCCCGCGATTGCCATTTACAGCCAGGCCTGCCTGGCAAAACTTAGTTCTGACCTTGAAATTCTTCGCGAGCCTCGTACCTGTCACAGTTAATGCTGAGGCGACCGCTTCTTCAAGTTGCAAGGCTTCTTTCTTACGGACATCCTTTCTGCTAAACGCCAGCATCCCCTCAACAATCCCGCCAAGTTGCGTCGCGCCGACGTTCAAGTCGTCTAATAAACCACTCAGGTCGCTGACGACTTCACCAACCAACTGCCTTCCAATCTTTTCTGTAGGATTTACTTCCACCCAGTTCTTCAGAATCGGTTCCAGACCAACCCAATAGTGTTGCAGCACCTCAACGTTAGTTTTGATAAAGCTATCGCAAGAGTTAATCTCGTGAGCCGCACCGGCGACAAGCGTACCAAGAGCGGCAAGCTTATCAGAATGAGCCAACGCCTTTTGCTGCTTCACAATTTGTAGAATCTGGTCTTCTACCTTTTGTTCGAGTTCGAGTGAATGGGATCGCAAGAGATTTTCGAGCTGTTTGACGCTCGTTATGTCTTGTACGACGAGCGTGACTTGATTGTTCTCTACTGCGTCTCCACGGAAGAGGTTCAAAGCCACCTTTACCGGAACGTTTGTACCCGCTTTGTGACGCCATAGCGTCTCAAAATAGATGACGCCACTTCTGCCTGTGTCGTAAATTCGCTCGGTCAGTTCCGCCGGATCCAGAAACAGATCATCGGCAGATTTACCAAGTAGCTCTCCGCGAGTTAGACCGAGGAGCTCTGTTCCTGCCTGATTACATCTCAAAATTCTATGATCGGCACCTAATAGGAAAAAGGGTTCGGGGAGTGAGCTGAGGATTTGGTCTTGTTGGGATTTTAGTTCGCCAAGCAGGTGGTAGTAGTTAAGTAGGTCGTTGTTTTTACCTTCAAGCTCTTTCGTGCGACGATCCATCTCCGTTGTCATTGCCGTTTTGGCGACATTCAATCCATGCAGCACAAGGGCTTGCTCTACCGTCGATCTGAGCAAACCGAGATGAACTGGTTTGGTCAGGTAGCGATAGACTTCGCCACGGTTAATTGCTTCGAGAAGGAGTTCTTCGGTAGTGTAGGCAGTAAGTAGAATGCGGGTCATTTCAGGTGAAATTCGGCGTGTGCGCTCGAAGAAATTTATTCCGTTCAGCCCCGGCAAGCTGTAATCGACAATTGCCGCTTGGAATGACCTTTCCTCCATAAAACGGAATCCGGCTTCTGCATCGGCGGCGACGAAGACTTTGAAGCCGTCCTGAGTGAACATGGCGGTCATCAGGCGTCGAAAAACAGCGTCGTCATCGATGAAAAGGAGTGATGCGGTAGGATTGTTTTTGCTTTTCGCCATTGCAATTATTGTTCAAGAAGTGAAAAAACGAAATGTGATAGAAGGTTACTTCTTAATAACATCTTCACCGAGCGCATTATAGTATTCGCGAATCAAGCGTCGATAATCGGGAGTGTAGCCCTCTTGAAGTGCTTTCAACAGATCGCGACGAAGACGTTCACGCTCGGTGTCAAGTTGGATTGCCGAGGGAGAATTTCGCCCTAATTCATTGCCGACCTTACTTTCGCGCTTTTTAGAGTATTCCTCTTCACGAGCCGACCTCGTTGCATCGAGTAACCGGCTGACAATTTGCTGTTGCAGGCGCTTCGTCCGTTCGCCGAGTTGCTTATTTTCCATGTCTTTGGCAACTTCCCCCATAGCGTTGGCGATACCCTCGAGGTCGCCGAGCATCTCCTCGATTCCCTTTGCATCCTCTGCGGCTTGTTCCATCTGCTGTTGAAGTGCTCGTTGTTGAGCAGCCATTTTGGCGAGGCTTTGGCCATCACCGGGCATTTGTCCGGGCATGTCGCCCGGCATTTCGCCTGGTGACCCGGCTCCCGGCATCGGCATCGAACCGGATTGTTGGTTGAGGCCTTGTTGCTGAGCTGCCATTTCCGAGAGCTTTTGCATCATTTCCTCATAGCCACTTGAGGAAGATGATCCTGATAGATCTCCCAGAATAGCAAGAAGCTGAGCGGCGCTGCGATTGATGTCTCCGAGGGCAAGTTTTTGCGGCTGCGCCGCAGATCTTGGAAGCCGGTCGGAGAAGCCCTCCAAAGAGCGATCGATGTTCTGCAGAGCCTTGCCAATTGTTGCACCAAGCTCAGGGGTGACGAAAAATGTCTCTTTGGAAAGTTCAAGCATTCGCCCGGCTATTCCTTCGAGCGCTTGCTTGACATCCTGTTGCTGACCTGCGAGTTGACGATAACGAGGTGAGTCTGTTCCCAACGCTTTGGAAGCGGCCATTAGGCTCTCCTGATCCTGAGAGACATAGATCAGCTCTTCCACCAAACGCCTGATTTTCCCCGCAATTTCCGCTTTGTTTTGTTCTTTGAACTCTTCAGACAACTTGCTTAGTGACGAACTCATCTCTGCCAGGTCACGAGCCGACTTTTCGCCCGAAGACTTAGCTTTTGACTTGTTTCCCGATTTCATCTCCTGACTGGTTTGGGACATCTGCTGCGATAGGTTCATTGCATCCATCTTGTCCGCAAGGTCCCCAAGCTTGTCAGATATCTGGCTCTTATCTGCTTTTTCTGCCATCTTTGCCGCGTCTGCCATCTCTCGCTTTAAAGCCTCGACGCCTAACTTCTGAACATCGAGCGACCGGGAGGCTTCCTCAGTCTTATTTGCCTCAATATCTTTCAGGATTTCTTCCTGAGCATGGAGCAACTCTTCGGCTCGCTTGACAAGTTCATCGAGTTTGCGTTCGAGCTTAAGCTGCTCAAGGATGGCGAGGCTCCGCTCGATGCTTTCCATGAACTGTTCGCGATCCATATCGAACTTTTCGAGCGCCTGCCTGATTTTTTCAGGATCCTGGGTATCCATCGCCTGCTTCAGCTTCTCCATGGCTTCACGAAGCTCAGGCGACGCAACCTCCTCCATCAGCTTCTGAAGCTCCATGTACTTTTCAAGCGTCTCAGGCGTCAGCATGTCGTGCTTTTCGAGCTTACCCACCAACTCGTCAAGCGATTTCGCCATCTGCTCGGCTTGTTTGGAGACCAGCTCCTGATTTTTCATCGCCTGTTCGATCTGCTTTTGGCGTTCCCAATCGGCTTTGGGATCGCGGCGCATTTCTTCGACAAGCTTGGCAACTTCTTCCTTCAGCTCTTTGGCTGCTTCAAGAGTTTTTCTCGCATCCTGCTCAACTTCTGCTTCGTTCTGTTCGACGCCGGAGACGATCTCTTCGAATGTGGGCAGTCTGACCAGTCGTCGCGACGATTCGCTCCGCTTGGGGCCGCTGACATTGTCGTTATCCCAGACTACGATCCAATACTCAAGTACGTCACCAGGCATCAGCGGCATGTGTCCAACAGACCAGAGTGTGTCGAGGGCGACGCTTCGGGTTGCCGCTTGCGACTTGAGCGGCGACGATTCGATCAGCGAGTCGCCATTCAGGTTGTGATATTGCAGTTCAAGTTTTGCGACTCCGAAGTCGTCGTCGGCTTCGATGCGGAGCGGGACTTGCATGTCGTCGCCGAGGATAATGTCCTCTTCGGGGAAGGCGATCCGAACGACCGGATATTCATCGGTCAAAGTGTGGACGTGATAGGTCACCGGATCGCGGTCTTCGTGCTTATCACGGTCACGCAGGCGGATGACGTAGGTTGAGGCACCCGCCACCGTAAAGCGGGCGCTTGCGTTATTGTCATCAACACCCATCTCTAAAGAATCAACAGCAATAGTTGTGCCGGATAGCCTGCTAGATACCAGCATTGCCGAGGCAAGTTTTTTCGAGGCGGAGATGTTCAGCTCGACAGCCGAACCGGGCAGGCATTCGATATCGCCAACGTTCTCCCGCCCGGTGACAACTGGAAGTCGTGAATAAGCGGGCGGGTGGAGCTTGTAGCCGAGTTCGACGATCTGTGGACGGGCGATGATCCGAAGGTTGTATCGCTCAGAAGAGACTTCACCCGACCGAACGCTGTAGCTAATGTCTGTCGGGAAACCGGCGAACTCGACCAGCGCGTTTCCTTTGGTCAGGTCGACATCGAGACTGACTTCATCGCCGCCCTCCTGCTGGTAAACGAAGCTGGCAGAGCGGGGAGATTGCCCGGTGACTACGACCTCAAATGCGACAGGTTCGCTGCGATATGCCCAACTGTAGGTTGAGGTGATGGCAAGCGAAAAAGGGGCTGTGGGGGCATAATTTGTCGTAGGGTGAAAAAGCCTGCCAAATGCACCGAGCATCGTCGCGGGCTGGATTACTATCGAGAGAATTAGTGATAATAGCAACGCCGAACCTATGCGAAACGAGACAGTTCGCTCGTGGTGAGTAATTGCATCGGTGGGGTTGACTGCCTCGAGGCTGGCAACAGCACGATAAAGAGCATCTTGAGCAAGTTCCGGTGAGGGGTTATCGCGACGCGCTGGAGAAGGAAGCACCACCTGCAGTGCGTTGAGCAGCCTGTCTCGCTCTTTGGGTGAAGCAAGTTGCCCAAGCTTTAAAGCCCAGAAGGTTTGGGATTCGACGCCGCGATTCAGGCTTGTATCGAGAGCTAATCTTCTGTTCAGGTAATAAAGAGTAAAACCGGACAGGATTGCGGTAAAGAGGAATAGTACAAGCCGAACCGGTGGCGAGAAATGAAGAAGTGCCTCCAGAAGTCCAACAACCAGCCAGATTGCTGATAATGAGCCGAGCGAGAGAGCTATCACCGATTGTCGAACTATGGCACGTTGATCGAGGCGCAGTTTTTCGAGCAGGCCTTCCGCTTGCATCAGTTTTGGATCAGGGGAACTCATTGACCGCCTCGTAATCGCCAGACGACGATGTTCGCGCCCATGCGCAACGCAGCGAGCCGATTTTCAGGCGGATCGTCGTGAACGTCGGGATCTTCCCATCCGTCGCCAAGGTCGGACTGGTAGCTGTAGAAGGCGACCATCCTGCCATCTAAAAAAATGCCGAATCCCTGCGCTGGTTTGCCGTCATGCTCATGAATTTTCGGCAAGCCGTTCGGGAACTTGAACAGGGAACTGTAGATCGGGTGTGAAAATGGCAACTCGACCAGCTCGCTTTCAGACAGGACACGCTTGATTTCGCGACGGAAAGAGGCATCCATCCCGTAGTTATCATCGGCAATAAGGAACCCGCCCGCCTCGAAATATTGTCGAAGTGATTCGACTTCACGAGCGGTGAAGGAGACATTGCCGTGGCCGTTCATATAGGTGATGGGATATTGGAACAGCTTGGGGTTGCTCAGCTCGATGACGGCTTCACCTTCGGTGGTGACGATACCGGTCTCCTTGCGGATGAACTTCAACAAATTCGGGATCGATGAGGGATTTGAGTACCAGTCACCGCCACCGCCGTATTTGATTCTGGCAATGGTGACGGCATCTTCGACGGCGAGGGATGGCGCCGATTGGCTGACTTTGCCGGAGAAGAGCACCGCAAGCAGGGCAATTGCCCAAATGCCTATTTTATTCGTACCCGACATCAATATCTGGTGTTCTCAAGAAAATTGTGAGGTAGATTCGATTTCCGAAGTTGCAATTCTACATACGGACCGTAAAAGAGATTGCGCTATTATGTTCAACATACGGGAAGGGAATAAGTTCAATAATTCAATGATCAATGTGCAAAGATGATTATTGAAACTGCCGCGATTGCAGTGATTAAGACAAACGGTAGTGCCTTAAGGATCACGTGTTTAAGCTCTACGCCGCCGGTCACTTGTGCTGCGAAACGGGCATTGATTGCGCTGGGAGGCAGGACGTCACCGAGACCGGCGAGTATCGAAATTGCCGCGCAAACCGCGACTTCGTTGCCCCCAAGTAAACCGAGGAGAAATGGCACACCAAAGACCATCGCTGAAGCAAAAGCCGAAACTCCGCCAAAAAGCGGCAGGCTTATCGCCAGGCCGACGTACTTCAGAGTCACCGGCAACGCCAACACTGTCACGACGAGCAAGCCTCGCACTCCCGTGAGAGTCATTATTTGCAAGAACGCTCCGACGCCCGCCAGAAGTCCTAATACAGGGAGAGCCAGCCTCAGTGCGCGGTAGGAAGTTCTGACAAAAGGAACCTTTTTACCGGTCATCAATCCCAGTATCGATCCTGCCATGAAAATCAACGGAATGCCGACATCGGGTAGATATTGTGGGAGAACCCTGACTGCAATCATCAAGCCGAAAACCACTACCAATGGCATAAAAAGCAATGCTTTCGAGCGACGTGTCGGATGCGGAAGAGAATTGAACGCCAATTCGAGGTTGGCTTTTCTTAAAGTGGGATAGGCGAGCCAAAACGATGCGAGTAACGCCACCGGTACGGTCACGGCGAGGAGGGGAAGCTCGAAGCCGATGTAGGGCATATCGACGCCTTGTCCGATCAGCATCGCCAGCAGGTTAATCGGCGGGGCAAGCATCCCCATAACAGATACAACAGCAATCAACGTAGCGACGCGGGTTCGCTCCACACCGAGCGAGACGAGAGGCGCTGCCATCAGTGCGCCGGTCGTCAAAACTGAAGTGGTGGTTATCCCCGTCAGCATTGCCGGAAACATGATGAAGAGAGTCATGCTGATGACGAGCAGAAGCGGCTGCTTTCCGAAGAGCCTGATGATGCTACCCGCCAGCTCGCCAAGTGCGCCGTTTTCCTCCAGTACCTTCATGAAGAGCATGGCAGTGAAGATGATAATAATCGGGTCGATGTAGGTGAACATGCCTTCGACCAAATGGCGGATCGGCAGTCCCTGCCCGGCAACAAGCGCCCCGGCAATCGCCCCGCCGAGCAGGGCTATTCCGATTGGTTGTCGCCGCCAGAACTGCAATAGCAGGAGAGTTCCCACCATTGCCGCGAAAATCATCCACTCTTCTTTGAAAATCAGAAACTCCAGATAACTGTTTGTATTGACAAGCGAGACGCTTATCCTACGCGAAACGGGACTTGCGGGTCAGCTAAAAACCTCGCGCCGCGCCGCCGCGTCGTTTATCAGCCGCCCCCAACATCTTACCAGTGTTACGGGAGATGGCAATTGCGTGCGCACCGCCGAAGTATTGATTATACGGACCCGGATTGAGGTGTAGTTGGTAGCCCTTCTTGTGCAACCATTCGACCGTCGGCTTGGTGAATCGCGTCTCAAGTACCAGATGCTCGCCTATCGGAAAAAAACGTGGAAAATCAACCGCCGCATTAAGATCCATCCTGCCGACAAGGACGTTGAGCGTTATTTGGGCAACGGTCGAGGTGATCCTCGATGCTCCAGGTGTGCCGACGATCAGCAACGGCAGGTCGTTAGCCAGAACGATCAGAGGCGTCATGTTGGATCGTGGACGGGCTTTCGGGCGAATGATGTTCAAAGTGTCGGGCATCGCGCCGAAGTCAGCCATCTGGTTGTTCAGGAGAATACCGGTGTTTCCCGCCATGACTCCGGCGCCGAAAAAGTAGTTGATCGACTGCGTGATTGAGATGACGTTGCCCGAACGATCTGCAACGACGAGATGCGTGGTATTGCCAATGTTGACTACAGATGGAGCGACCGCAGTGCGGGGCGCAGGTTTGGCGTCAAGCGAGATGCCCGACATCGCTTTGGCGGCAAATTCGGGGGTCAGCATCTCCCGCCAGTTAGTTTTGACCAGATGCGGATCGCCGACTCGCGCCTCTGCATCGGCATAGGCTTGCTGGATGCACTGAGCGACAAGATGAATTGTCTCAGGCGTCCCCATCCCGGTTTTGGTGGCGTCGGTCAGTTGCACAAGATTTAACGCCTCGATTAAAGCCGGTCCACCCATCGATGGCGGTGGAACTGTCAACAGGTCATACGATTGGAACTTCCCACGGATCGGCTCGACAACGTCTGCACGATAAAATTCGAGATCTTCGAGTGACATCGTGCCTGAGTCGGCGCGGACAGCTTCGACAATCGACTCAGCGACGGGGCCGCGGTAGAACGATCTCAGCCCCCGTGTGGTCAGACCGCGAAAGGTAGCGGCGAGGTTGGCTTGCCTTAGTGTATCTCCGGCAATCAGGGGAGCGCCATCCCGAAGAAATATTCCTGCAAGCAGGCTGTCCTGCGAGAATAATCCTTCGGTATAAGAGGCGATCATGCTGGCAAGTCCGGGGCTGACCGGGAAACCCTCTTCAGCATACTTGATTGCGTCACGGGTTAATCTCCCCAGCGGCATCGTCGCCCAGCCGTCGAAAAGCTCTGCCCAGCCAGATGCAGCTCCCGGAACGCAAACCGAGGTGCCCCCGTGGCGCATTCGCTTCAGGGTGTCGAGCGGATCGTAATAGAAGGCGGTATCGATTGACCGTGGCGCACGATCCCGATAATCAACCACTTTGGCGTCACCATCTGCCATCCTGACAAGGGCGAAGCCTCCACCGCCAAGACCTGATGCGTGCGGTTCAACCACATTTAAGACGAATAGCGTCGCGATTGCGGCATCAATGGCGTTACCGCCGTCACGGAGAACGGAGACTCCCGCTTCAGCAGCAAGTGGATGCGCCGCGACAACCATTCCGCTATCAGCTTCGAACGAGGGGGCTGCTGGTTCGAGCGAGGCAAGCTGCCATTTGGGACTGCAACCCGCAACGATTATTGCGAAGAGCCCGGCAAAAATCAGGCAAAAGGAGCTGCGAGAGGTCGATTTCAAGCTTGATGACGACATTGGACTTCCATGTATATGGTCTGAAACTAAGCAACCTCTAAGTTAACGACTGATTTAAGCTCGGTCAAGGAATCTTTAGGGTGAAGAAGACTCTCCTCAGACTATATCGGGTTGCGGTTGAGACTTTGAGCGTATTATCTTAGTGTACATCACAAATCGTATCTTTCTACTGGAATCCAATGCCAACTATTTACTACTCGGTTATCTTCTGGCTCTACTGGCTGATTGCGCTCTGGCTTGGTATCTTATTGGCGGCGAAGTTGTGGCGTGACGCCGATAAGGGTCGAAAAGCTACTGCCGCGTTGCTGCTCGTTCCGATATTACTCAGAATTTTCCTAATAAAATAAGGAATTGCAAATTGAAGTTGAAAAATAAACGAATAGCGCTTTTTGTCGAAGCCGACTATCAGGACATGGAAGTCCATTACCCTCGATATCGCCTGATTGAAGAAGGCGCAGAGGTCGTTGTCATTGGAACGGGAAGCGCCGAGAAGTACATAGGTAAAAATGGCTACCCGGTAACTGTCGATATGAATGCCGATCTGGTAGAACCGACAACCTTCGATGGGTTGATTATTCCCGGCGGATGGGCTCCGGATAAGATGCGACTTTCTAAACCGATGGTTGAGTTTGTTCAGGCGATGACCGAGCACAGCAAGGTAATCGGTTGCATATGCCATGGGGGATGGCTGCTGGCTTCGGCAGGGGTGATAAAAGGGGTGAAGTTAACCTCTTACATAGCGATCCGCGACGATCTTGTCAACGCCGGAGCTGTCTGGGTCGATCAGGAAGTGGTGGTGACGGACAAGCTTATCACCTCGCGCAAACCGGATGATCTTCCAGCATTTATGAGAGAAGTGATCCGGGCATTGGCAGGGTGATATGGCTTGGCATCCTGGCGGCGTTGATCATTCTTCCATTCCTGTTGATGATTCCGAAGGTCCATTGCGGCGGGAGTGGATCGCGGGCGGGGTTTCACCTATTCTTCAGGGTTCTTGGGTTTAAGGTCAAGTTCGATCCAGCGTCGATGACATCACAAGCAGAATTGCCACAGGGCAAGATTGCTTCAAATGTAACCAATCGCCGTACGTGGCTTTACGAGAGAATTTCTGCCGAAGTCAAATCACGTCAACGTGCAGCCAATGCGTCACCAACCCAAGGCAATTCCCGTAACCGACTCCCCCTCCTCAAGCTTATCATCCCCAAGCTGTTCAAACTCCTTAAGCGCCTGCTCGCAAGCATTAGTGCGGACGAAATCTATGTCGAATTGATTGTGGCAACAGAGGATCCAATGTCAACGGCGGTGCTGTATGGCGCGCTTCAGCCGGTCACGATGTTCAACTCACCCCGTCGCACGTTTCGCATTGGCGTCGATTTTGAACGTGAGTCACCCGATTTTGACCTTCGCTGGTCGTTTTCGGCTAGGCCGATAGTTTGGCTTTGGATATTTGTCACCTGGACGATGACATTACCTCTATTAAGAATTTGGCGGATGACCAGATAGTACTTAAACGAAGAAGTCATGCCGAACCGACGGCATGATTTCTTCGTTTTCAGCAGTTTCGGTCGATCACTTGACCAGAACAACCTTCGTTGTTGCTGTTCGGCCATTAGACTCAAGTCGCAACATATAAACCCCTGCAGCAAGGCCTTCTGCGTTCCAGACGACTTGGTGGGTGCCTGAAGAATAGCGGCCGGAGGTCAACAGTGCAACTTGCCGACCGGAAAGGTCGTAAGCGGCAAGTGTCGTCCTGCCAGCTTGCGCAAGCGAGAAGGTCAGGCTTAGGGTCGAGTTGAACGGATTGGGGTAGGTGGAATTGATGCCAAATTCAACCGGAAGGGTACCTGAGTTAAGTTCGACAACTCCCCAACCACCGGTCGTGAAGGCAAAATCGCCCGAAAGAGATACGGAATAGCCGACTTCGGCGGATTTTTTTTGGGACACAACTCTGATCTCTGGCACTTCGCTAGCGACAAAGCCCTCGACCAGTTCGGTTGACGGATCGTCGCCGTACAAGGTCAATCCCGCCATTCCATCACCGCCAACTACGCCACGCCCCGCAACAGATCTGGAAGGAGTCAGCGCTTCCAGTCGGGTGCCTGCTTTTAAATCGCTGATGACGAGAAGGCTGTGCATCGCGGAGCTACTGGAAATTCCGTCCAACCATACTGCGTCTGCGTTGTTGTAGCGATTGCCAACGGAGGCTCGCTGGTCTCGGGAATAGACCAGTTCGGCGTCTTCATTGACCCGAACCTGATAGCCCGCGCCGGGTCTAAGTCGATCCATGTCGCTGAAGTTGTAGGCGGGCAGGTAAAATCGACCCTTTCCGTCACGAGCGATCACCAGATTATCGCCAAGCCCGCTAAAGCCTACTTCAGCGAAAACAGGCGAACGCGGAACATAGGCAATCGTATTCCAGCCTCTGTTGAGCCCTATAGGAGCGTCATTTGGAAGCGGTTGACCGGCGATGGTCAGAGAGAACTCGCCCGATACTTTCAGCCAGTAGCCGTCCTGCCACTCCCACGAATCGATACCGTCAAAATTGTGGTCCGGCCAATAGAAGTTGCCCATTCCGTCTTTCCCGAGGATCAACTGCCCGGCATCTACCAGTGGCTGCAGTATCGCTGAAAAATCATCCGCTTGAACCGGCAATACATTTGTTGAGATGAGATTCCAGCCATTGTCCAACAATATGGTTCGATCGACCATGGCATCTTCAAACGTGACGCTGAGTGTAACAGGAAGTTCGACCATGCTACCTACACCATTATGGCTGAACCGTAGCGTGGTTGTGTACACATAATCAGGAGTCAGCCAGTTGGAGTCGAAACTAACATCTATTTCTGTCGTGGCATCAGGCTCAATCTCTCCGGCTACAGGATGGGAAACTATCCAATCGGTTTTTGCGGCCAGATTATGGAGATAGAGTCGGTCGTTCACACCAGCGTTGCTAATACCGAGAAATGTCCAGTTGTATGGATTGACTGAATGTGAAATTGTACAACCAGCTGGTCTTCCTCCGTCGTCAGGAAGCTCCATCGCCAGCATTGTATCATTAGTGTTGATGTCCATCTTCATCACAACTCTGCGTGAGTCAATGGGGTTTGTGTAGAAATAGAGCTGGTGTCCGTCAGGGTCTTTAGGATGGAATCCGAGACCATACGTCCGCATACGACGCGCATTAAGGGTAGTCCGGATATTGCCTTCACGATCACATCCATAGATCGGAGTAATTGCTCCCGACACCCAGTAGAGTTGACGTTGACTATCCCAAACAATATTACTTGAACCTTGGGCAACAGGCCCAACGAAGCTGGTGATTGAGTCGCCGTCAGTGTTGAAGCCATAGAGGATCTCGTCAGATCCACCCCAAAGAAGTTCACCGTCCCAAGTGAGACTGGTAAATCCGAATCGTTCTTGCGAAAGCTGGGGAAAGGTACGCAAAAGCTCACCCTCGCTGTTCAGAACGTAGATCAGCTTTTCCTGGTTAGCATAACCGGCGAGGTAGTAATGTCCATCGACAAAGACTACAGCCTGAATTCTCTCGTCACCTGTAATTTGGCTTATAGGGAGCGTGTTCATCACTTCCCATGGGGCGTGTTGATGTTCTTCTGGAAAGTCGAGAGTGGAACTCCAGGTCAGGGTTCCGTTACCGGGATTAGTAACCGTCAACGTCGATTGGAGGGTGTCGTTCAGCTTCATATCAACTTCGAGATCTCGTGGGCGCAACGAAAACTCGCCGTGAAGAAGATTGAAGTTTTCTTCGAGATCGTCGCCCGGGTTCACTTCGATCTCTCTTGTTTGCGAAAAATAGTCGCGGCGTGAGACTTCAAATATGTAATTCCAGGCGGCAATACCATCGAAACTGTAGTAACCGTTTTCGTCGGTAGTATCTGAGTAGTCATACATCACAGAGGCAACTACTGCCCCTTCGACTCCTGAACCGTCCGCGGCGTCACGGATTTGACCCGAGATTCTACCGCGTCCAGATACTATGAGTATATGAATAGGGATTACTGTTTCAAGTTGATATGGATCGTTTGCCTCGATCAAAATTTCACGCTGATACTCACCAATCTCCAAGTCGTCCGTTACGGCAGAGAGTCGGACGTCTTCAGCTTCCCCCGCTTCAATAAATCCTTCGTTCGGGTCAATTCGTAGCCAGGATGGTTCGTCACCCACGTCTGAGATTTCGTAATGCAGTCGGTGAATTTCGTCATGAACATCGGAGAGATTCATGATGCGGAAATTCTGCTGGTCTGATTCACCGCGTACTGTGTGATTGAATTGGACTTCATCTCTTTCAAAACCAATTTCGCCGTAAACCTCTGGTATTCCGTCGTCATATCTGTAAATGTTCACACTGTTCCAATTTCCGCCACCCCAAAGATCAAATCCGTCGTGCGTTAGGCCTTGATGAGGGTAATCATTGTTATTTGAGGCAAATTCACGAATCAAATCCGCTTCATTATCCTCGAAATTGACATCAAATTGCGAGATATAGCTATGTGACAATAGCCAGAAATGTCCTTCAGTATGTTGCGGAACGAATGCCAACGAAACCGCCCGGCGATGACCAGCGATAGCGCCGAGATTTGGGCCAATGGTCACGTTTTCTGCCTGCCTGTTCATGCGATAGATCCGATCATCGTTTAGATCGCCGTCGGAACCTTCTGAGTAACCATATAACCAATTTTCATCAAAATCAAAATCCCAATGGCCGCCACGTGGTAGTTGCACCCTTCTGACGTTCCTTCCATCCCGGTCATATAAATTGGCGACTGAGGAGCTGCCAACGACGTTCCATTGATTCACCCAAAGTAAACCCGTTTCAAGATCGAACCCAAGTCCGATTGCATCGTCTCCATTGCCATTGGCCGCACCTTGTTGATCAATCTGATAATCGTGAATTATTTGACCATTGTCGGGATTAAGTGCCCAAAGATAACAGGGAGCCGCCCTGTTAGTGCCCCAAATCAGATGGGCCGGTTCATCCCACGCTAGCCCCCCCACCGCTGCCCGCGGAGCGTTGTAGCGTGCCAAGGTCTCGCCAAATTCGTCACGGGCGGGACCACCTTGACTGAATGCAATCAGTGGTGTAAGTAATAATCCGAATACAAGTAAATACTTACTTGATTTCATCGCGGGCTCCTTGTTTCAGATAAGGTGGTTGTTGCGAAAAATTCGATTCAGAAACTATATCATAATTTAGCGGGTTTTGAGTGAATAGTCAATATAATAAAAAGAAATAGGAAATAGTTTTATGCTCAGAACTTGGAATAATACCAAAATAACTTGAAAATATCCGTCCAAAGTTGAAACATTTTCGGTTGGTCATTAGTCTATTAATTTACAGAGCTGATTTGGAACCGTGCGAATAATAACCGGTATAAGAAATAATAAGTTTTTATCACCATTCAGGGAGGGTTGGAAGAAACAATGAAGAAGATTAGTAACTGGCAGGGCTTCGGCGTTAAGCTGGCGATCTTTACAGTAGCAATTGCATTGACGGGCACATTGGTCTGGCAAGCTTACGCTGCTGATTGGAATCACAGCTCCGATGAGAGTAAAGGCGCATTCATCGGAGTTTACCCCGAAGACATAGACGGTGAAACTCGCGAAGCGCTTGATTACAAGGGTGACGGGATTCTGGTCGAAGATGTCGTCGATGATGGGCCCGCTGAAAAAGCTGGCCTTAAGCCCGGCGATATCATCACCAAGATTGACTCGGACAAGATCAAAGGCACCTCGCACTTTCGAGAAATACTCGGCAAGCATTCCAAAGGCGACAAAATCGTTGTAACAGCACTCCGTGATGGTGCCACAAAAGAGTACCCGCTTGAACTTGCTGGTCGAAAGAATGTCGAATATTCCTTCAACTTTAAGCACGGTGACAACGAGAAACACGGGTTCCTTGGGGTAGTCACTGAATCGATTGAAGGAGACTTCGCAAAGTACTTCGGAGTCGAGGATGGAGCCTTGATTAAGAAGGTTGTGGAAGATTCCCCGGCTGAGATGGCTGGCCTGAAAGCTGGCGATGTCCTGGTAGAGATCGGCGGCGAGGAGATCGAAGGGACTGATGACGTTTCCGAAGCAATTCAAGAACACAAGCCCGAGGAACAGGTAAAGGTCAAGTATGTCCGCTCAGGCAAGGAAGTTTCCGTCGATGTCAAGTTAGCGGCGTCACCCAACTCTTCATGGAAAATGAGCAATTCTGACGGACACCGGATTATCATTTCGAATGAAGACGAAATTGTTGTCGATTCAGATGAATTGCACCGAGCTATCCGTGAAGTTATGGAAGAGGTTCGGGACGGTTTGCATGACGGACGCGACGAAATGCGCGAGGAAATGCGAGAGCTGAAGATCGAACTCGAAAAGTTGAAGAAAGAGATCGAAGCGAAAAAGTAGAATGCCTGATCCTGATCTGAATATCCTTACAAGAAATTGCCGCAGAATATCTTCATTCTGCGGCAATTTCTCTTTTCTGTTCAGCCCCAGAGTCTCCAACTGATTGTCACGATTAGTGGTGACCCCCAGATCACGCACTGCCAGCCGACCGGAATGCTAAGCCGTCGCATACCTGCCGCAATGATAATCGCAACAGATGCCACAGCAGGAGCAAGGAGACGAGCCTCTATTTGAAAGAAACGGAAGTTGTAGTAAATGAGCGCGATAACGGGCAATGCAAATCCGGAAAGCACCAACCACCGCACTTCCATATCCCGCAAATGCCATAACCCAAAAAGAAAAACCCCTGCGCACATCGATAGCCAGAGTATTGTAGTGCCTTTTTCAGGGATCGAGCCCCATACTTGATCGAAGGGTTGTGCGGCTGTTCTTGCAAGGTAAGCAACGGCCTTGACCGGATGTTCGAACCCGGTGCCGATATTGCCGCTTTCTTCCGGAGTGTAGATGCTGACGGTCGGGACAACTTGCCCGTAGTGAGCGATGTTCCAGACGAATAGCGGTAAAATCAGAGCCACAGCTGTGAGTCCGGTTCGCAAGCGAGCCTGCCACGCTTCACCTTCACGAGGTACTCTTCCGGTTGCAAACCAGACAAGCGGTAGCATTGCCAACGCCGACATCTTCGCCCAGACGGCAATCGCCAAAAACAACCCCGTTTTAACCTGTCTGACCGCTCCACCAATCCCCTTATAAGCAAAAACGATACTGCCAAATGCCAGTGCTGAGAGGCAGAAAAGCAGCGAATCGTTGGTCACTAACGAACTGAACACCACCAAATTTGGGGAAAACGTTGCAAACGCCAGACCGGCTCTGGCTCCACGGCGGTCACCAAGCATCTGTTTACAGATCCAGTAGATAATCAAAGAGGTGACGATTCCGAAAAAAAGCGACACAAGACGAGCACCAAACAGTCCCCCGCCGGCACTGATCCATTCTCCAAGTTGATAGGCTGGCGTTGCTATCAGGTAATAAAGGGGAGGCTGGGGAAATTCATCGACAAGAGTGGTCAGTTTGCTTGCCTCCGCATCCCATATAGGCCAGCTTTTCTCCTCGGCAAGATGACGGACATAGTTAAGGTGCATCGGCTCATCGTTGTAGCCGGGAAGGAAGGTCTGTTCGGGGTAGAGAGGAATTGAGAAAACGAGAAAGAGCCGAATGATGACTCCAGCAACGATAATGACCCAGAGGGTCTTCGGTTTGCGGGTCATAACAGGCTTCTAAACCGTGATGTCTGTGGGGGTTGGAGACGCCATCAGTGTTGGTACTCTCGCTATAGATCGAGTGTAAAAGTTTGACGGAGGAAATGACGGGCGCGGAAATTCTCTTTGAATTTCAATAAGCCCCAGGTCGGATCGCCCCAGATCGAGGAGATCCCGAAATCGAACCACTTGAAGCCACGCGCCTTGGCCCAAAGCAACGAGTGAAAGGTGATAAAGGGAACCGGGCGAAAGATCTGAGCATTTGCGACATGCGCCATGTAAAATTCGAGTACCGTGTCACGATTGCAAATGAAATTCCAGATCACCGTCACCATCTCACCGTCCTTCTCCACCGCCCCCATCATCAAATTTTCGGGGACAAGCTGGTGTAGCCGTTCAATCTCCTCTCGACTGTGAGTGGGCACTACCCCCAAACCGCGACGGTTTTCCTCAAGGATAACCCAAAATCGGTCGTACTCGGCTTGGGTTGGTTGTTCGATGATGCGGAAGCTCAGGCCTTCCCGTTCAGCCTTGCGAAAAGCCGTGCGGCTCTTATTGACAAAGCCGTCAAGTAACTGGTCATCATCGAAATCGAGCGGCACAGCCTGTGTCAATTCGCACCGGGAAACCTTGAAGCCATGCCTCCAAAGGGCAAAGTCGAGTGGTTGTTCGGGATAGCTGTTGTAAAGGACTGGCGGAGGCGTGATTCGAATCTGCTTGTAGCCCTCGTCCCGCAGGTGTTCTATCATGGCGCGAACGAGATCTTCGATCTGATGGTATTGAAGATTCTGAGCGGTTGCCACCCCACCATATGAAGCCCCTGGGTGCGATACCCAAATCCGCTTGTCACCGTCGAACCGTTCGGCTCCGGTGATTAAACCGACGAGGTTGCCTTTACGCCTGAAAACGAGGTGGTGATGTTTGAATCGGTCTTGAGGGTGGTAATCGAGGAATCGTAGCGAGTGAAATATCGTCCCGCCGACCGCTTCGGGCCAAAAGGCTTCCCACTCTTTCGAATCGAACTCCGTCGAGGCTTCGATTCTATGAGTGATGATGTTGGTGGGTAATATATTCAAGTAGGAACCGTTGCTGCTCGATAATTTCTATTTAATCTTCAATATAAGCAACGGGCATGGAATGACCAAATAAAGGAGGCAGCATCGGTTCAGTCAGCCTTATTATTGGCTACGAGATTGGTCTGGCAGATTTCACCGAGCGGACATCCGCGGCAGCGTGGTTTTGACAGGCAGTGGTTCTTGGCGAGGGTTGTGATCTGTGCGTGGTAGTCACTGTAGAGAGGTACATAAACCGGCAGGATCGATTGGAAGAGATGCCGCAGTTCTTCGTAGGCGATAGATGCGGTGACCAACCCAACCCGTGAGAATACCCGGTTGGTGTAGGCATCGACAACAAATGTGGGTAATCCGAGGGCATAAAGGAGAATCGCGTCCGCCGTTTCGGGGCCAACACCTTTGATTGCCAGTAGTTCGTTGCGTACATCATTGAGATTACGAGTTGTGAGCGGGGGGTACGGAATGCGCAGTGTACCCGTGTCGCTACCCCAGTCAGCCTCGGCAAAGTAAGCAAGCGGTTTGACGTCATCCCCAATTGCCCCCAGCCACCACTGGCTGATGGCTTTCAGTCGGAGCGGTTTCTGAGTCGGAAATCCGGTTGGGCGAATAAGCTCTATTAGCCAGTCGAGGGGAATGTCGAGGATTTTTGCGGGGTGGAGCAAATCAACCGCCTTTAGATTTGCAATGGACTTTCCGACGTTGCCCCAGTTCGTATTCTGAGTAAGAATGCAACCAACGACGACCTCATACGAGCTTTCGCCGGGCCACCAGCACTGCAATCCCTGATGTCTGCGTAGTCGCTGATAAATTTGGAGCATCTGTCCATCGGCACAATCGATGCTTCCTCTTTTCACATTACGCAGGGGTTGGCGCTGGAAACTCCGTCCCTTGTATCGCGTGTTCAATCGCCTTGGGTCTGAGATTGCGGTCGATATTGACCATAACTGTTGTATAGCGAAATGCTTCGCTTGTTACTGCAGTACGCGGGTCGTAGATGTGAACGACGATATGAACCGTGACACTGGTTCGACCGACCTTGTAGCTTTCCCCGTAAAATTCGACCATATCGCCAACTCTGACCGGAGCAAGGAAGTCGATGTCAGACATACGCTTGGTAATCATGTTGTCTGATTTGACAATCTTCATGCACCATATAGAAGCCGCAATATCTGCCCAGGCGAGCATCTGCCCCCCGAACAGGACGTCTTTCGTGCCTACATGGCTGGTCAGGCAGAGTTGGCGAAGCAAAAGCTCCATTTATTGACCCTAACAATTATTATATTTCGGAAAGTGACGGAACGTTCTATTCTTTTAGGGGCGTCCCGAAGCTTCGGAACGCCCCTAAATTGCAGGAATTGAGAACTTTTTAAGACTTAAGAACCGTGATTGCTCGCGCCAAGTTCGTGGTCGAGCATCATCAGAGCCCCGTAGTGATCCCCGATGAGCTTCACTTTCTGCAGAACGCTATCGAAGAGTTGCTCTTCCTCAACCTGCTCCGTGACGAACCACTGCAGGAACGCAAACGTGGCGTGGTCGTTTTCTTTCTGAGCGAGGGTGACGAGGGCGTGGATCTGACCAGTAGTCCTCTCTTCTGCCTTAAGCGCGTCCCCGAACGCATCGGTTGGGGACTTCCACGATTCGGTTGGTGTCTGTATGTCGGCGAGCGTTACGCGGTTGCGTTGCTCGTAAACATAGTTCCAAATTCTCATGGCATGACCCCACTCTTCTTTCGAGTGCCCAGCCATCCAGTTGGAGAAGCCGTCCAGGTTGATGTGTTTGAAGTAAGCCGCCATACCAAGATAAAGGTAGGATGAGGACATTTCGGAGTTGATCTGTGCGTTCAACGCCTTTAACATTGTTTTCGATAACATTTCTTTTCCTTTTGTGGATGTGTGATTTCGTAAGTTGATTGTGAAATTAATTTAGTTTGTGAAAACCGAGTTTTCAAATTACGTGCAATTTTATTCTACGACGTTACGACCCTATTAAGGAATATAATACGCTTGCATTGCATCATTATATTGATACATCGAACAACATTTGCTCCTCACAATTTCATTTCAAAACTTTTATCAAGGTACTTTGATCGTCAATATTCCTAACGTTAAGAGCATTCCTTTACTGCCCCGCCCTCGACATCTGAGTCTTTCCGGGGAAAGTGTGAAAGTGCCTTCGACCCTGAGTCTATTCTCAATAGAGAGAGGTTTGGCTCGTGCAGCCGGGATAGTGGCCACTGAACCCGCTTGCACAGAGGCTCACATAATTATAGAGACTGATCTGATTTTGGGGCAAGAGGAATATCACCTTTTCATAGGAGAAACTACTGGTTGCGCAATAAAAATAAGATCGTCGAGCCGTATAGGTTCATTGCACGCCCTCAAAACCTTGAGGCAACTTCTTGATCATTTCGGTACTACGCTGCCTGCAATGCAGATAGAAGATAGCCCGGCTTTCGCCAATCGCGGAATAATGCTCGATGTCTCACGCAATCGCGTTCCGAAGATGTCCGAACTCCTTCGACTCGTGCGGCAATTCGCTTCATGGAAGATCAACCACATCCAGCTTTATACTGAGCACACGTTCAAGTATCTTGGTCACGACGAGGTCTGGCGCGGTGCTTCGCCATTGACTCCGTTGGAGATTCGGTTGCTTGACAAGGAGTGTCGAGAGCTTGGGATAACGCTCGCCGCTAACCAGAACTGCTTCGGGCACATGACCCGCTGGCTGAAGCACCCCCGCTACGCATCTCTTGCCGAGACGCATGGAGATTGGGAATGGGAGGGAAGGATGCTCCCTGGTCCATTCAGCCTCTGCCCTTTGGATCCCGGATCTATCGATCTGGTGGACGGCCTTCTTGAGCAATTGCTCCCGAATTTTAGCAGTGGTTTGGTAAATATTGGTTGCGACGAAACACTCGACCTTGGTCAAGGCAGATCCAAAGACGAGGTTGCCAAAAGGGGAGAATCCACGCTCTACTTCGATTTCGTCGACAAGATCGTCGCGAGGGTCAAGAAACGTGGGTTTAAGCCGATGTTCTGGGCAGACATAGCTCTTTCGCATCCTGAAGAACTTCACAGAGTACCAGATGGGATGATCTCTCTTGCCTGGGGTTATGAGCCGGACGCGCCATTTGCGGAATGGTGCAAGAGACTTCGGGACGTCGGGTCAGAGGTCTGGGTCTGCCCCGGGACGAGTTCATGGCGGTCTATCACCGGGCGGACGACAGAACGTCGTCAGAACGTTTCCGCCGCAGTCGAACAAGGTCTTGCCAGCGGGGCGAGCGGATTTCTGATGACCGATTGGGGCGATGAAGGTCATCGTCAGCAATGGCCTATTGCCTTGATAGGTCTCGCCGAAGCAGCCGAAGCTGCATGGAGTGGAAAATCGGAACATCCAGATAACGAGACTCTCGACAAACATCTCTTTAGCGGAAGCAAAGGAGTCGCGCAATGGCTATGCATGATTGGCGATGCAGATCTGCCGCTCCGGCGGATCTATGGTAAACCGACAACCGACGGTCTTTCGACTCCCTTGCGAAACTCTTCGGCATTATTCAATGAGATGCACCGACCGGAGTTGCCTCGTCCGTTGACTCCGCACTTGAGCGAGGTTTGGCACGAGACGCTTTCCTCAATAAAGGAGTTGTCTGCGAATATCCCATTGACAGATCCGCAAACTACCTCTGAGCTACTCTTGACTGCTGATGTAGCTGAACTGGCAGCAAACATCGCGTTGCTAAACGTGAACCCCAATTCAGGGAAAATCTTTTCCGAAGAACTTGTCCAGAATATAGATCGCATCATCATAGAACATAGCAGGTTGTGGAGATTGCGCTCACGTCCCGGCGGATTGGCTGAATCGGTCACCCACTACAAAAAGGTTAAGCGACGCCTAATGGGGCTTACTTCATGAGAACCGGAAATAGAATAAAAAGGCTCGTCGCTGGGTGCATGACAGGAACCAGTATCGATGGTATCGACGCGGCTCTTGTCGAGATCACCGGGGAAGGGTTGGCGATGCAAGCCAGATTTCTGAAGGGAACGTCGGCAGGCCTCGGTGATCTGGGTCTGCATTTAAGAAGTTTCGCGAACAATTCGCCCGCTATTGCCGGCGAGGTAGCTCAAATGGCTTTGGATCTGGGAAAACTTCATGTTGATGTGCTATTGGATCTGCTTGGAGAACAAACCCCGGATCTAATAACTCTGCATGGCCAAACAGTTTTCCATAAACCTCCTCTCTCCTGGCAAATGATCAATCCATGGCCAGTAGTAAAGGAATTTGGCGCGGAAGTCATTTATGACCTTCGCGGGTCTGATCTTATTTTTGGCGGTCAAGGTGCGCCAATAACCCCGCTCGCAGATTTTATTTTATTTAGAGATTTTTCGAAAGAGAGGTGCATAGTCAACTTCGGCGGGTTCATTAATTACACCTACATCCCTTCCGGAATGGGGTTTGCTGGTTCTGAGGAGGTTCGTTTGTCCCGCTGGCTCGAGGGAGTCAGAGGCTGTGACGTTACGCCCTGCAACCAACTCTTGGACTATATTTCTCGTCAATTTTTAGGTATGCCTTATGATGTAGGTGGCCTTGTCGCCGCAACAGGCGTTGTCGATGAAGAGGCACTCAATGCCCTGATAGCGACGCTGACCTCCAATGACAGGACACTGCGTTCCTTAGGTACTGGTGATGAAGCATTTGCATGGGTGAAAGATTTTCAAAAGCGATTAAGTCCTGCCGATTTACTAAGGACTGCCTGCAGAGGTATCGCAACTCGACTCAGGGCGGCATTGGTTGACAACGGGGATTTTGAGATTACAGGAGCAGGTGGTGGGGTCAAGAATCAAACTTTGATGGCTGAGGTCACCATGATGACTGGCAAGGAATTTCAGACAACTGATAATTATGGAGTTCCCGCTCATTTCCGCGAAGCAATTGAAATAGCTATCCTTGGCGATTTAGCTGCTCAAGGTTATCCTGTTTCCCTTCCACAAATTACAGGGCGCACTGACGGAACCACGACGGGGTGCAAAATTGCAAAGACAATTAGTTAATAGCGACAGGCTCACTCTAAAATATTTCTGAAACAATCCATCCAAATTAAATAATTTCCCTTCCCAAACTTTTCCACATTGTGGTTCGTATGTTCTTAGGTGGATTGAAATAGCTTGAAAATGAATTGACCTATCAAGTAAATATATCAGGATTATTTTATATATGTTATTGTGAAATAAGAGTATTATCAAATCAAATTTTTACTTTCGTTACGTTATTTAGGTTTGTATTAAATTCGAGGAAATTTCGCACTGTTTTTTAGTAATTAGGTCTTGCAAATGCACTCTTTATTTCGTATATTTGTCGACGCACTGAGAAGCAGTAATTTCTGTGACTCAACTCACAATACTCATCTGAAATAGCCATTATCTTACAGAAAGAAACTTTTCAGATGATTGCGGCTCTCGGAAAAATCATCACTTCTCGCACATTGTACTGCCAACTCGCTCTGCTCCTCGCACTGTCCACTTGATTCTTCGGTATTCGTGCTACGAGGTACCGTCGATGCAGATTTATTTTAGCATCTGCATCTTGCCGAAATCGTTATCCTTGAAATTATTTTCGTAATTTCGACCAAACTAATGCCTTGGCTGGGACCCACTCTTGCCCTGACGAACAAACTC
Source organism: Caldithrix abyssi DSM 13497 (assembly GCA_945865405.1). GTDB lineage: Bacteria > Electryoneota > AABM5-125-24 > Hatepunaeales > Hatepunaeaceae > CAMBDS01. The sequence goes on from CAMBDS010000007.1 coordinate 71,158, forward strand.
GCATCGGGAAAAAGGCTCAAGGGAATGCAACAATCTTAGGAGGCAGTAATGGGTAGAGTTAGCATCGGTTTGATGTTGCTGCTGTGTGTACTATTCCTCGCGCCGCTCTCTGCGGGAGCGGCGGTCGCTAATCCGGCCGGGGTAGGTGCACCAGATCCATCCGTAGTTCTCACTACGAATACATCGACATCGACCAGTACAATTTTAGCAGTCCCCGAAGCTATGCAAAGAGCTATCGTGGCTAAGCCCATCAGTGTTCCCGCGGTAATCGTGCCCTCGCGCGACCGCCGCAACGATCCTGATGACGCCGGCTACGAGTTCCGCGACAGCGACGAAGATGATGGTCCGGCGTTTGACTGGATCGACATCGTCGGCGCTGATGGCGCTCAGGATTGGGAACTTGGTGATGATCAGAGCGTAGGCGCAGAGCTTGGCTTTGATTTTAACTACTATGGAAGTGATTACCGTGCCATTTCGCTTTGCTCGAATGGCTGGTTCTCATTTACAGATGATGAAGGCCGCGCAGACTATAGTTACGCCGGCTGGGGTCAACTCCCGACCGGTGACGCTCCTTCAGGTCAGATCGCTGCCCTGATGACCGACATCCTGATGGCAGGTGGCGGTGGTCGGGGTGCGCTTTGGTTTTGGTCTGATGATGAGACCGCTGTCATCACATGGGATGGCTGCCTTAGCTACATCGACCGCGAAAGTATGTATACCTTTCAGGCCGTCTTAACTTCCGACGGTCAGATCGTTTTCAATTACCGTCAGCTCGACGGTAACCCCGGAAGACTCGTCGGCTATCAAAATGCCGACCGTAATATGGGTGCGGAAATTGCCCGTGACGAAGACTATCCCCGTGCCGAATTCTCAATTGCTATTGGAAACCACTTCCAGCAATTTGACGGCCCCGGTATAGCTATTCGTCCCGATGCCCTTGACTTCGGAAACGTCCTTTTGGGCGGCTCGAGGACAATGGCTGTTCGCATTACCAACGTCGGTGGCGAAGAACTCGTCATTACCGGCGTTTCATGTGACGAAGGCGCTTTTATTCTTCCGCAAATGGATCAGGAACTCGTTCTTGGCCCGGGACAGCGTTTCGACACCGAAGTTACCTTTGAACCAGGTGACCTTGGTGATTACGAAGGTGATATCGTTATTGCCTGTAACGCTGAGAATGCCAATGAAAACGGCGACTTTATTGTTCGGGCTATGGGCCGGTGCTCCGAAGCCCCGATGATTAGCGTCGATCCGGAAGCATTCCTTGGTCGTGAACTGTTCTCGGGTCAATCGGAAGAGCTTGAACTCACTATCTCTAATGATGGTGGTGTTGACCTCGAGTGGATGGCCGAAATCGAAATCACCGGCGAGCCGGAACGCGACAACAACGCCCGCGCACTTCGCGGCGTCAATGATCGCGGCGCAGGTCCCCGTCGTGACCCGGTTGAATCCCGCTTCGCCCTCTTCAAAGAGGCCGGTGGTTGGGGTGACCAGATGGAAGACATCTGGAACATCAACGAAATCGACATCGATCAGTACAACTCTGGTCAATTTGACGATTTTGCAATCGATGATTACGATTGCATCTGGATTCGTGAATACCAGTCCGATCAATTCAGTGGTCTTTGGAACGACAACATTGAGCGTTTCGAGGAGTGGGTTGATGGCGGTGGTGTTCTCTATCAAGGTACCGGCACCAACAACTGGGGCGTCGCCCCGGTCAGCATTGGTGGCATTACCCGTATTGCCCAACAATACTCAGGTAATGGTATCGTCGACATCTCCAATGATGCTGGCGCAGACAACTACAGTTACTTTGCTGAACTTTGTAATTGGCAAGGCGGCGAAGGACTTCCCGGTAACTCTTGGGCGCATTCAGCCTTTAATATCGGTGATTTCGCCGAAATCGAAGGCAGTGACTGGTTCCAGGTTATTGCTCATTTCGAAGAAAATCAAGACTATGCAGGTGTAGCCGTTTATAACTACGGCCGCGGCTTCAGCATAGTTTCCGGTACAACAGACTCGCACCAGTACTCCAACTTCCCGAACGAAGGGCAGTGGGGCTGGGCGCTTCAGTATCTCCCCCCCTATATGGACAATCTTGCGAACTTCGTCCAGTGGATATCCATTGAACCTGAAGAAGGTATGGTCTCTGGTAACGACTCGCAACCAGCATTTATCACCCTTAATGCCGAAGGCCTTAACGAAGGTGACTACACTGCTGACATCCATATCCTCAACAACGATCCCGAAAATGCGGATGTAGTAGTTCCTGTCGCACTCTTTGTGACAGGCGCTCCTGATATCGCCGCTGACTGGGAACCCGGCAACCCCGACATGATCGACTTCAACGCAGCATTCCCTGACTTGTTCAACGGATTTGCTTACGAAGTGCCTGTTTGGATCATCAATGAAGGTACCGCCGATCTCGTCGTTGACGGAATCGAATTCTCGAATGGCGTTTATACCAGCCCGCAAGAGGGTGGATTTGCCGTTAGTTCTGGCGATCAATCAGGTATCACCGTTGTTCTTAACGCTGAAGAATCTGGCAACAACGCCGGAGTTATGACCGTATTCTCGAACGATCCGGATCAAGGCGAACTGAACATCAATCTTATCGGTGTTACTGGTTCACCTCCCGAATTCCAGGTCAATACACACCTCATTGAAGACGAACTCTTTACTGGTGAAACAGCCGATCATGCCCTTACCGTTACAAACGGTGGCGAAGCACCCCTTCGCTTTATGATCGAAGCAGAAGTAACGAGTGAGCCCGGTGATAATCGCGACGCAGCTACCCGCTCGCTTCGTGGTGTTGACGGCGCTGCAGGTCCCGTTCGTGACGATGCCGGCGAATTGCTTGGTCAGTTCAACGGTAATAACGTTGCCAACCAATACACCTCATGCGCAGGTTGGGACTGGGACAGCGAAGGTATGTGGGTTTCAAACTACTCATCTGCCAACGCAGTCCGTTGGGGTCACGACGACAACTACGAAAACTTCGAAGAGCAACGACGCATTGCTCCCGGAAACTGCATGGATGGCGCTTGGGCAAAAGGTTACCTTTACCTTCCCCCATGGGCCAACCAGACCGTCAATCGCTACAATGAAGCCGGTCAGAACATCGGCGCCATCAATATGCCTTACCCGGTATATGGTATGGGTGCAGACGTGGATAATGACTGGATTTTCTTCATCAACCCAAATGACGGTTTGGCAATCTACGTCTATGATCTTAACGATGACGGTAGTCTCGGCGAAAACATCGGCGTGATCCGTAACCACATGCAATTCCATGGCAACGAGCAAGTCTATAGCATGGAATGGGTCGGCAGACACAAAGATGGTCAGCTCTGGATGACGCAGCCCTCGCAGGGTACCGTTCACCAAATTGCTGTCGACACCGATAACTGGGAGTGCACTGGTGAAGCTCAACAAGCTTTCCGTGTTTTCCCGCAAAACGATCAGCCCTACTGTGCAGTAGGTCATGACGGCAAGAATCTCTGGGCAGCTGGTTACTTCCCGGCAAACATCCGTATCTATGATGACGGTTTCTCTGAAGCTTACTGGCTCTCACTGAGCACAGAAGAAGGTGAACTTGCGTCTGGTGAGTCGATGGACGTCAATGTCCACCTCGACGCCGCAGGCCTCTTCTCTGGTGAATATATTGGCGAAGTTCGCTTCTTCACCAACGATCCGAATGCAAATCCGGAAATCGTTGATGTTGTGCTGAACGTAGTCGGTGCTCCCAATATCATGGTTGAATGGGATGAAGCTGATGGCTATTCAGAAGATCCCGATGCAGCCGTGGTTGACTGGAACATGCATTACCAGGATGTCTTCTCAGGTGGCCCTTATGACATGATGGTAACCGTCAGCAATGAAGGTACCGATGTCCTGAATGTCAGCGAAGTCTACACCAACCATGAATACTTCACGGTCGATGTAGAGGACTTTGTCCTTGACGCTGGCGATAGCCGCGACCTGACGATCACTTTCGAATCTCCTGCCGACGATGCAGATGAGTTCGTCACTGCACTTCATTTGACTTCCGACGATCCTGATCAAGGCAACATCGACATCATGCTTCACGCTGATGCCGATCTCCCGCCGCAGATCGTGTTCGAACCGGATGCAGAAACTGGTATCGAGGAAACACTCTCGACCGGTTTGATGATGACCACTCAAATCAACATTTCCAACGTTGGCGACGCACTTCTCCGCTTCGCAGTCGAAATTGAGACCATCTCCGAGCCCGGCGACGAGCGAGACGGCAACGAGCGTGGCCTTCGTGGCGTCAATGGCGCTAACGTTGGACCCGCCCGTGACGATGCCGGTGACTTGCTTGGTCAATTCAATGGCAACAACGCCGGTGGTAACTACTGCTCGCCAGTAGGCGTTGACGCTGAAAATGGTGGCATGTGGGTCACTAACTACTCACAGAACAATGCAGTTCGTTGGGGATTTGATGGTGACTATCAGAACTTCGCCGAACAGCGTCGCATTGCTCCCGGAAACTGTATGGACGGCTGCTTCGCGATGGGTTTCCTTTACATCCAGCAGCTTGGCTCCGCTACAGTTAATCGTTGGAATGCCGATGGTCAAAACGTTGGAGCCATCAATGTTGGCTTCCCCGTTTATGGTTCTGCGGCTGACGAAGAAAACAACAGAATTTTCTTCTTCAACATTAATACCCAGCAGATCGTTGTTTTCCATCTGAACGATGATGGTACACTTGGTCAACAGCTCGGTGTTATTGCCAATCATAACCAGTTCCACGGCAACCAGGTTGCTTACAATCTGGAATGGGTTGATGCACACAAAGACGGTCAGCTTTGGATGACCAACTATGCAACCGGTCGCGTCCACCAGATTTTGGTTAACACCGACAACTGGCAATGCGTAGCCGAAGTGCAGAGCTTCCCGGTCTTCCCACAGGCCGACCAGCCCTATTGTGGTGTCGCTCATGACGGTGAAAACCTTTGGGCAGCAGGTCTTAACCCCGCCAACATCCGTATCTACGATGACGGTAATGCTGAGGTCAGCTGGCTTACGGTAGTGCCGACCGAAGGTGTTGTCGAAGGTGGTGGCGATACCAATCTCGACGTAATGCTTGACGCTACCGGCCTTATGGCTGGTGACTATGTCGGGGTTATTATCTTCTCAACCAACGATCCGAGTGACCCGACCGTCAACTATCCGGTTGTCCTCCATATGGAAGAAGCCGCTGATATCGCTGTCACATGGCCAGACGAATTCGGTTTTGAAGAGAACAGGATCGACTTCAACGCAGCGTTCGCCGACCTCTACTGGGGCGGACCTTACGAAGTCGAAGTCGAAGTTGAGAACACCGGTGTTATCGACCTTGAAGTCGATGGTTTCTTCTGCAATGAAGAGAATGGTTTCTTCTACGTCTCTGAAGAAAACGAAAGCTTCGTCGTTGGTCCGGGTGAAACACGTGCAGTCCCGATCATCTTCTTCGCTGACGAAGCTGGTGACTACAATGGAACTTTCACTGTTTCCAACACCTCAGTTCGTATGCCTGAGCTAACATTTGATGTTCACGCTCAAGCATTCAACCCGCCAATGGCTGTTCTGAGTGATGATTCTTACTCTTCAGAACTCTTCACCGGTCAACAGGAAGAATTCTCCTTCACCCTCTCTAACGAAGGTGACGCTGATCTTCGCTTTACCACTGAAGTCGAGCTTACCGAACCGGAACGTGACGCAACCACCCGCGCACTTCGCAGTGTTAACGGTGGCGAAGCTGGCCCCGTTCGTGACCCTGACGCTGGCGAATTGATCGCCCAGTTCAACGGTAACAACGTTGGGAATCAGTATTCGTCATGCGTAGGTTGGGACTGGGATAACGAAGGTATGTGGGTATCTAACTACTCATCTGCCAATGCAGTCCGCTGGGGTGTCGAAGGCAACTATGCCGGATTCCCTGAACAACGACGCATTGCTCCCGGAAACTGTATGGACGGTGCATGGGCAAAGGGTCTCCTTTACCTGCCGCCGTGGGCTAACCCGACGGTTAACCGTTATAACGCAGCCGGTCAGAACATCGGTGCCATCAATATGCCTTACCCGGTATATGGTATGGGCGCTGACGTAGAAAACGACATGTTGTTCTTCATCAATCCGAACGACGGTCTCGCTATCTATGTTTATCATGTCAATGATGATGGAAGCCTTGGTGCTCAGCTTGGTGTGATCCGCAATCACCAGCAGTTCCACGGCAATCAGGCTGCCTACAACATGGAGTGGGTCCCGAAGCATCCTGCCGGACAGCTTTGGATGACCAACTACACGACGGGTATGGTTCACCAGATCTCCGTCAACACTGAAAACTGGCAGTGCACTGGCAACCCGGTGACTTTCCGCGCGTTCCCACAAGCCGACCAGCCCTACTGTGCAGTAGGTCATGACGGTCACAACATGTGGGCGTCCGGTTTTACCCCTGGTAACATCCGTATTTACCACGACGGCAACACCGAGGCTTACTGGTTCAATTACGAGCCCGCTGAAGGCACTATCGCTGCTGAACAAAGCGCCGATATCTTCGTAATGCTCGACGCAACCGGACTCATTGGTGGCCGGTACGTCGCTGACCTGTACTTTAACTCTAACGACCCGACCGACGAAGGTCGCCGTCTCCGTCACCAGACGATCCTCGATGTTACCGGTATCGGTGATATTCTTGTCGAATGGCCAGACGCTGCCGGCTTCCCGAACGAGATGAACTGGAACGGGGTATATCAGGATGAGCTCTACGCTCGCGGACCATACCCAATCGCCATTTCAATCACGAACGAAGGTACTGAAGATATCGAAATCACCGACGTGTTCGGCGATGACATCTTCACAACCGATTGGAATGTCGATAACCAGAGCATCCTCGGCGTCGGTGAGGAAATCGTCATAAACGCAATCTTTGAGGCTCCTGAAGCCGACGTTTATGAAGGCATGATCACCATCGAGTCAACCGACCCCGATGAAGAAGTAATCGAAATCATCTGCCGTGCAGAGTGCACCAACCCACCGGAAATCATCCTCTCTGAGGAGTCAAACCTGGGTAACGAACTCCGCACCGGTGATATCGAAGAATTCGAATTGACCATCTCCAACGACGGCGAAGCCGCACTTCGCTGGGTGGCTGAAATCGAAATCACTCAAGAGCCTGAGCGTGATGCTGATGGACGATCGCTCCGTACAGTCGATGGATCGGTCGCAGGGCCAGTTCGCGACGACGCGGGCGAAGTTCTTGGTCAATTCGCTTGGAACCGTTCCGCGCAGAACCAATACAAAGGTAACTGCTACGATTGGGACAACGAAGTGATGATGCTTTCGGCTTATTCACCAAACTGGCTCGCCATTGTCGATCCCGCTGATGGATACCGTGTCATTCGTGAATGGCAGCCCGGTGGTAACCCCATGGGTGTTGCATGGCTGGAAGGTACCTTCTATGCAGTGCTTTGGGCTAACCAATTCGTTGGCCGTTACGATGTCAATGGACAGAACCTCGGTAACTTCCAGGTCAACGTTCAAACGACCTCTATCACAGCCAGTCAGGAACTCGGAGTTCTCTTCCTTGGTGACGGCGCCGGCAACCGTGACATTTATGTCACCACGCCGCAGGGCCAACGCGTCGGAACGATTGCTCGAGCCACCTACGGTCAGTTCATGGGCAATCAACAACAGCGCAGCCTTTGCTGGGTTGACAAACACCCCGATGGTCAGCTCTGGATGAACTCACCCGGACGTATCTGGCAGGTGCACGTCAACACCGACAACTGGCGTGCTGATGCAGCCGGTGTCAACTGGGCAACTGGTGCACCGAACGCGCAAGAGTGGGATGGTATTGGTCACGATAAATTCAACATCATCTACAGCTCTTATGGTCTCCCCGTCTTCAGAATCTATGACGACGGTATCACAGAAGCCTACTGGCTTAACTGGGAAACTACCGAAGGCGAAGTTCAGCCCGGTGGTGACCAGGTTGTAACTTACGAACTCAACGCTACTGGCGCAGTTGGCGGCGATTACGCAGCGACTGTCCACTTCATCTCAAACGATCCGGTTGCTCCCGGTGAAGAGTCAGATGTTGACTTCCCGATCACAATGACCGTCACTGGCATCCCGCTTGTTGACGCTACTCCTGGTGGTCCGGAAGAAGGCGAAGGTCCAATGGACTTCGGTATCGTTTACTTCGGATATCCTGAAGATCATTCCGTAATGGTTGAGAACGTAGGTACTGATGATCTCGAAATCTTCGATGTCATTCCCGATGAAAACAACGGCGATTTCAGTGTCAACCCTGACGCTTATGACGGTGTTGTAATTGGTATCGGCGAAGCTATCGAACTTCCGATCACCTGGAACCCAACTGAAGAAAATGGCGAAGGCGAAGTCACTGCTACGCTTATGCTCATCACCAACGATCCTAACTTCGAAGAAAATGGCTACCCGGTTCGCTTGGTAGGTATGGCCCTCGTTGCCCCGGATCTTGATCTTGAAGATAACGTAATGGAAGAAGACCTTGACGAAGGTGAGAGCGTAGAACGTACGTTCAACCTCGCCAATGTTGGTGGCAGCAACATCGACTGGGCAGCTGAATTCCGTAACATGCGTGAACCTGAGCGTGACGCAAATGCACGTTCGCTTCGCAATGTCGACGGTTCTGAAGCTGGTCCAATGCGTGACAACCCCGGTGACCTTATCGCCCAGTTCAACGGTAACAACGTCGCAGGTCAGTATTCCTCATGCGTAGGTTGGGACTGGGATAACGAAGGTATGTGGGTATCTAACTACTCATCTGCCAATGCAGTCCGCTGGGGTATCGAGGGCAACTATGCCGGATTCCCTGAACAACGACGCATTGCTCCCGGAAACTGTATGGACGGTGCATGGGCAAAGGGTCTCCTTTACCTGCCTAACTGGGCAAATGCTGCCTGTAATCGTTATAACGCAGCCGGTCAAAACATTGGCGCGATCAACATGCCTTATCCCATTTACGGTATGGCTGCTGACGTAGAGAACGACATGTTGTTCTTCATCAACCCGAACGACGGTCTCGCTATCTATGTTTACCACGTCAATGATGACGGTAGCCTTGGTGCAAACCTTGGTGTGATCCGCAATCACCAGCAGTTCCACGGCAATCAGGCAGCGTACAGCATGGAGTGGGTCCCGAAGCATCCGGACGGACAGCTTTGGATGACCAACTACACGACGGGTATGGTTCACCAGATCGCTGTCAACACTGAAAACTGGCAGTGCACTGGCAATCCGCTTACGTTCCGCGTCTTCCCTCAGGCCGACCAGCCCTACTGTGCAGTCGGTCATGACGGTCACAACTTGTGGGCGTCCGGTCTTAACCCTGCCAACATTCGTATCTACGATGACGGCAATCTTGAAGCTTACTGGTTGATGTTGGAACCGATGGAAGGAACAATTGGTGCTGAATCCGATACAGACGTCATTATCACTTTCTCAACCGAAGGTGCAATTGGCGGACATTATGAAGCTGACATCGTATTCATGTCCAACGACCCGCGTGACCCTGAGCAGACACTTACCGTCTCGCTCGACATTCACGGCCGTTCTTTCTGGATGTCTGATCCCGCAGCTATGGGCGAAGAAGGCATTGATGCCTCAACCATTGAATTCAGCAACACCTTCGTTGATGGTGAGTCTGCATCGTTGGTGACTATTGCCAATAGCGGTTCGGAAGCATTCCGCATCACCAATGTTTGGACTGAAGGCGGCAACCCTGACGACTTCGGTACCAACTTTGATGGTGAAACTGTTGTCCCCACCGGTGACGAAGTTGAATTCTGGTTCTTCTTCCGACCGAGCGAGTCCGGTCAACGTAGCTCGACCGTCTATTTCGAAACCGACGCTATGAACATCGAAGGTGGCGTAGCCTCCTGGGATGTTACAGGCTTTGGTGAAGTCGGTCCCGATATGTACACCGTTCCCGAAGGCGAAGTCCCAATGGAATTCGCTGCGGTTGATGACGATGAGTCATTCACCACCGATTTCATTATCGGAAACCGCGCCGGTGACAACCGTGCCGATCTCGAGTGGGCAATTTCTTCGATGGAAGTCGAAGAAGAGCGTGATGGAAACGCACGTGGTCTTCGTAACGTTGACGGCAGAATCGCCGGCCCGCGTCGCGATGCACCCGAAGGTCGTCTTGCCTTCTTCAACGATGGTCAGGATGGCTGGGGTAACTTCAACGCTATCTGGCAGCAAGAACAGGTCGATATGACTCAATACGGCAGCAACGCCTTCGGCAATGCTCCTATTGAAGAATTTGACATGATCTGGATCCGTGAGTATCAGTCTGACGCCTTTAACACCGCATGGAACAACAACCGTGCGCGGTTCGAGGAATGGGTTGATGCAGGTGGTGTGATCTATCATTGCGTAGGTACCAACAACTGGGCAGTTGTTCCGATCCATGTTGGCGGCATTCGTCGCAACCAGCAGGGTGACGGTAACGGTCAGGTAGTTGTTTCCAACGATCCAGACGCCGCGAACTACAATTATCTCGCCGAGCTTATGAACTGGCGCGGTAACGAAGGTCTCAACGGTAACGCATGGTCACACGCCAGCTACACCCGTGCGAACTTCGATAATGCAGAAAACAGCGACTGGTACCAGGCAATCGCTATTGGTCAGGGTGGTCAGGTTGACAGAATCGGCGTCGGCGTCTATAACTACGGACGCGGCTTCTCTGTCATCTCCGGCACGACTGACTCACACCAGTACAACAACTGGCGCGGTCAGGCCGAGTGGTGGGGTAACGCAATTCCGAAGATCCCCTACTACCTCTCGTTCCTTGCCAACCAGGGCCTCCCATGGCTTGAGATCGACCCAACCGACGGTACAATTCCCGAAGGTCAGGAAACCGTCCTCCAATTTACCTACAATCACGCGGAACTCGAAGAAGGCGATTACTTCGGTACCCTCCTTATCGAGTCCAACGATCCGAACGGTTTGGAAGTCATGATCCCGATCTCGTTCCATAAGGGTGCACCACCAGACCCGATTCACTTCGTCCTGCCCGATCCTACTGGCTCCAGCTCAAGCATGCTTGTAACCGGTGTCACCTTTGATGGTGAGGCAGTTCCTTCAGGTTGGGAAGTCGGTGTCTTCACACCTGATGACGTTCTCGCAGGTTCCATGCTCTGGCGCGGTGCTCAAGACGGTATTGCCGTCTGGGGTTCTGACGATGACCATGACTACTTCGAGGCTGGTCAGACAATGTCGCTGAGGCTCTGGGATAACGATGCCGATATGGAATGGCCCGGCCGTGCTAACCTTGAAGAAGGTGACATGGTATGGCGTCCGGACGGTCTCACAATCCTCTCGATTGACGGCTTCAGTGCCAAGACCCTTCAGGTCGCATTCCGTAACGGTTGGAACTTGATTTCAATCAACGTAGCCCCGACCGACCAGAACCTCTGGGCTGGCGATCCGGGTCCCGAAATTGTTCCGATGATGGCGCAGTTTGCTCGCCCGAACGGTGGAGCACACCATGTCCTTCTCATGAAGAATGAGCGTGGTCTCTTCTATGTACCGTCACGCGGATTCAATGGTATTCCTTACTGGAACCTTGCCGAAGGTTACCAGGTCCGTGTCGATGAAGCACTTAATGGCGAGTGGACTGGTGTTCCGATCGATCCACAGGCTAATGTACCAATCACCCGTGGTTGGAACATGATTGCCTACTTCCCGGACTACCAGTTGTTAGCAAGTCGTGCGAGCCGCAACTACGTGGTATCGCCGATCATCAACAGTGTTGTTATCGCCAAGGACGGCTTGGGTAACTTCATGATCCCGTCACGTGATTTCTTCAGCAACATGCCGCCATGGCGTGAAGGCTTGGGATATCAGATCAATGTCAGCCAGGACGTCGTACTCAACTACCCAATGGCTCAGAACCAGGGTGCCAACTTGGCAGCCAAGGCTGAAGTCAACGGTCATTGGGCCGAAGTCACACCTACCGGTTCAAATATGAGCGTCTTGATCACCAAGATTGCCGGCGTCAAGCTTGCAGCAGGCGATCAGGTAGCCGCGTTCAACAAGGCTGGTAACATCGTTGGTGTTGGTAACGTGATCGATGGACAGATTGGTCTTGCAGTTTGGGGCGACGATGCTTCAACAGATGCAGTCGAAGGTCTTGCCATAGGCGAAATCTTCACGCTGAAGTTGTGGAATTCCGCCACAAGCGAGATCGTAGAGCTTGGTGCTACCTTACTGGAAGGCGACAAACTTGAATACGTTCAAGACGGCTTCTCAGTAATCAGTGCATCAGTCTTGACAGTTCCGACCGAGTACTCACTTGGTCAGAACTACCCGAACCCGTTCAACGCAGTGACCCGTATCGCGTTCGGCTTGCCGGAAGCATCGCGTATCAGCGTCCGCGTGTTCGATCTGTCAGGTCGTGAAGTATCGACCCTTGTGAGTGGCGAGCTTAAGGCTGGTCATCACAGTGTGGTCATGAATGGCGAAGATATGGTTTCAGGTGTTTACATCGTCAAGATGGAAGCCGCGAACTTCAGCGCCGTTCGTAAGGTAATGCTCGTGAAGTAATGCTATCGATGGCAGGGCGGCAGCCGATACGTTGCTGCCGCCTTGCCTGACATGGCTTGCTTTTCAGTAAGACTTTAAAACAGAATCGCCCCCGTCATTTGACGGGGGCGATTCTGTTTTTTATACACTTTTAAATACTATTTAGGGATAGGTTTGAAGTGTGATAAAAAGTGCGGTAAAGAATCAGGGCGATAAGTGAATTGCATCCCCTTCCAGTTTGCTTTTAACCTTTGCCCATGCAGCTCAATTAATCCACTCGCAACATACCTTAAGTGACTTTCCGAATAAACACGCCTCGGGATTGCAAGCCGTACATAATCTTCATCTGGTGCAACTTTGGTGACAATCTTCTTCTTCGTGTCATAGTCACCAAACATAATTGTCCCAATTTCGCACGACCTGACGCTATATCCTCTGTATAGCTCGACAGCTAATAAATGTCCAGGCAAATGTTCAGGTTGAACAAGTACCTTACCATCCGGTCCAGTCCAAAAGGCACGTCCCTTCAAAAAAACACCATGCCCACCACAAGGTTCCTTAACTGGAACGCCGTTTTCATTCAACCATCCCCACAATTGCCTCACTTGTTCTACGCGTTGTTTGACACGGCGATCATCGACACCCTCGAGCATACCAATAGCAATCGCCTCGAGATCCCTACCGGCAAGACCACCATAAGTGTAGAATCCTTCGATCTCAACCATATATTCCCAAGACAATCGTTCAAGTTCCGGAAACCGAGTCGCCAGGAAACCACCAATATTAGCAAGCCCATCCTTTTTGGCTGACATAATGCATCCATCAACGAGCGCGAACATATCGTGTGCAATTTCCGATACGCTTCTCCCTCTCTGATCAGGTTCATGTTGCTGGATGAAATAGGCATTTTCAGCAAACCTGCACGCATCAAGAAAAAACATCAAAGGCGGCAATCCGTCGTACATCGTCATATCATTTGTAGTGTAATGGTCGATCATTTGGCGGATTGCCCTCATATTTGCCAGCGAAACCGGCAATCCACCACCTGTATTATTTGTTGCAGTTATCATCACCAACATCACTTCGCTACGCTTCTGCGGGTCGGACAATATTTGTTCCAATTTATCAAGTTTAATACTTCCACCAAATATGCCATGCTCGAATAGGTCAGGTCTTGTCTGATCGACAACTAGTTGATTTCGTCCAATCAACGAAGCCTTCTTTAATTCTTGGTCCAACCTTTCAGTTCCCTGCCTTAAAGCGAGTGACGCGTTATCCTTCCCAAGTAGTTCATCCCTGCGCGCATAGTCATCTTCTATCAATTTCCCATGTAGCATTACATTTGCGGCAGTTGTATCAAAGAATGAGTTGATCAATACCCGACGGCGCAATGGTCGACCTGTTTTTGCAGAGTATTGATTGGCAAGATCATTTAGCACTTGAAACAGGATGTTTTCAGCTGCACGTCCTTGATGAGTGGGGATGATCAGCAATTTATCGCCTGTTACCTTATGAATTGCATCTACAAACCTATCGAAGCTGACCGTCTGTGCATAAGATTCATCCCCTAACATCATCGCCGACCACTGTTCCTGGCTCATTGCGCTCGTTCCAGAGTCAGTAAGCAGGTCGATTGTGACGTCTTTTGCAGGTACTTTGAAAAGGTTATACTTTGCAGCTTCAAGCACCTTCTCCCGATGCAAAAGTGCTTGGGGCAAAAGGGGATCAAGCGCCGGTATCGGTTCAACCATTTTTATCTTAAATGGCTCAAACGTTATTTTGTCGGGAGAGAGCATGATGTTGTTCCAATAAGCAGAATGTGAATAATATTACTAAATAAGATAATCTATTTTCTTCCCTTCAAGCAAGCAATGTTAATTAGCGCAATGGAGTAACACCATATTATGTCAAATGTTCGCCAGAATATTCGCAACTTCATCTTAATGAAGTTGCAGGGTGTGCAAGACAATCTTATATTGATACAATGAGAAATCTGCCAAACGAGCTGAAATTCGATTTTGTCAAGATCGACCACATAGCAATTGCTGTCGTATCAATCGAAAAGTCAAAACAGATCTACGCACTCTTGGGAGGACGCGAAGGACATCTCGAAACTGTTGCCGAACAAGGCGTCGATGTCCTTCCGATTTACTTCTCAGGCACCAGTATTGAACTGTTGCAACCGATCTCAGAGGCAACTCCCGTCGGGCGATTCCTTCAAAAACGTGGCGAAGGTCTGCATCATATTGCCTTACAAGTTGACGATATAGCCAAATCAATAGCTAACTGTATTGAAGGTGGAATTAGACCAATCGATCTTACCCCACGCAATGGGGCAGAAGGGAAGCTGATCGCTTTTCTCGACCCACGAACTACCGGAGGAGTTTTAATCGAGCTGACACAGGTAGTTAGTGATAATTAAGAAATTCTGCTCAAAAGGCTGATTCCGAAACTACGTCTCGCAATTTATTCGATTAATTGAACTAAGTATTACATCACGGTCTAATGAACCGGCAATCTCCTAATTACATCGATCGGATCGGGTACGAATATGGTTAAGAAGGAATGGGGAATAGAAACGCTTGTCGTCCACGGCTCAGAAGGAATCGACAAGCACACCGGAGCTGTCTCTCCGCCAATATATCAAAGCTCTACATTTGCCTTCAAAGACAGTAACCACGGTGAAGCCCTCTTTAAGGGTGAAGTTACCGGTTACACTTATTCACGTTTTGGTAATCCCACCGAAGCCTGCCTCGAGCGCGAAATGGCGTTCCTTGAAAATGGCGAGGATGCTCTTGCGTTCGCTTCAGGAATGGCAGCCGAAACTGCCTTGATTATGACACTGTGCGGAGTGGGTGACAATCTCGTTTCGTCTGCCACTATCTATGGCGGAACTCACGCAATGTACAAAACATTGCTTCCAAGATTTGGCATTCAGGCACGTGAAGTTAATGCCGCTAATCTCGATGAGTTAGAGGCTACCATCGATGATCGTACAAAACTGATTTTTATTGAGACTCCCGCCAATCCGAATATGGCGATTGTCGATATACAATCTTGCGCACGTATAGCTAAAAGTAGAGGCATCCCCCTTGTCGTTGACAATACTTTCGCGACACCGATATTGCAGCGTCCCCTTGAGCTTGGTGCCGATTTGGTGATCCATAGCGCCACCAAATACATCGGCGGGCATGGAGATACTGTAGCCGGAATAGTGGTCGGAACCAAAGCAATGATCACGCGTATCCGAAAAGAGACCCTGAACCATATCGGATCATGCATCAGCCCCTTCAATGCCTGGCTATTGTTGCGGGGTCTGAAGACCCTGGCAGTGCGTATGCGTCGGCACTGCTCTAACGCGATGCGAGTCGCGCAATACCTAAGCTTCCACCCACGTGTGAAGGTTGTTCATTTTCCAGGGCTGAAGTTTCATCCCGGCCACGATATCGCAAGATCACAGATGAGTGATTTCGGCGGGATGCTCGCATTCGAGATCAAAGGAAATCGCGAAGATGCCAAGAAGTTCATGGACGCTTTGGAGCTCTGCACGAATGCTGTGAGCCTTGGCGATTGCGACACTCTTGTCTGCCACCCTGCTTCTACCACACATTCAAGTTATACTTCCGAGCAACTCGCGGATGCAGGAGTTGCCGAAGGTTTGATCCGTCTCTCTGTAGGTATCGAAGATCCTCGCGATATCTGCGCCGATCTTGGCCAGGCACTAAGAGCCTTTTAGCTCTAAATATTAAAAAGTAACCCACCAACGGGAGATTATTATGGATGGTAGTTCTGGTTGCAGTCCATCACAAAAGGTCCAGCTGCTCGAAGCTGCCGGACTAATCAAGGAAATGTCTGCTGTTGAGGCGGAACTCCTCTCGAGTATTGCTGAAGAGCGAGCATACTCTAAGGGAAATGTTATCCTTAAGGAAGACTCAAAGTCACGTGATCTTTTCATTGTTTGCTCCGGACGGGTTTCTATCCGGCTCACCTTGCCAACCGAGTCGGGAAAAGAGGAAGTGATTTACACGATGCGTGATGGTCAGATCTTCGGTGAGCTTGCTCTTGTTGACGGATCGCCCCGCTCCGCTACTGTAAAGGCTGAGGAAGATGTCGTTACCTGCCTTTATGAGTACAACAAATTGATGGCGCTTCTCGATACTCACCCCCGCATTGGTTTCTTGTTGATGCGTAACCTCGCCTCGATTATTTCGCAACGAGTTCGCAACACCAATATGCTCTGGCGAAACTCGCTTATCTGGTGATAGCTTCTCTGCTAACAGACGCCCTCGTCTGACAGCATCAATTACATACTGGAAGGCATCCCGTAACGCCGGCGTCTCGCCGGCATGTTACGCCGTCGTCCCGGCGGCGTAGTCTTCCGCATCCGACCCGCCGAGGTCGGCAGCAAACCCATTTTCCGCTGTCAGACGCCACTTCCCGGCACCTGCGTCTTCCTCTGTCAGACGCCCCCGTCTGACAGCAAAACATACTTCTCGGAGTCTTTCCTGAGCCATTGGTGGGATATTTCGTAGTGGAATCTATTTCGACAGCATTGAAATTTGGCGAAGAACAGCTTAGTTCCCTTGAGTTCGATCATGCGCCGCGGCTTCATGCTGAATTGATGTTGCAAGCCGCCCTTGGCATCGACCGGGCGTCTCTCTATCTCAATCCCGGCAGAATGCTCACAGAGCCATCAGAAATCGCCTACAGCGCATTTTTGGCTCGTCGCCATAAAGGTGAGCCTCTTCAGCATATTCTCGGCTGGGCCGCCTTCTACGGCAATAAATTCAAAGTCGGTGATGGTGCCTTCATCCCTCGATTCGACAGTGAGGCGATGGTTGAAAGAGCAATCGCAATCTTAGAAAGTAGAACTAGTTCACTTGAAGTCCTCGATCTCTGTTGTGGTAGCGGCGCTATCGGCTTGTCAATTGCCGCTGAACTCCATGATGTTCGCCTGACGCTTCTCGATTCGGAACCGACGCCCCTAAAGTACGCTGCTTTAAACGCCGAAGCCCTCAATCTCTCGAGCCGCACCTCTATCGTTCGAGCCAGCGCCTTGGGCCCTTTCCCCGAATCATGGCATAACCGCTTTGATCTTATCGTCGCCAATCCCCCCTACATTCCCATTTCGGAGATCTCAACCCTACCAGTTGACGTTCGTGAAGGCGACCCCTTGTCAGCACTTACCGACGGAGGAGATGGTCTCTCGTTCTATCGCGCATGGAGTTTGATCTTGCCAGGTGTCATGAAAACTAACGGTATCTTCCTGACCGAGATCGGCGATGGCGCTGTCAATCAGGTTACTGAAATCCTTTCACCCTGGTTTATTGTCACGGATGTGATCAATGATTGTTCAGGCAACCAACGCTCCGTTGAATGCCGTAGTCTCACCATCGCAGATTAGTTCTGCAATTTGATGCCAACTCTACAATAAAATTCCAAAACTTAAGTATCATCTACTAATTGCCAACCTGATCGACTCACTCACTCGGTAGAATTCAACAAGGGAAAAGAGATTGCGAAAACTTAGATACCTTGCGAAATTAGTCGTTCCGACGCTCGTTCTCGCGTTTCTCGGCTTTTACGCCGATTACATTGACGAAACCGGGCAAGTCCCCCTCTCAATGAAGATGGTGATCGGGTTGTTGTTGGGCTACTTCCTGTACAGAGGCGGCTGGCGTTGGGTGATTCTACTCGGTATCGGCTACGAACTCTCGCAATTGACAGGCCATCTGATCGACTCTTCCGACGTTCCAGCAGAATTCAAATTAACCATCACCAAGCTACTCTGGGGACTGCTCCCCGCCGCAATAGCAGTCTATAGCGGCATCTTTGCGCGACGCTACTTCCTTGGGATCCCTGACTCGGATGAAGATATCCAGAAACAACAGCTTCATAACATCGAGCGTGACCTTCAAGCCCTCGCACTTGCCTCCGAGGCGAGAAAAAAGCTCGGGATCACCCCTAATAAAATCCAACCAGTCACAAAAAAAACTGCAACTTTGAAACCGAAAATAGCACCTAAACAGAAAAGTGATGAAATCGACGAAAATCCGCAGGATTTCGGTTCCAAACTACTGCCACTTACAGAGGAATCCCTATATTTGGCACCGGATTTGCCCGTTAGACAGGTAGCTCTCGCCGTCAGAAGAGATGGGCAGTACGAAGAGGTCGGAATAGAAACTGACTCAATGCCCAACCTGTTTCAGAACCCCGAGAGCGAAGAGCTGCAACGCCGTGCAGAGGCTCTGAAACGCCTCGAGTCAAGGCTCGGACTCAAGTAATCCCTTTTTGGAGGGCGGACACTCCTGTCCGCCCGAACTTTCCGCTGGCTGACGCCCTCGTCTGCCAACACCAAGGCACAGATTCCTCAAACAATTCAAGGCAATTATTGCTTGGTCCCTCAATTTTGATATGAAAACTAAATCATAACTTCAGAGTATAGCTTGCATTTCAGATCACTACTAATCATCATCTTCTTATCATTCGCAATCAATAGTTTCGCCGCAAAACCCGCCGACTCATTACGGCTTTCCGGCGAAGAAAAGCACCTCTCTAACATCCGTAAGCTCACCAACGGCGGTGAAAACGCCGAGGCCTACTTCTCTCCCGACGGCAAGCTCGTCTCTTGGCAGGGCCACTGGGACAATAACTACCCCGCCGATCAGATATGGATCAAGCCATCCGCTGGCGGCGATGCCAAGCTCGTCTCGACCGGCTTCGGCAAGACAACCTGCTCCTTTTTCGTCCCAGGCACAGATCGCATCGTCTGGTGCTCAACTCACGAGCACTCCAAAGACGCTCCCCCCGAGCCGGACAAAAAGCTCGGCTATGTCTGGGGGCTCGATGAGTACGACCTCTTCAGCTCCAACATCGACGGCTCTGACATCACACGCCTGACCGACACCCCCGGCTACGATGCCGAGTCTGCCGTTTCGCCCGACGGCAAGTCTATCGTCTTCACTTCCGTCCGCAATGGCGACCTCGACCTTTACACGATGGACATCGACGGCAAAAACGTCAGACAACTTACCGACACTTACGGCTACGACGGAGGCCCCTTCTTTTCCCCTGACGGAAAATGGATCGTCTTCCGCAGTCACCTTCCGAAGACTAACCCAGAAGTTAGGCGTTACCGCGACCTATTCGAAAACAAAATGGTCGCCCCCGTCCGCTTCGAGATCCAAATCATGCGACCCGACGGCTCCGAACGCCGCCAGTTGACCGACTTTGGCGTCGCCTCTTTCGCTCCCTACATGCATCCTGACGGCAAGCGCGTCGTCTTTTGCACCAACTACGGCCCTCAGAAGCCAGGCCAGCGCATGCCGGTTTTCAACCTCTACATGATAAACCTCGACGGCACTGGTATTGAGCAAGTCACCTTCGGCGAGACTTTCGACGGCTTCCCGATGTGGACTAATGACGGCAAGCAATTCATCTGGTGCTCCAATCGGTTTGGCCCAAGTAGCCACTCCACAAACATTTTCATTGCGGATTGGAAAAACTGAAAACCAGAAATAAATCAGCTCATATTCGCATCCTTGCCGCCGATGATGACGTTATGGCGCTTCGCTTGATGACTTATTCTCTTGTAACTTGGGGCTACGATGTCGTGACAGCTTCATCGGGTGAGAAGGCATTGGAGGAAATCGAGCGCGGTGGCGTCAATATTGTCCTGCTTGATTGGAAAATGCCGGAGTTCGAGGGCATCGAAATCTTGCAGCGAGTCAGGGCTAATCCTCCCACAGACGGTTATCTCTACATGATTATGATTACCGCGATGGACTCGGTCGAAAACACTGTCACCGGGCTTGATGCAGGTGCTGACGACTACCTGAAGAAGCCTTACAGTGAAGACGAACTGCACGCGCGGATAAAGGTGGGGGAGAGAGTGGTGACACTGGAGAGGAATTTAGCCGCCAGAGCCGCTGAACTTCAGGAGGCATTGGACAGTGTAAAGCAGTTAAAGGGATTACTGCCGATCTGTATGTATTGCAAGAAAATCCGTAACGACCGCGATTACTGGCAGCAAATGGAGGGCTACATCCATGAGCACACCGACGCCAACTTTACCCATTCAATCTGCCCAGAATGTCGCGATACTGTTGTGAAACCGATGCTTGAAGAGTTGCAGCGCCGCAAAAAGAAGTAATAATCCTCTTGGAGCGCGGGATTTTAGCCCGCGCTTCTTGGAGGGGCGGACACTCTTGTCCGCCCCTCTTACCAGTACGACGGACTTCCGTCTGTCTCCTTATTCATCATTCCGGCGCAGCCGGACCGGAACGGGACAAGCTTGCGCAGTCAATCCATGATTCCATCTCAATTTTCCTCTACTGTTCCAAATATTATTCTATTGTACTTGCTAAGTCTTTTTTTATATTTGCACATATTATTGTCGGCTCGTTTCAAAGGCCGACACTCCCGTCGGAGTAGATCGGCGCTATTATTCATGAACGTCTATCCTGATGGGAGGTTGGCATGTCACGAAAATTACGTTTCAGAGCCCTGATGGGGCTTGTTGCGGTAGTAGCGGTTTTAGTTGGAGTGTTGGTATATCCGCCGCCGAAGGAGGCGAAAGCTGCAGAGCTTCACGGTATAATACTGTCATTTCAGGGCGGAGGTCCTGCCGCTTTCGTCCTTGTCGAATTTGGCATTCAAACGGGCTTGGACCCAGATGATCCAGATGATTGGACTTGGGAGCAGACACTTACTAACGGAATAGGAAAAGCGGAATATACCAACGCTCCCAACACAACAGCAACTTTTTGAAAAGCATAGTTGGTTGATGGAGATTTCAATCCGGTCATACCAGCAACCAGGTTGAATGAAGTTGAATACGAACAACTATCATTTTACCAAACGGTCGAACTAATTATCTGATCAGAACAATTTAAACGAGGGGGAATTTTCTTTTCCCCCTCGATTGATCAACGATATATGGAAGGAAAATCAGTGAGACGCCATTCGATCCTTTTTCTAATTCTAATAACCTTCGGTGATTTATGTTCCCAGCCCAATATAAGATCAATTCGATACATTGATGCTCACCAGGATGCTGATGCAATCTATGATGTATTTAAAACTGAGGGAGACGGTTTGGCGATGTGCGGTTGGACCGATCAAGGAAATTCTGTCGGGATGTGGCTGGTCAGGACTACAAATGCAGGAGAACCAATCTGGCAGCGGACTTATTTCAGTGATGATAATCCAACTTCGGATATGGCTTACAGTCTTGTACAGTTAGATGATCAGGGATTCGTTTTAGGAGGAAGAAGCGGTGAATCCGGGCGGATACCGATTAATTTCAGTGTGCTTCGAGTCGATTCTGATGGAGATAGAATTTGGTGGAATACATATAACGAGGATCAAGGCAGTCGCGGTAATTGTTACGCAGTCATCGAGACAAAACAGGGAAACATATTGTGTGCGGGCGAAGCGAGGATGGCCGCAGGTATTGATCGAGCCTATGCGGTGTTGGTTAATTTAGAAGGCGATATTATTTGGGAGAGATATTATGGTGAACGTGGACGGTTTTATTCGGTCAAAGAGATTGCAGATACTGGATATCTGTTAGCCGGGCGCGACGACTCAAACGATGATTCGGGTTGGCTGCTATTAGCAGATTTTCAAGGGGAAGAAATTTGGTCTCATAACTTTGCCGGTGGTATTAGAGGACTTGTATCTTCACCGCAAGGTGGCTTCGGTGCCGCAGGACCTGATAGAGACGGGTGGTCGCTCCTAAAAGTCAATCGTGAGGGAGAAGAACTTTGGTCATCTATTTACGAAATAGAAGTTGAGGACAACTATACCTATTGTTACTCCCTGGCATCGATGCAAGATGGTGGATTTTCGTTGGCTGGAATTGCTGGCCGGAACAACCCTTGTGTCATGAGGACAGATTCCCAGGGAAATGAAATGTGGCGAAGAATATTTCATTTTGGCGAAAGAGAAGAACTTCATGAGGACTTCAACGCTATCATAACGGGAGAAGACGACCGAATAATCGTAGCTGGTTGGGGTTACAACAATCAAAATCGATCATTTGATGGGATATTAATGATTCTCAATCCAGAAGTATCCGCACCTCAAATTATCCGTTGGAGTCCGACAGATTTAAACATTAAGCACCTCATAAGTCAAGATCAGATTTTTAGGGTAATTGCCGAAGATATTCAAGGGGACTCTATAAGATATTCTTGGACTTTGAACGAAGAAGAGATTGCCAATCGTACGCTGATTCGAGTGCAATTTGATAATTACGGCGAGTTTGCACTCAAATGTCTCGTTTCGGACGAGTCTCAGGGCGACTCGGTCACTTGGCACATCACCGTCACCGACCTTTACATCTCCGCCTTCACGCCCGACACCCTCAACCTCACTCTCCGGCGAGGCGCTACGGTTGATTTCTCCCTTGACACAGTTCGGTACGTTGGTGATGACGAGCCTGAATACGTCTGGATGAAGACAAATCTTGGCAATGGAGACCAGGAAGATTCCGGCACGGAGGCCGGTGCTACCATTGACTTTCCATGGTCGGGGGACTACACAGTTGAGGGGAAGACTTATCGCGGTCAGTCGTCGGATCAGGTGACGTGGAATGTTGCGGTGCGAGGGGTAATATGGGCTTACGTGCCGGAAGCACTTGCCTTCGATGTCGAACCGGAAAGCGTTGTTCACTTCGAGGTTGTGCCGAGCGAGCCGGAGAACGAGTCATTAAGCATTCAGTGGCTTGTCGATGGGGAGGTTGCGGCGGAGGACACGGTTGCGCTGGAGTGGAGCTTTGCCGGTAGTGCGGATTTA
>CAMBDS010000008.1 GCA_945865405.1 Caldithrix abyssi DSM 13497
TTCGGTAATCGCGATGCGGTCGCCGGAGTGACTGCGGTCGTCACATCTCTCTCGCCTTTTCTCGAAGTCGAACAAAATCAAATCACTTTTGGCGATATAAATAGCGGTGCGGAAGTCGAAGGAGATGAGCCTGTTCGCGTAACACTCTCTCCTCGCTGTCCCGACTCTGGAAGCCGTCCCTTGCTTCAGCCACAACTATTAGTGACGTTTACAAGCGGTAACTCGACGTGGAAATCGATCTTGAATCTGCCTACGGAAGCTCCTCACTTCACTTTGCGGTCTATTGTAGGCGGAAACGTAGTTCCTACTCGCGCCACCAATTTAGACCTCGATCTCAATAATGTCGGTTCTCTGTCCTCTGGTAATATGACTGCCCGGCTCTCTTCCCTTGGGATTGGCGTAACAGTAATTCGAGAAACCGCCAATTTTCGGAACATTGCTGCTGTAAATGGCCACGCTCAGATTCAGGGAAATCCATTCTTGGTTTCAGGCAACCAAATCGTCGTCCCGGGATCGACCTGCCCAATGCTATTGGTCCTTTCCAACGATGCAGGATTTTCCGATACGTTAAGCTTCACACTTCAAGTCGGCACTATCCGCGCAAATGCCCCGCAGGGTCCCGACGCATACGGCTATATCGCGTTTGACGATACCGATCAGGATTGGGAGATTGCTCCAACTTATGAATGGGTCGAAATTAACCCTAACGATCAAGCCGCTGAATTTGATGGAAGCTTACTGAACTTTCGTTGGCAAGGTGAGATTGGTGAAGCAATTGGCGTCAATCTCGGCTTTGAGACACAATTCTATGGCAAAAGATTCAATCGGGTAACTGTCGCCTCAAATGGTTTCATTTCAATGGGTAACCAGCCCCGCATAACCAATCATCAGAACTGGCCTCTCGATCAGGCTATCGGTGGGGGCGTAGGCATGATTGCACCCTTTTGGGACGATCTAAAGAACGGACAGGGTTCTGGAATCTATTCCTATTATGACGAGGAAAACGGTCGCCATATTATTGAGTGGTACAGGATGAGGGCAAATGATGGAAATCCTGAATTTACCTTTCAAGTAATTCTTTACGATGCCGACGTCTGGTTGACCGAGAGCGGAGACCCGAACATCCTTTTCCAATACAAAACCCTTTCTGAAGATCCTAATCTTCGCAATGGCGACACCGAGTGGACCAACGCGATCAACTTTGCTTCAATCGGAATTTCAAGCCCTGAAGGTAATACTGGCTTAAGTTACCACTTCCATGGCGACGGGCCCGTCACGTCGGCGGATCTGGCAGCTCGTAGGGCGATCCTTTTCTCAACTGCACCAAGATTTAAAAACGGAACTCTTTACGGTCACGTGACCGATGCTGAAACTGGTGAACCGGTTGCCAATGCGACTATCTTCACTCAGCACGGTTTTGTCAACACAACAGACGAGGACGGTAATTACCGAATTTCCGGCGCTCCCGCTGAGATCGATTTCATCGTCACCTGCCGTCAGCTTGGCTATAATGACTCGACTTACATCGATAAATGGATCGACGAAGGCGATAGTCTTGAAGTTAACTTTGATTTATTGCACCCCGAATTTGCACCAAGTATTGAGCGCATCGATGAAGCTGTTTCTGCCGACGAACTGGTTGAATCGCAATTCACAGTGACCAATACTGGCAACGGTACCCTAAGCTGGCAAGTCACACGCCGCCTTGTTGGCGACGCAAATGCAGCTCCTTGGGAATTACGTCGAGAATTGCTGGCTACTCAAATCACTGGCGACACACGAATTACTGGAGTTGTGTTTGCCGAAGATCGTTTCTATCTTGCGGGTGCAAATGTTGGCGAAGCTGGGAATGGAGCCAATATGATCTGGGTAGTTGATAGAGACGGGGCACTTGTCGATAGCTTTGAACAGCACGGCATTTCTAATTTTGGTTACAAAGACATTGATTACGATGGTGAGTTGATTTGGGCTTCAGGAAACATTCGAGAAGATGATGTGTACGGATTCGACCTGGATGGTAGGATCGTAAAGCAGTGGCATTGCAATGAGATACCCGGAAACTTCGCCTGGGACAAAGAAAGTGGCGCCCTCTTTGTCAGCACCACCACCTCAGATATATTTCGCTATGACCGAGACGGCAATAATCTCGGCCAAGCCCTGCCCCGCAATGGCCTCAGAATTTATGGACTCGGCTTCTGGCCTGACGACGCAGACGGTCATCAATTATATGTCGTCAACAGACCTGTAAACGATACAACAATTGTTAGCAAAGTTCGCACAGATCCGGCTAATACAGATCCCACAGAAGTTCTTATGCTCCCGACACTCCCAATTAATGCGACAAGGGCAGGAGCTTTCGTCACTAATGAGTATGACGTTTATAGTTGGGTCTTCATGACAGTTACTAATGAAACAGAAGCCAATGGTGGGGATAAAGTAGAAATCTACCAGCTCGACTCTCGCCGTGATTGGTTCGATGTGCAACCCGAATCGGGAACATTAGCTGCTGGTGAAGAGCAGACCTTCGATTTCACTTTCAACAGCGCCGATCTGCCAAACGTCGTGTTCGAAGGCGAACTCTATTTCACTCACAACGCTGCTGGTAATCGTGCCATCATCCCCGTCGTACTCGAAGTTCAAGCAGGCCCCGGTCGCGTCGATAGACGCACAATAGAGTTGGTAGCCGGCTGGAATATCGTTTCCCTAAACATCGATCCCGAAGAGGATGGCGTTCCGGGTGTTGTGGCTCCATTAGTAGAGCAGGACCTTCTTCGCATCGTAAAAGATGGACAGGGTCGGTTTTACCGTCCCCAAAACAATTTCAACAATATCCCTTCGTGGGATCCTGCCAATGGCTACCTCTTTTACCTCGATCAAGCTTCCCAGCTTAACGTCCGCGGGGTTGTTATTGCCGCCGATGAACCTATCAACCTGAACGCTGGCTGGAATTTGCGAAGCTATTACCCTCGCGACCCACACGATGTTCGTGATGCAGTAGCAAATGTCGTCGAGTCCCTCGCACTCGTAAAAGACGGCTCTGGGCACTTTTACATGCCTGCACTAGGCTTCAATAACATGGAACCAATGGAAGAGGGCCGCGGGTATTACTTCCGGGCGACAGCCGCCGCTGTCTTGATTTATCCTGGTGATGAAGACCGTGTGGCGGTCTCGCCATCGAAACTTCAGGAATGCATTCACTTCGCAGCCAACAACTCACTTGCAACCGAAAACCACACTCTCCTTGTGCTCAGTGACCCGGCTTTCAGCGGGTACGAGGTCGCGGCAATGGCGGATAACGGAGTAATCGCCGGGGCTGGTATGTTCGATGCCACCGGACGCGCAGGCGTTGCTATTTGGGGAGATGATCCCACGACGGCTGACATTGAGGGTGCTGGACCGGGTAGCCCAATTCGTCTGTCACTCTGGGACGGCTTTGCAGAGTCATCAGTGAGCATCTCCAGAATCGACGGCGATCAAGTCTGGACTTCCGGGGGAATCAGCGTCGCCACTTTGGGCAATCCTCTCCCAATTGAGTTTGGGTTGACCGAAGCCTTTCCGAACCCCTTCAACAACAGCATCTGCATCAGCTATGGTGTTATGGAAGCCGGGAAGGTTCGCCTTGCAATCTATGACGGAAACGGCAGGCAGGTCACCCTGCTTTCTGACGATTTGAAACCTGCCGGGCTCCACAAGATTTCCTGGACAGCGAATGGGTTGCCCAACGGCATTTACTTCGCGAAAATCGAACAGGCGGGGATGAGCGACGTGAAGAAACTTTTCCTGATTAAATAGAGTCGCTGATACACAAGGTCTCATCTAAGTCATTCATTGCTTGCTTTGAATAACTAGGATGGTTAACTTTAATAGAGCCCGGTGAGCTTGCTTGTCGGGCTTTGTTGTCTCTAATTTCACCAGTCAGTATCTGATTTCCGGTTAACTCTCTCGCCTCCAATCCCATGAAAATTGCGCTCGCCCAAATAGATACAACAATCGGCGACTTTTCTGGCAACGTCGCCAAAATTGTCAAAGCCTCTGCCGCCGCTCGCGAGCAAGGTGCTGAACTGGCACTTTTCCCTGAGTTGGTGATTCCGGGGTATCCGGCTCACGATCTCCTTGAACGGCATCGTTTTATTGACCAAAACCTTTCGGCTTTGGAAGAGGTTGCCAACTTCGTGCGGGGCATTGGTGTTGTGGTCGGTTTTGCCGAACGAAGCGAAAGAGCGTGGGGGAAACGCCTTTACAACAGTGCCGCTCTGATCGACAATGGTAAAATTCTCTCAATTCACAGAAAATGTCTGCTACCCACTTACGATGTCTTCGACGAAAGTCGCTACTTCGACCCCGCTGAAAGTCCGGTCGTTGCCACCTATAAAGGCGTCAAGATCGGTATCACCATATGCGAGGACATCTGGAACGATCTTGAGTTCTGGCCACACCGCAAGTACCCACTCGATCCAACCCAAGAACTCGTCGCTCAAGGCGCAGAGATTATCGTCAATATCGCCGCCTCTCCATTTACAATCGAAAAGCGCCATCTCCGGCATGAAATGCTGAAATCGGCCGCAATCCACCACAATAAACCACTACTTTTTGTCAATTCGGTAGGTGGGAATGATGAGCTTGTCTTCGACGGCGCGAGCAGAGCATTCGGATCAGGTGGCGAGGTAATTGGAAAAGCCTATGAATTTGCCGAAGATATGATTGTCGTCGATACGGAGTTGGGGCGGGGAGTGATAAGGGAGAGCGTGGGTGATAACGATGAAGCTGCGCTGGAGGCACTGATCCTTGGGACTCGTGATTACGCTAACAAAATCGGCTTCAAAACTGCGATACTGGGATTGTCCGGGGGCATAGATTCGGCTTTGGTAGCGGCTATCGGCGTGAAGGCGCTTGGCAAAGACAACATCACCGGCGTTCTGATGCCATCACAGTATAGCAGTCGCGGGTCTGTTGACGATGCTCTTGAACTCGCGGCAAATCTCGGCATTAAAACCTTGACTATTCCGATTGAACCGCTTTTCAACAGTTATCTTCGCGATCTATCCCCTTTGTTTCTAGGGCGGGCATCCGATGCCACCGAAGAGAATTTGCAGGCTCGCATCCGTGGAAACATCATTATGGCACTCTCTAACAAATTTGGCCATTTAGTGCTGACAACAGGCAATAAGTCCGAATTGGCGACTGGTTACTGCACTCTTTATGGTGACATGGCGGGAGGGCTTGCCATATTGACCGATGTCCCCAAGACACTGGTTTACAGGCTCAGCCACACTATCAACCGCAAAGGTGAAGTCATTCCACCGGCAATCCTGACAAAACCGCCATCGGCTGAACTCAGGCCGGGCCAGTTTGACCAGCAGACTCTCCCTCCCTACGACCTTCTCGATGAAATCATAGATCGACACGTTGTTGACGGAATGGACGGCCCCGAGCTGATCGAGGCAGGATTTGATCCCCTCTCGATTGAGAATGTCTTGAAACTAATCCGCAATTCCGAGTACAAGCGCCGACAGGCAGCCCCGGGATTGAAACTCACCTCCAAAGCCTTCGGTTACGGAAGGCGCATTCCTCTTGCCCATCGGTGGCGACCATAACGCTTCGCACTCTATTTCGCTCTCCATTCGCTGGACTTGGTCCTGTAATCGGTTGGCTTTCGCTAATGCGTCTTATCGGAGCACTCGGCTTCTCCCTCTCGATACCATTTCTGGCGATCTATCTCCACGAGGAACTTGGCATTTCGATGTCGTGGATTGGCATCATGCTGACCATTTCCGGGGTGTTGGGCTCACTTGCTTCGAGTATCGGCGGAGCACTTTCCGACCGCTTTGGGCGGCGCGATCTGCTGATTTGGCTTCTCGCGCTCAGAGCGGTCTCCTTCCTTGTGATGGCTTATCTCGTCTGGGTCAGGTCTCCCTTTGCCGTATTCTCGGCGTTCTACATTTTCTCATCGATGCTCGGGACATCCATTTTCCCTCTATCAGAGGCTATTGTCGCCGACGTAACCTCGTCTGAAAAACGAGCCGAAGCCTACGGAATCCTTAGAGTCTCTGCCAACCTTGGCTGGGCTATAGGCCCGGCTATCGGTGGTATTCTGGTGATCTTCGGTTATTACTGGTTATTTGTTTCGACGGCCTTCGCCTTGGCAGGAGCAGCTCTCGTTGTCATGCTCACTATCAAGGAAACGGTAGTCATCTCCTCCGAAAAACATCATGAGTCGCTCTTGGGGCCTGTTCTAAAGGACAAGAGGCTTCTGATGTTCGTGGCGGTCGGTCTTGTGATGTTTCTTGCTCGGGGGCAGTTGATTTCAACTCTATCCGTACACCTCTCAGGCACCGTCGGTTTATCAAAGGGTCAAATCGGTTTGCTATATGGACTAAACGGTGCAATGGTGGCAGCGCTTCAGGTTCCTACAACAAGATTGACAGTCAGACTAAATCCACTTTCAGCACTCTCGTTTGCAGGAGTTTTGTATGGATTGGGGTATTTTCTGGTGGGGTTGGCAGGGACGATGAGCGCGATGGTGACTGCGATGATCATTATTACCGGCGCAGAAATGATCGAGATGCCTACTTCCGCTTCTTATGTAACGGAGCTTGCGCCCGTAGGCCTTGTCGGAGCCTATCTTGGGGCATTTCACTTCGTCTTTCATCTTGGGTGGACAGTGGGGCCAATGGTGGGTGGAGTCTTGCTCGATGTAATGCCCGACCCGCTTTACGCTTGGACGGCGATTGCAGGGTTGGCAGTTGCGGGAGGAATAGGGTTCAGATTGTTAAAAGGATGGGATAAGAAAGCAACACTTTCGTAATATGTTCTTGTAATAACAGCCTATTGTAATTCGAAATACCTCAATTCCGCCTTACCATTCTCAAACCAACCGTAGCTTCGCTTTCTAATCCAATCCCCGATAGCCAGAAAGCCACCGTTTTTGTGCGAAATCCATTCAGACTCATGCCGATGTCCCATAACCACGAAATTCATCCCTCTATCCAACACTTCCGTCGCATAATCACGGTATGAGTCGGGAGACCAAATTTTCTTACCCGAAAAATAGGTGTGCGACCCTTTCGACAGTTTCTTCGCGAACCATATGCCGAAGTCGGGATGCACCATGCGGTAAATTGCCTCAGTCGGAGGCCATCTGACAGCTCCGCGAAGTAGGCGATACCCGTGGTCGTATTTAGCAACCCCGTCGCCGTGGATGATATGGAATTGGCTCTGATCGATCTCCAGATCGACCGCCTCACGGGAGACTTCGATACCGACCTGCTCGCTCAGAAACTTCCCTACATGCCCGTCGTGATTGCCGCCGAGATACAGTACTCGAACTCCGTCACTCTTGAGTTGATGCAGTGCCGCAAGCACCGGGAATGCTCCCGATGGAATACTATACTTCCACTCAAACCAAAAATCGAATAGATCACCGACAATGAACAGCGACCCGGCTTTGCTCGCCTCTTGCTGCAGGAATCGCACCACGCACGGAGTCCAGTCCTCCTGCCCGGGGGATGGAATCAACGGCAGATGGCAATCGGCAAGGAAGCAGGCTGGTGAGGAATAGGTAATCAAGTAGGATGGAAAGTGAATAATGTCTTGGAGGGCGGACTTTCAGTCCGCTCTTACATACTGAAAAGAAAGGGTGTGTAGCCCGCACAGCTTTGCTGGGCGGGAGGACTTCGGAGTGCTGAAGCTTGCTTCAGCCAACAACAATCCTTGGAGGGAGGACTTTCAGTCCGCTCTAATCCTCAAAGCGATAACCCCTTATCGACAATCAGCGCAATAAACAGAACAAGCAGGTAAACTATCGAGTAGCCAAAGACCCCCCAGGCACTCTTGACTGAGGCTTCGGAACGAGCCTTGAATATCTTCCGCATGAAAATTGCCCCCAGCCCGATTGCAGCGACCGCGTAGAGAATCCCCGTCCCGTAAAAGAACATCCCGCCCGAGACCGCAAGTGTCAAAAACGCATAGATTATGATCAGTTTCCACGTCTTCGCGTCACCAATAATGAGCGGCATCATCGGCAGGTTGACCCGCCGGTAATCTTCTTTCAAGCAGAGCGCTAATGCCCAGAAGTGCGGCGGCGTCCAGAAGAAGATAATTAAAAACATCAGGATCGGTTCCATCCCAAGTGACCCTGCGCCAGCCGCCCAACCAATCACCGGAGCCATCGCTCCGGCCGCACCGCCAATAACGATATTCTGAGGTGTTCGCGGCTTCAGATAAAGTGTATAGAAGAGGGCGTAGAATATGATCGTGCCGGCTGAAAGCAAAGCCGAGAGGGGATTGTACCAATACCAGAAACTCGCGACAGAGATAACCCCCAGCGCTGAAGCCACAGTAAACGCCTCTGTCGCACTGATTTTCTTCGACGGCAACGGACGTCTCTGCTTGGTCCGATCCATCTGAGCGTCCCGATCCCGCTCGAAAGCCTGATTGAACGCATTCGCCGAGCCTCCCGCCATTGAAACCAGAAGCAGGGCGAAGGCAAACCGCAATGGATCGCCGAGAAAGCTCCCCTGCAGGACGAGCCCTGCCGCTCCGGTAATCGCCACAAGCAACATGATCGTCGGTTTGGTCAGAACCCCGTAAGCTTGGAGTCGGTTAGTAATGAAACGAATGAAATTCACTTCGTTATTGCAGCCTTTTTCTGACTTTTACCAAGCGCCAGCTCCCCGGATGAGTAGCGCAAATCATGCAGTATGACGACCAAAGAACCGAACAGGCACAAGGCG
The DNA here is from genome assembly GCA_945865405.1 of Caldithrix abyssi DSM 13497. Taxonomy (GTDB): domain Bacteria; phylum Electryoneota; class AABM5-125-24; order Hatepunaeales; family Hatepunaeaceae; genus CAMBDS01. Next base: position 8,733 of record CAMBDS010000008.1, read on the forward strand.
ATAGCCGAATGCAACGCGCTGACGTGCATCATCGCCCCGAACATCACGTTCATAATGCCCACCATAATCTGAAACAGAAACAAAGCATCCGCCGCTCGAAACATCACCTTCGTATGCTTCTTCAGTGGAACTCGCGCTGTAACCATTCGAAGATATCCGAATGCGACGATCAGTATTAATGGCATCCAGCGATGCATGAACTGAACAAGAATCGGGTTCATGATCAGATTGCCGATACCCCCGAACTGACTGCTCCAGAGTAACTCACCCGGCGGAATGATCCCTCCGAACATCATCGGCCAGCTTGTAACCAGATTGGCTTTGGCGTCCCCGGCGACCAGTCCTCCCAGAAACACCTGTAAAAGCACAAGACCCGTCGTAACCCAAATTGCCCGAAGCGGGATCAACCCCGCTGACCGCGAACCTCCGGCTGGTGCTTGTTCCGTATCCATCAGTCTTAGCGCAGTCCAAACAAGTGCTGCGAAGAAAACATAAGCCGCGATCAGGTGAAGCGATACCATCAAACCAGACAATGCCCCCATTACGACGACTCCACCAAGCCCCGCTTGTGCAATCAGTAGCCCACCAAGGAGATAAAAATTCGATTCAGATTTCGCTCTGACCGCCGGACTTCTCATCATTTTGATGAACGCGATTAAAAAGACAATCCCCACCACCCCCGCTATCGCCCGATGAGTCCATTCAATCCAGAACTGCTTTCGGAACGTCTCAACGCTGATATCCGCTGGAAATGCCGTCTTGCCGATGCGAAGAGCTTCCAGGCGATAGTCTTCCTGCACTGCCGCCCAGCCTGCCTCTGACGACGGCGGCAACAAACTCCCGTTGATGAGCGGCCAATCTGGAATCGAAAGCCCCGACCCGGTCAGCCGGACTACAGCACCCCAAATAAGGATAACGAAAACCAATCCGGCAGTGATGGTTAGCAATCTGGCGATGCTTCTCGATGCATCTGGGCGGGAAGCCGCAGTTGCTTTGGTATTAGGTGATTTAGGTTCTGTCATTGTGTAACTTTTATAATATTTAGCCATATTCGGCTTGAGGAAATTTTCAATTATCCTTGATCGACTAATCGCGAGCGGCACAGGAAGGAGTTACGCACCGCACAAGGTGAGATTTGCCAAATTAGATCAATTCTGATGCACGTTTCAACTTCAATAAGAAGTCGGCGTCGATCTACATAACTAAGTAGTTCGTCTATTCGCATGATAAACCGACGCCTGATCCGTCGGCAGCAGTACCATCTCGGCGACATTGACGTGAGCTGGCCGTGTGGCAACAAACACCACCGCTTCAGCAACATCTACAGCACTTAACGGCGTCAACCCCTTATAGGTTGCCGATGCCCGCCCCTCGTCACCATGATACCGAACAATTGAGAACTCTGTCTCCACCATACCGGGATCGACTGTTGAAACTCTGATCGGGGTGTTTACCGTCTCCATCATAAAGCCTTCCGAAAGTGCCCGCACAGCAAACTTTGTCGCACAATAGACGCTTCCCCCCGGATAAACCTGATGCCCGGCAATCGAACCGATATTGATCACATGACCGGAGTTCTTTTCGACCATCCCCCTCATCACTGCTCGCGAAACGTAGAGCAACCCTTTAATATTCGTATCGATCATCTCTTCCCAATCATCGAGCTTGCCGTTATGTACCGGTTCAAGCCCCCGCGATAGTCCGGCGTTATTTATCAGAATATCAATAGCTTTGAAGAAAGGAGGGAGGTTTTCGACGAATCTTTCAACCGCCGGTTGGTTGCGAACGTCCAACTCTCCAAAATGAATTGCCACCCCGTGTTTTTCGATCAAATCTGTTGTCAGGGCTTGCAATCTATCAAGGCGTCTCGCTGCAAGTATCAGATTTGCCCCCTGCTCGGCAAAAGTATGCGCGCATGCCAGCCCAATCCCACTTGAGACACCGGTAATAAAAACAGTCTTGGTTCGAAGGTTAACTGAAGACATTTAGGTTTTAGTGTTGACGGTACAACTAATTGTTGCTTGGTGATAATTTTCTTGGAGAGCGGCTTTTCAAGCCGCTCTCGCACCGAAGGTGCGTCATCCCCGCGCAGGCGGGGATCCAGTCTTGAATGACACTTCCAAGCAATCGAAGAAGTGCAGGGTCAATATACCTAAACCTCATAACTCGCCCACCAATAGGCATTGCCAATATGGATCGTAAGGGATTTGGCTCTTGGCTCGAATATGTCACGAAGCGAAGATTCTGTAAAATAGTTCTTCAAAATATCCCACTCGCTTCCGTCCGACAGTTTCCGTCGCTTAAAAGTATCCTCGCACTCGGCTTTGGTGATTAACTCCCCCCCAATCCCTTCGTGGTATGTGTTGTCAACAAGGAAGATTGTCCCGCCCGTCCCGACGACCTTCTCAGCCTCCTCAAGGAATTTCGCTATTGACTTCTTCGGGATATGTGAAAACCAGAAACAGGCAAGCACCGTGTCAAAATTTCCTGCAACTTCTTGCAAATTATAAGCGTCACCGATAATGAACTCAACGCTCTTGGGGTAACTCCTCACTTTTGCCAGACTCAGCATCTTTACCGATGCGTCGAGAGCAGTCAACGTCAGCGCTGTTTCAGCCGCTTTTTCCGTCCAGTACCCCGTCCCGCAAGCCACTTCCAGTACTCTTCGGCCCTTGACGTTGGCTCTTAGCACAGTTTCCAGTTCAATCAGCTCCCCTGTACGTTCCAAGTCAGCCCGGTGATAAATCTCGTCATACTCGAATGCCCGCGCCGAGTAATATTCAACTAACTTATCCTCTACCAAATGCCCCTCATCCCTTTAGTAGAAGGTTTCCTGCTCGATTTTTCCCCAATGTCGCGCCAGTTTATCGGCTATCCGGTACCAGACAATCGCGATGATCGCCCAAAGGATCGTCGTTAACACCAGATAGAGCCAGAGCTTATCGACCGTAAAAGTCGTCCCCAGTTTCGCCGCTTTGCCAAAGATCGCCAGCCGCCAAAGGTCCATCCAGTACGTGATTGGTATTGATTTACCAATCGCCGCCACCGGAGCAGGGAGGAGGCTCATCGGAAAGATCGCCCCCGTTATCAGGAACAGCAACCCCGCAATCCCCTCCGCGATGATCCACCCCATCCGGTCGATCACCAGCATAAGACTCGCCAGCATCCAGCCAATGCTCGCCATCCCTATAATTGCTAAAGCGAGGCTCGCCACCACTGTCAACCAGTCGATTCCCGCCGGATTGAGCGTCACTTTCAGTACCGCATGCCCGGCCCAGATCGTCAGCACCGCTCCGAATATCGCGATCAGCGTCTTCGGCGCAACCCTGCCAAATATCTGAACTGGAAAAGGGATTGGAGAAGTGTATATGTAGCGAAAAGTCTTGTAATGTTCACGGTCTTCGACGACCACCATACCAGCACCTGCCAGTAACAGCCTGACAAACAAAAACGACGCCGAACCGGCAAGCAAAAAAGCGAGGTAATCAGGGCTGCCGTTGTCCCCCATGACGATCCTATACATGAAGACCAGCATCAGCACCCCGAAGATCGGCGGTATCAGCGCAAAAATGACATAAAGCCACGCCGGAGCCCAGTTCCCTTCGAGATCCCACCCCAGCTTGGAGTGAGCACGAAAGGCGCGTAGCATCTGTATTGCGCTCAAGCTTTCTATTTTTTCGCTCATAAAATTTGTATATATTTCAAACTTCTCTCTTCAAAGTTACGCCCGTATAGGCAGATCAAACAACAACGACCACCAGCAAACCAAGTAAGTTCTTCATCATTTCCCTTTCTACTTTCTACTTTTTACGTTCTTCTCAAATCACCTTCATCCAGTCCGACAATAAAAAGTAAAACCTGTCGATCAGTAGCGCGAACCTCGTCATCACAGTGTACCCGTACCCCGCCCCGAACCCGACCATAAGCAGCCCCGTCCCAACCCCGGCAAAGTTTCCGGCGATTCCCTTGTGCTCAAGGCTGAAGAAGAAATAGAGCAATATGCAAATCAGCCCAAAGACGATCACCGGGTTGGCGAAGATGTTCAGCAAACTCAGCACTCCGGGATTAGCGCCGAACTGCCCGAACGCCGCCATCGAAATCGGCGGAATGATCGACGCTTCGACCTGCCGCATCAAGTCCCCCTCCGTGAACCCTATCACAGCCATTCCACTGTAAATACCGACCATATATGCCATTGGCCACCGACTCACCCATGCGATTTTAGGGATAAACCTAGTGAACATCAGCAGTCCGAGGATCAGCGGAAACACCAGCCAGAAGTCCTTCCCGGCGAGCAGAGGATCCTGCAGGTTAGGCTTGAACACGTTGTAGTATTCAACCGCCAACCCATACCCCGCCGCAACGCCGACGAAAAGATGTTCGGCGACCTTGTAAAACGGGTTGTCTTTGTAGAGAAAGCTCAGGATCATCAACGTCAACGCCGCCGCAATCCATGTCCAGAGTGTGTCCATACTGTCCTCGTAACGCCAGCGTCTCGCTGGCAAGTTTCGCCGCCGTCCCGGCGGCATTCGGAGTGCTGAAGCTTGCTTCAGCCACTAAAATCTTGGAGCGCGGGATTTCAGCCCGCGCTTCCTGACCGGGGAGGACAGACATTACTTCGTGCCGTTCCGGTCCTGTCTGTCACCTTAAAATCCGTTAAATCTGCTGTCCTTCCCCTACCTAACCAAAACAATCGCCCTTCTGTCTTTCCCACCATTGATTCCAAAGTAATATAACCCCGACGCCAGATCCCCCGCATCGACATGAGCGTTGTGACTTCCAGTCTCAAGAAAGCCTAAAGATGTCGTCCACACAACCCTGCCTGAAATGTCGAATAAATTTACTGTTGCTTCTCCCGGTTGTGACATGGAGAAGCTGATATTCGTCCTTGAGTTAAACGGATTCGGAAATGCCTCAAAATTCGGCTCACTGACCACCCACGGTTCTCCCTCTCGAACTGAAAACCTATCCATCAATCCGGCAAAGTCCTTGACGATGTTCATGAATGTGTAATGCTCATCCTCCGGGATCGTTAGCGTTGGGCGGGGGTACCAGCTCATAATCAGCATATTCCCCGGGCTACCACCTGAATCAGCGTAAGTTGAGTAATAGTCAAGCGTTCGTCGATGATATAGACTGTCGCTGCTACCCCGACCCCCTTGGCCAGACTGCTCATCATTGTAAATCAGCCCGAAGCGAAGCCCGCGACCCTCAACCCATTCTTCCAATTCACGTAGCTTCGCCCAGCCCTGATAACCCTCTACGCGCTGATAATTAGTATAGCTGTAAGGACAATCGGCATGAAAAGCCTCAAGCGTCAACCCCCTCGCCTCAAGAGTATCAAGAAAAATCTCCAATATCTCCTTTAGATCGCCCCGATCTTGCCCCGGATATGCGGGAAAATCCCCGACATGATACCACGGAACCGGTTCGATCAGAGCAAATCGCATTCGCGGATACCGTCCCAATATACGTTCCATATAGTCGGCAGTCTCCCGTGCCGCTTCAGGAGGCTCAAAAGCGCAGATGCTGTCGCCGCCACTTGCAAGGGTATAGCCAATCGGAGAGTCCATCTGAAGGATCGATACGACCCCACCTGCCCCATAGATATTCTGAATCTTGCGCAGTTCATCGATGGCGGTCGCCTCACCGACCTGGTCGGGAGGAAGTCCGTTAAGGTTGTGCGACCGTAACCCGCCCACTTCGAGTGCCAATTGTATTCCTGTCCGTGAGATAAACGGCACTATCAGCGTCTCAAGCGTGTCTCTTCCTCCGAGAAAGTTCTCGTGCGTTGAGAACACATCGACAGCTTCCCGCGCTACAGGCCACGGCGCATCTTCCGCGAACATCTCGCGATACCCTTCTCCGTTAAGGTTCGGCGAAATCCAGAGTTGCTCCTGCCCGTAAACTTGACGGCAAGCTAACACTCCAATCACGACAAATATGAAAAACTGACAAATCAAACTAATTGCCTCTATATTTCTTGAGTGCGACTTTCTCACGTTCTCACTTCCCACATTCCCACCTTCCCACATTATCCTTTCTTCTTTCTGGTCATAAAGTACACTACATTCCCGATCAAAATCATCACTACAATCAGCACATGCCCTGCCGACTGTGCGTCCATAAACGTCAGCGCCAACGCCGGGTGGTTCAGCAACTGCTCGTACTCCGCACATCCCGCAATCCCCGACAACATTCCCTTCAACTGCCCCGACTGCAAGTACGCCGAGAACTCCGGCACCGACACGGCACCAGCCCCCGAAATCATCGTGATATTGAACCTGCTCTGAGCATACTGGACATACTCTTTCGTTCCCGGATACCCCACCGAGATATTGCAGAACAACGGAAACGATGCATAATTCTCCACATTCTGCATAATCGGGATCTCCCCGACCGGCGTCCCATTATACGCGAGCGGAAACGCCTCCTTGAACGACCGACCTAACTCCACGATCACCGCCTCGCGACCGTCCTTATACCCAAGGTTCACATAATCTACCCCCTGCACCTTGTCGTTGCCACGTTCCGCGATCACCTTCTGCAACGCTAACTCCGTCAGCGGAGGCCCTGCCGGCCAAAGCGAAAAGATAACGATCTTCAGATTTCGCCTGAACATGTGCCGGATCGTCGCCTCGGTCATCGGATAGAGTTCCGCCTTCGACCCCGGATCGAAGTCTGTCGAAACCAGCACCACGGACCCCTCGGGCAGCTTCTCGATCTCATCGTAGTACGCCTGCGTCGAAGCCGATGTCTGCAGCGGTATCCTTAGCGGGAAGATCAGCGGCAGCAACACCGAAAGCGCCACCAGCAGGAATATCCACCGCCGGTCGAGACGTTCGAGTTTTGAGAGTATGGTCGATGCCATGAATTCCTGTTTAGCTTACAACGAGATATGTTGCGTGTAGCCCGGCGAGCTTCGCTCGGCGGGTCTCCGTTTCTCCCCGCTTACATTGGGACTAAAGAGGGGTGTGTTTCTAACCCCTAAATATACTCCGCAACCGAATCTATCGCAAATACTCAATCGCCTATTTAGGTAGGTAAATTATCGGTTTGTCAAAATAAAATGAATTTCCCAACAACCCCGGGAACCTTCACGTATCACCAATAGTTCAATCTTAAACAATTCAAGTTGGAACAATGGCAACTCATTTCCAAGGCTCACCAGCCGAAATCTCGTCCCTGAACGTCTTCATCACCCTCTTCCGCGCCGCCGACACGATCCAGTCGCGCTTCGCCAGGCACCTCCGGCGTGACGGACTGACAGGCCCCCAGTTCGGCGTCCTGGAATCGCTTCACCATCTGGGCCCGCTTGAACAGCACGTCATTGCCGAAAAGCTCTTGGTCAGCCGTGGCAACATCACCTTCATCGTTGACAAGCTTGAGCAGCTCGGCTTGATCGCTCGCGCCGTCATCACTGAGGACCGCCGTTGTAACCGCGTCACCTTGACGCCCAAGGGCAGCGAATTCATCGCCCGCATCTTCCCGGAGTATGCCGCCTATATCGCTGAGATCATGAGTGGCCTAACCGAAGACGAGCGATTGGCACTGACCTGCTTGCTGAAGAAACTCGGCAAACACAACAACCAAGAAATTGCATCGTAAACGTTCGCGTAGCCCGGCCAGCTTTGCTGGGCGGGATCGGCAGCACAAAACAAATCCCGTGGAACCCGGCCAGCTTTGCTGGGCGGGACAACAATCGACAAAAACCAAAAAGGAACCCAATGTTCGCAAAATTATTCATCACAGCCCTGCTTGCAGTTACCATCACCCTATCGGCGGAGGCGAGCGAATGGAGCATCGACGCGGTGCACTCTTCGATCGGCTTTACGGTTAAGCACATGATGGTCTCGACGGTCAGAGGCTCGTTCGGCGCTTATGAGTCGAAGGTCTCCTTCGACCCGGCAAAGCCTGCCTCGTTCAGCGCCACGCTCTCCATCGACGCGGCTTCGATTAACACAGGCGTCGAGAAGCGCGACAACCACCTCCGCAACGCCGACTTTTTCGAGGCGGAAAAATACCCGAAGATCACCTTTAAGTCGAAGAAGCTTGAGGCGCTTGGCAATGCTCATTACCGCGTGACGGGCGACCTTACGATCAGGGACGTCACGAAGGAGGTCGTTCTGGAGGGCGAGGGCTTCGCGGCGATGTACAAGACCCCCTGGGGTAAGACTGTCACGGCGGTATCGGCAAAGGGGATGATTAACCGTGAGGATTTCGGCTTGAAGTACAACGCGGTGCTTGAGTCTGGCGGCGTGATGGTCAGCAAGGAAGTCGTCATCGAACTCGAGCTTGAGCTTACGAAGGTCGAGCCAATCAAAGTCGAGTAAGCGGGTTCTTCGCGTTCGGGGAGGATAGACATTCCTGTCTGTCACTTTATACGCGACGCAGGCGCGTCATCCCCGCGAAGGCGGGGATCCATCTGGTCTTGGAGGGCGGGTATTCTTGCCCGCCCTTCCTTCCTGTCCGTAGGGGCGCATTGCAACGCGCCCCTCTCTCTCAGTACGACAGACTTCAGTCTGTCACCTCAAGCTCCCCACCGCTTGCGGGGGGGGCAGGGGGGGGTGTCCCCAATTTTACATTTTCAATTTACAATTTACATTTCCCGGATCCGCCCGCCCCTCCCCAAGCACAGCCCCCAAGCACTCACTTGCATTTTCGATTCAACGCACTATAATACCGTTGTCGTTTTCCCTCTTGGAGCGCGGCTTTTCAAGCCGCTCGTAACGCCGCCGTCTCGCTGGCATGTTCCGCCGCCGTCTCGCCGCCTCGTCATCCCCGCGCAGGCGGGGATCCATCTGGCTCTGGAGGTCCGGTACGGCCGACAGTTGTCGGCCTTGACCCCACTGCCCCTATTGACTTTTGCCCGACTTCCCTCCATATTCTTTTTCGAATCTTATCGCGTAACATCTACAACAAAGGTCATCCTGAACGTGTCGCAGCCCCGGATTTGATAACTGTCCGGCATCCCAATTTTACAATTTACAATTTACAATTTACACTTTCCCGGATCCGCCCGCCCCTCCCCAAGCACAGCCCCCAAGCACTCACTTGCATTTTCGATTCAACGCACTAAATTATCGTCGTCGTTCTCCTCGTCCCGGTTTGTCATCCTGACCCTCGCGCAGGCGGGGGGAAGGATATCTGTTTTCTTCTCATACCGGCGTAAGCCGGTATCCATTCTTGGCGAGCGGCTTTTCAAGCCGCTCTTCTCTTTTGAGTCCCAAATTCTTATCATCTTTATTTCTAAACAACTTACGGAGAGCGCCCCAAATTATCTTCACATCGTCCCAATCGTCACCGATCCTATCAGGAAGGCGTTTCGGGGAATATTTCATTTTATTTTTCTTCACCAACTTCACAGAATTGAGGTTGCCGGGGATTTCTACTGGTTACTGGATTGCCGCAGGGTGTCCTCACCCTGCTGCAAACGAAAATGCTGTCGATAATATACGGAATTATTTATCAAAAGTCAAGTGATTGTGGTGCTAATAGGCGATGTTAGTTGAAAGGTTGCCCAGCCCGGTACGGCCGACAGTTGTCGGCCTCGCCCATTAACCATTAACCATCTAACATTGACCATCCTTGACTTTTGCCTGACTTCCCTCTATATTGTTTGCGGTCTCAATTGCGCGGGCACGTTTCATCAAATGTCATAATGAACGTTGGGCATGGCTCTTCGTTCTTTTTAGATCAATCAGTGTTTCAACTTACCGAGTTCTTCCGATGTCCAAGCGTCCTCTCATACCGGCGCAAGCCGGTATCCAATTTTACATAATCGGATCCGCCAACCCCTCTCCCAGCACAACCTTTAAGCACTCACTTGCACTTTGTTACAGGAAACAATATACTCAAAAATCGGATCCATTTGCATTGCCTCTTCATGAGGAGAGTGTTAGCAATAGTCTCCCAAGCCCCTAAATCGAGCTTAATCCGTTCTCTTCAATTTGGCCAAGTAACTTAATAGATTACTTGTGATCTTAAAGTACAAATTCGATAAAATCTTAAAAACAGTACATATCATGACAAAAAAGAACTCATTGAGCACTAAAAAAACTAGCGTTAAACGAACGCCAACAGAGACAATGGCACTAACTGCGGACACGAAAGGGTCTCTACCAAGCGGTCAAAGATGTATTCATGCATTTTCGTTGCTTGGAGCCCAAACCGAAAAAACCGCTGTTGCTTTACTGTCAAATGGTTCATTATTCGCAACTCAAATGGATGATGACCTTGTAAAATTGGCAGATGTGTTGCGACAGGGTGATTGGAACGATAGTGAATCAGCAAACCTGATATCAGTTTTATTCGAGACATTCGAAAAAGGTACCACCCCAAATGTGTCATCCATGCGGCGATGGGTATTAGCTCATCCAAATGATGTAGCTAAGGTTAAGGCATGCATGAATGTAATACCACCTGATGGAATAGACATATTAGAGGTAAAGACAGACGTGGGAAGCCAAAAACAAGTGTTTCTAGCTGTTTGGAGACTCACTCAAAAGCAGGTTGTTCTTAAACAAATACTCGCAGTTGGAGATGCAGGTGCAAAAATTCAAACGCGAGAGGATAGGGCTCATCCACTGTCAATAGACCACAAGCATGTTATGAAAACTTATCGTGAGACAAATATGCGTGGCGAGAGATTCAATGTTGAAGATTATATGTCAGGTATTCTATCAGATCATTCGCGAGTTGGTGGCCTCGACGAGGCGGCAAATCTCCTTTTTCATCTCCTTGATGCGCTCGACTGTCTTCATAATCAACACCACTTGGTTCATGGTGATATAAAACCAGACAATATTGGGAAAATTGAGGACAACTACGTATTGCTCGATTTTGGTATTTGTCGTCCTGCCGCGGAATTTACACCTGAATCGACCCCAACTGGTAGCCTACGAACTCGCGCTCCAGAATTGATATTAAATATCGGATATCCAATTGATCCTTTTAAGGTTGATATTTGGGCAGTTGGCGCAACGGTATATAATGCACTTTTGGGTCGATTTCCTCTCTTCAAACTAGGCGAACAGGTTCCCAAAGTTTTTGACCTTAAATCCAGAGCAGAGAAAGAACAAGAATTGAGAGATAGAATAAATTCGCAATGGGATGAATTTGTAAAATTACAAGATATCGAGGAACCCATCCGAAGTTTACTTAAGGTAGCTTTGGAAAAAGATCCGAAAGACAGATGGTCAGCTGAAAAACTAAAGGCGGAGGCGAAAACTACTTTAGCTCAATTCCTCCGACTTGGATTTGAAGGTGCAGATATGTCAAAGCCGGATGAGGCCCAGAAGCTGGCAAAATTCTTACCCGATTTGGATACACTAAAGTTAATGCCAAGAGGTGAGAAAGATAAGATGGTTTCATACTTCAGGGATCTTGAAAGTCACTTGAAGCTTAAAGATTCCGCGAACAATAGAATTACAAAATTAATTCATGAGCTAGCTTAGGATGGCTAAAGGTAGAATACAGAGAATCCAAGACCCAATCCATGGACTCATGCAATTTGAAGGTATGGAGACAGCAGTAATAGATATCTTGAGAATGCCTGAAATTCAACGGCTTAGACGTATTCGTCAAACTGGAATGGCACATTTAGTATATCCCGGGACAGAGCACTCTCGCCTTTCACATTCTCTTGGAGTGGCACATTTAGCTATCAGAATATTGAGACATTTAAGTCATTCCTCTGCAAGAGATTATTTACCATCACTATTAATGCCTAGTGAAATAGTGAGGCGAGAATTCGCAATTGCTGCATTGTGTCATGATCTAGGGCATGGGCCGCTTTCGCATGTTTTTGAGAATGATGTAATAGGGAAGAACTTTGATTTTGTCAAGTGGTGCAACGCGCTTGGTGTAAGTGATCACATGTCGTTGTTGAAAGGATCGAAATGGCACGAACTCGTTACATTTGCGTTACTTAATTGGGAGGAGGGTGAGCTTCATCGTTTGCTAGAAGTATATGAAGCTGATTCAAGCAAAAGAATTTCTATGTTGTTACGAGGAAAGTACTTCATTCCCTATTTGCCGCTTCTGATAGATTCAGATGTCGATATTGACAGAGCAGATTTTGTAGGTCGAGATGCCTATATGTCTGGGGTAGCTTACGGTCGTTATGACATAAATTGGTTGATTTCAACGGTAAATGTAGGCGAGAACCGTCAAGGAAAGTTAGTGCCTGGATTTGACAAAAAAAAATCTCTTCGGGTTGTTGAGCAGTTCTTAATTGCTAGACGTGCACTATATGATATAGTGTATAGACATAAAACAGTTAGAAGCGCTGAGCGAATGGTATCACTTTTCATGATGCGTCTGAGAGATTCTGGAGATGCGCGCATAGGATTCGTCAAGGGCGATCTACTATCGCCTTTACTTAAGGCTATTGCAGGTGAAGCACTAAATCCTAGAGAAATTTTGTCAATTGATGACTATACCCTATGGTTACTAATGAGCAGTATTGCAGCTAATCCCCAAAGCGATGAGACCGCTAGAGACCTTGCAGAAAGAATAACTAAGAGAAATTTATTAAAAGCTGTACCCTTGAAGGATGAAACTATCTCAAAATATTTCAGTAGAAACGATGAAGGAATGCGTGAACTATACGAAGTAATAAAGAAGTATTGTCCTGGGGAGAGCAAATACTATATCGTAAGAGATAATGATAAAATTGAAACAATCGGTGAGCAAGATGAACACCGAAGTTATTTCATTAATGATCTTCATGAGGCAGAACAAATTAATGAGCACAAACGGCTTAGATATTTAATTGATGCCGGTGTTGAGTATGATAGGTTGTATACCTTGGACGAGGCTAAGGATGCTGTCAAAAATCATATTCTAAGTAAGACATAATCAATTATATTGTTCAATTTTGATCCTCTTTTCGCTCCATCATGTTGCATCTTCCCTCTTTCCAACATCAGAAACTCACCCTAACCCCCCCGATAAAAAAGAAGGCGAACTGGTAGGCGGTAGTCACTTCGGGGTCGTCGTCGTCGTATAAGTACTCGGCGACGTTCGGGCGGTTGGTCACGTTCTGCACCTCCATAAAGACCGTCACCGAACGGTTCCCGGCAAACCACTTCGAGTCCCACCTCACGTCCCACCTCGCATAGTCCGGGTACCTCGCCGAGTTAACGTCAGCCGACTCATCCCAAAATTCGCCCATCCGCGGCGGAGCAGTCCGCCACACCTTCGGCGTGTAAGGCCTTCCCGACACATACCGGTATCTGCTCGATAGCGTCAGCTCATCGCCATTCAACGGCAACGCATAACTCCACCACCCATACCACGACCGCTGAAAGTCGTTGAACCAAGGCTTCTCAACCAACGAAAAATCCCTCCCCGCCACAACCGTCGCCACCTGCCGAAAATCGTAATCAGACGCAAACACCGACAGCGAATTGTCGGTCATCGATCTCCCTAACGAGTAGCTGAACGTCCCGTACCAATCGGCGACCTTCTTCTTCTGGAGGAACAGCTCGACGCCTTCCGCCGTCTTTGTGCCGACCGGAAGGTAGCGCCACGAACGGAAAGCCGGATCGTCATTTTGCCGCAACTCGTTCTCATCGACCGGTAATTCGGAGTAGGCTTTGGTGAACAACTCGACCGACGCGAGCCTGCCTTCGCCGATTTCGTGCGTCAGGCTAAGGACATAGTGGTCGGCGCGGGTGAAGGGCAGGCGTTCGTTGCCGCCGTCCGGGTCCCAGAGGTGGTAGAAGAGGGGGAGGGACTGGTAGTACACACCAGTGGCAAATGAGAGGGCTGTCAAGCCGTCAATGTCCCATCTGACGGATGCTCGCGGGGCGAGGACGCTCCGATGCGAGAGGGCGAAACCGTCGTGACGCAATCCACCGATAAACATTAGATTGGATATTGGTTTCCAACGATACTGCAAATACGCAGCGCTTTTGAAGGTGGAAACTTGGCGGTCGGCTCCCCAGGGCGGTTCGACGACAGTCGTGTCACTATTTCCATCTCTATCAAAATCATATTTGATCGTGTCAGGAAGGAACCAATTATCGTAAATATAGGAAATTGGCTTCAAGGATAACCCAGCGGACCACTCATCTCCGCTGTAAATTGCTCCGCTGAAATTCAGGTGCAATTGATCGACAATTTCGGTCGATTTGTTTAGATACTCAAGTTGATTCTCCGGCATATTCAGTACTGATTCGTCGAAGTAAGTACTTGACCGGGCAATGATTGCATCGCCCATTCCCCACCCTCTCACCCACCTTAATCTCCCCCCGAGGACGCAGCGGGTGTACTTTGCGTGGACAGTCTCTGCGCCGCGAGACCAGGCGTCGGGCTTGTCGGAGTCTATGAATATCCAGTCGTGTGAGTACATTCCGTAGAGGGAGCCTTTGGTGGAGGGGGAAAAATCCCATGAGGAGCGGAACTGGCCGTCGTAGTAGTTGGGGACGGCGGTGAGGCCGATTGCGCCTTGGATTAGGCTAAGATATGAGCGGCGGATGGAGCCGATGAAAGTGCCTTTTCCATCACCATAGGGACCCTCTATCTCCACTCCTGCCCCAGCCATCGACAATTCTGCCTGCTTTTGCCATTTATTGCGGTCGCCATCGCGAAGTTCAAGCACCAAAACGCTAGAGGCTTTGTCACCATATCGTGCTGAATATCCACCAGTTGAGAAGTTTATATCTTTCAGAAACGAGACATTGAGGGCACTGATGGGGCCTCCGGAGGAGGATTGGGTGGGGAAGTGGTTGATGTTATCAATTTCGATGCCGTCAATTAGCGTTAAATTCTCTATCGGGCTACCACCACGGACGACGATTTCGTTGGTCTGGTCGTTTGCTCCGGCGACTCCGGGGAGGGCTTGGATGACGCGTTGTACATCTTCAACAGAGCCAGGAGCCCGGCGGACCTCTTCAGAACGGAGCGAGCGGTTGGAAGTGGGGAGGTCAGGAGTGCGGCGGAAAAAGCTTCGCCTGACGACAACTTCGTTGCCTTGTATTGCGGAAGGTTCGAGGAAAAACTCGAGGTCGGTCGAACGTCCGGGAACGACGACGACGTCGCTGATGACTTGCGGGAGGTAGCCAAGTTTGGTGGCTGCGACGCTGTAGGAGCCGTGCTTGACTTCGGGGATAGTGAAGTTGCCTGCAGTGTCGGTGACGGCGGTGTGGGTAGTGCCGGTAATAATGACGTTGGCATCGACAAGCGGTAAGTGATCGACGCGGTCAATCAGACGGCCTCGAACTGAACCGAGGGAGACTTCGGCGGCGAGGGCAGTTATGTTAAGAAACAGCGAGAGCGAAACGGTGAAGCAGATGCTGAGTAGAAGTTTGGTCATGGGGTGAGATGATCTATGGTGGTTGATAGTTAAGAACAGACGGAATGTCCGCCTCCAAGAATTTGTGCTGTCAGACGAGGGCGTCTGACAGCGGGAAGTCAAAGTGCAAGCAAGCTTACGCACTCCAGAGTGTGCTGGTTAGCCGCCGTTGTAATCAGTGTAGATGAAGATGATGTAGCCGAAGCCAGCATAGCCCTTCATGGGGTCTTCGAGGTAGATGTAACGGTGGCTGACACGGAAGGCTTCGTAAAGGAACCAGTTGTAGCGTTCCGGTTCCTCAGGGGAACGCTTCAGGTAAACCTGAGTTGCCTGCGCGGCGAGGAAGGCGCTGTCTTCCAGCACGATGTACCAGTCGCCGTCGGTATTGTAATAGTCGCCGCGATCGAGGATGCCTTCGCGAGTTGTTACCTGCCAGCCACTCATCGGTTTGGGGCCGTCAGGGCCATAAATAGCGCCGTTGGGATAGACCGGGACAGGAACGCTACCAGGGTCGGAACAGCCGATGACAAGAATCAGCAAAGCTGATAGGACGATCAGGCGCATCTAAGCATCATTTACGACTTTGTAGGTGATTTGGAGGAGCCCGCTTGGGAATGGTTCGCACTTTAAGAGCTCAAGTCGAAGGCGTTTATCAAGCCCGGCGAATAAGGGGATGCCGCTACCAATAAAAATGGGGTGAATTGAGACTACAAGATCGCTGATTAGCCCGGCATTGGCGAGCTGACCCGCAATGTCGCCTCCACCAAGAAGCCAGATGTTAGAGCCTTTCATCGCAAGGAGTCGCTTCGTCAGGTCAACAGGGTCATTGATTTGCCCTAATTTGTCCAGTGAGTTCTCTTTCGATCTCGAATGAATCTCGCAGCCAGATCGGGAAAAGACGACGATGTCTTTGTCTTTGAAGGGGATCTCTTCGAACGTTTTCGAGATGTCCCACGTTTTGCGTCCGGTGATGATCGTGTCGAGGGAGTCGAAAAATTCCCTGAAACCGTAGTCACCATCGGTGAAGAGCCAGTCGATTTCGTCGTTGGGGCCAGCTATGAAACCATCGAGCGAAGTGGCGGCGTAGTAGATTAAGGGTCGCATCCGGGTTTCAACAGCTCCTTTTACTTGGTGAGGACTATTTTCTGAAGTTGAATAGCGCCCGCTGCCTCAAGTCTGGCAAAATATATTCCTGCGGGGAGAGATTTGCCATCGATAAGCGTTTCGTGTTCGCCTGAGGCGTAATTTCCTTCGAGGATGTTACGCACCAGCCTGCCGGATGGCTCGAAAATGCCCAATTTTACGTGACCGGGCTCAGACAGCGAGAATTTGGTTCTTGTTGTTGAGTTGAATGGGTTTGGCGAGGGTGGGAAAAGCTGAAAGTTGAAAGAAGAAAGCTGAGAGGCGTCAGGAAGCACAAGGGTGGCTTCTGCGAAGCCGTCCGTTTCGTAGAAGAGAGGCTGTGACAGACAGGAATGTCTGTCCTCCCCGGACGAGAATTGGAGAGTGAGAGGTTCGCCTTCGAGAGCGCCGTCGATTTCAGGGGTTGAGGGATCGTCGCCCCAGACGGCGAGGCCGATTGTAAATTGTAAATTGTAAATTGTAGAATTAAGAGGCGACGCTCCGACGCAGAGGCCTCTTGGGGTGAAGATGCCGATTTCAGCGGAATGGATACCGGCTTTCGCCGGTATGAGAGTGAGGAGAAGGGACATGTTCGCACCGGTAAGCGATACCGGGTGGAAGTAGGTTGAGATGGATGTGCGGTCAGCCGCGGCGGGGTCATCTTGAGGGGGAATACCACCAGCCATCTGGTTTTGTTCGACGGGATAGTTTAAGGTGACGGTCTGGTTGACCTTGATTTGATAGGCCTGACCTTCGTGCCAAGGGGGCATGTTGGAGAAATAGTCGCGACCGGGAATCATGAAGTTGCCGTTGACGTCTTTGGCAATGAGGACATTGTCGATAATCGGAGAGATCACGTAGTTCTGACTGGCACGACTGGCAGGTAGCTGGTAGGTCGGATAGTAGGGGGCGATGTTCCAACCTTCACGGAGGGGGATGTCGGCTTGTGCATCGATGGGGGAGCCTTGCCAGACGACTTCGAGAGGTTCATCGACCAATACCATGTAGCCTTGCTCAAGGTTCCAGAACGGGATGTTGTTAAAGCCGTTACCGGGCGAGTAGAAGCGGCCGATGAAGTCTTTGAAACGCAAGACATGATGTGCGCCGTTGTTGGGGCGGCGAAGTTGGGCAAGCATGGGGATGACTTCGGGGCCGGGGTCACCAGCGAAGAGGATCTGGTCAACAGGTGCGACGTTTAGCGAGACAAAGTTCCAGCCCTGGCGGAGAGGGATTGTCTGCTGTTTTAGGGTATTTGCTTCAAGCGAGAGAATGGTTAAGCCTTCGTTGTGCCAGATTAAAGATCCTTCCTCAACGTCGGCGACGAGTTGGTATTCCTGATCGGAACGCGGATCGTAGCCGATGAACGACATGACTTCGCCGTCGTGGAAGTAGTCCTCGTGATCGTCATCGGCGCCCCATACGGCTATACCTTCTTGTTCGCCGCGCCAAACTGTAATTCCGCAGAGAACGCCATCAGGCGTGAATACACCGATTTCCCAGCCGGGATCGACAGGGTCGCCATCGAATTGGACGGCGGTTATTAGGAGACTATGACTGAACTCTGTCGGTTCGGGACCATCGAAAGGAGGTGGTTCGGGCGCCCACAATTCCAATCCGATTGGAATTTCCAGGTTCGAGTTGGCCGGATCGTTGGAGTCAATTGAGAGGTGTCCTTCGTAATAGCCCGGACCTAAATCAGAGACATCGAATGATAACTCTATCTCTCTTTCGGCTCCTGGTGCAAGCGACCCCTCTTCGGGAGTGATGGTCAGCCAAGGCATTGTTCCTTGAGCGAGGTAATCGAGATACCAAACGACATTGTTGAGTGCCCATCCCCATTGGCCTCGGTTTCTGTAGTTAAGGTAGGAAAAAGAGTCAGTTGTACCAGTTACCATTACACAACCGCGGCCATAGCTGTAAACAACGACGCCCGGCAAGGCTTGACCCTCAATACCGGTGGCTATTACCTGAAACCTATCGCTGTTCTGGATGTTCTGCAATGATTGAATTGTGTATCCCGCGTGTGACCAGCTTTGCCCCCTCAACTGTTCACCACCTTCCCAATCACAAAGATCAGCGAGGTAATTGTAGTCATCTGCACGAGGATTATTGGAGACGTTAACCCGACCGTTGGCTGACCCGGACCTCTCACGCACGAGCCCTCCCACGTGAATTGGAGCGACGTTCCAGTTATTCGTGCCGACTCCGTGATAGAGGACTCCTCCACCGTCAACCCATTCTTCGAAGCGAGAGCGGTTGTTGTTATAGTTGGTATTAAACTCATCGGACTGATATTCCCGAATCCATATTACATCGTATTCGTCAATTGGGAAATTCTCGAATCTATTGGAATTATATATTGTAATATCAACATCTTCCTGTTGCCAAACATCTTCCATTTGATTACCCCAGCCACCTCCATCCTTAAAGAGGCAGAAATTCGATTCTGGAGCATCACGGAGTGGTCCAATGACGCCGCCTCTTACTCTACGAAGCCTGCGAGTATTTTCACCATCAAGTCCGGCATTGCGAGGCCCTCGAGCCTGCCGATTGTCGATATCATCAAGAGATGCAAGAATGTAGAATTCGAGATTTTCGCCGCCCTCTTGTCCTTGATTGACGATGGTCATATGCTCGACAATCGGATCATCGAGGTATGCACGACTCAATAAATCGAAAGACTCAATAGTGACTTCGATGCGGGGGGGATCGACCTCCCAATTCCAATCATTCCCGGTCATCTCGACATGGATGATATGTTCAGGATTTTGGGGGTCGTTGGAGTAGATATGGAGCTCGGCGCTGTACTCGCCGCCGAGCAGGTTGTGAGTGTCGATAGTGACGGTGACTAATTCTTCACCGTCGGGTTGTACTATCCCATTATCAGGCGCAACCCGCAACCAGTTGGCTTCTTCAACGCCATCATCATAGATACGAATGTTACCTGAGAAGTAGCCTGCCGCCCAGAGGTTATGACCATCATGAGCTACAGAGCTGTAAGGTTGTTCGGCTCGCGGGAAGACCTGAATAGGGTTCTGTGCTTCACCTGTGCACTGCCAGTTATCAGTATCGACAGCGATCTGGTGAACCCGTCCTGTTTGGGCGTTGGTCATCCAGAGTTGACCGTCAGGATGTTTAGGAACCCATTCCAGATTGTAGGCGACGACATTCCCGTAATATTGAGCATGGTTGCGAATAACACCTAATTGGTCGCCGAGACCACCGTGATCGGTCAATTCATAGACGTAGATCGACATTCCGTCGTTGGGGTTGAGGAACATTAGCCAGTCATTCTCAACATCTACTGCCATGCCATAGACGGGGAAAGGCATATTGATAGCGCCGACATTCTGGCCCTGGTCGTTATAGCGGTTGACTGTCGCGTTAGCCCAATTCGGCAGGTAGAGGAGACCTTTTGCCCAAGCGCCGTCCATGAATGGTCCCCTATTGAATCGGATTTGTTCCTCAAAGTTTTCATAGCGAGCATCATGTCCCCAGCGAACAAGATTCTGTGCACTGTAATTCGAAACCCACATGCCTTCGTTGTCCCAATCCCAGCCTATCGGCGAACAGTACTGATTGACGGCGTTGTTGCCATTGAATTGGCCAATAAGGTCGCCCGGATCGTCGCGGAAGGGTTTGGAAGCACGTCCATCGACGCTACGTAAAGCGCGCGGCACTACATCCCGGTTGGGTTGCACTTCATTTTCGATGTCGATCTCGAAACGAAGTGGGCTGCCGCCGTCGTTAGCGATGGTGATTTCGTGTTCGATGACTTCACCTTGCCAAGGGAATTCGTCGATGTCTTCACCGATGACGCGCATACGGGGAGGAAGGATTGCCAAGCCGTGAAGGGGAACTTGAACTTCGGCTTCGTCAGGGTCGTTAGTGAAAAAGGTCAGAACTCCGTCGTACTCGCCGCCATCTGCCGGGGTGAAGATCACGAGGACTTCGATCTCCTCGCCTTCGCCAAGCATAAAGTTGCCCGGTACGGCACGAAACGCCTCATTATCGGAACGGATTTCATCGATTGTCAATTCGTGGAAACCGACGTTGGAGACTTCAACGCCAATGGTGTCGGAGTCGCCTGCAAAGGTCGCTTCGTATGCCATCTCAAAGTTGATCGACTCCGGGTAACCGGCTGATTCGTGCCATTCGGCTTCGTAGTCCCAATCAGGGCCTCTGACATCCATAGTAACGGAAAAGACCATGTTGTTGTTGTCGGGGTCGTTGGTAAGGATGTGAACATCGGCGACGTACTCCCCGGAACGCATGTGGGTGGCGTCGAGGGTGACAACCAGATCAAGCGATCCGTTTGGTTCGACTTCACCTTCCATTGGTTCGACGGTGATCCAATAGACTTCAGAGATTCCGTCGTCAAGTATCCAGTACGTCTCCTGATCATAACGTCCATAGATCAAATTGTCCTTGTCGTGGCCAAGGCCGTTCCGGCGATTTCTGTTGTTGTCCGGGGGGGTTTCAAGTCTGACGATCTGGTTCCGATTGACCAGTTCAAAATTTTCAAGGTCGATTTCGAGTTGGTAAAGCCATTGCCCTTCGAATTGGAGCCAAAGTTGCCCTTCGGTATGTTTATCGACCCAGGTCATGCTCCAGATTTGGTATTCTTCTATCCATCCAGGGTAGGGTCGAATGCGACCGATCAACTCGGCGTTGTCAGGATCATAAGCGTCTATGTCGAAAGCATTTTCCGCTTCGGTCAATAATATGAGGTTGTGTTCAGGTGAACTGGTTATCGAGATCACTCCGTCGAGGAAATCAGCGAACAATCCAATTGCGTTGCCTTCGCCATCGTAGCGATGAATCTGCTCAATACCATTTTGATACTCAATGACATAATAAATGCAATTCAACCACGTTGCACCCATCGGTGCGCCTTCCGTCCGCCAGGAGGTAACTTCTGCATAATCATCATTTGGATCGACAACGGCACAAAGTTGTGATGTGAAACCCGTCAGCAGAAGGTATTCGTTTTCCGGGTCGTAGGCAATTCCGCCCTTATAAGAATTACCTCCTACACCCTGCCACGAAAACTCGCCAAGCAGATCTCCTGCATCGTCGCGTTCCGGTTCGTTCATCACTTCAATGTCAACCGTGAAGCGAAGTGGGGCACCGCCATCATTTTCGATGGTGATGACCTCACGGCGGATTTCGCCAGAATTCATTTCTACGAATAACTCGTCTATGGGAAGAATGTCGGGGGGATTCATCGCTTCAGCGACCATTGCGATGCGGAGTTCGCCGTTGTCGGGGTCGTTAGAATGGAAAATGAGGTTGGCTTCATACTCACCGGGTTCGGGGGCTTCGAAGGTGACGGTGATTTGCAATTCTCCGCCGGGGTCAACCTCAAAATTTGTGGGCTCCACTGTGAAGACTTCATTGTCGGTGGAGGCCTCGACCTCAAGGAGTTCATCGCCAAAGTTGGTGACGATGCCAGTCAGTTCATAAGGACCACCTGAAAAGAGTTCAGCGAAGGCATCATTCCAATTATCAGGTTGATTGAACTCAAATCCTATTGGCCAGTCGAAGTCAATGTCGGGCTGTGAGAAGGATGTAATTGGCAGGCAGATCAAGCAGAGAAGTGCGAAGAGAAAAGTGATAACTCGTGCGAATGTCATTGTAATAAGTCCTTGTCAACGGGTAGTGAAAGGAAATCAATTTATAAAACGATAACTCTTTAAGATAATAACAATTTATCGCCGTGTCAAATACTCGACTAATATAAGAACCGCCGATTTCGTGGAAAACGGCGGTTATCCGTGAAATATGAAGTGAGGCTGAAGCAAGCTTCAACACTCCAAAAGGAAAGGGGGGACTGAAGTCCCCCCTCCAAGAATAGTATGCTGGCAGGTAGTAGTGGAAAATCAGAGCGGACTAAAAGTCCGCCCTCCAAGAGCGTACGGGGTCAGGCGTTGGCGGGTTCTTGATTCGATTCAAGGACTTCGCGCAACTGGCCAAAGCGGATCAAGCGCTCAGACTCTTCATCCCAGAGGCTGAGGAACATCGTTTTGAAGCTGCTGATGAACGTCAAAGTGTGGACATCCTGGAAGTCAGGTGAAGACTCGAAAGCGCGTTGGAGGCGGTAATTTGGCACCGAAATCTTCAAGTGATGGATATGGTGAAAGCCGATGTTGCCGGTGAACCATTGGAGGACAGGGTTGAGCTTCAGGTAGCTGCTGCCGTGCAGGGCGGCTTCGTTGTAGTTCCAGTCGGTACCGCGCTTCCAGTAAGCCGGGTCGAATTGGTGCTGGACGTAGAAGAGCCAGACTCCGGCGGCGCTTGAAAGCCAATGAATCGGAAGGAAGATTAATACCATGTTGAGGAAGCCGATCCACCAACCAATCAGACCAAATGTGACGATTATCAACAGGTTTGAGAGGTGAACGTTTAGTCGTTCGCCTTTGGTTGTGTGCGCACGATCTCTAACTACTCTATTGAAGAAAATCATTAGCAGAAATGGACCGAGGATCATGAACATGAAGGGGTTGCGATAGATACGGTAGCGAATTTTGTCAAGACGCGGCAACGCCATGTACTCTTTGACGGTGTAAAGCGTCATGTCGCCGTGACCGCGTTTGTCGAGGTTGCCGGTCGTGGCGTGATGGATAGCGTGTTGTTTGCGCCAGTAGAAGTAAGGGATAATCGTGATATTGCTGATGAGCCAACCGACGAAATCGTTGGCACGGCGGGATTTGAAGAAGGAGTAATGTCCGCAGTCATGTTGGATGATGAAGAGACGGGCTACAAATCCGGCGGCGAGGAGACTTAAAGCCAAAGTCAAGAAATATGATATTCGCAACGAAAAGACCATCAAAATCACCGTCCCGACAAAGGGGATAAAGCTGTTGGCGATCTGCCAGAGGCTTGCCCCTAAGGAAGCCTGAAGGTTGGGTTTGGCGGCGATAGTGGATATCCGATATATATTTGGATTGAAATTAGAGGTCAGCGCGGAGTGGCTGAAATTCAGGATGTAACAATAGTGATACGTTTAGTGAGGGTGATTTTGGGGACACTTAGTAAAAAAAGTGGTAAGTCAGGTGAAAATTGTTTGTAATGAATGTGAACAAGCGTTATTGAAAGCGAAATCCCACCCTCATTGCTGAAGGTGGGACTTCTTATCTCAATTAAGAGATTCTTATCTACCGCGTCCACGGCCACCGCCACCAAAGCCTCCACCACCCGAACGGGGCGGTGCGGCGTCGCGCTCACGCGCTTCGTTGACAATCATATTGCGGCCGTCGAGGTTTCGCTCGTTCAATGCTTCGATTGCCTTTTTGGCACCGTCATCGGTGGCCATTTCTACAAAGCCGAAACCTTTGGAACGACCGGTCATACGGTCAGTGATGCAATTTGCTTCAACTACTTCGCCCTGCTCAGTGAAGAGCTTGCGAAGTTGGTCACTGTTAACAGTGAAGGCGAGGTTGCCGACATAGAGCCTGCGACCCATAATCATACTCCTTAAACAATACACGTCGTCTTGGGATAGAAGGCTCTGAGACAATCGGTAGGGACCTTTGAAGGGTTCTGGCCGTTCGTGACGAAAGTACCTTGAATTTGGGATCGACGGACATTCCGTGAGCCGTTACGTATAGGGGGCGCCCTCCCCGTACTCGGACCTCAAACGGATGACCGACCAATAATCGAACGGCAGCGTAGAAAGATGGGAAGCGATTCCCCACCCCGTGGGCGCATTTCTATCGTCGCGACCTGAAGTCTGTCAACCCTAAATTTAGGAAGTAAATCAATCCAATCCAATCGATATGGGGAATATATTGGGAAATTTGAAAATAGGTGTCTAATACCGTTTTTCACGGTTGCTGTAGGCTCCGCCACCGCTTACAAAACGATAGATGCCCATCATTATGACGACGAGACCGAGAATCAAGCGTAGTCCGGTGCTGGAGGGTATTTGTGGAAATAGCCACCCGAAGAGGATGGCTATTCCAAGAGTTACGAACCCAATGGCGATGGGGATACGATACCAGTTGTTCATAAGTCTTACGATTGGTAAATCAGAATCTGGATCCCCGCTTTCGCGGGGATGGAAAGCTGAGAAGCTTTACTCAACTTTAAAGACAAAGGGGATATCGACCCAAACGCCGATTGGTTTGTGGTTTTGAAAGGCGGGGGTGAATTTCCATTTCATGATGACTTTTTTCACCTCATCTTCAAAGCCTAAGCCCTCGGGCTTTACAGCGATGATGATGTAATCCCTGATATTACCGTTCTTATCGACATAAGCGCGGGCGACAACACGACCTTGGATGCCAGCGTCACCGATATTTCTGGGGTAAGCCGGGAGGGGGTTGTTGTTCAGAGCAAGTGGTTCAAACTCTATGGCGATATACTGGTAGGGTTTGGGAATGACGTCGGGATCTTCTTCAATGATCGGCACTTCATCCCAACCACCTTCATAGGGTTCATCTGTAGCACCCAACGAAATCTTCAATTGTGCTTGGCTCAAGACCGGATTTTCGATGATAGGGTCGTCCGGTGCGGCAATTGGGATCACAGCATCCGGTGGCAACGCGAGTTCGGGTTGACTAATCCTGACATGATCGGGAGGCTTTTGCATTTGAAGCGGTGGCAACAGAAAGACTTTCCGCCCGATCTGTTCCTTAAGGACTTCGTCATTTTGGAACAAATTGACGATAAAAGGTGCGGAGACAATCATGGCGTGCGCCAGAAAGCTGAAGAGCAAGCCCCAGAGCATGTTGGGGCCGATTTCTTTCTTTAGGTCAAACGAACCGTAACGTCCTTCTGCCAATTCTTCGTAGGAATTCATGAGTGGCTCCAGAGTTTTGTAGATTCTTTTTTGGACCTTATATCGGACAATGTGGGCAACGACCAGGACACTTCCAGGAAAGGCTAATGCTGTCAGACGAGGGCGTCTGACAGCGGATTTAGATTTGGAATTTCAGAATTCTGGATCCCCGCTTGCGCGGGGATGGAAAGCTGAAAAAGGCCTGGGAATCTAAAAAGTATTACTCGACCTTGAAGACGAAGGGGATATCGACCCAGACGCCAATCGGCTTGTGGTTCTGAATGGCGGGCGTGAATTTCCACTTCATGATGACTTTTTTGACTTCATCCTCGAATCCCAACCCCTCAGGCTTGACATTGATGATGATGAAATCCCTGATGTTGCCGTTCTTATCCACGTAGGCGCGGGCGATAACCTTGCCTTGAATACCGACGTCACCGATGTTCTTTGGGTATGCCGGGAGAGGATTGTTGTTCAGAGACTGCGGAGCAACCTCGAACGGGATGAACTTGTCGGAAGTTGGAATACCGTCATCGACGTCATCGTTGATAATGACTTCTTCACCGGCTCCAATGTCGAGTGCGCCATCAGAAGCACTGAGACTCGCAGATAGTTCCATCTGGGTCGGCATCATCATCGGGTCGGCTTCGACTTCCTCTTCCGCTACAGCTATCGGAATTGCGGCAACCGGCGGCGCTGTAAGCTTGGGAAGGGAGATCTTGACCTGTTCAGGGGTATCTTGCAAGCTCTTAAGCTTCATCAGCTGCGACATATCGATCACTCGGGTTGGCGGAGGAATATCTTCCTCGCTTTCAAACAGTGAGACGATGTATGGCGCGGCGATGATCAGTGTGTGAGCAATAAAGCTGACAAGCAATCCCCAAAGCAGATTGGGGCCGACGTCCTTTTTAAGTTCAAATGAACCGTAGCGCCCTTCTGCCAATTCTTCGTAAAAGTTCATGACAGGCTCCTAAAGTTTGTCAATTCTGACCGGCTCATCAGGTGATACGAGGGGAAATGTCGAATCATTGCCCGGCTTCCGTTTCATAAGCAGGCGAGGGGAGACCCGCCGGGCCATTGGTCCTGAAACCGGCAAGGCGCATCAACGAGTCATCAACAGTTGTGTACTTATCGATGGTGAAGCGGGTAGTCAGAGCGACATTGAATTCATCGACGAGGGTGACCATCGAATTGTAGGTCGCCATTTTGTCGATTTTGGCAAGTACGGTCAGGCTATCTCCGTAGATCATGCGTCGCTCGCTGAGCTTGGCACCAAGGCTATCCCAGGCAATCGGCTTGGGTGATTCGTTGCCGATCATGAATGCGCAGGAGTCCTTGCCGTCGATTTGGGCTACGATGACGGTCAGGAGCTTCTTTTCGTACACCTTCATCGTGACGGGAGGATTATCGGGATCGTTCTCGGGGAGCGCCATTTCCATCGCCTGTGGGAGACGGAACACTGTCGTCACCATGAAAAATATCAGCAGCAGGAAGGCTATATCAACCATAGGCGTCATATCTATACGGATATGCACCCTTGGGCGTTTCCATCCCGGTGCTCCAGCGCCGCCACCAGCAGGTTTGGCGCCGCCAACATCTACTGCACCCATTTGAGATCCAAATTATTGATTTTGTGAGAGCGGACTGAAAGTCGGCTCTTCAAGATAGTGTGTTGTCAGACGAGGGCGTCAGACAGCGGAACGTTTTTGTAGGGGCGGACAAGAGTGTCCGCCCTCCAAGAAGATAGTTACTCCGGTTTTTTCTCAGCGAAGACAGAGCCTCGCTTGGAGTCTTCCTTGAGATCAGTGACCAGATTGACGATGTTGAGGTCGTTTTCCTGAAGCGTCTGCATGACGCTCTCGATAGTGCCGTAGTCAACATTGGAGTCAGCTTTCAGGACGACGCGGTTCACAAGGCGCTTGATCTGCAGGTTTTTAATCACCGGCGGTATGTCAGAGGCCTTGAACTTTTTTCCTTTTGGGATGCGCGAGCCTTCAGGGACTTCCGAGAGTCCGTTGTTGTAATCAAGGACGGCGTTGTCGGTCGTCAGGAATATGTCTTTGGTTTTCGTCACGGTAATGACGATCATGCCGGTCTCAGGAAGCTTGAAGATAGAGTGGGATTGCGGAATGCGAACCTCGACTTCTTCGGGCTTCTTGAATTGAGTAGTTGACATGAAAAAGATCAGCAGAAGGAAAGCAATGTCAACCATCGGGGTCATATCGATCGAGATCGGGATGCGACGTTTTTTCGGCGCAGCCATAAGCTACCTCACGTCTTTATTCAAAGTATCGGGAAACCAGAGCTTTAAAAGGTCCTGAGATGAGACGAAATTTACTTGGTCTCTTTTTCTTTCAGGATTTCGAGCGTCAGGTAGGATGCTTCATCGACAGCATAGTTGAACTGGTCAACCTTGTTAACGAAGAAGTTATATGCAACGATACCGACAATAGCTGCAAAAAGTCCAAGCGCGGTATTGATAAGCGCTTCGGAAATACCGGTTGCTAACTCGGCAGCATTGGGCGCGCCTTGGGTTGCCATGGCGGCAAAGGCGCGGATCATACCGATTGTTGTTCCAAGTAGTCCGGTCATTGTTGAGACCGAGGCAATTGTCGAGAGGGCGATCAGGTTTCGCTCAAGGAAAGGAACTTCCAACATTCTCGCTTCGTTGATGGCGCGCTGGGTTTCGGCAAGGCGCTTTTCCATGCTGAGGCTGGAGTCTTTGCTGGAGCGGATGTACTGATCAGCGCCGGCTTTGAGTACTGCGGCAGCTGAGCCGCGTTGTTTATCACAAAGGGCGACGGCATCTTCGATGCGGCCTTCGCGGATGGACTTGGTGTAGTTGGCGAAGAAGATAGGCAGGGGAGCGGTTCCCTGTGCCTTTTTGAGGGTGATGAGGCGCTCTGCTATGTAGGTCAAGAGCATCAAAGTGATTGTGATCAGGAATGGCACCAACACACCACCGGAGAGGATCTGGTGAATGATCGGCGTTTTCTCTACGCCTTGGTCCATACCGGGTAAAATCATGTAGAAAAAGACGAACGACAACACCAAAGCGGAGACCATGGTGAGTATCGTAAAGGTTCCTTGCTTCATTTGCGGCCTCTTTTAATGATCCGAAATTGTTTAATGCCGACAGGCATGTTTTATTGATAAACGTGCGGAAAAGGGATGGGGTATGTTACGCCCCACTAAAGATATCGATTTGTACTTGTTGCTATCAGACGAGATCGTCTGACAGCGGAATTTTGAGGCGTAAGCAAGCTTGCGCACTTCGTTCCGTGAAAGCAATGCTCAGTACTTGCTTAATTGTTCGTACTTTTCTGCGGCCATCTTGTTACCGAGTTGCTTGGACTTCATATAACTTTCTTTTGCCTTTTTAATATTATCTTTCGATTTGGGGTTCGAAAAATACTGGCAATCACCAAGAAGCAACCAGAGATCGTCGGCATTAGGGCAAGCCTTCACACCAGCCGTGAGGATCGGAATTGCGCCGAGATAGTTCTCTTTTTTGAGGTCGATGTAGGCGGCGAAACTGTATCCGTCCTTCCAAGTAGGTTCGACACCGAGCATGGAGCTGATGACTGCTTTTGCTTCGGTGTTAGCTCCTGTTTCCATCAGGGCATTGACGTAAATTGGTCCATAGCCGCTGATGAATATCTGTTCAGGTGATTTCGTAGTGTCGGGGTTGGAAGCAGTTGTATCTACGGGGACGACTCTGGGTGTCCAATTCAACTTCTCGTAGACGGGCTTGAGAGCTTCGACCAAGCCGGGCATATCTTTTTTACGCTGAATGGAGTTGATTAACCGCTTGAATTCGACATCGTCATTCGGTGTGACCGAAAGTTGCATCTTTGTGTAGAAGATGCTGGAGTCGAGGTTACCAGTTTTGTTGAAAGCTCTTGCGATCAAGGAATAGGCACCTGCCAGAGATGAGTCAAGCGTAAGACTCTCCTTGGCGAGATTGATAGAGCTGTCACAGAGTGCCGAGACCATGCCGGGAATCGTGTCAGTACCTGTGGCGACTGCCCGTTGAAAGTACAAACGTGACTGAGTAAGCAGGACTTCGGCAAGCAACGGTTTGGCATCGGTGCGGTCAGGCTTCAGGGAGATTGCTTTGCGGAGCGAGACCTCAGCCTGATGGTAATAGTTTTTCTTCTCGGCTTTTGCCATCTCGAAGATACTGCGGCCCAGGAGCAAGTGCGTGAAGTAATGCTGTGGACGTTTCTTGGCAGCCGCTTCAAACTGTCCGGCGGCTTCGCCCCATTGCCTGGCTGCAAAGCATAGGCGGGCGATAAGATAATCGACCGACTTGTTTTCAGGGTCTGCTTCCTGAACCTGTTTGAACAGATCGAGCGCAGCGTTGTACTCTTTAAGATCGACGAGGACAATGCCGTACTCATAAGCCAATTGGGGATATTTCTGGGAGAGGCTCCAAGCCTTTTCATAGTAGCTTTTGGCTTGCTCTTTAACGCCGGCATCGTTGTAAAGTCGGGCAAGAATCTGCTGGTAGAGGTAGTTTTTGGGATTTTTTTCGGCGGCGGTAGCGAGAGTTCTGAGGGCGTCGGCAAAGTTGCCTTGTTTCGAGAGGATTAGACCGCGCGCAACCTTGATTTCGTCAAATTTACCTTTTTCGTCGCGTCTCTCGGCCGCACTGACTACTCTCTCGGCTTCGCCGAATTTGCTTTGACTGAGATAATAAGTCGTAAGTGCCAGAACGGAATTTGGCTGTCTTGGCTCGTGCAAGATAGCGGTTTCATACATTGATATTGCGCCAACCGTGTCACCCAGTGCCAACTTGGCGTCACCCCAGAGATCCCAACCTTCGGCAACCGTCTCATCTGCTCCTACGACATTCTGGACGAGAAAACCTACCTGCTCCCATTCACCGTGGAGAGCGGCTTCACGCGCCGCGACCATCGCTTTGTTGGCAGCATTCGCCTGAGAGGGGAGGCTGGCAAGGCAGGTCAAGAATACGAGCAGGGTCAATCGGTTAAGGCGACGAGTCCAAATCATAACGGTCCCTTGAATCCTCTCCGGTAATTGGAGTAAGCGCGGTGGTTAGCTAAAGAATTGAATTGATGAGCGTCGATTGTCTGTTTCCGTCGAAGCTCAAGACGATGAAATATAGAAAATGAGTAAGACGATTACAAAGATTCTCTCACCCAAGTCAGCCTTGTGTCGAAAATCATTTGCTGAAACATCGATCTGCAATCCCAAATCTGACGGATTGTTTGGGTATTGTTAAGAAGAGACTTGGAGATATATCTTTAACGCAGTTTCGTCGTTAAAATTCGAAGGAAATTTTGCTTTTTGCATGCAGATGAGGGCGTCTGCATTCGGGCACTGATTACTTCCCGAGAAACTCACCCGAAAACATCTTTTCCATCTCCGCATCGGTGAAAATGCCGTCTTTTCGGATAAGCTTGTCATCGAACCAGATCTCCCCACCGCCGTAGTCCTTGCGCTGAATCAGCACGAGGTCCCAATGAATGGAGGACCGGTTGCCGTTGTCAGCCTCTTCGTATGCTTGACCGGGCGTGAAATGGAACGAACCGGCGATCTTTTCGTCGAAAAGTGTATCTTTCATCGGATGCAAGATGAACGGATTGCAGCCGAGGCTGAATTCGCCAATGTAGCGGGCTCCTTCATCAGTGTCGAGGATACGATTCAATTTATCGGTCATCGCTCCGGCGGAGGCTTCGATGATCTTACCGTCCTTAAAGACAAAACGAATGTTCTCGTAAAGTGTTCCTTGATAGAGGCTCGGTGTGTTGTATTGAAGTGTGCCGTTAACTGAGTTCCTAACGGGGGCAGTATAGACTTCGCCGTCGGGGATGTTACGGTGACCGTCACATTTGCGGCATAGGATATTCTTGATGGAGAATGTGAGATCGGTGCCGGGGGCTTTGATGTGGACTTTATCTGTCGCCATCATCAGGGCGTAAAGTTTATCTTGAGCAAGGGACATGCGGTTATAGTCGAGAACGCAGACGTTGTAGTAGTAATCGGCGAACGCCTCGGTTGGCTGCATGGCAAGCTGTGCCATGGCGGGGTTCGGGTAACGGAGAACGACCCAGCGAGTCTTTTTGACCCTTTGCTCGAGGTGGACCGGGTGGTAGAAGAATTTGTTGAACTTGTCGATCTGCTCGTGAGGAATGTCAGCCATATCGAAAGGATTGTCGGAGCCTCGTAAACCGATATAGCAATCGGATTTTTTCATTAACTCAAGGTGCATCTCCGCCATTTTCTTGAACTGTTCTTCAGAAGCACCTTTGACAAACTGGCGGATCAAGGACTCGTCGGAGTAGAACCAGAAGGGGGTAACGCCGCGGGCGGTTGCTACGCGTAGGATTGCCTGCGCGAGGTCAAGGGTCTCTTTTCCTTTAACTTCGAGGTAAAGTGTATCACCGGACTTGGCTTCGCAAGAGTAGTCAATTAGCAATTCGGCGAGTTCGGTATTGCGCGGGTCGTGCATGTTATTCCTTATAAGGCGATGTAATTGTCATCTTTTTAGGATACTGAAGGTGGGGAGCTGACGCTCATTTTACGCATGATTTCCAAGCTTCAAATATAGTTAATTATTCGATTGGCAACAAGAACCTTTTCACCTGTAAAACTCGTTTTCAGATATAAAAAAAGCGCCCGATGATACCGGACGCTTTGAATGTGCGGGGATGACGAGACTCGAACTCGCGACCTACGGCGTGACAGGCCGTCACTCTAACCAACTGAGCTACATCCCCATGAATCAAATACACTGCTCAGGAAAAGTATTCCCTGAGCAGTGTAAATATAAGTGGCTCGCTAATCATCTGCAAGAGTCTGTCTGATGAATGGGGGAGCCATTTCAGAAAATAGTAAGAACCGCACAATAATTTCCAGACAGTGACTTGCAATCACACCTGATAGCTTTAGAATCTGACGGTGGAAGTTAACTCATACCGGGTCTGAGTTTTCGCCTCGAAACCTTCGATTTCGGTATTGAACCAGATGATGCGTGGTTGCAGGTCAAGTCCCCACAGGCTTTTGTTAGCGTAGAGATGTAGTGCGGTGCGGATCGCTTCGGCACCTTTGTAGGGGATAAATTCCATCTCTTCGCTGTTGGTCTGATATCTAAGCGTGAGCGTAAAGTCGCCCCAATCCTTCTGCATATTTTTTACGACGTTGCCGAGATTGGCCTGAGCCATCAGGTCGAGATAGGTCATCGTGAAGACACTATCCCGCCAATTGTAGGCGTAAGAGACCTGTACAGTGCTGTAGTCACCAATTTGTCTCAATGTTGCGCCCCATAATTTTTCATCAGCATAAATCGAGTCGGGGTTAGTACCGGGTTTGGCAGCCCGGTTGGGGAAGCCATAATCGAAATCGAGCGACATACCGGCGAGGGTTCTGCCCATTGCGTTATCTTTGTTGCCAGTCAAGCCGGGGATATCAAGGGTTGTGCCGAGCATGAAGACGTTGCGGTCGGGGGTGCGGATGAAGTCACGTGAGGCGTCTTCAAGCTTTCGATAGTTGCCGGAGACGAGGTCGGCATGAAATAGCGCGCGAAGTGCTACCGGGCCGATAGAGCGCGAGAATCGAGCGCCGTTCAGGGCAGCAAGGCGGTCATTGAAAATACCGTCTCGTGGGTCGTCCTGGCGGAAGTCGGTCTGAAGGGTCGAGGTGTAAACGTCCCACAAAGCGTTGCCTTGTTGAGGGATTTTGCCCAATTCAACCAGCAAATAAGGGGTTTGCCAGTTGATAAAGGCTTCCTGAACAGCGGGGAGCAGTCCGTCTTTGTTGCTGATCTCCTGATGCATTACCTGTGCATTGCCCGAGAGACCAGATCGGAGAGTAAGCCCGGCAGAGATGTTTTCACGGATATCGACTGTGAAGCCGAACTGGTAGCCAATGCGGGTGGTGCTGTTGTCGATCCGGTTGAGTAGAGTACCGGGTGCCGCACCGGCAAAGCTGATGTCGGTGAATTCCTTCGTAACTTCGTATCGCTGGCGGAAGGAGGTCAATCCCCACCACTTCATGGTCAATTCGGCCGCCGCTAAAGTGGCGGTAAGCAAGATGAGCGTCAATGCGACGGTCGTTTTTTTCATGGTACTCCTCATTAGGATTGAGAGAATTCGTCAGCGATTCGCTGTCGAACGCAACGTGATTGGGACCGAGATGGAAATTGTGTAATCAATGCAGACTGTTATTAATTTGCAACTATAAACCAACAGTCGCGAGGATGTTGACCAGTTCTTCCTTTTCCCAGTCTTCTCCACCTGTTTCGATAAAGTTTCCGGCATCCGCCATGATCTGCTGTCCTTCGTGTCTGCGAGTTGGATCTGATTTGACAATAGTTTTGCCAATAAAGAGCTTCGACCAGGCGGCATTATTTGTTTCACCGATGGACTCAGCGAGCGTGACAGACTTACCAAATTGTTCAATCGCCTCATCAAACTGAGAGCCAACGAGAAGGGTCATTCCGTAGTCCCAATAAGCCCAGGCGAGCGTGGGCTTTTCGCCAATCTGCTCGCGAAGCTCAACCTGTTTAGCTGCAACTTCAATTATACCTGGTATTACCAACGGATCGACATTTTCGTCCCATGCCTGCATGTGAAAGGAGGAGATGTTGTGTAAAAGAATCGCAGCAGACTGTTTGTAATCTTTGGAGAGGGCGAACTTAACGGCTTCATGACCAATAAGTTCACTGGCGTAAGGATCTTTCTTAACGTTATAAATATCGCACTGTACACCTACCCAGCGCTTCAGAACCTCTTTGTCGTCGCCAAGTCCGAGGAAATACGATGTAGCAGAAGCGACGTCTCCTGATTTGACGAGGGAATAAATATGATCGACGGTTTCTTCGTCAGTGAGATATCCAGAATGATCGTGGGACATTGAAATGCCTGAAAAGTGGATGATCCAGAATAAATAGCTAACCACAATATAGAAAGGGTTTTTCCCTTCGTCAAGATTCAGAAGGGTCTAATTTCCTTAAAGTCACTCGGCTTTGCTCATTTTCAATAATGTTATCTCCTTCCGATTCTCAGGCTCCTTCGAATCCAATCGTTGTTTGATGTCCTCCCAATGAACCTCATTAGGCCAGCGCCAAACCTCGTAATTCTGTGTGTTTAGGGTATTTTCAACTTCGGACAGCTTCATGTCTTCAACATCCTGAACAACCTTGTAAAACTCACCTTCTTTGTTTGTGCGATGAATCAACCCTGCTCGTTCTAATTTATCGACCGCCTCGAGGGCAGCTCCGGGCGGGAGTTCCCACTCTTCGGAAAGGGCACCGAAATTGACCCATTGAGCCTTGGATGAGTGGTCTGGTTTGATTGCTGAGAGTAGTAAGCGAATAGCCAGGGCGTCACGTTGCAGGCGGGTGAGGTGAATATGCTTCTGTTCACGCCTTAATGGTGCAAAATGTTGATAAATATAAGCGATTTCTATTCCCAACAAAGCAATCAACCATGAAATATTGACCCAAATCATCGCCATAGGGATAATTGCCACCGAACCGTACATGACGTCATACTTGACGAGTTTTGCGGCGTAAAAGATAAACAAATGTTTCGAAAGTTCGTAGAAGATACCGGCAGTCACTCCTCCAACCAATGCAGCACTCCAATGGACTGGTGCGGTGGGAAGGTATTTGTAAAGGAGGATGAAGCTGAGGATGATCATCAGTGCCGGAATGAGGCTCTGTAACAGGCTTTGGAGGAAACTGAAATGGACGGCGACTTCTGTAGTCAACGGTGAGGCAACGACGTATGTGGTGAAAGCAATTGCGGCAGCGAGAAGTATCGGGATTGCGAGAAAGAGCCCCCAATAGATGGGTGCGCGAACGAGGAATTTGCCACGTGGTGCTCCGCCCCAGATCAGGTTGAATGTGGCTTCGACCGCGACGAAGATAGAGTGAACGCCAGCTACCAGAACCACAAAGCTAACCACTCCTACAGTTTTTGCAGAAAAATTAGCGACAAGCTTTGTGATTTTCTCTGTGACCATTGGTTGCACTCCTGGCGCAAAGAGTGCTGAATACGCCGGGCGGACGACTTCGAAAAACCATTCCCCCCCTCCGAGAAGTTTAAAAACGGAGAAGAGAAGGGCGAGCAGAGGCAGGAGCGAGAGAAGCGTCGCGAAGGTTAGCGCCATTGCTCTGAGCATCAAGCTATCGGCGGAAAACTCTCGAATAGTAATTCGGATGAAATCGTAGGCAACTCTAGCCAGGCGAAGGGATTTATCGAGCGGAGAAATTGTCGTTCTGCCTGCTGTCACAATGCAAGCCTATTCGTTGTGTTGACGCCAGTGCGACCAGCTATTTCGAAGCAGTGTTGTGAACCGAAGCGTTTTAGAATGGAGCGCATCAAGACATCAGGAGAATTCGTGCGAGGGCTAAGGTGAGTAAGTACGACTTTTTGAAACCGATTGATGCCGATCTCTTCGACAAGATCGAGGGCGTCGCGATTGCTCAAGTGGCCGTGTGGGCCAGAAATCCGTGACTTCAGTTCATCGGGATAATGGGGGTAGTCGGCAAGCATTTTCTCGTCATAATCACACTCAATGAAGAGGATATCTGCCTCAGTTGCATGTCCCTTGATGACAGAACAGACGTGCCCGGTGTCCGGTATGTAACAAAGTTTCTTACCAGAATGAGTGTCGTAAATGGAGAAGCCGTGACTCGATTGGGCGTCGTGATGAGTAGGGAATGGCGAGACCTGAAACGACCCAATCTCAAGCAACTCCGCTGAGTCGAATTTTTTTCGGTTTGCTCCGGAAAAGAGTGCTTTTCGAGCGCGAAAAGACTTTTCGTGGACATAGACAGGCAGATCCGGCAATCTGCGAGCCAAGACGGGAATGCCCTTGACATGATCCGAATGTTCATGCGTGACGAGGAGTGCGGCGATTGATCTGAGATGGTCTCTGCCGAATACATCGGTAATAGTTCTAAGTGATACTCCGCAATCGATCATAATCGATGTGCCGTTGGACCTGACTACTGTGCAATTTCCGTCGGAGCTTGAAGCGATGGGGAATACCTGCATCAATGCGCGCTACCTATTATCACTATTTCCCTGTTTTTTGAAAGATGAGCTTCGAAACATTTCTATTTAAGATAGACTGCACTAGTAACGACACGTTGACCCGCGGTTTCAAGAGTTATTAGATAAACCCCTGTCGAAATTTGATCCTCATGCAGAGTCAACTGATGCGTACCGGCAAGCATGACTCCTGTGGCGATTGTCCGCAGAGTTTTACCATTCAAATCGACGATTGTGAGAGTCGTAAAGCCAGTCAAAGGCAATTCGAATCGGATTGTGGCGGACGAGTTGAATGGATTTGGCGAGACAGAAACAAGCGATAATCGTGACGGTAATCGACCGGCATCTGGTTCAACCGATGCAAAATCAGGTGTAGCTCCTTGCAAGGTGACTACCAATGGATTTTCCATGCCGGGGTCGTTATGAGTTATAGTGATTGTGTTTGGCCAGAGGCTTTTCTCGACTGTGGGTGACCAGAGACAACGGAGGAGGGCTGAAGAATCTGGCTCTATCACCATTGGCAATTCATTAATCACCTCAATCTCATTTTCCAGTCCGCCGCTAAAGATAACTCGAGAAACACTACCCACACCTTCACCACTATTTCGAATTCTGAATTGTGCAACTCCGGAGTTTCCGACATGAACCAAGCCGAAGGCGAGAGGTGGATCGGGGAATGCAAGGTCGGGGACGACTCGCCTAACACGAATGGAGCTGGCTCTGTTGAAGTCGGGATCCGCTTCTCCCAGCATTGACGTCATACGGGCGATTTC
Organism: Caldithrix abyssi DSM 13497; assembly: GCA_945865405.1. Lineage (GTDB taxonomy): Bacteria > Electryoneota > AABM5-125-24 > Hatepunaeales > Hatepunaeaceae > CAMBDS01. Next base: position 45,738 of record CAMBDS010000008.1, read on the forward strand.
ACCCATAGCGGGCGAGAGCCAGCGATATGTTTGGTTAGTCTGGATGTCCTGACGAAAGACCTCCTGTTCCATCCTGCGACCAAAGAGTGTGAAGGTTCCAACAACAGACAGGTTGCCGCCTACCGAAATATGTTGCCGTATCGCTGGAAGGTCGCCACCAGAATAGGTCACGACTCCCCAGCCATCGATGGAAGAAAAGCCTCCGATAGCGACGCGAATGTAAATGGAGTCGAGCAAACCTTCAAGCAATGTATCAGGGGCAACCATTCCAATTTCGAAGCGTGCAGCTATGTCCCATTCGTCTTCGTATTCAGCTGGGAGTGGTAATATCTTCAGGGCTGCCGGGAATTCAAATGGCAACTGGATTTCGCCAAAACCACCGACAACTCCAAACATATACCATCCGGTGTCGGTAACGGCTTCATATTGGATGCCGCCGGTTCCGATCTGAATACCTAACTCGTTGGAGGGAGAGATTATGACACGATTGGCATCGGGATAGGTTTCATGTTCAGGTGCTTCTTCGGGATCAATCAAAGTGTCGTTGGATACTTCGTCGAAAGCGTATCCTGAAAAGTCCCAGTGTCGATTTTCCCCGCCTTCGCCGACATCAACCTCAATCCCATTTGCCGTATCGGAACTGTAGTAATATGTCAGGACTGTACCGGGGATACTTGGGATATCGCGAGGACGGATGACAACCTGAGCAACTGCCTGACTGGCGATCAAGATTAGAAAGATCGCTAAGTTTAAAAATGGCATATAGATATTTATGAAATGTTTAACAATCGGGACTTGGAACGGATTAGATAAGTTAGCAATAGTTAACCGATAAAGCGAGCAACAGGATCTACTAATGAAACATTGACTATTTCAATAGAACGATCTGTTTTTTGATGTTGCCAGCATTTTTGGGTTTAATCCAGTAAATGCCTGTTGGCAACGGCTTAAAGTCAATCGAAGTTATCGCATTCCCGGCAGGAATTTCGGCTGTAAGTACCTTCCGACCGAATAAATCATACACGAACAATTCAATTGGTAAGTTCGATTCAACTCGAACATTGATAAATCCATTTGTCGGATTCGGGTAGGGAAGCCCCAATTGAATCTTATCTGAAACAGCCTTATCGTCAACAGCGACGATGTTGCCGACGCGCAACCTCAGATCATCGATCAACCAGCCGGTTAGCTGGCGAGCGCCATCGGGTGTGATCGTGCGAAATCGCAACCTTAAAGTTGGAGAATTTCTCATCGCCCAGCGGTCGAGATTGACCTCTCGCTCAATCCAGTTCTGTTGTTGGCCAGAAACTCGATATATTTCGCGCCAGGCTTCGGCTCCTTCTTCGAGAATTTCAATTACGCCATGTTCAGCGAAAGCCTGATCAAAGATGTGTCGCTCGACAAATTTGAGCCTGGCGTGACCCATACCTGCAAAATCCCAACTTTCAGAGAATTCAGCAATCGACTCATGGGGTGTGGAAATCTCATCGGGCGACCGATCAGCCATTGAGTAGGCTCCGGCATAGCTTTCCGAATCAGTTCGCTGCCAGTCATTCAGGCTCCAATTTTGATTATCGTACTCAAAATCGTCAATAATAGCATCGGAGCGAATCGTGAAGTTCCGAATCACGGTAAGCGTGACGTTGGGATTATTTGCCGCGGCATCAGTCACTCGTAATCGATAGAGAATAGACTGGTCTCGCTCGACTTCCCAATGAATGGGCCCGATGAAAAGTCCTGCAATTTCCCCCTGAGGCTCGAGTACGGACTGTCCCAAGAGGTCAAATACTTCATCATACCAGATCAACCGGACTTCACTTATGCCTATGTTATCGCTAACCTTCACGCCAAACCGTGCTTCGCCCACTGGAAAGACTGTGTCAGGCAGACGATCTTGTTCCACGATTACGGGGCGAATATGGTCCGGGCCGACAATGAAGCGATGTTTTTCTTCGGGCGCATTGGGAGGATCAACGCTGAAAACTCCTGCTTCATCTGCAGCAAAAAAGTAGTAAGAGACAACTGTCGGTCTGTTAGGGGCAGGAATTTCTGCCTGATAGGCATCGTTTGCGCCGTCCGATTTGCGGAGCAATAGCGATTCAGGTTCAGATTCTTCGAAATTGTATATCAACCAGATGTTGTCGTTGTCCAAAGCAATTAAAGGATCTGGTTGAATACCAACCGTTACAGTGATTGGTGCATTTTCATTTTCAGTGTCACGTGGAGTCGTGTGCGAGATGATTGGAGCGTACTGACCATTTGAGATAACACCTCTGCGTTCTGCTGCTTCAATAATCGCCTGGCGGAACACTCCGCCAGTTAAACTGACGTCACTGACCAGAAGTGCTGAAACTGCGTCAGGGATAGTGGTGCTGTCGGAGAGGCTTATGAGATGGTCAAGAACGATCTGATTCCATAGATCTCTGTCTCCGGCCAGTCGTACTTCTGTTAACAAGGAAGACCAGAGTTGCCCGGCATCATGGATGTCGTCTTCGCAATCTTCGGGGTAATGATAATCGGAGTTTAGAACCCTTCCTGCCCAGAATTGGTTGTGGCCATCCCAATTGTAAAGATTCATAGGTTCGAAATCGGGGGAGACCGAAAGGCTGTAATCTCCGGCGAAATAATCGCAAAGCCCTTCAGCCAATATTCCAGTCTCACCGCCTCGCCAATCAGGGAGATATGCTTCGATAATTGCATGAGTAAATTCGTGCAACAATACATCGGCATCTTCAGCGTCATCGACGCCGCCTCGCCCGGTTGTGATTACTCCAGTTTGAGGATTGTAGTAGGAGGCGTCATCGTTCAATCGGTTGATGTCGAGGAGTTGGGGTGTAAGTCCCTCTACCCCCAAGGCTTCCAGATACCTTGCCTGACGGTCGATGTGGAAGTATGCCATCACCTCTTCGAAATTGTCGTCACCCCGGTCAAATAGGAATTCCCCGGTTTCGCTTCTGATGCGATTGGCAGTGGGATTGGTATCGGCAAAGGGGCCCGTAAGAACCAAAAGGCTATCTTCATCACAGGAAATTTCAGGAAGTGATACTTCGGAGTAGGCTTCAATGGGTACTGCGGCTGAATCGTCGTCATTATCCGTGAGGTTCTCATCTTGTAACACACTTTTCGGATCAGGATCGAAGACAAGACCTCGCCCATCGAAGTGCTTGAGGTGATCCTCTGCGAGTCGTAAAGTGCCGTTCGCTCCGTTGATGTAATAGTCCATCGCTTGAACCGGCTTGCTCAAGGAGACAGTGACTCGATAGCAGAAGACGGGTTCTCCATTGACAGGCAATACAATGGGAGTGACCTTTGGATCTGTGGTGAACTCTTGTGGGAGACTAATCTTACGGGCGATAACTACGGCATTATCGGAGGTGATTCGGAAATCAGGTTGACTCGTTTTTCGCCATTTTGCAAGAGACGATTGTACCAGCGAGACTTCATCATTTTTGTCAGTGCGAATGACAAGTCTGCCGCCGATAACTGGAATCCCTGAATAGAATTGTGAGTAGTTATGAGTCGTTGATTGAGAAGCCCGGGGCGTAGTTACCTTTCTCAATTCACCGGTCTTAATCATCTTATCCCAACCTTCCGCGGCAAGGACAGCTTCCAAGCTCCGGCTTCCGTGAGTAGAGCTTGGCAATTCTGTACCAGCAAAGGCAGATGTAACCCAACCACAAGGTAAAATCGATGAAACAATCAAGCAGGCGAGAAGCCGAACTAACGCTCGACCTGGTTTCAGAACTGTAACTATTTGGCGTAATTGTCGCATATTGCAAATATACAAATTATCTTCAAAATAGCCAAAGATTAGCCATCACAATTTGGACACTTTTTTGTTGGGCTTAATCTATCTTAGGGCTCGGTGTCAACTCTGAGTTTCCGAATCGTATATTACAATATGCAATTCACCTTAAATAGTAAGGGGTTGAAATCAAGAATCGGACGGCAGTTTAATGGCTTATCGAAGCATAGGTAGTTCGGATGGGGATTTTCTGACTCCTGGAGTAAAGGGGTTACTGATCTTCAATGCGATTGCCTATTTATTACAGACCTTCTATTACGATCAGATGATCCGTCTGCTTGGGCTGACGCCGCTCGTATTCTGGTCGGACCTTGCCATCTGGCAACCAGTGACCTACATGTTTTTACATGGTGGCGTGATGCACCTTATTTTTAATATGTTAGCACTCTGGATGTTTGGTGGGGCTCTTGAGTCGTTCTGGGGTACAAGCTTTTTCATCCGATACTATTTCATTACCGGAGTTGGTGCCGGTCTTTGTAATGCAGTAGTTACTCCTGACTCTCATTCAGCTATTATTGGCGCGTCTGGCGCAGTTTATGGTTTGCTTGCCGCCTACGGGCTACTTTTCCCGAATACTTTGATCTATGTCTGGGGGTTAATTCCTTTAAGGGCTAAGTACCTGGTCTTGATCTTTGGTGGTATCGAGTTCTTTTCGACTATCCGTCCCGGAGTATCACCGGTTGCCCATCTCGTCCATCTCGGCGGAATGGTAATCGGTGTCATCTACCTACGCTGGGGCTCAATCAATTTCTGGTTAAAGAGACGTGTCAGCGTTTGGCAGCGTGATCGAGACTTCGCAGAACGAAAACAAAAGTTTGAGTCAGAAGAAAAGCTTCGTCGTGAGGTTGATGATCTGCTCGATAAGATCAACGAGGTAGGATTGAACAACCTGACGGACTGGGAGCGAAAACGACTCAAGGAAGCTTCCGACCGCTTAAAGGAGATGGAGCGAGTTAATCGTTCAATATAAGATTTTTATACTTATAGGCACTTTTCTTCGGAGCCGTCACAATTGGCGGCTCTTTCTATAAACCGTGGAATTGGATTGAATTTTTTTGCAACTTCGATGCTGGTGCTGTTGACAATAATCTGGGGATTGACATTTCCTGCTATAAAGGCCGCACTTGCTTCGGTTACTCCATGGCAATTTCTTGCGTTCCGTTTTATGATTGGTGCCATCATCTTTTTCCCGATTATGGCATTGAATTCTACGCGACGCAGAGTGAGTTATAGACAGGCATTATCGAAGGTGTGGCTGGTTGGAGGTGGGTTGGGGGTGTTGCTATTGCTCGGTTTTGCTCTACAGGCAATCGGGATGAAATACACCACAGCCTCAAGAAGCGGATTTTTTACTGGTCTGTTGACGCTAATGGTGCCAATTTTCGCCACGATCTTCAAGACAAGCAAGGCTTCGTTAATGGTTTGGTTAGCCATTCCGGTTGCGTTGTCAGGGATCTATTTTTTAGCTGATCCAAACCTCGGCGGCATTAACTATGGCGATTGGTTGACGATAGGTTGCGCGATCGTGTTCGCGTTGCAAATGGTCGCACTTGAAGCGACTTCCAACCATTATCCCCAATCTGGAAATCGTGAAATCGACGACACAAGCACCGATGCTTTGACGTTTGCACAACTTTTTATGGTGGGCGTTGGTTGCTCGCTTATTGCCGCTATGGAAGGTAAGCCTGTCAACATTGCGCCCGTTGGTTGGTGGGGAATTGCCTATACAGCGCTGTTCGGAAGTCTGATAGCTGTCTGGTTACAAACAAAATTTCAACCGAAAGTGCCTGCCGGATATGCCGGAATGATATTCACTCTCGAACCGCTTTGGGCGGCATTTTTCGGATGGTTGCTTTTGGGAGATATGTGGACAGAGCGTGGGTTGATCGGTGCAGGTTGCATACTAATTGCTATGGTAATTTCAAGTATAAGAATTGGCAATGTCAGCTAAACGACAAAACACCCGGACAAATCAGCAAGACCTTTTCGGCCTCGATCTTCTTTTAGAGATTGCCGTGCCGAAGAGCATAAGCCCGATTCCTTTACCATTGCCGTCTCAGAAGCAGGAAATTAGCGTTGCGCAGATGCCTCAGTTTAGCACCGAACATTTTCAGCATAGATTACGAATCGTAATAGGAGAAGCGTTTAAGCTTATTCTCACGCGCAATCGAACCAGCCTTATATCGTTTAAGAGAGTGCAGGGAGAGTTGGTAATTCGGATGCAAGAGGCTTTTCTTGGAGCACCAGAACAGCTAATAGTCGATTTGGGAAAATGGATAAAATCACCGCGAGGAGGCGCTCCCAAGTCGATTCGGGAGTTTGCCGGAACAATTATACATCCTGAAGTCCGGGCAAGAAGCCGCAAACTTTATCACCAGTCGGAAACGAAAGTTCACGACCTGAAAATTCTCTATGACAAGGTTAATCAAGAGTTTTTTGAGGGGAAAATTGAGGTAGACATTACCTATGGGCGGGATAGTTCCAGACAGAAGGTGAATGTGAGGAGGCTGGGTTCGTTTTCGCGACGACAGAAACTTATCACTATTCATCCGCTTCTTGACGACCCGCGAGTGCCGGAATTAATAATTACCTTTACTATTTTTCACGAAATGCTGCACGCATTGCAGCCTGACGCGCATAAACGACCACACGACAAGGCGTTTCGTATCGCTGAAAAACAACACCCTGAATATGAAAAGGTAATGGCTTGGCGGAAAAAGAACGATCGGTTTTTACGAGGACACGGCAAAGTGAGATAGTGGAGCCGGCGTAGCCCGGCTTCTCTGAAGCCGGGTTTCCTCAAACTTGCTTTCCTAACAGAGGCGTTGTAGATTATTATCTATGAACATCTCATCCCAAAATAATGTCACCCTGAACGCAGTTCCTCTCATACCGACGAAAGTCGGTATCTATGTGTTCCTTCTGCTTTCATCCTTCATCCTTCATCCTTCAGTCCTCTGTTTCGCCGACACGACCTTCGTCTCCGGCGCAGTCTCGGGCGAATGGACGCGTGAAGGCAACCCCTACATCGTATTTGACTCGACCTGGGTGCCGGAAGGCGAACGGTTGACACTGACCGCTGGGGTCGAGGCTTTCTTCAACGAAGGGCAGGGACTTTATGTCTTTGGCGGATTGGACGCATTAAGTGATATTGAAAATTTTCGTGATCAAATAAAGGTGTCTGTTCTCGAAGGTGTCCAACACTGGCAAGGAATTCGACTCTACGGGCGCGGAGTCACCAATTGGGTCTATGCGGAGATCGATTGCCCGGATACAGCATTTTTCCTTGACAATGGTTACCGTTTCAATATGAACTATTGCGAAATTCAATCATTCCGTTCCTTTTGTGGCTATGACAATCAGGGTGTTTTGCACAACTGCTCGTTCGACATCCAAAACAGCCAAATTACGGGCGGTAGGTGGATCACATATGCCGGCGGGTTAGTCCGTAAGGTTCTCTACATTGAACTTCAACGTAGGCGAATTCGAAGTCGGCACCTATGGCATGGCCGGCGAAGGTACTGTATTCAACTTATACGGATGTCAGGTATTCGGTACATGCGGCGGAACTACTTCCATAATCGATAGTTGCTACTTTCTCAAACCGCACCCGTACGCGAGTATTTCTGCCGGTGCTCTTGGGCTAGGTGGTAGTATGCGAAGAACGTATGTGGATGGCAATGGCCGTGCGGGTACTCGAGGTGATCAGACTACAGTATTCGAACACAATACCATTACTGGTGATTGCAGCATAAGCGGGAACGCGAATGTCTACGGATGTGACATTGGTGGCGTTTTAAGCCATGGCGGTGAGAATGTTGATAAAATCACAATTAGAAATACTAGTATGGGTGGACTCACGATGAATGATCTTGATACCCTCTATATGGACAGTTGCGTTGTCGATGTACGAGTGCCTCATCTTGATGGATTTAGCTTGGAGAATGTCAGGTTCGGACGCATGACTCGGAATTACATTCGTTCCAAAATAACTAATAATAGTCATGATATATGGTTTGACCATAATACTATCGTGTTCAATGTTCCAGCCTGGAATTTACTATTTGGAAGAGCCGCTAAATGGACTAACAACATCTTCACAATTTTACAGGAGGGTGGAGAACTTCGCTTGGGACTCAACCGAGAGTGGCATCGCTATAACTGTTTCTGGGGTTTTAATGAAGTTTGGTCTGGAGTCGATGCAGAAGACCATGAGCCAGACTCTACAAATTTTACCGCCAATCCGCGTCTGGAATGGTTCGCCAGCGTTCCGTTCCTTTCTGCTGATTCACCCTGTATCGATAGAGCAGATCCTGCCTATGCTCTTGATACCGATGAAACACGGTCTGACATGGGAGCGCGTTATTTCCACCACGAGGTCTCCGTTATTGCCGATCAGCCTTCCGCTTTCGACTTTCAGCTTTCCGCTTTTCCCAATCCGTTCAACTCCAGCACCCAAGTCATCTACAGGCTTCCGAGCGCCTCCCGGGTTTCCGTCCGAGTTTTCGACATAGCTGGTCATGTAGTTGCAAATCTTGTGGATGGTGATCAAGTAGCCGGTCATCATTTGACGCTCTGGATAGCTGATGGTGCTTCGGCGGGTCTCTACTTCTGCAAGGTCTCTTCCGGATCACACACCACCACTACGAAGGTTATGCTTGTGAAGTAGGGTGGATTGTTATCCGCCTTTGAAAAGTGCCGCAGGGTGTCCCCACCCTGAGGCACTTTCCTCTTTCCCGTTCCCTCCATGTTTCAAGCGAAGCATAACATGGAGGCACATTCCACTTTCTACTTTTTTCAAACCTCTTCAACTTATCCCTCATTCCTCTTGACTTTTGTCAAAATTTGTCGTATATTATAGGCGATTGAGTAGATTATGGTCTATATGTGCTGTATTGTCACCAACGGCCAGTGGCAAGTTACTAGCCACTTTCAAAAATGACGATTTTGACGATTTCTGCACCCCCCCCCACCCGGTTCTGTGAAGTTGGTGAAGATAATTAAAAATCAAAATCGCCACAAAAGCCTATCCAATAGGTTCTGTGACGATTGTGAAGATGTGAAGATAATTTTGAATGCTCTCGCGATTTCCCTTATTTATCAAGTAATAACGAAATTCAACCCTGGTGTTGAGGCGTATTGTCTTGCGCCCTATTTGACACTTTGAAGAAAGAATTACTACTTTAGAATCCCATACCCGGCGGCATTAGACCAGCCATACCTGCTGATGCTTTGGCGACTTTCGCTTCGGACTGTTCCTTGACGTCGCGGAGAGCCTGGTTGACTGCGGCAAGGACAAGATCTTCCAGCATTTCAGGATCGCTTGGGTCAATTGCCTCAGGTGAGATTTTCAATGAAGAAATCTCAAGTTTGCCATTTGCTTTAGCAATGACCGCACCGCCGCCGACAGAAGCCTCTACTTCAAGCAAAGCGGCTTCTTCCTGAGCTTTGGCAATATCAGCTTGCATTTTCTGAGCTTGCTTCAGAAGCTTGCCCATGTTTCCGCCCATTCCGCCCCCGCCTCCGCCCATGAAGTTTTTCATTTGTTGTTCCGAAAAAGTTGTTTAAGGAGACAGACTGAAGTCTGTCGTACTGGATACCGGCTTGCGCCGGTATGAGAGCTACTTGAAGTCAAACGGGTCTTGCACCCCAACGATTGGTCAAGAGTTTTGTTGCTTCATCCTCTATTTCAGGTTCTGAGGAATCGGCAACAATTGGGCCGATTTGAAGGTCAAGAGTGACATTGCCGAGTCTGGAATTAATTGCCTCCCGCAATGGTCCGAGCAAAGCTCGCGCAATATCCAAATGCGATTGTGCCTGAAAATTGATGCGCAACGTTCCGTTTACGGCGGATATGGGTATGCCACCGTGGCGAATCATTCGTGACCGGTGGCTGTGCTCTTTAGAAATCTCGTCACAGATCTCTCCCCACATTGCTGAGGCGCGTGTCAACAGATCAGCGTCATTTAGGGTGACTTGCGGAGTATTTGTTGAGGCAGGCTTTTGAGAGGTTTCAGTTTGCGGTGATGGAGCCGGTCGCCTAACTGTAGCAGGCGATACAGGTTGGGCAGACTGAGCGGGAGCCTGAACCGTGCGAGGAGGAGATGAGGGAGGAGCAACAGGGGGAGCCCCCTTTGAAATTTGCGCTATCAGGTCCGCGATAACGAGGCTTCGCTCAAATGTCGCCAATTTGACGAGTAGAAGCTGAAGTCGTGTGCGAGGATTGAAGTTCCGCTTGACATCGGTCTCTGCCGCGGAACAGAGTTGAAGAACCCTGACGAGGTCACCATCGCCCATCTCTTCGGCGAGTGATGCGAATTGCTCGCGCGATTCAACAGGAACATCTGCCTTTTCAACGCCGAGAGCTTTCACCTGCATTGTGAGAACAATATGCTCGGAGAGGCCACTTATGAAGTCCTGGGGGTCGGTGCCCGCCATTGCAAGTTCATCATCGATTTGAAGTGCGCCGGAAAGGGAGTGTGTCTGGATTAGGTCGAGGGCGCGAAAGAAGAGGTCGAGGCGGATATCGCCGACAACATCGACGGCATCCTTACGCATCACGGTTCCACCGGAAAAGGCGATGATCTGATCGAGGAGGCTGAGTGAGTCGCGGATCGAACCGTCAGCCTTGCGAGCGATAATGTCGAGGGCTTCGCGCTGGAAGGGCAGATTTTCCCGATTGAGAATCCATTCGAGATGTCCGGCGATTTCGCCTGCTGTTACCCGACGAAAATCGAAACGCTGACAACGCGAGAGAATAGTTGATGGCAGCTTTTGCGGGTTGGTCGTGGCGAGAAAGAAGTAAGCGTGTGGGGGGGGTTCTTCGAGAGTTTTCAGCAGGGCATTGAACGCTGGGGTCGAGAGCATGTGGACTTCGTCGATGATCCAGATCTTTGCCTTGCCGTCGATAGGGGCGTAGCGGACATTGTCGTTGATGCCTCGGACGTCGTCAACACCGTTGTTCGAAGCGGCGTCGATTTCGATGAAGTCGAGGCCTCTATTCTCAAGGATTGCTGAACAGCTTCGACAGACACCGCACGGTTCACCGACGATTGGATTCAGGCAGTTTACTGCTCGTGCAAGGAGTCTTGCGGTAGTCGTCTTTCCAACCCCTCGCGGCCCACTGAAGAGGTACGCGTGGGCGAGCCGCTGCTGCTGAAGTCCGTTGATTATGGTACGGACGACGTGCGGTTGTCCGACGACATCGGCAAACTTCAGCGGGCGATATTTTCGTGCGAGGACGACGTAAGACATTAATTGGAAAAGTTAAAAGGTTGAAAGTGCAAGGTTAAAAGGTCGGGATGAGCCGCATAATGATGCATCCTGCCCTATTAACATTGCACCTTTCAGGGAAAATTCGGCTGTGCCCCATCATCGATCTCCTGTAATCACAAATGAGACCCGTTTCATGACTGAAGCCCGGCGAACCCGCGGCACCCGGCAACAACACTTACCGCTGCTACCTTCCGGTCCTGACGGGGTTGGGTGCGCGACCGCTGCGCGGGACCAAACTATAAGCGCCACAAAAACGGAACATTGCGAAAACAGGGGGGACCTCACAATGGGTATTCGATCCCGCTGGAGCGGGTTGCGGGTTACAGGGCACCGCTATCTCCCCATCTAGCACAGCCAAAGTAAAAAGTGACTGGTCTAACTTGTGACTGGTCACTGGTAAACGGATAGAAGTGGAGCTGAGCGGGATCGAACCGCCGACCTATACGTTGCGAACGTATCGCTCTGCCAACTGAGCTACAGCCCCGGAAAGGAAGTGATTGGCGTCAGACTGAAGTCTGACGCCAAACCTAAGGAATCGGACAGGTCGGGACGACCTGTCCGAGGAGAGGATATTGAAAGCGCGGGCTGAAATCCCGCGCTCCAAGTAGAAGTAATTTGTCGCAGGGTGGGGACACCCTGCGACAATGAAAATTTAGCACTCAATCCCATGGCGTATACAGATGCCGTCCAGCATGCTGTAAAGAGCATTTAAGGTGTGGTCTGCTGTATAGGAAGCCGAAGGAAACGTCGAGTCTGTAATATACGACTCCAAACATTCGCGCTCAACAGCCGAGTGCTCCTTATCGGCTTCGATGTGAACTTTGAAGTAGGCGAGACCCTTGGGGTCGGACAACCCGTAAAATTCGTTCAGTCCGGCGATTTTCGACTCAGAAACGGCGGGAATCTGGCTCTCATAGCAGTAGAGAGCGGTCAAGCCCTCCGTGGTGCCTTTGGAGCACTCGGTGCGGAAGCCGTCGATCAAGCTTTGAGTCTCTGGATAGAGTGCCGCCTGTTTGACAGACTCTGTTGAGACGCCGAGCGAATTGGCGAACATCAACCAGAGTTCGGGATGGTTGGGGCTGCCAGCTTCCTCATCGATCAAGTTGGAAAGGATCATCCGGCGGGTCGGCTGATCTTCGGTTTTGGCGTGAACCGCCGAGAGGTAAGTCGGGAAGGCTGCGACGTGGTGATAATATTGCTGAGCGTAGTCGGCGAGTGCCACTTTAGTCAACATCCCTTTTGTCCAAGCCTGGTAGAAGGGGTGCTGAAGCAGACCCTTCGCGGCGATTTTGCGATCAATTTCAAGGATAAATTCGTTCTGCATTTATTTCCCTTTTATGTTGTTACCCGCCCGTTGGCGAGTCTATTTCGATTGAATGTAATATAAGTGCTTTTTGCTGTCAGACGAGGGCGTCTGCCAGCGGAGGTAGCTCGTTTAGCTACCTGTTTTCCATTGGGTGTAATTTATGGTTTAGAGATGGCGTTGTCAAATTTCTGACCGTCAGAGTGGTTATACGTAAAATCGAGCTTACCATCTCCCCCAGTTATGGAAATTTGATCGCCTGAGCGAATTGACTCGCCAATGATGGCGCGACTCACTACGGTCTCGATATTGTGCACGATAAATCGCTTAAGAGGCCTTGCTCCGTAAACGGGATCCCAAGCTTCGCGGACGATCAGATCTGCGGCTGAATCATCGATTGAGAGCGAGATGCCCTGACTTGCGAGACGACGGCTGAGTAGCTCAATCTGAAGCAGGACGATCTTTCGCATTGCTGCTTCATCCAGAGTCTCGAACTGGATAATGTCGTCGATTCGATTGAGGAATTCAGGGGGGAAGTGGGACTTAAGGCAGAGCAGTACCTCTTTCTCGATGCGCAATCGGTCAGATTGATTATTGGTTTCTTCAAGCAATAAATCGGATCCGATGTTTGAGGTCATTATGACGATAGTGTTTCTAAAGTCAACGGTGCGACCCTGTCCATCAGTCAAGCGACCATCGTCAAGGAGTTGAAGAAGAACGGTGAAGACTTCGCGGTGGGCTTTCTCGATTTCGTCGAAGAGGATTACTGCATAAGCTTTGTGGCGAATCTTCTCGGTCAGTTGCCCACCTTCTTCGTAGCCGACGTATCCTGGTGGCGCGCCGATTAGTCTTGCAACCGAATGGCGCTCTTGATATTCGGACATATCGATGCGGACGAGGGCATCTTCGCTGTCGAAGATAGCCTCGGCAAGGGCACGAGCGAGTTCGGTTTTGCCGACGCCAGTGGGGCCGAGGAAAATGAACGAACCGATAGGCCGGTGAGGGTCTTTGATTCCGGCGCGAGAACGGAGGACGGCGTCAGCGACGGCAAGGACGGCAGTATCCTGGCCGATGACGCGATTGTGAAGTATTTCGTCGAGATGGAGAAGCTTGTCGCGCTCGCCCTGAAGAAGTCGTTTGACGGGGATGCCCGTCCAGTTACCGACGATGCGGGCGATCTCCTCCTCAGTCACTTCCTCCTTCAATAATTTGTCGTTTCCAACCGCCATTTGAGCCTCGATCTCGTGAAGCTCCTTGGCGAGAGAATTCAATTTGCCGTATTTAAGCTCAGCGGCTTTGTTGAGGTCGTAGTCGCGCTCGGCTTGATCGACCGCGGCGCGGGTCTGCTCGATTTCAGCGCGCAGATCTCTCGCTTTATGGATCGTCTTCTTTTCTTTTTCCCAAATCTCCTTCAGACGGCCGAAGCGGAGGCTTAGCACCTCGAGTTCGTCCTGAATAACTTTCAGTCGATCTCGTGAACCGGAGTCTTTTTCACGGCGGAGGCCTTCTCTTTCTATCTGAAGCTGTGTGATGCGCCTAGTCATGTCGTCAAGTTCTGTCGGCATGGAGTCGATCTCGGTGCGGATCAAGGCGGCGGCCTCGTCGATCAGGTCGATGGCTTTATCCGGAAGGAAGCGACTCGTGATGTAGCGATCAGAGAGGACAACTGCCGAAACGAGTGCTGCGTCTTGAATCCGAACACCGTGATGAACCTCGAATTTCTCGCGGAGGCCTCGTAATATTGAGATAGAGTCCTCGACAGTTGGAGGCTCGACCAAAACCGTCTGGAAACGTCGGGCGAGCGCGGGGTCCTTTTCAATATGCTTGTGGTACTCGTCGAGAGTCGTCGCCCCAATGCAATGCAATTCGCCACGAGCGAGGAGCGGTTTCATGATGTTGCCAGCGTCCATTGAACCCTCTGCGCGACCGGCTCCGACGACGTTGTGCAGCTCATCGATGAAGAGGATGATCTGGCCCTCTGACTTTTCGACTTCCTTTAGGACGGCTTTTAGTCGCTCCTCGAACTCGCCGCGGAACTTGGCTCCAGCGACAACGGAGGCGATATCCAACGCCCAGACGATTTTCTGGAGGAGACTCGCCGGGACATCGCCGCGGAGGATACGCTGGGCGAGACCTTCGACGATGGCGGTTTTGCCGACACCGGGCTCGCCGATCAGGACGGGATTGTTCTTGGTTCGACGCGAGAGGATGCGAATCACTCGACGGATCTCCTCATCACGCCCGATGACCGGGTCAAGCTTGCCCCGGCGAGCATCCGAAACGAGGTCGCGACCGTATTTCTCTAATGCTTCGTAGGTCTGCTCAGGGTTAGCGGACGTGATGCGTTGATTGCCGCGCATAGCGGTTAAGGCTTGAAGAACTTTATCGTGAGTGATGTTGAACTTCGCCATCAGTTGGCTTGCAGGACGGTGTTTGTCCATCCCGGTCAGTGCGAGCAGGATATGCTCGGCGGAGATGTACTCGTCCTTCATGCGGGTAGCTTCGTCGTGAGCACTTACGAGCAGTCTCTCAAGATCGGGTGAGATGTAGATCTTTCCGACTTCGGCACCGGGGCCACTTACGCGGGGGAGCCGGGCGATAGCTTGCCCTGTTGCTTCGGAAAACTCAGCGAAGTTTATGCCGAGTTTTTGCAGTATTTTAACTGCAATACCTTCGTTAGAGTCGGTTAGCGCGGCGAGGAAGTGCTCGGGTTCAATTTGCTGATGTCCTGCTTCAACTGCCTTCGCTTGAGCAACAGCGAACGCCTGCTGAGTTCGTTCTGTGAAGTTATTCTGGTTCATCCGATGCAATTTCCTGATATTCGGTTGAAAACTTTCGTAATACTTAATAACGATTCATGCCGGGTCAAAACAAAGCGTCGCCGGTTCCCCAACGACGCTTTGTAAGAATGCGTGCCTTACGAGACATGAAGATTAGTTGATTTTTACTTCAATTTGCGTAGGTTTTGCGACCTCAGCCTTGGGCAAAGTGACGGTCAGGACGCCATTTTTGAATGTCGCGTCGATTTTCGTTCCGTCAATTTGAGTTGGGAACTGAAATCTACGGCGGAACTGACCAAAATGTCGTTCGCTAAGGAAGAGGTTTTGTTCCTTTTGCCCGGTCGAATTTTGTTTTTCACCGGAGATGGTGAGGATGTTCTCCTGAAGTTCAACCTTCACATCTTCGCGTGTAAGGCCGGCAAGCTCGGCGGTCACCTCGTATTTATCGTCTGACTCGGTCAGATTGACTCTGGGCGACCAAGTGACGGTTCGACCTTCTTCGGAGTTTTCTGCCAAGGCATCGCCGAACTCTCGACTGAGGTGACGCTGGAGAATTGATAAACCCGCGAATGGATTTGCGTGGCGGGTTGGCTGGCAGTTTACAAGTGTCATGATTATTTTCCTTTGCTTTTGGATAGATTATTTTTGCATTGACTGAATTTGTCTGCCGATGCATGACTGTTTGAATTTGTAAAAGCAATCGTTGTGCCAATTGAATAATATATTGGTAATTAATGCATTGAATAGGGTTTGTCTCGAATGGAAAGACGACTTCTGTCATTTAAGGTATTACTTACTGTCATAATGGCAGAATGTAAGTTATTTTGTGGCAGGAATTATCGTGGAAATTGATCTTGACAGAAGGCAAAGCAGTTCGTACCTTTGCTTGTATCATAAACAGACAAATAATCGGGGGCGAAAATCAAAAAGGGAGAATTCTGATGAGGCTCATCATTCCGGCGGCTCTTAGCTGCCTACTGTGCGCGACACTGTTTGGCGCGCCTGCACTGAACATTTTGACGACTGAGGCACTCTTTTCGTCTGCTTCAAGTGCGTTGATTGCCGTTGACGTCCCGGAACCGACTCTTTCGATTCTGGACCGGGGTGAGAATGGTGATGCGGTTTATGTAGAGATTTCCGGCGCATTGCCTGATTTCGACCAGACCGGGATTGTCCTGCCTACCATCACAAAATTGATAGCAGTTCCTGCTGGCCATAGAGCTGTTGCTCGATTGAAGAGCGCCAACTTGCGCGAGTTTTCAGTCGATGCAATGATACCGCGAGATCGTATGGAAAGGGTGTTACGCCCAGTCGAAGAGCCTAGTGCCGTTGAGGTTGGTGAGGCTGGCTGGATGCGCTGGATGAGAGTTGCTCCTGTGATTATCAGACCTGCACGGTACGATGCTGCCACCAATACGATTCAGGTTGCCGAAAGTATGGAATTGGAGTTTGACTTTGTGCCGGACGGTAGTTCAATGAATGCAGGCGCAGATAAAGAGAAGTATTATTCACTCGATTTTGCCGACTTCTTCCGTGAAATGGTGCTTAACCCTAATGAAATGCCCAATATTTTACCGGGTGGCAGGGTTGTAACCAGAGGCACCTATCTTGTTATTACCGACTCTGTGCTTGTGCAGTACACGACACAGTTTGCCGACTGGAAACGCGCCAAAGGTTTCAACGTCGTCGTCGCACCGATTGCGCACGGAGCGGAATCAGCAGAGTCAATTCGCGATTACATTGTGAATGCATATCTTAATTGGGATCGTCCTCCTGAATATGTCCTCTTGTTAGGTGATGTTCACATCATTCCACCATTCCAGATTCGCAATCCCTTTCCCGGCATAAATGAGATCGATGCGACAGATTTGAACTTTGGTTTAGTGAACGGAGATGATTACTTCCCGGATATTTTGATTGGAAGGGTCAGCTCAGACTCACCGAGCCCTGCAATTGCTCAGAATTATTTTGCGAGATTAATCAGGCACGAAAAGGATGCACTGAATTTCCCGCCTGATGCTTTCAATAGGGCAGTAGTATTTGCCGGAAACCGCGGCGATGGAAATTCTGTTGTTCTGAGTCCGGTTGAAACCTCTGAGTGGCTTGCTGAGCGACTTCGCGAAAAAGGTTATGAAGTCTATACTCAGATGTGGCGCAAAGTGGGAGACAATGATGATCCCGGTACTATTGTTGAGGCGATCAATCGGGGCGTCAATATTGTTTCCTATCGTGGCTGGGCTGACGCGCACGGAACGCATTACCCGCGTTTTTATACCGAAGACCTCGACCGCCTGAATAATGGGCCACTTTTGCCCGTCTTCACCTTTTTCGTTTGCAATACGGGTGATTACGACAATGAGAATCGTCAACTCTGTTTTGGCGAGTATGCCATCAGCAGAGGTGGCAGACAGAACCCAACCGGTGCCATTGACTTCTATGGCCCGTCGGATTTGCACACCAAGACAACTTTCAACAATTCGATGCTGGCGGGGTACTATCAAGGGTTACTGTATCAGAACCTCCGCGTATTTTCGCTGTTGACGTTGCGATCGAAGATGGAAGTTTGGAGAACTAACCCGCATTTACGCGTACAGGGTGGCGACCAGAATTTCGTTGAATTCTATTTCAGCGTTTATAACAACCTTGGCGATCCGGAGACAACAGTTTACTTCAGACGTCCGGGAAGACTGGCTGTTACTGCCCCGCAGGCAATGGCAGTTGGCGAAACAAGGGCACAATTTGTCGTTCGTGACGAAAGTGGGAATCCGATCAAGGGTGCACTTGTTACTCTTCTAAAAGGCAACGAGACCAATCTTTCGATCATGACAGATCATACTGGCACGGCCTTAGCCCCAGTCAATCTTGACACTCCCGATACACTTCGCGTGATGGTTCAGGCACACCAGTTCGCACCGGCCCAGCTTAAAATTCCAGTATCTGCCAATGCCAGACTGGTTGGATTTGATGGTGTAGTAGTGCGAGATGAGCAGGGCGGACAAAGGTTAACGGCCGGATCGCCAGTAGATTTGACGATTACTTTGAGAAACTTTGGTACCAGTTTTGTAAATACGGTTAGCGCCACTCTCAGTTCGCCATTGGAGGGAGTCGAGATACTTCAGGCAGAGAGCAACTTTGGAGATATTGCTGTTGGTTCGGCTACGGCATCGGAAGCAATGTTTCGCATTCACGTTTCTGCCGCAATAAACCATAATGCCAACATCCCGCTGGTTCTTGCCATCCACGACAGTCAAGGCGACCATCCGGCGGCACTGTTCCGTCTGGTTGTTTCCAATGGGATGATAGCCTATCGTGGCCATCAATTCGAATCCGAGTTCCTTAGCCCCGGCTCAACCGAAAATCTGGTAATTTCCATTGAGAATTGGAGCGTCCTGCCTATAGAGGGGTTGCGCGCATCGCTGAATTGCTTCGACAATTCTCTGGAAATCATAGACAATGAGACAACTTTTGGTGATGTTGCCGCAGGAGCGAGCACAACATCTGCCAATGATCCTTTCAGGGTAACGTTGCGCGCGGGGACTGCTATTGGAAGAGAGATTCCGTTAAGGGTTCATCTGTTCGATGGTGAAGGCACTCTGTTGGATATCCTATTCTTCAATATTGTTGCGGGTGATCCCGGTCCAACCGATCCGGTCGGGCCCGATGGCTACGGATACTTCGCCTACGATGACGTCGATCAAGCCTATGGAGAGCATCCGACCTACGAATGGGTGGAACTTGATCCTGCTTTTGGCGGCTCGAACGGCACAGAACATATCGTGGACGACGATTCAACATTCTCACTCCAATTGCCATTTACGTTCAAGTTTTACGGGGTTGAGTACGAACAAATTGCCGTTTGTTCTAATGGGTGGGCGAGCTTTGAGCATACTGAAGCTTGGGATTTTAACAACTGGCCAATACTCTCGCCACTTGGACCTCACTCGATGATCTGCCCGCTTTGGGAGGATTTAGTTGGTCGAAGATCAGGTGCAACCCGTGAGAATATGAAAATCTATCATAGCTATGACGAAGCCAATCATCGCTTCATCGTCGAGTGGAGTCGCTCAGTTGCCCGTTCGGGAGGTGATGTCGATTATACCGAGACGTTTGAAGTGATATTATTTGATCCTGCGTTCAGAAATACGCCTACCGGTGACGGAGAAATACTCTTCCAGTATGAAGAAGTTCATGTCGTCGATCGTGGAAATGTACCGTTTGATTATTCGACCATAGGCATTCAGGACTGGAACCATTCACAGGGAATCGGATTGACGTTCGCGAACATTTCGCACCCCTCGGCGGCTGAGTTCACGTCAGGTAGAGCGATACTCTTCACGACCAACCCGCCTGATAATTTCCTAGGATCGAAGTCATTTGAGAGCGTGGTCCCTCAGGACTTCGTGTTGGGCGAGGCTTTCCCGAATCCCTTTAATGCTCGAACATCGGTCGAATTTGCAATTCCTCGATCAGGGGAATTGAAGGCGGGAATTTACGATCTGAATGGCAGATTTCTCTTGAATGTCGGCGCAGGCAATTACAAGGCCGGTTCGCATAGGCTGGAGTTCGATGCGGCGAACCTACCGACAGGTATGTACCTTTTACGAGTTGAAATCGCCGGGTATTCCTGCCAGAGGAAGCTGACCCTGTTGAAATAGTAGAAACAGGGAGGGACGGAAAGAGTTCTATTCAAAGTCAAAAGTGGACTTCAAATGAAAAATACCATCTTAATCGTTGCAGTGCTTTTAATCTCAAGCACTTCGCATGCGAAAGCAACTAGCAGTGTACGCGGTCCGAGTATAGTACCTGCGTATGAAACTATCGCACCAAACGATCTTCTGCAACGGAGGACACCGTTTCTGAATCCCCGCCGGATTGAACCGGGGCGAGACGATGTGATTCTCGGCGAGCAGAATGAGACAGGTAATACCTGGTATGATTACCATTCCAATGGCAGTGTCGGTAAAATGATCGCCGTCGATAATCAAGGAGGAGTTCACACTACCTGGATGGATCTTTACACTCCGGATGGAGGTTTTACGCGACAACAGAAGTATAATTATCTGACAGGCGGAGCATGGTTGGAACAGGACGGTGTTCCTGCATCACCCGGTACTCGATCGGGATTTGGGAATATCGTTTTGACTCGGGAAGAGGAGCAACGCGCAGTTATTTTTTGCCACGCACTTGGAGTTGCACAGGGCGAAAACCCAACGACGGTGGTGTTAGTTGATTTCGGGACAGGCTGGGGAGCATTCGAAAGTTTTCTTCCGCCGAATTATGCAGAATTCAATAACTACTGGCCTATGGGAGTGGTCTCCCCGGGTGGGATGATCCACGTTCTTTATAACCGGAGTGGTGCAGATCTGATAAGTTATACAGGAACAGAATTCAGGGGTGGTCAACCCGAATTTCCTGATGTTCCAATCGAAATTTCGCCGACAAGCTTGAACACTTACAGGATTGCTCAATCGCCACATAGCGAACGTGCTGCGATTACCTGGATCGCAAGCAGGGTCGGAATACCTCCGCCACCAGAGTATACTAATACTCGAGCTTACCAGCAGAACAACGATCTTTACCTTGTCTGGACAGATGACGGAGAACACTGGAATTTCGACAATCCTTTGAATGTCACCAACGTGATTCCCACTAATGCAGATTTGGAAGAGCCCTATTCGTACGGGGATACTTTACGACCAGCGACGACTCACGATATTGTCTTCGATGCAGATGATAAAATTCACATTGTTTTCGAAGCGCTCGGAATGTGGGAAATGGCCGAATATGATCCTGAGGTGAATATTCCACCTGTAGATGGGTTGACAATCGATGCTTCGTTCCTCTTCCATTGGACAGAGGAAGATTGCACTATTACACCGGTTGCTGACGGCTGGTTCTCTCAATGTGTAGTTGACGAGAATGGTGATACACTTATCTGGCCGAATCCCGGCGCTTGGAAGACGAACACATGCAACCCGTCACTTGCCTATTCAGAGGATGGCGATCTGTACTGCGTTTTCAATTACTTTCCTTACGGTGATTACAACGATTACATCGGGGCTGGAAGATGTCACGGAGATGTAGCTGTCACAGTATCGGAAGATAATGGTGAGACCTGGTATTACCCGACAATGCTGGTGCAGACAAGCTCGCCATTGCCGGAGCCGGGCGAGGGGATGGCTGAAGAATATCCGACACTTGCAGAACGAGTCGATGAGAACCTGCATGTACTCTATATTCTGGATCACGAGGCGGGTACAACAATTCAGGCATCAGATGCAGGGGCGGCGAATACACTAAATGAAGTCTATTACTTAAAGGTTCCTGTTGAGGAAGTCCTTCGCGACTCAATCTGGGAAGGCCCTGACTTTCACGTCAGCCCGCCGGAGTCGGTGCATGATGACGGGATTCAAAATCCGTTGGAGTTCAGACTCGCCGGAGCATATCCTAATCCGTTCAACAGCACGACACGGATAGAGTATGACCTTGAAGTTCGCCAGACCATCGAGTTAGGAATTTATTCGACTACAGGTCAACAAGTTGCCAAACTGTTTTCTGGTGAATCTCTTCCAGGCCATCACCAGGTGACTCTGGATGCAATAGCCTTACCTGCGGGCGTATATGTTGTCAAACTCTCAAGCGGTAATCTTACCTCCAGTATGAAGGTTGCACTGGTGAAGTAATTATTGCGTCTGGTCTGGTTGTCAAAATAGGTGAGTAGGCTCTCAATAGACAAGCCGTCATTCCAGTTTTAGGGATGACGGCTTGTTGGTTATGGGGATCATTAAGAAGTAGTTAGTTAGTCGTCTCTTAAGATGACTTGGGATGCAGTAATCAGGGTAACTGCCAAGAGCACAACTATCATAGAAAGGTTAATATTTCCTTGCGTGAAGTAGTTACTTGAATGCTTCACCAAACTGTAGGCAACAGCAACCTCACCAGTTAGATGGGAGGCAATGTATGCCAAAGCTTTTAGAGATAAATCCTGAATGTTTGCGTACAGTGTGTAAGCCTTTGGGAACTGGGCAGCGAGAACTGCCGCTAAAGTAACGGCGGCGACGGCCCAACTCCATTGACTAACACGGTCGACCTTATTGGCTTGAACTGTTATTGCTGGCAATCTTGCTGGTGCCGGGGTAAATGAGAGCTTTGATGCCAACCGGGCTTCGAAACTCAAAGAGGGGGTCGGCAGGATTGCGGGAGCAATTGCCGTGCGAAAGCTTGGCTCAAGGATGGAAGCGGCCCGGCACTCGGGGCACTTATTTATATGAAAAGTCAACCTGTTGTTGGTAGATGCGCTGACTACTGAAAGGTTATCGATTAAATCTAAAGCGTCATTGCAACTGATCTGCAACTCTCTGCATTCCAGACAGTTTTCCAGATGAGACTGGAGCAAAACCTTCTCGTCAGAAGTTAGCTTGGCACTCTGATTTTTAAGTCGAACC
This sequence comes from Caldithrix abyssi DSM 13497, assembly GCA_945865405.1. Taxonomy (GTDB): domain Bacteria; phylum Electryoneota; class AABM5-125-24; order Hatepunaeales; family Hatepunaeaceae; genus CAMBDS01. The sequence continues at coordinate 68,346 of CAMBDS010000008.1, forward strand.
GCCTTGACGCAATCTAATGGTGAATTAGTCATTGCCGTTTACCGTCTTGATTCCAATATTCCGTAATTTTTTCAACCTGATAGACCTTGTTCTTTAAATGCTAATGCGCGAAGTCGCTCTTTGGCTCGATGTAAATTGGCCTTGACTGTACCCATAGGCCAGCCAACCACATCGGCAATCTCTTGATAGGATTGCTCTTCCAGATAGTACAACGTTAAAATCATCTGCTGAGCCGGTGCAAGTCGCGCTAAAAGAGCAGTTATGAATTGACGATTTTCAAAGTTCTTAAATGCTTGATCGTCGATTGGAGCAGAATAGCTGAAAAAGCCATCATCTTCTTCATCCTCTTCACGGTAGGGGATGAAATCGGAAGCTCTTCCTTTCTTCTCCAGATATGAGGCGCAAACATTCCAGACAATATGGTAAATCCATGTTGAGAGGGCGCTGTCACCTCGAAAGGATTCCAGCCCCCGCCAGACACGAATGAAAGATTCTTGTGCCAGATCTTCTGCCTCAGCATGTCCAGGGGCGACCCGTAAACACATGAGAAAGACGCGGTCACGAAAGTGATCCATTAGAGATCGAAATGCCTGTTCCGGCTGAAGCCGGTATTCCTTAAGGAATATTCCTTCGTCGAAAATTTCTGCACCTATCTTCCGACATCGCCAATTCCCTCCCCACTATTCTCTTAGACTGACAAATTGTCTGGAATGTTACATCGATGTTGCTGAAAGTCTTAAAAAGAGAAAGGGTGCCGCAGATCACCATCCAAATATAATTTACGTACTGAACGATTCGCAAGTGACAATATGAAAGTTGGAGTGTGATGAGATCTGAAATTGTGAGATTGTACTAAGAACAGAAAATAATCCGATACTTGTAACCATTTCGCCAGACGCGCAGTCTAATCGAGTGAAGGGTGGGAACAGGGCGAAACTAAAGCGGTTAACCTTCGAACCAAGAATAGAAATCGACGTTGACTCTTAGCATGTCAACGTCTAAATACCGGGAAATACAATGGATGAAATCTTAATACCTATATCTTTTTTCGGCGCTTGTGTCTGTGTAGTTTACTTTACAACGCAAGCGAGGATGAAACGGGCAAAGATGGAACATGAGGAACGGATGCTGGCAATGGAAAAGGGTATCCCGGTTCCTCCCAGAAAGGAACAAGTTGCGAAGAATCCTTACAAATGGCCAATCATCCTGATCGCGTTGGGTATAGCATGGCTTGGATCAAGTCTCGTTCAGGGTGACGACGGTTTCCTTTGGTCACTGTTGCCATTGATCGTAGGTGTAGGGTTGATATATGCGCACCAGAAGACAGATCGTGAAACTCGCCAATCAACATCAGGTCGAATGGATCCTGATGCACCAAAGCCTATCAACTTTGATTCCAAATCGGGTGCGGAATAACCCCACGTCTTCCGCATCAGTCACAAGGGGCAGCCATTGGCTGCCCCTTGTTGTTTTACCGTAATGGATGCGACTCACTAACGGATTAGTGCTACCTTCATCGACAAGTGTGAAGTACCGGAACTCAGTTTCAACAGATAGAGGCCACTCGGCAGATTTTCTGCTGAAAGCGTGGTTGTATAGTTACCAGGCTGGAACTCACGGCTTTCGAGGAGTTGGACTTGACGTCCCGACAGGTCGTAGAGCGCAAGCTCAGTTAATCCGTGATCAGCCACTGAGTATCGGATAAGGGTTGTCGAATTGAAGGGATTAGGAAATGCTGGTGAAAGTGAGAATTGGTACGGAATCTCGTTCAAATCACCTACAGCTGCTTCGTTATCTACAGTTAATTGGATCGGGATGTCAGTTCGCAGTCCGGCTGCGTTATGGATGAACCGGAGTATAAGCTCATACTCACCTTCGTCCAGGTCGGTTGCATCAAGCCTTAAATGGAATGCTGATTCTTCCTGAGGATCGAGATGACCAGAACGCGGCGAAAATGAGAGCCAGGTTGTGTTTGGCCCCAAGTCATATACCGAGATTCTTGTTCCGGCGGGATTTGCCATGGCGGCGATCATAACCCATTTCCGGCTGTCCAACTGACTTGTGATCTCGATTTCACCGCCTCGATCTTCGACGCCACCGTCAAGCACAGTAACAACCCGAATCTCGCCAGTCTCCGGATTCAGCTTGGAAATCAGTGCTTCCGGTACTTGAAGGCCAGGATTTGTTCGATCCCGACTCAACAGATAGAGAGGGAATCCATCGGGATCGTCAGAGAAGAACGCAAGCCCGTTTACATCCAGCTCGTGGTCGAATCTGGCAGTGACTTCACCCTCGCGGTTGATTCGTACGATTTGGTCGTCGCGACCATTGGCAACCCAGAAAGCGTCCAGTTCGCTGTCGTAAGCCAAAGCTCTTTGCAGGTCAAGCGGGCCAGGGATTGAATCGACGATTCCGCCGTTGGCATTCATCTGATAAATCCAGGCACCTTCACCGCCGTAAAGGAACTCGCCATCGGATGTCGTACCTCTGATTCCGAAGTTTGAGCTACCCGGCTGAGCGATAAAGTCCCTATAAGTCCCATCGGCTGAGAATCGATAGAATTTATTAGGGTTGGTGTTGTTGTTTGATCCAGCCACCCAAATTCTACCATTGAAGTACGCTAAGGACTGAATACGGTTGTCGCCAGTGGCGACGGTGGCATTCGTATTGAGGATTTGAGGCCAGTTGCCTTCTTCCGCAACCCCTGGGTAAGTTAGCTTTGTAGCATAATCGAGAAAGCCATTTCCGCGGTTTTGGATCGAAATGTCGTAATCTGCGCCGAAGTCTGGCTTGATGGCATCCGAGATCTCGTTGTGCGAGATCGTGAATGTTGGATGGAGAAGCGCGAAATTCAAGGTAGCAGTATCGCCTTCGACAATATCAATCTGGCTTACAGTTGAGTCATTATAGCCGGGTGCCCAAGCAGTGAAGTTATAGTCCTCGCCAATCAAGATGTTATTCATAACATATTGACCAGATCTGTCAGTTGTTGTGAATGAGCCTCTGCTACCACGAATTTCGGCATTTGGTATGGGCTGACGCGTCTCGGCATCGATTACCGTTCCCTTGGCATAGCCAACGACGACGATCAACTTGGTGGAGAATTTGATTGCGCGACCGTCGGCAAGTGGCGCTGCACCCAGGGGATAGGCGTTCCAATAGGTGTATTCCATGCCGTCGGTCCCGTTCAAGTTGACAATACCGACCGTAGCATAAGGGGTGTCAAATTCACCGGGATCAACATCGGGGTCATTACTGATGTCCCGATATTGGAATACAATTTCACCGTCGCCTGTGTAGGTGGGGTAGTGCTGAGGATCGTATATGATTGCCTGAAAGGTCTCCTCGCTACCTACTCTTATTCGATCTTCCTCCATGCCGATATAGCGTCTCATACGGCTCCATTCAACGATAAAGCGATGGTTCTCTTCGTCGAATTTGTAGAAAACGCCGCCAATCTGAGCGCCATTCCGATCCATGTAGTTGACCAGATCATCCCAGAATACACAAACTTGAGCCCTTGGACCTAATGCCGGTGGAATACGGCGGTTCTGGAAGTCAGCCAATTTCGATTCGTCACCGAATGACAGCCAGCCATTGGAGCAAATTGTGGCTTGACGAAAATCTTCACCGTAGTATTGGAATGTGAAAGGAAGATCGATCAAAACGCTCCAGTCCTGCTCATTTCCACGATCACGGATATCTGTATTTTGACCAGTGCCGCCGAGGGCGGTGTCGATCTCTATCCACTCATAGTCCGGGGAGACATCCCACCTTTCATCAGTATTGTCGAAGCATACATAGCCGTAGTTATCGGGACCGAATGGGGTGTCAGAGTTGGGAGAACTGATCGAATAAGTAAACGTCGTCGTATCTCGAAGACCAGCCTCAGATTCGAAGGTGAGGATAAATTCACCTTTAGTGCCGGGGACGGTGAGTGAGTGAGCATAAACGCGAAAGCGAGCCGTTGCGAGCGAGTCGGCGGCATCGACAGATACAGGGGAAAAAGCTGCTTGGGAGTTAAAGACGCTGACGACTGCGGTCAAAGACTCGAGGTGGCCTACCAGTTGGGGACTTGTCAATCCGCCAGTATTTCTAACTGTGACATCGACCCAGGCGGTGTCACCGGGGCGGAAGGGGTTGGGGGTAAAGGCGTGACGCACATACTCAAGGTCGAACGATCCGGTTTGCAATGAAATAGTTGATAGCCAGGAAACTTCGTCAACGGTAGTCGTGAGGTTAAATACGAGCCGTTGATTGTTCTGGATTGAATTTCCGATCTGCACGAGGAAGGTGACGACCGCGCTATCCCCAGCATCCGGGCTTGCGTTGAGGTGAACTGATCCATTGACGATCTGGTAGTCGCCTCGATTACTCGACAATACCGCGTCAAGTGCGCCATCTGGTGCTTCATTGCCAAAATTTGAAAGGTAAGTCCGTAACTCGATCATCTCGCCGGGATTGGGAATTCGATTTCCGTTTCCACGACTGCGACCTGCGTTATCGTCATCGACCAAAACACTGCTCGCGGCGATAAAATTCGAAGCCGGGACCACTGCAATTGTGTCGATGCTGGTAATCATGTTGTGCTTCGAAACAGCGAGTACCAATTCGCCTTCTGACAATTCATTAGGTTCAAAGGTAAATAGCACATTTCCGCTTGCATCACAATTGACTACGCGAATCGGTTCGTCGTTAAATAACAAGGTAACGACAGCGTTAGACACTGGTGAATTGTCTCTGGAATCTCTAACTTGTACTGAAAGGTGCTGTTCACCAAGCATCAAAGTGTCTGACATATTAACCGAAAATTCATGGGGAACACCAGTCCATAATTCTGTACCAGGATCTCCAATCAGGTTGAATTGGTAGCAATGGGCTTCCCAAACCAACAGGTTTTGGACTTGCGGGTCCTGGACGTCATTGAATGCGCCAAAGTGGCGATAGAGTTCCAACTTGCCACGATTCAACGCCCAGCCAATCGGGAAAATGCCGTCGCGATAGAAGCTGTTGAGTATACCGCCATCGAGTACGTTATTGTAGTTTGTGTGGGTGAAGCCGCTTGAGCCGATAGTGCCGATAGCACCGCCATTTTGTGCCCAGAGGAAGTCCTCGGCGTATGAATGAGGCGAGAGGATGTGATCGGCGAAGTCGCAGGTGTTGCAGGTCGGCAGGATCATCAGCGGCAGTTTTCTGTCGTTTCGTAATTCGCCAACATCGCCGACAACCCAGGCGCCATTGAATTGACCCCATCCGCGATAATTGAATACGCTGATACCTTCGTTAACTGTACGACGCACAAAGTCGTGATCGGACTCTTGATTTTGGTGAATAAAGAAGAAAGTATCAACTTCAGCGAACCCGACTTCTATCAATAATTTTCGAGCCCATCTCTGTAAATAGATCGAAGAATACCCGGTGCGTGGGTCATTTGCCATGACGGCACCTTTGGTAAACCAGGTTGTGTCGTCAAGCGGTGGATTTAGCTCATATCCTGTAACCTTAGCAACGATGGTGCGAAGCTCGTTCAAACTCCTGACCGACAACCTACCGACTGCTGCTTCTGGCAATAAATCGTTGCCTTCAAGCAGTCCATATTTATAATCAGTTTCCCACATGTAAGCACGACCAACGTCCCAGGTCGCAATCATAAAATCTGCACTTTGAAGGTCTGCTTCTCCAATGATGCAAATGATCTCCGGGGGAATTTCCCAATTATCGTAAGCGTCTTGAAGTGCGTCTTTTACATCAACATTGCTTGCGTTGGCGGCGACTGTAATGATTTCAGTTGGATAACCTTGCAATCTTCTCAACTCAACCAGTGGCTGAATAGCCGCGGCAACTCCATTGTAATTAGGAATCACGTAAACGAAAGCACCTTTCTGGACAACTTGATCCCGAATGAGTTCCGGGTTTGCCACTATCGAGCGGATCATCTTAAGAGCTGTTCCAGAGGGTCGCGGTCTATCAGGATTGATTACAGGGTTTTGACCAAAGCTGTTGTTAAACTTGAGTTCGACATCAATATTGTCGTAACTGCGAACTGCTCCGGTTACTGGATTTACCTGAACAGGGTAAATCGTCATTCGCACCATGCGAACGCCACGCATGATGACAGGCTCGTCGAGTTGGACAAGTTGTTCCGGCCAGAAAGAATTGGTACTGAGAAAGCTTTGGGAAGGAGTAATTTGTTGGTTTCCCTCTCCGTCTATAGCGGGGAATATCAAGAAGGGAGTATCAGAAATTAGGTTTGGATCTGACGCGCTAAAGGAGACCTCGCAACTTCCTGTCGGAGGGATCACAAAAAGTCGGGTAATTGCCGGGAGGTCGGGGTAACCGGGAAGGCCGATACGGCCCTCGCCTTCAAGATCGATTGGTAAGTCGTTGGAATTTGTCGAAGAGATCGTGATGTCGCTCAGGTCTGCTGAAAGAGAAAGGCCGTTTGGACCACGAGCAATAATTTGTAGATGTCGATCCTGCGATGAAGAAGCCGACAGTGGCGAAAGGACATTACTATCTGCAAAGATAGTGTTAGCAATAAATATGCTTGCGAGTATAATAGAAGTAGGGGTACGCATGAGAATTTCCGCTGTGCTTGGGTTTTGTTGTTTGAACTCGATAGAGCCTCTTTCAGCCGAACTACAATATAATACGATACTCCCAGCAATACGTAAGTTCAAATCACACTAACGGAAAAAGTTAGCTGATTAAGGTGCAAATTATTACATTCTGTGTGACCGTCCTCAATTATTGGCTAATTCACGGAGTGACTCGGGCCAGATGTAATGATCCTTCCATTGGGATTTAACCCAATTCTGAAACTGTTCTTCCCTCTTGAAATTGAGAGCATACTGTTCGAGCAGTTCCCAGTCGGTTTCAGGTGTAAGTGAGTGGGCAGGGATTAGGTTGTCTATTCGTAAGATATGGATGCCAAATTCGGTACGAAAGGGTTCGACAAAGTCACCATTAGATTTGCCGATTATCGCGGTTTTGAAGTCGTCGGGCAGTTGTTCGACAGGCATAAGATCGAGTTTGCCTCCCTTATCTTTCGAGGCATTATCAATTGAGTGGTTGACAGCGAGAGTGGCAAAGTCAGCGCCATTTTTCAGACTGTCAAAGAGATCGGCTGCAAAGTGGTTGGTGTTCACCCAATCGTCGTCGTTCGCGGTCAATCTCGCCAAAATGTGCTGGGTAGAGATCCTTTCGCCCTGACGTTCGATCACACGTATAATGTGAAAGCCGAAAGGTGACTCTACGACAGTTGAAACTTCGCCCGGTTCCAAAGAATATGCTGCTTCTTCAAAGGACGAGACGAGGTCACCTCGATTCGTAAATCCAAGTTTTCCGCCGAACTCAGCGGAGGGGTCTTCCGAAAATTCCATTGCTACTGAATCGAACTCGACGCCTTCCTGGAGTCGGTACATCGCCTTCATGATTTTTTCACGCGCCATCCGACGAGCTTCTTCAGAAGGTTTCACTTCGATCAGAATGTGCGAGAGTTGCACACGTTCAGGTTGAACCGGCAGTTCTGCTTTATGCAGTTCGTAAAAGGCGATAACATCCTGCCTGCGGACCTGAGCCGCGACGAGGTGTTTTCTGCGAACGAGGTCAATCAGAAGGCCTTCCATGACTCCCTTGCGCATCTCCCGCTTTATCTGGCGGATTGGCCGCCCGAAGTACTCTTCCAGTTTTGCTTCACCACCGACTTGATTGACCACTTGCTCGAACTTACGGCCAAGTTCTTTATCAACTTGCCTATCCTCAACAAAGAGGGATTCTTCATCAGCGCGAGCCAGCAAAATCTTCTGTGTAATATAAGCGTTCAGAACCTGGGAGCGAATCACCGAGAGTTGTTCATCGGTGGGGCGCTTAATCCCTTTTTCGAGGATAACGGAGCTTATACCGTAGCCGACTTCGGATTCGAGAATAATCTCTTCGTCAGCGATTGCGCAGATACTATCGATGACTTCCTGTGCGAAAAGTGCTTGTTGACAAAGAGAGAGATACCCTAAAATCAGTAAATAGAATATCGTACTTCGTTTTAATTTCATTGTTTTGATCTCGAAAATCTTAACTTAATGCTGGTTGTATGCAGTGTCAACACCCGATTCGATCCACTGAAGCCGCCCCTCTTTTCGATACTTTTCGGCGTAAGTTCGGACAATTTGGTTACGTCGTTCGAGTCTGGCAGATTCCGCCAGTCTTGAACTAACAATATCAATGACATCCTCCAGCTTTTGCACGGTGCCCGCCTCATCCCGTCGTTCCATTTTGAACATCCAATGAGTTCCGCGAATCAACACCGGGTAGCCAAGTTGCCCGGCGCCCATCCAACCGAAGTGTTTTAAAGCGATAGGGTCGGCTAAGGAGGGGTCATCGATCTCGAAGTGTCCGCTATCAATAGTTGCAATTTCACTTGGGAAGAGTGGAGACGGACGATTTTGTGAGATATTGGCCCGAAGTCTATCGAGCGGAGCACGGGCTTGTGCTCGCCAATAGGTTACATCGAGATGTAGGTTCTTCCAAATAAATTCGTTGGCGTGACGGTTATAGTACTCGAGGATCTCTTTGGTTGAAGGAGGTGGTTGAGTAGCGGCATCCACTTCGAGAAGACGAGCCGTTAATAGTTCGCGGTGAATTTCATCAACTCTTGATTCTACCCATGGGTCGTCTTGCAAACCTCGTTCGCGAGCCGCGTTGACAAGCAACTCTTTTTCGACCCAGTTACGAATAAAACTTGAGCGCAATTCGGGAGTCAACTTGTCGTTTGGCAGATAACTCTCCCATGCCTTTACTTCCTCATCCGAAAGTATCTTTTCGCCAACTCTTGCAAGTATGGCAACAGGAGGTGCTGGCTTGGATTTGCATCCCATTGTTCCAGAATGGCTTAAGAGTGCCGCCGCCCATGCAAAATGGACGGCGGCGCGTTTCATTCCGGAGACTGTCAAGAGTGATTACCGGGGGCTGGGTGGAGTTTTTGGATCGGCAGCATTGCCGGAACCTTTTGGTTTTAGCTTTATCGTCGGGTTTGATGAACCATCTCCTTTTGCCGAAGGTGTCAATTTAAGATTGGATTTGGCACCATCCATCTCCTTGCCATCTTTGTCGACATATCGGGGTTCACCAATCTTCACCTTGACTTGCTTGCCTTCTTTGGTAGTAAACTGTTGCTCGGAATTCGGCGTCAACTTGAGCTTGATACGATCTTCGGCAGCCTTCTTTTTGGCGAGTTCGACGCGATCGTCTTTCCACTTTTTCCTTTCCTTCTCGACTTCCTTGGAAAGTGGCTCGACTATTGGCCATACAGCACGCACCATCTGGTCATTGATCTTCATGTCGTATGCCTTTTTGATATCCTCAACCCATTTGGTTTGGATATCCTTCTGCTGGGCAAATCGGACATCGCCTTCGATTTGCATCTTGGCATCTTCAAAGGACCTTACGGATTTCGGTGTGATTTCAGAAAGTTTCAAGATCGACCAGGTCTTGGGATCAGCTTCGATAGGGCCTGCGATCTCGCCAATTTTCATCTGGAATGCTTTTTGGCTTACAGTGCCGTATTCGCCAGCCGTGAAAGGACCGAGTCGGCCGCCGAAGCCTCTTACTTTTGCGCGCATCGTATAGCGGCGAGCAAGCGCAGAGATGTCTTCACCGCCTTTTATACGTCCGAGCAAGTCATTTGCAAGAACTTTGTCATCAACCATAATCTCAAATGCGGTGCGAGTTTCCGCCTGGGAAAACTTATCGATGTTTGAAGAGTAGTATGCCTGCATCTGTTCTTCGGTCGGTGAAGAGCGATCAAAGACCATCTCTTTTTCGACAGCAGGGAGTATGGCGTTATCGAGTGCGCGCATTGCGTCTTCGATTGACTCTTTGCGATTGAAATATCCCAAATCTTTTGCTGCTTTGGTAAGATACTTCGGCATCAGCATCGGTTCGATCAACTCTTCGATGAACGAGACTTCATTACGGTATTGTGGCGGGAAGCGATGATCACCGTACATATCGACCAATGCTTGAACCTTTATCCCGCCCAGATCGTCACGAACGATCAAACTTTCCCTCTGTTCCGGCGTAAGGTTGCTAAACAGATTCATGTTCTGAGGAGCAGATTTATCGCCGAGTATTCTTAACAGGGTGCTTGCCACTTCGGGGTTAATCTCATAATGATTCGCTCGCTTGACAGAATCCATATAGAGTTCTGCGGAAGCTTGAAGATCCTGCCGGTAAATTCGTTCGAGTGCTGCATAGACGTCGTTGCGGATTTCCGGGTCTTCAATCGTACGGGAGGCATCCTTCCGCTCCTCAAGCTTGATGATGTGATAGCCCTTGTAGGATCGAACAGGCGGAGAAATCTGACCTATATCCATCTTAAAAGCAGCCTGCCAGAACTCAGTCGGCATAGTCCCTCTTGGAACCCAGCCAACTTCGCCATCCGTCCATGTTCGTTCGTCTTCAGAGTATTTTCTTGCGATTGCCGAAAAATCAGCGCCCGACTTTTTGGCTTCCTCGAAGATCATTTTAGCACGTTCGTAAGCCAGTAGAGTCTCTGGTGGAGCATCCTTGCGATTGACTTTAACGAGAATGTGAGCAGTTCGATACTCAATCGTAGTTGGGCGTCTTTCGATCATCTGGATCAGGTGGTAACCGTAACGAGTTTTTGTGGGAGGAGAAATTTCGCCCGGCCGTAATTTCCAGGCGGAATCCTGAAATTCATCAACCATTTTGCCCCAACGGAAGAATCCGAGATCGCCGTGAGCCTTGGGGTCAACAGATTGATCTTCGGTGAATTGATCGATAAGTTTTATGAAATCAGTACCGCTTTTTGTCATCTGATATATGTCATCGATACGCTTGCGGTATGGGAGTGTATCGGCAGGAAGAGTACCATCGGGAATTTCGATGAGTAGATGCCTTACTCGGACTTCCTCGTTATCCTTTGAAAACCAATCGCGCACCATTTGGTCAGTAAAGGTTTTATCTCTAATCTGCTCATTGTAGAGCAGTTCGACTGCACGACGTTCCATGGTGGTTGTGTATTCTTTGGCTATATCCTCACGTTTATCGAAGCCAAGTCTGCGGCCCTCGAGCAACTTAATGTCTCGAGTTACATACTCGTTCAGAATCATGAAGCGACCTTCCACAGGTTCTTTGGAAGCCTGTGCTTCGTTCCGGAACCGGACATACATCCAATCCTTGAACTGCGCGACTGTCATTGAGGTATCACCCCAAGTCGCTATGATGTCGGTATCCTTCACCTTCGAACTGCAACCTGCAAAATAAAATGCCGATGCGGTAATCAGGATAATTGATAAAAATTGACGGACGGATGGCGTCATGAAAAGTCCTCTTACAAATTTCTGTACGTATTCGCTTGTGCGATGGTCGAATTCGATATACGGTACACCCGTATCACCCTCGAAATGGTTTAATCTTGAAATATACCCTATCGGGTTAAGCGTTGCAAGAATCTAAGCGCTTCTCTTAAGGAATCTCCTTTTGGGTATCGATATACCATGTCAACGCCCTTCACCATTCTGAACTCGACCTGCTCAGGATCAGCTTTGGCAACGATTGTGCCAATTATCTGTTGACCTGTTTTTGTGTCTTCAGGAAGTTGGAGAGTTGCCGATAAATAGGAGTCGTAGAGAATGATCTTGGAGAAGCAAAGCTTGCGACCTAATATCTTTAACCTAATCAAATCGATCAGGTTCCTTGCTTGTTCAGGAAGATTGCCGAATCGGTCATATAGTTCTTCAGAGATTGAATCGACCAGATCCATTTTATCTGCTGATCCGATGCGACGATAGAAGTCATAACGCAAATCGCCGTCCTCGATGTAATCTCCGGGAATGAGGGCGGAGCCTTCAAAGTCAACTTGAATATCATCGGAAGATGATTTGACGGTTGGTTGTTCGCCTTTGACTTCCTGCACCGCCTCTTCCAGTAATTTGGTATAGAGGTCGAAGCCGACAGCATTTATGAAGCCACTCTGCTCAGCGCCCAGCAGGTTTCCCGCGCCACGAATTTCCAGATCGCGCAATGCGATCTTCATTCCACTGCCAAGCTCGGTCAATTCAGCCAAAGTTGCAAGTCGTCGTCGGGCGTCACCTGTCATGTCCATTCTCGGTGGGGTCAATAGGTAGGCATAAGCCTGACGGCTCGATCTGCCTATTCTGCCACGGAGTTGATAAAGCTGAGCCAGACCGAACTTATCCGCCCGGTTGACGATTAAAGTATTGGTGTTAGGGATATCGATACCCGATTCAATAATAGTTGTGCAGATTAGCACATCGTATTGCTGATTCATGAAATCGATCATGATTTTTTCAAGTTGTGCACCTTGCATCTGACCATAGGCAACGGCGCACCTGACCCCAGGAGTCAATCGTTCGATCAGGCTCTTGATGCCAAAGATCGACTCGACGCGATTATGAAGAAAAAAGACCTGTCCATTTCGGTCAATCTCTTGTAGCACGGCGTCCCTGATTAGCTCCTCCGACCATGCGTGAACCTCTGTGATAATCGGCAATCGATCTACCGGCGGCGTATTAATCTGGGATGTGTCACGAGCGCCCATCAGCGCGAGGTGCAATGTTCTTGGGATGGGAGTCGCGGTCATCGTCAGGATATCAACATTGGTACGGAGCTGTTTCAGGCGCTCCTTGTGTCTGACGCCAAACCTGTGCTCCTCATCTATTACCACGAGACCAAGCTTTTTAAACTCTACGTCCTTCGATAGGATTCGGTGGGTGCCAATAATAACATCGACCTTACCGTCCTTTAAATCGGCGATAATATCTTTTTGAGCGGCAGCACTTTGAAATCGGGAGAGTGCCTCAACACGGACAGGGTAGGGGGCAAGCCGATAATTGAATGTTTCATAATGTTGCTGCGCGAGGATAGTGGTAGGTACCAGCACCGCAACCTGGAAGTTGTCTTGAATAACCTTAAATGCCGCCCGGACAGCAACTTCTGTTTTGCCAAATCCCACATCACCGCAGAGTAGACGATCCATCGGACTCTCTTCAATCAAGTTCGCCTTTACTTCAGCTGAGGCAATTGCCTGATCGGGGGTGTCGATGAAGTCGAAAGAGGCCTCCATCTCCGTTTGCCAGTGAGTATCGGGCGAGAAGGCGTGACCCTTGGCAATTTTCCTCTTTGAGTAGAGTTTAATCAGCTCGTCCGCCATGTCAGCAAGCGCTTTTTTCGTTCGCGTTTTGGTCCGTTGCCACTCATTTGTGCCAATTCGCGAGAGATGCGGCCTCGAGCCTTCTGCACCAAGATACTTTTCAACAAGATTGAACTGATCGACGCGAACGTACAAGACGATGTCGTCCTGATAGACTATTCGCAAGCATTCCATCGGCTGACCGCGAACCTTGAGTGTCTGCATTCCTTCGTATCGCCCGATGCCATAAGTGGCGTGAACGACAAGATCTCCGTTCTTAAGTGAGGAACGGTCAAACACAACAGCGCGCCTGCGAAATCTCGCTCGACGGGTTGCGACACGTCTCCTGCCCAGTAACTCATGGCCTGTAAGGACTGCGATTTTAGGATAGTTGGCGACGAAGCCGTGCGAAAGGGTCGGTATGGTGGTTGCGACTTGTAGCAGTTCAGCGTCACTCAGAATCTCATCGATCCGATGCTGTTCGCCCTTATTTTCAGCTGTTATCCAGACCTGATAGCCACGATCAACGTAGCGCCTGACGTAGTTCCCGAACTCGTCAAGCCCCTTTATGTAGGGAATCGGTGGTTTGGCGTCGAAGTTAATATCAGCTTTGTGCGAGCGTCCAGCGCCACCAGTTCTTACTGATCGGAAACTGCGAGCCGCGAAATGGACTTCTTCCGGAGACTTAAAGCGTAACCACGGATGAAGGTTTTCCTCAGCCGCCTTTTTGCCAAAAACTGAATTTGCTCGATCAAGAAAATTGTTAAGGCGGTTGTCAATTTCGTGGGGGTCGCTCCAAAAAAGGAGAGTATTGGGGGCAAGGAGATCAAAAAAACTGGAGTTGTCGCCTTCAGCGTCATTGCCCATCAAAATTGAGAGGACATCTATTTCGCCTTCAGTCCTTTGATTTGTCGGGTCAAACCGGCGGAGTGAGGCGATTCGATCTCCATCAAACTCGATACGAACGGGCTTCTCCTGACCGACTGCGAAGAGATCGAGTAACATCCCGCGAATTGCGAATTGGCCCTGGGTATCGACAACACCTTCTCTAGCGTAACCTGCTTCAAACAGATTGGATAGAAGCAACGATCTTGGATAGTCGTCCTCTTTCTTTAACGTCAAAGTGTTCTTTTGGAGCCATTGACGTCCCGGAACGATTTCGAGTAGTGACTCTGCAGGGATAACGACAAACGGTGCTTTTTCTGATAAAAGTCGAAGAAGGGCTTCGGTACGCTCATTACGGGGGCCAGAGGCGAGAGGTGATGTATCGAACGGGTGTTGCTTGAAAGGGGGAAGAAGAACGACCTCATTCTCACCATATAGTGTGGTGAGGTCAGCAAGCATCTCTTCTGCAGCAGAAGGGCCGGCCGTGATGACAATGAAAGGGACTTTTAATCTGGAGTAAAGGCTTGCAGCACCAAAAGCCGCCAGTGATGGCGGGAGAAAACTTGTTATAATTATCGAATCAGTGTCGCATGCGGCTGAATTTAGCGCGACAAATGGTTCCTGGCTGGAGATCTGCTTAAGTAAACTGTGCATATCTAAAAGAAAATATCAAACGGTCCTGACCGGCGATTCGTTTAATCTTGGGCAGGTAAAATAAAAGGTAACTTCCAATTTACTTTAGTAATTGTTATTTGCATGGTTATTGTGACCCGAATCGATGCGACTTCCTGAAGACTGTTTTATATTGAGTCTATCAACTCGAAATCTGATGTGCTGACAAAGTTGGGGCAAATATTGATACTGACGGCAAAAGCGAGAATGTCGATATCAGTTATGATATTGTTAATTAGTCACTACCATATTTAGTTTTCTTGCGCAAATTACCAAATCCCTGCACGAATCAATTACCAGGTCAACGGCTTGGTCAATAAATAAATTACGTTATTGAATTCCATATATTGAAAGGTCGTCATATAATGAATCGAATTGCAATACTGATAGACGGAAATAATTTCTACAAAGGATGCCAGTTAAATTTCAATCGCACCGATGTTGACTTCCGAAAATTAGGTCTGAAGCTCTGTGAAGCGGTCTCGGGAGAGCTTCTGAGAATTTATTACTATAATGCGCATGTTTCGAAAACCATCGATCCGCTCGGTTTTCAGCGACAGCAAAAGTTTTTCGATAACCTTCGCGCAACTCCGAATATCACGCTTAAGTTAGGTCATCTGGTCTATCACCGGTTGCGGAACGAACAAGGGTTCTCTTCTCAGTTCTTCCCGACAGAAAAAGGTATCGACGTTCAGATCGCGGTCGATATGATCCGACTCGGGTTACTGAAGGCTTGCGAGGGGATTATCCTTGTCAGCGGAGATTCTGACTATATCTATGCAGTACGATTTGCCAAAGACCTCGGATCGAACGTTTACATTGCATCGTTCCAAATGGGCGGATCCGTTGAACTCCGCAACGAAGGCGACGGCCACATCAACCTTGATCAAGCTTTTATCCAGGATTGCCTGATCAGGTCCAACTACCCCCGTCGGGAATTTAATGGTGGCATTGCGAGGTTTGAGGGTGAGCACGAGGATCTAATGCATGAACCGATTCCATCACCGACTGTAATTGCTCCATTCGATGAAGTTGTCGATTCGGCCGATGAAATTGAGAATGGGAAAATCGTCTAACAAGAAGAACTGCTCGAGTATAAAACGGCTTTTAAGAAAGAGCCTGTTTCAGATCATCGATAACATCTTCGCAGTCCTCAATGCCGAGTGATAGTCGAATTATCCCTGGGCGAATACCGATGGCGCGCATTTCCGCTTCGCTCATTCTAACATGAGACGTGTTCATCGGCATCGAAGCCACTGTTTCAACTCCGCCGAGGCTCGTCGCTTCGCTTATCAAACGCATTTTCCGCAAAAGCTTTAGCGCGGATTCATCTGTTGCCGTTGCGAATGTAACCACCCCTCCGAAACCGCTAAACTGCCTTTGAGCCAGTGCATTCTGCGGATGGGATGCCAGTCCTGGATAAGTTATCCACTCCACATTAGGATGCCCTTCAAGGAAAGATGCCACTTGAAGGGCGTTTGCATTTTGTCGCTCAACTCTAATCGACATTGTCTTTATCCCACGTTCCATCAAGAATGCTGCGTGAGGATCGAGGCAAGCCCCTCCCATCAATCTTCTATCCCAAAGTTTGTGCATCATCTCTTTACGTCCTGCTGCGGCTCCGCAGATCAGATCAGAGTGACCCGCCAGATATTTTGAGCCGCTGTGCAAAACAATATCAAATCCCTGTTCAAGCGGTCTTGAATTGTAGGCAGTAGCGAATGTGTTGTCAACCATAACAATAGCTCCGGCACGGTGACCAAAATTGGCTATCACTTCAAGATCTGCAAGCTTCAGCAGCGGGTTTGAAATTCCTTCGCAATAGACGACTTTCGCCGGTCGCGAGAGGGCTTTTTTCCAGGCGTTTTTGTCGGTCGTTGGCACTATTTCCACCTCGACCCCCAATGCGGGTAAACGTCCTGTGACCAAAACTCTCGTAAGCCCATAGAGATCTTCGGCGCAAACCAACCTGTCCCCAGCCTTCAAAAACGCTTCCAACGCTGACGAAATAGCACCCATACCAGAGGCGAACACGAGGGCATCCTCGGCTCCCTCCAGAGCGGCGATTTTGCGCTCAACCGCCCGGACGGTCGGGTTGTCGTAGCGGGTATAGATCAGCACATCACGAGATTTACCCTCACGCATCCCTTTATAAACTTCATCAGTTAGCTGGAAGGTCGTCGTTTGATAAATCGGTGTGGTTCCGGGTCCGTATTGACCCGCTTCTTCAGCTCCAGCGTGGACAGCGAGCGTGGAAAATTTGGGCATAGTGAATTCTAATCCAACAATAATTCGTTAACGTGATACTATCGATGACTTGACGGTGAATTCTTTAAGGTAGTGCGGCTCGATATCGGAGGCGGCAGGAAAATGGTTTCCATCGCGAAGTAATTGCCTGCCTAATTCGAGTAAAACTGTCGGGGATGGGATCAGATCCATCAACAGTTTGCCCTGTGGGTACTCTGCCTTCAACTGATCTGCGAATTGCTCTGCACCTTCACCGAACAACAAAACTCCTGCCCTTGCGTGTTTCGATGCAGTCTCCAGATCGACCAGAAAAGGCTCATCCTCAGCAGTGACTTCATTGGGCTCCAGGCGGAACATTTGGCCAAAAGCCTCACCCTTCCTTGCCGGGATCAATGGCATATACCGACCGGGTGGCAGGTTTCTTTCTTTCAAAGTATTGGCGAGCAAAGTCAACGTCGAGACCGGTACGACAGGAATCCCAAGCGCAAGCGCAGCCCCTTTAGCATACGAGACTCCAACCCTTAGCCCGGTGAACGATCCGGGGCCAATTGAGACAATTATTGCAGTAAGCTCCGACCAGAGTACTTTTGCGTCTGCAAGTGCCGCTTCGACGAGCAGGTGCAACACCTCGTTATGATGACGGTCGGTTCTGGTCGAACGGAATCTTACTTCACCATCGCTACCTGAAACTGCGACAGAACAGAAGGAGGTGGCTGAGTCGATTGCAAGAAGAGGGGAGTCGTGCAGAATAGCGTCGCCTGCCTTTTGATACTACTAAAATTGATTTGCCTTGACCACGGTAGGTCTTCAACTAATGTAACCAAACCGTTATCTTCAGCCAAACGTCCATTCGACAATTTTTAGCAGTTTACTAACGTTTGGTTTGAGTCTCTCTCCGCAACAATGAGGCAAATTACTCAAGAGTTGAGAATCCCTCATAATCGAATCAAATAGTATGGCTTGTGAAAAATGGCACGTAATTAGCTCTATGTTAATTAACAATAAAACGAACGAGGTCGATATGGAGACTTGGATTGAATTTGGGAAGGGACCGATGTTCCGCCTCTCTTTTGTGCTGATGATCCTTGGGTTGTTAAGAATATTTGGAATCGCTTTTATTCTCGGAATGAAGCGTTCAATCAGATTATTATCAGGCTCAGTAGCAAATGAAAATCCGACTGAACAATTTGTGAAAGTCGATGCGTTACCGCAATTATTTTGGAGCAAATCAATTAGAGCACTATTTGAAACGATTTTCTACCTTGCGGTCATCATCGTTCCACTCTTTGTAGCTGCACACGTGATCCAGTGGCAAAAAGGTGTTGGATTTTCCTGGTGGGAGTTGCCGCAAACGATTGCTGATAGGTTGACACTTATCGTCATTTTCCTGTCACCAATTATGGTGGCTGTCCGACTTTGGAGTCATGCCAAAAATGGACGCGGAGCAGCATTTGCCCGCCCCATGTTTGTCTTTATTCCTTTCCTCACAGGTTACATTTGCGTGAACGGATCCGTTTCCCCAACAGCTTATTATACATCAATGCTTCTTCACGTTTGGGTTGGAAATTTATTAATGCTGGCAATCGGCTTTAGTAGCCTTGTCGATCTCATTATTATTCCAATTTCCAATTACTTTAGTAAAATGGGACTCCGATTCGGGAGATTCGCAGACCCAATTTGGAGAGCAACAATTGGCGGAGGTGAACAATCATGAAAGGAATTCTAACTGATATCACAAAATGCATTGGCTGCAGAGAGTGCGTAATCGCCTGCAAGAAGGTGAATAGTCTTGATCAGGAATACCCGCGTCGCTGGGTTTTAGAGGACGGGCTGTCTGCCCGAAATTGGACGTCGGTTCTTGAAAAGTCAGAAGGATTCGTCAGGAAACAGTGCAGACATTGCCTTAAACCTGCTTGTGTTTCTGTTTGCCCCGTTGCGGCGCTTCAAAAGCAACCAACGGGAGCAGTCACCTATGATAAAGACCGGTGTATGGGTTGCAGGTATTGCATGATGGCTTGCCCTTTTGGCATCCCTCGTTACGATTGGAAGAGTCGCGTTCCTACTGTCACCAAGTGCATCCTCTGTCATAGTCGTGTGGAAAAGGGTGAACTGCCGGGATGTACATCCGCATGTCCGACTGGTGCGACTATTTTTGGAGAGCGTGATGAACTTTTGAAAGAGGCGCGAGATCGAATCGCCGCCAAACCAAATCTTTACATCAATAAGATTTGGGGTGAAAGTGAAGTCGGTGGCACAAGCGTAATCTATCTCTCAAGTTTTGATCTTAGTTTTCTCACTTACGGCCAAAACCTGAGTAATGATCCTATGCCAGAATTGACAGCTCCTGCAATGGAGGCTGTGCCCTTTGCGTTTCTTGGAATGGGAGTATTTATGACCGGACTGCACTGGATCATAAAACGACGAATTAAAAGCGAGGAAGATGCTAAGAAGAATGCAGATAACAAGTCTCAAGAAGGAGACAATCGATGACAAGGATTGCCAAATTCAAGAGATTGCTCTGGTCGATTTGCGGCTTAGGTGCAGCAGTCGCCGTAGCAAGGTTGATGTTCGGACTCGGCGCTACTACAAATCTGTCGGATGGAATTCCATGGGGAATTTGGATAGGATTTGATGTTATGGGTGGCGTTGCACTTGCCGCCGGTGGGTTTGTCATTACAGCAACGGTGTACATCTTTAAGCGGGATGAATTTCATCCAATTGTACGTCCGGCGGTCTTAACGGCATTCCTCGGTTACATCGCTGTAATAATAGGATTGTTGTTCGATCTTGGTTTGCCGTGGCACATCTGGCGACCGATGGTTAACTGGCAACATCATTCGGTACTTTTCGAAGTTGCCTGGTGCGTGATGCTTTACACAACGGTATTGGCGTTGGAATTCAGTCCGGTACCGTTTGAAGCTGCAAGCAGATATGCTCGTATTAGGGCTATTATGATTCGAATCAGGTTGCCATTGGTCATTGTTGGTATTGCATTATCGACCTTGCATCAGTCGTCGATCGGATCACTGTTTCTGATTATGCCTTATCGGCTGCATCCGCTTTGGTATTCTCCAATATTGCCTATTCTCTTTTTCGTATCAGCCATCGCTCTTGGACTTATGATGGTCTCGTTTGAAGGTTTGATTACCAGCTATCTCTATAAACGAGAACCGGAGACAAAATTGATCGCCAAACTTGGAGCGGGAGCGCGCTGGGTGTTGATGCTGTTTCTGGTCATCCGATTTCTCGATTTAGCTTTCCGCGATAAACTTGGCTTTCTTAGTGGACCTGAATGGCAGGTAAAGCTGTTTTGGATCGAAATAGCACTTTCAACCATTATTCCAATGATCTTGCTCTTCATCAAAAAAATTCGCAATTCGGTGATTGGACAATGGTCAATTGCGATAATGGCTGTTGTTGGGTTTGTGTTGAATAGAATTTCGGTAGGAGGTCTTGCCCAGATCAGGATCGGAGCACCGTTCTATCTGCCTTCATGGAGTGAGATCGCTTTGTCAGCAGGTGTGGTATCTTCCGCGGCGCTACTGTTTTTATTTGCTGTAGAGAAATTAAAAGTCTGGGAAGAGACTCCAATTCTTGAAGCACCAGATCTTGATAACAAATTTCGACCTGCTTCTATAATGGAACGACTACTTCCACTAAGACTTAGACCCGACAATTCCCTTGCATTTGTATTAGCAGCGGGGATTGGATTCGCAATGATTTCTGGTGAGTCGTCTTC